>CAKTTY010000001.1 GCA_934617065.1 uncultured Eggerthellaceae bacterium
ATCAACTTGGAGACCTGTTTTCGATGCTCGACGTGGCGATATGGTCGGAAATTCACACACTTTTTGAGCCATTACCCGCAATCTGCGCAGTGCGAAAAACAAAAATCCTGGCTTCTTTGCAACTTTTTTGCGATTGCGGACTCTTTTTCGTTCCATCGGAGCGAAAAAGAGCCACCGCACAGCCGATTACCTGCGTTTTTGCGTCCCAATCCGCGATTAGGCACCCGACAACAGTCCCTAATCGCAAAAAAATTGCAATACAGGCCGATTTTTTGTTTTTAGGCTCTCGGGATAAGCCCCAGATCGGCGCCGTATAGGTGACGAGACCCGGCGCAGTGCCGATTTATCAAAGCACCAGCTACATCGGCGCCGTGTAGGTGAGGCGACCCGACCAGCCCCGTTCAAATCCGCACGTTATGAACCTTGGACCAGTGCCACATAGGCACAACAACCTGGACATAACACCACGAAAGGCCTTGATACAGCGCTATGAGCAGGGTGGGCTCGGCGGCATTGCAGGAAGCTTCGGAGTGGCAGTCCCGCGAAGCAGCACGGTGAGCAGGGGTGGATCCGCAAAGCGTCTCGAGGCAGCACAGTGAGCGGGGGCGGGTCCGCGAAATGGCCTGAGGCAGCACAATGAGCAGGAGCGGGCCCGGCAACGCCGCGGACGTTTTCGAAAACGGTACCGCAAATAACTTCAGGAGGGCAGCATGAGGTGCCCCGAGCACGTGCGCAGGGCATCGTTAAAGACCCAGAAGAAACGGGGAGCCTTTTCTCTTTGCTCTAATTCCAGGAATTGCCACCCCGCTAGCGCAAGAAGTGCCGCAGGCATCAACAAACGCCTGGAATATCATTCGTTGTGCGTGGTCTTTTTGCCATAGGAATTCGGGATGCCACTGCACGCCCCACGTAAACTTTTTCGACGAATGGTAGAATGCCTCAACCAACCCATCGGGGGAATACGCCATGGGGCAAAGCTGAAATGAAAGATCACGAATTCCCTGGTGATGATAGCTATTCACCTGAATCGTGGTTGCCTTGAGCATGGTGCTCAACGGAGTATCGGGCGTCAATGAAACCTTGTGCCAATACCGATCGTACGGGCTATCCATGCAGTGTGAAACCGCTGAAGGCATCTGCGAAGGAATGTCCTGATACAGCGAGCCACCCAACGCCGCATTGATGAATTGAGCTCCGCGGCATATTCCGAGCAACGGCACATCCTTATTCAGGGCCTCAGAGAGCAAGGCGTATTCCAGCTCATCGCGTCTCGGGCACAACTCGCCACAAGCAGGGTCGAGCTCCTCTTCGTACAAGGAAGGGCTCACATCGTTGCCGCCCGTGAACAAAATACCATCGCATTCTTCCACCATAAGAGCAGCATCGGAAGGTGAAAATGGAAGGATAACGGGCAAAGCACCACAGGCGGAAAGCGCCTCGAGATAACCAGGTATCATCCATACACTTTCGCGGTCGTTGTCGTACAAAGGGGTAACGCCTACCAAAGGTTTCGTCCGCATTGCTGTACCTCCTGCTCTTCCACTTCACCTTCCTTGCTCGCATTGAAATATGCGGCCCCGCCCGTCTTCGTCGGAAAGGGCCGCATACCTTCTTAGAACTTTGCCTTGAATCGGTTGTAGTGGAGACCGCTGATGTCGATGGTGCTCGATTCGCCGGTTTCGATTAGCTCCGAAAGGGCATAACCTATCGCCGGCGAGATTCCGAAGCCATGAGCGTTAAAGCCATAGGCCGTTACCAACCCGGGAACTTCCTCGCAATCGCCAAGGACAGGAACACCGTCGGGAGTGATATCGATCCAACCTGCCCAGGTCCTGACAATGTTCATTTCGGCAAGTTTCGGAAAGTACTTCATAATGCCGCGGCAGACACACGGTGCCGTAGTGGATGTGCCCTTGGTTTTAAGGTCGTAGATGTCGAATCCTTCCAGATCGTCATCACCGCCAAACACGAACGAGCCATGGTTGGTCTGACCACCGTAGAAGTCGGCTTCCGCCGTTCCCAACATGGTGTCGAACATATGGGGCTGCCCCTCGGTTACCAGGCAATGATCGATGCGGGGGCGAACAGGAGCATTGATGCCCACCGTCGACAAAATCTCTTTCGACTGCGCACCGGCGCATACCATAATGGTGTCCGCCTCATATTCGCCGTGCTCTGCGATTACTTTGCGCAGACGCCCTTTAACCTTGCGCAGCTCCAGAACCTTTTCGCCGGTAATGAATTTCACGCCCATCGCCAGCGCGTTCTTGTAGAACCCGAGACCCGTCTTAAGTGGGTTGGCGTGTCCATCGGTCGGGCACCAGCTTGCGCCGATAACCTCTTCGGAAAGGTAGGGGTTGATCGTACGTGCTTCATCGCCGCTGATCATCCCTACTCCAACGCCGCAGGCAGCAGCATTGTTTGCCAAACGGGTGAGCGTCTTCAGGTGCTCTTCGGTTTTGCCCAAGCGCAAATTGCCGCCCTGGTTGTACTCAACATCAACCCCCAACTCTTCACCAAGCGTTGGCCAGATGTTTTTCACCCCATACAAAGCCAGGGGAAGCTCGCGCGGATCGCGGCCGGATTGGCGTACACCGCCTGCATTGCGCGAAGCGCCGCCGTTAAGCATAATCTCCTGCGCTTCAAGCACAATTACATTGGTTATTCCGCGTTTAGCCAGATAATAGGCGGTTGAGCATCCCTCGATGCCGCCACCGATGATAATTACGTCTGCTGTTGTGCTCATCGCTTGCTCCTTCTAGAATCGCTCATTGCCCAGCTCTTGCATTTGCAAGGGACGTTGCGGTGAACGCGCATGGGGATTCTGCAAGTCTTCTATCGTGCAGCCAAGCTCGCGGGAAAGAATCCCCTTCACCAGCTTCGTGCACGTACGACCCTGGCAGAGCCCCATAGCGCAACGGGTAAAACGGCGGACCTCCGGGAAGCGATAAAGGCCCTCATGAACAGCTCGACGCAGCTCGCCTTTGGTTACCTCTTCGCATCGACACACAATCAAATCATCATCAGGTTCAGGCTTGAACGGCTCTGCGGAAAGCCTGCGAATAGTGGGAGTGGTTTCCATGGTACGTTCCTCTTCTCTTACGCGGTTAGGGCTTCGGCAGATGTCTTGAAGAAGCGTGCCTGGTGAACGAATTCCTTGGGCACGCTCATAGTAAGGAGCGCCGTATGGTCGAACGCCTTCGGGTTCATAACCTTCACCACTTCGGCTTCGCACACCGGCTTGCCACTTCGGTCGAGCGCTTTGCCTTTTGTGCCCGCTTCAGGTAAAGGCAGGAATTCGTAAGGAAGCGTTATCTGCGCTGTGCCGTCGCCCATATCCTCATTCACCAGGAAGATCGCCTGGCCAGGGCAGAAGGCTACGCATTTACCGCAGTTGCTGCACTTTGCCTCGGTGTTGATGGTAGGCAAGATGGTGATGTTCGAACCAACATTGATGCAATGGCGCGGGCACACGTCCTGGCAAGGGTTGCACGGGATGTTCTGAGTGCACTCCACTACCGCATGCCACCCTTCGGCATGCTTCACGCCGCCGAAGGAATCAACCTCTTCATCCGTCACGTAACCACGCTTCAGCAAACTTTGAGAAAGAGGGATGCCTTCTTCCGTTTCGGTGAACACCTTCCCGCGATTCTGCGGAGCGAACATGCCGATGCGCAAACGGTCAAGCGCCTTATAGTGCTCCTGCCTATCTGCTGCCGCGTTGTCGGCATCGATGAAACCTAGGAACTCTGCAGCAGATACTGCAGCAATGCGACCCTCGATCATGGCAGAGCTTGCCTCTTCAATGCCTGCCGCGTCACCTGCAACGAAAATGCCCGGCTCGGAGGTAGCGCACGTTTCGTCGCTTACAGGAACGCGACCACCGTGCTCAGCCATATCGCAGCCAGCCATGTCAAGCAACTGCGACTGGGGAGAAAGGCCCACCGCCAAGCAAATGGTATCGACATCGAAGTGCTTTTCGGTGCCTTCGATAAATTGGAAGTGGTTGTCAACTTCCGCGATGGTGACGCCCGTCACATGATCTTCGCCCTCGGCCTTTTTGATGGTGTGAGAGGTGTAGAACGGCACACCTGTACGTGCCAGCTTCGACGCATGTACGCCATAGCCACCCACGCGAGGACCCGCATCAACCAGGGCAACCACTTCGCACCCCGCCTGCAGAAGCTGGTAGCTAACCACTAAGCCAACGTTGCCCGTGCCAAGCATGAGGACCCTGCTACCGGGGCGAACTCCGTTAAGGTTCATGAACATCTGGGCAGCACCTGCGCCGATAACACCAGGCAGCGTCCATCCGTCGAATGTGACGGCATTTTCCGATGCGCCCGTTGCGACGATGATGGCATCGGCCTTGTAATGCTCGGTGCGATCCTCTCGATGCACCAGCACCTCTTTCTCGGGGAAGATGCCCATAACCACGCTGTTAAGCTCAACCTGAACACCCGCCTCAGCTGCTTCTGCCAGCAGGTTTTCTCCGATGGTGATGCCACGTAGTTTCGCTCCATGCTCCTTTGAGCCAAAGAACTTATGAATCTGCTTGAACAGCTGGCCACCAGGACGTGCATTCTCATCGAATACCACCACCTCAAGACCGTAACGGGCAGCTTGGATCGCGGCACACAAGCCGGAAGGGCCAGCACCAACAACAATCAAGTCATATCGTTTCATGGTTTGCCTCCCTATTGCTCTTCAGCCGGCTTGGCGGCCACACCGTACTGGGTTTGGACGGACATCCCCGCTTCAACGGGGGTAATGCACGTACGCACATTGGGCTGCCCGTTCACAACCATTACGCAGTCGGTGCAACGGCCGATGGCGCAGAATACGCCGCGCGGCCTATCGAGCTTGGTGGTATGACGATGGACCATCACACCTGCCGCCTTCAGCGCTGCAGCTATTGGTTCCCCTTCATACCCTTTCAGCGGCTTGCCGTCGTAGAGGAATTCGACAAGCTCGCCCTTTTCTGGTTTTCCCAAAATCGGGTGTTCAGTAATTCGTTGAGACATACCATGTCCTTACCTTTAGAATGGGCGCCGCGGCTTGAGAGCAGCCGCGGCGCCAGAAGTGAGAGTGGGCCATGCAGGGCCCTCAGAAAATGGCCGGTTTATGCAAAGGTGGGTGCATCCCACAGGTGAAGCTTGGTGCCGATTCCCATCTTCACCGCGTTGTCATAGCAGTACTTGCCCCATGCAACGTCCTCGACAGGCATGCCACCAACACTCATGGTGATAATCTGGTCGTCGCTTTCGCGGCCTGCGCTCTTCCCCAGAAGGATGTCGCCCATAGAAATGATGCGATCGCGCGTAATGAGATCGTCATGAACCATATCGGTGAACTTGCAGCCAAAAATATCCATGCCATAGCCGAAAGTCGGGTACGGATATTCCTGAGCCCATGCATCGTAAAGACCGATGTCATCTACTACCAGCTTGCACTTATCGATAAGGAACTGGTCTTCCACGTCGTAGGCAGAGGTGCCAACAATGAAAGCGCCGGGCTTAACCCATTCGCCCATCACCTTTGCGTAGGTATTGGGGTCAGAGGTTGCCGTTGCGCCGAAATACACGCAGTCGGAATCACGCACCAAAGCTTCCAGGGAATCGACCACTTCAATGGTGGTGAACTGAGGATGCTTTTCCTTCACATAAGCGATATAGCCATCGATACCACGCTGGCTGCGGCCCTTGATCTTCACCGTATCCATCTCGGGACACTCGGCGGCGAAGGCGTCGATGGCAGTGCGGCTCATACCGCCCGGGCCGTAAATGCCCAACACCTTTGAATCCTTGCGAGCAAGATGACGAATGCCAACACCGGGAATGCCGCCCGTTCGATAAGCAGAAAGAAGGTTTGCGGAAAGCAACGCGATGGGTGCGCCGGTATCCTTGTCGTTCAACATCACCATGAGGATGGAGCGAGGAAGGCCCTTTTCCTTGTTTGCCGTGTTAGAGCCATACCACTTGCAACCCGCCATATCGAAGGGGCCGCCCAGGTACGCGGGCATCGCCATGAAACGACGATCCTCGCCCTTATTGGTAGGCATGTTCGGGAAGGGAGAAGTTTCGGGGAAGGTAACCATGCATCCATGCGAGGTGCCATCCTTGCCACCCATCATGAAGTCGCCCACGCGCAAGCACTTCAAAACCTCTTCCATAGTATCGATACAATCGGAGATATTCATAACTCCGGCCTTGATCATGTCTTCTTCATTGAGATAAAGGAAATCAATTGCTGGGTAACTCATTTGTGTCTCCTCGCTCGTTGTTCGCTTCGCTTTGCCTGCGATGTCCTATCGCTTGACCTCATTATGCGAACTGGCATTTCAGGTTTATTTCGGGGTCATAAAGGGTTGTTTGCCTAACGGCGTACACTTCTTAACTTCTGGGGTTCCATCCTGTGAACAGGATGGAACCCCCTGCATATCACCAGGCCATTGCCTATATTTCACATGCGTTGCCCGTGTTACACCGCCTCAGACCCACGCTGTGAGGTGCGAATACGCACTACCTCTTCCACGGGCATTACGAATATCTTGCCGTCGCCTACTGCTCCCGTGCGCCCCGCTGAGGCTATAACCTCAACCAAGGTTTCCACCGCATCGTCTTCGGCAACAATCTCGAATTTGATTTTTGGCAGAGTGTTTACCATCACCTCAGAACCGCGGAAATACTCTTTCCATCCATGCTGGTTTCCGCAGCCTTGAACTTCTGAAACGGTCATGCCCTTAACACCCGCCTGAAACAGAGCCTCTTTGAGCGGTTCGAGCTTTGATGTGCGCACTATTGCGTCGATTTTCTTCATAATGAGAGCTCCTTTTACTGATCAAGGCCAGTGAACGAGGGATAGCCAGACTCGCCGTGTACGGTAGTATCCAAGCCGCGCGTTTCCTCATCTTTGCCAACACGCAAGCTGCCGCCGAAGAGCGCTTTGGCCACAAATCCGATAATCGCCGTGGTAATGCCCACATACACCACTGTTGCCAACACGGAGAGGCACTGATTTATGAGCAGGGTTGGGTCGCCGGTATACAGCAAGCCGCCAAGCCCATTGAAGGAAAGTTCGGGAAGCGCGAAGATGCCCGTTAAAATGCAGCCGACGATGCCTCCTACGCCATGGCATCCAAAAGCGTCTAGGGCGTCATCCCAACCAAGCTTGCGCTTTAATACGGCAATAAAGAAGTAGCAGATGGGCGATACGATAATGCCCATGACAATCGCAATCATGGGGTCAACGAATCCGCAGGCAGGAGTAATTACCACCAAGCCGGCAAGAATGCCCGTGCATCCACCAACCAAGGTTGGCTTGCCTGTTACGATGCGCTCAACAACAAGCCAGCTTGCTGAAGCAGCGCAACCAGCAAGAAGGGTATTGCAGATGGCCAAAGCGGCGTATCCATCGGCAGCCAATGCGGAACCGCCATTGAAGCCGAACCATCCAACGAATAGAAGGCCGCAGCCCAGCATCACCGCAGGTACGTTATGCGGGCGCACCACATGAATCTCGAAACCCATGCGCTTGCCCAAGATCAACGCCAAAATAAGGCCGCCCAAGCCAGAACAGATATGTACTGCCGTACCGCCCGCAAAATCGATAGCACCAATTGCGTTTTCGTTGCCAATAAGGCCAGAACCCCAAACCATATGGGCCATTGGGGCATATACCACCATTGACCACACCACCAGGATGAAGGTGAGGGCTCCGAACTTCATGCGGCCCGCCAAAGAGCCCGTAACAATTGCAGCGGTTACCATCGCGAACGCTGCCTGGAAAGCAACGTCAACTAAGCCGGGATAGGTACCTACCGCCACGTCTGCATAGGTTGCGTTTTCCGGCACCGCTGAAAGAGCGTCGATCATTTCGGCAAGAGACCATGAGGAGAATAGCCTGTCGAAACCGCCCGCAAACAGCGCAGCGACATTGACCAGGTTGCCATCCTCATCGAAAGCATCGGGTCCGCCATATGCGATGGAATCACCGAGAACTGCCCAAAGACAGCCCACCGCACCCATCGCCATCACGCACATGAGCATGGTGTTAACTACGTTCTTTCTTCTTGAAAGGCCTCCGTAGAACAGGGCTAGCGCTGGGCCCATCATCAAGACCAGGGCGCAACTCATAATCATGAATGTTGTTGTTCCGGGATCATACATGGCTCTTCCTTTCCGTTACGAGAAAGCTTTTCAGGGGGAGGGGAGCTCGTAACAACGGTTATTCTAGGAAGCACTTGTTTTCCCTTAGGTTTCGTTGATTCACGTAACAGCCTTTTGAATCAACGTCCATGCGAAGGAAATGACAACGCAACGTAAAGGAAACGGGACACACCTATAGTTCGTTGCCATACCTTGCTAGTCAAAACAGAGAGAGGTTCCTTTATGAGCAATTCACTTAACGGAAGGAAGGTTGCAGTTATCGGCTGCGGCTTTGTGGGATCCACCACCGCATATAGCTTGATGCAGAGCAAGCTTTTCACCGACATGGTTCTTATCGATGTAGACACCAACCGAGCCGAAGGCGAAGCGCTCGACATCAGTCACGGCATTTCTTACTACAGTCCCATGAACATCTACGCTGGCACCTATGAAGATCTCTCCGATGCCTCCATCGTTATCATCACCGCGGGCGCCAACCAAAAACCAGGCGAAACGCGTCTCGACCTGGTTCAGAAGAACGTCGCAATCTTCAAGACCATCGTTCCCCGCATTATGGAACAGGGTTTTGATGGCATTTTCTTGGTGGTTTCGAACCCGGTTGATATCCTCACGCAAGTAGTAATGGAGCTTTCGGGCCTTCCCCGCGAGCGTGTGATGGGCTCAGGCACCGTACTCGATAGCGCACGCCTCAAATACACGCTGGGGCACATGCTCGACGTTGATCCACGCCATGTCCACGCTCGTATCATTGGCGAGCATGGAGACAGTGAGCTGGCGGTTTGGAGCGCGGCAAACGTTTCCGGAATCGCCATCAACGACTTCTTCCGCTTGCGCGGCATCGAAAACGCCACCGAGATTCGCGCATCCGTCGAAGAAAGCGTGCGCAACAGCGCCTATGAGATCATCAAAAAGAAGCGCGCCACATATTTCGGCATCGCCCCTTCCGTAACCCGCATCTGTGAAGCAATCGTGCGTGATCAGAAGTCAATCATGACGGTCTCGAATTACCGTGCTGACGTCCAGGGCGTTCCCGATGTTGTCATGAGCCTGCCTGCTATCGTCGGCAGCAAGGGCGTTGAGTTCCCTATCCCCCTGCAACTAAGCATCGACGAAGCCGAACTGCTTCATTCTTCTGCGCAAACCTTGAAAAACACCTTGAACCAGATCGATTTTTCTCTGTAGGTATTGAGCCATAAGCAAAACGATGCCCGCACCTGCAGCCTGTACCGCCTCCCGTTTCTTTATGCTCAAGTCTTGGGATGCAGCTTACTGTGCGGGTGCGGGCATTGTTATACCTACGCATAAGATGCTTTTGTTTGCTAGTTCAATGTTCAGGGACGCGTCACTGTCACCATGCGAGCCTTAGTGCATCTACGCACACGATGCTCAGTTGCTGCTTTTCACCATGGTGGCTACCGTGAACCAGGTACGTTCGTAAGGGCGATAGAACGTCTTCATATCCGTCACTTCAACGTCGTCCCTCGCCTCCAAATCGTGGACATCAACAGGGACCCCCTCTACCTGAGTTTGCCCTAGCACGATAAAGGTACCTTGATAGCCGTCGAGCGCGGCGTCCCACGATTTCACGCTGGTAAGCGTCGGAAAATACGACTGGTATGCATGGGCCCAATTTCCCGGCTGCCATGCTAAAAACGTTTGCTTGATGTTCTCGCATTCCACCGCTGTAACCCCTTCAACCCCGATGTCCGAAGAGAGCACCAGCGGACGGTCGTTGGACTTTGCCGTTTCCTCCAAATAGTCAAGCGGCTCTTCGTTTTTGCTGCTGTACGCATCTTGGACGAAGAGCACCTGGTTGACGATCGACACGCCAAGAAAGGCGGCAAGCAATCCGCATATGCATATTTTGCAATTTATACGCGAAAGCCAAATAGAGACCGCAAAGAGCAAGGGACCTATGGTTACGCAAAGATAGCGATAGTAGACAATCAGCGAATCCATAATCATAGAAGCCATAAGGGCGGCAGCAAATACGCTTGCATATAGCCCAACGCCCCATACGGCAGGCAGAGTAAAGGGGGCAAACACCCGTTTTGCCAGGAAAGCGGAATCTTTGAAGTCTGCGTTTTGTTGTTTGGAACGCCTTAGCCAATTCGCCAGGCCATAGAGTGCCGACACGGCAGCCACCACTGCGCAAACCGCAAGAATTACCACGTACCCAAATCCATAGGTATCGGCAAATATCACATAGCTCGTGTAAACCGGGTAGAACAACCATTCCACTATTGTGCGGGGAAACGAAACATTCGCCCAATACGATCCAGACACTACTCCAGCCTGGCTTTTGAAAACCATAAGCCAAGGAGCATAAAGAACCACTTGGGTTACCGCCCCTGCTATAAATATAGGCAATGCCTTTTTAGCACGCACAATAATGAAAATCAGCAAGTATAGGTTGATGAACAACGCTGCAAGTACACCGTAATAATGCAAGTAGGCGCTCGCAAGGCTCGATAGAAATAAAACAAGCCACCACCTACATGGCACACCGCACCATTCATGACAGCTGCCCCCATCGTAGGCCGAAGTCATCCACCATTTTTGATTCTCTTTGATAGATCCATCTCCCGCCCTAGGGTTTTTGCTGCGCAGGGTGCATGCAATGCGCCACGCATACAGAGCGCATAGCATCGCAGAAAAGATTGCCCAAGAGTACATGCGAATCTCGACCGATATATAAGCAAGGTAAGGCGTGAACAAGGAGAAGAAGCTAAACAGCACACCGGCCTTCCAGCCGAAGTCATGCCGTATCACAGCGAAACCCAGTATTGCCAAAGAAAAGATTCCCGCTACCGTAAACAGGCGGTATACAAGGAGATTTTGTCCAAATAGAGACTCGAGAACATGGAGAGCCCAGTAAAACAGAACAGGATGAACGTCCCCTGACCCAATGTCCCAGATCTCAGCAAAAGAATTGTTTGCTATAGAAACCGAATAACTTTCATCGAACCACACGTTTCCATGAAAAGCCCCTGTTAGCAGAAATGCAAGACCAACCACCAACAGCGCCACGTGAAACCGCTTCGATTCAAGGTATTCCGCCAAATGAGATTGCGCCACAGTTTCACCGTCGCTTCTTTTTATTGCTCAATAACAAACCAATAGTCAGATCCGACTCAGGCACACGCACCAAGCTCTCCATCATGGAACGCGCTGGCTGAGATCTCTTTTTAAACAATCGCAAAGGTACTCCCAATCAAACAACAATTTTCCGCCCTTGATTATTGTTTTTCTTATCGTTAAATTACAGCCACATTTCTATCATGAGCTTCTAAAACCACGCTCTTGCACGTCTGCCATAATGAGGTAGCTAGAGAAAGGCTCACGGATGAAGATTGAACAATGCACTACTTTTATTCACGCAGATGATTTCGGAATAACACCTGGTCAAGCTAAAGACATTCTGTCTCTCAGCTCTTCTTGCGGTGGAGACGGAGCACTCAACAGCGTCAGTATTTTTGCCAATTCTCCCGCTTTTCACGAAGCTGCTAGCCTCGCTCAACCGTATGCCAACCGTGGCGTTCTGCGAGTATGTCTCCATCTGAATCTCGTAGAAGGACCATCAATTACAGATCCGAAGCGTATACCTCTTCTCGTAAACGAAAGAGGCATGTTTGATAACGATTTTGTTGGATTGCTCAAGCTGGGTATCACCAACAAAGGCGAGGCATTCAACCAGCTAGTTATCGAATGCCGTAGTCAGATACAACGTTTTCTATTAGCGTTCCCTGATCAGCAGCTATCGTTTCAATTGGATAGCCACCAGCATGTGCATGCCGTCCCTATCGTCTACAAAGCACTCGCACAAGCTCTAGCTGAGGAAAACTGCCTGGTTAGAAGGCTGCGCGAACCTATTGATCCGCTTTCCCTTTATCGAACCTACGGCGAAGGCGGCGCAAAGGAATCAGACAGTGTGTCCATGCCTCAAACGCATAATGCGCCGACGCGCATTCCGATGGTCAATCGCGCAAAAATCTTCTTGATATCTGCCCTTTGGCGCAAATGCCCAGTCGACGAGATTCCATGGGCTCCCAACAGACCCGCTTCAGCACCTTTGTTTTCAGGGGTTGCTCTTTCTGGGCACATGGATGAATTCAACAAACCACTTCTTGCTTCTTTCCAACATGAAGCAACTCGTCAAACCAGAGATGTTGAAATCCTATTTCACCCTATCTCGGTACCGATCGAAGAGTGTCTTGACCCTCTGAACAAACCATTCGCTGAAGCATGCGCTTCAGCATCAAGGAACCGCGAAGCAGAGCTGATCAAGAAGCTATAAGCATTTCGCTGGATTCCCTTGCCCATAAACATCGGCTCCATCCATTGCCCTCGTCATGTTTCACGTGAAACAACGTTTAACGCTGACGCGTCAGTGCTCGTTTTCCGCCAGATACAACAGGATAAAAGAAAGGCCCAAGGTTTTCCTTGGGCCTTTCTTTGCAAAAACACTTTTGTTTAGATGCTCTTCAAAATAGCCATTACGAAATTTGAAGCATCCTCAAGAGCTTGAGGATCGACGTTCTCGATAATATCGTTGTCTGCAGAATAGAGCGCAGTGTTTCCATCTGCCATACCGGCAATCGTCATCGCCTGAACGCCATGAGCCATTGCAACTGATGCGGGTGTTTCACGTGAAACAATGCGATCGGTATGGTATCCAACCCCCGAACGTTCGCTTGCCTGACGAAGAACACGCTTCAAACGGGAGGAGACCTTATAAGGCTTATAAGCACCTTCCTGCTCAATGCAAGAAAGCGCACCAGCACCAAGAGCCTCAAGGTTGATAATGATCGCACCCTTCATCTCGTCGGCGTGCTCCTCTAGGAACGCATTAATGCCCGAATGGGAATATTGCTCTGCACCAAGGCCGACAAACCAAACTTCCGTATCGATGTCGGGATGACGGAAATCCTGAAGCTTCTTAAGTTCTCGGTTGATCTGCTCAGCGGTGTCAGCATCACCATCGATGCGCAATGCGGGGCTAGCGTCAACAATGCCTTCGTCATCGTAGGCCGCTGCTTCATCATAGTAGGTGTCTTCCATCTGAGCATCTTCGCCCTTGCGAAGACGGTTCAAAGAGAATGCGCCACCGTTCCATCCTCGGCGATCATCGGATTCGCGATAGTCAACGTCTACAAACCCATCCTCTTCCTCGCGGAAGCTTGACCAATCTCCACGAGCCTTGCCTACGCTGCGGGCATTGTAGTCTTCATCGACATCTACCCACTCGTTTACGGAAACTTCTTCTTCCTTGCGCTTCTTGCCCTTGCGGAATCGGCTGAAAAGGCGTCCGGCACGGGATTTAGGCATATCAACATACCCAGGACCTGCAAAAGCACCTGTTTCGGTGTATTCCTCATCGTAAGCGGAATCGTCCGCATCATCGATATAGCGCTCTTCGGGGGCCACGTCAGAAACCAATTCATCCCCTACCGGCGCAAATGAGCCCGTACCGCCTACGGTCGAGAAAGAACCAGTCGCAGACACTGCCGACTGCACACCCGTGTCAAACGAAGGAAGGTTGAGGCTTCGCGCTGCAGGCGCCGTGCTAAATGCACCAGTATTCCCGTCAATGCGAGGAAGCATGTTGGAAAGCAACGATTTACTACCCGCAGAAGTGTCTTCGTTAACTTCTGCCATGGGAGCGCGCTGGCGAAGATTTTCACCCGAAGCGCTGCGGGCTGGGGTTACATCCGGCAATACGATGACCTGACGAGAATGATCGGCCTGCTCAACAGCGGGAGAAACAGGAGAAACCATTTCTTCCATTCCCACAATCGGAGATGCTACCGCAGGCTGAGGCGCAGTTCTTTCAAGTGGCTCTTCTGCGTACCTTTCACCCTGCATCTCGTCCGAATAGTCATAGGAATAGGATTTCATTTCCTCCTGCACACGAGCGGCAGGGATGCGAGCGGTTGATTCACTGTCTCCGTCATGGAAAGAATCCACGTTGGCCACGCTGTCATCGATGCGACGAATCGGCTCCTCTTCGTCGTCAAACTCTTCGTTGTCCATAAACTGGGAGACATCTATTGGAGAAATTGAAGTGGTTACACTCGGAGATACCGCCTGTTCAGGCTGATCATCAACGTACACTTCTTCGTTTTCAGATACAGCGGGCTCTTCATAGTATTCCTCGGTGTAGGACTGATCGTCCATATATTCTTCAGCGGGATATTCCTCTTCAACCGATTGTTTACGCGACGAAATCGACTTCAGACGAGAAGCAAAAGAATGCTGCATCTGAGATGCTTTTTCGGAACCAGAGTGAACGGCATTATTGAAGAAATCGCCAAGCGAACTGCCATGACGCGAGTAGACACTCTTCTTGGAGCCCGCAGCAGGGCGAGACGCTTCCTCGTTAGAGGAATAAGCATCGGTAATGTTCGTGTGCTCATCGACGGGATCCATAGGCGAAGTTGCCGAATCAAGCTCTTCTTCGATTTCCTCAACTTCGTTGTTCCTGGGAACAGAGCGATGAAGCCTCTGGGAATGACGTACTGAAGGACGAGGAGAGGGCTTGCTTTGCTCATGATAATCGGAATGCTCGTAACCCTGAACAAGCTCTTCAGCCATTTGCTGTTCGGTCTCGACAACAGGCTCAGGCTCTACAGGGGCTTTCCCTGCGAGCTGGTCTACCTCTTCAATTGCAGCCTCGTAAAGCGTCTCGTGCGACACAGGGGCAGGATCATCGTTTGCGGCGGGCTCATGTTCAGCCGCCTCGATAGAAACAGACTGAACTTCAGCAGCAACGGCAGGCTCGGGATCGCGGTCGAGCCATGGCGCAGGCGACGCAATGGGCTTCGGCGCAGGCTTGCGCTCGACGGGTGCTGCTGCAGTATTGTTCAGGTGCCATTCTTGTTCAGCTGCTAAATCCTCCGCCGATAAGGAGGCAGGCTGACTATCAGCAACGGGTTCAGCGAAATGAGCCGAGCTCCCCTCACGATCAACATGGGGCGCAGAGAACGACTCGATCTCATCCTGCAACGCGCGAACCTTTGAAGACAATTCAGACTGAGCCGTCTCGGGCTCAGAGACGGGAATGGCAACAGGAGATCCGTAGGGATTAGAAGCATGATGCTCCATCATGCGCGCAGCAACGGTATCCGCATAGCGAGAGCGGTTTACCTTCGGGGTTTTTCCTGCGTCGGGCTTATTTGCACGTGCCTTCTCTTGAGCAATCTTTGCCCAAGAAGGAGTATCGCTCGTTTGAACGCGGGCTACAGGCTCTGGGGTAGCGGAGAGAGTGGCCTCTTTAGCAGCAGCAGCTGCTGCTGCAGCTGCCGCCTCGGCCGCCTGCTTCTTCTCAATCTGCTGCTTGGGAATAATGACCTCGTCTTTTTCCCCGGAATCGGACTCTTTTTTAGTCTCTTCGTCAAGGGTAGAGGAAACCATGGTGCGCGCCAGAGGACTCGGCGCTGGCTCAGGTCGCTTCCCAACCTCAAAACGTACGCTAGAAATTTCATCCTCGTCTTCAGCGATCAGGCCGCCGCCCTTAACCAGGCGAGAAGAAATATCGGTTACGGGAACCTTGTCAGCAACGGGCTTTCCAGTCAAAGCCGCAATAGCAGCTTTCGCTGCAGCAAGAGATTCCTGCGGCGACATCTCTGCTTCATATTCAAGAGATGCGCCTTCAGGCACAACGCCCGCAGCGCGTGCTGCCTCTTCGCCGTGTACGCGATTGCCCTCCTCAACGCTGCGTTCCAGGGCTTCTTCTTGGCTTACCAGGCCGTTTCCGACCTTACGTGCAACATCAAGCAAAACCGAAACGCCGGAAGCATTGTTATTTGCCGACTGGTTAAACGGAGCAACGATATGAAGCACGAAGCGAACCAGGGGAACAGCAAACAGCACCGCGCAAATAACCAACAAGAAAGTAAGAATGGAAGACATCGCGCCCGTATCAGCTGCGAACAGCGTGCAGCGAAGCAACAGAACGAAAGCCGATACCACCAAAGCGATGGCGCTTGCCTTTTGAAGAATAGGCAATGCTGCAGCGAAGGGGGGCTTTTCCTCCGTCAGAACCTTGCCGCTGTCATAATTGGCAACCAGGATCACCTTGCGGCGACGGGAATTGGCACCATTTGCCGGGGTGGGCTGATATTTGGCCACTACGTTCTGGCTTGCACCCGTCCTAAGCAAACGCGAAAGAACTGGGCGTCCCGTAATCTCCATGCCATACAAAACCGCCGCGCCTACAGTGAGAAGCAACCAAAGTATGCCCAGTGATGGAACAACGATAGAAAGAACAGCGCCAAGCAAAGCAACACCGAAGCAAATAATGTTGGGCAGCTGGTCGTTGGTTACGCATTGGAAGTCTTCCACCACCGTTGCGAACCCCGCCTCTTTCTGCATCTGATCGGCTAGATAGAGCGCAGCTCTCTGTTCCTCCTCGGTACCCGCAGGATGCGGACCTATCTCTTGTGTGAGATAGGCGATATCGTCGATTATTTCAGCCATGGAGAGCCCCTTTTGTTTCCACGCTTATATAAGTAAGTAGCGATTGACATGGATATAGACTGTACAAGTATACGTCATTTGGCTCGTTTCGCCTTTATGTGAACCGTTTGTTCACCTTGTCTACCGCATTACGCGAAGAACTGCCTTTCTTTCTGCATAAAAATACCTCCCATCCACTCATCGGGGATGGGAGGTTTCACGTGAAACATATCAGTTAGCCTGCTGCTAATTCTGTCCAAGATACTCTCTTAAATAAGCGTCGTTCGAAGCAGCGTCCGAACGAAGGCTTTCATAACGAAAGACTAAATCCGCTGTTGCACTGGCATAAGCATCAACCACAGGCTGGCTAAATTGCTTCGGCAGCGCTTTTGCCATTTCCACAGCTTCCTGATCGGCCTTGTTGTAAGCATCGTTGTGAGACTCGGCAGTTGCCTTGTCCTGTATAAGAATCGCCGCGTTTGAGGCAAGTGCTTCATTGGTTGCATCCATTCGCTTTTCGACATAAGCCAACGAGGCATCATAATTCGCCGCAGGATAGAAGCCCTTCGCTTTCGCAATGCACTCTTTTGCCTCTGAGAATTGAGCCTGAGCAGAAGTGGTGAACTCAGTTGATTTTGCCACGTTATCCGCCGTGGTATCCGAAACAACGGTTGCCGCCTGTGTCAGAAGCGCATTCCCTTCTTGGATGCAACTCCACGCCTCGTTCATGGCATCAATACCTTGCTTTGCAGCAATATCTTCCTTCATGCGCTGATCGGCGACATCGAGTAGCTCCTCGCGAACGGCAATAGCGTTTAGAGCTCGTTGAGCCGCCTCTTTGTCGCGTTGGGATCCATCGAGCTCCGATTCTGCCTTCTGGGCATACACGCGAGCGGACTCGAGTTGGTCTTTAGCGTCGGGAATGGCGGCACTTAATTCCTGTGCGCGAGAAACGGTATCGTCACCAAACGTATCCTGAAAATACTTATCAATAGCAACCGTGGTTTCATCACTTTGCTCAACAAGCCCGCAAGCCTCACGCAGCACACCGACACTGGTATTCAGTCGCTCGTACTGCTGGTAGGCCCAATACCCTCCCACGCCAATCGCGCCTACGCAAACGACTGCCACGAGCGCAATGCTGAGACGGCGATACCATCTGCGACGTTGTTTCCTGCGGGCAATTTCCGCCTGGGAATCTGCACCTAAAAACGTTTTACGTTCAGAAGATTTGGGCTTCGCTTCGGCTGAATTTCGCTTAGTAGCTTTTTCTGATGCTGCATTTTTTTCTTTGCTTCCTGTGGTTGAAGTACCCCTCCCGAAGCTTGGAAGACGCCACTTGGCGCCGCGCGAGGGCTCATCCTGCGCTGCAGCTTTCTGCTCGAGGACATTCAGGGAAAGCTCGTTGGGCTTTCCCTGCGAAAACTCTTTCAGATGAAGAACCTGGGTTTCCTTATGTCCGAGACCGCGACCGCTTCGCTTTTTTTTGCGGGCCATCACGAATGCGAACCTCCAGCTACGCGCGCAAGGGACTCAATCGCCGCACGGTCGGCAACTTCGGCAACGATATCCGCGCAAGGCATCATAACGATATTGTTGCTTGGCAACGAATTCAGGAATTTCTTGCCGTAATACTTGGTTATCAGGCGCTTATCGGCCAAAACAACAATGCCGCGGTCGCTCGATTTACGAATAAGCCTTCCAACCGCCTGCTTTACCTCAATTACTGCATGGGGTAGTGAGTAATGAGCCCAAGCGCGATCGTCTCGTTGTTGACGTTCGCAAGAAAGAGGATCGGTAGGCAGGCCAAAAGGCAGCTTGGGGATGACAACGCCCTTGAGCGTTGCACCCGGAGCATCAAAACCCTCCCAGAAGCTCTTCAGAGCAAAGAGGCTCAAATGCTCGTCTTTCAAGAAATCATCGCGAAGGCCCTTAACGGAAACGCCCCATTTTTGGCACACCAAGCGCAAATCATCTTCCTTTAAGGCAGGATGAACGCCATCGAAGCACTGTTCCATTTCGCGCCTGTTGGTGAACAATGTGAGCATCGAGCCTCGTTGGGCCTTGTGCAAATCAACAAGGAAAGATTCCAACGTTGGAAGGTAGGCAGGATCTTGGGGTTCTGGCATATCTGTCGGAACGTAGACCCGCATATTAGCGTCGAAATCAAAGCTCGAATCAACCTTCAACACATCAGCCTGAGATTCTTCCCCTTCATTGAAGCCAACGGCACGTTCGAATGCATCGAACTGACCGTCGACCGCCAGGGTAGCCGAAGCATACACGACGCTGCGCGTTTCGGCATAAAGACTTTCATTCAGCGATTTGCCCACATCAAGCGGCTGAACCGTAAAGATTTCGTCCAACGTGCCCTTCGTGCGGTTAAGGCGAACCGAATACACATGGTTATCACTGTCATGGAAGAACATTTCATCGAGGGCATCGTAGGCCTCCCTCAATTCAAGCGCAGCCAGGGCAAGTTCCCTTTGGGCGCTTGTGGTGTCTTCGATTTGCTCTGCATAAGCGACGATGTCACGACAAGCACGAATCAGCTTTTCCAACGTGTCGTAAACCGCACGCGCACGATTCACGACGCCTCGATACGTGTCACCATGGCGAATCTCGTCGTTGAGCCAGAGGTCAAAATATTCGTATCCACGCGAGCGGGTCTTCGGATCGAACACCAGAAGATCTTTTGCTCCGAGACAGAATTCTTCCGTTGCCATTGCAAAGGCACCCGCACAGGTACGCGCTTTGGCAATAAGCGACTCATACAGCGCGCGGCCCTCCTCTGGAGCTTGAGCGCTTCGTTCCACCCGAGAAAGAACGTTATGTGAACCTTCCCCATTTACGCGCAAAGCAAGCGCCCTCAGCGAATCGGAAGACACCGAAAGGGCGAGTGCGCGGCGTGCTTCTTCCTCCGCACCATGAGCCTCGTCTACAGCCCAATAGCGGATAGGAGGCAAAAGCCCACCTTCAAAGCGAACATCCCAGAAAAGCAGGCTATGGTTCGTTACTACAACATCGCATCGCTGAGCTTGCTCTCGGGCACCATGGACAAAACAGCTTCGTCCAAAGAAGGGGCACTTGTGACGCAAGCATTCGTTGCTCTTGGTCCCAATGCGCCAACGGGGAATGGCGCGGTAATCAATTTTCAGAGCGTCCATATCGTCGTAGTCACTCTGCTCCACAAACGAAAGCAAGCCCGCCAAAGCAGGCGCCTGGTTGATTTCCTGCTTGCGATAATGAATTACCGATGGCCCTTGATTGACCAAGCTATCCACCTTGCGAAGGCAAGGATAGTGGCTGAACCCCTTCAAAGGAGCGTATGTGATGCCGAGAGCCTTCGAAAGAAGGGGCAACTCCTTATGCACTAGCTGATCTAGCAATGCATTGGTTTTTGTGGCTACACCCACAGTAATGCCATTTTTCTGTGCTGCCAGGGCAAGGGGAACCAGGTAAGCCATCGACTTGCCAACACCGGTGCCAGCTTCCACGGCAAGATTGCGAGACGTTGCCAAGGCGCGGTTCACCGCAAGGGCCATATCGCGCTGTTCTTCACGCGGCTCATACTCCTCGTACAAAGAGCCCAATAAGCCCTCAGCGGAAAAGGCTTCGGAGATTTCCGCATCGGTTGCGAAAGAAAGCTCGGGGGCTTCGCCACCCGCAGGGGGAAGCTCCTTGCCCGCAGGGGAAACCTCAGGAGCATTAGCATCAGGGCGCAAGGGGGCCGAAGCTTGAGCCACTGCCGCCTTTCGTGATGCACGCAAACTGTATGGCCCCTCACTGTCCTTCATGGCGGCAAGGCACTTGAACACACGCTCGGTATTCCAAGTGTCGCTATCGCACATATCGGCAATGTGCTGGAGCAAAGGGGTGGGCATAGTGTCAACCGCGGCCAGAAGCACGCGGTATACAAGACACGTTGCTGCCACGTCATCATCAGCACGATGGGTGGAATCGGGCCCACCAAACGCACGCACCAAATCGAGCAAGCGATGAGAGGTTAGTCGAGGCAGCGCGATTTTTGCTAGATCAAGGGAATCGATCCAGCAGTTCTGCTTCAGCACCTCACCTGTGGGGTACTTCGTGCAGAAAGTTCTATCGAAATTTGCATTATGAGCAACCACATCGGAAGAACCAACGAACTCAACCAAACCCGCAACGGCAGTATTGGGGTCAGGAGCATTCGCCACATCTTCATCGCTGATGTTGGTAAGGTGAGCAACTTCTTCAGGGATCGGCTTCCCAGGATTTACGAACGTTACGTACCAGCCGACGATCTTGCCATGAACCATACGCGCTGCAGCAATTTGAATCAGCTCGTCGTGGTTGAACGAGAAGCCCGTTGTTTCGGTGTCGATAACAACAACGTCTTCATCCAGCTCACCAAACGAGTGCTCTTTCGCATAGCTGCTAAGCGAATGATAGCGATCGCGAATGCGCTGAGGGGTGTTTTCGAGAATATAAGTGTCAAGCCTTGATGCGGCTTCTGCATTTTGTGTTTCCATACTAGTAAGACTATCATTTATGGAATTCTTTATCTCTAATGCCTGAATCACTTCTAGGAGAAAACATGTCAGATATTGGCTATTTTTCCATGTATGCCCGTTTCGAAACCGAAAGCAAGGAAGACGCTGCAGCATTTCTTGGTGCAGACAACATAATTGGCGACGCTTTTTCTATCGAGCAGGAATACATTGACGGCAAGCGCACGGCATGGATCGTGAATCCTTTCGGCAAGCGCATGGGCACCATCGACGAAAAAACCGCTGAAAAGGTTGATCTTTGCAACGCCAAAGGCTGGAACACCGTTGCTTTGCTTGCACTCGTTGCTTTCACGGAAAAGCCCGAGCCGGGCCTTTACTGGGGCCAGGTTCTTATCATTTCCTATGACCCAGAATATGAAGTCGCCTTCTCTACGTTCATAGAAAATATGGGAAAGCAGCTTGGCGAAGGAATACGTCCCGACGTCTCCCTTGGTCGCGATTCCCTTAAGAAGGTCATCGAAACTCAGGGCGAATGGGTCCCTTCGGGGCGCGTCCCCTTCCCTAACAAGAACAAGGGCACCGCTTGGGTGAAAACGCAACGTACCGGAACGGAGCGTTTGGTAAAGCAGGCGCGCAAGGGCAACATGGGTTGCACGGTGGTTAGTTGGATATTCCTTCTTGCCGTTGTTGCCCTTATCGTTTTCGGCCTTCATTCTTGCGGGGCGTTCTAGCTCATCTTCTGCTCAACCGCGCTATAGACATCCTGGCGGTGTTTCACGTGAAACACCGCCATAAAGAAAACCCCTTGCCGCATTCTGAATCGCACCTCTCGAACTCGGATTTCTTTCAATCCGAAATTTGAAGGTGTAGTCCATTTCGCGGACAAGGGGTTTTATGTTCGCGGCAAATAGCCGTTTACTTTTCTAAAGCATAGGAAATGAGCTTAGTGCAGAGCTCGGCAAAACTCATACCGGCTGCACGAGCAGCATCGGGGAGAAGAGACGTTGCTGTCATGCCGGGAATGGTGTTCGTTTCCAAAACCCAGAAATTACCTTCGCCGTCTTTAATGAGGTCGCTGCGAGAAACGCCGCGGCACTCAAGCGTCTTATGGGCAGCAACCGCAAGCTCCATAGCGCGCTTGGTATCTTCTTTGGACAAGGGTGCGGGGCAGATATGCTGCGAACCTCCCTGAGCGTACTTTGACTCAAAATCGTAGAACTCATGGGAAGGAACAATCTTAATGACGGGAAGAGCGCATGGATCCTCGTTGCCTAATACGGCAACGGTAAATTCTTCGCCTGAAATGAAGCTCTCAACGAACGCGCACGTATCTACCTGAAATACCTTATCGATCGCATCGGCAATCTCCTCGGCGCCTTCGCACAGATACACGCCCAAAGCGCTACCTTCCGTAGCGGCTTTGACGACGCAGTGCGAACCTACCTCATCAATGATGGCATCGATGTCGATATGGCGAGAGTCGAGCATCATAGAACGCGGAGTAGGGATACCGGCGCGCTCATAGCAAAGCTTCGTCTTAGGCTTATCGATAGCAGTGGCGCTCGACCAAACACCAGGGCCAATATAGGGAAGCCCAATGGTTTCCAGGAAGCCCTGGATGGTGCCATCTTCGCCGTACTTGCCATGGAGAGCCAAAAAGGCAACGTCGAAATCACCCTGAATCAAAGCCAACAAGTCTTCTTTGTTGGCAGGGTCGAAAACGGTTACCGGAAAGCCCGCCTCGAGCAGAGCTTCCTTCGCCCCTTCACCAGAAGCAAGGGAAATGGAGCGCTCGCCGCTCTTGCCTCCCGCAAGCAGAGCAACACGAATTTGTTTAGGATCGAAAGAACAAGACATGGTTCTCGCTTTCATACAAGTAAAGCCCAAGGCGCTACAACCAAAAGGCTTGATACGTTAGCCGATAGTGAGTATAGCAAACGCACGTTACCACTCTGCTACCACCATGCGGTAACCACCTGGTTGCGTATAATACTAAGCATGAATAACGCAATCCAATCATTCAACCTGTCTGAGATTCCCGCTATTGTGGAAAGTCTCGGACAGCCGCGCTTCCGCGCCAAGCAGCTCACTTCCTGGCTTTACCAGAAAGGAGCTCATTCCTATGACGAAATGACCAACCTGCCCAAGAGCCTTCGGGATGTTCTGTCAAACGAATATCCCTTGATTGAGCCGCAAGTGGTTAACAAGCAGGTATCTAACGACGGTACTCGTAAGTATGTATTCGAATATGCCGATGGCGCCAAGGTCGAAGCCGTCGGAATCCCCTCATTCGACAAGAAAGAGCGCAGAGACGAGCCTAAGCACCTTACCGTGTGCTTCTCCACTCAGGCAGGGTGCGCCATGGGGTGCACTTTTTGCGCTACAGGACATGAGGGGCTTACCCGCAATCTCTCTTCCGCTGAAATGATCTGTCAGATCATCGCCGTACAAAACGATTTTGGCTGTCGTGTCACTAATCTGGTCTCAATGGGGCAAGGCGAACCATTCCAAAATTACCAGGCAACCCTAGAAGCACTTCGTTTCGCAAACGCAAAAGACGGCCTTGAAATAGGTGCTCGCCATATAACGGTTTCAACATGTGGCATCATTCAGGGAATTGAGCGCCTTGCGAACGAACCCGAACAATTCACGCTCGCCGTGTCTCTCCATTCCGCATTGCAGGATGTTCGCAACGAAATCATGCCGCGCTGCAGTAACATCCCCTTGCCGCATCTGAAAAAAGCCCTTCAGTCCTATATCGAGAAAACCGGTCGGCGCGTTAGCTTTGAGTATCTCCTTATCAAGGGGATCACCGACACGGAAGAAAGTCTCGCAGCGTTAATCGACTTCTGCGATGGCCTCCTGTGCCACGTCAACCTTCTTTCAGTAAACGAAGTTGAGGGAAGCCCCTACAAGCCAAGCTCAACCGCAACACAGCAGCGCTGGGTTAAGGAACTAAGAAGCGCAGGCAAGGAAGCCACCATCCGCAATTCGCGCGGAAGCGACATTGACGGAGCCTGCGGTCAACTGAAAAACAAAATGTAGTGAACCGAGGAAATAGGGACAGGTACCAGATTCCTACCTAACAAGCAGGGCCCCGCTTGCGATGAAACTCGCGAGCGGGGCCCTGGTTTTGTGCGCTATAACAAAAGTGGGGATCTGGTGCCTGTCCCTATTTTCCCGCTTGCGACTCTTCGATAAGACTCAGGATACGCTGAAGTTCTTCTTCGTCCTTGAACTGGATCTCGATTTTGTTCTTTCCCTTAACGGTCTTAACGCGAACCGGAGCGGAAAGGAAGCGGGTAAGCCCCTTCGCAGCCTTCTTGAAGCTTGGAGGAGCAGGAACGCGCTTCGTAGCTGCCGAACCGGCCTTTTCGCGACCATTCATCAGGCGAGCCAATGCCTCGGTTTCGCGAACACTCAACTTTTCATTCTTAAGCTTTTCGGTAAGCTTCTTCCTACCCTCCGCATCATCAACGGAAAGGATGGCGCGAGCATGGCCGGCAGTAATCTTCTCCTCAAACAAGAGCTGCTGAGCTTCCTCAGGCAAATCAAGCAGACGAAGAGCATTAGCGATAGTGGATCGTCCCTTGGAAACCGTCTGGGCAACCTCTGATTGCGTCATTCCCTTGCGCTCCATAAGACGCTTATAGCCATAAGCCTCTTCAATGGGGTTAAGGTCGGATCGCTGGATATTCTCGATCAAAGCAAGCTCGAGAGCTTTGTCGTTGTCTGCTTCCCAGAAACGGACGGGGACTTCGTCCATTCTTAGGCTTTTGCAGGCTCGATAGCGGCGCTCTCCTGCCAGGATCTGATACTGGTTTCCAATCTTGCGGACCAAAATAGGCTGAAGAAGGCCTTCCTTCTTGATAGACCCTGCAAGTTCCTCGATTTCGCCCGGCTTAAAATTGGTACGAGGCTGATCGGGATTGGGATGAATCAGGTCAAGCTTGACAGTCGCCGTAAGTCCCTTGGAATCAAACGGCTTGTTTTCCTTCTTCGAAACTTCCGGTGCAGGCTCGACGACAGGCTTAGCGGACTTCCTTACCTGACGCTCCGCTGCAACACGGGGCTTGGGAGCAGGATTTCTCATAGACACCGAGCCAGCTGAGCTGAAAGTACCGGAACCAGCACGCATAGCAGGCTTGCGCGCTTCACGTGAAACGACCTTGGCGTTTTCAAGCGCGTCTTCGGAAATATAGATATCGGAAGACGGGTCGGCCGATTTTCCCGAAGAACGTTTAGCGGTACGTTCCTGGAGAGCCTGATGAAGAACACCGGCAGATTCCTGCTTCTTCTGAGCAGGTTCTTCGCTTAACGGTTCAGATACGCGCCTTTCCTGCTCTTTGGGAGCCTCGGGAGCAGAAGGCTTCTGGGTATAAGCGGGGCTATCGTCAAACAAGGCATTGAGGCCACGCCCCAAGCCACTTTTCTGCTTAGCCACGAGCAATCACCTCTTTGGCAAGATCGTTGTAGGAAAGGGCTCCCTTGTTGTCAGGAGCATATTCGAGAATCGACTGTCCATAACTAGGAGCTTCAGACAGTTTAACGGTACGGGGAATCAGCGTCTCAAAGACCGCATCGCCGAAGAACGAACGGACCTCATTAACCACCTGGTTGGCAAGATTGGTGCGGGAATCATACATAGTAAGAACAATTCCAAAGATATCCAAGCTTGGGTTCAGGATACTTTTGACACGTTTCATCGAATCAAGGAGTTTTGTCACACCTTCCAATGCATAGAACTCGCACTGGATGGGAACCAAAAGCTTATCCGCAGCAACCAAGGCATTGATCGTAAGCAGGCCGAGGGAAGGCGGGCAATCGATAAGGATGTAGTCATAGCGGCCGCGCAGACTGCCAAGAGCGTTTTTCAAGCGGTTCTCTCGTGCCATCTCGTTAACCAATTCAACCTCTGCACCAGCCAAGCTGATAGTAGAGGGCAGAACATCAACACCTTCAGCAACACAAGACAGAATTACCTCTTCGACGGGTGTTTCGCCAAGCAGCACGTTGTAAACACAACCATCAAGGGCTCGTTTGTCGATGCCATAACCGCTTGTTGCATTGCCCTGCGGGTCGAGGTCAACCAAAAGGACCTCTTTACCCATAGCACCTAAAGCAGCTGCAAGGTTTACCGCGGTGGTTGACTTACCAACGCCGCCCTTTTGGTTGATGATAGCGAGGATTTTTGTCTGCCCGATCGCATGAGCCACCTTAGGCTTGTCGCGGAAGGGAATAAAGGTGCGAATGCCGTCATCCTCTTCTTCTTCGACTTCAACACCGTCTTCCTGAGAAGCGGGCATCGTTTCCGGATCAGTTTCCTCTGCAGCTTCTTCATGCTCGGAAGTTCGCTCAACCACCTCTGCATGTTCATTGATTTCGTCATAGCTGCTCTGAAGAACCTCTTCTTTGATCTCTTCAGGGTTTTGACTGCGCTCAGTCACGGAAGTCACGGGAACATTTTTTGCTTTTTTTCGACTACCGAACAGCCCCACGAGCTCTCCTCTCTTTTTGCCTATCAGACAAACCATTGCTTCACTTGAATACCCCACAAAGGGTAAGCAAATGTTTGCCGTTTCACGTGAAACAGCAAACATCAAAAATAACAAAGCGCGCAACATCCCATCGAACAAAATAAGATTGACGCTATACAACAAAATCAGCGAAACACAACTCCGTTTGACGGACGGCATAATGGGATAGCCCAGAAGCAGAGCAAAACGCCCCTTTTGTTTCGGTTATTCGATAATACCCTTGCCATACTCATTAGAAAATAGAAAGGCATACGGTTTTTCCTCGAAGCACCGCATTTCCATTCCCAAACAACGATCAAACAGACATTGAGTGTCAAAAACCCAGTTTCAAAAATGGAACCCGAGAAAACGAGGTCACACAAAGCTCTGTAACCGCCAAACAGAAGCAAACCCAACTAAGGTATTCAGAATACAGAAAATAGGCCCTCACAAGAACTCTCAAAGCCTATTTAGCGTAATGGGTTCGGTATCGAATGCTTCAGGGCACCCAGAGAACAAAAAAGAGTCCTCGGAATTGCTCCAAGGACTCTTTTCTTAAAATGGCTTCTTTTGCGCCATGCCAACCCTTCGCGGAAGTTTCATCGAAGGGTTGCATCGTTTTCTAAACACGATAATAGCTCGACTCGTCTCCCCGTCGGAAAGCGTGAAGCCCCTTGAGGAAACAAACTCCATTCCCAACTTACGGGCAATATTCCGAGCATGCTCAAGTTCCTCCGATTCACTGTGGGTCTTGTAGCACACCAGGCTTCCACCTTTAGCCAATAAGGGCGATGCAAGCTCAAGCAGTGAAGCCAGAGAGGAAAGCGCGCGGGCGGTAATCAGCGAGAAGCGGTTCGGCTGCTGCAACGCAAGATCCTCAATGCGTCCATGGTAGGTTGAGACAATGTCGTCAATGCCAAGTTCGGCGGCGAATGAATCAAGGGCACGCGTCTTCTTCCCAACGGAATCAGCAAGAAGGGTTTCCCTTCCTGTCATGATTGCCAGGGGAATGCCAGGAAATCCAGCGCCCGAGCCCATATCGAGGTATGACCCTCCCATCGCCTCCTGGACTTCGGGAAGGCCAGCGAGCGAATCTTCAACGTGAAGAATCTGGGCAGACTCCCAATCAACGATTCGAGTAAGATTCGTTACCTTGTTTTCCTCGATAACCAATTCGAGATGCTTGTCGAGTAGCTCCCTCTGCCTTTTGCTGGGCGCATGCTGTTCAGCACTCATGCCAGAATCCCCTATCGTGGGCTTACCACAACACGACGGGCGCGACCCTCGCCCTCGGAAACGGTCTCGACGCGATCATCTCCGCGCAGGGCAATATGCACAATGCGACGCTCATAAGGGGTCATGGGACGGAGCTTGATGCTGCGATCCTGATCTACCGCCTTATCGGCTGCATTCAAGGCGATGTCCTCGATCTTCTGGCGCTGACGAGCCTTATAGCCTTCAACGTCAACCACGATGGGATAGCGATGACCAACAATGCGAGACGTAATAGACGAAATAAGGAACTGAAGCGAATCGAGCGTACGACCGTGGCGACCAATCAAAACAGCCAGATCATCGCCGGTGATGTCGAGGATAAGCTCACCTTCATCGCCTTCATACTCTTCGATGGTTACTTCTCCAACATTGAAGTGCTTCAAGATATCTTGAATGGCCTCAATGGCCGTATCAGCAATCCTGTCCACTTCTTCTTCAGAGTATTGACCCTCAGCTTCGTACTCTTGAGATGAGGATTCACCCTGAACCATGTTCTCTTCTTCCATTGAAAACTCCTTACATTCAAATCTCCCCTCCGCGGTAGAACCACGAAGGGGAGGAGACGGCAAAAAATATGTGAAGTAGCGCTACTTGCTCTTCTTGTGAGGGCGAGGCTTCTTTTCCTTGCGAACCACGTTAACTTCCACGGGCTTAACCTCAACTTTTTCAGCTTCGACTTCTTCGTCCTTGTGCTTCATAACCCTGGTGGAGATTACCTGCTGCAGAACACCGAATACGGAAGAAGTTGCCCAGAACAGCAAAACGCCAGTAGGAGAGCCCCAGCCGAGCCACAGCATGAACAGGGACATGATGCCCATCATAACCATGGTCTGGGTCTTCTGCGGGCTGTTCGTGCCCATCTGCTGAAGCAAGGAGGGCAGGAAGGTGCAGAATGCAAACAGGAGAAGAAGGATGCCATAGGGCAAGAACTCCAAGAAGCCCTGGCCAAGCATCGCGGAAGGCGAAGAAAGCAGCGAGGGCAGAATGTTGTAGAAGGAGTAGGTCATGCCTTCAGTACGGGAGCCCATTTCCTGCAGTACCTGGAACAGAGCAACGAAGATAGGCATCTGGAGGAACAGAGGCAAGCAACCGGTAATGGGGTTGAAGCCAATCTCTGCGTAAACCTTCTGCATTTCCTCAGCCTGACGCTGCTGGTCGTCAGCATACTTTTCCTGGATCTCCTGGATGCGAGGAGTGAACTGCTGCATTCGGTACGAAGAGCGGATCTGCTTCTGCATAAGGGGGAACAGGATAAGACGGAGAATAAGCGTCACGATGATGATCGCCAAACCCCAGTCAGCAACGAAGCCATACATAGCATCGATGCACCAGAATATGGCGTCTTTAAACGCGTCCCACATGTGTACCTTTGTCCTCTCGGTTCGGGGGTTGATTATTAAAGATGAAAGGTATCCGGCACGGGGTCATACCCACGGCCTCCACCTGGTCTGCAGCGCAGAATGCGCTTGCATGTGAGATACAGACCTTTGAGGAAACCGAATCGCTGAACCGCAACAAGCCCATATTCCGAACAAGTGGGAATGAACCGACAAGTTGCGGGGAGCAGGGGCGATATAGCAAGGCGGTAGAACTTGATCATCAACAACAGGATCCCCTTGGGGATAGCTGATATTTTCGACCAGACATTCAAGACCAAATACTTGCCTTAATACGATTCCATGATCTTCTTGCATGTGGAAACCAACTTCTGGTATTCAACACGCGTAGTTTTCCTGTTAGCCATGAAAATGACATTCAACTCCGGCCAAGGACCACCGATATCGTGGCAAACGGCACGCAAGCGGCGCTTCGCTGAATTGCGCCACGCCGCATTACCATTCTTCTTACCCGCTATAAAAGCAACACGGCCACTAGGGCCGTGTTGGGTATCTCCCCGGTACACGATCATAGTTACGCAGGGAGTTGCATGTCTTTTTCCGTGCGAGAACAGGTAGGAGATCTCAGTGCTGGATTTGATGGTTCCTAACACGGTTTCTCACAAGGAAAGTTAGGCACAGAGACGCTTGCGGCCCTTTGCACGGCGAGCAGAGAGAACGGCGCGGCCGCTCTTGGTAGCCATACGTGCACGGAAGCCGTGAGTCTTTGCGCGCTTGCGGGTGTTCGGTTGATAGGTGCGCTTCATTACTTTTCCTTTCAGATTTACAGTAACTTCGAAATTATACGATGAAGAAGCTGCGCGTCAACAATAAAGAAAGAAGACAGGCGCCCTATTTTACAGGTCATCACAGAATGCACACGCAAACGGCGGCTGCACTACGCCCTGCTAACGATATTCAGTTCGTCGCTATCGAGGATATGCCCCCGCAAGGCCCAGTGGAACTCGTTGAAATAAAAGCCAGGCTGCAAATCAAGTTCGCAATCAAGCGCATACACCGTAAGCGTATAACGGTGATCCTTATCGGGTGGACACGGTCCGATATACCCGCGAATCACTTCTTCGCTTGTTTCCTCGGCACGGGACAGGCAGCTGTTCGAACCCTGAACGAAGGAGAATTCGCCGCTATGGCTGGCGTTTTCGGGAATCAAGGCAGTATCAGGGCCCACTCCGCAAGCAGCCCAATGTATCCAAGCAAAGCCGCATACGGGAATGGAATCGTAGTCAACGAACGAAAGAGCAAGGGACTTAGCCTCATCTGGCACGCCTGACACCTCGATGGGGAATGAGCAAATATTGTTGCCATCACGACGCAGTTCTGGAGACGAATATTTTCCAAAACGATCGGGCAGCATGTCTTTTTCATCCAGCGGAATAGCGATCTTCATAGTTTGTCCACCTCACTTTTCCCCAAGGAAAGCAACTTATGCACAATTTGTTTATATAGCATTGTGGATAATGTTGATAACTTTCCAGGTGTTTCAGGATACTTTCCCATCATTATCCCAGAGGTTGCAGCAACCCCTTCAGGAAACAAAAATTCGTCTTCAAAATATAGGTGGAAAAGAGGTTCAGACTCCACAAAATAAATGGTTTTAGCTGGTCTTTTATTGTTATCAACATTCCCGTTTGCCTGCTGTATGCATATCAGCGAAGCGGTTTAAACACCTTGACTTCAACAGCTAAAAGTGAAAGCGCTAAAGCCACTTTTCCAAAAAAGTTTTCCAAAATGCCTTTCAGGTTTTTCACATTTTTCTTCAAGTGTTTTCAATGTTTTCCACATTTTATTGAAAGAATGTTGAAAACTCCGAAAACACGAGGAAAAGACGGTGGAAAGTTTGAAAAAGTGTGAATAACCGTCTAGAATGAATGAAAAATCAGCTCGATCTGTGCCTTATGAAGGAATATCGGTCGGGCTCTTTTTCTCATGTTTTGAAAAAATCGGAAAGCATCATGAACCAAGAAGACGAACCACATATGCAGCCGATGGAACAAGCGGGGGAACAAGGGGCGGTGCCATACCCTCCGTACAGCGAGGGCCGGCCTGCAACCGAAGCGGCGATGCCGAACACTCAGCCCGCCCAAGCATCCATTCCTCCCTACGGGTACGGACAAGGGCAATTCCCTCCCTACCCTGCTCAGGGTGCCCAAATGCAACCTTATCCAGGCATGCCCTACGGCATGCCTTACGGCGGTTATCCACAACCTGGCTACACCGCGCCAGCGCACAACCTGCCTCTCACGGCGCAAATGGCAAATGTCAACGGCCAACCATCGCAAGAGCAACCGTTTCCCGCCAACATGGCCAACAACCCAGAGCCGCAGGTCGCAGCCCAAGGAACCCCAGGCTACCCTATCGGATACCAGCAGCCACAGGCTATCTACCCCCAACAAGCGTTTCAGCAGTTCGCCCCTGCAGCGAACCCTAACGTTATGCAGCCAGCGGTAGCACAGCCCTACCCCCAAACGTTGCAGCAACCGGCTTCGGATGCCTACCAAAGCGAGCCACCGTTCGTGCCCTCCTTTGTGGAACCGGCAACGTATGACGAGGACTTCGCCCACACAATGAATGGCGGCATCATCGAATCCGTCGAAGAGGCTGCGCCCTCGCAGAGCTTCGACTACCACCACATAACCACGCCCGCACGCATTGCTATATACGATTCGCTGAAAACAGCGCCACGTGTAATACAAGTGCAGGGAGGCCCCACGCACGAATACATTGAGCACATTGCCTCCTTGACCTACAAAAATGCCAAAGAAGCAGGCGGGATGATTCCCTACACTGTAATCAGGGAAGTATCCGAAAATTTCATCCACGCCAATTTCAACGAAGTAGTGGTGTCCATTTTCGATCAAGGCAACACTATTCGTTTTGCAGATCAGGGCCCAGGCATCAAGAACAAAGACCTTGTGCAGGAACCCGGGTTTTCCTCTGCCATAGAGCCGATGAAACGCTACATACGAGGTGTGGGGTCAGGCTTGCCTATCGTGAAAGACTACCTAAGCACCTCCCACGGGCATATCGAAATCAAAGACAATGTGAATCAGGGATCGGTGGTAACCATCAGCCTGGTTGCGTCGCGGACAACAGACGAAGAAATTGAGGCGGCACAGATTCCCGACCTCACCGAGAACGAAGTTGCCGTGCTCAAAGCCCTTCTTCCGAATAACGCTCTAGGCGTAAGCGAAGTCAGCAAGGCCACCGATATTGCAGTGGCTAGCGTACATACCGCTTTTTCAAAAATGGAAGAAGCAGGTCTCGTGGAAAAGGTGAATAAGAAAAGGACGCTCACCCCACGAGGCACGCAGGTTGCCCTATCCTTGTAAATGACAGACGGCGCATCCCACGCCAACGGAATGGAACTACGTAGAACCTTATGGATATCGAACAGACGTGGACAGATCTGATGCGACAGCTGAAGTCGTATCCCACCATTAACGCATCGCAAATCGATGCGTTCTTCTCGCGTGTTCAAATCCAGGCAGCAAGCCCTGGTTTCATCATGCTCACCTCGGACAATGCCTTTATTAAAGATTGGATTGAGAAGCATTACCTGAAAGATATCCAGAAAGCACTCAACGATCTTTACAACCTGGATTTTCAGGTACTGATAGAGGTCGACCCCACCGCGATGACACCAGCACCTGCGGCCCAGACCGCACCCGCCGCGATCTCTTCCGCCCCTGCTGCCACACCGCAAGCGGTCCAGCAGCAGCCAGCACCCGCAGCGCCAAGCGCACAGAGCGCACCTGCTCCAAGTGCGCAGCCTGCTAACGCACCCGCGCCCCAGCCCAGCCATTCGGCAACGCAGGCGGAAACGTCCGAACTGCAATCGCAGAACACCGAGACGAGCGGAAACGGCAACGAAGCAACAGGGGAAGCCGCGCTCACCTTCGACTCCTTCGTTATTGGCGAGTCGAACCGCATGGCCTACAACATGGCAGTGGAGGTTGCAGACCGCCCTGGCTCATCCGAGTTGAACCCACTGTTTATATATGGACGATCCGGTGTAGGCAAAACGCACCTTATGTGCGCGATCCAAAACTACATCAAGGAAACCCGTCCAGAGCTCAACGTGTGTTATATCGATTCGATGGAACTGGTAAACCGTTACTCAGACGCGGCAATAGAAAAAAGCGTTGACAAACAAAGCTTCAAGAACTTTGAGGGTTATTTCCAGCAGGCGGACGTACTGCTCATCGACGATATCCAGGGACTCCAAAGCAAGCCCGGCACGCTCAACGCGCTGTTCCGCATCTTCAATTCGATGATCCCGAAGGGTAAGCAGTTTGTGTTCTCCGCAGACCGAGCGCCAAAGAATATCGACCTCGACGAACGCTATGTATCCCGATTCAACTCGGGAGCCACGATAGACATCCAGCCACCCGATGACGAGACGAAGCGCAACATCATCAAGAGCCTTATCCGCCACTATCAGAGTCGAGAAAACACATCGTTTGTCATCACAGACGAAATCCTCGACTACATCGTGGACAATTCCAGTTCAAACATTCGCGAGCTGAAGAGCGCTATCACCAACGTGATATTCGCCATGAAGATGAACAAGGACCACACGCTTTCAGAGGGACAGGTAAAGGAGCTTCTGGGCAACCACTTTATCGGCGGAGGCAAGAAACGCATCACGATAGAGATGATCCAAGCAGCCGTTGAAGATTTTTACGGCGTTTCGCATAAGGACATCGTGGGGCGCGGAAGGGCAAGAAGCATCGTGCGGCCACGACAGGTTGCGATCTATCTGTGCCGTGACTTGTCGGAAACTACGCTAAGCAACATCGGCAAAGCGTTCAACCGCGACCACACCACGGTGCTTCACTCGTGCGAACTTATTTCAAGCCAGATGCAGGAAGACCGAAACCTGCGCGAAGAACTGGAAGCGGTGCGCGAGAAAATTCGCATCCAGCAGTATTAAAACCTGTTGATAAACGGTGACAAAGTGTGGGGATTACCTCGTACCTTTGTGGAAGAAGTTTTCCCCACGTTTTCCCTGTGGATAACCAAGGTGCTTTTCCACAGGGTTCCCGACAGATGTTTTTCCGCGTTCATCAGGCAAAAGGAAAGTTATCAACATATCCACCCTGATTATTACTTCTACTATTAGTTATTTATTAAAGAATAAAGAAGGAATTAAAGGGGAGGAAAACTCGATCATGGAACTCCGTTCCCGATCGACAGTCAGCTTGGCTAGAACAGGTATCATAGCCAAGAGAAACAAAGGACAGGAGCATTAATGAAATTCAGCGTTAACCAATCGGAGCTTCAAAATGCCCTAACGGTTGTAGTTAAAGGATCCTCCACCCGTTCTACGCTTTCCATTCTTGCTGGCGTGTATATCAAAGCTGAAGAGGGAAGAATCACCCTTCAAACCACCAACCTCGAGCTCTCCATCAAGGTAACGTGCTTCGCCATGGTGGAAGAGCCCGGTGAAACAGTGGTGCCAGCAAAGCTCTTCGGCGACATCATTAAGAATCTCCCCGACATGGCTGTTCGTGTTGAGGCGGACGAAACTACCGCAACGGTATTCTGCGATAGCACCACATTCTCCTTGAAAGCGCTCAACCCCCTCGACTTCCCCGCCTTCCCTGAAATCGAAGCCGATCAGGAAGCTTCGTTCCCCTTCAACGCGTTTTCTTCGATGGTCAAGCGCACCGCTAAGGTGGTTTCTCACGACGAGACGCGCATTGTGCTTACGGGTGTTCTTGTTTCTTGCGTGGGATCCACTTTGAAGATGGTGGCGACCGACTCCTATCGCCTGGCCGTTTCTGAAACTGAACTCGATTCTCCATGCCCCGAAGAGTTCGAGGCGGTTATTTCCGGCTCTTTCCTCCAGGACATTGCTTCTCTCCCTCAGTCGGAAGACCCTATTACGATTGCGCTTAACGACAACCAGATCGTAGTTACCTATCGTGACACCACGTTTATCAACCGCCGTATCGAGGGCACCTTCCCGAACTATAAACAGTTGATTGCCGAGGGTCATTCCACCCGTGCAACGCTCTCAACTCATGCGCTTACCGATGCGGTCCGTCGTGTTTCTCTGCTGAGTAACAAGGTTTCCCCTGTGCAGGTTCGCGTAGATGCTGAATCCGGAGTGGTGACCCTGCTTACCAACTCTCAGGATATTGGCAACGCTCAGGAGAATCTTATCTGCGAGGTCGATGGCGAATCGGTTGATATTGCATTCAACTTCACCTTTATGCTCGATGGCTTGAACTCCATCGACACTGACGCGGTTCATCTTGACTTGTTCGGGCCTATGAAACCCGGCATCCTACGTGCTGCAGAGGGTGAGAACTTCCTTTACCTCATCATGCCTGTGCGCGTGTAGATTGTAGGTTTCTGGCTCTATGGGGCTCGCTATCGAAAAAATCGCGTGTCGTAATTTCAGGTCGTATGAACAGTTCGAACTTGACGGTATCGGGGGTCTAACCTTAATTGTTGGGCCTAATGCGGTGGGCAAAACAAACCTTCTCGAAGGTATTCAACTCGTCACGGCTTGCTCGTCGTTCCGTAGTTCGACGCCCAGCCACCTGGTTCGCGCCGGTCAAGGTGCTGGCATGTTTTCGGCAGAAATATGCGGCGATGGTCGATGCCTCGATGTGGAATTGCGTGTTTCACGTGAAACACGCGAGTATTTTGTTAATGGGAAGAAGAAACGTCCTCGTGATATCCGGGGCACGTTGCCTTCCGTACTGTTTTCTCCAGAGGATTTGGAGCTGGTGAAAGGCTCCCAGTCGTTTAAACGAGCACAGGTTGACCAGATAGGTGCCCAGCTGAGCGCAAACTACCATGCGGTACGAAAGGACTACGAAAAGATCCTTCGGCAGAAGAACCGTTATCTGAAAGAGAGTGTTTCGCCTCTATTCCTTCAGAGTATCAACGAGGTTGTGGCTACGGTTGGTTCTCAGCTGTACCGCCTGCGTTGCGAGATGATTGCTGCGCTTTCCCCGTACCTGAAGGAATGCTATCGGGAAATTTCGGGTGGACGCGAATCGGTTGAGCTGGTGTACATTCCATCATGGCTTCGCAAGTCATTCGATCTCGACCGTATTCCTTCGGTTGAGGCGCTCGGCAGGACTGCCGCACAGGAGCGGCTCGTCAGTGCAATGGAAAAGGATGCCCATAGGGAGCACGAGCGGCGTATGTCCCTTTATGGCCCTCAGCTTGATCTGGTAGAGTTCTACCTCGATGGACTCAACGCTCAGCAGTTTGCCTCGCAGGGGCAGCAGCGAAGCTTGGTTCTGGCGTTCAAGATGGCACAGGTTGCGCTTATTGCGGAACGATTAGGGCAAAATCCTGTTTTACTGCTCGACGATGTGATGAGTGAGCTTGATGAGATGCGCCGCGATGCGCTGCTTTCTCTGATCTCCGGCGAGGTACAGACGTTTGTGACTGCCACCAATGCGGAAAAGGTGAGCCCGGCGCTTTCCATGTTGGCGCGCGTTGTAGAGATTGGCGGCGAATAGGTATGGTCGAATACGACAGCGATTGGGGATCGTCGCATGACCCTCGCCGTTATATCGCTGCGATGAACGAGCGAAACAATTCTCTCCGCCCTGTTTCTTCCTCACTTTCTTCTTTTGCTTCGTCGATGCCTGAGGAAGTTAAGAAGCGCGTTCTTGTGCAACGCAAAATAGAAAAAACCCATGCCCAGTTTGCCGAATTGGTGGATCCTTTTATTCTCAAGCACACCAATTCGGTGTATCTGCTCAAAAGCCAGGCGGTTGAGGGAGCGTACGATCTGGTGGTGTATTTGGACAACTCAACGTGTGCTGCCGAGCTGAATGCGCGCAGGGAGTTGCTTCGCTTTGAGTATCTCGATCGATTCAATACGACCATAGATGTCTTTGAGATTCGTATCTCAAGGGGGCCGTACAAGGAGAAACATCCCTTTGCCGAGCCTTCTGGCTCAGATGCCCAGCCTAAAGTTCGAGATCTTAGTGAAGAGGAATCGTCGCGAATTGAAGAGATGACGTCGTCTATCGAGGATCCTCGTTTGAGGGCCTCGTTCCAACGCGCTATGGCGGCTCAGAAGCGTCGAAATGAGTCTTCTTCATAAAAAATGCCTAACATGATGGCTTTTATACCCGTAGAAGCGCTCTGAATGCCTTCTGGCGCCAATAGGAGGCAAGGTATCTTACCTATTCTGCTATAATAATAAGGTTCTAAATCCCCTCGATACGTCGCTTTTGGGCGTATCAGCTAGCAGAAAGAGGAGGAAATACGTGGCTTCAGACGAATCCCACTACAGCGGCCAAGACATTCAGATCTTGGAAGGCCTTGAAGCAGTGCGCAAGCGCCCCGGCATGTATATCGGTTCTACCGGTCCGCGCGGCCTTCACCATCTGGTGTACGAGGTTGTAGACAACGCAGTAGATGAAGCTCTTGCCGGCTATTGTGACCACATTGAGGTTACTATCCATGAGGACAACTCCATCACCGTTGTCGACAATGGCCGTGGTATTCCCGTAGACAAGCATCCCAAGGAGAAAATCCCAACCGTTGAAGTTGTACTTACTATTCTTCATGCAGGTGGTAAGTTCGGCGGCGAAGGCTATAAGGTTTCCGGCGGCTTGCACGGCGTAGGCGTTTCTGTCGTGAATGCGCTTTCCACCCAAGTGGTTGTGCGCGTTCGTCGCGATGGCAAGGAATATGAGATTTCCTTCGATCATGGCAAAACCAAAGAAAAGCTTCACGAGGTAGGAACTTCCAAGACCAGTGGTACCACGGTAACCTTCTGGCCTGACCCTGAGATTTTCAAAGAAACCACCATCTTCGATTACGAAACGCTGAAAACCCGTTTCCGTGAGATGTCGTTCCTTAACAAGGGTTTGAAGATCACCCTTGCCGACGAGCGCACCCCCGGCGAAGACGGTAAGCCCCGTACCGAGGTATTTCAGGCGCTTGGCGGTCTTCAGGACTTCGTTAAATTCCTCAATGAGGGCAAGGAAACGCTGAACAAGCCCATCTACTTCGAGGCTGAAAACGAAGACGGCATGGTGGAAGTGGCAATGCAGTGGTCCTCTTCCTATTCTTCCAATGGCGTGCTCTCGTTTGCGAACAACATCCACACCGTCGACGGCGGCACTCATCTCGACGGCTTCAAGCAGGGTGTTACGCGTACCATCAACGATTACGCTCGCAGCAAGGGAATCTTGAAAGAAAAGGACAGCAACCTTTCCGGCGACGACACCCGAGAAGGTCTTTCGGCTGTTATTTCAGTTAAGCTCCGCGACCCGCAGTTTGAGGGTCAGACCAAGGGCAAGCTGGGCAATACGGAAATTCGTGGCTTGGTTCAGACTGCCGTAACTAAGGGCTTGGCTGAGTATCTTGAAGAGAACCCCACGCCTGCTAAGCGCATCATCAACAAGGCATCTCAGGCATTAAAGGCCCGTGAGGCTGCTCGTAAAGCGCGCGAGATGACGCGTCGTAAGGGCGTTCTTGATTCTTTCAGCTTGCCAGGAAAGCTGGCTGACTGCTCGAGTAAGAATCCTGCCGATTCCGAAATCTTTATTGTTGAGGGCGATTCCGCAGGTGGGTCTGCTAAGCAGGCTCGCGACCGTAAGTATCAGGCCATCATGCCCCTGCGCGGTAAAATCCTGAACGTCGAGCGCGCTGGCTTGCACCGCTCGCTTTCTTCCGACACCATTTCTTCGCTCATTACTGCAATCGGTACGAACATCGGCGAGGATTTCAATGCGGATGCTGCCCGCTACCACCGCATCATCATCATGACCGATGCTGACGTTGACGGTGCTCATATTCGCATCTTGCTACTCACGTTCTTCTATCGCTATATGCCCGAGCTTATTACGCGCGGTTATATCTACATCGCCCAGCCTCCGCTGTATGGCCTGAAGAAGAAGGGCAGCAAAAAGTTGGAGTACATCTTCAACGATGACGCTCTAGCCGCCCGCTTAGCAGAGATTCCCGATCGAGACAGCATTTCGCTGCAGCGTTACAAGGGTCTGGGCGAAATGGATCCCGAGCAGCTCTGGGAAACCACCATGGAGCCTTCCACCCGCACCATGCTCCAGGTAAGCATCGAAGATGCAGCTGAAGCTGAGCGTGTGGTAAGCGAACTAATGGGCGATCAGGTTGAGCCCCGCAAGGAGTTTATCCAGAAGCACGCCCATGACGTGCGCTTCCTCGACTTCTAAGAGGGTTGCCGGGTAGAAACCCGGCGAAGTGTTTCACGTAAAACATTCAAGCAACAAGACAGAAGGAGTCTTCGTGGCAGAAGATAAGAACGAGACAGACAAGAAGGACGAGCAGCAAGCTGCTGCAGCAAACGTTCTTCCTGCTGAGCTCAGCAAAGAGATGCGCACGTCGTTCCTCGAGTATTCGATGAGCGTTATTGTTTCGCGCGCGCTTCCCGATGTTCGCGACGGCTTGAAGCCTGTTCATCGCCGCATTCTGTATGCGATGAATGAAAGCGGCATCACCCCAAAGCGTCCCCATGCTAAGTCCGCTCGTACCGTTGGTGACGTAATCGGTAAGTATCACCCGCATGGTGACTCTGCGGTATACGACACCATGGTTCGTTTGGCGCAGCCATTCTCCATGCGCGTTCCGCTGGTTGACGGCCACGGCAACTTTGGTTCGATCGACGGCGACTCGGCAGCTGCAATGCGTTACACCGAGGCTCGCTTGGACAAGCCAGCAATGGAGTTGCTGCGTGACCTTGACAAGGAAACGGTAGATTTCCAGCCGAACTACGACGAGAGCTTGCAGGAGCCCGTTGTCTTGCCTTCGCGCTTCCCGAACCTGTTGGTAAACGGTTCTTCGGGTATTGCTGTTGGTATGGCGACGAACATCCCCCCGCATAATCTTGGCGAGGCAATCGACGCAACCTGCATGATGATCGACAATCCTGATTGCACGGTTGACGACCTGATGAAGGTTCTCCCTGGCCCCGACTTCCCTACGGGAGGCATCATCATGGGCCGCAAGGGCATCCGCGATGCTTATGAAACAGGAAAAGGAAGCCTTACCATTCGCTCGAAGTGCCGCATCGAAGAGGGCAAGAACGGCAAGCATTCCATCGTTGTTTCCGAGATTCCCTACCAGGTGAACCGTACTAATCTCTTGAAGAAGATCGCCGATTTGATCCGCGACAAGAAGCTTCCCGAGATTTCAAACGTTCATGACGGCGCCGACCGCCACGGCATCGACATCATTATCGAGCTGAAGCAGAACGCTATTCCTCAGGTTGTGCTGAACAAGCTGTACAAGCATACCCAGCTGCAGGTTGGTTTCGGCTGCAATATGCTGGCTCTGGTTAATGGTGTTCCTCGTGTATTGTCCCTGAAGGAAATCCTCCACTACTACATCCTGCATCAGGAAGAGGTCGTGGAGCGTCGCACGCGCTACGACTTGGCCAAAGCAGAGGCCCGCGCCCATATCTTGGAAGGCTTTGTGATTGCCCTCGACAACATCGACGAGGTAATCCAGATCATTCGTTCGTCCAACACCGATCGCGAAGCGAAAGACGTGTTGATGGAGCGCTTCAAGCTTTCCGAAAAGCAGAGTGAAGCTATCCTCGAAATGAAGCTGCGACGCCTGACCGGTTTGGAACGCGAGAAGATCGAAGCCGAATTGAAGGATCTGCGCGAGAAGATCGATTATTACAAGCGTTTGCTTTCCGATAAAGACCTGGTAAAACAGGTGATCAAGGAAGAGCTTACCGAAATCAAGGAGAAGTTCAGCTCCGCTCGTATCACCAAGATCACCGACGAGGCGAAGGATCTCGACGTAGAAGACCTTATCGCTGAAGAGGAGGTTGCCATCACGGTAACCAAGGCTGGCTACGTGAAGCGTCTTCCTGTGGCTACGTATCGCCAGCAGAAGCGCGGCGGTAAGGGCATGCAAGGAGTGAATTTGAAAGAGGCCGACTTCGTCGAGCATCTCTTCATTTCCTCAACCCATGCTTATCTGCTGTTCTTCTCTTCTCGCGGACGTGTATATCGTTTGAAGGCCTACGAGATTCCCGAGGCGTCTCGTCATGCTCGAGGAACCGCAATTGTGAATGTTCTGCCCCTGGAAAAGGGTGAAACCATCGCTGCGGTTATCGCTACCAAGGATTTCCCCGAAGACGAGTACCTGATGTTTGCGACTTCGTCCGGCATGGTTAAGAAAACTTCCATGAAGCTCTACGACCGTACGCGCCGAGACGGCTTGATCGCGATCAACCTGAAGGAAAACGACACGCTTATCAGCGTCCAGCGCGTTGCTGAGGGTGAAAAGGTCATGATGGTCTCCTCTGCAGGCAAGGCTATTATGTGGGACGAATCCGAGGTTCGTGCTATGGGCCGTGACACCATGGGCGTGCGCGGTATGACGGTTAACGCCGACGCTCGCGTGCTCGGCATGGAGATAGCGCGACCGGGAACCGAGCTCTTGGTTATCACCGAGCTCGGCTATGGCAAGCGCACTCCGGTAGAGGAATATCCTTCCCACCACCGCGGAGGCCAAGGTGTGTACACCATCACCATGACGGCCAAGAAGGGCTTGCTCTCGGCCATGAAAATCGTCGAGGAAGACGACGAGATCATGATTATCACCGAAGAGGGCGTAGTGGTTCGCACACCGGTTTCCGGCGTGTCGCAGCTGGGACGCTCCACCCAGGGCGTTCATGTGATGAATGTTGCCGGCAAGGACAAGGTTTCTGCTGTGGCTACTTCCACTACAACCGAAAAGAAATCTTCCAAGGCGGCGCCTGCCACCCATAAAGATCAGGCAAGCCTGCTCGATGGAGAGTAGTAGTAAGCGCTAATATTTCCGATGTTGGGACCCAGAAGCTCTGGGTCCCAATTTTTTTTCAAAAATTTTTCGCTAATTTGAAGCAAGGAATTATCCAAGAAGAGGGCGCTTTTTCTTCCGAAGTGGCGGTGCTGCTGTCAATTTTTGAAATAATTTGTTTTGCTATTGGAATTGAAAACACTATCCTGATCTGGTGTTATTCAGATACGAATCAGCCGAAGGAAACCCTAGCGAAAACTTTTTTAAGAAAATGCAAAATTCTTCTTGACCCATATGGGGGTAGGAAGTATATTAATTGAGCGCGATTTCGGGCCCATAGCTCAGTTGGTTAGAGCGCACGCCTGATAAGCGTGAGGTCAGCAGTTCAAATCTGCTTGGGCCCACCATTTTTTTACTGATAAACGCTCCACCGTGAGCCGAGTTTGCCGGTGGAGCGTTTATTGATAACGAAATCGCACATAACCTACGTGGGGCATTAGCTCAGCTGGGAGAGCGCGGGCTTTGCAAGCCTGAGGTCAAGGGTTCGATCCCCTTATGCTCCACCACGAATTTTCGAAGCCGTCCGAATGGACGGCTTCTTTTTTGTGTAGAGCGACTGGTCTGCCCTGCTTGGGCTTATTCGCGCTGGTAAACTTTTACCGCTTATGGGTTAACAAGACAACGTCTTTAAGAAGGAAGAAGTAGATGAAACAGGAAAACATCCGCAATGTGGCAATCATTGCGCACGTTGACCACGGTAAAACCACCCTGGTCGACCGCCTGCTCTGGTCCTCGCATGTATTCCGCGAAAACCAGGAAGTCGCTGAGCGCGTGCTCGACTCAAACGATCAGGAGCGCGAGCGCGGCATCACCATTCTCTCTAAGAACATCTCCATCCATTACAAGGACACCAAGATCAACGTTATCGATACTCCCGGCCATGCCGACTTCGGTGGCGAGGTAGAGCGTGTTCTCAATATGGCAGACGGCGCATTGCTTATTGTTGATGCTTATGAGGGCCCCAAGCCCCAGACCCGTTTCGTTCTTTCTCACGCCCTTGAGCGTGGTCTGCGCATCGTTGTTGTGGTTAACAAGATTGACCGCCCCAACGCTAACCCCGATGCTGCTGTTGACAAGGTGTTCGACTTGATGGTTGAGCTGGGTGCAAGCGACGAGCAGCTCGATTTCCCCGTAGTTTACGCTTCCGCGGTCAATGGCTACGCACGTTACGACGTCAATGATGGCAACATGGACATGATTCCCCTGCTGGATACCATCCTGAAGGAAATCCCCTGCCCTGACGTAGATGTAGAAGGCCCTGTTGCCCTTCAGGTCTGCACGGTTGACCACAGCAGCTATGAGGGACGAATCGGTATTGGTCGTTTGCAGAGCGGTACCATTCATGAAAAAGAGCAGGTTCTGGTAATCCAGCCTGACGGCAACCGCTACAACGCGCAGATTCGCAAGGTGTACACCTTTGAGAACCTTGGTAAGGCCGAGGTCCCCGAGGCCAGCGCAGGCGATATCGTGGCTGTTATCGGCGTGGAGCAGACCGACATCGGTGATGTTATCACTGACCCTGAGAATCCTGTCGAGATGGAGCCTTTGGCCGTTGAAGAACCCACCATGGCTGTTGTGTTTGAGGCTTCCACGAGCCCCTTGGTTGGTCGAGAGGGCGATATTGTTGGCGCCCGCCAGCTGAAGGAGCGCCTGATGCGTGAAAAGGAGAGCAATATCTCCATGCGCATCGAGGAAACCGAAGACAAGTCGGGTGTTCGCGTTGCCGGTCGTGGCGTTCTTCATCTTTCCGTTCTTATGGAGACCATGCGCCGCGAAGGTTTCGAATTCCAGGTTGGTCGTCCTCAGGTTGTTTACAAGGAAGACGAGGCTGGCAACAAGCTCGAACCCATCGAGGAAGCCACTATCGACGTTCCCAACGACTATTCCGGTAAGGCGATTGAGGTTATGGGCACGGCAGGCGGCATCATGGAAGACATGGTGTCCGACGAAACCATGACGCACCTTACGTTTGCTATCCCCTCCCGTGGCACCATGGGCCTGAAGACCAAGATTCTGAATGTAAGCCACGGCGAAGCGGTGCTGTTCCATCACTTCCGTGAATATGGTCCTTATTCCGGAGAGATGATTGGCCGCAAGAACGGCTGCATGATTGCCATGGCAACAGAGAAGTCGGTTGCATACGCTCTTGATACTTTGCAGGAGCGCGGCAAGCTATTCGTTGGTCCGGGCGAGGATTGCTATGAAGGCATGATCGTCGGCGAATCCGCCAAGGAAGGCGACATGGTGGTAAACGTCGCCAAGGCTAAGCAGCTGGGTAACCAGCGCTCTTCTGGCGCCGATAAGGCTATCTCCCTTACGCCTCCTATCACGTTTACGCTTGAAGAGGCGCTTGAATACATCGAAGACGACGAGCTGGTAGAGGTAACGCCTCAGTCTATTCGTCTCCGCAAGCGCACCCTTTCCGCTACTCAGCGCCGTAAGGAAGCAAAGAATAAATAAATCAGTTTCTTTCAGTTTGGCTTCTTCTTGCATAGGTGGAGTTTCCTGGAAAGAAATAAGTCAAAAAGACTGATTAACTAAAAGGCTGGACGATTTATCGTCCAGCCTTTCTGGTTTTAAGCACCGCCTGCAATAAGAAGCGATCAGATAAAGATGTGCCTCGCCTGGACTGCTCTGCTCCTGGTGCTATACGGAGTTGTTCCGAGTCGCCATTCTTGGGGATTTCTGCCTATAGCGTCATCCCGGGGCTGCCCCAAGGGCCTGAAAGCAAAAATATGGCCTGAGCTGCAACTTTTTTGCGATTAGGGATTGTCGCAGGGCGCCAAGGCGCAAATCGCGGCCCGAAATCGCAGCAAATCAGCCGCGAAACGGTCCCTTTTTGCTTTGCAGATAAGGGAAGGAGTCCCTAATCGCAAAAAAGTTGCAAGAAAGGTGAGATTTTTGTTTTCAGAATGAGGAGCTACATGGCCTTGCGATAAAGAAGCGAATTATCTGGGTGGAGTGCAAGACATTTCGTTTCACGTGAAACAGAGCGCTGCATCGGGATCGGGTATTTCGGAGTGGTTGGCACGCTGCTCGGGAATTTCGTGCGCCGGAGCTGTCGCTGTTCGCCGACCCCGATAGAGGAAGCGTCTTTTATGGAGGGGGTGTGATTAAACAGCGGTGATACGTGGGCAAATTGTGCGAACGAAATCACGAAATTGACGTTGTGCAAAAATAGCATGCGTTGCACCTGCTCATCGGGTGTGACCTCGTTTCGTACCGTAGGAAAAAGGAACATACATGAAGCACGGAGCTCTTCTTCGCAAGATTTCTGTTGTCGGCGTATCCGCTGCCTGTTGCATTGCCCTAGTTGGTTGTGGTGGCACGAATTACGGCTATACCGGCGGCGTTGCAGCAACGGTAAATGGCGCTGAGATTCAGGAAGATACCATCACTAAGTACATTCAGGACTTCCGCACTAGCTCAGACCTCACCAGCGACGACGACTGGGGCAATTGGATGAAGGAGAATTCCTTTGACCCTGCCACCGTCCGCGATCAGGTGATCGATTACTACGTTGAAAACGAGCTGAAGAAGCAGGCGTGTGATGAAAAGGGCATCACGGTCGAGCAGTCTCAGGTTGATGACGAGATCAACAACATGAAGGCCAATTACGACAGCGATGACGCTTGGAAGCAAGCTCTTTCCTCTGCTGGCTTGACTGAAGATCAGTATCGCGAGTCCGTTGAAGCTGGCTTGCTTGATAAGGCCTTGGAAGATGCAGTTGCGGGAGATGCAGCCACTGCTGACGACTCAAAGGTACTTGAAATGCTGAACACGTACTACACCATGTTCAATGGCGCTAAGAAGTCCTCCCATATCTTGTTCGCTTCGAGCGACACCGAAAAGGCTCAGGAAGTACTCGATCAGATCAATGCTGGGACGCTCGATTTCGCCGAAGCTGCCAAGCAGTATTCCACCGACACGGCCTCTGCGGCCGATGGCGGCAATGTTGGCTGGGACGCTATCAATTCCTTTGTAACCGACTACACCGATGCTCTTGACGGCCTTTCCGTTGGTCAGGTGTCTGGTTTGGTAACGAGCGATTACGGCATTCACATCATCAAGTGCACCGATGAGTTCACCTGCGATGGCAAGGCAACTAGCCTCTCCGCATATCCTCAGGAATTCGTTGACTACATTTCGAACATCGTGAAGGACCAGAACAAGTCCACGGCATATTCCGATTGGTTCAACAACTATAAGGCTCAGGCAGACATCCAGAACAACGATATGCCCGAGAATGTTCCTTATAACCTTGATATGACCAAGTACGACAACAGCGATTCGTCGAGCGATAACTCCGATGACTCCAACAATGGGGCTTCTGCCGGCACCAATGCCGATGCGTCGGTTACGGAGGGCTCGTCGGAATCCTCCAATGAGCAGAGCTCGGATTCCGAGAATTCCGGTCAGTAGAAACCAATTAATCAGGCTTTCTCAAGGCCGCCTCGCATGGGGCGGCCTTGATTTATCTAGAAAGGTAAGCAATGGAAACGAAACCGCCTTTAATCGAGCTTCATGACGCCGTAGTTCGCCGTAAGGGAAAAGAGATCTTAAATGTGGGGGACTTCATATTGCAGCAAGGCGAAAGCATTGCCCTTATTGGCCCCAATGGCGCCGGCAAATCGACGTTTATTCATCTCATAACCCGTGAAGTGTTCCCTCTCCATCGCGATGAGCCTCCAGTGCTGTTCAAGGGAAAGTCGTTGGTCACGCTCGAAGAGGTTAAACAATGCTTGGGTATTGTTTCTTCAACGATGCAGGATCAGATAACCGTCCATCTTCCGGCCCTTGATGTGGTGTACGGCGGGCTGTTCGGCGTTCTTGGTGTTCCCCGCCGTCACAACATGACCGAGGCAGGCAAGGAAAAGGCTTTGCGTGCTCTGGAATTCCTGGGGATGAAAGAGCACGCCGATCGAGACATCATGACAATGTCTTCTGGTCAGGCTCGTCGCGTGCTTATTGCCCGTGCGCTTGTTCATGATCCTGAGGTATTGGTATTTGACGAGCCAACTACCGCGCTTGATCCTGAAGGCATGTATTTCGTTCGCAAGGCAATGCGCGATTTGGTTGCTGCTGGCAAGTCGATTATTTTGGTTACGCACTATCCCGAAGACATCATTCCCGAAATCAAGCGTGTGGTAATGATCAAAGACGGCAAGCTTTATGGGGACAAGCCCAAGGAAGAAGCCCTTACTACCGAGTGTGTTTCCGACCTTTTTGACGTTCCTTTAAAAATCTTGTCAGAAGATGGCTATTTTTCTCTTGTCAGCCGGTACTAAGATGGTGTAAAGTACATCCTTGCATGCGCGGGAAGCGCTGCAGCTGGAGAGATGTCCGAGTCTGGCTTAAGGAGCACGATTGGAAATCGTGTATACGCCAAAAGCGTATCTGGGGTTCGAATCCCCATCTCTCCGCCAGTGATTTTTCGAAAGCGCCTGTTTTGGGCGCTTTCTTTTTCACCAGCCCCTTTGGCGGCTGATACATATCTTGGAAGGGTGGCAGAGCGGCTGAATGCGGCGGTCTCGAAAACCGTTTTACCGGTACTCCCGGTAACGAGGGTTCAAATCCCTCCCCTTCCGCCAGAATTTAAAGGTCTGCTCTTGCCAGGCCTTTTTTCATATAGACAGCCAAAGCCCTATATTCCCAACCTTCATGGATGGGTTGTGCTCGTTGGCGGAGTTTGGGTTGGGCTTTTCTGCTTGCGAGAGTACACTGGGCTGAATTGGTTTAGAAGAAAAGGGAAAGGACGACCATGGTAGATCGTGTGGTAGATCCCGAAAACGATATCCCCGTAGAAGACGTTGATGACGTGCTGAAGGCTGTTATCGTCGCTGTTTTGGACGAAGCTGCCGATAAGATGGAGGAGGGGAAAGATGTTATTCCCTTCACTGGTCTTGCAGTGAAGGAGAACCTCTTCATCGAGACGCACCCGGGTGACGATGCTGAGGAATGCTTCTTGGCTGCGCGTAAAGAGGTTCAGGGCGCTCGTGGCGCGACGGCATATGCTTTCTGCTATGACGGCTATGTCGACACCGATGAAGGCCAGAAGGACGCGCTTATCGCTGAAGGTGGCTTGCCTGGCGAAGAGCAGGGGTACGCATTTGGCTACCTTTACGATGAGGATGGCATTGAGCGAGAGGTTGTCTACATCGGCCCTGCTCCTAACTTTATGGAAAACCTCAAACTTGAGCTTGAGGTGGAGGGAACCCTCGATCCTAAAGAGCAGGAAGAAGCAACTGAGGAATAGCGAACTCAATCGAGGAGTCGGCAGCACTGCCGGCTCCTTTTTTGTGCGCTGAATTCGTTGTTTGAAAAGAAGGTATGACGCCTATGCGGAAACCAGGGCATCGCCCAGCTTTTCCAGGGTTTTCGCATTGTTTTCGCATTAATTTCAGATAACGGGAATAGGATGGTCTCAGGAAATCCGTAAGGCTAATGTGTGCAAACCGTGAGTTCTCGTAGAGTCATTGGTTCTTCACTGCCTTGTTTGGTAACCTAACAAGGCTAATTTCCTGCTTCGGGGTAGCCTTTAAACCCGAAGCCGTAAGTCCAGAGGAGGTGAACTGATGAAGGCTTATGAACTCTTGTATTTTGTAGCTCCGTCTATCGACGAAGAATCTCGTCTCGCTGTTATGAAGCGTATCGAGACCGCCCTCGCAGAAGGTAACGGTGTCGTTGATAATGTTGATAACTGGGGTAAGCGCAAGCTCGCTTACGAAATCAACGGTCTGACCGACGGTGATTACACCCTTATCGATTTCCATGCAGAGCCCAGCAACATTGCTGAACTCGACCGCGTACTCCGCATCTCCGATGCTGTTGTGCGTCACATGATCGTTGCTCGCACCGATCGCGATTAATTTTCAAGGAAATCAAAAGGTGGACGGACTAGTCCACGTTGTGAAAGAGGTATCGATATGAGTATCAATCGAGTTGTAATCAGCGGAAACCTTACTCGTGATCCCGATTTGCGTTCTACTGCAAGCGGTATGCCTGTTCTGGGCTTCGGCGTCGCAGTTAACGATCGCCGCAAGAATCAGCAGACGGGTGAATGGGAAGATTACCCCAACTTCATTGATTGCACTATGTTTGGTGCTCGCGCACAGAGCGTTTCCCGCTTCCTTTCCAAGGGTAGCAAGGTCGCCATCGAGGGAAAGCTTCGTTGGAGCCAGTGGGAGCGCGATGGCCAGAAGCGTAGCAAGATCGAAGTCATTGTTGACGAGATCGAGTTCATGACCAGCCGCAACGATGGTGCTCCTCGCGCCGCGGCTCCCATGGCGGCGCCTATGGCTCAGGCACCAATGGCAGCAGCTCCGATGGCTGCACCGGTTGTAGATGCCTCCGTTTACGACGACGACATTCCGTTCTAATCATTCGAAAGAGGTTAACATGTCTGACTACACCAAGCAGCCTCGTCGAAAGTATTGCCAGTTCTGCAAGGATCATGCGGAATACGTCGACTACAAAGACACTCAGATGCTGCGCAAGTATGTTACTGACCGTGGGAAGATCAAGCCCCGCCGTGTTACGGGCGCTTGCACCCAGCACCAGCGCGATATCGCCAATGCTGTTAAGCGCGCACGCGAAATGGCTCTCATGCCCTACGCTGTGCCTGCTGTAAGCGGCCGCGGCGATCGCCGTAATCGCTAAGAGGAGGATGAAATGAAAGTTATCCTTCTTACCGAAGTTAAGAACAAGGGCGGCGAAGGCGACGTTGTAGACGTAGCTCCCGGCTTTGCTAACAACTACCTGCTTCCCCAGGGTATGGCCGTTCTGGCAACCAAGGGCAATCTGAAGCAGCTCGAGCAGCGCAAGCACAACATTGCTGCTCGCGAAGAGAACCGCATTGCTGATGCTAACAAGATGAAGGCTCAGCTCGAGGCTCTTACCGTTAAGGTTGAGGTTCGTGTAGGCGAAGAGGGCGTTCTCTTTGGCTCCGTAACCGCTCAGATGGTAGCTGACGCTGTTAAGGCTCAGGCTGACCTCGACATCGACCGTCGTCGCGTTGAGATCAAGAATGCCATCAAGTCCGCTGGTGAGCACACTGTTGTTGTGTCTCTCTATCGCGACATCAAGGCTAACCTCGTTCTGCTCGTAGGCGACGAGGCAACCTTCGCTGCTCCTGCTGAGGAAGCTGCTGAAGAAGCAGTAGAGGCAGAAGAGGCAACTGAAGAAGCTGCCGAGTAGTTTCTTATCTGCTTTTTTGAAAGGCCACCCATTTGGGTGGCCTTTCTTTTTTTGTTGAGAACAATAACGATCCGCGTACTTCGGCTGATCGGGGTTTAGCTTCAATCCTTACCGATCGCGACATCGATAGCCACGACTTGGACTTCCCCAACTTGGACTCCTGCAAAACTTGTCCGCCACTGTACTAATTACCGAGTTGAGTGGAGCCAGATTGCGGCCCTGTCGAGGACACTTCCTCGACAGGGTCTTACTATTTGGTGTTGTTGCCGAGTCTTGACCGAGCCCCGGCAACAAAGCGGGTATTATGAGGGTGCTAGCCATCGAAACACCAAGGAGCAAACCCTCATGCCTGAAAACAATCAGCCAGCTTCTGAAGCGCGCAAGTCTTTGCCTCAGAACATTGAGGCTGAGCAAACGGTTTTAGCGGCATGTCTTTTGTCGACGGGCGTGTTCGAGGAAGTGTCCTTGAAGCTGAAGCCCGAAAGCTTCTTCCGTCCAGCTCACAAGATGATCTTCGAGGCAATGCGCGAAATGAACGCGCGTTCCATCCCGATCGATGTGATTTCCGTTTCCGACAACTTGAAGGCAGCGGGTCAGTTGGAGGCAGTTGGTGGTCAGCAGTATCTGCTGGAACTCGCCGACAACACGTTTGCGTTCACCAGCTGGCAGCATCATGCCGAAATCGTGAGCCGCGACGCCATTCGCCGCGAACTCCTTATGAGTGCGGCTCAAATCACATCGCTTGCCTACGATTCCCCTGCCGATCCGAAGGAACTTATTTCTCAGTCGGAAGCGGCATTGTTCGGCGTTACCGAGCAAACGGTAAATTCCAGCTTTAAGGGCATTCAGGAATTGCTGGTAGAAGCGAATGAGGAAATTGCCGAAATGGGCAACCGCGAAGGCATGCTCCAAGGCGTGCCCACCGGCTTCATCGATGTGGATAAGCTTTTTTGCGGCTTGCGCCCGGGCAACCTTATTATCCTGGCTGCTCGCCCTGCTGTTGGTAAAACGTCGTTCGCTATGAACCTTGCAGCCAATGCCGCTAAGTCCGGCGCGCCTGTGGCGTTTTTCAGCTTGGAAATGAGCTCCAACGAAATCACGCAGAGGCTTTTGGCGGCGGAAGCGGGCCTTGCGCTTTCGCGCATGCGCAATGGTCAGCTCACCGAAGGGGACTGGAGCCAGCTTATCCAGGCTTCCAGCGACCTTTCCAACTGCGAGCTGTATGTTGACGACTCGGCTGGTCTTTCCATCGTCGAGCTGCGCACCAAGGCGCGTCGCATGATGCGCAACAAGAAGAATGGCCTGATCATCGTTGACTACCTGCAGCTTATGCAGCCGGTAATCCCTCATCCCAACAACCGCGCCGTCGAGGTTGCTGAAATCTCACGTGGCCTGAAAGTTTTGGCAAAGGAACTCGAAGTGCCCATCATTTCGCTTTCGCAGCTTTCCCGTGGCGTTGAGTCGCGTACCGATAAGCGCCCGATGCTTTCAGACCTTCGTGAATCGGGCTCCATCGAACAGGACGCCGACATCGTTATGTTCATCGACCGAAGCACTACGGAAGCCGAGGCTGAATCGGACAGTCGCCCCGACTGGGGCATGGCGGAGCTCATCGTGGCGAAGAATCGTAGCGGCCCGACGCGCGACATCCCGCTCACGTTCATTCCCGAATTCACCAAGTTCACCAATCACTTCGACGATTCGCGTTACTAGTCTTACGAGAGGCAGGCTGGATTGAGCACGATTACGTTCATACATGCAGCCGACTTGCATTTGGGGGCACCGTTTAAGGGGCTCCGCGCAAGCTCTCCCCTATGGGCTGACGTGCTGCTGAAGGCCATTCCGGATGCGTATCGGCGCATTATTGACACTGCGATAGAAAAGCAGGTTGATTTTGTGGTGGTTGCGGGCGATATCTTCGACGATTCGCGCCCTTCGTATGCTGATTTTTCGCTGTTTGTATCGGGTTTGGAAAGGCTCAACGATGCGGGCATCCCCGTGTACTTCGTAACGGGCAATCATGATCCTTTTACGTCGTGGGATAACGGCTTTTCCTCTTTGCCGGAAAACGCTCATCTGCTGGGCGCGGGCAAGCCCAGTTTTGCGTTGTATGAACGTGGGGGTGAGCCCCTTGCGTTGATTGGCGGACGCGGATACTTCAGTCAGTCTTGGCCTGCCGGCGTTGATATTTCTGAAGGGGTTTCACGTGAAACTGCCCAACGTGAACTCGGCGTTCAGGCGCCTTTTATGGTTGGCATACTGCATACGGGCCTTGATATCGATCCCACACGCTCGCCAGTGCAACCCAAAACCCTGCTTTCGCGAGATGTTGATTATTGGGCGTGCGGCCATGTTCATCAGCCGCGCCTGCTGCCCGCTCATCAAGATCCGCGCATCGTCTTTTCTGGGTGCCCCCAGGGCAGGAGCGTGGTGGAAACCGGCCCTCATGGGGTGTATCAAGTTACGCTTTCGCAGGGATCCCCCGTTCAGGCGGACTTCCTTCCCATGGCGCAGGTTGAATGGTGCCGCTTAGAGGTGGATGTGTCTGAATGCCCAACGGTTGCCGATGTTCAAGAGCGCATTGTTTCTGCGCAGTTTGCCGCCAATGCCGATGCGTGCTGCCAGCGCATGATATTCCGCGTGATCCTTATCGGCAAGACGAGCCTCCATTCGCGCCTTGACGCTCATGTACTTGATGATCTTCGTCAGGCGGTGAACGACTCGTATCCGTTTTTCTTTATCGACGATATCCAAGGCCGAACTTCGGCGCCTTTCGACAAAGAGGCTCTTCGTGCCGAAGGGTTGTTCCCCGCAGCATACCTTGGTGCGCTCGATGAGTATCGCAAAGGCGATGCGGCGGCGCTTCAGGGTATGGAAGACGAATTCTGCAGCCGCGACCTTCCGTTGCCCAAAACGCTTGGTCGCGTGATGCCCTCCTTGTGCGATGAAGCCGAAACGCTTGTGCTTGATTTGTTGGGGCGTGAGGCTTAATGGGTAAAAAGAAAAATACCAGTGCCGAGACGCGCATCAGCCCCTTGTTTCTTGAGCATGTGAAGATGTCGAGTTTCGGGAAGTTCTCGAACACCATCGTGGGCCCGTTTTCTCCTGGTCTGAATGTGGTGTACGGCCCCAACGAAGCTGGCAAAACCACGCTCAATGAATTGGTAAAGGGCGTTTTGTTCGGTTGGCCGAGTTCTAGAGGTCAGGGTAATCCGTATCGTCCCGAATCGGCGGAACGTGTGGGAAGCCTCTTCTTCCGCGACAGCTTGACGGGCGAAGTGTCCGAGGTCAAGCGTGCCAAGAACAGCGAAGGGATAACCGTTCCCGCAGGATTGCTTGCCGATATCGACCAGGAAACCTACAACACTATTTTCGCGTTAACGAGCGATGAGCTTTTGCGCCTTGATCGCCATAACGAAGTAACGGCTCATTTGCTTACCGCTGGTTCCGGTACGGGGGCTTCCCCCGCTCATGCGCTTGATGAAGTGAATGAGCGCATTAAACAGGAGCTTTCCCGTTCTGCCAAGAACCCGAATTCGGTGCCTAACCTAACGGAAGAGCGACTTCGTCTGCGCGAGTTGGTCCATCAGGGCCGCGAAGAGGCTGATGCACTGCGTGCGCAGGAGAAGACGCTTGCCTCATGGGGTCCGCGGAGAGACCTGCTTGCACAAACGCAGCAGCAGCTTAATGCGGAAATCGAAGGGCTGAAAACGCTCCGCGCTCGTGTGGAGGAAATCGATCATTCCATCGAAGAATCGCGCGCATCGCTCCATGAGGCGCTGCGCTTGGAAGATGAAGCTTCCAAGCATGAGGGGGAGCCGCCGCTCGAGCTTGCCGAGCTGGTTGGCTTGAGCAGGGAAGATCAGTATCGACTTGCGGACAGCCTCGATGATTTTGAGCGCCGTCGCGCGAAACTGGAGCATTCTTTGGATGCCGCACGTATGGATGCTGTTCGCTCTCAGTCCGATTACGAAGTCTTCGCCGAACGGGCTAAGGCCGCTGATAGCAAGAATCAGTTTGCTTCGCAGCGCAAAGTGAAGCTCGGATTGGCTTTGGCGTTAACGCTGCTTATGGCGTTCGGCGGTTCTTTCGTTTTGTACAGCGCCCCCGATCATGGTGGTGTCTCTTACCTGATTGCTGGAGTGGCATTGGTTGCATTTGCCCTGGTAATAGGTGCGGCGGGTATTTCGATGGCGTTGAAGCCGATTCCTGGAGAAGACGAGCTTGACGAAGAGCTGAAGAAGCGCAATTGGGTGGTTCAGCAGGACAAGAAAACGGTGGAAGCTTGCGAACGGTCTCTCCGTGATTTCGATGCCCAGGTTGTGAGCTTCTTAGAGGCGAACGGATTGAAAGCCGCTGCTGGTTCTCTTCGCCGTGCTCGCCGATTGCTGGACCAGCTTGATGATTACCGCACCTCATGCGCAACGGAGAGCCTGAACCATCAGGCGCGTTCCCTTCAGTGTGCAAGCCTTCGCAAGGAATTAGCCGAATGTAAGAATCAACGTGTGGGACTGTGCCGCAAGGCAGGCTTCGACGATGGCGCATCGGTAGAGGTGATATCCCAAGCGATTGAGCGTAAAGAGCGGGACCGTGCTAAGACGGCGGCTACGGCTGCCGAAACCGATCGTCAGTATGGGGAGCTGTCGGAACGTTTGGCTGCTGCTCGCAGCTCAACCGATTTCGACGAGGCAAAGTTCAAATGCGAAGAGGTGGAGGCGCGCCTGCGGGAAACGTACCGTAGGCTCTCGGTTCTGTTCATTGCCAAACGGTCCCTCGAGGCGGCAATTGCCGAATGGGAGCGCAAAAGCCAACCTGAGGTATACCGCACCGCTTCGCGCTTGCTCTCGCAGATGACCGATGGCGCCTGGCAGCAGGTGCGCATGAATGCCCAAGGCGAACTGGAGGTGATTGACGCGGTTAAAACCGTGCGCCCGCCCCATCTTCTTTCGCTGGGTACGCGTCAGCAGTTGTATTTGAGTCTGCGCATTGCCCTTCTTCTTTCTGCTGCCAATGTTGGTCGCGGGCTTCCTGTGCTGTGCGACGACATATTGGTCAATTTCGATGACGAGCGCCGCGCGCAAGCTGCCCGCGCTTTGGCAGAATTGGCGCAGTATCGGCAAGTAATTTTGTTTACATGCCATTCAGACGTTGCAGCCTTGATGGGAACTGTTGATCCGCGAAGCAAATTGATTCAACTGTAGTATGATTTTGGTTGCTAGGGCTTGTTGCGCGTTTTGGTGCGTAGCACCTGGCTAATTATTAAAACATCGAAAGGACCTTTCATGCCAAGCACGGTTCTCCTTGGCGCTCAGTGGGGCGACGAGGGCAAAGGCAAGATCACTGACCTTATTGCGAGCGACTACGATTACGTTGTTCGTTATCAGGGCGGAAACAACGCAGGCCACACGGTTATCCACGGCGATACCAAGCTGGCGCTTCACCTGATTCCTTCCGGCGTTATGTACGATCACATCACGCCTGTTATCGGCAACGGTTGCGTTATCGACCCGAAGGTTCTCGTTGAAGAGATGAACATGCTGCAGGGCGAAGGTTTCTCCTGCGATCGCCTGCGCATTTCCTGCGACGCTCACATCATCATGCCGTATCACATCGATCTCGATGGTGCATCTGAACGTCATCTGGGCAAGCACAAGATTGGCACCACCAAGCGTGGTATCGGCCCTGCTTACGAAGATAAAATTTCTCGTTGCGGCATTCGCGTTCAGGATCTGCTCGATGAAAAGATCTTCCGCGAAAAGGTTGAAGCGGCCCTGTTCTTGAAGAACCAGGTTCTTACCAAGATCTACGATCTTGAGCCCTACACGGTTGATCAGATTTGCGAGATGTACCTCCCCTACGCCGACGTAATGCGCGAGCATATGGCCGAAACCACGCAGCTGTTGAATGCGGAGCTCCGTGCAGGCAAGAACGTGCTGTTCGAAGGCGCTCAGGGCACCATGCTCGACGTTGACCACGGTACTTACCCGTTCGTAACCTCTTCTTCTTGCTGCGCTGGCGGTGCACCCACCGGTTCTGGCGTGGGCCCGAAGGCGATCGGCAAGGTTTTGGGTATCGCTAAGGCTTACATCACGCGTGTTGGCTCTGGTCCGTTCCCCACGGAGCTTCACGACGAAACCGGCGAACTTCTGTGCAAGACGGGCGGCGAATACGGTGTAACCACCGGTCGTAAGCGCCGTTGCGGTTGGTTCGACGCGGTTCAGGCTCGCTATGCGGTAGAAGTTAACTCCATGACCGACATGGCTCTTACCAAGCTCGACGTTCTTTCCTGCGTTCCCCGCATCAAGGTTTGCGTTGCTTATGAGGCAGACGGTCAGCGTTACGACTACTTCCCCATGCAGCATTCGGTTATCTATCCGAAGAACGTAACTCCTATCTACGAAGAGCTTCCTGGTTGGGAGGGTGTCGATATCTCCGATTGCAAGAAGTTCGAAGACCTGCCCGCAAACGCGCAGAGCTACGTTAAGTACCTTGAAGAGGTTTCTGGCGTAAAGGCGTCCATCATCGCTGTTGGTCCCGATCGCAACCAGACTATCTTCAATGGCTGGGAGAGCCGCTAACAATATGGGCCTCACCCGGTAAAGCAAAACAAGCAAAGCACCTTCGCGGAATAACCTGCGGGGGTGCTTTTTGGCATCAAACAAGAAAGGTTTGAACCATGAACATTCTGGTTCTTGGCGGCGGTGGCCGTGAGCATGCTATTTCGTGGGCGCTTGCGAAATCGCCTCGTTGCACCGAGCTGTACGTGGCTCCCGGTAATGGCGGCACGGCAAACATTGCTCGCAACGTTAAGGATCTCAATGCTGAAGACGCTCAGGCGGTACTCGCATTTGCCCAGGCTCACAACATCGAATTGGTGGTAATCGGCCCTGAGGCTCCCCTCGTGGCTGGTGTTGCCGATGTTCTTCGCGAAGCGGGCATTCCCGTGTTCGGCCCTGATGCGCAAGGCGCTCAGCTGGAAGGTTCCAAGACCTATTCCAAGCGCTTCATGGATGCAAACGGTATTCCTACGGCACGCTACCAGAGCTTTACCGACGCTGCTTCGGCTCGTGCGTACTGCGAAGAGCTAGGCGCTCCATTGGTTGTTAAGGCTGACGGCCTTGCTGCCGGCAAGGGCGTTGTGGTTGCCGAAACGCTTGATATGGCGCTCGATGCTGTTGAGGCTTGCTTTGATGGCAACTTCGGCGACGCAGGTCAGACTGTCGTTGTGGAAGAAATGCTGACTGGTCCCGAGTGCTCGCTTTTGGCTTTTGTTTCCAACGGCAAGGCATTCTGCATGGCCCCTGCGCAAGACCATAAGCGTGCCTACGATGGTGACCTTGGCCCCAATACGGGTGGCATGGGTGTGTATTCCCCGGTGCCTATTGTCACTGAAGAAGAGATGGCAACCATGGTTTCCATCATGGAGCAATCGGCTGCCGCTACGGCAAAGGAACCGTTCGAAAACGACTATCGCGGTTGCCTGTATGGCGGGTTCATGCTTACACCCGAAGGCCCGAAGGTGCTGGAGTTCAATGCGCGCTTTGGCGATCCTGAAACCCAGGTAGTACTGCCTCGCCTTGAAGGCGACCTGGTAAACATCATGCTTGCTGTTGCCGAGGGACGTCCCGAAGATATCGTTCTTTCCTGGTCCGATAAATGGGCAGTGAGCGTTGTTTTAGCAAGCGAAGGCTACCCAGGGTCCTACGAAAAGGGCAAGGTTATCCTCGGCGTGGAAGAGGCTCAAGAGCTCGACGGGGTTATCGTTTTCCATGCTGGTACGGCATTGAACCCCGATGGCGAGCTCATTACGGCTGGTGGTCGCGTTTTGAACGTAGTTGCTCTGGGCGATACGTTCGAAGAGGCCCGAAACCGTGCTTATGAGGCATGTGAGCTTATCAAATTCGAGGGCGTTCAGTACCGTTCCGATATCGGTCGCCGTGCACTGCAGGGCCGTTCCGCTTGGGAATAAGCTGTTTTAACGAATCGAGGCACCTATTGTGGGTGCCTCTTTTTTCCTGCTTTCGCGGAAGCTATGATCTTCTACCCGTGTTTATCAGGGGAAACGGAATGATCTGGAAATCCATTTACGGGTTATTACGGGCCTTGATCAAAGCTTGAAATATTTGTTGCATAAAAGGCTTGACGTACAGAAGACCTATCGGTAATATAACAACTCGCGTCAGATATGATGCTTTCGGTTGGGTAGCTCAGCTGGTAGAGCAGCGGATTGAAAATCCGCGTGTCGCGGGTTCAAGTCCCGCCCCGACCACCACAATTCAAAGACCCGCTTCGGCGGGTCTTTTTTGTCGTTAGCACGATTACAACAAAACGCCCCTGAAAAGGGAGTTAATGCGCACTGTGGAGGCTCGGTAGCTTTCGAAGAAAAGCAAAAGAGTCCGCTTGACCCTGAGTGCGCAGCGCCCACCCGAAGGCGGCGACCTAAGCCAACAGCCAGCCCCCTTCGGCGAATATAACCTGTCCTGTCAGGTACGAGGACTCATCAGCTGCCAGGAACAGCACGCAGTTGGCGATATCGTCTTTGGTGCCGCGGCGGCCGAGCGGGATCTTTTTGCACAAATCAATTTCGCGTTGCTTATCGGCGTACAGTGCTGCATTCAAGTCGGTGGGAATGCTGCCGGGGGCCACGGCATTCACGCGGATGCTGGAAGGACCCAGGCCGCGTGCAAGCGTTTTGGTAAGCGTGACCACGCCCGCCTTGCTGATGTTGTACAGCAAGTTATGTGGGATATAGGTAACGCTGGAAACCGAAGCGATGTTCACGATGCTGCCGCCTGTGCCGTGCTCCTGGTTGTGGCGCGCAAACCACTGGCTGGCGAAGATCATCGACTTCAGGTTCGTGTCCATTACGCGTTCCCAATCGGCTTCAGTAACGGTTTCGATGGTCTCGCTCGTAAAGATTCCTGCGTTGTTCACCAGGACGTCGAACGAACCGAACTTTTCCACTACCGCTTCGAAGAATGTTCTGATCTGCTCGACCTGCGTCACGTCGACGGGCTTTGCCATGATGCGACTACGGTCATCGCCAGCGATTTCCTGCATCAGTTCTTCTTTGCCGTTTGGTGAAATGCTGCACAAGGCAACGTTGGCACCTGCTTCGTAGAATCGTTCTGCAATGCGTCGCCCGATGCCGCGCGCCGAACCGGTGACGACAACTGTTTTCCCTGAGAAATCGTACGTGATGGACATGCCTGTTCCTCCTGCCCTGAACGGGATTGCGCTAAGCGCTACGTTTACTTGGATCGTAGCATGTGCCGTTGTTGGGTTTTTCTTTTAGGCACATTCATCTGACCAGCGGCAATAAGATCGTATAAATGGCATTTTCTATACATCAAGGGGGTGGAGGTGGTATACGTGTTGCTATTTGGTAAAATCGGAAGACCTATGAAAGAAGGACAAATGATCGATTTTGCCATTCAGGGGATCTACCCTCCCTCGCTCCAGGCTCTAGTCGACGGCAAGGTTGCTAGTCGAGTTAGATGCAAGGACAGCTCTCTTTATGGCTTTTCCGAAGAAGCACAGCAATGCGCCGCTGAATATATGGGATGGGCAACGCTGGCCAGCGAGCCACCGTGTCCTATCGACGAGATCCAGGATTTTGCCGACGAGATGATTTCTCGCGGCTTGAAGACGGTTATCCTCATCGGCCAGGGTGGTTCTACCCAGGCTCCGATGACGCTTACCAAGTACAACAAGCCTGATTCGTCGCTTATTACGTTTAAGACGCTCGATTCGGTATCGGCGGTGCGTGTTCGTACCATCTTGGCCGAATGCGACCCCAAAACCACGCTTATCATCCAGTCTTCCAAGTCGGGCGGCACCATCGAGCCCACCTTGGTTATGAAAGCGGTCCGCACCATTTTGGCGGAAACCTTGCCGGAAGAGGAAATACCTTCCCACCTGATTGCCATCACCGATCCTGGCTCTGAGCTTGAGGCGCGTGCCAAGGAAGAAGGCTGGGCTAAGGTATTCTCTGGCGAGCCTACGGTTGGCGGGCGCTACTCTGCTCTTTCCGTTTTCGGTTTGGTTCCTGCCGCTTTGGTGGGCATCGACATCAAAAAGGTTATGGAAAGCGCGCGCAGCGCCGAGGAGCTGTGCTCTACCGACGATTTGGACAACCCCGCATCGAATTTGGCGGCGTTCCTGTTCGACAACTATAAGAACGGGCGCGACAAGTTTTCGTTCTTCACGCCAAAGCGCGGCCGCGTACTTGGTTTGTGGATTGAGCAGCTCGTAGCCGAAAGCTTGGGCAAGAACGGCTTCGGCATCCTGCCCAACATCGAGGTTGACTCGCTGGTTCTGCGCGAAGATCCGCACGACCGCACGGTTATCACCTACAACACCAAAACCGACCTGTGGGATGATCGTCAGAACTTCAGCCATGCGCTCGAGTTCATCGATCCCGCCATTCCGCGTATGAGCTTCAAGGTTCTGAACGTGGAGGAAGTGGCGGCTCACTTCGTTATGTGGGAATACGCCATTGCCATGGTTGGCTATCTTATGAAGGTGTGCCCCTTCGACCAGCCCGACGTGGCGGTTGCCAAGAAGGAAGTGCTCAGCATTCTTGCCAATGGCGCCCGCAACCCTGAATTTGTGGAAAAGGGCCTTGCCGGCATTCCTATCGGCGACGTTGAGGTGCACGTGTCCGAAGCTCTTCGCGAATCCGTTGCAGACGAATCGCTCGTTTCTGCATTGCGCGCTCTGTTCGGCAGCATTGAGCCCGGAGATTACTTCAGCTTGAATGCGTTCCTCCCCTTCACGGGCGAAGGTCGCCGTGAAGCGTTGGAGGAAATCCGCCATTCGGTTGCCGACCGCTTGGGTGCGGCGTCGTGCTTGGAAATTGGTCCGCGCTACCTGCATTCCACCGGTCAGCTCCATAAGGGCGGTCCGAACGAAGGGGTGTTCCTGATTATCTCGGCAGAAGAGCCGAAGGATATCGCCATTGAAGACCCCCGCGCACAGAGTTTGGGCGAACTTGCAAAGGCTCAGGCTTCGGGCGACTTTGCAATCCTTTCCGACCGTGGCCGCCGCTGCGTCCAGGTGCATTTGCCTGACAACTCCGCAGTGTCTATTCGTGCCTTGGTTAAGGCGTTCAAGGAGGCAATCAGCGCATGACGCGTGAAGCGCTTGATCTGAAAATATCTGGCGTAGTACAAGGGGTGGGTTTCCGCCCCTTTGTCTATCGTGAGGCAAAAAAACGAGATATTACCGGTTGGGTTTTGAACGATGTTGAAGGCGTGAAGGTGCACGCCGAAGGTGAAACTCTGCCGCTCGACAGGTTTGTGTTGGCTCTTTCTGAAGAAGAGCCCGCTGCTGCGCAAGTAAGCGAAATCGAGATTGCGGAAGTTCCCGTGCAGGGGTTCGATACCTTCGAGATTCGCTTTTCCGATGCGGCGGAACAGGACGAAACCACGCTTGTTTCGCCCGATTTGGCAACGTGCGACGCTTGCGTGAAAGAATTGTTCGACCCGAATAATCGTCGTTACCATTATCCCTTCATCAACTGCACCAACTGCGGTCCACGTTTTACCATCATGCGCAAATTGCCTTACGACCGCCCCGAAACATCTATGGCGCAGTTTGCTATGTGCCCAGCATGCCAAGAAGAGTATTCCGACCCCGCCGACAGGCGCTTTCATGCGCAGCCCGATGCGTGCTTTGAGTGCGGTCCTGAAATTGGCTGGATTGAATCGGGTTCCGCGGACGGCCTTTCGCTCGAAGGCATTTCCTGGGCGGAAAACGTCGAGGAATCCGACGAGATCTTCCATCGTGCCGCAAAGCTGATTGCGGAAGGCAGTATCGTTGCTGTTAAGGGCTTGGGTGGGTACCACCTGGTGTGCGACGCCGCCAACGAGGCGGCTCTTGCCGCATTGCGCCAGCGCAAGCATCGTCCTGGCAAGGCGTTTGCCGTTATGGTTGCTTCGGTGGAAGAGGCTCGCGCTCTTTGCGAAGTCAACGATGCTGAAGCGCGCCAGCTTACGAGTCCTGCGCGCCCTATCGTGTTGTTGCGAAAGCGCTCCGATGCGGCGTTTGCGAAGGGCCTGGCCGACAGCCTGCCTGAACTGGGCGTAATGCTGCCTACCACGCCCGTTCAGCATCTGCTGCTTCACGAATGCGGTGGCATGCTTGTTATGACATCGGGCAACATCCACGATGAGCCTATCGTTATCGATGAAGAAGCGGCCTTTTCCCAACTTGCCGGCGTGGCCGATGCCTTCCTGGTGAACAACCGTGAAATCGTGGGACGCTATGACGATTCCGTTATCCGCATCCTCGACGGTGGCGCTGCGGGCGACATTGTTCAGTTCATCCGCCGCGCTCGCGGTTATGCCCCGCTTCCCGTTTCGGCTCCGTGTTCCGAAGGCGCAAGCGAAGAGTTTTTGGCGGTAGGCCCCGAGCAGAAAAGCACGCTAACCTACGCGCGCGCTGGTAAGGCGTTCGTCTCCCAGCACGTGGGCGACCTGGAAAGCGCGGCGGTGCTCGACGCATGGAATGAAACGCGCCGCCGTTACGCTAGTCTGCTGCATTTCGAGCCTAAGCGCATAGTGTGCGACTACCATCCTGAATATCTTTCCACGAAGTGGGCGATGAACCAGGGCTTGCCCATAACGCGCGTGCAGCATCACCATGCGCACATTCTTTCCGTTATGGGCGAAAACAACCTTGAAGGCCCTGTATGCGGCTTTGCGTTCGACGGTACGGGTTACGGACTCGATGGTGCTATTTGGGGCGGCGAAGTGCTGCTTTCGAACCTTCAGGCCTATGAGCGCTTTGTGAACTTCGCCTACATTCCCCTACCAGGCGGCGCGGCTGCCATCAAGGACCCTGCACGCATCGCCTACGGCGCCCTGTGGTCGTTTGATCTGCTGGAGCATGAACAGGCCAAGAGGTTCGTATCCGAATGCGTGCCCAATGCCGAAGTGTTCGAGCAAATGATCGAAAAGGGTCTGAACACCCCCGAAACGTCTTCGGTTGGGCGTATCTTCGATGCAGCGTCGGCGCTGTTGGGCGTATGCACCCACCCCCGCTACGAGGGCGAAGCGGCCATTCTTTTGGAGGCCGCGGCGCATAGGGCTCAGGTAGAGGCTGCGGGTTTGCCTGTGGAAGACGAGCGTTATCGCATCGCCTTCATCAAGAACACGGCAACGGAAAACAGCACGGCTGCCGACACTTCGGTTTTGCTGATGGATGTAGCGCCGGTATTTGCCGCCATGCTCGACGATATGCAGACGTCGGTTCCTGTTTCCGCTATTGCAGCGCGTTTTCATGCCGCATTCGTGGAAGCCATTGTGAATGTTGCCGAATTGGTGCGTGCCACTTACGGCATCGAGGTTATGGCGCTTGCTGGTGGCGTGTTCATGAACCGCTACCTGATGGAACGTGCGCTTGCGCGCCTGCAGGAGCGCGGCTTTACGGTGGCACTGAATAAAGAACTGCCACCCAACGATGCTTCGATTTCCTATGGACAGGCTGTGCTAGGATTGCAGGCGCAACATGAGGAGTGATGCAATATGTGTTTAGCTATTCCCGCGCAGGTTCGTACCATCAACGAAAACAACTTGGCGGTAGTGGATATTCTGGGTGTTACCCGCGAAGTGGCGCTCGACCTTACCCCCTCCGCCCAGGTAGGCGATTTCGTTCTGGTTCACGCTGGCTTCGCCATTGAAGTGGTAAGCGAAGAAGACGCTCAGGAAACGCTCGATCTGATCAAGCAGATTCCCGAACTGGCCGACGTCGAGGGATTATAGGCGGGCGATTCCAATGGACTTGTCTTCTTTCAAAGACCCAGAACTGGCCCGTGGCTTAATTCACTCGATCGAGAAATGGGCGCCTGAGCATGCAACCTTGATGGAAGTGTGCGGCACCCATACGGTTGCCATTGCCCGCAACGGCCTGCGTACCATGATGCCCGAAGGCGTTCGTTTGGCATCGGGCCCCGGTTGTCCGGTGTGCGTTACCAGCAACAAGGACATCGATACGGTCATTGCGCTTTCGCGCGTTCCCGGTGTTACCATTGCCACCTTTGGCGATATGACGCGTGTGCCGGGCTCAACTTCCAGCTTGCTGAAAGAGCAGGCGGAAGGGCGTTCGGTAAGCATCGTGTACTCTCCGCTTGATGCGCTGAAACTTGCCCAGGAAAACCCCGATCAGCAGATTGTGTTCGTGGGCGTGGGGTTCGAAACTACCACCCCCTTGGTGGCCATGGCCATCAAGCGCGCTAAGGCGCTGGGCCTTAAGAACTTCAGTGTATTCGTGGCGCATAAGAATATGCCCGGTGCGTTGGAAACCATCGTTTCTGACCCTTCACTGCAGATTGATGCGCTTATTTTACCTGGTCATGTGAGCACCATCATTGGCATGAAGCCCTATGAGTTCCTGGCAAAGAAGTACGGCATCCCTGGCGTTATCACCGGCTTCGAAGCAGTGGACGTGCTGCAGGGCATTGCCATGATTATGCGCCAGCTCCATGAGGGCCGTGCTGAAATCGAGATCGCCTACACGCGCGGCGTTGCACCCGAAGGTAATCCGGTTGCTGTTGCCGCCATCAACGAGGTGTTCCATACCGTGGACGCAACATGGCGCGGCTTGGGCGTTATTCCCGGTTCGGGCTATGCGATCCGTCCTGAGTTCGCCGAGTTCGATGCATTCCAGCGCTTCGAGCCTGCGGTTGAGCCCACGCAAGAACCGAAGGGCTGCCGTTGCGGTGATGTGCTGCGTGGCATGATGGCTCCAAACGAATGCCCCTTGTTCCGCAAGGTGTGCACGCCTGAAAACCCTGTAGGTCCGTGCATGGTTTCCTCTGAAGGATCCTGCGCTGCCTACTTTAGGTACCTGTAACGGTTTCGCTGGTGGCATCTGTGATGCTGCTGGTAAATGAATATGTTTGTGAAACCCGCCCGCGCAGCGGTGAAAGACCGATTCTTTCCCCGATTTGCCAGGCGGGTTTTGTTTTCCTTTGCTGAAATGTTGTTAAAAGCACGGATCGGGTTTTGTTTGTGCACGCATTGGGCGCTTCGGTGCAGCGTGCGCTATGCGACAATAATGCCAAAACTGACGACCAGCTAGGAGATGGGAGTCTTATGCGCGCAGAACCTCAGGAAAAGCTGAATCCACGCATCAAGGCGGTTTGGCGCATCAGCGACGCATTGATGCTCACCGCAGCGTGGCTGATTCTGGCATCGCCGGGAGCCATTGCGTTGCTTGTCGATGCGTCGGAGGCGTATTGGGCAGAACCCTATGTATTGGCATGTACCGTTCTGTACGCGGTTTTGCTGATCGTGTTCCTGTTCGCGGTAACGCCGCTTCGCTACATTCGCTGGCACTACGAGCTTCGTCCTGATTTCTTGGAACTGAAGTACGGCATCATTTGGCGCAAGCATATCGTGGTTCCTTTCATCCGTGTGCAGAATACCGACACGAAGCAAGGGCCCATTTTGCGTGCTTTTGGCCTGGCGAGTGTGACGGTTTCAACTGCTGCAGGGTCAATGGAGATCCCAGGCTTGCTTACCGCGCAGGCCGACGATGTTCGCGATCGTGCTGCTGAATTTGCGCGCCTTGCTCGCGAGGACGTGTAGCCATGAGCTCCAACGGTCCGATTCCTCCCAACATGAATCCTGCGTCGTCGGGTGCTTCGACTTTCGAACCCGAGCAAGCAGGGGTGCGCCATTCGCTGCATCATTGCTATATCTGGCTGGATGCGTTGCGTGTTGCGCCGATTATTTTCATATGCGGGCTTTCTTCGTTGCCGGGTCTTGCGAAATTAGCCGAAGTGCTCGGTTTCGTCTCGGTAGATGCGTTTTTCGCCGCGGTGCTTCTGCTCCTTGCCGCTACGGTGCTTATTTGCGGGGTGGTGACAGGGGTTCGCGCGTGGACGTACCGCTACACCTGGTACGAATTTGACGAAACGGAATTCAGCTTCTATTCGGGGATCTTGAACAAACGGCGCACCCATGTGCCGTATTCGAAGATCCAGTCGGTAAACGAACGCGCATCTCTTCTTCAGCGCTTGGCGGGCGTGTGCACGGTGAACGTCGATACCGCGGGTGGTGCCAACAATAAGGCGCTGGTGATTTCGTACGTGGAGCGAAGCGCGGCAGAATATCTGCGCCGTGAGCTTTTTCGCCGCAAGAGCATCGAAGGCGAGGAGGAACGCATTGTTACCGCTGCTCCGGGCGCTTTTGCCGAGCAGGGCAACGTGCTTGATGGCGCTGCTGCCGTTATGGATGATATGCGAGGCATATTCGCGAAAGATGCAGTGGATACAGGTGTTGTTACCTGCGAATACCGTCTTGGCAACAAGGAATTGCTGCTTTCCGCTCTGTGCGGAAGGGCATCGTTTGGGCTGGCTCTCGCAATAGCGATGGTTGCGCTCATTGTTGTGGCAACCTTAGTCATCCTTGCGGTTTTGGTCGACAGCTCAACATTTTTCGCAGCAACAGGCGCACTCAAGAGCGATCTTATGCTTGCATGCGGGCTGACGGGTGTCTTGCTGCTGTTTTGTTTGGCAATGACGTGGGTTGCCTATCTGATTGGCGTATGCCTTTCCTACGGCGGCTTCCAAGCGCGCCGTCGTGGTAGCCGCATCGAAGTTGAGCGTGGTCTTATAACGCATATGTTCAGCGGCATCGATGTAGATCGAATCCAGTCGGTGCACATCCATCAGACTTTCTTCCAGCGCCTTATGCACTGCTGCTCGGTTTCGTATGGCAGGGTGGGTGTTGCTTCTGGCGAAGAATCGTCTGGCTCTTCTTCTCAGCCAGAGACGGACAAACTGGTGGTGCATCCGTTTTTGCCCATCGGTGAAGCTTGGAACGTCGTTCAAGGTTTGACCCCTGAATACGCCCATGCTCCCGTGGCAAGCATCCCTATGCCGAAAGTGGCTCTGCGCCGCGCCATTACTCGAAGGGCGGTGCTGAAGGGTGTTGGATTCTGGCTTGCCGTGGGCCTGCTCCTGTTGTGTGCCGCCTCCTTTGCCGCTGACGCAACAGCTGTTCGGGGGCACGCTCAGTTCGGCGGTCTCGCAATGGCAACGCTGATGCCGGGCCTTTTGCTGTGCGTTGCCATTGCGGCTATCGAAGTGGTGGGTGCGTTTCTGTGGCACCGTCGTTCTGCGTTCGGTTTCGACAGTTCGGGAACCATTGTGGTGAACGGCGGCTACTCCACGGATACGGTCATTGTGCCCCGGAGAAAAATGCAGTATGCCTGCCTTCGTACGAATCCCTTGCAGCGCCATGCTGGCGTTGCAACCGTTTTGGTGCGTACCGCAGCAGGTGTGCGTGGCTGCGACGAGCGTCTGATTGACGTTCCGATTGCAGAAGCATCCGATTGGCTTGACTGGGCTCAGCCGAAAGGCAATCGCGCAGTATAATCGCAGCATTAAGCACATGAACATGTTTCGCTGCCAGGTTGCAGTGAGCGTATCGCCCCGAATAGGGCAGTTGAAGGGATAGCAATGGCTCAATCACAGGCTCCCTCGAGGGAATGGACGCCTCGTCAGTTCAAGAAGCACGGTTCGGATAATCCGAAGCGCTCCAAGCGCGAAAAGAAGAATGATGCCAGCTCGCGTGATTCCCGCAAGGCCATTCGCGCCTATTCGCTCGGAGAAGAGATTGCCAATTCGATAACCCACGGCGTGGGTGCGCTATTGGCTATCGCAGCCATTCCGCTTTGCGTTGTGGCGGCTGTTCACTCGGGCGGTGGCCTGCACTTGCTCGCTGCGCTGGTGTACAGCATCTTCATGCTGTTGGAATATGTGATGTCGACGCTGTACCATGCCATTGCCGTTGAAAAGGCCAAGCGCGTGTTCAAGGTGCTTGACCACAGCTTCATTTACTTGTTTATTGCGGCTTCGTATAGCCCGTATTGCCTAGTCACTTTGGTTGATTGCCATGGCGTTGCCCTGTTTGCCTTTGTTTGGGCCGTTGCCATTATCGGCGTAATTGCCGAATCGTTCTGGGTGTTCCGTCCCCGCTGGATCTCGGCGGTGCTGTACCTGTGCTTGGGCTGGTCGGTTGTATGGTTTATACCGCAGCTCTGGGCGCTGCTTCCCGCACCAGGCTTCTGGCTTTTGCTTGCGGGCGGACTCTGCTATTCCATTGGATGCATCTTCTACGTCCTGAAGAAGATCCCCTATATGCATTCCGTCTTCCACGTGTGGATCCTTGCCGGTTCAGTGTGCCAGTTCCTTTCCATCTGCCTGTTCGTTTTGTAATCGCCGCCTTTAACATTTTCCTGACGAAGTAGTTACCTTGGCTCAGGGTGCTGTTAAATGGGGGGGGTGTTGGAAGGAGCAGCGTGGCAAAGGACGAAAAAAAGGGGTATTCCCTGTTTAACCAGCCAAAGTCTCGACCAGCGCTAACGCGCGGCGAAGACCGGATTATCGCTGGCGTCTGCTCTGGTATTGCCGAGCGCATCGATGCCGATGCGGTGTTGGTTCGTGTTACGGCTGTGGTGTTGCTCATTTGCACTTTCGGCTTGGTTGTCGTTCCCTATATTGCCTTTGCGGCGTTTCTTCCCTCTTCGGACGGGGAGGGCAAGCCCTTAAATGTCAGCCCGCTTGACGTATGCTCCGATCGCTATCACCGTGTGGTTGAAGCAGGAGTGGCAAGGGTGGAAGCGCTGCGCAATTATGGCATCCACGCCGATGCGGGCCATATACCCCCCATGCCGCCTGCGTCTTCAGGGGTTTCTCGCCCCATACCTTCAGCGCCTACGCAAAGCGTGGTGGTTAACGACAGCAACAAAGCGCGTAAGCGCGCACCGGTGGTTTTGGCGCTGGTGACGCTAACCACGCTTTTCTTCGTTTTTCTTGCCAACTACTGGGTTTCCCGCATTCCTGGAGTAAGTTTTTGGGGCTTTTGGCCGGTCTTGCTGATTGTTGCCGGCACAACCCTCCTGGTGTGTTTCGCCGATAAGGCGCCGTTGCGTCTTCGCCTGTGCGGTTTGGTTGTTTGCATCGAGCTCTGCATTGCCTTACTTCCGTTCTCTCTGGGCATTTGCCCGCCTCACAGCTTAGGGCGACTCACTGATTTGTCTGCGTTGATATGGCTTTCGGTGGCAGCTTGTCTCATTATTGCGTGTGCCTTTGACCGCATTGATTTCTTGGCTCTGGGCGTTGGACTCATTGCAGTTGCTTTAGTGGTTTCGTACCTCGATATTGGTGTGTTCGACCGTTTGGTGGCGTTTTCATCATATTCCCACCACAATACCGCATTATCGCTGCTCAGAAGCTAATTTGGAACAAGTTCAGAACTTCCAACACAGGGTAGCCCCAGGTGCTTTGAGCCCGTTTGCCGATGGCCTGATTTGGAGCCTTTCGCGTGGGCGGGTATAATAGGGCTTGCGCTTTTGTGCGCTTATTGCGGTCTGCTGGTTCCAACATCGGTGGTTCTGCAAGCAAGAAGGCCCGCACCCTTTGCTTCCCAAGGGGCAACGGCGAAGCTTCGGCATTGGAGTTTTTTGGCTAAAGCCAGCGTACATACCAAAAGAAGGGTTGCTCCGTTTTTCATGGTTTGCTTCGTGCTTATCATGGCCATGACGGTGGTTGCCTTTTGCTCTGTCGGCCAGGCACAGGGTTCCAAGCAGGAAGATTCTTCCACTCTTGGCTTGGGTTCCTCCCGTGCGCAGGCCGTTGATACTCAGCAGCTTTCTTCGGCGCAGCGTGCTTCTGGCGTGGCCGATGCTTCTTCTAGCGTTGACGGGGTAACCGTCACTGAAGCAGCAGATGCTACGGAAGCAACTCAGCGCTCTATCACGGTCAAAGATCCCGACCCGGTTGTGGTGCCTATTGCGGTAGACGATACCAACGCCTTGGCAAAGCAGAAGGCGAACGAGGTTTGCACGCTCGATCCGTTGCCTACTGCGCCCCGCGTTGCACCCGACGTTAACGACGGCACCTGGCAGAGCGGCGTTGCCTCGGCTTATTCCATCGAAACCAACGACGATGGTCAGGGCAACTTCGGCGTAACCAACACTGCTTCAGGCATTGCGCTCACGCATCAGAGCGTTACGGTTGCCGTTCCTGAAGACAAGTCTTATCTGGTTGGTAGCATTTGCGAGATTTGTTACAACGGCAAAGTTGTTATTGCTACGGTTACCGATACCGGTGGTTTTGCCAAGTATGGTCGTGCGCTCGACTTGGCACCAGGTGTTTACAAGGCCTTCGGTGCTAGCAGCTACATCGACTGGGGCACACGAAACGTGTACTACCGATTCATTTAATGGTTAACGTCGGCCTGCGGGCCGGCGTTTTTTTGTTTCCTCAGCACATGTTTTCAATCGTTGGAATGCGTGGGCTTTGAGTTGAGTTCCCTGATCTTCTAAACTATCCAGCAGAAGCGGTGGCTGCGGGAACGGCTGTTTTCGCAGTGCGCCATTCTAAGCGGGGCGCCTTCTTCTGTGTGCTGGCGTACGCAATGGAAGTGCCCGCCCAAGCAATAAGGACAACTGAAATTAGCAATAGCCGTGCGTGTCATCCGCTTTTGGATGGGCAGGCAGGTTCGGGTGGCTGAGCCATGGCTCAGCCCAAGGAACATAACGCCTGTTCACTGTGATGGATTCGCCTGGTTTCACTGCGATTAAGATGGAGGTGCGGCGCGCATAAGGCGCCGCGATAGATGTGAGCGACATTATTATTGTGGGTTGCGGCCGCGTTGGTTCGCGTTTGGCCCTGATGCTCTCCGAGCATGACAACAACGTATGCGTAATCGACCGCGACCCCTCGGCTTTCGCCGCGCTGGGCCGCGACTTCAATGGCTCGACCTTTGTGGGCGTGGGCTATGACGAAGAGATTTTGGTGAACGCCGGCATCGAGGAATGCGACTTTGTGGCTGCAGTAACCCAGAGCGACAACGCGAACCTCATGGTGGTTGAAATTGCCCGTCGTTTGTACGATGTGCCTCACGCTGTGGCGCGCTTGTACGACAGCAGCCACGAGCGAACCTACCTGCAGCTGGGTATCGACTATGTATGCGGCACCACGCTGGTTGCCGAGGAAATATTCTCGAAGGCTATATCGGGCATTGGCGACCATATTGCCACGTTCGGTGATTTCGAGGTGCTTCAGTTCGCCCTTAACCTTTCCGAAGTGGGGCAGAAATCCATCAAGGTTGCCGACCTTGAAAGCCGCCACGGTATTCGTGTATGTGCTTTTGAGCGCGCCGACGGCACGGTAAGTTCTATTCCTTCGCCTTCGAGCATCCTGTACCACGGAGATGCGGTGCTCGCCGTGGTTTCGCATGCGATGCTTCCCGCTATCGCGAAGTACGCACAGGATTAGGGGGTTGCGGTGTATATCGTTATCGTTGGAGGCGGCAAGCTCGGCGCATATCTTGCGGGCACCCTTTTGCGCGAAGACAACCAGGTTGCCTTGATTGAAAAATGCGATGCCCAAGCACGCCGCCTGGCGGAAACCATCGATGGTTCTTGCCTGGTTATCAGCGGTGATGGCTGCTCGGCTTCCGTCCAGGAAGATGCGGCTATGCAGTCGGCCGATGTTTTTGTGGCGGCAACCGGGCAAGATGAAGACAACCTTGCTGCGTGCGAGATTGCCTCGCGTGTGTTTGATGTGCCGCGCTGCATTGCTCGCGTGAACAGCCCCAAGAATTTGCGAATTTTTCGACGCTTGGGCATTGAAAGTGTTTCTTCCACAGTAATGATCGCGAACATGATTCAGGAAGAAGCCATGCTTGGATCTATGGGCGTTGCCGTTTCGCTTACCAGCGACCAGATTGGCTTGCTGGACATCAAAGTTCCCACCATGCGCAACCACGACAACTACAAAGGAGTGCGTGCACTCGACATTGAATTCGACGAAGGTATTCGCATAATTGCTGTTTCACACCAAGACGATGTGGAGGTAGTGAACAGCGAAACGCGCATTTTCCCAGGTGATCAGGTTATCGTTGCGGCGGATACCGATCTTCTGGCTCGTGCTCGCGAAATCGTGCGTTCGTTGTAACGGTTGCCGTGGGCGTTCGCGTGTTTTATGTTGGTAGAATATGGTCTCAGTCAGTTGCCTGGTAAGGCATACGTAAAGGGAGGAATCGAATGATCGGTCGCTACACCCGCCCCGAAATGGGTGCTATTTGGGAGCTCCAGAACAAGTTCGAGATCTGGAAGGAAATCGAGGTTCTGGCATGCGAAGCCCAGGCCGAATTGGGCAAATCGGGCATCACCAAGGAAGAGGCTGCTTGGATCCGCGAGCATGCAGACTTCACTGTTGAGCGCATCGACGAGATCGAAAAGGTTACCAACCACGATGTAATCGCCTTCACCACCAACATGGCGGAGTACATCGATGCCGACGTTCCCGAGGGAACCGAGCCTCCCAGCCGTTGGGTTCATTACGGTATGACCTCTTCCGACTTGGGCGATACGGCTCTTTCCTATCAGATTACCCAGGCGCTGGATATCATTCTGAAGGACGTTGCTCTGCTGGGTGAAACCTGCAAGCGCCGCGCTTTTGAATTCCAGGAAACCCTGTGCGTGGGTCGCACCCACGGCATCCATGCTGAACCCATGACGTTCGGCATGAAGTTCGGCAGCTGGGCTTGGGCTCTGAAACGCGCTCAGACGCGTCTGCAGGAGGCTCGCAAGGTTGCAGCAACGGGCGCAATTAGCGGTGCTGTTGGAACCTACTCCAGCATCGACCCATTCGTAGAGCAGTACGTCTGCGAAAAGCTGGGTCTTACGCCCGACCCGCTTTCCACGCAGGTTCTGGCACGTGACCGCCATGCTCAGGTTATGACGGCGCTGGCTGTTACCGCTTCCACGTTGGAGTCCATTGCTATGCAAGTTCGTCTGCTTCAGCAGTCTGACGTTATCGAGGCTGAAGAGCCGTTTGCCAAGGGTCAGAAGGGTTCTTCTGCTATGCCCCATAAGCGCAACCCCATCACTGCGGAGCGTGTATGCGGCCTTTCCCGTGTGGTTAAGTCCAACGCTCAGGTAGCGCTTGACGACGTTGCCCTGTGGTACGAGCGCGACATCAGCCACTCTGGCGCAGAGCGCGTTGCCATGGCGGATAGCTTCATTGCGCTGGATTATATGTTCGGCAAGATGCAGTGGATGCTTGACGGCCTGCAGACCTATCCTGCCAAGATGGAGCACAACCTGTGGCGCACCAAGGGCCTCATCTTCTCTTCGAAGGTGCTGCTCGCCTTGGTTCAGACCGGCATCACGCGCGAAGACGCATACGTTATCGTTCAGCGTAATGCTATGAAGGTATGGGCTGACATCCAGAACGCTGTCGATGGCCCCACCTACCGCGAGAACTTGGAAGCCGATCCCGAGGCCAAGCTTTCCAAGGAAACGCTCGACGAGATCTTCGACCCGTGGGACTTCCTTACGCGTAAAGACGTGGTATTCGATCGCCTGAAGGAACTTGAGTTCTAGAGTAGGGCGTAAGTGCTAGGGTAGGCGCAACATCGTTTGAGAACAACGCGAGGGCATCCAAAGTTGGATGCCCTCGCTTTTTGTTTTTTGCAATGAGCAAACCGCCTCGACGGGGCAAATCCCGCAAAAGATATGCGAGACTTCGGCGGTAGCAACGGGGCTGATCCCGTGAAGGGCGCGTGAGACTTCGCCGCTGCCGGCGGGGTCGATTCCGTGAAAGGAGCGCGAAGCTGATCGAAGTAAAGAGCCGGGACTGAGGAACGACGGGGCGAGGATTGAGGGCTGACGGGGCGGGACTGCAGAATGCTGAGGCAGGACTGAAGGACAGCGAGCCAGGACTGCAGGATACCGAGACGGCACCGCGCCGCCATGCATCACCTAAAATGCGTTGTCGATGCTGCCCTTGATGGGCGTGAAGACGCGCACGAGGGCGTGGTCGTTGTTGCTGTCGTTGTCGTCGGTGATTTGCGAGAGGCCCACGAACGAAGAGCGGGTGCCTGTGGAAACCAGGTGTTCGCCGTAGGTGTCGCAGCCGCTTGGCGTGTCGATAGCGAAGTAGCTCTTGCTGCCGAAATTAACACCGCACAGGGCAGTGGTGGACTTCACCACAAACCATTCGCCCGACCAACAGGGGGCGGTAATGGGCGAGCGCGAGAAGCGGAACCACTGCAGGTCGTCGTAGTGGTAGGCGTTCGCTGCCGAACGTGGCGTGTAAGTGCCCAAGTTGGCAATGCCGCCACCGAAGTTGTAGATGCTGCTGAACCCAAACGAAAAACCGCTGCGGCCGTAGCTTGCCAAGTCAGGCGTCATGGAAGAGGGGAGCGTCATCTGGTCGACGGTGGAATTATCTTTGGCTGAAATCTTAGTGAGTTGGTAGTAGGTGCCCTGGGCTTCGGCGCGCGGCGTGATTACCACGCCATCGTCAGCTGCGGTTACGCGTGTGGCGAAGGCCTTTTTCGAAGTGTAGGGAACAGCTACGTCGCCAGAGCCGAATCGTGCGCTTTTGAGGGCGCTTCGTTCGGCAGCGGATTCTCCTGAGGTGTTGGGGCATACCTGCCAGAAGGCGGTTTCGCCCACGGCGGCAATGGAAGGAATAAGCCAATTGCCATCGCCCTGGTCAACCTGGGTGATGGAAGTGGCGCTGCCGTTGGATAGCTTTGCGGTGTATACGCGCCAAGCAGATTCGTAGGCGCTCGATTCCGTCCAAACAATGCCGTTTTCGCTGCAGCGCACATCGACGATTTCGTATCCTTCGTCAGCGCCTTGAGCAGCGGAAAGTATTGAAGCGGTTTTGCCGCTTGAAAGGTACAGCAGGCTTACCGTGTTCAGGGGGCTTGCCGATTCGCCGGGCACCAGGCAGGCGGCAACGGTGTCGTTGTCGGCCCACACCAGGGTTCCGTACGTGAGTTTGTAGCTTCCTGCCGCCTTCACGTGCTGCGTGTAGTCGGTTTGGCTGTAATCCGAAAGGGCATTCACCGCATCTTCGGGAACGCTGATGCTATCTACGGTGGTTTCTTTTTTGCCCTCCAGCGCGTTGGTGGCAAGCGAAAGCCCGCCGCCTAAAGCGGCAACGCCCGCGATAGCGCCCGCTCCGATAAGCAGGTTCCTGCGCGTAAGCAGCACTTCGGGGCCCGACTTCTTTGCGGAAACACCGCTGGCAACTTGGTTGAATGCGGGGCCGAAGCCATGGGAGGAAGCGTTTGAGAATCCGCCTTTGCCCTTCGTTTTCGCAGATGGCCCGAACGACGAGCGGCTTCTGGGCGCAGAAGTGGAAAAGCCCTGTGGAGCTGCTTTGCGGGCGGAATGAGCGCCGCGCGTGCTGCCTCCGCGAACCCCTGCGCTGCGGTTGTGCGAATTGCGAGAGGGGCGAGGGGCTTTGCCGGGAATATTTTGACTGCGTTTAGTGGGCACGTATTCTCCTGATGTGGTGCTTTCCCGCGCAACGGTTGGGCGGGTACTGCTGAGGGGTATTGTGACATTTGGGTGTCCGCTTATGGCTCCTGTTCTGGCAATTGATACAATAATTGCAAATGGCGCCTTGGTGCCTCTAGTGCGTTATGCGCAACAGCGCATCGTGCCGGTTGGCCCCAGAGCCCGCAGCCGTTTTGTTTGCAATTTGGCTGCGCTGCATGTGCAGATAAAGCCCGTACGGGCTTTTCGATACCTGTCAGGAGGCATTGATGACTTCTTCAATGAACGAAAGCACTCGTCGTATCCTTCTCGTGGAAGACGAAAAGGCCATCCGCGATGCGGTGGCGGCATATCTCGAACGCGAGAACTATTGGGTAACCGCCGTGGGCGATGGCCAGGAAGCCTTGGAAGAGTTTTCCAAGCACCACTTCGATCTGGTTGTGCTCGACCTGATGCTCCCTCGTGTTCCCGGCGAGCGCGTATGCCGCGTTATTCGCGACAACTCCGACACGCCCATCATCATGCTCACCGCTAAGGGTGAAGTGGAAGACCGCATTATCGGCCTCGAACTGGGCGCGGACGACTACCTTATCAAGCCCTTCAGCCCCCGCGAATTGGTTGCTCGCGTGCGTGCCCTTTTGCGCCGCGTGCATTCCGAATCTGAGCCTCAGCGCGAAGTGCTGGAATTCGGCGAGCTCACCATCGACATTTCGGGTCATAAGATCCTCGTAAGCGGCGAAGAGGTTGACCTTACCGCCAGCGAGTTCAAGCTGCTCACCACGCTGTGCCGCTACCCCGGCCGTGTGTACTCGCGTATGGAATTGGTTGAAAAGGTTTTGGGCTACGACTTCGAGGGCTACGAGCGCACCATCGACTCCCATGTGAAGAACCTTCGCGCCAAGATTGGCGACAATCCGCGCAATCCAAAGTGGCTTCATACCGTGCATGGCGTAGGATACCGTTTTGAGGATCCCACGAAGGCCAACTAGTTTCCTTTGAACCTGCAGCGCGTTCTGCCTTCGGGCGGGGCGCGCTTTTTTATTGGGGCTGTCACAGAAAGGAGTTGCTGATGGCTGCAAATTCAACCGATGCCACCTGGAGTCAGGCGGACAGCGAGGAGCCAGACGGAAAGTCGGCAAAGAAGAAGGGGCTGAACCTTTCTTTCAACAAGCGCATCGTGCTGGTAATGCTAGCGGTTTCCCTTATCACGGTGCTTTCTTCCATTGCGGTGCTTTCCTTTGTATGGGAGCAGCACTTCCAAACTTATACGCGCGAAAACGTGCAGCGCGTTGCCGATTCCACGGCCGATTCTATTGCTCAGGGCTACAAGGCTTCTCGTGGCGATTGGTATAGTGGCGCTCTGAACGCTGCTTCTTCGGCAAGCATTCTGTACGATTCCATCAACGTGCAGGTGCGCGACGAAAATGGTGCCATCGTGTATGACGACTCAACCGACAAGGCTTTGGGTGCTGCCGCCATGAAGGAGTCGAGTGGCAATGTGGCTAAGGCCGCCATCGATGTCGACGGGAATCAGGTTGGCACCGTGTTCGTGCGGGTGCACGGCTCCGATACGCTGTTAACCCAGACTGATGCCGAATTCCGTGAAAAGTCGTATCAGGCCATGATTTTTGCTGCGTTCATCGCGATGGCTATTTCGGTTGTGGTGGGAGTGCTGTTCTCCCGCGCGCTTGTCGCCCCCATTCGCCGCATCACGAACACGGCTAAGGCGCTGAAAGAGGGCGATTATTCGGCACGTACCGGCATGAAGGGCACCGACGAGATTGCCCGTTTGGGCAATATGTTCGACGCCATGGCTGATTCTGTGGAGCAGAACCGCAAGCTGGAGCGCAGGCTGGTAACCGACGTTGCCCATGAGCTGCGCACGCCGCTTATGGCCATCCAGTCTACCGTTGAGGCGATGATCGATGGCGTGTTCGAACCTGATGCCGAGCGTCTGGAAACGCTGAATTCCGAAGTGCGTCGCCTTTCCCGTTTGGTCGATGCGCTGTTGAAGCTTTCGCGTCTGGAAAGCCGCACCAAGCCCATCGAGCGTCAGAAGGTCGACCTTACCGAAATGCTGTCGGCGGTTGTGGCAACGCACCAGGCCTACATCAACGAAGAGGGCTTGAACCTGGAATTCGAGTACGATCCGCACGTGTACGTGTACGGCGATGCCGACTTGCTGCGCCAGGCGGCGGCGAACCTGATTTCCAATGCTGTTCGCTACACCCCCGAAGGCGGCACCATCACCATTACGGCGCGCAAGGGTGAGCTGATGGGGCAGATCAGCGTTCGCGATACGGGCATTGGCCTTACTCCCGAAGAAGCGAAGATGGTATTCCAGCGTTTCTGGCGCGCCGATTCGGGCCGCGCTCGCGCAACGGGAGGCTTGGGCGTCGGCCTTTCTGTAGTGAAGGAAATCGTGGACCAGCACAATGGTTGGGTGCGCGTTGAGGGCCGTCCTAACGAAGGGGCGTGCTTCACCATCTACGTGCCCTTGTACACCAGCGAGTCCGAAAAGAAGAAGGGCAGCCGTCCCCGCTTCGGAACGAATTAGCTTTAGAGCGAACTAGCTTTGAAAGGCGCCCGCACGGGCGCCTTTCTCTTTGGCTTGGGCTTGAATCACGGGCACCTTTCTTTCTGGGCTTGGCCCTGGATCGTGCTCGCCTTTTCTCTTTGGCTTGGCCCTGGATCGTGGGCGCCTTTTTGCTGGACTTGGATCACAGCCGCCTTTCTTGAGCTGGTCTTGGCAAAACGATTGTGCGGACCGCTGCAACAACGAGGGGTCAGGCCAAGTTGGGCTGGCGCTGGCTAGGCGGTTGCGCTTCCGAAACTAGATATTTGCGGAGGTTTTTGCGCGCTCGGCGCCGTGCATTAATCGCAGTAGTTGTGAATCGGCGCAAGTACTGCTTCTTTTTCATGCGTTGCTGCGCAAGATGTTCCATAATAGAGTTCTGTCAACAAACTCAGACGGAAGGACGGTCATGTCTGTAATCGACATCAAACCCGATGCACAGGGAAAGGTGCGCGATCTGTACGATTTGGGCGACAAGCTGCTGCTGGTTGCATCCGATCGTATTTCTGCTTTCGACTATATTCTGGAAGACGAAATCCCCTATAAGGGCCAGGTGCTCACGCAGCTTTCTTGCTTCTGGTTCGACCTTCTGTCCGACGTGGTGGACAACCATCTTATCTCTGCCGACGTTGCCGACCTTCCCGAGCAGTTCAAGCCTTATGCCGATAAGCTCGCCGGCCGCTTCATGCTGGTAAAGAAGGCCAACATGTTCCCCGTCGAGTGCATTGTGCGCGGCTACCTTACTGGCTCCGGTTTGAAGGACTACCAGAAGACGGGCGCTGTATGTGGCATTCAGCTCCCCGAAGGCCTGGTAAATTCTTCCAAGCTGCCTGAAACCATCTTCACCCCCTCCACGAAGGCTGAGATCGGCGACCACGACGAGAACATCAGCTTCGAGCAGTGCGAAAAGCTCATTGGCGCCGAAGACGCTGCCGCCATTCGCGACCTTACCATCAAGGTGTACGAAACGGCTGCAACCCACGCTAAGGAGCGCGGCATCATCATCGCCGACACCAAGTTTGAGTTCGGCGTATACGACGGCAAAATCATCCTGGGCGACGAGGTTCTAACCCCCGACTCTTCCCGTTTCTGGGCAGCCGACACCTATAAGGTTGGCGAAGAGCAGCCCAGCTTCGACAAGCAGTTCGTGCGCAATTGGCTCAACGCCAACTGGGATCGCACCGGCAACCCGCCGCGTCTGCCCGAAGATATCATCAAGAAGACCAGCGAAAAGTACATTCAGGCTTACGAGAAAATCACGGGCAAGACGTTTGTAGCCCAGTAGGCCCCGACGAAAACACAACAAGGAGAATCAAGGGATGTCTCAGCGAAACCCCATGAATGAGCGATACACCAGCGACCAGAAGCGCGGCACTACCCGTAAGAGTGCAGCTTCCGCCAAGCCGGTTTCGAAGGCTGCGTCTTCGGTGCGTACCACATCGGCAAAGCCCGAGAAGAAGGGGTTGTTCGGCGGCTCCAAGAAGCAGGAGCCGGCTCCCGCGAAAGCTCCTAAGAAGACCCAAGCGGCCCAGTCTGCTCGCAAGGCGGAAGAAGCTCCTTCGCTTTCCAAGGAAGAGCAGAAGGAAATCGAAAAGCATAACAAGCAGGTTAAGCGCGCCGACCGCGAGGCTCGTCGTGAGCGTAACAAGGAAGTTAACCGCTTCGTTCCCGACACGGCCGAGTTCAAGCGCCTGAACCGAAAGCGTATGGTTTATTCGGGCGTTGGTTTCGTGGGCATGATTATTGCCATCGTGCTTTCGCTGCTTATTCCTCAGCAGCCGTTCATTTCGATTGGCCTGATGATTGCTTCTTGGTTCTTCTTCTTCATGGGTATGCGCATCGACACCAATCAGCTGCGTCCTCTGCGTGAGCAGGGCTATGACAAAGCTGTGCGCCAAGCCCAGAAGAAGGCAAGCAAGAAGAAGAAATAGCTTTGACGGAAAAGGGGTTTAGCCCCTTTTCCTATTCAAATTCGTTAGGAGTGGCAAAAGGGGGTTAACCTCTTTTGCCACTTTGATTGAAAGGTGCTTTTATGCGATTGGTCTCCTGGAACGTTAACGGTTTGCGCGCTGTTATGAAGAAGGGGTTCATGGACGCCTTCGACGAGCTTGATGCCGATGTGTTCGCGCTCCAGGAAACGAAGCTGCAAGAAGGTCAGATTGAGATGGACCTTCCTGGGTACCATCAGTGTTGGAGCTATGCCGAGCGCAAAGGCTATTCTGGTACGGCAGTGTTCTGCAAGGAAGAGCCGCTGCAGGTAATTCACGAGGTAGGCGTGCCGGAACTGGACACTGAGGGCCGCGTGGTGATCTGCGAATTCGAACAGTACTGGTTCGTAAACGTATACACGCCTAATGCTCAAAGTGAACTTGCGCGCCTTGACCACCGTATGGCCTGGGACGATAGGTTCCGCGATATCTGCAAGGGCTTGGAGGAAGGCGTGCTTCCCAATGGCCAGACGGGAAACGCAAAGCCCGTTGTGATGTGTGGCGACTTCAACGTTGCTCATCAGGAAATCGACCTGAAGAACCCGCGCTCCAATCGTGGCAATCCTGGCTTTTCCGATGAAGAGCGTGCCAAGTTCACCTGTCTTTTGGATGCGGGCTTCGTCGACACGTTCCGTTACCTGAACCCTTCAACGGAGGGTGCTTATTCCTGGTGGAGCTACCGCTTCCATGCCCGCGCCAACAACGCAGGATGGCGCATCGACTATTTCCTGGTGAGCGAAGCGCTGCGTGAAAAGGTGCAGATGGCAAACATTTATTCCGAGATCATGGGCTCCGACCACTGTCCCGTTTCGGTGGAATTGGACCTGTAGATTCAGCTCGTTGCGACAGTCCGGCTCGTTGCGGCGGCTTTGCCTCGCCTGGGCTTCGTCTTCGGGCGGGGCGGCTATGCTCGTGCCAATGTGGGGCATGGCTCTTCGCTGTAGCGCAGGAATGGGTAGACGCGCTACAATGGTTCGATACATTTTCTATTGGCTGGAAGGCAATGATGGCAAGTAACGATATGGATTTGGCAAAGATCGAGCAGGGCGTGCGCCTGATTTTGGAAGGCGTTGGCGAAGACCCGAACCGCGAGGGGCTGCTTGAAACCCCGGCTCGCGTGGCCCGTATGTACGAAGAATGCTTTGCTGGCCTTCATCAAGACCCAGCCGTTCATTTTGAAACGCTTTTCGACGAACACCATAATGAAATGGTCATTGTTCACGATATTCCGTTCTTCTCCATGTGCGAGCACCACCTGGTACCGTTCTTCGGCAAGGCCCATATCGCATATCTGCCTTCCGAATCGGGCAAGATCTGCGGTATTTCCAAGCTGGCTCGCCTGGTTGAGGTGTATGCCCGTCGCCCTCAGGTGCAGGAACGCCTTACCTCGCAGGTGGCCGATACTTTGGTAGAGCAGCTGAACCCCCGCGGCGTCGCCGTGGTTATGGAAGCGGAGCATCTGTGCATGAGCATGCGCGGTGTTAAGAAGCCCGGTGCGAAAACGGTCACCAATGCCATGCGTGGTATATTCAAGGAAGATGCTGCGACGCGCGCAGAGGCGCTGTCGCTTTTGATGGGACGCTAAGTTCCCGCAGGTAGGCCGAAGCTTTCGCAAGGAGCGGAAGCAAAGCGAAAGGAATCTTTCATGCGTTGTGTTATCTCGGTTTTGGGTAAAGACCGCGCCGGTATCGTAGCTGGCATTTCCGGTGTCCTGGCAGAAAAGGGCGCAAGCATCGACGACATCAACCAGACCATTCTGGATAACATCTTCAGCATGACCATGCTGGTTCGTCTTGATACCGACACCGCTGGCTTCAACGAGGTTCAGGAAGCACTCACCAAGGAAGGCGAAGAGCTGGGCGTTCAGGTAATTGTTCAGCGCGAAGACGTATTCCAGTTCATGTACAAAATCTAAACAGGAGGCGAAGCTCAGTGAGCGAAAACTGTCAGACGAGCGCAGGGGAAACGCAGCAAGGCACCTCGTGTGCGCCATTGGCAGGTGAAACGTTCGCTGCTTTCGTTGACACCATAGCTGCTCTGCGCGCTCCGAACGGCTGTCCGTGGGACCGCGAGCAAACCCATGAATCCATCGCCCGCAACATGATCGAAGAGGCGTACGAGGCTGTCGATGCCATCGAGCAGCACGACGCGACGCATCTTCGTGAAGAGCTGGGCGATGTTCTTTTGCAGGTGGTTCTGCAAAGCCAGATTGCCGCCGACGCAGGCGAATTCACCGTTGCCGATGTATGCCGCGATGTGAACGCGAAGATGATCCGTCGCCACCCACATGTGTTCGGCGAAGCTGCTGCGGGTTCTGCCGAAGACGTGCTTTCCATTTGGGACAACGTGAAGCTCGCCGAAAAGAGCGCTGCCGATGCCCAGGCTGAAGAGCCCGAGGGGCTGCTTGACAGTGTGCCCGTTAGCTTCCCAGCGCTGCTCCAGGCCTACAAGATTTCCCGCAAGGCGGTTGCCGCCGGGTTCGAGTGGGACACCGTCGAAGACGTGTGGGCCAAGGTGGAAGAAGAGATCGCCGAATTCAAGCAGGCATGCCGCTCCGATGACGCCCAGGCGAAGGAGCTGGAGTTCGGCGACGTGCTGTTTTCCCTGGTGAACGTGGCGCGCAAAGAAGGCATCGATGCCGAAACGGCCCTGCGTGCCACGTGCCGCAAGTTCCGTGAGCGCTGGGCCTTTATGGAAGGCGCTGCATGGGGGCAGGGCAAGCGCATCGAAGAGCTGGATATGGATGAAATGCAGCAGCTGTGGGATCAGGCCAAGATGTTGCACGTAGGTGAAGCGTCCCATGACTAAGCTCTATTCGCGCACGGTGTCGCTGAACACCGATATCGTTGACGCCTTCTGCGTGCTGCAGAAGGGTTTTACCGATCAATTTGTGTACTACGACAAAGAACGCCCTATACGCTATTTGGGCCTGGGTCGTTGCATTGCCTTGGCAACGCTGGGCGAAGCCGACGTGGTAAGCCAAGACTCAGGGTTCGCGCCGGTGTTCTTTTCATTCAACCGCTTCGATGCCGAAAATCCCAAGCCAGCTGACGACATGATGACGGCCTTCCCGCGTTTGCGCCTGATGCTGCCCGAATTAGTGCTTATCCAAAACGAGCAGGGGTCGTTCTTGCAGGTGAACAGCTTGGGACCCGTATATCAGGGCAGGGTCGACCGTTTCGTGCGCCATGCCGAGGAGGCGAAGCCCCGCACCCATCGCACCATGGCATATTCGTTGCAGCGCGATTCGTTTGACGAGTGGCAACGCATCATGGATATGGGGCTTGGTCGCATTGCGTCGGGCAAGATTGAAAAACTCGTGCCTTCGCGCCGCATCGAGCTTACGGCCGACCAGCCGTTTTCGTCGAAGGACGTGCTGGTGAACCTGATTGACGGCAGCGCCCGCGGCACGGTGTTCCTGTATCGTTACGGCGATGTGTTCTTCTGCGGCTGCACGCCCGAGCTGCTGTTGCGCAAGAAGGGGACGCACGTGGAAAGCATGTGCCTTGCTGGTACGTGCCCGCACGGCGAAACGCCAGAAGAGCAGGAGGCCTTGGCCGAAGAACTGCTTGGTAGCGAAAAGAACCGTCGCGAGCATGAGTACGTGGTGAAATTCATGCGCGAAGTGTTCGCCCGTAATTGCTATAACGTTGATATTCCCGCGACACCGCAGATCAAAGTGCTAAAGCATGTGCAACACCTGCATACACCCGCGGCGGCACAGGTTATGGAGGGCACCACGCTTATGGGCCTTGCCAGCCAGCTGCATCCCACCCCAGCGCTTTCCGGCACTCCGGTGGGCGAAGCGCTGATGACGCTGCGTGAAGCCGAGGGCTACAACCGCGGCTTTTTCGGTGGTGCAGTGGGCTATGTGAACGCCGATGGCGATGGGGGGTTTTCCGTTGCCATCCGATCGGGCGTATTCGACGGTGAGCGCGGCTGGCTTTATGCCGGGTGCGGCATTGTGGAAGGTAGCGATGCCGCTGCGGAATTCAACGAGATCGATCTGAAGCTGAAAACTATCTTGAGTGCGTTTGAGGCACCTGGGGACGAAGGGAACGAATAGGCCATGGCCGAAAAGGGAGCGGATTTGCTGGTTGGCGAAGAAGGTCAGGCGCCCGATGCGCCTGAGCTTGCCATCGCGCAGAAGAAGCGTGCGTTGGGCACTTATGTAGGTGCGTTCTTCAATGAGCTGATGCGCGCGGGCGTGCGTGATGTGGTGGTAAGCCCCGGTTCGCGTTCCACTCCGCTTTCGATGGTTGCCCACGAGGCGCATGCCCGATTCGGTTCGGCGTTCAACTTGTACCTGGATATCGACGAGCGTGGCGCTGCCTTCTTTGCTTTGGGCATTGCTAAGGCAACGGGGCGTGCTGTGTGCGTTATCTGCACCTCGGGTACGGCGTTGGCCAACTATTATCCTGCGGTGATGGAAGCGGAGATTTCCCGCGTGCCCCTTATTGTGCTTTCGGGCGATAGGCCGGCGCGTCTGCAGGGGCTTGGCGCTCCGCAAACGTGCGATCAGAATAAGGCGTTCTCCGACCATGTGCGCCGCTTCTTCGCCATGCCCGAGCCGAGCGATGACCCTAAGTACGTTGCCCACGTGCGCCAGGTTGCACGTGAAACGGTTATTGCCGCAGCTCCAGGGACTCACGCCTCGGCTCCCGTGCACGTGAACTTCCCATTCGATGAGCCGCTGGTGCCTGACATTGCTATGCCCGACTTGTTTGGTGCGGGTCGCGTTGCCGCTGCCGACGATCTTCCTGCTTTGGTGCGCACGGAACACGAGCTTTCTTCCCGCGATGCGGCTTCCCTGGTGGATTTCCTCGATTCCCATACCGTGGTGGTTCTTGCCGGTGAAGGAACGTTTTCTGCCGAAGCGGTTGCCGACAGCACGCGAAGGGACAGGGAGGCGCAAGCGCTCCTTGCTTTCGCTGAGCGCTTCGATGCGCCTTTGCTTGCTGACCCGCTCTCCCATTTGCGCACGTATGGCCACCCTGCCGTTATCTGCGGATACGACCGCATTATGGGATCGGACGAAATGCCCGCCTTCGACGCGGTGGTTCGCTTCGGACGCTATCCGGTGTCGAAGCGCGCAACGCAGGCAATCGAAGCTTGCCAGGCTGCACAAATCGTGGTGGATCCACTGGCCACGCGCGACTTCAATTCGCAGACCACCACGTTCGTGGCGGCAAACCCGCTCGATTTCGTGGTGGCTTTGCTTGAAGCGGGGACTGTTCCCAACCCAGAAGAATCTATGGCGTATGCACCCCTGCCGCAGAATGTTCACGAGTGGGGGCTTATCGACCGCGCCCGAACCGAGCGCATTTTGGCAACCGATTTCGCTGCCGATAGCCAGTTTGAAGGTTCCTACCTGCGTGCGGTGCTGGAGGAAATTCCCGCAGAAAGCTTGCTGTTCACGGCAAATAGCATGTCAGTCCGTGCGCTCGATGCCTTCTACGTAAGCCAGGCGAAGCATCTTACTGTGCTGGCAAACCGCGGCCTTAACGGCATCGACGGAACCGTTTCCACGGCATTGGGCGCAGCGCAAAGCTTCAAGCAAACCGTTATGGTTACGGGCGATTTAACCCTGCTGCACGACCTGAATTCACTGGCGCTGCAGGGGGAAATGCTTTTGCGTGAACGCCAAGGTTCGCCAAGGCCCAGCATCGTTATCGTGCTCTTGAACAACAATGGCGGTGCCATCTTCGACATGCTGCCGCAAAAATCCGACGAATCGTACTTCGAGAGGCTGTTCTTAACCCCTCAGAAGGTTGATTTTGCCGCCGCAGCGGGTGCCTTTGGGGTACCCACGGCCACGGTGCATACGGTGGCAGAATTCAAACAGGCATTTAGCGGATTCCTAGGTGAACAGGGTATATCCTTAATAGAGGTTCCTTTTCCCTTGGCGGGAGTACGGGAACGCTACGATCAGTATTGGTAATGCGCATGTGCGCACGTGCTTGAGGGGAGCAACCGATGCACAATCACACTTGTGGCTGCGGTCATCATGAGGGGGATGCCGGCTGCGGCTCTCACGAACATCATCACGGCGAAGCCTGCGCGTGCGGTAGCCACCACGATGTACCTGAAGTTGAGCCCTTGGCGTCGGCATGGAGCATGCTCGGCAAAACTGCTCAGGAACAAACGGTGCCGCCTACGTGCGAATTCGACTTCGACTGGGAAGGCCAGAAGATCCACGTTTATCAGTGGGGCAAGGCCGAAAACATCCCCGTTGTTTTGCTTCATGGCTTTATGCAGACGGGCTTAAGCTGGAGCATCATTGCCGCCGCCCTTTCAGGTAATCATTGCGCATACGCGCTTGATTTCCTGGGGCATGGCAGAAGCAGCAAGCCGAGCAATATCGAGCTTTACCGCTACGACGCCATGGTGCGTATGGTGGAGTCTTTTTTGGAGCAGGTTGCGTGCGCAGGTCCTGAAGGCGCCAAGCGTCGCGCTCACGTTGTCGGCTATTCCATGGGCGGACGCATTGCCCTGGGGTTGGCATCTTCTGAAAAAGACCTGCTGTATTCGCTGATTCTGGAAAGCTGCAATTTTGGGCCCGCGGGCAACGAGCAGCGCGCCGCCGCAGAAGAGCGCAACGTCGGCTGGGCTCAACGCTTACGCAGCAACGGCATCGAAAAGTTCGTTGAGTACTGGGAGGCGCTGCCGCTCTTCGAATCGCAGCGTGAAATGGGGCTCGATGAAGAGCTTCGCCCCGAGCGTTTGGCCAACGACGCCGAATCGATGGCGCTGTGCCTGGAAGGCGCAGGAAAGCACGCCATGCCCGATGCTTCTCAGGCGTTCGCCGTGACGGCAAGCACCTGGGTGCCCGTCAAATACTTGTGGGGTTACGACGACTGCGGCAGCGAGGCAGTAGCGCACCAGCTGGAACACGACGGCATCGACGTGACCTCGTTTGGAACGGGGCACAACGTACACTTAGAGGCGCCCGTTCTTTACGGTACAGTAGTGCAGGAATTCTTGTCCGGCATAGAACCCAGGGGTACAGCCCCAGAAGGTTCCGGGCATCAACAATAGGAAGGATATCCATGAGCGATTTCCCTTGGGAAAAAGTTAAAGATTACGACGAGATCATCTACGAAAAGTACGATGGCATCGCCAAGATCACCATCAATCGCCCCGAGCGCCGCAACGCTTTCACGCCGAAGACGAACGTCGAGTTGTTCGATGCGTTTTCTCTTGCGCGCGACGACCAGGAAGTGGGCGTTATCATCCTTACCGGCGCCAACCACGACGGCAAGGACGAAGACCAGGCATTCTGCTCCGGCGGCGACCAGAAGGTGCGCGGCAACGGCGGCTATGTGGGCGAGGACAACATCCCGCGCCTGAACGTGCTTGATCTGCAGCGTCTTATCCGCGTAGTGCCTAAGCCTGTTATCGCTATGGTGAACGGTTACGCTGTTGGCGGCGGCCATGTTCTTCATATCCTGTGTGACCTTTCCATTGCGGCGGAAACCGCCAAGTTCGGTCAGACCGGCCCGCGCGTTGGCAGCTTTGACGGTGGCTACGGTGCATCGTATTTGGCAGCTATCGTCGGTCAGAAGAAGGCTCGCGAGATTTGGTACCTTTGCCGCCTGTACACGGCAGCAGAGGCTCTGGATATGGGCCTGGTAAACAAGGTTGTTCCTTTCGACGAGCTGGAAGCCGAGTGCGTTTCCTGGGCTAAGGAAATGCTCCAGCTTTCGCCTACGGCCCTACGTTTCCTGAAGGCATCGTTCAACGCTGCCACCGACGGCTATGCCGGCTTGCAGCAGCTTGCAGGCGACGCCACGCTTCTGTACTACACGTCTGACGAAGCGAAGGAAGGCCGCGACGCCTTCAAGGAAAAGCGCAAGCCCGACTTCGACAAGTTCCCGAAATTCCCCTGATCTGAAATTCCCTGATAAAGGATGTGACGGCAATGATTGCCCAATTGGCGGAAATGGCCTACCGCAAGGCCGGTCAGATGTTTTTCTGCGTGCAGAAGGATGCGCGCTCGGTAACGTTTAGCTATCGCCGCGCTCGCTTTGCTGCTGCGGCTCTGGCTCAGCAGCTTGCCAAGCACGGCTATGGTCGCGGCACCACGCTTGCGTGCAATCTGTACAACGGCGCCGAGATCGTGATTCTTTCTTTGGCGGCGGCGTACGGCGGCTTCACGTTGGCGCTGCTGAATCCGCGTCTTTCCTACGAAGAGCGCAAGCTGCGCATCGTGGAGCTGGAAAACGCCACGGGCGAAGCCGGCATCGACGTATTGGAGCAGTCTGCGGTTGAGCGCCTGATGATCGACGCGACGGGCTACGGTCTTGCCGATTTCGCCGCTTTGCCGGAAGGCTCTGTGCCGCATGCCACGCAGTTTGAGGCGTTCGCCCGCGAATGCGAGCAGGCATGGGATGGCCAAGAGGCGGGCATTGTCATGTTCACATCGGGTTCTTCGGGAACCCCGAAGGCCACGCTTTTGCCGTGGGATTGCATCACCGGTGCCGCCACCGCAGCAAACCGCGTTTTGGCGTTGGAAAGCCGTGGTGTGTGGCAGATGGTGCTGCCCATGTGCCACATTGGCGGCTTCCAGATAATGGTGCGTTCGCTTCTGAGCGGCGGCTCGTTTATCGTGTACGAGCGCTACAATCCCGTGCGGGTGCTGAATGACGTGCTGAGCTTCCGCGTTACGCATATTTCTGTAGTGGATAAAATCCTGGCCGATTTGCTGGAAAACGATCGCGACAGGGTTATCGGGCAGTATGCATGCATCCTTTTGGGCGGTGCGGCGCTGAATGAAAAGACGCTGCGCATGGCTTTGCGCGCAAAGGCAAACTTGTACTCCAGCTACGGCATGACGGAAACTTCCAGCTTCATTGCCGCGGCTCCAGTAACCCGCGGTTTCGATGGCGGGCTGGAACTTCTGCCTGGCTATGATGTTCGCGTCGTAAGCCCCGATGCTGACGGCATTGGCCAGCTGCACGTTGCGGGCCCCGGCATCTTCGAGGGTTACCTGAATGCCCGCAAGGCTATGAGCGCCGATGGCTATTTCGTTACCGGCGACAGAGCCTCTATCGACCGTAACGGTCTTTTGCGTGTGTACGCGCGCACCGAAGACCTCATTATTTCGGGCGGCGAAAACATCTACCCGGCTGAAGTTCAAGATGTTCTGCTGGGCATTCCTGGCGTGAAGGACGCCTACGTGTTCGGCACCGCCGATGAAACCTGGGGGTATCGCCCCGTGGCGTTCATCGAGGCCGATTATTCCGCCGAAGCCATTGCCCGCGACCAAGAAGAGTTTGGCATCGACCCTGCTCAGAGCTGCATTCGTCCGGCAACATGCCCGCAGGAATACGCCCATATGGTGCACGATTACCTGAATGGCTGCATGTCGAAACTTCATCACCCCAAGCATATTTTGGTGATGAACGAATTCCCGCGCACCATTGCCGGCAAGGTAGACCGCCGTGCGCTGAAGCAGCGCTATGACAAGCGCATCGACATCAAGTCGCTTACCCTGTATCGCGTGAAGCAGCCCTTCTCTCATCCCGTGAAGACGGCTAAAGGCAACGTCGATTTCCGCGAATCGTTCTTCGTGGAAGTGGAAGACTGGGCTGGGCGCACGGGTATTTCCGAGTGCGTTTCGTTTGCCACCAATTGGTATTTGCCCGAAACCATCGGGGAAGATTACGCCGTGGTGCGCGATTCCATTGCCCCTGTGGTGCTGGGTGAGCGCTACCTGCATCCCAGCGAGGTTTCCGCTTCGCTTGCCACGTTCCCCGGTTTGGCGAAATATCCCATGGCGAAAGCCGCGGTGGAGCCTGCCATCTGGGACCTGTACGGCAAGATCATCGGTCAGCCGCTTTCGAAGATGATCGGCGGCTCGAACGCCGAGAAGATTCTGGGCGGTGCCGTGGTGGGTATCGCTCCCGTTGAAGAAGTACGCGCGGCGGTAGACAGCCTGGTGGCTCAGGGGTACACCCGCGTAAAGATGAAGATCGAGCCGGAAACCGCGCTCGAATGCGTTGCTGCGGTACGCGCCGACCATCCCGATTTGACACTGATGCTCGACGCCAACCAGTCGTTTGACGAATCGTATCTGAACGTGCTGTACAAGCTCGACGCGTTGAACCCCGCATGCATCGAGGAGCCTTACAACCCGAACTACGTTCCCAACAGCGGCGAGCGCAACCTATTCGTGCGCCTTTCGCTGCTGCAGGATGAACTGAAAACCATGGTGTGCCTGGATGAATCGGTCGTAACCGCAAGTGACATGGAAGCAGCCATGGGGTTGGACAACCTTCGCTGCTACGCCTTGAAGATTGCGAAGTTTGGCGGCATTCAGCCCACGCTCGACTTCTATCATTGGATGCGCAGCCTTGGCAAAACGGTTTGGATGGGCGGTATGTTCGATACGGGCGTTTCGAAGCGCATGCATGCGGCGTTCGCGACCTTGCCGGGCATGGATTTGCCGCCCGATGTTTCGGATTATTCGGCGTATTTCGCTCACGATACCGCTCTTCCTCCGCTGGAGCTTGAGCACGGCGAATTGGTGCTGAACGCGCCCAAGAATCCCGTCGGCCTCGGCTGCATCTTGGACAAGGAGTACCTGAAGTCCATCGCAATCGACGAAGTAACGGTTACCACCGAAGGATAGTGTTTTCTGCCATGCGAAAAAAGCTGCTGGTTGTTGTTGCCGTGCTTGCCCTAGTGCTCTGCATGCCCGCCATGGCATTTGCGGCCAATTCGGCGTTCGACAAGGGAACGGCGGAAAGCACGAGTTATGTCGACACCTATACGGGCAATGCTTTCCTTACGGAACGCGATGCGCTGAACCTGACCGTTGAGTGCGACCTGTACTGGGCGGGAGACACGCTGAACGCCCGGGGCCTTGAGGTAGGTGGCGGAACCGGCGGCAGCGCTTTGCTGGCTGGCAGCACGTTGAACGTGGCTTCTTCTTCTATTCACGGTAGCTTGCGTGCGGCGGGCCAGACTGTCAACGTTTCTTCGACGACGGTCGGGAACAACATCACCGTTGCTGGGCAGAATGTTTCTATTGCATCCGACGTTTCCGCAGGTGGCGTGTATGCTGCTGGTTCGAACGTGAGTGTATCGGGAGCCTATCAGGGCGCGGCTTTTGCTGCAGGCACGGTGAACTTGGCTGGCTCCTATGCAGGTGATGTGAACATTTCTGCAAGCACGGTTAACGTTTCGCGGGGCACTACGGTGGGTGGCACGCTGCGGGTGCCGAATAACGCGCAGGTCTCCATCGAGGAAGGCGCCAACGTCCCCAACGTAAGCTATGTTGACGATGCTCTGGTTTCTACTGTTTCTGAAGGATCGGAGCCGAACTCGTTTTCGGTGATTGGGCCGCTGCTGTTTTCGTGCATGGCCCATGCCTTGCTGGTGTTGCTGTTCTTCTTCCTGATCAAGGGTGCGATGGAAGGTGCCGTCAAGCTTACCGAAACAAAGCTTTCACGCATGTTCATGCTGGGTTTCGTGGAGTTCTTCGTGCTGCCCCTGCTGGGTTTCTTCCTGCTATTCCCGCTTGTTACGGCTCCTATCTCTGCGCTGATATTCATCTTCATTGCGGTGTTGTGGATGTTTTCCATCCCGTTTGCCGGCTACGTGCTGGGGTGCCGCCTGTTTGAGGGAATGGCTCCATTGGGTGCAGGCGTGATAGGGACGCTTATCCTTACCGCTATTTGCTATATCCCGTATCTCTTCTTCGTGGTGCCAACCGTATGCTCCGTTTTCATTGCGGGCTACCTTACGCAAAGCTTCCTGGACAAGCGGGTGGGAAAATAGGGACAGGTACCAGATTCCCACTTTTGGTTTTGGGCCACTTCCAACAATGAATGCTTAAGGGCTGTTGGAATTTTCCGGCGGCCCTTTTTAGCGGGAATCTGGTACCTGTCCCTATTTTCCCATTTCTGCTGTGAATTGGTCTTTAATCCAAAAAACATGGCACGTAACCCAATTTCTTTGGAGCGTGCACCATTTTCCTTGCTATAAAGAAAGGGGGTTCGTATATACGATCGTTACGAACACGTCTGGTATCTGCGATAATTCAGTTAAAGTGCCCTTCTTCGCACGACAAAAGTGGGTTGGACGGTACGCAGATATTCTCTGATGTTGAAAACTCGGCAGCATCGGGAGAAGCATTCGCTAGCAAACGAAAGTAAGATTGGGGATCGAAGATGAAGCGAATACGACCATTACTGGCAATGGCCTTAGCGCTTGCTCTTATATGTTTAGGCGGCAGCTTCGCCTTTGCAGATGATGAGGGCAACGGCCGTTCCGTAACAGACCCGTCGACTATGAGCGACTGGCAAGCAATCGTTGGCAGCGATACGTCCAATATCGGACGTATCTGGACGGATAAAACCGTATCAGCCGACAAAATTACCACAAGCAGTGGAGACGTCGTCGGACGCGGTGATTCATCGTTCATAACGGCGCTTTCGGCGCTTTCATCGACATCGAACGCGAAATCAACCTCCACCACGCCGCTCGATATCGTGCTGGTGCTGGATGCTTCGGGCTCGATGGACGACCCCATGGGTAATAGTGACAGAACGAAACGCATCGACGCATTGAAGAACGCGGCAAACGACTTCGTAAGCAAGATTGCCGCGCAGAACAAGGGCATCTCCGATGCTTCGAAGCAGCATCAGGTTTCTATCGTGAAATTTGCGGGCAATAAATCTGCTGCCGTAGGCAACGACACGTACCGCGGCGAATATGGATACACCTACAACTACAGCCAGGTTATGAAGACCATGTCCCCTTGCACGGATGCGGATGCATTTAAGGACACTATTAACTCCATCAGTCCCGCCGGTTCCACACGCGCCGATTACGGCCTGCAGCTTGCAGATGACCAAAACTCCAACCGTGAAGATGCAAAGAAGATCGTGGTCTTCTTCACTGATGGTTCGCCCACTTCATCCAGCGGCTTCGAAGATGGCGTAGCCAGCAGCGCGGTAGCTTCGGCGAAAGCCATGAAGGGTAAAGGCGCCACTGTATACACCATTGGCATCTTCAATGGTGCAAATCCCTCTGCTGATCCGACTGCCTCAGGCTCGAGCAACGAAAACAAATTCATGCATGCGGTTTCTAGCAATTATCCCACTGCTTCCTATACCCAGAGCAGCGGATTCTTGGGCGGCTGGGATTGGGACCTCGGTGCGCGCGCTGAAGGTTCTGACTACTATAAATCTGCCACAAACGCCGCTGAGCTGGAAAAGGTGTTTGACGACATCTCTTCCGAGATAGTCAAGGGCTCAGGCTATCCGACAAGCACCACTGAAGGTGCCGAGCATCAGAGCGGCTATATCACTTTCGATGACCCGCTGGGTGCCTATATGAAGGTAGACGCGTTCAAGGCAATCGCGGTTGCTGGCAAGATCTTCGAAAATCCCATGAAGTCAACTGAAGGAAATGTGGATACATACACCTTCGCTGACACAGTCGAATTAAACGGCAGGAATGTTAACGTGGGCGACGTGAAGATTACCGTAACTAGGTCTGGTGATGATGATCTTGCCACCGGTGACGTGGTTCAGGTTAGGGTTCCAGCAGCATTGATTCCCCTGCGCAGCTTCAACGTCGACCAAGACAAAATGACCATGACGGTTTCCGATACGCAGCCAATTAACGTTGTGTATACATCAAGCCTGAAGCCTGAGGCGGAAAACCTGTTGGCAAACCCCGATGACGCCATGACGCAGTACCTGCAGGCGAACTCCAAGGACGGCAAGGCTTCGTTCTGCAGCAACGACTGGGAGCAGGGTTATCTGGGCAAAACCGTTGCGAGCTTCGAGCCTTCAAAGGACAACAGCTACTATTATTTCACCAGCGACACTCCCATCTACACCGATGAGGCATGCACGCAGCGCGCCCATCAGGTAGTTAAGGGTAATACCTATTGGTACAAGCATTCGTATTTTGAAATGGCCAGCGGTGGTGCTGCAGAGGCAAAGGAAAAGCCCGTTAGCTTTAAGGGCGACGATGCCGAGGTTGTTGAAGGCGACATTGAGCATAACGGTGAAGGCGCGTATTTCAAATCAGGTACCGCTCGAACGGCATACCTCAACGAGCTTTACAAGGAAAAAACCTCTAATGACACCGGGACTGCCCTTGACGTGCTGAATCCGAAGTGGGTTAGCGCGGGCCAGGTTGGGTCCTACTTGGGCAATAACGGCAAGCTGAGCGTCGACCTCCCTGGTACGCTGGCGGTAACGAAGCAGCTGGAGGTGCCTGAAGGCTACACCCTGAGCGATTTTGAAAACGACTCGTTCGACTTCACTATCGATATTGCCAAAGCCGCGAACAAGGGCTTCAGCGCCGTGGTGAAGAACGCGAGTGGCGAGCAGCGCGATGCGTTTACCTTGCAGTTCAACGATGCGGGCGAGGCGAAGCACAGCTTGAAGGCTGGCGAAACGCTGTACGTATACGGCCTTGGTGATGGCTGGAGCTATAAGGTTTCGGAAACCTCCCGTGATGGATTCGCCCAGAAGTGGGAAGGCTATGAAGAGGGCAAAGCCCCTGAAAGCGCAATCGCTGCTGGTCAGACGAAAAATGAGAAGGTAGTGAATACCTATAGCGCATCAGGTACGCTCAAGGGCAAGGATAAACTTAACGGTGAGAAGATTCTCACTGGGCGTGCTTGGTTGAGCACCGACAAGTTCACGTTTGTCCTGAAACCCGCCGAAGGCTCTGTTAACGTTCCCATGCCTGCGGACGCAGACCAGGGCATGGCGCGTGTGGAGGTAGTGCAGCCTGAAGGGACGCCGGATGGTGCTAAAGTTCCGTTTAACTTCGGCGACATCACCTACACCAAACCGGGCGTGTATACCTACGAGATTCATGAATCTGCAGAGTTGAGTACGCTTAACCCGGGCGTAAGCGAATCGGAGGCATTGTATGAGGTTACCGTAACGGTTGCCGACGAAAACCATACAGGCAATTTGACGGTAACTTCTGAAATGAAGAAGCTGCTTTCTGACGATGGCAACAGGGTAGAGCAGCCAGCGACGTCTGCATCTTTCGTCAACGAATTCGACAAATCCGAGGTTAAGTGGGCGCCTATCGGAGCGAAGAAGTATACCGATTCGACCGACGCACGTCCCCTTAAGCAGAACATGTTCCATATGATTGCCTGCACGAACGACCCGCATGCGCCCTTGCCTAAGCTTGATGGCGATCAGGAGATCAATGCCGTACGCGATGGCGTAAATTGGCGCGGAGCGGTAGTTTCCGTGGACGCGAACGGCACCATTACGTTCCCGCAAGCAACCTATACTTACAACAACCTGGGCCAGGGGCAGACTGAAAAGACGTTTACCTACAAGATCATGGAAGTGGTCTGGGATGGCAGCAATTGGCGCTCCGTGGAGGATGCCCTTAAAGACCCGAACTTTGATTCAGCAGGCGTTACGTACGACCCGACGATTTGGAAAGCCGAGGTAAAACTTACAGACGATAACGGCGTGCTGGCGCTGAATGCTCAGTACAGCAATAATCGCCTCAATGCTAGCCCAGGCGAAGATAATACGCCCAAGTTCAACTTCGAGTTCACGAACAGATACGAGCCTAAAGCAGCAGAGACAGCGATTGATGGCTCAAAGACTCTGACCGGCCGCGACATGAAAGACGGCGAAACCTTTGGGTTCGAGCTTTCCGCCGCAGACGATGCTACGCAGCGCGCGGTAGATGCGGGCGCTGTGACGCTGCCCGATGCGGCAACCGTATCGGGTGCCAAGGCCGACAAAGTGAAGGGCTTCCAGTTTGGCAATATCACCTTCAAAAAGCCGGGCGAATACACCTTTAACGTGAACGAGACCCAGTGGAACGGTGCGGCGGTTCCTGCTACCGACGAAAAAGGCATGCAGTTCGATCGCAGCACCCAAACAGTGAAGGTGAAGGTGACCGACGACTATACTGGTTCGCTCAATGCCAAGGTAACCTATCCGAATGATGCGGTGGCGGTGGCGTTTACCAATAAGTACGCAACGAGCAGCACCTATAACGGTATCCAGGTTGAAAAGACCTTGCAGGGCAGGAACATGGCCGCTGGTGAATTCAAATTCACTATCGTGGGCAAAGACCTTGCGTCTACTGCATTGCTTACCGATGCAGACAAGCAGTTCACCAATGAAAACAACCGCGCCGACGGCGTTGCCGATGTAATGACGAAGCTTTCGGGGCTCACGTTCACTCAGGCAAACAGCGGCAAGCACTATGGGTTCACGGTTAGGGAAATTCCCGGTGGAGCTACGGGCTTGTACTACGACGAGACAAACCATGTTGTGACCATCGATGTTACCGATGATGGCAACGGCCAGCTGAATGTAATCACCAAGGTCGACGACCAGGATGGCAATGTGGTTTCCTTCGTGAACAAGTATCGTGCCCAGGATGTTTCGTTCAACACTGCGAACGCAGAACTGAACAAGATCCTGCAGGGCCGTGACTGGATTGAAAACGATTCCTTCGACTTCACCATTAAGGCCTTGGATGACGACGCGCCAATGCCGATGCGTGATGGCAGCGAAGTATCTTCCGTAACGCTGAAGTCGCCCAATTCTAAGGACGGCGAACCGGTGCCGTTCAACTTCGGGCAGATCACCTTTACGTCCGATATGGTGAAGGACGCTCCTGGCCATACGCGTACGTTCACCTATGAGGTAACTGAAACTGCCGGTAACTTGCCTGGTATTCAGTACAGCACCAACAAGGCCACCATCCAAATTACGGTAAGCGACAATGGCAAGGGCCAGCTGGTTGCTTCGGCGACCACGCAGAACGGCAACTTCGAGAACCGCTATTCCGCCGAGCTTAGCTACACAGCGGCAGGCGGCTTGAATCTTGCCAAAACGCTGATGGGGCGTGACATGGCCGATGGTCAATTCAGCATCAAGATCACGCCTGCCGATCAGGCGGCTGCAGCGGTGCTTGGTCTGCCTAACGATGGTGCGGAGATAAGCATGCCCGCCGCCAGCGATGGTGACCAGGTTGTGAAACCCGCGTTGAACTCTGAGGTGAAATTCTATCAGGGAGACGCGGGCAAGACGTACCGCTATACGGTTGTCGAGCAGGGCACGGCACCTAATGGCTATACCTACGACACGGCACAGCGCACGGTGACGATTACCGTTGAGGGCGACGCAGCGCACGGCACGCTGAAAGCAACCACAGTTGTTTCTGGCGGTCCCGATGGCGATAAAACCTTCGTTTACGAGAGCGGCAAAACCGCCTCGCAGGCAGCAGTGGTGCCTTTTGTAAACAGGTATACGGCATCGGGCGGAGTAGGCATCGCTGCCACGAAGAGCCTTTCCGGCCGCAGCCTGGCCAACGGCGAGTTCAGCTTCGCGCTGAAGTACACTCACGGCAGTGAAGATGTGGCTACGGCAACTAACAACGCCAACGGCAAAGTTGATTTCGGCACCATCGAGTACACCACCGAAGGCCTTGCCAAGCTGGTGAAGGATGGCCATGCTACAAAGACGGTGAAGGATAGCAAGCCTGCGTGGAATGTCTATTACGAGGCTTACGAGAAGACCGGTAGCGGTAGCCTGCCCGGCGGCGTTACCGCCCAGACTCAGCCGATTCAGTTTACGGTGACGGTTGTCGACGACGGCGACGGCACGCTGGCCGCAACGGCCGATGCGGGCGATGGCCTGGAGTTCAAGAACGCGTACTCCACGGGTGACCCGATTGAGGTGGGCCTTTCCGGCATCAAGATCCTGAAGGCCGGCGAGGGCTTGGCCCCTGCGAGCATCGAGGGCAAGTTTACCTTCACGGTGACATCTGACGACGCAGCAGCCCCCATGCCCCAGAAGACCACGGCGACCAACGACGCCAACGGCAACGTTGATTTCGGCAGTATTAAGTTCTCGCTTGACGACCTGAACAAGGCTTTGGGCGCCACCAATACCCGAGCTACGGATACCGACAACTCCGCAGCCTCCAAGGTTGACGCTCAGGGCAGCCAGGGCGCAGAGGGCCAGAATGGCGCGGCAGACTCCGATGCGGCCGGCCAGGCCGATACCGAGCAGGGTAGCGCTGCCGATTCCGGCAATGGTGCCGAGGGTCAGGGAGCCGTGATGGCTGCCGACGACGGCCAGGGTGCAGCTTCTGCCAAGGCGGCGGCGAACGATGCCGATGCCGCAGATGACGGATCCGGCCAGGCGCAGGGCGGCGAGTCTTCCACCAGGGCTGGCGGTTCTCGCTCATACACCTTCACCTACAAGGTGACGGAGAGCGGATCTGCCGATGGCGTGACCAACGACCCTGATGCCACCAAGACGGTAAGCTTCAAAGTGACCGACGACGGCAACGGCAAGCTGACGGTGGAGCGCCAGGGCGCTGCCTCCGACCCGGCGTTCGCCTTCACCAACACGTATTCCGTGCAGCCGGCTGATTCTAGCGTGACCGACCAAGTCACGGTGACGAAGCAGCTCACGGGACGCGACATGACCGCTGATGAGTTTGCCTTCGAGCTGCTCGAGGGCGACGACGCGGTGGCCACGGGCACCAACGGCGCAGACGGCAGCGTGGCACTGAGCAAGATTACTTACACCAAGCCCGGCACCCACAGCTACACGCTGCGCGAGGTGGGCGGCGGCACCCATAAGGCCGGCGTCGAGTACGACGGCAGCGTGTTCGCCGTGACCACGACTGTGACCGACAACGGCGACGGCACGCTGTCGGTGGCCCACAAGGTCGACAACGACGCGAATGCGGTCGGCTTCACCAACACGTACGCGCCGGCAGCCACCTCGGTGACGCTGGGCGCTTCAAAGGTACTCAATGGCAAGAGCCTTGAGGACGGCGAGTTCAGCTTCGCCCTTGAGGGCGAGGACGGCACGCAGCTTGTTGCCAAGAACGACGCGAATGGCATGGTTGCGTTCCCCGCTATCCAGTACAGCAAGGCCGGCACGTACCAGTACACCCTTTCTGAGGTGAAGGGAACCGAGTCTGGCGTAACCTACGACGAGACGACGTACGCGGTTGCCGTAGCCGTCGAGGACGACGGCAAGGGCAGCCTGGTCGCCACCGTTTCCTACGAGGGTAGCAAGGCTCCGGTGTTCAACAACACCTACCAGGAGCCGGAAGGCCCGGCTGCGGCCGACGACCCGGTTTCCTTCGTGAAGGCAGCGGTTTCCGGGGTTGCCAAGACGGGCGACAACCTGCTGGGCATCGCCGTGGCGATTGCTGCGGTGGCGGCTGCCGCTGCGGCAGTGGCGGCGCTTTCCCTCCGCAAGAAGGGTAAGCACGCCAAGAAGTAAGTGGGAATATAGGGACAGGTACCGTTTTCCCACTTAGCCATAGCGCACAAAGATAGAGCCTCGCTTGCGTGACTGATCGCAGGCGAGGCTTCTTTGTTGGGCGGGAAAAGGCGCTGGGCTCATAACCAGGAAGTTGTTTGTTTAGGTCTAATATTCGCTAATGATTTTCCGTCCAAAGTGGACGCCCCTTTGGATACCTAGAAATCCCTTGGCTCCTTATGACCCAGGGGATTTCCTTTTTTTGCGGTGTGCGCTGATGCCGCCCCTCCCGTTTTGCTTCTGTTTGCCGCTCGAGATTGGTCTTCAGTCCAAAAACGATAGGCTTTAATCCAAATCTTTGGCACTTATGCCATTTCATGGGATAATGAATAAAGCATTGTTTCGCCTATCAGGCTAGATCATCGCATTAGAGCCTTGTCTGCTAGGCCGTACGAAAGATTGGAATACGCAAAATGAAGCGGATGCAGTTGATACTGGCAATGGTTTTTGCTCTTTTGTGCGTGTGCTTTAGCGGAAGCTTCGCATTTGCGGATAGCGAAAATGTTTCTGCCGCCAATGCAAACGAAGCATCGTGCGAAACCGATGCAATTGTGGCTACCGTGAAAATCGATGGGCGTCCACTCCATGCTGGCGAGTTCGACTTTGGCGTGAAGTACGCGAATGGCCGCGATGATTTGCTTTCGGCGAAAAATGAGGCCGATGGAACAATTGATTTCGGTAAGTTGGGTTTTACCGTTACTTCGCTTGATGAATTGGCCCAAAACGGTATTGCCGAGAAAACAACGATAGATGGCGTTCCGGCCTGGATTGTGTACTACCTGGTGCATGAGAAGACCAGCGGATTGAGCGATGTGGGCGTAACACCGCATACCGCCCCTGTTTCTCTGGTTGTTACCGTTAAAGATGAGGGGGACGGGGCGCTTTCGGCAAGCTTCCAGACGGCGAACGAACTGCGCTTTGATAATACGTATTCCACAGGAGAGCCCGTCACTGTGTTTTTGGCGGGAACGAAGGATTTGCAGGTGGAAGAAGGAGCCTCTCTTGTTGATATCGAGGGAAAGTTTCGATTCGCTATATCGACAAAGGATATAGCAGCACCTATGCCCGAATCGACGGATGCCGGAAACGGGCAATGGGGTCGAATTGAGTTTGGGTTCATAACGTTTTCCCTCCAAGATCTGAATAAAGCCCTGGATGTTGATTCTGATTCTGCGGAAAAAGCAGGATGGTCTCGCTCCCATGTGTTCAAATACAAAGTCACCGAAAGAGGATCGGTGCCAGGTGTGGTGAATGATCCCGAAACGAAAACAGTGAGGTTCAAGGTTACCGATGATGGGAAAGGGAAGCTCACCGTTGTATGCTTGGAATCCCCCTTCACCGCATCCACTGCCTTCACGTTCACCAATAGGTGCGTAGTTGTGCCCGATAATTCAGCTAACAATGAGATAGGTCCGGACGCGGACGATAAGCCGTTGGGCTCTAATGGCGATGCCGATTCTAATGCCGGGGACGTTGTTTTGCCGAGTGCGGGGAATGATCCAAGTAGTACTTCGGGTGACGTATCGGTTTCCGCGACAGCGAAGACGGGCGATGCTGCGTTGACGTTGGCGGTGGTGCTTGCCGCGGTTGCCGGCTTGGCAATGGCCATTGCGGGGCTTGCTTGCGGGAGGGGATGCAACCACAAGAAGTAGCACGCGTAAAAGGAATAATGCAGGCAAATGAAGTTGCAAGCAGCAGGCCGCTGGAGTAATCCGGCGGCCTGCTTTGTGCTGTTGACACATGTGTGAAAACCACGCTGCGCCATTCGTCTGGAGAGGGCTGCCGACCTACCGAAACGTAAAATGTGACGAAAATTTGAAGGCAGAACATTTCAATTGCGTTAAGTAAGGAGCCTCCCTATAATGAATCAAGTCGCACAGAGCGATTGATCGTGCGGGGTGGAGCAGTCTGGTAGCTCGCCGGGCTCATAACCCGGAGGTCGTTGGTTCAAATCCAGCCCCCGCGACCAAGCATTTTCGCAGGCCAGAGGTTAATTCCTCTGGCCTGTTTTTGTTTTTCTATGCTTATTTAAATTCTCGTTTGGGTAGAATTTGGGTCGAAAAAAGGGCAAACAGATTTGTCCTCTAGCAAGCACGGACGACTATCGTTGATCAAAGATCCGAATTGGTGCCGAATAGCTTGAACAAGCTTGCTTAAATTGAGTGCATTTGAGCGGGATCTCGCATAGTTGAATAGCGAAATAACGGAACTCATTTGGGTGGGATGCGATAAGTTGAACGCGCCGAATAATCCACTCAGCAGCCTTGGGCTCCTCGAAGCCCTGGGATCCAGTGGTCGTTGTCACCGCTACGAACGCGATGCCGTTGTCGTCCTTGGCGACGATGTCGATGGCTGCGCCGTCCGCCTGCCAGTTGCGATCGAGGATCTCGTATCCCTGTGCATATCCGATTGCAGCAGGTGGCGGCCTGTGCAGGCGTATAATGCCAAACAGCGAATGTATTGCATTCTGAGTGAATGGAGCTCCGATGCCAGGCTACAAGGACCTCATCGCCAAGAAGCCCAGCGAAACTGCCATTCGAAGTTACCTAGTGGAAGGCGACCAAGTTTCGGTGACGCTGCGCATCCCCGACACCTTGCGCGACGCGGCCAAGGAGGAAGCGACTCTGCGCGGCATGAGCTTTTCCGCCTTCGTCCGCACCTGCATGATCGAAGAGCTTTCGAAGAAAGGCGTATAGGCATGAACGAATCGGATACCCGCCTTAAGCTCATCGATCCGGTACTCAAGAGCAAATGGGATGTTAACAAGCAGATCTTCACCGAGTATTACTTCACCGACGGAGAGATTGTTGTACGCGGCAACATCACGGCGCGGAAGAAGCCGAAAAAGGCTGACTACCTACTCATGCGTTCAAGGGACCTACCGCTCGCCGTTGTTGAGGCTAAGGATACTGACCATAGTGTCGGAGCGGGCCTGCAGCAAGCCATGGACTACGCCATGGCGCTCGATGTGCCGTTCGCCTACAGCTCTAACGGGAAGGGCTTCATCGAACATGACTTCACAACCGGCATGGAGCGGTCCATCGCCATGGACGATTTCCCTGGTCCAGATGAGCTGTGGAGCCGCTGGCTTGCGCATAAGGGAATATCAGACGAAGCCGCGGAACGCACCGTTTCCGCCCCTTACCATTACGGGCAAGATGGCATGAGCCCGCGCTACTACCAGCGCAACGCCATCAACCGAACCATTGAGGCAGTCGCCAACGGCAATAAACGGATCTTGCTGGTCATGGCAACAGGCACGGGCAAAACCTATACGGCATTCCAAATTGTCCATCGCCTGCGCGATGCGGGCGCTGTAAAGAAGGTCCTCTACCTGGCGGACCGAAACATCTTGGTTGACCAGACGATAGACGGCGACTTTAAGCCACTGAAAAAAGTAACCACCAAGGTCGAGGGCAGAAAGCTCGATCCTGCGTTCGAAGTCTACTTCTCCCTTTACCAACAGCTTGTTGGAGAGAACGGCGAGGAGATTTTCAGGGCATTTGACCGCTCTTTCTTCGACCTCATCATCATCGACGAGTGCCATCGCGGAAGCGCGGCGGACGATTCTGCCTGGCGCAAGATCCTGGATTACTTCGATGAGGCAATCCAGGTCGGCATGACCGCTACGCCGAAGGAGACGAAAGACGTTTCCAACATCGACTATTTCGGCGAGCCTGTTTACACCTACAGTCTCAAGCAGGGCATCGAGGACGGTTTTTTGGCTCCCTACAAGGTTGTTCGACCGAAGCTTAACGTCGATGTCTACGGTTTCAGGCCGGAGGCAGGAACGGTGGACGACAACGGTTTGCAAATCGAGGACCGCGTCTACGAGAAGCAAGATTTTGACAGAGAGCTCGTCATCAAAGAGCGCACTGAAGAGGTCGCGAAGAAGGTGACCCAGTTCCTCAAGGAAACCGACCGGTACTCGAAGACCATCGTCTTCTGCGTCGATATCGACCATGCGGAACGCATGCGTCAAGCGCTCGTAAACGAGAACAGCGACATAGTCGCCGAGCACCCGACGTACATCATGCGCATCACCGGCGACTCCAAGGAGGGAAAGGCTCAGCTCGACAACTTCATGGACCCCGACGAGAAATACCCGGCTGTGGTCACCACCTCGAAGCTGCTGACCACGGGCGTCAACTGCAAGACATGCAAAGTGATTGCGTTGGACAATCTCTTTGGGGAGCAGGGCATGACCGAGTTCAAGCAGATCATCGGCCGCGGCACGCGCATCTGCGAGCCCTACGGCAAGCTCTACTTCACGATTCTGGATTTCCGAGACGCTTCGCGTCTCTTCGCCGATCCGTCGTTCGACGGCGAGCCGGCGCAGATTTTCGAGCCTGCACCGGATGGGCCGATGGTGCCGGACGAGGACGAGCCCGTATCTCCACCTTACGTGCCGACCGACGATACCGACTGGCCCGTCGACCCCGGCGATAACGAGCCGCATTCGAAATACTACGTGCACGGCATAGACGTTCATATTGTCTCGGAGCGAGTCGAGTATTACTCGATCAACGGCGACCTGGTAACCGAGAGCCTGCGAGACTACACGCGCAAGAACATTCGAGGCGAGTACGATTCGCTTGATCATTTTCTAGTCGCCTGGAACGCGGAAAGCAAGAAGCAGGCGATTATCGACGAGCTCAAGGAGCACGGCGTTTTCCTTGAAGAGCTGCGCCGCGAATCGGGCCAAGACGAGATGAGCGATTTTGACCTCATCTGCCATATTGCCTACGATCAGAAGCCGCTCACTAGGAGTGAGCGGGTCAACAACGTCAAAAAGAAGGGCTACCTCTACGAATACGCCGGTCTCGCTCATGATGTTCTTGAAACCTTGCTCGACAAGTACGCCACCTCGAACCTAGTGGACCTTGACGATACGCGCGTTCTCGACCTGGAGGAATTCCGCAAATTTGGCAGCCCGATGAAAATCGTTAAAGCATTTGGCGGCAAGCAGGAGTTCATTTATGCCGCCCAAACGCTCGAAGATGCCCTTTACACCGCATAAGGAAGGAAACCTGAATGGCTCTCGGATCCCTTGTAAAGACCCTGCAGAACATCATGCGAAAAGATGCAGGCATCAACGGCGATGCCCAGCGCATCGAGCAGATGACTTGGTTGTTCTTCCTCAAAATCTACGATGCCAAAGAAGAAGAATGGGAGTTCCACGACGATTCGTACAAGTCGGTAATCCCCGAAAGACTGCGCTGGCACAGCTGGGCCGTCGATAACTGCGACGGAAAGGCGCCCACTGGCGCCGAGCTGCTCGATTTCATTAACAACGATCTCTTCAAAACGCTCGCCGGTCTTGACCTGGGACCGAATGCTCCATTGTCCCAGGTCATCGTCAAGGCGGCATTCACCGATGCCAACAACTACATGAAGGATGGCATCCTCCTGCGCCAAGTCGTCAACGAAATCGACAAGGCCGTTGACTTCACCGAGTACAAAGAGCGACATGCCTTCGGAGAGATCTACGAAACCATCCTCAAGGACCTGCAGAGCGCGGGCAATGCGGGCGAGTTCTACACGCCGCGTGCTGTAACGGATTTCATGGCGCAGGCCCTCGCTCCAAAACTTGGCGAGAAAGTCGCAGACTTCGCTTGCGGTACCGGCGGGTTCCTTACCAGCGCCCTGAAGATCCTTGATTCCCAGGTAAACACGCCTGCTGATCAGGAGCTGTACAACAGTTCCATCTACGGCATTGAAAAGAAGCAGCTGCCTTATCTGCTGTGCGTGACGAACATGCTGCTGCACGACATCGACAGCCCCGAGATCTTCCATGACAACTCGCTCGAACACGACGTTCGCGATTGGAGGCACAAGAAGGACGGCCAGTTCGATGTTGTTCTGATGAACCCGCCTTATGGCGGCTCCGAGAACGCATCCATCCAGAACAACTTTCCGGTTGCCCTGAGAAGCTCGGAGACTGCCGATTTGTTCCTTGGCTTGATCCTGTACCGCTTGAAAAAGAATGGGCGCGCTGCCGTTATCATCCCTGACGGGTTCCTTTTTGGGCAGGATGCCGCGAAAGTCGAGATCAAACGTCGCTTGCTCGAAGAAATGAACCTTCATACGGTCCTGCGATTGCCTCAAAGTGTTTTCGCACCGTACACCAGCATCACAACCAACGTCCTGTTCTTTGATAATACCCACCCATCCGAGGGCGTTTGGTATTACCGCATGGACATGCCCGATGGGTACAAGCATTTCTCCAAGACGAAGCCCATCAAGCTTGAGCATATGGCCAAGGTCCAAGAATGGTGGAACGATCGCAAGGAAATCGAGGGGGACGGCAACCCGAAGGCAAAATTCTATACGGTCGATGAGCTTCGCAACGGCGGCTTTAACCTCGATCTTTGCGGATATCCTCATGAAGAAGAGGAAATCCTGCCCCCCGACGAGCTAATTCGTAACTACAAGGCTCAACGAGAAAAGCTCGATGCCGAGATTGACCTAAAGCTCGCACAGATTTGCGAGATCCTTGGAATTGAGGCTTAGATGAAAGCCAAGGATTTGAAGAACTCTATCTTGCAAATGGCGGTTGAGGGAAAACTGGTCCCGCAGGATCCCAACGACGAACCGGCAAGTGTGTTGCTTGAGCGCATCCGCGAGGAAAAGCAGAGGCTTATCGCAGAGGGAAAAGCTAAGTTTCCCAAAGGAGGCGAGAGCATCATCTACACCGGTTCCGATGGCTCCCCCTATGAGAAGCGAGTGGACGCCAAGGGCCGCGTGCTAAGTGACGTATGCATTGCGGACGAGGTGCCGTTCGAGGAGCTGCCCGAGGGGTGGGCTTGGTCGAGGCTGGAGACTGCGTTGGTTAACCGAGATTCCGAGCGAATTCCCGTTTCTGTCGCAGATAGAGAAAGACTCGCAAAAATCTATGACTACTATGGCGCTTCAGGGGTTATCGACAAAGTCGACCACTACCTCTTCGACAAAACCCTTCTACTTATTGGGGAAGATGGCGCGAATCTTCTGATGCGGTCGAAGCCCATAGCCTTTTTAGCGCGTGGCAAATATTGGGTCAACAATCATGCGCACGTGCTTGATGGCATAAACGAGCGATATTTAGAGTATATAGCGCTATTCATTAATTCAATCTCGCTTGCTCCCTATGTAACAGGTACAGCTCAGCCGAAAATGAACCAGGCAAAAATGGGATCAATCCTCATACCCATACCGCCAGAGAGCGAACAAATCAGAATCCTTGCCAAGGTGAACGAGCTCATGCCCCTGGTCGAGGAGTACGGCAAGCTAGAGGACGCCCGCGAGGCGCTGGACACCGCATTGCCCGGACGCCTGCGCAAGTCCGTGCTACAGATGGCGGTGCAGGGCAAGCTGGCGCCCCAGAACCCTACCGACGAGCCTGCGAGCGTTCTGCTGGAGCACATCCGCGAGCAGCGCCGAAAGATGATCGCCGAGAAAAAGATGAAGGCCCCCAAGGGCGGAGAGTCGGTGATCTTCCGCGGTTCCGATGGCCGCCGCTATGAGAAGAGGATAGATGCCAAGGGCTGCGAGTCCGAGTCCGTCTGCATTGAGGATGAGATCCCGTTCGATATCCCCGACAGCTGGGAGTGGGTGAGATTGTCGACCGTCCTACAACTCAGTAGCGGCCTCAGCTACAAGAAGGACAACCTTTCCGTAAAAGGCGAGCATATGGTGAGAGTCCTCCGCGGCGGCAATATCGGAGAAGACGATGAACCTCTTATTAAGGACAACGATGTGCTAATATCCGCGGAGTTTGTAGACGATAGTCTGCTCCTTCGCGATGGGCAGATTATCACGCCTGCTGTGACCAGCCTCGAGAACGTTGGCAAAGCCGCAATCGTCAGAAACGCAGATGGAGAGACCGTCTGTGGAGGCTTCGTCTTTTATTTGACACCGTATCTGAAAAGCATCTGCCATTCCGAATATCTTCACAGATATCTGGCTTCGCCGGGACATATCGCTTTCTGCAAATCGGTGGTCAAGAAATCCGGGCAGGCGTTCTACAATCTGTCGAAGGTATCTCTCAACTCGGCGTTAATAGCGATTCCGCCCCTTGCCGAGCAACATCGCATTGTTGAGAGAGTTAACGAACTCATGCCTCTCATCACCAATCAATAGTTTCGTCAACCGCAGCGCGCTGCTCGTTGGCAGTGCGCCGCAGATAGATTCTGGTTGTCTCAATACTTTCGTGCCCCATAAGGTCAGCAAGCAGAGCTATATCGGGGTTGTTTGCAATGAAATTCTTTGCAAACAGATGTCGAAATGAATGCGGATATACGACATTTTGATCAATGCCATAGCGTAGGGCGCTGCGCTTCAAGCCAAGAGATATGCCCCGCGGGGTAATAGCCTTGTTTCTCTTGCCTGGAAATAGCAATTCGTTCGAGGACGCTCCGTCCTTCCATGCGGCGCACTCACATTGCAATGTCAACGGAATCCAAACTCTTCTTAGTTTTTGTCCTTTGGAGATAATATCCATATAACCAGCATCAACGTGACAAACTCTGAATTGTCTTAGCTCACTTACACGAGCGCCAGTGCACCCAAGAAATCGAACGACAAAATACCAAAACCAATCGCCGTCGCGCTTCAAGCCGTCTTTCATCTGAGTGTATTGTTCGTTGCTTATAACATTATCGAGAAACGGTTTTTGCTGGATACGAACCCCTTTGAGACGAATCCCCTCAAACGCAATGAAATCTAAATAAGCGTTAATTGCCCCAATGCGGTTGTTGGCAGTCTTCGGCGCAAAAGAAGAAATCAGCCACTCCTTGTGCGCAAGAAGCGACTGATCCGATAGTCTGGCGCATCTTTCCCGCAGTTGGCTCGCGGCATATGCGTACGAGCTGACCGTATTCTCCGCATAGCCTTTGAGTTGTAAGTAATTGACGAACTGTTCCATAGCATCTCCTTTCAAAATGACCATGGAAACAGTTAAGCCATCAGTGACGCCAATCGCCCAATACGCTCGACAATGCGGTGCTGCTCTGCCAGGGGCGGAAGGGGGATGAGGAGTTCAACGATCTTCGAAACCGCTAACCCTGGCTGCGCGGTCGCAGTAGCATATTGGTTTAAGTTGAGGGCAGTCATAAATAGGCAAGCCCATGAGACGTCCAAGCCAACAAGGCATTTGGCTACGACGGCATGTTCAGTTGCGTAAAACCTGCCGGTCGCGCGCTGAACGTTTCCGTATAGGGCCCCCTGTCGCCCGATAATCGGATGGTCACCTTCCTGATTGAAAAATGCCACGTAACCCCTGATGCCGTTGCCCCCATAGCAACGAAACGGCCTATCTTCTGTCGGCTGCTCAGAAATCTCGGAAGCCTTGATGTTCTTGCCCGCTCCCATCTCAAATAGAGTTCCAATTCGAGCCCAAACCCAAGTCTCCGGGACGTCGAACGGGATCTCGTCCTCAATGCAGACGGGCTCGGACTCGCCGCCCTTGGCATCTATCCTCTTCTCATAGCGGCGGCCATCGGAACCGCGGAAGATGACGGACTCGCCGCCCTTGGGTGCCTTCATCTTCTTCTCTGCTATGAGCTGGCGGCGCTGCTCACGGATGCGCTTCAAGAGCGCGCTTGCGGGCTCGTCGGTGGGGTCCTGCGGCACGAGCTTGCCCTGCACCGCCATCTGAAGCACCGATTTGCGCAGACGGCCAGGTAAGGCAGCGTCCAGCGCCTCACGGGCGTCCTCTAGCTTGCCGTACTCCTCGAGGAGGGGCATGAGCTGATTGGCATGCTCGACGATGCGCCGCTGTTCGGCGAGAGGGGGAATGGGAAGAAGGAAGGTTTCAATTCGTTTTATGGCGAGCTTTGGCTGGCCTACCTGGGTTGTAGCTTCCTTAATCAGCGACTGAATCATCGGAGATGCAAGTAAGCCACAAAGCCACTGTTTATTGAGGGGCAGGAAGAAAACAAGTTTATCGGCGTTTTCTGTCAGATTTGCCCCATTAAACGATTCGGGAATCAACCCTACTCGTCCAATCGATCCAGCAACTGTTATATATAAATCATTGCAAGAAATTGTATAGCGGGAGAGCCTCTCTATGAGGTCTACTGGTACATAGCGAACGTCATTTTGCAAAACTGTAGTATTTTGCATGTCTGAAACTCGAATATATTTTTGCGGCGTTCGCTCAATCGATAGCTTTCTTCCTGCGGGGATTCGTTTTCCGCCTTTGACTTGGCATATTGTTGCTAACCTCGCCCAAGCCCACCCTTCGGGCAGCTCCTCGAACGGCACCTCATCCGCAATGCACTCGTCGCTCAGCACTCGTCCCTTGGCATCGACTCGCTTCTCATAGGGGGAGCCATCGGAACCCATCTCGGTGAAAAATGCATATTGGAAGTAAAATGGCTTCGTTCGTTTAGCTCAAGTTTCTAGGATTGCGTATGAAAGATTGCTACAGCGTCACCACTTACTCAGTGCAAAGCATCCTCGGGCTTATAGAGTCCGGCGACATCGCGATTCCTGAAATCCAGCGACCCTTCGTATGGGACAGCACCAAAGTTCGCGACTTGATCGACTCTCTTTACCATGGATACCCGACCGGCTATCTGATCACCTGGAAGAACCCCGATGTGAAGATTAAGGGCGGCGGCGTCGCAGAAGGCAAGACGGTGCTTATCGACGGTCAGCAGCGCGTGACGGCGCTCACCGCCGCGCTCGCAGGCAAAGCCGTGCTTAATGAAGATTACGAGTCGAAGCGCGTAAAGATAGCCTTCAATCCTCTTTACGAAGGCGAGGATACTCCCTTTGCCGTGCTTACGCCGGTGATCGATAAAGATTCGCGTTGGATATCGGACATTGCCGAGTTCTTCGCCCCTGATTTCGACTCCTGGACTTTCGTCAACGGATACATGGAAGCGAATCCCGGCTGCAATCCCAAGGTCGTGAACTCGAGGATCACCGATCTTAAGGCGATAGCAACGCGTCAACTCGGTTGCATCGTTGTGGCTGCCGAATGCAGCATCGACGAGGTTACAGATATCTTTATCCGCATCAATTCCAAAGGCGCCGTTTTGTCCCAAGCCGACTTCGCGATGTCTAAAATCGCTGCAGATGAGGTGCATGGCGGCAATATGCTGCGCAAGGCCATCGACTATTATTGCCATTTGGCCGTAAAGCCCGAGTTCTGGGCCACGATCAGTCAGAACGATGCAGAGTTCATGGTATCTGAGTACGCAGGCAAGTGCGAATGGCTCAAGGACGACAAGGATGACATCTACGACCCCGATTACAACGACGTCCTGCGCGTCGCGTTCATGCATATGTTCGGCCGCGGCAAGCTCGCCGACCTGGTGTCGCTTCTTTCCGGTCGTGATTTCGAGGCCCGTGATTTTAAGGGAGAGATAGCGGACGCATCCTTTGCCAAGCTGCATGACGGCGTGATCAAATTCATGCGCAAGAGCAATTTCCAGGACTTTACCGCCGCTCTTCGTTCGGCGGGGTTCGTGTCTCCGTCGATCATCGGATCAAAGGGTGCGGTCAATTTTGCTTACAACCTGTATCTCACCTTGCGAGAAGATGCCTCTGTGCCTTCGACTGATGTTAAGCGCTGGGTGCAGCGTTGGTATGTGATGTCCATCCTCACGGGGCGCTATTCCGGTTCGTCGGAATCTATCATGGATCGCGATATGCGTCGTGTATCCGAGCAAGGATTCATCCCGTTCTACAACGAGATCGCCGCGTCGCAACTTTCCGACAATTTCTGGGAAGTTACCTTGCCGCAGAATCTCGTTACGACTTCAGTACGCACTGGCGCATGGATGGTCTACATTGCCTCGCAGGTTCGCTCGGCTGACAACACCCTGTTCACTAACGGGTTCAAAGTGACTGACGTTATCGGTAACGTTGGTGACATCCACCATATCTTCCCGAAGGCTTACTTGAGGAAGGCGATCGACGCTCCGCAACGCCTGTATAACCAAATCGCGAACTATGCCTATCTCGAGAAGCGCATAAACATAGCGATTGGCGAAATGCGCCCTGGCGAGTACTTCACGCAAGCGCGAGAGGCCATTGTCGCAGGCCAGAAGTACTTCGGCGACATCTCCGATGAGTCTAGCCTCCTTGCAAATCTTGAGTCGAATTGCATTCCTGAAGGAATCTTTGATATGGGCGCGGAAGATTACGGGGATTTTCTTGCTCAACGTCGTATTCTTATGGCTAGGAAAATACGTGGTTACTACGAGAGCCTGTAGCTTCGATTGAGTGGCAGAGGGCGTTGTTCTAGCAAGGGCATCCGTCACCTTATCTTCGGTCAGGGCGCGTAGCCGCATCCCGGCACCTTGATCCGGCGAAGCCAGGTTCCCGAGCGGAGCCGAATTGGAGCCGAATTGCCCCTTGGAACCGAACGGAAGCCGAAATACTCGATAAGCGCTGGTTGTAAAAGTGCACATAACAGGTACGTTTGAAGGGATTGGCAACGCTTGGATAGTGCCAGAAAAGTCCTCATAACCCGGAGGTCGTTGGTTCAAATCCAGCCTCCGCGACCAGAACTTGCAGGTCACCGGCTTGTTCGGTGGCCTTTTTCTTTTCCCTTTAAGTCCAAATGGTCCTTAAGTGGTCCCAAACTCCAAGAAGTGCCAAACTTTCACGGTTCCAACACATGTTTGTGTGACGGCTGTTACAGCTGTGACAGGTATGTAGGGCACCCCCCTGAATTTGCAACAGAAGGCGCCATCGCCTTGGCAAATGGCTATTTAGCTGCGTGAGGTCGACTTTCGAAACGTCGATTTCGCCGGACATCAACCTAGGCAACAAAACATCACGAAGTTCCTCTAGCTGTTTAGACTCAAGCTCATTTGCCTTTATCTGTTCATAAATGGGATCTGCAAAAGCGCAGAAGTCTTCAATTGCCTCAGTTCCTGGAGCGGGCATCGAGTACGCGAGTGTAGCTTTCGGTTGGGTCCTCTGACGACTGCCCGTAGAGCCCGCCACATGAGCAAGGAAGAAGGCTGTGAAGGCATGGGCGTCAATGGCCGCGTAATAGAAACTCTTGTGCTTCGGTTCATCTGGCTTGTAGACGATAAATTCCGTTGAAAAAACCGGGCGTTTTTGTTCTGTACAGCATTCCTGCGCCAGCCGATTGGCTTGAAGCTAAATGGAGCGCTGGGGAATGTCTTACCTATGTTGGAGGATTCGTTGCGGCGTTGGCTGCCGTTGTCGGTGTCTACGCAACCATCAGCGAATCCCCGTTTGAACGAAGAGCGCCAGCTGCGAGAAAGCGTTGCGCCTTGTATCGCGCTGACTTTGCTGAAAAATGGGACACTTGCAGAAGATGAGCAAGACGACGAGGAAAGCGCCTTCCCGAAAATTTCACTCAATCAGGAACCCTATTACAGGGCTTGCAGGCATTTGGACGAATACGTCTTTGCTGGAAAACCATGTAGCTATAAGCGCCGTCTCCGCGACGGCGAGCGTAGAGCTGCCAAGACTGGGATGAAACATGTTCGCGCTGCCGATGGCGTTGTGCTTACTACGGCAAGCGTTATTTTTCAATCTATGTACCTGCAGAATGTCGGGAGGGGCGCCGCTGTTAATCTTTGTAGCGGCGTCAATGAACCTGACACTGATTATCGGCATACCAGTTTCAAAATGCTCGCACCCGGAGAAGGATTCTATATTGGTCTGTATGTGGATACGGATTCAGATGAAGTTTTCGGAGAGTATGAACTTAGGCTCACGTTTTACGACTCGCTTGGGTATCGGTATGAGGAGCTCTTCCCGGTTTTCGGTCAAGCAGTTTGGTCCGCAGGCCGATGGAAAGGCGTGTGTTGCCACGCATACTGTTGCCGCACCTCTCTTGATTGACGGGACCGAGAGATTCAAGACCGCTGGGCTGTGTGCTTCTCTCGTGGGTTATTTGGGGGATGATGAGCGAGAGAATTAGATGGCGCCTTCTACCCGTTGTAAAGTTTTTTGCTTGCATTCAAAGAAATTAACTTGTAGGTTAATTACCTACAAGTAAAGTATTAAGGAGCGTGAATGACGAAGGAAGATTGGCAGCTTAAGCAGATAGCTGACTTCTTCTATCTGCTCGTCGATGGAAGTGACGCTACAGGAAAGGACATACTCCAAAAGAGGTTCAAGAAGGAAACAAATACTCTAAGCGCACTTTACGACCTGATCGAAAAGATTGACGAGCTTGGTTATGACGACGGAATCGATTTCGCGTTCAATACGAACCGGTTCGACACGATAAAGGGCACCAAGCTGAGCCTTATCGAAATACGTAGGTTCGGGAAGACGTGGCGAGTGATCACCTATTGGAGCAAGAAGAAAAAGATGCTTGTGATGCTGGATGTTTTTGAGGCTCACAAGCACAAGGACATGAATGAGATGCTGAAGCAAGTTGGTCCGCTGGTCCAGCATGCGATTCGGCTGATAGAGGACGGTGAGTGACATGGCTATGAAGGTATCGCGTGAGGAATTTCTTGGCATAGACGAGCCTTTGAAGCCGAATTTTGAGAACGTTGCCGCGAAGATGGCGTTGGATTTTGAGGCTGACGTGTTCATGCGCCTCAAGGAGCTCGGGCTCAAACGCAAGGATCTGGCGCGACTGCTCAATGTGAGCCCAGCTGCGGTTTCGAAGCTGCTCACCGAGAACTCGAACATGACATTGAAGACCATGGCCAAGATTGCGACCGCACTTGGCTGCGAGATTTCACCTTTCCATTTGAATGGCGTAGCTGAGGTGAGCTACGTGGATTTTGATGCGGATAGCGAAACCGATACAGTTATTGTTCCTAACGAGGTTATTTCTGCACTTGGTTTGACTGCTTCGATTGGGGATGATGTGCCGGCTTCTGGCAGCACACAAGTTGTTAGCAATGCCAAACCTGTCCCTGTCGCTGTTTTTAGGAGGGTTGCAGCATGAGTGTCGGAAATTGGCTTTCGCCTGTTCAAATCGTTGACTCGAAAGTGCTCGGTCTCGGCCTTTCGGTTGCGGATGGTTTTGAGGGCGGGGAGACTCACTTCTCTCTGACCATGAACTCTTCCTTGGGCGCTCCGACTATCGTTGACGGTAACTATGTTTGCAAGTGCGTATTGGAAGCCGTCGGCAATTGGGCTGTTGATGAGGAAGGTGCGGAACCTGCATTTTCCGCATCATGCAAGCTCGGCATTATGATAGCCGTTCCCGAGGCCGCGTTGAAACCTGTGCCCGAGGATGAGAGGGACACATTCGTCTTCGCTAATACCGTATCCATTGCTTATGGCAAGATTCGATCAATCATTGAGAGCGTGACGGCAGAGAGCGTCGTCGGCAGGCAGACGATCCCGGCTATCGATCCCTATGCATTTGTTGATTCTCTCGGTTTGAAGAAGGGCGCAGAGGCTACCGAATAGGTCTTCTGAGATGGAGCCGAATTGGAGCCGAATCCACCTGCGGAGTCGAACGAGAGCCTAGAATCCTGAACGCAGATCGCCAACAAAAGCGCAGTTCTGGCGCTTGTTGGCGAAAATGGCGATGCTTGGCGAGGGGCTGGAATGTCCTCATAACCCGGAGGTCGTTGGTTCAAATCCAGCCCCCGCGACCAAGCATTTTCACAGGCCAGAGGTTAATTCCTCTGGCCTATTTTGTTTTCTCAGACCTTGGATGGTCCCAGGTTTCAATAAGATCCAACCCCCCCGCTGCCATCGCTAGAAGCGTGGCGGCTGTTGCGTGTTTCGGAGGCGCGCGGGGCTTCTGAAACTGTGACGGTTTCGCATTGCTCCGCCATCCGTTCAATATACTGAACAGATTTATGGCAAAACCGTTCAGTATAGTGAACAGATGGCGTGCTTAGCCGCTCTATCCCAGAAGTTCTTTGCGGCACGCGACGAGCCATTCTGCAAGTTCTCGGATTCCCTCCCCAGTGCGTGCGCATGTTTCGAATATCTCAAGGTGGGGGTTGAGCACGCGCGCTTGTTTGCGCAGCGCTGCCATATCGAAATCAGGGTTAAGCGGAAGATAGTCGGTTTTGGTCACGATGAGTGCGTCCACTACTGCGAACATGGGCGGATACTTGTACACCTTGTCATACCCTTCGGGAACCGAAAGCAGCATGACGCGTTTGTGCGCACCGGTGTCGAACTCTGCTGGGCAAACCAGATTGCCGATGTTCTCTAGAAACAGGTAATCAAAATGCTGCCCGCCAAACGCCTGGAAAGCGCGTTCGACCATACTCATCTCAACATGGCATATCCCCCGCGTTTCAAGCTGCACTGCTTGTATGCCCGCATCCTTGATCTTCTGTGAATCCACGAACGACTCCAAGTCTGCTTCGATGATGCCGATGCTCGACGATTTCCGCAGCTCTTCAATGAGCGCCAGCAGCAAGGTGGTCTTTCCTGCGCCGGGAGATGCCATAACATCCACGAAGAAGGTGCCCTGGTGTTCAAGCATCTTTCGAAAACTGTTTGCGGCATTGGTGTTGTCGGCGAGGATATCTTCTTTTATCTCTACGATGCGTGATTCTTCCATCGGTAACCCCTCTTCAATGGGAAGGCGGCTCCCCTAAAGCCGGAGGGAGCCGCCGGGGCAAATGTTAATCAACCGTTTTGCCCATGATCTTGTTTGCAGCGTAAATGCCGCTGATACATGCAGGCTCCAGGCCCAAACCGTTCACGTCACCCGCCATAATGAGACCTGGTGCCAGGTTTTGCGGCAAAGCCTCATGGGCGGCAGTGTACAGAGCATGGCTCCAGTACTTCTTTCCTATAACCGTCCACTCGTCGAAGTACTCGTCGAATTTGCGTGTTTCCTCGAAATCGACTTCGGTGAACACCTCGTAATCGCCGTCGAAGCGCTTAGCGATATAGATAATCGGAATGGTGTCATCGAACAGGTGAACAAGGTGCCCACGGAACTTCCGCTTGACTTTCCCTCGCACCAGATAGCCCGTAAGCTCAGAGGCCTTGCGAATATCCAGTGCGGGAATTTCCTCGACGGGCTCCAGAAGGCGCTGCGTGTCTACGGCGGGAGACGCCATAACCAGATTGCTTGCCGTAAAGCGTCCTGCGCCGCATTCGACAGCCCAGCCCTCGTCACGCTTTTCAACCTGAGTTATTTCGTCGATAAGAACTTCTCCCGAGCCCTGCGCCAAGCGCCGCTTGGTCCCTTCGGAATCGAAGTCGAAACGCTTCAGATCGAAGAGCAGCCGCAGGGGAGGGATCTTCATGGTAAGGGGTTGGACGGTGTTCAGGTAATCAAGGGCGGTAAGGTCCTTGATCTTCGTTCCCGTGCACGCATGGGCGAACATGCTGATCAGATCGTGAGCGATGGGACCGAAGCCCATTCGTTCGATCATGTCTGTTGCCGATTCTTGATACAGCTGCTTGATCATGGGATCCTTTTCAAGGGCGGCCGTGACTTCCATCACCGTGCAGTTGTCCTTGAACTGGGTGTAGCGGGGGATGAATTCCTCGCGCATCCACTTCATGTACTTCAGAAGCGAAGGCGCGTCGGCAATTGTTGTAGGGGAAACCGGTTCGTACTGCTTACCGTTGTCGTGATGGCAGCAGCCGGCGCTCAAAGCAGGCAGGACATCAGGTCCTTCGATTAGCAGCTCTGAGCGGAGCATATATTTGTAGGTTCCGAAATAGAACACCGCGCCGTAGTTCATGTGGCGTTCTTCGTCGTTGCAGATTCGCCCGCCAATATTGGGGCTGATCAGCAGGTATTCGCGATCGTTTTTCTGAAGCTCCAAGCAGCAGTTCATGCCAGCTGCACCAGCTCCAACCACGATGGTTTCGTAATGCGTTTTCATGACGCCTTCTTTCCCTTAGTCGAAGTAACGCTTGCGGAAGTCTCTGCGACCCTCCGCCAAGCCGGTGATTGTTTCCATGCAGCAGCGCCCCATGACAAGGGATGCGGTTCCCAGGATGAAAACAACGAAGTACTTGTGGATGGGGGTGCGCAGGAAAGGATCGAAATGACAATCGCAGCGATAGATGAAGCGCGATTGGGTTTCATTGATCTGATACACTTCCCAGTTCCACGTCCATGCAAAGCGGTGGAACCACAGACGAAGCGCGCCTTCCTGATTCGGGCCGCGGTTTTTCCACGTTGGGTCGGTGGCCGTATCGGAGTGGGCTGCCCAATAGTAGAGGCCGTTTTCTCCGTTGGAACAATCGGTTACCCATTCGCCGATAGAAAGCGGTGCCTGGTGAAACCACTGAAATTCACCGACGTGGAGGTTCTGCCACTGAGGGTATTTCTTCCAGTCGTAATGATTGCGGATGTCGAAGGTGAACAGGCGTTCCAGTCGTTCAAAGCTGTACCAACCGCCTTTTGATTGGCCTGCCTGTTGCATGTAGGGCCATATCTCTTCGGGGAGAGCGTTGACCGTAATGCCTCCGTCGTAACGAAGCGTCTTTTCTCCGTTGTGGAAGTGGTCGTCGCCCTTGAGATTGTAGGCGCGCTCGGCATCGGTCATCTTCGTGCGCAAGCCGTAGATCCACAACATCGAAAGCACAATGAAGCACGCGCCGCAGATGCACCAAAGGATGTTCCATACCGTGACGCCAGGGCCGAACAGCTGGAGCAGGTAATCGGTTTTGTTGATCCCCAAAGCCAAGAGGGCGAATCGGGTGATCATGCTTGCGCCCCAGCCGATAAGACCGTACCAAATTGCCTCGGCGCTGCATTCCATCATCTTTTTCTTGTGGCCGATGGCCCAATCAATCAAAACGCCTATGATGCCCAGGAAATACCCCAACAGCACAAAACCTACTTTGGTGGCTTTAGAGAAGCGATCCATGAAGCGAGGCTGTTTTTCGGGCATTGAAGGCAAAGTTCCATTTGCTGCTTTTGCCATGAGTGTCACGCCCCTTCTTTCTAGCTAACTATTTCTTGTGTTTAAGGAGCAGCCACGCCAATGCGCCTATGCCAATGGCGCCTGCCACATATTTCTTGTTGTACTTGAAGAAGGCTTTCGCGCTTGTGCATCCAAGGTTTCGCGCCGCCTCGTCGGCAAGGGCTACGGTTTTTTGGCCAGCTGCCTGCATAATTGCCATCGGATCCATTTCGGTATCCTTCCATTCGTAATCTGCTGGAGGAATCTCCATCGTGCATTTATCCATGACCATGTCGATTCTTCCTTCTTCTAGGAAGTACTCATGGATGCTTTCACGTAGGGGCATGGTTTGCTGAAGGGTGATGGCATCGTTCGGGCAGACGCTCTTGCAGTACCCGCAGCCGATGCAATGGTCTTGGTCGATTGTCACCTTGCCATCGGGGTTCACCGTGATGATCTCCTGTGGGCACTTCTTGGCGCAGTTGCCGCAACCCGTACATTTCTCGTGGTCGATTACCGCCGTGAAGCCAGCACCGCTAAAGCGATTCTTTATGGTGCGGTTCGCGTTCTTGCAAACATCCAGCGCCACGCAGCAGCAAGGGCAGCAGAAGCAGATTTCCATGAACTCATCCATCTTCTGGTTCTCGAAGCCCCAAACCATCTGCTCGAGCTCAACATATAATGCCTGCCCGATCAAACCCGCATCGCGAGCATCGTAGACGTGCTGCTTGGCCTCTTCCTTCGTTACCGGCTTTGCCAGCCCGTTTTTCACCGCTGTTACTCCCGCCATGTTAAAGAACAGGCAGCCCAGCGTTTTTTCGTATTCGGAGCAGTCGTGGGCGGAACGGCAAATGCACCGGTTCATTTGAGCGATGTATTCAGCCCCATCGATGGCGTCCATGATCAGGTCTATGGGCAAAACCGCGGTTTTGCCTTCCTCGACCATGTCCACATTAAGGGGCAGGACAGTGCCGTGCGTGTACATTTTCTCATCGGGCGAGAACTGGGTAACTCTCTTATAAAGCTCCGGAATGACGCCCTCTTTTCCCGTAAGCTTTGCTCCCGATACGATCATCATGAACACCTTAAGGGTGCGATCCCACGTTTTTGGAGTTGTGGCCAGCACCTTTGTCATGATGAAGTCTTTGATTCCCAGCCCGCGCGGGTGGTTTTCGTGCAGGGGCTTGTTTGGCAGCTCTCTGCGATGCAGGCGGCCTTCGTCCAAGAAAAGCACTTCCCCCTGCGGGGTGATGTTGCCTCCGTCGCGCGGGTCGAGCGAGGCAATTACCTCATCAGGAACTCCGATGCTCTTCAGTCTCTCGTAATCGATACCTGGTTTTACCCGAATGGAAGCTGCTTGCGTTTCCGCAGCATTCTCTTGGGCTTGGTTGAGCGTTTCTTCCCCTTTATGCATTTCCTGCTCCCTCCTTTTTCGAACGATTTATTTCCCCTTGTTCGTGATACGTGAAATAGGCCTATCTGATTTCGATTTCCTTGATAAGGAGCTCTCCGCCGGTGACCATGTCGTAGTTTTCGCTTTTGCAATCGGGACAGCACATATGCCTGTCGCTGCCCATGGCAAGTTGGAAGGTTGACCCGCAGTCGTTGCAGTAAAAAGCCATAGGTACCTTCTGGATCTTGATTTTTGCACCTTCGGCAAGGGTGCCCTTTGCGCAGCGGTCGAAATAGCGCTGCACCCATTCTTCTTCCAGGTTGCGCATTTCGCCTATAACCAGGCTCACCGAAAGGACCTGTTTGGCCTGCTGGGCTTGCGCGTTGCGCAATACAACGTCAACGATGCTTCTGGTTACCCCAAGCTCGTGCATTTTGCCCACCTTCCCCTCAAGGTAGCAGAACGAAGCTCCTGATTTCCCCATTTACCAGGGCGCATCAAACAGCGATGCAGCTTCGTACCCTGACAAGTAGTATTCTAATTGCAGCTTGAACGTGTTCATGCAGAACGAGACATTTTGCCTGGGATTGTATTAGCCGTATTAACCCAGATGAGCTTACTTTGCAGAATGCCATTTCGGGAACAAAAGACGAGGTAACGATGATTCCTATTCAGCAGCTGCCTAAATCGCCAACGCGAAAGTGCTTTGAAGAGGCATTTCTTGAGCTCTATGCCCAAAAGCCTCTCGACCAAATCAGCGTTATGGCTCTTACGGAAAAGGCAGGCTATTCACGGGCGACGTTTTACCGCAACTATTACAGCATTAGCAATGTTCTTGAGTCTGTCGAAGAAGAAAATACCTGCACATCAACCTGCCAAGTCATTATCTCGTGTTTGGGCGATATTACGCTTGAGCGGGCCACCGATGCGATGGCTGACTTTTATCAAAAACGCTCCAGGGAAGTTTCCATTTTGGCGAACGGGGAATATGGGTCAATTTACCTTGATAAGCAGCGCGAGCCGATGAAGCTGCTGTTCGCCGCATTGTTGGATAGGGGTTTCGAGCTTTCTTCTTTCCAGCTTGATGTTATTTCGGAGTACATCGCTTCGGCGAAAGTGGGCATGCTTCGGCTTTGGGTAAATGATCCAAGCAAGATCACCCTTAACCATTTGAACAAGATGACGGAAAACATCTTCGAATCGAGACTTTGGACCCACCTTGCAAAGTGTCTTTCGAGCGATGGAAACAAGCGAGACAAGATTGTGCTTCCCGAGGAGTTTCCGGATTATCCCTGGATGATGAAGTAGGGGCATGCTGGCGGGGCGGCATCTAGCTGAGCTTTTTGACTTCCTTAAGATGAAAATTCGATTATTGCCTTGGTTCTCGAAACGCTATTTTTGACTTGCATTGCGCTTCGTGCTTTTTGGCTTGTTTCCACGAGGCTTTTCGCTGCCTGCTGAAGCCTTACGATTAAGCGTAAAATGCATCATGTTCGGCACTGCATTGATCCTGTGGCATCTGCCGCATGGCGGTAAGAGGGAACTCATCAAGTGCGTCCTTGCGGGAACTCCAAGGCTATTAGGAAGGCGCATTGGCATGTACGAGAAACTTGCCTACAAAGGGTTCACGTCAACCCCTAGGTATGACATTGAAGGCAAGGTCATCTACGGCACGATCGACGAAATCGATGGATTCGCTTCATATGAAGCGAAAAGAGCTGATGAGGTTGAAACTGCATTTCGCAATGCAGTTGACGACTACATTGACGCTTGCGGGGAATCTGGCGTAGACCCGAAACCCAAGCTGCTGATGCTGGCATAGCTGTCCGGTGTACTATCTTTGCCTTATGGTTCCGCTTTGGGCTCGGTCTGGAGTTGGAACCATCTTTTTCGGTAATCGCCAAACCAGCTACGGTCGGGGCCTCAAAAGAAAAGCGCCCGCGGCCTTGGCTCTTCACCCAGGCTTAGGCGCTTTTCCGGAGTTGCTGCCCAGCCATCCCCTCGGGTGGCTGCTTGGTTCCGTCCGAATTAAACAAGCAAAGCCCTTAGCCACGTTTTGCGACGAAGGGCTTTGCTTGAAATGGAAAGGGGTCGGCTCCGAAGGTAAGCTGAACCGCTAGCCTTGCGTAGGACCGAACGAAAGGTCGTCGAGTTTCGCCGGCGCCTCTTCGTCGTAGCAGCGCACGTTGCCCGCTTCCACCAGGGCGTCCACTTCGGCTTCGCTATAGCCCAGGTCTTCCATAACCGCGCGTGTGTCGTAGCCGACGGGTTTCGCGCGGCTGATAACCGGGTCGCCCTGGCTCTTCATGCGGATGGGAACCGTGGTGATGGAATGGTCGCCGATGCTGTCGTAGTGAATCGGGCGGAGCATGTCGTTGACGTAAGCTTCGTCGTCCTCAAGAACATCATCCATGGTGTTGCATACTGCGTAGGGAACATCGTTGGCGTCGAAGACTTCCTTCCAGTATGCCCAGTCGTGCTTGGCGAAGGCTTCGGCCATCATGTTCACTACAGTTGCATTGTCGCCGTTGGCGTTGATGGTTGCGCAATTCGTGAAGCGTGGGTCATCGGCATATTCTTCCAGGCCAATCAGGCGTGCAACGAACGGGTACCAGGAATCGTAGGTGCCATAGCAAATAAGGAACCATACGCCGTCGGCGGTCATGTACGAATTGTTGGTGGGGCAGGGCACGGCCTTGCGGCTCTTCGGGAAGGGCACGCCGAACGGGGCGGAAACAACAGGCACCTGCATACCCCACAGCGCCATGTGGTGAAGGTTCACGGTAACGTGATCGCCCACGCCGGTGCGCTGAGCACGCCAAACGGCGCTCATGATGCCCAAGCCCAGGGCGATGCAGGAATTGAAATCTCCGAATGCGGCGGGCATGTTGCCCGGCTGGAAGTGCTCGCCAGCCTGCGGAATGGACATGAGCAGGCCGCCACGGGCGGAATAGCAGGTGGCGTCAAAGCCCTTGGCGTCCTTCATGGCGCCGCGTTCTCCGTAGCCGCGCATCTGGCCGTATACCAGGCGCGGGTAGCGGGCATGCAATGTTTCGTAGTCGTAGCCCAAGCGCCTCAAGGAAGGATTACGCAGGCTCGTAACGAACACGTCGGCCTGTTCCAGCAGTTTTTCTACCAGTTCGCGTCCTCCGTCGGATTTCATGTCGATGGAAAGGAATTTCTTGTTGGCGTTGCTCATGTCGAACGCCGGGTTGTCGGGGCCCAGCTCTGGCATGCCGAAGCCAACGCCGTCGCCACGGTGCAGGTTGCCCTTGATGGTTTCGATCTTGTACACCGTGGCGCCCATTTCGCCGAGCGCGCGGGTACAGGCAGGCATCGCGACGTAATCTCCCAGCTCGACCACTACGAGCCCTTCAAGGCCCTTCGGCAGTTCCTCGGGCGACAGGCCCTGGAATTCTTCAGCGGGGGGCATAACGATTCGGTGATCCAGACTCACGATAACCTCCTTGGTTAGATGAACATGTTCATCACTCTACTTCCAGAGATATCGTATTGCAATGAGCCGCTTTAGGGCATGCGCCGCAAGTGCTTTAGTGTTGCGGGCAAGTGCGGGCGGTGATCAGCATAAATGCAGGCCGCGCAAGGCTGACCTGCATTTATAGTTTCTCGAGCGCGATTGATTTTAATAAAGTGTTGGAGCAAGAAGCACCTTGCCGGTGCCGCGGTAGACGTTCACCAAACCTTCTCCGGAAGCAGCGGAGCCCACGAGCGATTTGCCTGAGCGCTCAACCGTGAAGTTGAGGGATCCGCTCCAGGCCAGCGCCATGTTGCCGTCGATCTTGAGCTCGTCGTTGTCCAGGGTAATTTCGATCAACTCTTCTTCGGGGCAGGGCGATTCCAGGCACAGCGCGCCGTAGCCTTGGATGCCCAGGTTGAACAGGCCTTCGTTGCCGGCAACGGCGGAAGAAACGTTGCTGCGCATAACCGTTTTGTGCTGAAGGCTGGAATAGCACGTCAGGAACAGACCGTCGTCGAGCACGATGGAATTGCCCCAATCGGCCACGTCGAGCGTGATGATGTAGCGGTAGGTGGGCTCGAGCACCAGAAGACCTGTGCCCTGGTATTCGGGCTTGATGGCTGATTCGCTAGTGACTGCGCCGCGCAGGGCCTTGCCGAACAGGTCGCCCACACCCTTGACGCCGGTGGTGCAGGTTACGTTGCCTACCATCCACTGCATGGCGCCGGCCTGAACGGTGACGGGTGCCTGGCTCAGATCGCAGATAACCTGGCGGCGACGCACGTTCATTTCGCTGGCGAAGTAGGCGTTCATGGCGGAAGCTTCGTTGACGGAAAGGTCGCGCTTCCATTCGATGGTTTTGAAAGCGCCGAACTCTTTGAGTACGGTTACGTCGTCGTTGTCAGTGAAATTGGAAATCTTGAACATAACTCTCCTCCTGTTGACGTTGGTGCGGGTTAATCCTCTTGATTACCAAATTTGTGGAAAAGCATAGCATGCGGCGGCTCTTGCGCGGGGTGGTGCGTCAGGTGCCTAGGGTGTCGCGTTGTGGCGGCGCCTTGTCCCCCGTGTCCGTTCCGTGCGCCCCCACGCCCAGAGCGTTGCACCGTGGTGCCGGAGCTCGTGGCGCCGACCCCCCCGCGCCCCGCGCACCCAGAGCGCGCCGGACTCTTGCGTCCTTGGGGCGTGTTGAACCCTCGCGATCCTAGGACGGTCGGATGCCTCACGCCTCCCATTAGGGTGTGTCGAACACCTGCGCTCCGGCAAAATCGTTGGATTTGGCGGCGTCCGCTTCTTTTTTGGCCATCAATTCTTCAAAGCCAGTCAGTGCTGCGAAGGGCATGAACTGGGTGGCGCGCTTGGGGCTGTTGGCGGCGAAGTGGACGCCGTTTTCCCTAACGCGCATTGCAATGTCGCGCAGTATGCAGCGGCGTCTTTCCGCCTCGTCAAAGGCAACGTCTTCCAGGAAATCGTCTTCGCTAAGCACGGTGGCCTCCTATTTGGTTGTTGCGTTCGCGCATGGTTGCGCCCTGCTTCAAGCTGGTGCCGCGCAGCAATGCGTTCTTGCCAAAGCGGTCGCGCACGGCAACGGACGCTTTTGCCAAGTCGGCCTCTTTGCCGCTGTCCTCTGGCCCGAAAAGACTGGGTTGGTCATACTTGGCGGGCTGGAGAGCGCCCAGTGCCACCGTTAGCCTGCGGATAGGTTCGCCATTCAGCGTGCGCTCGTCGAACAGCTCCAGCGCAACCTTCACTATGCGATGCGGCGAATCGGTTCGTTCGGAAAGCTTGGTTGAGCCGCCGCTTCCCATGCCCCATCTGCCGCTTTCGGTAAGGTGGGGCTGCGCGTAGCCAACGTGCACGGATACGTTCCCGCACGAAAGCCCCTTCGAGCACAAGTCCAAGCAGCTGGCGTCTGCCATTTCCCGCAGCACGGTGCGTGCTTCGCTGAAAGAATAGTCGCGCATCAGCACCTGCCCGTTCGATATCGAATGCGCTGCGGGGCGGTACTCTTTTATCTGCTTGATGGTGCAGGGCTCCTGCCCCCAGGCGTGGTCGAGCAGGTATTCGCCGTTTTTGCCGAATTCCTTTTTCAGCCATGCGGGGTTTGCCGCGCATACGCCCGCCATATCGTGGATGCCGTGTTTCGCCAGGCGATGTGCGATGCCTGGGCCCACCTGCCAGATGTCGGTTATGGGCTGATGGAACCAGATTTCGCGCTTATAGCTTTCTTCATCCAGTATGCCTATGCCGTCGGCTGCCTTCTTTGCTTCGATGTCCAGGGCCACCTTCGCCAAAAACAGGTTGGGGCCGATGCCTGCGGTGGCGGTGATGCCCGTTTCTTCAGCTACCTTGTTGCGCAGCATTTCGGCGAAGGCCTTTGCGCCCATGCGGTACAGCTTCAGATAGGGGGTTGCGTCGATGAAGCATTCGTCGATGCTGTATACGTGGATGTCTTCGGCGCTTACGTAGCGTAGGTATAAGGCGTTTATCTGCGCCGATACCTCCATGTAGCGAGCCATGCGCGGCGTTGCCATGGTGTATTCGATTCCGTTGGGAATTTGGAAAATGCGGCAGCGGTTTTTTACGCCCAGCGCTTTCATGGCGGGTGTTATGGCAAGGCAGATGGTGCCGGACCCGCGGTCGGGGTCGGCCACCACGAGGTTTTCGGTGAAGGGATCCAGCCCTCGATCGACGCATTCGACGCTTGCGTAGAAGCTTTTCAAATCGATGCACACATAGCTCTTTGCGTGCTTGTTGGCAAGCATGGACCGTTCCTTCCGTCACATCGAAAACAGAGTTTGTTCGCTGGTTTTTATACGAACACCTGTTCTAGTATACAGACATGGACTACAGGGCGAAAGATGGCGAAATGAGGCGCGTGCACCGCGAAACGGTGGACGTGTTAGCGCGGTTTGGGCGGGATGGCGCGTTCCAAAGGCTGCCGTGTCATGAGGGCGGCATCGTGGTTGCGGGCGGCTCGCGTCGTTCGGCGGCGCCGAGGCCGCGAGCGCTAGGGCGGTTCGTCGACACGGGATGGCAAGATCTGCACGCCGTGCATGATTTGAGGAGTCCGTGCAGCGAAAAGGGCCCCTCCCTGGCAAGATCTTCGCGCGGTGCATTCCTGAAAGGCGATTTGCGGGGCTTTTCGGATACACGGCGCGCATATCTTGCCAAAGCCAGCTCGTTTTGGATGCATGGCGCGCGAATCTTGCCAGGGAGGGGCGCTTTTCCCGTCCCAGGCCCCCTTTGGGATACATAGAGCGCAAAAATTGCCACGGATTGCCGCCCGGGAACGCATCGCGCGAGAATATTGCCACGGATGGCCGCCCATGGACGCACCACGGCGAAATATCGCCGCCGTCGGACGTTGGGGGACGCAATTCGCGAGTATCTCGCCATCGGCGAGCGCCAGGGAATGCACCAGGGCATAATCTTGCCACGACTGGACGTCCGCGCCGAACGCTCCACGCTCCACGCCCCTACGGCTCCCGTTCGGCCCACGGCGCCGAACGCTCCCGCCCATGCCCCACGCGCCCGACGCTCATGCCCCCGCTCCGCCCGCCGCGGCACTACGGCACCATGCGCCGTACGCGGCGCTTTTGCCGCCGCTGAAAAAGTAAGCTGCGGGTTACGGGTGTCAATGCGGTGGAACGAACCGCCCGTTTCGGTTTAAGTGCTATCGTCCCACTAACGTATTAGCCCGATCGGCGTGCCTGGATCGAATGGTCTGGATCGAATAGCCCCGATCGACGGGCCCGGAAACAAGGAGGAATCATATGCGCGTAGCGAAAGAAAAACTCTTGCTGATTGCTGGATTTGTTTGGCTTGCTGCTGGGCTCAACATTGCCATCCTCGGCGTTTCCGCATTTACCGAAATGGGCGAGCACGCAATGTTGGTGCTCGTGCCTGCTGCAATCGTTGCTTTCACGGTGTTCCATGCAGGAATGTTCTCCAAGCTGGTTGGCAAGCATGCCGACCGCATCGAAGCCATGGAAGAAGAACGTGTGCCGTTTTGGAAGTTTTTCGATACTAAAGGCTATCTCATCATGGCGTTCATGATGACCATGGGCATTGGGCTGCGTTCTTCGGGTATTGCCCCCACGTGGTTCATCGCCTTCTTCTATGCTGGTCTCGGCATTGCGCTGGCTCTTTCTGGCTGCTGCTTCTTGGTTCGATATTTCCGCGACGGCGGCATCGCCTGCCCCTTGGTGCCCCATATGGCTAACAAGTAGCGAAACCCCAGCGTTGGCTTCGCCGCCCCCAATCGGCCGCCTTAGTTGAATCCCGGCAAAACGGTTGCGCATTATGGGGCCGTTCAAGGCGGTTAGGCGTCAAGCTTGGTGCGAATCGTTCGGGTCATTCGGACTCCAAGCTCGGCTGAACCACTCAAGGCTGCCAGGCGTCAGTCCGGCGCGAGCCACTCAGCACAGTCAGGCTCCAAGCCCAGTCAAATCATTCAAAGAGGCCAGGCTCCAAGCCTGGCCGCTTTAATGTTGCTCGCCCCCTGCATGGCCCCCTTGCTTTGCTTATATAGCCATAAAGCAAGAATGTACTAGAATAACCCCCATGGATAAAGACGAGCTGAAAGAGCGCATTCGTGTCCCGCTTCTGGGCTTTTCGGCGGTGCTGATGAGCATCGTCGCTTTTTTGCTGCTCTTATACGGCATTACCGTTGTTATCCGTTTCCTTTTCGCGCTGGGATCGCTTGGATAGCCATGGCGTATATCAGCAGGAAAAACAACGTTTTCGAGTGCGGTGGGCAGTGCTTTGTTTTCAACTACGGAGAGCAGCACTTCGCTTTCGAGTGCGGCGGACAGCGCTCTGTCCTCGTTGCCGCGTGGCGCATTTTCGGTAAGGCGGGGCAGTAGCATGTGGCTTCGCTTTACTCTGTTTGATGTGCGTGTCGTAGCGCACTACCTTGGTGTGCTGGTTTCGTTCTTCACCATTGCATTGGCGGTGCCGTTGGTGGTCGCCATCGTGATGCAGGAATGGGAACCGGCTTCGCGCTATCTGCTGGCGGTGGGCATTTCGCTTATCGTTGGGTCAGGCCTGCGTCTTTTGTGCGTGCAGCCGGGCAAACTCACTCATCAGCAGGCGCTTGCGGTAACCGGGCTTTCGTGGATTGTCCTGGCGTTTGTGGCTTCGGTTCCCTTGGCGCTTTCAGGCCATTACGGATCGTACCTCGACTCCCTTATGGAAGCGGTTTCCGGACTTACCACCACGGGCGTTACGCTCGTTATCGACCTGGAGCACCTTTCCACTGCCGACAACATGTGGCGCTTCGTAATGCACCTTATCGGTGGCTTGGGCCTTATTGTTGTGGCGCTTTCGCTGGGTCTTTTGGGCAAAGCCACTTCGGGCCTGTACTCCTCAGAAGGTCGAAGCGAACACGTGCTTCCTAACATCGTGAACACGGTTCGCCTTATCAGCCGCATCTCCCTTACCGCCATTGCGGTTGCTGTGGTTATCCTGTTTGTGATGTGCGTTCTTTCCGGCATGGAGCCGGTGCGCGCCTTCTTCCATTCCCTGTGGATATCCATTTCCGGCTTCATTACCGGTGGCTTTGCTCCTACCAGCCAGTCCATCGGGTACTACCATTCGTTCGCGCTGGAAATCGTTTGTATGGTGCTTATGATTTTGGGTGCCATCAACTTCTCGCTGTACGTGAAAGCGCAGCGCGGCGAAACCGACTCCTTCTTCCGCGACTTGGAAATTCGCACAGGCTCCATCTGGCTTATCGTTGCCACCATCACGCTTATGGCCTCAACGTGCGCTTCGGGCGGCTTCTCCGATTTGATGGCGCTGCTGCGTCGCGGCGTATTCATGGTTGTGGCTGCCGCTACCACTACGGGCTTTCAGAATGTTACGAACAATCAGCTCACTACAGTGTTTTCTTCAGGCGCGTTCCTGATCATTGCCATGTGCATGGCGATCGGCGGTTCTAGCGGAAGCACCGCCGGTGGTATCAAGCTTTCGCGCATCGGCCTTATTGCCAAATCGATGGTTTCCACCATCAAGGAAACCCTTTCGCCTAGCACGGCGCGCGTTTCCGTTCGCTACTATCACTTGGGGCGCAAGGTGCTTACCACCGATGCAGCAAAGTCGGCTATGACCGTTTCTGCCCTGTTCGTGGTTACGTATCTTATTGGCTCGCTTGCGGGCATCGCGCACGGCTACGATGCCATTTCTTCCATCTTCGAATCGGTCGCCATGGCCTCCAACGGCGGCTTGAGCTCGGGCATCGTTTCTCGCGGTATGCCGCCAACCCTGGAAGCGGTGTACATCCTTGAAATGTGGGCAGGCCGTCTGGAATTCGTAACGCTTTTGGCCCTTGTCGTGAAAGTGGTTGTGTCCATCGCGCCTCGCAGGAAGGCGGTGCGCTCGTGACGAAGTTGCTTTCGAGGCGAACCATTGTTGCGGCATGGTGCTCGTGCGTGTTGGCGGCCGTGCTTCTGTGCGTCGGTGTTGCCTGGGCCGATGAGGGGCAGGAATCGTCCAAGCCCAACAATCACGTATATGTGAACCAGCTTTCCGACAGCTCGTTTTTGTACCAAACAACCATTGCCGATTTGGCTCAGGCCGACTCGTACTATGAAGGCCAAACGGTATTTGTGCAGGGCGAAGTGGTGGGCGACCGCATCAACGATGAAATGCAGCCTGATAATTGCTGGGTCACCCTGCAAGACGACGATCCCACAAACCCTAGCGTGGTTTCGGTGTTCATGACCATGGAGCAAGCGAAGAACATCGACACGTATGGCAGCTATGGCGTTACCGGCACCATGCTTCAGGTGCGTGGTACGTTCCATCTGGATTGCAGGGAACACCAGGGCATGTCCGACATTCACGTGGAAGAGGTTTCGGCGCTTGCCGCCGGCTCTGAAAGCAAGCCGGGGATGGATCCGAAGCTTTTCGGTCTTGGCATCGTTTCGGTGCTGGCTGGCTTGGCGCTGTTGGCCCTGTACCAATCTAAACGAGAGGGGACGCTGTAATGGAAACTCCAGCCATCGAAACCGGTGTGGTGGTGAAGCTCGATAGGGGTTTCCCCCTGGTTCGTTTGGACGATGGCCGCGAGCTTCGCTGCGAGCATGCCACTTCCTTGGTGAAGGGCAGCGATCAGCGTGCAGTGGTGGGCGATGAAGTGCGCATTTCCCTTCCGGATGGGCATGACAAGGGCATTATTGAGGAAACGCTGCCCAGGCGTACGTCGTTTGTGCGCAAGGACCCCACCGAACGAGCCCTCCCGCAAACGTTGGCTGCCAATTTCGACCTGGTTATCATTGCCCAGCCCATCGAAGACACCAACACTCGCCGCCTGGAGCGCGAGCTTGTCTTGGCGCATGAGACGGGAGCGGAAGTTCTGGTGGTGCTTACTAAGGCCGACCTGATGGCTTCGCCCGCCGAGGTGGAGGAAGTGCGCTCGCATATCGATGGGTTCGTGGGCAATGACGAGCTGCTGGCCATTTCCGACCGAGACGAGGCGTCGGTGCAGCGTCTTGCCCAGATAATTGCCGAAGGCAATAAAACTGCAGTTCTTATCGGTCGGTCGGGCGTGGGTAAGTCGAGCCTGGTGAATATGCTCGTAGGCAGCGACATCCAGAAAACCACTGAGGTGCGCGGCGATGGCAAGGGCAGGCATACCACCGTTTCTCGCGAGATTATCTATCTGCCGACGGGTGGGCGCATTATCGATATGCCCGGCGTGCGCGGTTTGGGGCTTTGGGACGCCGACGAAGGCATTGGCGCTGCGTTTTCGGACATTGAGGAGCTTGCCGCCTCATGCCGTTTCCGCGATTGCACTCACACCAATGAACCGGGATGCGCTGTCCGCGCTGCTGTTGAGTCGGGCGATTTGGCGGCAGAGCGCCTGGAATCGTACGTGCGCCTTCGCGAAGAGAGTGCTCAGGTGAAAACCCGCCGCGAGGAGGCTGAGCGCATTCGCAGCCGTCGCGGGCATCCTCGCCGAAGGCGTTAAGAGCCGTGAAACCAAGCGCTCTTTCCGATGCGCTACAATACTATGTGCAACATCCCATCATGGGATGTTGTTTTTCTAAGGGGCCCGCATAGGGCGGACCGCAAAGAGGGGGACCCATGAATCCTGCGGTGATCATACCTACCTTCCATACCGCGCCCACAAAGCGCGGTGCTTCAAAGCCTTCCAACCTGTACGACCACCCTACGCCTTTGAATGAACAGGGCACGTTGGGCAGGTGCCTGAACTCGTTGCAGCAAGTGCGCGGTTTGGGTCAGGTAATCATTTTGGTTGCTGCCGAAGGTGGCGTGGAAGACGAAGCCGCCAAGAAGGTTCAAAACATTGCCAACCAGTTCCCCCAAATGCACACGTTGGTAATTGGGCGCGCTGAAGCTGAGATCGTCCAGCAGCGTTTGGACCAGCTGGGTTTCGGCGGCCAGCAAGAGGCTATTGGCCTTACGGGCTACTCTGCCATTCGTAACCTTGGTTTGGTTGTTGCCCAGGTGTTGGGATTCGATTCGGTGGTGTTCATCGATGACGATGAGACCATCGAAGACGAGGCATTTCTAGAAAAGGCAATGTACGGCCTGGGCAAGCTCACCAAGAAGGGCATTCCCATCCTTGCCAAATCGGGCTTCTATTTCAACGACGAAGGCACCTACTACTCGAAGAGCCAGAACCGTTGGTACAACCATTTTTGGCAGCAGGGTCGCGCGTTCAACAATTGGATCAGCAAGGCCATGTCCGGCCCGCGCCTCTCTCGCTCCAACCATGTATGCGGTGGCTGTTTGGCGCTGCATCGCGAAACGTATCGTCGTTTGAGCTTTGACCCGTGGATTCTTCGCGGCGAAGACTTGGACTATTTGCTCAACCTGCGTATGTACGGTTCCGACATCTGGTTCGACAACCAGTGGTCGCTGACACACCGTCCTCCGCGCGACAGGCACGAAGGCCATCGCTTCTATCGCGATATTTTCCGCTGGGTGTACGAGTACTACAAAATCGAGTTCAGCCGTGCGCAGATTGACCTTCTGCAGATCAAGCCTTCTTCGCTTATGCCGTATCCCGGTCCGTTCCTGGAGTCGGGCATTACCAAGCGCATTAAGCGTACGGCGTTCCTGCGTTCGCTGGCTCGCCCCGACAAGAAGCGCTATCGCGAAGGCGCCAAAGCTGCCGCTGGCGAGGCAACTGAATACGCCCAGGAACACTGCATGAAGTATTTCGAGTTCCAGTACACCTGGGGCGATATTATGGCGCGCATGGAAAGCGATGGCGGTTTGCGCCAAGCGCTGGTGCAGGCTGCTATTGCCCGCCAGTCGGGCGGGGAAGTGGTGGTTGAAGCCGCTACCCCAGCGGGCGCATCGGCGGATGCTGCGGGCAACACTTCCGACTCGCTGGAGCCGGCGGTTGCCAATCTTGATCCAGGCATGACGGCCGAGATCAGGCTTAATATCAACGAAGAATAGGACTTGCGCGTTTCATGGAAACCTTTGTAATTACCGCAGCAGTTGGCGTAGTTGTTGGCGTTTTGTCGGGCTTGCTGGGTATCGGAGGCGGAACCTTGATGGTCCCCCTGTTCCGCTTAGGTTTCGGGCTTTCCGCCCTTGCTTCTACGGCAACTTCGCTGTTCACCATCATCCCCACTTCGCTGGTGGGTTTCATCACCCATATTAAGAACAAGACGTGCATTCCCCAGCTGGGTATTGTGTGCGGTTTGGCTGGCGCATGCACCAGCCCTTTGGGCGTGCACTTGGCCAATATGTCGCCGGCGTGGATGGTTATGCTGGCCGCGGCAATTATCATTGGCTTTTCGTCGTTCAAGATGTTCCGCAAGGCTGCGCGCATGCCGAAGAACCCTGCGTCGGGCAAGGCCATGGGCGTCGACGTGGAAAAAGCAGCCGTTAAGGCTGCGGTCATCGAAGAAGACCTGGGCGAAGAAGAGTTCAGGCTTACGCGTAAGAATCTGCCTTGCGCCATCGGCATTGGCTTAACCGCGGGTCTGGCCTCGGGTTATGTGGGTGTGGGCGGTGGCTTCCTGATGGTGCCCCTGTTTATTTCGGCGCTGGGCGTCATGATGCGCAAGGCATCGGGTACGTCTTTGGTCGCCATCATGATCTTGGCCATTCCCGGCGTTGTTTACCAAGGCATGCTGGGTAACATCGATTACCTTGCGGGTATAGCCATGGCGGCGGGCAGCATCCCTGGTGCAGTGATTGGCGCAAACCTCATCCGTCGCGTTCCCGAGCGGCAGCTGCGTATTGCTTTTGGTGCGTTTTTGCTTATCAGCGCGGTAGTGCTTCTGGGCAACGAGGTAGCTGGACTGTAATATGCTATGGTCACATTACCTGCGACGTGCATGGCGCAGGTGGAAGTAGCTCCCGTTTTCCGGAGGATCGTTTATGGCTTACCCTCGCCACAACGTCACCATCGTTCTTGAAATTGCTTCGCTGTGCATGGCGCTTATCTGCGGCTGCATTTTGGGCTGGGCTATGTTCGGCCCCGACCGCAACTATCTGGTGCTTACCATTTCGGGCGCTTTGTTTACGGCGTTCCTGCTCATTACCATCGCCCTGATCCTCGATCCTGACCGCATCCGTGCAAATCAGTCTATGTCGGTGCTGAACTTAGCAAGTGCAACGCTTGAAGCCATGCAGGAAGGCTTCACATCGGAAGCCGCCCAGAAGGTGTGTGAGATTCTGCTCCCCTCCACTTCGGCATGTGCCGTTGCCATCACCGACCGCGAAGTGGTTTTGGGCTATGCTGGCGCTGGCAGGGAAGAGCTGGGCGAATTGGGCGGGCATATCCGCACGGCTGGCACGAAGCGTACTGTGCAGGATGGCAAAACCCGCGTGTTGCGCTCGCAGCTTGAAGTGGGTTTGCCCGTTCCCATGAGCGCCATTCAGGCTGCCATCATCGTTCCCCTGAAAATGGGGTCTTCCATCCAAGGCACGCTGAAGTTCTACTACCCCAAGCCTTCGCGCATTTCTGAAACGCAGATTTCCGTTGCTGAAGGTTTCGGTCAGTTGCTTTCTACGCAGATTGCCGCCTTGCAGCTTGAAGAGCAGAAGAAACTTGCCACCAGCATGGAGCTCAAGGCGCTGCAGAGCCAGATCAACCCGCACTTCCTGTTCAATATCATCAACACCATGGCATCGTTGGTACGCACCGACCCCAACAAGGCTCGCGTTATGCTGCGTGAGTTTGCGGTGTTCTATCGTCAGACGCTCGAAAACAGCTCGGATCTTATTTCCCTTTCGCGCGAGGTTGAGCAAACGGTGCGCTACCTTTCGCTTGAGCAGGCACGTTTCGGCGAAGATCGCCTGGCGGTGGAAGTTGATATCGGCGAAGAGGTGCGCGCTATGCAGGTGCCCGCCTTCATGGTTCAGCCGCTGGTTGAAAATGCCGTAAAGCATGCCATGCCCGCGGAAGGCAAGCTCACCATTTCCATTTCTGGCACCCTCGATGGCGACGATGTGTACTTGCACGTAAACGACGATGGCATCGGCATGAAGGAAGAGGCCCTCAAGAACATCATGGCGCCGAAATCCGAAACGGGCCTGGGCATTGCCGTAAAGAATATCAACGACCGACTGCGTGGCTACTACGGCGAGAAGGCCTATATGGATATCCAAAGCGAGCTGGGCAAGGGAACTTCTGTTACCCTGTTCCTCCCCGATTGCGCAAATCTGTAGAAGCGTTGCCTGGCAAGAGCTTGTAGATAGGTCGGCGCATATTCGGCAAGTGGTCTATAATAGGAATGATAAATTCACGAAACACGAGGAGGTTGCGTTGCTGAAGGCAATTATCGTTGATGACGAAGCGCCAGCGCGTTCCGAGTTGCGCTTTCTGCTAGGCGAACTCAACCAGACTGAAGTTGTTGCCGAGGCTGCAAGCGTCCGCGAGGCTATCGAAAAGCTCAAGGAATACCCTTGCGACGTTATGTTCTTGGATATCAACATGCCCGAGGCTACCGGTATTCAGCTCGCAGAGGCTCTGCAGCATTTGAAGTACCCGCCTGCCGTGGTATTCGTTACTGCTTATAGCGAATTTGCTCTGGATGCGTTCAAAGTTAATGCCATCGATTACCTGGTTAAGCCTGTTGAAACCGAGCGTCTTTCCCATGCGCTCGCTCGCGTGCGCGAACATGTGCTGCTTCATGCAAAGGCTCAGAAGGCCGAGCGCATTCCCGTTGAAAAGGGTGGCAAGAAGATCCTCATCAACATCGATGACATTCGCTATGTTATGGCGCGCGATGATTATGCGTACCTGCAAACCGGCGTCGACCGTTTCTTCTCTACCGTAAGCTTGGCCCAGCTGGAAAAGACGCTCGACGGTCACGGTTTCTTCCGTGTTCATCGCGGCTACTTGGTTAACCTTGCGCTGGTCAAGGAAGTTGAGCCCCAGTCGGGTGGCACCTTGCTCCTTACGCTCGATGGCGTAGACGAGAAGATTCCTGTTTCCCGTCGTCGCGTGTCTTCCCTCAAGAAGGCGCTTGGTCTGTAATTGCGCTTTGCGTTTGGTCGAAGGGCGTGCTCCGCTCGGGGCGGTACCAATTACAGGCTATGACCCATCGCAGCACGGCGGCACCACGATCCGTTGTAGGGCAGCGTGGCGTGTGCCCCGTCGCATACGGCTTTGCGTGCTCCCGTGTGCGGTATCATATGCTTCAACTAATTGGTTGGGTCGGCATCAAGCCGGCCCTTCTTTTGTTTTATCGGCCTTCACCAATGTTCGCCGGTGCCTATCTTTTCGGCTTCGGCCGAGCGATTTCCCTGAAGGAGCCCCCTGCGGATTGAAGAGGCTCTTTGTAGATTCGGGTCCTTTCCAGGCGAAGGGACGAGCTCCGATATGGTCGCGCCCAGACGCGGCATAGCCCAGGTTGTTCGCTAGAAACCACCCTACTGCCCGCATCGAAGCACCTTCATATTGATCAGCTGAACGCGGAGATGGGCGCCCCCCCCTCGCGGAAACGCCAGGCCGCCGTCGACAACGGAATAAGCCCAGTTGGTACGGGCGGCACCTTCGCGGAAACGCCCCTTTGGCGGCGCGAAGTGCGTAATGCTCGCTTTGCCGTTTTACTCATGGGCTCGTGAATGGTAATGTGCAGTCTTGCCTCTGAATGCAGACCATTTTGAAAGAAGATAATTCGTCATGTCCGATACCTTTATTTCCCTGAATCCCAAGCGCGATGTGGCGCTGTTTGACTTGGACGGCACAGTGCTCGATACCTATGCTCCCATTCTGGAAAGCATGCGCTACGCCACCAAGACGGTGTTTGGGGAAGCCTTGCCCGATAGCAAGCTTGTTTCCATGGTTGGGCAGCCTCTGGTAACTCAGATGCAAGCGTTTGCCGCCGAACGGGGTTGCGGCCCTGAGGTTGCCGACGAACTGACGCACGTCTATCGCGAATACAACGAGCGCGACCTGGACGAAAAGTCTTTCCCGTTCCCGGGCATACCCGAGGCGATTGCCTCTTTGAAGAATGCGGGCTTCACGGTTGGTGTGGTTACGTCAAAGCGCGCAGTTTTGGCTACGAAGAGCCTGAAGGCTCATGGGTTGTTCGATGCGTTTGCTTGCGTGAATGGCGCCGAAGACAGCACTGCCCACAAGCCCGACCCCGATCCGTTGCTGACAGCGGCAAAGAAACTTGGCGTTTCGCCCGATAGATGTGTATATGTGGGTGACAGCCCCTACGACTTGCAGGCCGCTCATGCCGCAAATATGCCAAGTGTGGGAGTTACCTGGGGCAAGTTCTTCGGGCGCGACATATTGCTCGAGCAAATGCCTAGCGTGCTTATCGCCAGTCCCGAAGAACTGGTTGGTGCGGTTGAGTTTGCGGCAATCCATTAACAGGCTGGTCGGCGTGGTTGGGCTTGCTGTAACCCATCAACAGGCTGGGCGGCACTGTTGAGCCTGCTTTAACCCACCAGCAGGTTGGTCGGTGCGGCTGAGCCTGCTGTAGCCCATTAATAGGTTGGTCGGTGCGGTCGAGTTCGCCGTATTTCATTAACGGGCCAGTCGCGCGCGGTCGAATTCGCCACAATCCATTAAAGTGAAAGCCGGGAGAGCTGTCTTTCCCGGCTTTTGTTGTATTGTGGCGCTAAGTCCGCATTCAGCGCCGCCATTCGTTCGCACCGATCTTGGCCAGCGCGAGGCTGGCTAATGTCGCGCACAGGGGGATGGGCGATGCGCGCGGGAGACTCCTGGGTCGTCAGGACCGCTGTTGCTTACGGTCTTCGGGGTGGGCGATGCACGCGCGGGCTTCTTCCTTTTGTGCGGTGCTGGGGCAGAATGGAAGCTTGTGGCATCTGCATTCCCGCGCAGGCGGCGAATCGGCCATCGGGCCGCACGCAGGGGGCTCGCCCCCAGACCGAAGTGCGCCTTCGCGCCCCATGCTGCATAGGGCGCCATGTAGGACTCGCCCATACCGGAGGCGCGTGTATAGAATGCGCATTGGGTCGCACGCAGGGAAACTAGGGGCGTCTGCTCCCGAGCAGACGATCAGGTGGTGCTTTGACCACGTGGAAAGGGGATTGCTATGGCATTTTGTACAGATACGGTTTGCGCGGGCGAAGGGGTGTTCGCCCTCGAAGCCGTGGTCACGGTAACCCCGCGCGGCATCGTGGTGTATGCTTGCACGCCTGCTTTCGCCCACGTGGGCGCTACGGCTCAGGCCATTCCGCGCCCAGAGCCAGGGCGCACGGCAACGGTTAGCTTGCTTGCCGTTCCCTGCCACAGGGACGAAATTCCCGCCCACGATATCGCTGCCGTTCTGGCGACGGAGTTCGCCATGCCCTGCTCCGCTAGCACGGGCTATCACGTGGAAAATGCCTCTCCTGCCGATTTGCAGAAGATGCTCGAAGTGAATCAGCAGATCATCGAAGCGCTGAAGGAGCGCGTTGCGGCAATGCTTGCCAGCTTGAGCGAATAGCTGCCGCCTGTGCGGGTGCACCGCGTCAACCATGCGTCGCCATTCGCGTCCCCCTCTCGCGTTGCGTCGGCCCCGGGGTCCTGGCTGGCAAGAATCGCGCCGTATGCATCCCCATTTCGCCGAATGCGCGAAAAAGGCCCCCTCCCTGGCAATATCTGCGCGAAATGCATGCTTCTCGAGATCAAAATGGCAAGATCCTCGCCTTATGCGTCCATTTCCAGGCGCAATCGGGCGATTCGGGATGCATGGCGCGCGAATCTTGCCATCAAGGCCCCCCCTTTTCGCGTCGAGGGCCCAGAAATCATACATGGCGCGAAGATGTTGCCAACGCTGCCCGACCTTTCGCGGCACCTCGCCGCGGGTCGCGGGCCCGCGAACTGGCCTTGCGTCCTGCGGTCCGGGCCTTGCCCGCTTGCCGCATGCACGAGTCTCTGCCCGTCCCGCCGCCCCGCCGCTACTTGCGCCCGGGGTCCGCCACCCATCGCTGCCATTCGCACGTCCGCGCCGCACCCCATCGCTGCCGTTACTCACGCGGCCGCATTCATCGCCGCTGCCCTTCACGTCGCGCCCGCCGTGCCCACCATGCCACCCGCGTTGTCCATTGCGGTCGGGGGTGGGCCGCCGATCGGGCACCCCGCCGCCCTTGCGCTGCCCATGCCCTCGCACCCTCCCCCGCACCCATCGCGCCTCCTGCTGGCCCACCCGCGCCCCACCGCCCGCGCCGCGCGGGCTCCGCCGCGGTTCCTGCAATTCCCGTGAAATAGTGCGGTGATACAATTGCCCATACAAGAAAACTCCGTTTCTAAGGACAAGCAATGAGCTCTATTTTTGGCGACAAGCCCGTAGTGGGAATCATCATGGGATCCGAGTCCGACATGCCTACGATGGAAGCATGCATGAAGCAGCTTGAGGAACTGGACGTTCCCTACGAGGTTAAGGTGGCAAGCGCCCACCGCAAGCCCGCAGAGGTGCACGAATGGGCATCTTCTGCAGTAGACCGCGGTATTCGCGTTATCATCGCTGCTGCCGGCAAGGCTGCTCACCTCGGCGGTGTCGTTGCCGCCTATACGCCGCTCCCTGTTATCGCCGTCCCTATGAAGACCAGCGATTTGGGCGGATTGGATTCGCTGCTTTCCATGGTTCAGATGCCCAGCGGCGTGCCCGTTGCGACGGTTGCCATCAATGGCGCAAAGAATGCGGGCATCCTGGCTGTTCAGATGCTCGGCACCGGCAACGATGAGGCACGCGCCAAGATCGAAAAGCTCAAAGCCGATATGGCCGAGGCGTAAAAGGATACAGCTTAATGGCAAAAGAATTTTTGACGGGCAACGAAGCATTCGCCCATGCCGCCCTCGAGGCGGGCGTGCGCGTGTGTGCCGGATACCCAGGTACACCTTCTTCCGAGGTTATCGAAACGGTGGCCAAAGAGCATGCCGCCGGTCGTGCCGAAGGTGTTCATGTTGAGTGGTCCACGAACGAAAAGGCGGCATTGGAGCTGCTGGCAGGTGCTGCCTATTCTGGCGCACGCACGCTGTACACCTGCAAGCAGGTGGGTTTAAACGTTGCCAGCGATGCCCTGATGTCGTTGAACTATGTGGGCGTGAAAGGCGGCACCGTTCTGTATGTGGCCGACGACCCGGGCCCCATTTCCTCCCAGACCGAGCAAGATACGCGTCGTTTTGCGGCCTTCGCCAAGGTGCCGGTGTTCGACCCGGCAACACCTGAGCAGGGATGCCAGATGATGGGTGCAGCCTACGACCTGTCCGAGAAATATCAGACTCCCGTGCTGATGCGCCCCACCACGCGCGTATGCCATGCCTCCACCTATTTTGAGGTGGCCGAGCACACCCAGGCGCGCGCGCCCGAAGGCTTCAAGCGCGATTCGCGTTGGGTTATTTTCCCGAAGCGCTCCTACGCCGCGCACAAGGAAATCAACGAACGTCTGGTTTCCATTGCCAACGATTTTTCCGAGAGCGAATTCGACGCATTCAACCCCATGTTCACCGAGGGCGAAGATGCTCAGTTCGGCATTGTTGCCGGTGGCATTTCGTACGCCTATACGCGTGAGGCATTGCGCTTGTTGGAAGAGGAAGTCCAGGCGGGCAAGCTCGTGTGGGCGCAAGGTGCCCCTGCGGCGCCGGTTCTTCCGCCGCAGTGCGAAGGCGGTTACTGCACCATGGGCGGCCCCGCTTACGGCAAGACGGTGGAAGCGCTTCCCGCGTATCGCATTATGCAGGTCGGCACGCCGTATCCGTTCCCTCAGAAGCGCGCTGCGCGCTTTGCCGAGGGCTTAAGCGATGTGATCGTGTTCGAAGAGCTGGATCATGTTCTGGAAGACGAAATGCTGAAAACGGCAGGGTGCGCGCATGCTGGCTATCGCGTGCATGGCAAGCTGACGGGCGAAACCACCGACCGCGGCGAAAACACGGTAGACGCCATTGCTGCTCAGCTGCGTGCATTCTTCGGTGTGCAACTGGCCGAGCCCCGCAAGGTGTTCGGCGCTGAAGCGGCCACCGCTGCAAGTGCTGGCGAAGAAGTGGCTCAGATTCAGCCGCCTGCCCGTCCTCCGCTGCTATGCCCGGGTTGCCCGCATCGTGGTGCGTTCTATGCGGTGAAGTCCGCGCTGAGGAAGCCAAGCGACGGCATTTTCTGCGGTGACATCGGCTGCTATACGCTGGGCAATGCGAAGCCCTTGAACGCTGTCGACACCTGCCTGTGCATGGGTGCGGGCATTACGGTAGCGCAGGGCTTTAGCGTGGTAGAGCCTGGTAAGAAGGCCCTTTCGTTCGTAGGCGATTCCACCTTCTTCGCTAGCGGCATGACGGGTATTGCCAATGCGGTGTACAACCAGCATGACATTACGGTATGCGTACTGGACAATGCCACCACGGCGATGACCGGATCCCAGCCTCATCCGGGCACGGGCGTTACCTTGATGGGCCCCAAGTCCGAGCCCATTTCCATCGAAGCGGTGCTGCGTGCATTGGGCGTGAAGGTTATCACGCATGCCAATCCGCTGCGTTTGGATGAAGCGCGTGAGGCGGCCCGCGAGGCAATTTACTACGATGGTCCTTCGGCCATCATCTTCGAGTCGCCTTGCGTGAAGCTGATCAAGCCCGGTGCTCCTGTTCGCTACTGCGAAGAGGCGTGTACGGGTTGCGGCAAGTGCGTGCTGAAAATCGGATGCCCCGCGCTTTCGTGGGATGCCGAGAATCGCCGCCCCGTTGTTGACGCTTCGCTGTGCAACGGCTGTGGTTTATGCACGTACCTGTGCGAAGATGGCGCCCTAGAGTGCGACGGGAACGAAGGGAGTGCGCAATGATCAACGTTTCTCTTGCCGGCATCGGCGGGCAGGGCAGCGTACTTGCTGCGAAGATCTTGGCCGAAGCCGCCCGTTCGAAGGGCTGGCAGGTGCGCACGGCTGAAACCACGGGCATGGCGCAGCGCGGCGGCGACGTCATGAGCCACGTGCGCATGGGCAACAACGGTGAAGAGGTGTTTTCTCCGTTGCCCGGCGATGCGTCCGACGATGTGATCATCGCGCTTGAACCTGGCGAGGGCCTTCGTGCCCTTCATCTGCTGAAGCCTTCAGGCGTGATGGTGGTTGCTCGTTCGGGCGTTGCCCCTACGGTGGGCGATTTCAAATCGCCTTCGTACGATCCCGCCAAGATGATCGAGGCTTTGCAGACATCGGGCGCGCACGTGGTTGTGGTGGATGATGTTGCCCTGTGCGATGCGTTGGGTTCCCGCAAGGCGCTGAACATCATCATGCTGGCAAGCGCCCTTAAGGCGGTAAATGCACCCGAAAGCCAGAGTGCCCTTTGCGGCGTGCTGACGCTCGATGATATGCGCGCCGTTGTTCCCGCTTGCGTGAAGGAACGTTTCGTCGAGATGAACCTTCGCGCCGTCGGCCTGGTTGAAGGCGCGTAGTCCGGCAGGCCCGGCGCCGTCAGCCTAGGTTTGGGCGCGTAGCTCGATTATTCCGATGCGTTTCTCTTTATCGTGGTAGAGTGAAACGCATCATCTGTAATTTGGTTAGAAGCCGCAAGGGGGTTTACCCCCTATTTGCGGTTTGTTTTCAGCGTAACAAGGCAACCTGCTACACGGAAAGGCAGACCCATGGAATTGACCGACGAGCAGTTCTCCCTCATCAAGGAGCAGTTCAAGACGCTGAAGGAGCGTTCGCCCTTCTATGCGAAGAAGTTCGAGGGCATCGATCTTTCTGACGTTCAGACCCAGGAAGATTTCGAGAAGCTGCCTTTCTCCGAAAAGGCGGACTTGCGTGAGGCTTATCCGCTGGGATTGGCCGCTGTGCCCGAGGAGAAGATCGTTCGCATCCATTCTTCTTCTGGCACCACGGGCATTCCGGTAGTAATTCCCTATACCCAGAAGGACGTTGACGACTGGGCCACGATGTTTGCGCGTTGCTACGAAACGGTGGGCATCACCAACAAAGACCGCATTCACATTACGCCGGGCTACGGTTTGTGGACGGCTGGCATCGGCTTCCAGCTTGGTGCCGAAAAGCTGGGCGCCATGGCAGTGCCGCTGGGTCCAGGCAACACCGAAAAGCAGCTGCGTATGATGGAAGACATGCAGTCTACTGTTCTGTGCGCCACTTCTTCCTATGCTTTGCTTCTTGCCGAGGCAATTGCCGAGCGCGACATTCGCGACAAGCTTGCTTTGAGGAAGGGTGTTATCGGTTCCGAGCGCTGGAGCGAAAAGATGCGCCATCGCATTGAAACCGAGCTGGGCATCGAGATCTTCGACATCTATGGTCTTACTGAAATCTACGGCCCGGGCATTGGCATTTCCTGCCATGAGCACGATGGCATGCATCTGTGGAGCGACTACGTGTATGCCGAGGTCGTTAACCCGAAAACAGGCGAGCCCGTGCCCGATGGCGAGGTTGGCGAACTGGTTCTTACCACTCTGCGCAAAGAGGGCGCCCCGCTTATCCGCTACCGCACTCACGACCTTACCCGCATCATTCCGGGCGATTGCGCTTGCGGCATGAAGCATCCCCGCATCGACACGCTGGTAGGTCGCACTGATGATATGTTCAAGGTTAAGGGCGTTAATATGTTCCCCGCTCAGGTAGAAGAGGTCATCGCCGCAACCTCGGGTACGTCTTCTGAGTATCAAGTAATGATCGAGCACATCATGGGCCGCGATGTGCTTACGGTGCTGTTCGAAACCTCGCTTGAAGGTGAAGCCCTGCAGCGCTGCGAAGAAGAGCTGGCGCTCATCTTCAAGGCGAAGATCGGCTGCACCCCCGATGCCAAGGGTGTGCCTATTGGCGAGCTTCCCCGCTCCGAGAAAAAGACTCAGCGCATCTTCGACAGTCGCTACTAAGTCTTGCCAACGCCGCCCTCACGGGCGGCGTTTTTTTATGGCGCAGGCTAGGCGTGCTGCTGGGTGCCGAAAGATGCGTCGCTTCGGATTGCGGGTTAAGGGCAGAAGTGGCGTGCGGGCTGCGGTGGCATGCGCCTTGCTGAAAGCGCCTTGCGGGCTGCGCTGGCATGCATTCGGCGGAGCCATTCGTGGGTTGCGGCTGCCCGCAACCCTTAAAAGCCGTTCGCAGGTTACAGATTCCAAGAACGTGTTACGGCATGCTATGATGTTACGGTCCTAAAAGAAGTAACATCGATGCAGAAGGGGACCCGATGCAGGAAGCCGCGCTTGATCCCGATTACGAATCACTTTCCTGGTCCGATTCTGATGACTACGATCAGTACGTAAACGAAGAATTGGCAGATTCCCGCTCGGCGAAGTGGGTCGCCCTGGTTTCTCACTTGGCGGGGTGCTCCCTTGAAGGGAAAACCGTTCTTGATTTGGGCTGTGGCCCCGGATTCTTCCCCTGTGCGCTTGGTGCGGAAGGTGCCAAGGTGTACGGCATCGATACTTCCGACAACATGCTGGCGTGCGCTCGCGCGAATGCCGAAAAGCGTGGCGTTAACGCCGTAATGCTTCATATGGACGCCGAAAGTTTGAGCTTCGCCGAGGCAACCTTCGACCTGGTTGTGACGCGCAACGTTACGTGGACGCTGCCGAACCCGGTTGCCGCCTACCGTGAATGCCTGAAGGTCCTGAAGCCTGGCGGAAAACTGCTCGTTTTTGATGCGAACTGGCACCATGAGTTCTATAGCGAAGCCGTTGCGCAGAAAGTGCGCGAAAACGAAGCGGCGTACTATCGGAAAACCGGCATCCGCACAGCTGTGTGCACTAATGACAAGCCTTACTACGACTCTCTTCCTCTTTCGTCGGTAATGCGCCCCGCATGGGACGCCGACGCCCTGACGCAAGTGGGCTTTGACGGCATCACGGTAATCGAAGATGCTGGCAAGGAAGTGTACCTGGACTGGGAATATGAGCTTTACGGCGCTTCGCCTCTGTTTGCCGTGGCTGCGGAAAAACCCGTCGCTGCTGCAGAAGGAAATGAAGCCTTTAACGTGCTCAAAGCCACACGTGACTATTGGAACGAGCGCTCCAACACGTTTGGGCTCGATGGCTCCATCGACAAGTGGGGCGACCTCATTCAGCAAAAACTCCTGCAGCGTGGTGTTACGTCGCCTTGGATTCTTGATGCTGGCTGCGGCACGGGCGCCATGGCGCTTACCCTTGCATCGCGCGGGTATCGTGTGTGCGGCGTTGATTTTTCTCAGGGCATGTTGCTTCATGCTCGCATGAACGCAAAACATCAGGGCCTGGAAATTCCTTTGGTGTTGGGCTGCGTCGATCAGCTCCCGTTCGTTCCTGAAACCTTCGATGTGGTGGTAAGCCGCAACGTGCTTTCCAACTTGGCTGTTGCCAAAGAAGCTTTGGAAAGCTGGCGCGATGCATTGCGCCCTGGTGGCTACCTGGTATATTTCGATTCTTCCTGGTGGCACTACCTCCACGAAGAATCGCTGGACGCTAAGCGTGCCCTTGCATACGGTACGGGTTCTTCGCCTATCTTCAACGTCCTGGAGGAACTCGCGAAAGATATGCCCATTGCTGCGGCGGACCGCCCTGCGTGGGATGTGATGGCCCTTCGTTCGCTCGGCTTCGAAGTTGAAGCGGTTGAAGATGTTTCTTCGCGCGTATGGACGGCCGAAGAGCAGCAACGCTATGAATTTGCTCCGCAGTTCATGGTGGTTGCGCGAAAGCCCGTTCGCTAGGCGCTCCATGAAAAAAATGATCGTACAGCGACTGCTGCATCTTGTGGTGGTGCTGTTTTTGGTGACGCTTGTCTCGTTTTTCCTGATGTACTTTTCTCCTGGCGATCCGGTCACGGCGCTTTTGTCGCGTGGCGGCACGGTGCCCGACCCCGATGTGGTTGCCCAGAAGAGGGCAGAGCTCGGCTTGGACAGGCCTGTGGCGGAGCAGTACGTTGCGTGGCTGGCGGGGGTATTCCAAGGGAATTTGGGAATATCGATCAGCTCAGGGCGGCCCGTTGCATCGGAAATTGCTGCGCGCATGCCGGCAACGTTGTTCTTGGCCATTACCTCTCTTGCGCTCACGCTTGTGGTGTCCATTCCCCTTGGTTGTTTGTGCGCCTTGAAGAAGAACCGCGCAACCGATTTGGTTATTCGCTTTGCTTCCTTTGTGGGGGCTTCGGTTCCGGGCTTTTTAATGGCTCTGATCTTGATATTTGTGTTCTCCCTGACGCTTCACTGGTTGCCTAGTATCGGAAGCATGAAGGGCGTGGGCTGGGTTCTGCCTGTGCTGACGCTGGTCCTTTGCGAATCAGCGATGTACATCCGTCAGATCCGCACCATCGTGCTGCAAGAAATGGAGCAGGATTACGTTGAAGCGGCGCGTTTGCGTGGCATTTCCGACGCTGCCATTCTGTCTCGCAGTGTGCTGAAAGCTACGGCGCCTACCATCTTGGTGCTAACGGGCATGACGTTTGCGCAGCTTTTGGGTGGCAGCGCCATTATCGAAAACGTATTCAGCTGGCCCGGCATCGGCTTCTATGCGGTGCAGGCGGTATTCGCGCGTGATTACCCAGTAGTTCAGGCGTACGTGCTTATCGTTGCGGTGCTCTTTGTGCTGGTCAACCTTTGCGTTGACTTGCTCCAGGCTCGCATTGATCCCCGTGCCCGTTTGGCGTTGGAGCAATCTGCCTCCCAGGACAGGCGGGGTGGTGCGCATGCCTAGGGGTAAACGCCGAAGAGACGATCTGGCTGGGCGTCGTGCGCTCTATTGCGGCATTGTTGCGCTGCTAATCGTTGCGTTCTCGTTCGTTGCGCCTTTGTTGTGCCAGCACGATGCCGAACTTGCCAACCTTGCGTTGTCGAACCGCGCGCCCGATGGGGAATTCCTTATGGGCACTGATTCGCTGGGACGCTGCATTTTGTGTCGTGTGCTGACGGGATTGCATACCACCGTGCTTGCCGCTTTGGCGGTCGTGGCTTTAAGCGTTGTTATCGGTTCGGCTCTGGGTGCGTTGTCGGGGTATATCGGCGGCGTGTTCGATTCCGTGGTAATGCGCATCACCGATGCCTTCATGGCGTTCCCGACCCTGGTTTTGGGTATTGCCATCGCCGGCCTTCTGGGAAGCGGTCTGCAGAATGCGGTTATCGCGCTGGTGGTTCCTGGCTGGACGCGCTTTGCGCGCATTGCCCGTTCTTCCGTGTTGGCGTTGAAAGAGCGCCCCTTCATTCAGGCGGCAGTTGTCGGCGGCCTGAGCAGAACGGCAATTGCCCTGAAGCATGTACTGCCCAACATTCTTCCGCCCCTGATTGTTACGGCGTGTTTGGATATCGGTGGTTCGATGCTCAGTTTGGCGGGGCTTTCGTTTTTGGGTTTGGGCGCATCGCCTCCTTCGCCCGAGTTGGGTGCCATGATCAATCAGGCCGCGTCGGGGTTCCAAACTGCACCTTGGGCGGTATTCGCGCCAGGTTTTGCCATTTTTTTGGTGGTTGTGGTGTTCAACTATTTTGGCGATTCGGTTAACGAAGCGTTAGGAGATAAGGGCTCGCTGTTTGCGAGGGTAAAGAAATAAAGCCATCGAAGAAAGGAAAATGGGATGGTGAAAGTTAAGAAGAGGTGGGCAAAGCGCATTGCTGCCGTAACCCTTGCTTGCGCCTTGGGCGCAGGTGCGGTGGGCGCGCTGGTGGGGTGCTCGTCGGATTCTAGGAGCAACAGCGATGAAATGAGCGTTGCCTGGACTTCCAACGCTGGCGAGTACAACCTTGATCCAACCAACAACTACATGGGTTGGCAGGGTTCCTATCTGGGCATCTACGAGCAGCTGTTCCGTATTGATGCCAACTTCGACCCTCAGCCTATGTTGGCTGAATCCGCCGAAATGGTAAACGACACCACGTGGAAGATCGCGATTCGCGAAGGGGTAACGTTCCAGAACGGCAACGAACTCAATGCTCAGGCGGTAGCGGATTGCCTGAATCGCACCATCGGCATGAACGAGCGCGCCAAGAAATCGCTCGACATTGCCAGCATGGAAGCCGATGGCAACGTGCTTACCGTTACCACCAATTCTCTGAACACCGCCTTCAAGAACGAGCTGTCCGAGCCTGTTGCCTCTATCATCGACGTGAACTCGGGCGCTGCCGAAGATGAGCCTGTGGGCACTGGCCCTTACAAGATCGATTCGGTTGCAGGCAATGGCGACGTTGAGCTTTCTGCCTACGATTCCTACTGGCAGGGCGAGCCGAAGATCAAGACCGTGCACGCAAAGTACCTGACCGACGACCAGTCGAAGGTATCCGCTCTGCAGTCGGGCGAGGTTTGCGCCCTGATGAATGTTGCAGATGACCAGCTAGGAAACTTGAGCGATACGTCCAAGTACACTTTGCATCAGACCAATCAGGCTCGCGCCCATATGCTGTACTTCAACATGAAGAGTGAAGCCATGCAGGATGACGCGGTTCGCCAGGCCGTCGGCATGTGCGTCGATCGTGATTCGTATGTAAGATCCATCTACAACAATTCCGCTGAGGCATCCCACGCCGCATTCCCTGATTCGTCTGGTTATGCCGATGGCGTGACCTGCGATAGCTTCGACGTGGAAAAGGCAAAGCAGATCCTGGCTGATGCCGGCTATGCCGATAACGATGGCGACGGTGTGCTGGAAAAGGACGGCAAGAAGCTTTTCCTGAAGCTGGTAACCTATCAAGCAAACGCTGCGCTGCCCATGGACTGCGAGGCGCTGGCCTCCCAGCTTTCCCAGATCGGTATCGCTGCTGATATTGAGGTAGCCGAAAAGATCACCGTTCGTTTGGCGGACAGCGACTGGGATATTGGCACCATGGCTTACTCCACGCTTCCCACGGGCAACCCCTGCACCTACCTGTCTGCGGTTATGGGTTCTGAGGGCACCAGCAACTATGGCCATTACGGCAACGCCAAGGTCGATGATCTTCTTGGCCAGCTGAAGAAGACCAGCGACGAGGCCGAGCAGAAGGAGCTGGTGAAGCAGATCCAGCAGATTGCTCTCGACGACCATGCCTATGTTTATATGGTTCATACGCTGGTAAATGACGTTACGGCAGCCGACGTTGAGAACCTTGCTATGCAGGGTCAGTACGACTGGCTGAACTATCAGATGTCTTACAAGTAGGGTGCATGTCTGCAATTTTCGAAACAGAAAACTTGCGTGTTGCGTACAACCGTGACGCCGTGCTTCACGGTGTCACTGTTTCCCTTGATCAGGGCTCTATTGTGGGCATCGTGGGTGAATCGGGCAGCGGCAAAACAACGCTGCTACGCGCCGCGCTTGGAATGCTTGGGCAGGCGGGCGAGGTTTGCGGCGGTTCCATTCGCTTTGCCGGGAAAGACGTTTCCGGTATGTCTCGGGCCGAGCATCTTTCCTATGTCAGTACGGTGGCGTCGTTGGCGTCGCAAAACCCGCAGCGGGCTTTCAGCCCCGTGCGCACGCTAGGTTCCCAATTCGAGGAGACCGCTCTCTTGCGTGGCGAGCTTTCGAAGGGAGAGGCTCGCGCGTGTGCGGCGTCGCTTCTTGGAAGGCTGGGGCTTTCCGATCCTGAGCGGGTTTTGGACAGCTATGTTTTCGAGCTTTCCGGCGGTATGGCCCAACGTGCTGCTATTGGTCTTGCTTTGATGAATTCCCCAAAGGTCGTTTTCGCCGATGAGCCTACCAGCGCTCTTGATGTGGCGGTTCAGGCGCAAGTGGTAGAGGAGCTCATTTCGGCAAACCGTGAATTTGGGGTGTCGCTTTTGGTGGTGTCCCACAACATTGCCGTGCTGGCCCACATGGCCCAGTATCTCTATGTCGTGAAAGACGGGGAGGTTGTGGAGCAGGGGCCTTCCGAGCAGGTTATCGCTTGCCCTCAGCATCCGTACACCCGTCAGCTTATTGCTTCTGTTCCCAGGCTAAGGAGTGCTCGATGAAGGCGCTGGAGGTTAACGATGTGTCCAGGCGCTTTCCTGGCATGGGAAGGCCGGCGTTGAATAAGGTGAGCTTCACCTTGGAGCAGGGTGAATGCCTGGGTATTGTTGGCGGCAGCGGCAGCGGTAAAAGCACGCTGGCCCGCGTTGTCGCGCTGCTTGAGCGGCCTGATGGCGGCTCGGTTTCCTTGTTCGGGAAAGAAATCCTCGGTCTGCCGCACAGGCAGCGTAAAGAGGTGTATTCGAGCATTCAGATGGTGTTCCAGATACCGCTGGAATCGTTCGATCCCAGTTATACGTTGGGTGCCAGCATTGCCGAGGTGGCGCGCAGCTTCGGTGCCACACGTGCGGAAGCGAAGGAGCGGGCCCTTGAAAAGCTTCAGCTGGTTGGCTTAGACGAGAGCTTTTACCAGCGTTTTCCTTCTCAGGTAAGTGGAGGTCAGTGTCAGCGCGCGGCATTGGCAAGGGCGCTTACCGCTGACCCTTCGGTGCTGATATGCGATGAGATAACAAGCGCCCTTGACGTGTCTACTCAAGCACATATTGTCTCGCTCATCGAACGGTTGAAGGACGAGGTGTCCATCGTGTTTATTACTCACGACTTGGCTCTTGTGTCGGAGCTTGCCGATAGGCTCCTGGTGCTTGATGAAGGGGAAGTTGTTGAATGCGGCCCCACTGAAAACGTGGTTGCCAACCCTCAAAGCGCCTGTGCGAAAAAGCTGATGAGCTCTGTGTATTCCCTTGGTGGTTTGGATTGAGGGTTTTAAGCTTGGGCGTTTTGGGGTCGAGGGGCTGAAACGGACTGGGTGCATCCTGCCCCGCATGGAGGCTGCCGAGAATGACTACCGAATCGTTCGCCGCAAAACGTGGCGGGATTCTTGCGACGGGACCTATCGCGCGGCAAGATTCGCCCAGCGGGATCCGTCGAGCACGATAGGATTCGTCAAGCGGGATCCGTCGAGCACGACAGGATTCGCCCAGCAGAATCCGTTCAGCGGGAGCTATCATGCATGGCAAGATCTGCGCGCTATGCATGATTTGAGGGGTCTGTGCAGCGAAAGGGCCCTTCCCTGGCAAAATGTTCGCGTGGTGTATTCCCCAACGGCGATTTGCAGGGCATTTTGAATACATGGAGAGCATATCTTGCCAAAACCAGCTCATTTTGGATGCATGGTGGCGATATCTTGCCAGGGAGGGGCGTTTTTACCGTCCGAGGCTCCTTCGGGAATACATCAGGGCGATATTTTGCCAGAATGCGGCGCTTCGTCTGCCTGGAATGCGCTTCGAGGGTGCTTCATTCAGAGGGCGCGCTTTCGTCTGTCCGAAATGAGTCTCGAAAACGCTTCGTCTCGGCTCTGCAGGGCTTTGACGAGCGCTGTCGCCCCGGCGCCCCCCCCACGCGTTGCGGGCGTTGGCGGCGGCGATGCTGATCGCACGGAGGCGGAACCGTTCGCCGCAAAACGGAGCGAGACAGGATAATGGGTCTTTCCAATGCTCTTTATTGTGATAAAGTGGCTACCATGATTTTTTCAGAGGGACATATCGCACGCAGCAGCGCAACCGAGTTGGCGAAGGCCAATGCTGGTATCGCTGTGGTTTTGGATTCGTGCGCCGTTATGTCTCAACATCTTGCCCAGAAGTGTATGTCTGCTTGCGCTGTCATGTCCGAGCACCTGGCTCAGGGCTGTTTCGGCTTGGCAGCTGTTGCTTCTCAGCATTGGGCTCAGGGCTCGCGTTGCGTAGCTGTGTTTGTCCCTATAACGTATCGATATTGATAGCACACGGGTTTTTCCTGGGTGCTTTTTTTATACCCGAAAAGGTCGTGTGCGTTCTCATTTTCCCTGGTCAGCTGTTCTAGTTTGGCGTTGGCGCGCTGAAGGTGGCGCCCATTTGCCGATCGGTCGGGAGGCGTGTTTGCATCGCCTTTGTGTGGGCTTCGATCATGGGGCTTTGCAATTTGCCAGTCCGATTCGTGCCGATTTGCGCTCGCTGCTGCATCGGCTGACCAACATGTTTGCTGAAGATAAAGGAGTTCTTTCGTGGTTGCAAAGATATGCATCATTTTGATTTTCGTGGGTGTTGTGGTTGGTGTTGGCGTTTACGCGCGCCAGCACACCAAGAACGTTGACGGTTTTGTTCTGGGCGGACGCAACGTAGGCCCCTGGCTTTCGGCGTTCGCTTTTGGCACCAGCTACTTTTCGGCGGTAATCTTCGTTGGCTACGCAGGCCAGTTCGGCTGGAAGTACGGCTTGGCGGCGTTTTGGATTGGCATTGGCAATGCCCTTCTTGGCTCGTTGCTGGCGTGGTGGGTGCTCGGTCCGCGTACGCGCGAGATCACGCAGCGCCTGAAGGCCACCACCATGCCCGAGTTTTTCGGCAAGCGTTACCAGTCGAAGGGGCTGCGCATCGCTTCGGCGGCCATCATCTTCGTGTTCCTGATTCCCTATACTGCCAGTGTTTACAACGGTCTTTCTCGTTTGTTTGGTATGGCGTTTGGCTTGCCCTATGAATGGTGCGTAGTGGGTATGGCGGTTGTAACCTGCATTTATGTAGTGCTTGGCGGCTACATGGCCACGGTGCTGAACGACTTTATCCAAGGCATCGTGATGCTGGTGGGCATCGTTGCGGTAATTGCTGTGGTGCTCGCGGGCCAAGGTGGTTTTTCCGAAGCTATCATTTCTCTTTCGCAGATTCCCGCTGAGGGTACCGATATGCAGGGCGCATTTGTTTCGATGTTCGGTCCCGACCTGTTTAACCTTATCGGCGTTATCGTCCTAACCTCGCTGGGTACCTGGGGCTTGCCTCAAATGGTTTCGAAGTTCTATGCCATCAAAACCGGTCCCGCTATCAAGCAGGGTGCCATCATTTCTACCGTATTCGCCTTTGTGGTTGCGGGCGGCAGTTACTTCCTGGGCGGATTCGGCCGCCTGTTCGGTGACCAGATTGCCTTCGCCCCCAGCGGCATTCCCATTTACGACTCCATTATTCCCACCATGCTCTCCGGGCTGCCCGATATTCTGCTCGGCATCGTGGTAGTGCTTGTTTTGTCGGCCTCTATGTCTACGCTTTCTTCGCTGGTGCTCACCTCTTCTTCCACGTTGACTCTCGACCTTATTAAGGGCAACGTCATCAAGGACATGCCCGAGAAGAGCCAGATTACATGGATGCGCGGTCTTATCGTGGTGTTCGTGGTTATCTCGGCGGCTATTGCGTTGGTGCAGTACACCTCCACCATTACGTTTATTGCCCAGCTGATGAGTATCTCTTGGGGTGCCCTTGCTGGTGCGTTCCTTGGTCCGCTGATCTGGGGTTTGTACAGCTCGCGTATCTCGAAAGGCGCGGTATGGGCAAGCTTCTTTGTGGGCGTGGGCCTTACCGTGTCCAACATGTTCATCGGATTCATTGCCTCGCCCATTAACTGCGGTGCGTTGGCCATGATCCTTTCGTTGGTGGTTGTTCCGCTGGTGAGCTTGGTTACGCCTTCGGTCCCGTTCCAGGTGAAAATGCCGACTGGCGAAGGCGCTATCGACCGCGAAATCGAGCGCGAGTTGCGCGAAGAGGCGGCGGCCGCTCGTTCGTAGTGTTTATGGTGCTTTGGGTCGCTCCGCCCATTCGTGGTGTTGCGGTGTTTCAGGCTGCTCCGTCCGCAGTGGCCAACTGTTGTAGGGTGGGCACTCGCAGGGCGGATGTCGCCTGCAGCTCCGGTTCGTTTGCGGTGTGATGCCGCGACGCTTTAAGCAACTGGCCTCTCGGCGTATGCTTTGTGGCTGGGTATGTCACGATTGCGCTAAAAGCTATGTTTTTGGCTGTGGCGAGTGGGCTCTGCCGCTATCCTGATGTTCAAGAACAGACATGGGCGAAGACGGGCGCAGGCGCGCTGATGCGTCTCGACCAGCCAGGCAAGGAGTGCGCACATGAAGCCGATGAGCATCAGGGATATTGTGGGACCCATTATGGTGGGGCCTTCCTCTTCGCACACGGCGGGTGCGTTGCGTATTGCCAGCATGGTGCGCAACCTGCTTGACGGCGAGCCTGCGGAAGTGACATTTACCCTCTTTGGCTCGTTCGCCCATACCTATCACGGGCACGGCACCGACCGCGCACTGGTTGCGGGTATGCTGGGGTTGCACACCGACGATCTGCGCGTACGTAACTCTTTCGACCTGGCGAAGGAACAGGGGCTGGAGTTTTCATTCGAGCCCGATACCGTCACCAAAACTGCGCACCCCAACACGGTTGAGGCCCGTGTGGTCGACTGCTGCGGCAACGAGGTGGTGGCACGTGGCGTGTCCATTGGCGGCGGTGCGGCGGAGCTCACGCGCATCGATGGCATCGATGTGCACATCACGGGCGAATTCAACAGCATGATCGTTCGTCAGCAGGACCTGCCGGGAACGTTGGCCCATATAGCCAGCACCCTGGGCGATGCGGGCATCAACATCGGCACTTCGCAGCTCCACCGCACACGTCAGGGCGGGGAAGCGTTTACCGTTATGGACGTGGACGATCCCGTTCCCGAAGAGGTGATTGGTCGCATTCTGGAGTTCCCCGCTATCCGCTCGGTTCGCTTTATTCCCGCCGATGGTCTGCATCGCAACCCTGGCGAGGTATCGTCTGACATCGACCCGGAACTCGCTTTGCAGGAATTCCAGAAGCTCGATTTTGCCACGGCAGCTCAGCTCCTTACCTTCTGCGAAGAAAATGGCGTTTCCTTGAGCTATGCCGCCGAAGCGCGTGAACGTGCGCTGTTGGCGAGCCGAGGGGTAGCAGGGTCCGCCATCACCTCGTATCTTCAGCGCGTGCTGGATGTGATGCGCGCTTCGGCGACGGCCCCCGTGGAAGCCCCGCGCTCTTCTATGGGTGGGCTGATTGGTGGGGAAGCCGCCAAGCTTCGCGAGTTGGAGGATCTGGGCGCGGGCGTCAATGGGTCGCTTCTTGCCTTGGCGACGCGCAATGCCGTTGCCGTTTTGGAGACGAATGCCACCATGGGCGTTATCGTTGCAGCGCCGACTGCTGGTTCGGCGGGCGTGATCCCTGCCGTGCTGCTTTCCCTGCAGGAGGTGCATGGCTTTAGCGATGCGCAGCTGATGGACGCGCTGAAGAATGCGGCTGTTGTTGGCTCGATCATCGCGCGCAACGCTACGGTGGCAGGTGCCGAAGGAGGCTGCCAGGCAGAAATCGGGTCTGCGGCAGCTATGGCTGCCAGCGCTGCCGTTGAGCTTTTGGGCGGCACGCCGCGCATGTGTCTCACTGCTGCCGGCTATGCGCTTGCCAATATGCTCGGCTTGGTGTGCGATCCCATCGGCGGATTGGTGGAAGCTCCCTGCCAAAAGCGCAATGCCAGCGCTGCGGTGAATGCGCTTTCTGCTGCCCAGATGGCTCTTGCGGGTATCGAGGGCCTTATTCCGTTCGATGAAGTGGTAGACGCCATGTTGAAGGTGGGTCGAAGCCTTCCTTACGAGCTGCGCGAAACTGCATTGGGTGGAATGGCGGCCTGTCCCTCTTGTGCCAAATTTTGCCGTTAACGGTTCTCGAAATTGAGAGATTTGCCGTTTACCGAGAGACTCAATCCGACTGCTTCCAATAATCAACCGTTCGCACGTGACCCTCATTAGCATCGTTGCCATCAAATGAAGTGCAAGCGAAAGGGGTTCGAATGGGACTTCTCGATGGAAAAGTGGCTATCATCACTGGCGGCGGCAAGGGCATTGGCTTTGGTATTGCCAGCGCTTTTGCTGAAGAAGGCGCGAACCTGTGCATCACGGGCCGCAACGAGCAGCGCCTGATCGACGCTGAGGCAAAGCTCAAGGAGCAGTACGGTGCAGACGTTATGCACGTTGCCGCTGAGGGCTCCGACGAAGAAGCGGTAAAGAGCGTTATCGCTCAAACCATCGCCCATTTCGGCAAGCTTGATACCGTGGTAAACAATGCTCAGGCATCTAAGTCGGGCGTTATGCTGGTCGACCATAGCAAGGAAGATTTCGACCTGGCAATCAACTCTGGTCTGTATGCTGCATTCTTCTACATGAAGCATGCTTTCCCCGAGCTCAAGAAGACCAAGGGTTCTGTTGTTAACCTTTCCTCCGGCGCCGGTCTGTTCGGCAAGCCCGGCCAGTCCAGCTACGCTGCTGCGAAGGAAGGCATTCGCGGCATGACACGCGTTGCGGCTACCGAATGGGGTCCCGACGGCGTACGCGCCAACGTTATCTGCCCGCTGGCTATGACCGAGCAGTTGGCGGCTTGGAAGGAAGAGTACCCCGACACCTTTGCTGCAACCATCAAGGGCATCCCGCTAGGCCGTTTCGGTGATCCTAAGACCGACATCGCCCCCGTTGCCGTGTTCCTGGCGAGCGACATGGCATCCTACGTTTCTGGCGAGACCATTACGATTCAGGGCGGATCTGGTTTGCGCCCGTAGTTTTGCGGGGAAGGGCGCCGTTCTTCGGAGCGGCGCTTTTTTGTGCCTTGTCGGCTTTGCTCGTCGAGCTGCTTCGCGAACCCGCCTTGCGAAGCCGGCGTGCGGTCTGCTTTGCGAACTGTCCCTCGTGAACGTTATCGCAAACCCTGGCGCGCGAACCCGCCTCGAGGACTACCATCGCAAACTTGGCGCGCGGCCATGCCTTGCTCGTCGAGCCGCCCTTCGAACCCGGCGAGCGAACCTGATGTGCGCGTCGAGCCGCCTCGCGAATCCCGGCGCGCGGCCGTGCCTTGCGCGTTGAGCCGCTTCGCGAAGCCGCCTTGCGAGCTGCTCCCCAACGTCCGACGGCGGCAAGATTTCGCCGTGGTGCGTTCATGGGCCGCCGTCCGTGGCAATATTCTCGCGCGATGCGTCCCTAGGTGGCCATCCGTGGCAATTTTTCGCCGTGGTGCGTTCCTGGGCGGCTATCCGTGGCAATTTTCTCGCTTCATGCATCCCCGAAGGGGCCTCGGACGGGAAAAGCGCCCCTTCCTGGCAACATATCGCCGCCATGTATCCAAAACGAGCTGGCTTTGGCAAGATATGCGCGCCATGCATCCGAAAAGCCCCGCAAATCGCCTTTCGGGAATGCATAGCGCGCAGATCTTGCCAGGGAGGGTCCCTTTTCGCCGCACTGGCCCCTCGAATCATACATGGGGCGTTAATTTCGCCAGGGAGCCCCCACTGTACGGACCCCTCGAATCATACATGGCGTGCGAATCTTGCCAGGGGTCCTCACTGTACTGGCCTCTCGAATCTCGCCAGGGAGCCCCTCCTGACTGCATAGACCCCTCAAATCATGCATCGTGCGCAGATCTTGCCATCCTCTGGCGATCTTGGCCTTTCGGCGACGAGACGCCTTCCCCGAAGGATGGGATGCTCCGTCTTTTTAGCTTCGGTGGTGCGAGTCCGAGCATCCTTGTTTGGTAGGGAAGCCTTTCGTGCCGTTTGGGATACGGAATCCTCGAGCTTCTTGGTCTGCGGCATCCTTGTCTAGCGGGGAAGTCGAGGCTGAAAAGGATCAGACGCTTATTGCAATGTGCTGCATCCTTGTCTAGCGGGGAAGCCGCCCGCGTCGTCCCCGCCCAGTCGCCCGTGACGTCCCTGTCCAGTGCGAGGTTACCCGGCAGCTGTCTTTTCTGCTGGATGGTGCGCATCTGCCTCTCCGCTTCGGCGGCTTGAGACAGGGCATAAGAAAAGGGGGACCCGTATGGATCCCCCTTTAGCTGGTTAGGTGCGAGTCAGCTAGCTTTAACGGTGCGAGCCGGTTAGCTCTAGCGGCACGGCCAACCTGCTGGTTGGCTATGAGTTGATTAGTTCTGGCCAGGCTCAACGACCAGGGTGTCTTCGTATGCTGCACCGTAGGTATCAAGCAGGGTCTTCTCGTAGTCTGCGTGGAAGAAGTTTTCCGCGCCGAGGTTCTTCAGATCCTCGTTAATCCAGTTCAGCAGGCTCTCGTTGCCCTTGGAAACAGCAGGAGCGATGGTGTCGGTGTCGCCCAGCTGCTCAATGCCGACAACGTATTCGGGGCCAGCCTGGTTGGCGAAGGCGATAACTTCAGTGTTGTCGTTTGCCCAAACAGCATCGGGATTGTTCTCGAATGCGGTCTTAGCTGCAGCGTAGGTGTCGTACTTCTCGAGCTTGAGGTCCTTGTTGTGCTCGGTAAGGTAAGTCTCGGCGGTGGTGCCAGAGATTACGATGACCGTGCGGTCACCAATCTGGTCGAGGTCGGTAACGACCTTGTCTTTGTGGGAAACAACGCCCAGAGCAACGTTCATGTAAGGATCGGCGAAGTCAACTGCCTCAGCGCGCTCGGGGGTAACGGTGAAGTTTGCCAGGATAACGTCAACCTTGCCGGTCTGCAGGTACTCAACGCGGTTGGCTGCCTCGGTGGATACCAGCTCAACGTCTACGCCGAGGTCCTGGCCAAGACGGTTTGCCAACTCGATGTCGTAGCCCTGGTAGGTGCCGTTTTCATCGACATAGCCGAAGGGGCTCTTGTCGCTGAATACGCCGATGGTGATCTTGCCGCTGTCTTTGATCTGGTCAAGAGTGCGGTAGTTTGCGCTCGAGGAATTGTTGTTGCCGGAGCAGCCCGTGAGCAAGGCTCCCGCAAGAGCCAAGGCTGCAACAAGCACAGCAACAAGTTTCCAGGTGCGTTTCGTCTGGGTCATGTCTTTCTCCTTACTTCTGCCCTCTTTGGCGTGCGAGGGTTTCTTTGATTGATGGAAGTAAACCGCTTAAATCCTACAAAGTCAATAAGGATTGGGGGAATTAGTCATTTTGCTTTTGTGAATGGCTGGTTATTGCGGAGCTGGGGAGGGGTGCGGCTGTATCGCGGGCGTTGCGTCGAAAGCGCGCCTCCGCTCCTGTCATCTAGCCGCCGCTGTTGGCACCCACCGTGGGCGCGGGCGTTGCGATCTGTTGCAATTCGCTGAGAAAACCATATTGCGAAAATGAAAAGAGCCCCATTGCTGGGGCTCTGAGGGTGCGATGGGGTTCGAAGAGGATTTCGTTTTGGTCATGTGGTCGGTTTCACGCGACTGTACTGGGTTCCAGCCGCGGCGGACCTCATCTCGGCTGTGCGGGGTCTCAGGTTAGATTTGTTCTAGCCGTGGCGGGTTTCACTCGACCGTGCTGAGCCTCTGGCAGTGATGGGATTCACGTGAGCTCGCTGGCCTCCCCCTGTGACGGGACTCACCCGGCGACCGCGGCGGCTTCGGCTCAACCGGCTCCGCTACCCCCTCTGTGACGGGACTCACCAAGGCTGCGCTAGATTCCCGACTTCACCGGATTCCCAGCCGCGCTAGCCGTATAGGCCTTCTGGCCGAAGTTCCCTGTTAGGCCTCGTGCTGACGGACTGCGTCGAACTCGAAAGTATGCAGGAACTTCTGCGCGCGTTCGGTTTTGGGGTGCTCGAAGAAGCGTTCGGGGATGTCTTGCTCCACGATTTCGCCTCCATCGAAGAACAGAACCCGGTCGGCAACGGCACGGGCGAACTGCATTTCGTGGGTAACGATAAGCATCGTTTTGCCCTCCTGCGCCAAGCCCAGGATAACGTCCAGTACCTCGCGTACCATTTCGGGGTCAAGGGCAGCGGTAACTTCGTCAAGCAGCAGCACCTCGGGCTCCATTGCCAACGCTCGGGCAATGGCAACGCGCTGCTTCTGGCCACCAGAAAGCTCGCGCGGATAGCTCTTTTCCTTCTCGGTAAGGCCAACGCGCTTCAGGAGGGCGCGCGCCGCTTCTTCAGCCTGCGCCTTAGGGATCTTCTTCACTTTGGTGGGTGCCAACGTGATGTTGTCGAGCACCGTCATATGGGGGAACAGGTCGTAGCTCTGGAACACCATGCCAACTTTCTGGCGAAGTTCGGTGAGGTCCTTCTCGGAGCTGGTTACTTCCTTGCCGTCAACCTTGATGGTGCCGCCCTGAATGGGCTCAAGAGCATTGATGCAGCGCAGGAAGGTTGACTTGCCGCACCCCGAGGGGCCGATAACCACAATTACCTCGCCGCGCTTAACGGAAAGGCTGATATCTTCAAGCACCACGTTTTCGCCGTAGGCTTTCTTAAGATGCTCAATGGAGAGCAGGGCGGTATCGCTCATTGCTTAGTTCCATTTCTTCTCGAGGTGGTTTGCCAGCATGCTGATGGGCCAGCAAATTACGAAGTACAGCAACATGATGGTGCCGTAAATGCCGAATACGGCATTGGGGGAGGTCATGCGGTTTGCTTCGATGATCTGTTGGCCAACCTTCATCATCTCGATAACGCCGATCATCAGCAGCAAGCTGGTGGTTTTGATCATGCGGGTAATGAGGTTGATGGAGGAAGGGATAAGGCGGCGGATGGCCTGAGGGATAATAACCTGACGGTAAATCTGCGCTTTATTCAGACCTAACGCAGCGGCGCTTTCGTACTGCTGCTTCGGGATGCTGGTAAGGGCGCCGCGAACCAGGTCGCCCATTTCGCCGGTGCCCCAGAACACGAATACGATGATGGAGGAAAGCTCCGCCGAGATATTCAAGCCCATAACGCGCGTGGCGCCGAAGAACACGATGTAGAGCAGCACCAGCTGCGGCATAATGCGTACGATTTCGAGGTACAAACGGGAAATAACCTTGGCAACGGGGTTCTTCCACGTCATGAAGATGCCGAACAGCATGCCCAGAATGATGCTGAGCACGACGGAGATTGCGCTGATCTGCACCGCAACCCAAAGGCCCTGCAGAAGGCGGGCGGCGTTTGAGCCCATGAACAGTACATCAAGCCCCAAAGCTTCCATGACGCAACCTCCTTTCAATGTACGTACCAGCAACGGAAACCGGCACCAGGATAATGAGGTAGAACGCTACGAGCATTACCAGGCATTCGGTGGTTTTGTAGTAAAGGCCCATCAGGTCTTTCGTGACGAACATGAGGTCCATCAGGCTGATTGCGGAAAACACGCTGGTTTCCTTCAGCAGGAAGATCACGTTGGCGACAAACGAAGGGAAGCTCAGTGAAACTGCCTGCGGAAGCACTACGTAGCGCATGGACTGCAGTTTCGAAAGGCCCAAGCTGATAGCGCTTTCGCGCTGGATGGGCTCCACGTTTTCCAGGCCAGCACGGAATGATTCGGCCATGTAGGCGCCACCGTGCAATGCGAGGCCAACCATGCCGCACACTTCTGGGGTGATGGAAAAGCCCATACGGGGCAGACCGAAATAGAAGAAGAACAGCTGAATAAGCAATGGCGTGTTGCGGAACAGCTCGATATATACGCGGCAAAGCTGGCGAAGCACAGGGATGCGGAAGTGCACGATCATGGCCACAACGAGGCCGATGATGACGGATCCGGCGATACCGATCCATCCAATGCTCAGCGTCAGCCACGCCGCATCCTCGTACAGAGGAAGGTATTGCGCCATGGCGTCGAAGTTCAACGCGGGGTCCTTTCTACATTGCAAAACCTATCAGTTTGGTAGGATTAAGGGGGATTGTAGAACGATGGCAATGCAAGTCAAGCGTTTTCAGGGGCAAGACAGCATGCCTTGGCAAAAAGCCAACAGCTTTACATATTACTGGTTTAAGCATCTATTGTGGCACTAAGCGTGCTCGAATCTCGTATTCGGCGAAGTGGCGGCGGTTTGCGCTTTGGTGGGGTGCTAGACTTCGGTGATAAAAGTGCAGCAAGGAATCGCGATTTGCGCAATTTGGCTATTCGATGCGAGACCTGTCGGGGAATTGACGCGGTGGCCTCTATGAAGTTGGGCCCTTTAGCTCGGAGTCCCCTGCTGGGGTTATGAGCTTGGCGGCGGTTTGGGTTTGACTCTTGCGCTAAGCCCCCTCTTTCGGCGCCGTGGTTGGGCGGCATTCGGTCCGTCCGCCCAATTGGCGCCGTGGATTCGCCTCGGGACCTGCGCTGGGGCGGTGCGTAAGGCTTGTTGCGATTTTGAATTCATTGCCCGGAATGGAAAGGAAGCATATTTTGAGCGAGCCGGAAAAGCGAGAGGTTCCCTTTAAAGAAGTAGCGCGAAAATTCGTCAGCTACTACAAACCATTCACGTTTTTGTTCGTTGCCGACTTGGTATGCGCAACGCTGCTCGCTGCCATTGACCTGGCTTTCCCTCAGATCCTCAACTTCTTCGTGCGCGATTTCTTCGTCAATGCGCGCGATGCCATTATGGGCGTATTGCCGTGGGTGGCTGCTGGGCTGGTGGCAATGTATGTGGTGCGCAGCTTGTGCCAGTACTTCATCTCTTGCTGGGGCCACATTATGGGCGCACGCATGGAGGCGCGGATGCGCATGGATTTGTTCCAGCAGTATCAGCGTTTGAGCTTTTCGTACTACGACCGCAATAACACCGGCGAAATGATGTCGAAACTGGTTACCGACCTGTTCGACATTTCGGAGGTGGCCCACCATGGTCCCGAAAACCTCTTTATCGCAACTCTGAAAATCGTGGGTTCCTTCGTGTTGCTGATGTTCATCAATGTTCCGCTTACGCTGGTGATGCTGGCGGTGACGGCCGTCATGGCAACGTATGCGTTTGTCCAGAATTATCGCAAGCGCATAATATTCCGCCAGAATCGTGTGCGCATGGCTGGTTTGAATGCGCGTTTGCAAGATTCGCTGGGCGGTATTCGCGTGGTGAAGGGGTTTGGCAACGAGCATATCGAGATTGATAAGTTCGGCCACGCCAATGAAGAGTTCATCGAAACGAAGGAGCTTTCGTATCGTTTCATGGGCCAATTCCAGATGGCGTCGAGCTTCTTCACGGGCGCGTTGTACACGGCAACTATTGTGGGTGGCGGCCTGTTCGTTGCGCAGGGCATCCTCGATCCTGCCGATATGGTTATGTACGCGCTGTACATTGGCATCTTTATTGCTCCCGTGGAGCTGCTTATCAACTTCACCGAAACGTTCCAGAAGGGATATGCGGGCTTTCGCCGTTTCGTCGAAACGCTTGCCGAACGTCCAGGGGTGGAAAACAAATCGAATGCCATTGATCTTGGTGCCGTGGTTGGCGAAGGGGGCGCTCCGAGCATCAGCTATTCGGGCGTTCATTTCTCGTATGTTGACGGCAAGGAAGTGTTGCGTGGCTTGGACCTTGAGGTGCCTGCGGGGTCCACGGTGGCGTTGGTCGGTCCTTCGGGCGGCGGGAAAACGACCACGTGCTCGTTGCTGCCGCGCTTTTATGATGTGTCGTCTGGTTCCGTGAAAATCGACGGTGTTGATGTGCGCGATGCCACGTTGGAGTCGCTTCGTGCGCAGGTGGGCATCGTGCAGCAGGACGTGTATCTGTTCGAGGGCACCATTCGCGAGAATATTCTGTATGGCGATCCGTCCGCTTCCCAGGAGCGGGTTGAATGGGCCGCGCGTCAGGCAAATATCCACGAGTTTATTGCTGGCTTGGAAGATGGCTACGACACGCTTGTGGGCGAGCGCGGCACCCGCCTTTCGGGTGGTCAGAAGCAACGCATCGCCATTGCGCGTGTGTTTCTGCGCGATCCCCATATCCTGGTGCTGGACGAAGCAACCAGTGCCCTGGACAACGAAAGCGAAGAGCGCGTCCAAGCATCGCTTGAGCGGTTGAGCGAAAACCGCACCACCTTGGTAATTGCGCATCGCCTTTCTACCATTCGCAACGCCGATTTCATCGCTGTAGTAGACGAGGGGCGCGCGGTCGAAGTGGGTACGCATGAAGAGTTGCGGGCTCGAGGTGGCATTTACGATCGCTATTACCGTATGCAATTCGCAGGAAAGCGTGGGGCTGAGTAGTTTTTGCTTCAATTGGGCGGCGTTCGGGGTTGGGCGGCGTTCGGTCGGACCGCCCAACTGTGGCGTTGTGAATCCGTCTCAACCCTTGCGCTGAAATGGGACTGCGCGTTTGCCGGGCGGGCTGAAACATGCCCTGTGATTGTTTGCGGCAATTGTTGACGTGGCGGGTCAATCCAGGTATATCCTGTGTTTGTTAGATAAGGCAAACTTTCAGGGAAAGGCCCGTGATGATCAGAACTGTAGTTGATATCGATGGCATGATGTGCGGCATGTGCGAATCGCACGTCAACGATGCCGTGCGTAACAACTTCAAGGTTAAGAAGGTGTCCTCTTCGCATGGTAAGGGACGCACCGTAATCGAATCGGAGGCTCCTCTTGACGAAGGCGAGCTTAGTCGCGTGATCGACGCAACCGGCTACGAGGTGCAGCAGGTAACTTCCGAAGAAGTTCAGAAGAAGGGCTTGTTCGGCGGTTTGTTTGGCAAATAGCTTGAACTCACATGGCGGGGCTGTTGCTGCTGTGGTGGTGCCTCGATAGTGAAGCGGCCCTAGCGAATGCGACAGGGTCCGCATAAGGCATCCCTGCTGCGCCAGCCTTCGGAATAATCCTATCGCACGCGGTAGGGCTTGTTGCCCCAATAGAATTTCAGCAGGTGCTTCTTGGGTGTGCTAAGTGTTCCCACCAAATCGAGTGTAGCCACTGCGGCATCGTGTGCGGCGTTCGGGCGGCGCAGCGATTCGCCTCCGCTGAGCATGGTTTGAAGCTGGGCGGGGTTTTCGTGGATTTGCTGCAGGCGCTCAACCAGCTCTTCTGCAGTTTCGGCAGTAACGGCGGCGCCAGCTTTGGTGACCGTATAGGTGTTGGCGCGCTCCTGGCCGTACGACTTGCCCACCAAAATCAGGGGCAAGCGTGCGCACAGGCACTCGGTAGTGGCCAGGCCACCCGATTTTGCCACAATCATGTCGCTCGCTTCCATCAGCTGCGGAATGCGCTCAATGTAGTTGAAGACGGAAACATTTGCGATGTTCCGTTCCGCGAAAAACCCTTTCAGCCCATTGGCGTACTCTTCGTCGGCACCAGCCAGGAAGGCGAAGTGCATGTTGGGGAATTCGGAAAGAAGCGGAACAACCTTGTTCACGATTTCGCGGAATGGGATATAAGGCTGCGAGTGACGAGCGCCAGCCATTACCATGACGATCATTTTGTCTTGCGGAAGGTCGAACTGTTTCAGCACTTCGGCTCGATCGATGGGGTCGGTGAAGCCCTTTCGCACCGGAATGCCCGTGACCTTGATATGGCTTTCGGGCACCTTGCGCGGCGTGAGTTCCTTCACCATGGTTTCATCGGCGGCGCAGAATAGGTCGCAGTCAAGGTGCGGCCATAGGCCTTCCGCGCCGTAGTCGGTAGGGATGCAGGTTACGGGGAAGGTTTGTCCGGTAACCATTTTTGCAGCAACCGATGCGTTGGCGGCAACGATGTGTGTTGCCAGGATGGCGATGGGCTTGCGCTTTCGGGCTATTTTGGTGAAGGGCGCGAACATGAATGGCGACCACGCGGAACCGCCACCCCACAGCAGACGCCCCGTAAAGGTGCGATGCCAGGTGATGTCGTAGAGCCAGTTGAAAGAAACAGTGACATTGGCGGTTTTGTCGCCATCGAATTTTATGTAGCCGTAGTCAAGGATGTCCAACACAGCGATTTCGGTGTTTTCCGGCAGGGCGGGGTGCTTGCCGCAAAGATCTTCAAGAGCCTGGGCAGTTGCCTGCGCGGCGCTGCGATGACCCGAGCCAACAGAGGCGTACGTGATGATGACCAAGGGACGATTCGACGTTTCGTCGCATGTGGTGGTGATCATTGCGCCTCCTTTCAGCTGTGATTTTGCGCTTTGTGGCAAACCCGAAAGGGGCATGCGCTCTTGTTCTGTTCGGTGCGAGACAGTATGCGCCAAATATCGAGGTCTTGTTTCGCTTAGTCTATCTAACCAGAAATAAGGCACAAACGGGAGCAACGTTGTTGCAAAAACCGCGGTAAGAGCGTAAGCGGGTGGCTAATCTGCGGGAGTGGGCATTTTGGCTCTTGCGGAAAAAATGATCGTTGCGTATACTTCTATGGCGCTTGTTTTTAGCGTCGGGAGTGCCAACGTGGCTCAGTTGGTAGAGCAACGCATTCGTAATGCGTGGGTCGCCGGTTCGAGTCCGGCCGTTGGCTCCATCGAATTTGCAGGTCAGTCGCTTATGCGACTGGCCTTTTTCTTTTCTCGATCCGAATGACCAGCTCGGAAAAGTGGAAATATAGGCGGGAGGGGCAGGTGCCGTTTTCCCGCTCAACAAACGGGGCCTAGCTTGTGTTGAAATTCGCAAGCTAGGCCCCGTCTTTGCGTCCTATGGCTAAATGAGAAAACGGCACCTGCCCTGCACCCACCTTCTTCGCGGCGGGGCTTTTGAAGGCTTGCGTTTCTCGTCGTTCCTTTCGCTAGATTTTGATACTGTTGGGAAGAATCAAATTAAGCATGCTTGGTTTAGCATTATTTAAGTAACGGTAGTGGCTGCGCCTGTGCGGTCGCTCGTGAAGAAGGATGGCTTTCGTGACAGAGGGTTCAGCGCGCACAAAACTTGCAACGGTTGCATTGGTTATCGTGGGTTTTGCCTTGGGTTTTGCAGAGTTCATCGTTATCGGTATCACGCCCGATATCGCTGAGGAATACGGTATCTCCCTTGCTTCTGCAGGCAACCTGGTGGGCTTCTTTGCTATTTCCTATGCGGTGTCGACGCCGATCATCGTGCTTTCCACTGGGCGTTTTCGCAGGTTCCCCCTGTTCGTGACGTTCCTTGCAGTGTTCAACGCAGGCAACCTTCTTGCTGTTGTGGCTCCCACGTATGAAACGCTGTTGGTGGCTCGTGTGCTTACTGCGGTGGTTTCGGGTGTGCTGTTGTCTACGGTGATGACGTTCATTAACGACATCATTCCTCGTGAAAAATCGGCTCGCATTATTTCGTTCGTTTACGCAGGCTTTTCTGTTGCTAGCGTATTGGGCACGCCCATTGGCACGCTGCTTGCCGATGCGTTTGGCATCAAGGCGGCGTTCGTAGCGGTAGAAGCTGTGGCGCTCATCGTTACAGTGCTGCTGCTTGTCTCTGTGCCACGCTCCGGTTCTACCGATGTTTCTTCCCGTGTGCGCGATCAGCTGGTGATCCTGAAGGATCGTCGCATCATTTTGGTGGTCATCATGAAGGGATTCGGCATGGCGGCAACGTACGTGTTCTATGTGTACGTAACGCCAATCTTGGAAGATGGCGTGGGCCTTTCGGTGTGGATGGTAAGTATCGTGCTGTTCTTCTACGGAGCCTCAACCATTGTTTCCAATCTTGGCAGCGGCTCCATCGCTCAGCATTATGGCTTGGCGAAAATGCCCCTCATGTTCGCCTTGCAGGCCCTTGTGCTTCTGCTGCTTGGCCCCAGCCTTGCTTCGGGCAATACCGCGCTTGCTGTGATTAACGTGGTGCTCACGGGCGTGTTCATCTACCACATGAATTCTCCGCTGCAAACTTTTCTGCTGCAAACCTCAGCTAAGGATTATCCGAAGGCGCTTACCCTTGCGTCTGCCGTTATGCCCACTTCTTCAGACTTGGGAATCGCTGCAGGATCGTTCCTTGGCGGCGTGGTGGCTTCAGGCCCTGGTTTTGTGTGGGCGGGCCCGGTGGGCGCTCTGTTCGCAATTGTTGCTGTTGTTGCCGCCGTGCTGATCTTGCAGCCGGAAAACCGCAAGCGCGAAACCGCACAGGAGAAATAGCGCCGCGAAAAGAGCGCTACCCTGTGTGCGGCAGCCGATTAAGGGAGTCTGCCGCGTGAAAATGGCATAGTGAACCGAGAAGGGCCGCCCTGACGCTGTATCGAACGCCCCTGTTTCTTCGAAGTGAGAAACAGGGGCGTTCCCCTTTGCATCGGGGTGGCCCTTTTGTATTTTGCGAGTTGGTTGGACGAATCTGCGGTTCGCGAATTGCGCTTAGAGGGCGCTGCTAGTACAGGAAACCAAGCTTCTTTGCTTCATAGGTAAGCTCGTCGCGGAAATCGGGATGGGCGATGCTGATAAGGCGCTGTGCGCGGGTGGGGATGTCGGCCCAGCGCAGATCGACGACACCGTATTCGGTCGCAATAAAATGTATGTCGTTACGCAGACTGGTTATGGCGCTGCCTGGCGCCAAGGTGGGCACGATCTTCGAAACAGGACCGTTCTTGGTGTGCGCCACGCTCGTTACGGCAATAAAGCCACGACCACCCTTTGAATTTTTCACGCCTCGCACGAAGTCAAACTGCCCGCCGCTTGCAGAGTACTGGCGTGCGCCGATGCTTTCAGCGCACACTTGCCCGGTTAGGTCGATGCTTACGGCGGTGTTCACTGAAACCAGGTTGTCGTTCTTCGCGATAAGGGCGGGATTGCACACCGTTTCGTAGGATGTGTAGTACATGCTGGGGTTTTCATGGATGAAATCGTACAGTCGCTGTGTGCCGGTCGAATACCCCGCAACCGAAACGCCCGGCATGAAGTTCTTTCGCGAGTTGTCGATGACGCCTTTTTGTTGCAGTTCAACAAAAGCGTCCGAGAACATTTCGGTGAAGCACCCCAGATGCTGTTTGCTTTCCAGGCCAGCGGCGATAGCGTTGATGATGCCGCCGATGCCCAGTTGAATGGTGTCGCCGTCGTTAACGCGGTCGACGATGAACTCCGCGACCTTTGCCTCTTCAGGCGTTGGTGCGGGCACCTGAACATCTTCGAGCAGTTCTTCTTGCAGCACAAAGGCATCGATGGTGCTTACGTGGTAGTTGTGCGAGTCGCCGAATACGCGGGGAAGGCGTGGGTTGATCTGCGCAATGATGTGCTTTGCGCCGCGCAATGCGCCTTGCTCGAATCCCAGGGGTCCAATGTTGCAGTTGCCTTGAGCGTCGGGCGGCGTCATTTGGACTACGGCGTAGTCGAGCCCAACTTCTTCCAGCATGCGATTGGTGTCCGAGAAATGAACGGGAATGTGCGCAACGCACTTTGATCCGTTGGCAAAGCCGGTTCGTTCGTTGGGGCCGGCGAAGTAGGTGTGGTAGCGGAACTGTTCGGGGGTTACATCGAGTCCCGCGAAGGTGATCTTGCCGTTCATCCAGTTGCCGTAGAGATCAATGCCAGTAAGGGCGCCCTTTGCAACCCTGTCGATAAGCGCATTGATGATGGTGGTGGGTACGTGAAGGCCGCCCGTGTAAATTTTCTGGTTGCCGGTTAGATGTTGCTCGAATACCTGGTTTACGGTTATTTTCTTGCGCTCGTATTCATCCTGCCAGTCCATGGTCCCTCCTGGTAGTTCCTGTTTTGCTTGGGCGAAAAGTCCCAAGCCCCCTGAATATAAGAAAACGGCGGTCGCGCAATCCCCATTGCACGCCGCCGTTTAATTGTAGCGCTGTTTGCCTTTTTACATTTCGTCTGGTGAGAGCGGGAAATCTACGCCCGTCCAGATCTCGAAGGCGCGGGCACCCTGGAAGAACAGCATTCCTTCGCCGTTGATGGTGGTGCAGCCTGCTTCTTTGCCCATTTTCAGTAGCTCGGTTTCTGCTGGCTGGTAAATAGCGTCTTGGATTACCAAGCCTGGGTGCAAGAACGATGCGTCGGGGATGGGAGACTGTCCTTCGAGCTTACCCATGCCGATGGGAGTGGCGTTTGCCAGAAGATCGGCATCAGCCAGTTGCGCACGCAAGTCGTCCAAATCGTTTGCATCGTGACGGCTGATTTTGCAGCCGGTTTTCTCGGCAACAAGGGCAACCTCTTCAGCAACGCGGTCCCATGATTTGCCCGTGCTAGGGCTGAATACCACGATTTCGCCTACGCCATCGAGTGCTGCCTGCGCGGCGATGGGGGTACCGGCGCCACCCATGCCCATCAGGACCATTTTCTTTCCTTTGGCATCGACGCCGTGCTCTTCGAATGACTTCATGAAGCCGTAGCCATCGGTGCTGTAACCGGTGAGAACGCCGTCTTCGTTGACGATGGTGTTGACGGCGCCTACCATCTCGGCGATGGGATCAAGCTTGTCCAGGAACGGGATAACCGCAATCTTGTTCGGCATGGTAAGGTTGCAGCCGCGCATATTCAGAAGGCGGATTGCGTCGGTTGCCTGCTTCATATCTTCGCCGGGAACGCGGAAGGCCATATAAGCGTAATTCAGGCCGGCGCGTTCGAATGCTCGGTTGTGAAGGTGGGGCGATTTGCTGTGTGCGACGGGGTCGCCGAACAGGCAAATTAGACGCGTTGCGCCATTGATGTCTTGCGTCATGGTGGCTTCTCTCTCCTCGAATAATGGGTGCCAGGGCAGCACTGCGGCAGGTTGCCGAAGATGAGCCGATGGCTGGGCTCGTTTTCCTGCTGAAAAACGTATCAATCCTTGCTTGGATTCTATCATTGCGCTTCTATATTGATGCATTCAAGCTATTGCGGATAACTATAGTCGTAAGGGTTTGCCGGCAAATAGCCTGATTACGGCATGGGAAGCTTGCCTTTCTTTCGATATTTTTTTTCGGCACTGGAAAGGCGTACGTTGCCTGACTTTTCCCAAAGCCGCAAAGGAGTGCGTCGCCTAGTGTTCCCATGGAGCCGTAAAGGCGCGCGCTGCCTGGGTTTTTCCTGAAGTCGCAAAGGCATGCGCTGTCTGGTGCTCTCCTGGAAGAAGGCGGAATGCGGGCCACGCTCCGCATCAGCAGATGCTCGACGCGGTGCGCTGTCGGCTATCGAACCCGTATTTGCTTTGAATACCAGAGCGTGCCTTTGCTGGAATAAAATGGAGAAGTGGGCCCACAGGGGCGTGTCTATTGCTTTTCGACTCCCGTTGTTTTAGAACTAATCACACAAAGAATTTTTGTTGCATAACAGAATCCGTTTGTTTCCAGTTTGTTATCGTTCGCCAAAGTGCGTATTTTGATGCGTAAACGGGGTGTACTATCTAATCTCGTAGTTGAAAGGAATATCCATGGAAGACCATAAGCTTTCCCTGTACGACAACATCGCAAAGGTCAATGCCGTCGATCCGGAACTGTACGAGCGTTACCCCGTAAAGCGCGGCTTGCGCAACAGCGATGGTTCTGGCGTAATCGCGGGCGTTACGAATATTTCTAACGTACACGGTTATCTGATGAATGAAGGCGATAAGGTTCCCGACGAAGGCAAGCTCACCTTCCGTGGTTACAGCATCTACGATCTTGTTGGCGGCGACGCCGTCAAGCGCCGCGGCTTTGAAGAGATCGTGTATTTGCTGCTTATGGGGGATCTTCCCACATCAAGCCAGCTCGATGTGCTCGTTGAGGCGATTGATGCTCAACGCAATTTGCCCGATGGCTTTACTGCTTCGAAGATCATGAGCACGCCTTCTCGTAATATTATGAACCTCCTGCAGCGTTCGGTGCTCATGCTGTATGCCGATGATCCAAAGGCGGAAGATCGCTCCTTCGAACACGAGATCAGCACGGCAATTTCGCTTATCTCTCGTCTGCCGCGCATCATGGTGCTGGCTCACTATGCCAAGCGTGCTGCGTTCTACAATGAGTCGATGATCATGCATCGCTTCATTCCGGGGCAGTCCACTTCCGAAACCATCCTTTCCATGTTGCGTCCCAACCGCGAGTTCACGCCTGAAGAAGCACGCATGCTCGACATCATGATGTCCCTGCACGCTGAGCATGGTGGCGGCAACAACTCCACCTTCACTTGCCGTGTTCTTTCCTCTGCCGATACTGATCCGTATGCTGCCTATGCGGCTGCTATCGGTTCGTTGAAGGGCAGCAAGCATGGTGGTGCAAACCATAAGGTTCTGGCCATGCAGAAGGAAATCAAGGAAAACGTTAAGAATTGGGAAGATGAAGACGAAGTAGCTTCCTATATTGCCAAGATCGTGAACAAGCAGGCATACGATCATACCGGCCTGATCTACGGCATGGGTCATGCGGTGTACACGCTTTCCGATCCGCGCGCAGTTATCTGCAAGGATTTTGCAACAAGGCTTGCCAAGGGCACTGAGTTTGAAGCGGAGCTGGATTTGCTTAAGCTCATCGAGCGCCTGAGCCCTGAAGTTATTCTGCAGGAAAAGGGCACCAAGAAGGATATGTGCGCAAACGTCGATATGTATTCTGGATTCGTGTACTCCATGATGGGTATTCCGCAGGATATGATCACTCCGCTGTTTGCCTGCTCTCGCATGGCCGGTTGGGCTGCCCACCGCTTCGAGGAACTGGTAAGCGGCAAGCGCATTATCCGCCCTGCATACAAGACGGGCGTGAAGGCTCGCGAATACAAGCCTATCGAAGAGCGCTAAGCGTTTCTGCTCGTTATTTTCACAAGCGCAATAACAAAAGGCCCCTCGGGGCCTTTCGTTTGCCGCTTTTCTTCGAAATGCCATTGTCGTTGTTGGACAAGATGTATCTATTGCTTCCGATGCTTCTGCGGATGACGTGTATGCGCCGGCTTGAGCGCCGGAGCGCCGCAATGGCTGTTGGGCTTCGTTTCCTTTTGTGCGATGAGTGCCTTGCGGGCGATCTATGGGGTCCGTCCTCTGCGCGCGATGAGTGCCTGCACGTTTTGTTTGGGCGCATTATCCGAGGTTTCGAACGGCGGGTTCGCATACTTGAGCCCTGCGATTGCCTGGAAAAAAGAAGGAGTCCCGAAGGACTCCTTCATGATCGCTTTGATGTGATTCTCACGGCCGCTTTTGGCGCCGTGGGTGCGATACGCCGCCTATTGCTCTTAGAGCTGAAAGTGCACGAAGCACCCGTTGCTCAGCCCCAAGATCCGAGATGCGATGTGCCTATGCAGCTTCTTTGTTGCCGAACACGCGCGTCGCAATAACGATAATGATGGCAACAGCGATGCCGCCGATAAGCGAAGGCCAAGGCGAACCGGTGAAGCCCGCAACCAGATATCCAAACAAGCAAATGACGGCAACCAGAGAAGCGTAGGGCAGCTGGGTTGCCACATGGCGCAGGTGGTTACATTCCGCACCAGCAGAAGAAAGAATGGTGGTGTCGGAAATGGGCGAGATGTGGTCGCCGTATACTGCGCCAGCAAGCGTTGCGCCGATGGTGACCAGGAACAGCGGGTCGCTTTCGGGGAACACGCCCAAAACGATGGGCAGGATCAAGGCAGCGGTGCCCCAGGAGGTGCCCATGGCGAATCCGATGAAGCCGGAAACCACGAAGATGACGGCAGGCAAGAACGAAAGCTCAAAGCCCATAGTGGTAAGGAAGTTGGAAACGAATTCGCCCGTACCCAACATGTAGCGGCATGCGCCGCCCAGGCTCCATGCCAAAACAAGGATCATGATAGCGCCCACCATAGAGCGAACGCCTTCGGAAGCGCCTTCAGTGAAGCCAACCAGGGTGGTGAGCTTACGGGGCAGGAACATGCATGCAGCAACCACCAATGCCACGGCGGCACCGATACACAATCCGCCGATGGGGTTTTCGCCAACGGCGGTTGCGAAGTCTACGCCCTCAAAGAAGCCGCCAACATACAGCATGCCCGTGATGGAGAACACGATAAGCACCACGATAGGGATAACCAGGTCGAATACCTTGCCATTGGGGGAAACGTCCAGACCCTTGAACTGCTCGACTGCCTTCGTGGCTCCCTCCAGGTCGGACTGCTCGGTGATAACGGTTTCGACGGCTTCGGGATTGTTGGGGACACCTGCCTTGGAGACCGTTTCCAGAGCGGAGGCATGGGGAGGAATGGGGCTGTAGGTATGAGCGTCGCAGTCGCGTTGAGCCTTGCCCATGCTGAAGAAGTCTTTGCCGAAACCGCACATAGCGAACACGAACACGATGGTGACCAGCGCGTAGAGGTTGTACGGAATGGAAGCAACGAACGTGTTGAAGCCGTTTTCGCCCATGTAGCCGCCCATGGCAACCGCCCACGAGGAAACAGGGGCAATGATGCATACCGGTGCTGCGGTGGAGTCGATGATCCACGCCAGCTTTTCGTGGCTGATGCGGAACTTGTCGGTTACGGGGCGCATGACGGCACCGACGGTGAGGCAGTTGAAGTAGTCGTCAACGAATACCACGATGCCCAAAAGGGCCGTCATGACGGTTGCCATTCGTGCGCTTTTGATGTGCTTCGCGGCCCATTCAGCGTATGCACGCGAACCGCCAGCAATGGCGATGATGACGACTAGCGCGCCCAATAACGCCAAGAACAAGATAAGCGCCGCATTCGATGAGATTTGCTCCGCCATAACCTGGGGGATGAGCGTAAACGCGGTGATGAGCTGGTCGAAACCGACGCCTTCAAGGCAAAACTCGTAAATGATCAGGCCCGAGAACACGCCAACCAGCAGGGAGGAATACACCTCCTTGGTAATAAGGGCAAGGCCCAGCGCCAGAAGCGGCGGCAGGATGGACCAAGCACCGGTGGAAAGAAGCTCAAAGCCTTCCATGTACAGTCTCCTTACTGCAAATAGGGCGCAGGCGATGCTGCGCTGGGAAGGCGGCGGCTAGCGAAGCCGCGCATGATGCATTTCCAGCGCAGCCTTGCCTGCGCTTTTTCAACTGTGCCGATTATAGGCTAGCTTCGTTGCCGCGGTGTTGCATTTATGAGTGAAGGAAGGCGTAACGGGTGGGCGGCGTGTTAAGACAGGCGGTTACTGGAAGTACTTTCCTGCGTTTGCTCCCACAACAATAAGATCCACACCTCGGAGGAGCGCGAACAGCGCAATGAATAGCGCGAGCATTTCGGGCATAGAGAAGAACATGAATCCGATAACGATAGAAATGACGCCCGAGAACAGCATCCAGCCCCAAAGGGGGAGGCCCGCACGCTTAACCATAAAGGTAGTCACGACTTCATATATGCCGAAAATCAGAACGAACGCGCCGATAACCCAAGGCAGGACTGCCGCAAAGGCGAAGGGGTGAATTACGAACATGGCGCCAATGAGCACGTCAAGGATGCCGTAGGCGAGAATCCACCCAGAAAAGCCCAGAAGCTCGTGGTCGCGAATGAACGTTGCGATATTGACTACGCCAGAAACCACAAAGGCGGCGCCAACGATAAAGGCGATGGATGCAAGGGTGAGACCTGGGAAGAATGCGCACACCAAGCCAAAGATGATAAACAGTATGCCGGCAACAATAAGCTGCCAGTTTCGTTCGGTTTTCGTGTTCATGATAGCCCCCTCTATGTTGCCGTTTTCTTCATTGTAATGCGCTTTGCTGCAGGTGAGGGCGCATGTAAGGGAAATGAAACAACACGAGTGCGAGTGGGGCTTTGGCTCACCCTCTGTTCTTGGCTGGCGGCCCCACGTTTTTTTGCCACCCGCTCCGAAGCGAAACTTCCCCTTAAGCAGAAACGAAGGGAAGGGGGATGTCGTGATCTTCTGCGGGGATGGGGGCAACCTTCTGCTCGGCAAAGGCGACGCCAACAGCATGGCAGGCATCAGTGAGTTGGCAAAGGTAGCGGTCGTAGTTGCCCGCTCCGTATCCTAGGCGGTTGCCATTTGCATCGAACCCTACAGCGGGAACCACGATGAAGGCAAGCTCGTTGGCGGCAAGGTAGGGCATGGGGGTAAGCTCGGGGCTGCTGTGATGGTATTCCTTTAGCGGGTCGTTCAGGAACGGCACGCTGTTGCTGCGGAATGCCTTGGCGCTTACCGAGCGCATTTCCATGGTTTGCTGAGTGATATGCAAGGCGTTGGGGTCCGACCCTGGTTCGCGGATCCCACGCCCAGGGGCATCGGGAATGCCATGGGCATCGGGCATCATGCAGGGGAAGGCAACGTTGCAGCCTCGCAGGTAGGCATGGTCGATGAAGCTGCCCAGGTCAACCTCCCATGGGAATGCGGAGTATACGCCGACAACGGGTTTTCCTTGGGGCGTTTCGGCTATCAGGACGTCAAGGCGTCGACTCAGCTTCGCGCAGATCTGCTTGCTCTTGCCTGCGCGCGCTTCGGGCGTAAGGGCGGAGCGCGCTTTCTTTGCTTGGGCCCTTAGACGGCTGCGGATTTCCGCAGGGGTTTCGCTGTTGGGCGTGGAGGTATGTTTGCTATTGGTGCTCATACCGCGCATTGTACGCCTGGTGGGCGTGATAGAAGAAACGCGCTGGTGAATGTGCGTCTGGTAGGCGCAATAGGGGAAATGTGTTGGCGAAAGTCGCAAAAGAAAGGCGGCGGTTGAAGTGTTCCCTCGAACGAAGCTTGCGCTCGTTAGTCCTTAAGGGGCTCGGTAAGCGCGGCGGAGCAGAGTCCAGCGCGTGATTGCGTGTCTGACTTGCGGTAGATGGAAGTCAGATGCTTCTGCAATGCGCGAAGGGATATTCCCATGTCGTCGGCAATGCACTGGAGCGTTTCTTCGCTCGAGCATACTGCGGAAAGAACATCGCGCTCACGTGGGGTAAGGCTGTAACGCTCCGAAAAGGCTGCAAGGTGCTTGTCGGGGGTGTTTTTATCGGCGGGAGCTTTGGTTTCCGGTTCTTCTTGGGGCTTGGTGGTTTGCGTTTGCGCGGTGGCGGTGAGCTCCGCCAGTTTCAGGACTTTGTTCTCGGCTTTATACCGTGCTGTGCGACGCATGTTTTCCAGCGCATGGGCAACGAGGAGGGTGGCCATGGCTAGTGCAATGGTTATCGATGAGATAAGCAGGATGTCGCCCGATGAAATCAATGTCATGGAAGGTATTGCCACAAGTGCAGCGCAGGCGTTGTTGGCGGCGCGTCCCATGCCGGCCCAAAGTGATGGATTGGCGCAGCGCATGGCGATGCGCAAGAACGACGAGGTGAAGAAGACCACGAAAAAGCCTGACGAAAGGTAAAAAATTATCAAACCAAGAAGAACTTCGGAGCCGGTCTGGATGGCAAGGGCGGAAACCAGGGAAAGCATGGCAACGCACAACATGGTGACAGTGGAATAGCGATGCCTAGTGAGGTCGAAGATGAAGCCAGTTGCAATGCCGCTGACGGCAAGAAGCAAGCGGGGCCAGGCTGAAAGGTCGAACGTGCCTTGCGCATTTGCCAGGGTAACCACGTTGTCGAGCGTGCTGAAAACGCAGGCAATTAGGGATACGCAGGCGAGCAGCAGGATTGCTTCCTTGAGGGCGTCGCGTTCGTCGGTGGTTCGCTGGTCTTCTTTGGAGAGGGTGCTTTCAGCGGGGGTTACTTGCAGCACGTTGCGGCGAGCTGCAAGTACGAAACCAAGCACGATGATAGAGGCTCCGATAATCGCGGCTTCGACAATGCTATTTGGTGCCAAAGAATGAAGTAGGAATTGAGCTAACAAGCCCGCGGCATACGAGGCGCCCACCAGGCGGGAAAGATAACTGCTGGCATAGTGGGTTTGGGCGACGGAAAAATAGGTGGCGTTTCCCAGCATACCCAAGATCAAGAACAGCAAACATCCCAGCGACAGCAAGGCGCTGGCACTTTGGGTTAGCTGGGTTGCGATAAGGAGAAGCGCTGAAATGGTTCCCAACACGCCGGCAAGAATGCTTCGATGCTTTGCGACTGCCATTCGATTTACCAGAGAATAGCCCACAAGCCCTATGGCACTTGTGGCGAGGATGGACGCCTGCGCGCCAACTACCGAATCGGGGCCAGCGAGTTCGCCATAAGCGATGTCAAAGTGATATTCGCTGCCCAAGAACACGAAAATGAACAATGCCATAGCGGCAAATGCGAAAAGATGTGCTTTGGGCTTCGACTCCATGGTGTCCTTCCGAAGGGCAAAAGACGTGCTTTGACATGCGCCTTCGGCGTGCTCCCCTCTTTGTTTTTCCTGTTGATTCATTATTGCGCAACAAAGGCGCGCTTACGGCTCGGTTTCTTCTTGTGGAAACAAAAACCGCTCCTATGGGCTGGGTTCCTTATGAGCCCGTGATGCCAGCCGCGCAGGGGGGTGTTCCTATAGTTAACGGCTTTTTAGGCAGCGAGGCCCCTAGAGAACCTCGCTCATCACGCCATTTTCTACGCGAAGACGCATGGTTGCGAATTTGCGAGCTTTCGCGCGATGCGCAGCAACGAAAACCGTCTTGTCGGGCAGAGCGGCAATATTGGCAAGCACCGCTGCTTCGGTCTCGTCGTCGAGCGCGCTTGTGACCTCGTCGAGCACCATAATGGGCGCGCCGGAACATATCGCGCGCGCGATGGCCAAGCGTTGCAGCTGGCCCTGGGAAAGCCCCTGCCCATGTTCGCCGATCATCGTGTCAAGCCCCAGGGAAAGCTCTTTCACGAAGCTCCACGCGCATGCCGCTTTGCAGGCGCGTTCGATTTGGTCGTCGGTCGCGTCGGAGGCTGCGAAAACTATGTTTTCGCGCACCGTTCCCGCGAACAGGAAGTTGTCTTGCGGCACGTAGGCGAACACCCCAGGCGGAACTTGGGATGCGGCGCACGATGCGGTATTGCCGTCGTAAGCGAGCTCGTATGTGAATCCTTCGGCGTCATAGGCGCCGAGCGCCAACTTGAATAGCGTAGATTTGCCCGAACCGGAAGGCCCTTCCGCTACCACGAAGGAACCCTTGGGAACAAAGGCGTCCGCACAGGTCAAACTAACGTCATTGTCTTCAAGAAAAGCTTCTGGCGCTTCGATCAAAGCTCCATCCCCCGAAGCACATGCTGCTTCGCTTTCCGCTTCGTCTTCCCCTTCGCTGTAGGAAAACGCCACGTTTTTCATGTTCACGCCCGTAAGGCGCTCGTAGAATTCCGCCGCGGTCAAGGGCAAGCGGTTTTCCGAATGCGGCAGTTCCGTAACTTCCATCAGGCGTTCCGCCGATGCAAGTGTTTGATAGAGCTGAGGCAGCAGGCCCGATAGGTTCGAAACCGGAGCCTGGATGCGCGTGACCAGCTGCAACACCGCCATAAGCGTGCCGTAGCTCATGGTGCCGTGCAAAAGCTCGAAGGCGCACCACGTGAGCGCCACGGCGTACAGCGCGTTGAAAAAGAACGAGAAGCTGGCGTTGGCGGCAATAGAGTATCCACGGCGGCGCATCTGCGCGGTGAAGTGGTCTTCCTGCAGCTTGTCGGCGCGCTCGCTCGTGGCGGGCTGGGCGCCAAACGAACGAATGACCAGCTGATGCTCGAGCGCCTCTTGCAGGAATACGCGCACGGCGCCTTCTTTTTCTTGCACGGTTTTGTGCAGCGCCTTTAGCCGGCCGCGCAGCGTGCGCGCCAGTACGAACGAAACCAATGCCGCCGCCGCAAACAGCGCAACCATGGGCGGACTGATGAGCGCGAGCACCGCAATGGCGAACACGAGCTGCATGATCATGGATACGAAGCCCGGGATGATGGTCGCTACGCCGTTCGATACGACCTGCACGTCGGAAAACATGCGATTGGACAGTTCGCCGGAATGGAAGCGCAGAACGTTGCGGTAATGTGCGGAGAAAATGCTGTCGAGCATCGATTTGCGCAAATCGAGGGCTAAGCGTGCGCGAATGCGTTCTTGCATGCTGTTGATGGCGAGGCGCAAGAAAAGTTGCGCAACAATAACGCCCGCAAGAAGCGCCGCGCTTGCCAACAGGCCGTGCGTGTTGGCAGCGACTGCCTGGTCGATAACGGCGCGACATGCCAGCGCGAAGCTTACGAGTACCGCCGCTTGCAACGTGCACAGCGCAGAAAGCGCAACGATGCCGCCGTGCTGCTCCTTTGACTGCGCAAACAGCCACGCGTAAGTGACGTTATCGCGTTCGCGCGACTCCTTGTTGCGCGTCATTTCCGCCTCGTTTCGCGCGCATTGTCATGCTTGAGCAGGCCACATGCCGAAAGTAGGCGTTTGACGGCTCGCCTTGCGGCAGCGTTTGCATCCTTGCATACCTTTCGCGCCGGGAACAGTGCCACCCAGAGTTTTGCATACGCATGGTATGCGCGTGAAGTTTCGCAATCGATGCGGCGGCCATCGCGATAAAAGCCGCTCAGTACGCCCAGCACGTCTTCGCGTGGGACGTATTCCAAAGCGACGCAATTATCGCCGCAGATCACGTAGCCTTTTTCGGAACCATGTTCGTAATGCCCCACAACGCGGTGCAACACGTATTTTTCCCCGCGGCGATAGAGCGCCACGTCGTAGCGGCGCAGTTCACTTTTAGTCGGCACTACCATCATCACGTCATGGCGGTTGCGAAGCATCGGCCACATGGAAATACCCGCAGGAGGCCCCATATAGAAGCCCTCGGTCGCCAAAACTTCTTCGATTGTACGTGGTTTTCCTGCCACAGAGGATATGTCTTTTTCGCTCGTCATGAATTCGCTGTCATCAGGCACCTTGCTGTTAGGCGGCTACTCGTCCAGCAGGTCGGCTGCGCGCAGTTTGTTCAGAAAAGCTGCGACATCGGCGCGCGCCGTATCGTCGGAAACGGCATATTCGGTTTGCAGAGCTTGAATCAGCGCGTCTTCCGTAGTATTCGCGCCGAGCTTTTCCCAAAGAAACGCGCCGGTGCCATTCAGACGAATCATGCAATGACGCTCCATGCTGGCCTCGCCCACCGGCACTACAACGTGCTGGTTGCCAACTTTATTCACAATGAAGCCGTCTTTAATTTTCATACTGGTGTCTTTCGTCTCGGCGCGATCGTTCGTTTTCATTATTACACAGCGTCATCTCGAATGCCGCTTCAAAGGCGGCGGGGGTTGGCGTGCAGCGCAGCACGTAGAATGTGACGCTGGCCAGGAGTTTGTCTAATAAATCAAGCTGCCGGGCGGCCAAAAGTGGGTCTTTCGGCATGAGGATTTGGTTCATGATGCGAGAGACGATTTCCCCATCGTCGTTCAGGCGGGTTAAATGGTCGGTCTCGCCCTGCTCGCAACGTTCGATGAAGCAAACGGCACGAAGGGGGGCGCTCGTGTTGAGCCCCCAGTTTTCCTTGCCGTTGTACGGGGTGCCGTATGCAATAAATGAACCCGATGCGTCCTTGTTGCCAGCGTCTTCTCCGCTTTGCCATCGTAGAATGGGCTTATCGCCGTTCACCACCGTTACGCGCTCGCCTAGCGCGCGCATCCACTGCGCGATGTGTGTGCTTTTGCCCGTGCCGCTTTTCGCCGTGAACGCGAAGCCTTGCCCCGCATACGAGATGATCGCCGCGTGGAACAGGAACGCGTCGAAATCGAGCATTCGCGTGCAAATCTTGCGGTAGAGCGCCAACGATTCGCAATATGCGGGCGAAAATGAGCCCTCCTTGTCATTCTCGGCTGCGATTTCATCAGACGTTGCCGCTACCGAAAAATCGCACTCATCGGGAGAGGCGTCGACAATGTAGTCCGCGCAAAGCCGTTCGGTGAACGCGTAGCGGTTCTCAATGGCGATAAGAGCCTCGGCAATTTGGACGCAGAACATAGGCTGTGCTCCTTGGGGGGGGACGGCGAGCGTGATACGACGGCGACATTCATGGCGTTGCGTTTATTGCACCGTTTTCAGGCATTTTGCGCGGCGCGACCGTCGTTGCTTTATTATAAAGCGCACTGAACGTGCGCGCTTGGCCGCCAAGCACGCAAGCGATTTCCACTGTTGTCACGCATGCTGCAACGAGCAGCGAGAGGAAGTGCCCGTGGAGCTTTCCGCTGCCGAAGAGTACGCAATCAAAATTATCGCCGCCGAGAGTGGCATGCAGCGTCCTGCAGGCGAAATGCCGGCTGCGGTTTCGGCTGCGCATGAGGGCGATTCTGCGCTTGAATTGGGGCCTGGTCTTGCATTGGGGCCTGGACGCGAACCTGACCCAGCGGTAACGTTCGATTCTGCGCCCACGATAGCGTGCGCTGCCGAACCTGCCCTTGCGATTCCCGATGGTTTGTGGCCGGCCGTGCGCGCCGAGCTGGTAGCTCAATCGGTTATCGGCTATCCGGCGCACGCCGTTGAGGCTCTTTCGCTCAATCCCGCTGACCAGGCTGAATATCTTGCGCTCGCTGGGAAAAACCTGTCGAGCTGGTATCGCCTCATGATGGCGCAAGACAGCGTGCTCGCCGAGTTTCGCCAGGCAGGCATCCTCGTTGTCGTGCTGAAGGGAGCTGCGGCCGCGGCGCATTATCCGCAGCCAAACAGCCGCAGCATGGGCGATGTCGACCTTATTGTGCCGCCCGATTATTTCGATCGGGCGTTTTCGCTCATGGAGCGCTTGGGCTGGGAAAACGATATTGAACTTGAAATCAATCCGCGCCATGCCGGTTTCAGGAAGGCGGGCTGTCCCGAAGTTGAGCTGCATCGCTTTTTCAGCACGTGCGCCAACAAGCGGCAGGCTGAGTTCCTTGACCAGGCCATATATGATGCCATTCCGCGCGCCGAATGGACCGATGTCGCAGGCTTCAGCGTGCCCGTGTTGCCGCCGCTCGAGAACGGCCTGGTGTTGCTCGCGCATGTTAATCAACATTTGGGATCAGGGCTGGGGCTTCGCCAGATTCTGGATTGGCAGATGTTCGTCGACGCGCACTTGACCGACGAGCTTTGGGAGCGCGGTTTTCAGCATGCGGCACAGCAGATCGGCATGGAGAAGCTGGCGGTCACCGCAACGTGGCTTTGCCGCACCTATCTGGGGCTTCAGACATCGGCAACGTGGTTTTGCGAAGCTGACGCGCGGCTTGCTGATGATCTTCTGCTCTACATCATGCGGCGAGGGAACATGGGGCGCAAGATGGAACGCGGCGCGCAGGCAACCCGCACGGTGTTGCATAGTCTCCACAGCCCCGCGGCGTTGATTCGCTATCTCTACGAAGGCGGGCGCGCTCATTGGGCGTCGGCGCGCAAGCACACGTGGCTGGCTCCGGCCGCGTGCCTCTACCAAGTGGGGCACGTTATCCGCAAGGGGCTCTCGCGCAACGCGAGCATGAGTGAGCTCGTCACCGACGCACGTAGCGCGCAAGAAGACATCGACCTGTTCAAACGCCTTGAGGTTACCAGGATGTAGAAAGACGAAGGCCTGAGAAAGCGACCGCCGCTTTTGACGAAGGTTGGGAAAGCGGCTGCGAAAATCGAAGGGCGGACCAAACCGCCCTTCGAGTCATCTAGCGACTAAATGTCCGGAAATGCTAAGTACTCTAGCAAGCCCTCGTCTGATACAGCATAACGCTATAAGGATTACTCCCAGACGTCTTCCCCATCGCCCGACTCAATACCGCCTGGACCGCTAATGCCGCCAGACACACCAGACGCAACAATAACGTCGCGGTCTTTCAACTCGATGACATCCATCTCGGGACTTTCATATTTCTTCTGCATTTCTTTTGCTCCTCTTCTAGACCGCGGCCTTGATTTGCGTAGCTTAATCCTTTCCGGCCTTGCTTGCCATAGGATGCGCAAGAATCACACCTGCGACGCCAAGCGCCGAATTCACCCGATAGCCGCTTTCGACGGCTTCAACGGTGGTTCCATCGACCGTTACGTACTTGACGAACGCCTTCTCGCTAAAGTTGTCAGAATAATAGTTTGTTGCTACCCCAGTAAATACAAGATTTGCGGTAATGGCTCCATCAATGTTCAAAACGTTGTTGTTTGCCAACCTGCGAGCATCCGTAGGCTGAGATGTCGAGACCTTCTTGAAGTACCAGCCGTTCTCAACAAAGCTTGCGCCTTCGGGAAGGGCCATCGTGTAACCAAAACGCAACCACGTGAGCTCAGAAGGTTGGGCAACGCCCATTCTCAGCGAGCCGCCCTTGTACTGCAGCAGGTCGGTGATGGGAACGAACTTGGCATAGGCAGCGCCCTCGACATCGCTTGCAGCGCAAGGGGTCGTGAACGAAGCGTCCTTGTGCCAAACGGCAAACGCCATGCCCTCCTGGGTCGGATACGTCCAGGAAGCCTGGTCGCCGCTGCGGTAATCCTGCAGCATGTACGCGCCTTCGGCAAGCTTGACGCCGTACGCGCCATCGGTGTTGGCGGTGGGAACGTAGCCCTCGGCGCTGTAGTTCTCGGGGACGGCAGCTGTGAAGGTGCCACCAGAAACCGCGATGGTGGAGTTTGCCTCAGCCGCAGCGTTGGTCACCGTCCACTGAGTAACATCAAGCGAGCCGCCCTCAATCTTCAAGGTTGAAGGATTGGAACTCGTGGCATCCATATAAATCGTGCCAGCGAATTGAGCGTTGCCGCCGATGACGGTTTCGCCAACCGTGCCCGCTTCGGTCCAGGAGTCGGTCCAAATGATGCCCGTCAGGTTGCCGCCCAGAATCTGAGCCTTGTTCCAGTTCTGAACAACGGATTGCTTGCTGGCCAGCGTGCCGCCGTTGATGGTGGGCGACGATGCGCTGTCCACACCGCCATTACGAATCAGGGAAGAGCCCTTAGCGCCGGAATTATTAAAGACATTCGCCTGGTCGATGGCGATCGTGCCATTGTTGTCAATGACGTAATAGCTGGTCTCGCCCTCGACGCCCCGATCATCGCGCTTGATGGTGCCGGTCTTGTCGGCGCTCGTGTCGGTGATGGTCACGTTGCCCTTGTTCAGGATAGCCGCTTCTGCGGTGCCCGTGCCACCGTTGAGGGTGTAACCGTTCAGGTCGAGCGTGATCTGCTTGTTCGCAGCGATGGTGATGTTTTCAGTGGTGTCGGTTAGCAGCTGGATGGTCTTGCCCTTTGCAGCCAGACGGATCGCATCGGCCAGCGTCTCGTACTTCTTGCTGCCGACCTGGGCAACATAGTGGCCTTCCTTGACGCCATAGGTGCCATCCGCGTTCTTGGTGGGGATGAAGCCATCGGCGCAGTAGCCTTCGGAAATGCTCTTATTAAACGTACCTCCGGAGACCTCGAAGTTATCGCTGGTGGCTTTACCAACGCCATGGAAGATGTTCGAGCTCGTATCCGTGAAACTGTTGGTAAACGTGCCGCCCGTAATCTTCGTAGAGGACGTATAGCCGTCAACTACGTCTGTTGCAACACATTGAGGATGAGCCCATTTGACATAAGCCGCGCTGCAAATAAACTCGCCACCGGCAATCGTCGCATTGCCATAGTTGAAAATAACACCAGTGTAGCCTTGCGACGACGCGTAGCTCAGCTCGAACTTGCCACCATTGATGGTAAGCGTCGTGCCTTCCTCGCTCTTAACAACGTTTAAGCCACCCGAGTACGAACCGCTCTCGGTGGTCAGCGCGCCCCTTATGTCAAATGGGGCGGAAATGGGAATGCGGGTGTATGTCGGGCTTTGATCGCTTCGACTGCGCCGAAAGAGAAGTGGGCAATCTTGGCATTGTTTTAAGGGGCTCTGAGCGCATTTTGCTCACGTCGCTTCGTGCATGCCCCCTTCAGTTTTGATTGCTCCCCCTCCTGCTCTTTCTTTTGCGCGCGACTGTGTTTTGCCGTTGGTTCGCGCGTGCGTGCGGAAGGCCTCGTTGGGGAAGGGGGTAGAATCAGTGGTGAACGGCTATGTACGCTGCTTTTCAGCCTGATGCTGACTTTCTACGCGGTCATCGGCTCGCTCGAACGGCACCCATGCCACGCCGCTTGGCGTTTCGGCACGCTCGAGGCGCACGCCGAACGACTGCTCGATAGCGCTATGCACTGCCGCTTTCATGGATAGGGTGTTGGAGCTTTATGCTCCCAAGGCTGCTGTCGCAGGCTCCCTGCGAGACATGGCGCCAGCGCCAAATTAGCCGATTCCCAGTACTTGCATAACCAAGCAGATGGCGGAAAGAATGCCCACCACCACGATGGTGAAACATAGGATTATGCGGGTGAATTTGCCCACTGCGTATTTGCCCATAACGTGCTTGTCGGTGCAGATGATTGCCATGAACACCAGCAGAACAGGCAGAATAACGCCGTTTACGAACTGTGCGGTGAGCATGATTCCCATCAGGTCGATGTTGGGAATAAGGATAACCACCGCTGAAACGACGATGACAAACGTGAAGATGCCCTTGAACAGGGGCGCTTCCTTCCAAGTGAACGAAACGCCTGCCTCCCAGCCGAATGCCTCACAGATTACGAAAGCGGTGGTAAGGGGCAGGACGCAGGCGGCCAGCAAACTTGCGGCTACCAGGCCGATGGCGAACAGCGCTTTAGCGTATTGGCCTGCGAAGGGCTCGAGTGCCGCCGCGGCAGCTTCGGCGCTCTCTACTTCGATGCCCTGTGGGAACAATACGGTACCGGTGGTTACGATGATGAACCACGCCACAATACAGCCCACTACGGCGCCGGTTATTGCGTCGATGCGTTGATAGGGAAGATCGCGTACCCGCACGCCTTTTTCAACCACGTTGCTCTGGGCGAAGAACATCATCCAGGGGGCGATGGTGGTGCCGACCATCGCAATGGTAAGCGAAAGGAAGCTCAAATCCGAACTTGCCGCTGGTACCAGGGTGTGCTGGAAGGTTTCATTCCAATCAGGTTGTGCCAAGAATGCCGCAACGATGTAGGTGGCGAATACGCACGAAAGCACCAGGAAGATGTTCTGCACGCGTTTGTAACTGCCTCCCACGATGAGGCCCCAAACGGCTGCCGCGGCAACGGGGACCGATATCCAGCGTGGCACCCCGAACATTTCCATGCCTGAAGCCACGCCTGCAAATTCTGAAAAGGTGGTAGCAACGTTGCCGATGAGCAGCGCCAACATAGCGAGCGCCGTGAGGCGGATGCCGAAGCTTTCACGGATCAGCGCGGAAAAACCTTTGCCGGTAACAACGCCCATGCGCGTTGCCGTGGTTTGCACCACGATAAGCAAAATGCACATGACGGGAATGATCCACAGCGTCATGTAACCGAACTTCGCGCCTACGGTGGAATAGGTTGAAATGCCGCCGGCGTCGTTGCCCGCCATGGCGGTTACGATACCAGGGCCCATAGCGGCCAGTACCAGGAATGCTTTCGAGTGCTGCTTCTTGCCGTCGTTGTCGCCACCCTGATCAGGAACTTGCGGGGAAGCCTTGGCTGCCAGGGCGGTGTCCTGCGCTGTGCTTTCCTTAAGTGTCATGTAAAAGCCTCGATCCTAGTTGTGCCCGAACATGCGGAGGACAAAGAAGGTATAGGGAATCATCAGTACGATAAACACGGCAAGCGTGATGGCGAACTGCCCCCATGCCCAGCGCGTGCGGCCTTCCTCCACGTTGTCTTCGATGACTTCCATTGCGTCGTCAACGGTGACGATGCCCAGCATCTGTCCGTTCTCGTCGACGACGGGCATGGCCATCAGGTCGTACTTGGAGATGTCGGCCGCAACTTCATCTTCGGGCTCTTCAGGCAGCGAAGTGATGAGCTCATCGAACATGATGTCGGAAAGCGGAGTATTGTCTTTTGCGAGCACCAAGGTGCGGAGCGAAAGCACGCCCACAAGCTTGTCGTATTCATCCAACACGTACACGTAGTTCACTGTGGGGTGGTCTTCGTCCAAGCCGCGAAGAACTTCGGTGGTTTCCTGCACGGTGTCGGAGGTGTGCATTGCCACAAACTGTGTGGTCATCAGACCGCCGGCAGTGTCTTCCTTATATCCCAGCAGTTTGCGAATCTCTGCGGCGTTGTCGACGCCCATCAGGCGGAGCAGCGTTTCGGCTTTCTCGTAGGGCAAGTCGCCCACGATGTCGGCGGCGTCGTCAGGATCCATGTCGCGCAGCAGACGGGATGCGCGCTTTTCGTCCAGGCCCTCGATGATGTCGGCCTGGAATTCGTCTTCCATTTCCGAAATGGCGTCGCCGGCTTGCGCGTCATCTAAGTGCTGAAACACATTGGCGCGCTGCTTCGGATCGAGTTGCTCCAAGATGTCTGCCACGTCGGCAGGATGCAGTTCTTCCAGGCGCGTGTGGCTGACGGAGAGCTGCACCTTGGAAAGGTCGCGGTCGAGCAGTTCCATGTAGTTCCATGCAATGATGCGCTCGTCGATGCTTTTGCCGAACGTTTTGGCGATGCCGCAGGCGGCTTTTTCCACCCACGGAGCCAAGCCACGCAGAATGCCGCGAACGCCCACTTCTGCACCAAGAAGGCGCAATTGCGTTCCGGAAACGGAGAGCTTCAGGTCGTTTACGCGCACAACCTTCATGCCCTGCGTGTCTACGATCTGCCTATCAAGTAGGTCGCGTGCGAGGAGCACTTCGGCGGGCTGGAGGTAGCTGAAGCGGATGGCGGTGCGGTCGACTTTCAGGCGAATGCCCTCGTCTTCGTCGAAGCTGTCGACGTATTTACGCCAAGAGATCATGAAAGGCGTTTTGCCGGGGCCCAGGAATGCCAGGCTGGTGATGCGGGGGAACACTTCGCCGGTTTGGATGGCTAGGTCGGATACGGAGCCGATCTTTTCGCCATTTGCATCAACGACGGGTTCGCCGAGCATTTGAGATAGATAGAGCATGCAATTCTCCCTTGGGATTGCCGCCGCGTGTCAGCGTTGTTGTGCGGGCAGTTGAGCTGCGCAGCGCACAGCAATACCGACAGGCGCAATCCGTTCATGTCGCAGTCGTCCCTCGACCACTACATGACGGGTGTGAAATGCAGAGGCCGAAGGCTAATTACTGTGAGGTTTCGATTTTCGAACCTTCAAGTAATGTCCTTTCCTAAATGTGTAAATGGCAGCGCAAGGCAAGAGCGTCCTAAACGCAGCAAACTTGATTTTACGCGAATGCGGTGCGCAGGGGGCGCGGTAGAGGTGAAAAGAAAGTAAAAAACGGGTTTTATCTGCAAAGGGCAGTTAACAATTGTGCATAACGTGTTTTCGCAGGGATTTAGGGTGGCGGTTCGTGACGACGGTTTGTTCTGCGGGTCGTTAAGGACATCGGTTCGTGCCAGCAGATTGCCTGCAGGGAGTCAGAGGATGGCGCGCAGGGGTCGGCGGATGCTGCGCCGTGCGATGACGGATGGCTTGCGATGAGCTGGCGGGCATTGCACGGTGAGCTGGCGGGCAGATGGCATGCAGGGAGCCGACGGATGTTGCGCGGGAAGCAGGCGGATGGTGAGCAGAGGGTAAGGAGCGCCGATACCAGCAAACCGTCGCCCGTAATGCCGACGGCTTGTGCGCACAAGGGGATGAGGGTATCGGTTTGCGTCAGCGGATGCTGCGCCGGAAGCGAGCGGATGACGCGCGGAGGGCCGGCGAGTTGCCAGCAGAAGGTGCGCAGGGACTACATTTGGCTCGCTAGAGCTATAGCCAATTTCGGCAAAAGGGCTATTCACCAGGTGAAACGGGTTTGTTGTCCATAATTCCTTCATATTTAAAGAAAAGTGTTGACGAAGACAGGGCAAACGAGGATACTAATTTTCGTTGCGAAACGCGCCGTTACCTCAGCTGGATAGAGGGACTGACTACGAATCAGTACGTCGGGGGTTCGAATCCCTCACGGCGCACCATCGAAACTGCAAATCACCGAGGGTTTCCCTCGGTGATTTTTTTGTTTTCATGGGCTCATTTTGTTCCGTGGGTGCTATTTGGGTGCTAATCGTCGCTCATTGAACCCCTTCCGCTCCCTGAGCTTTGCGGCCGCGGCTTATAGGACAAAAAGTGTGGGGTTATAGGCAGAAAAACGTGTCTGATTTAGGGTTCGAATTGGCAAGAATCGCCTTGTATGTATTCTCTTTTCGCTGAATGCATGCGGATAGCCGCCTTCCTGGCAAAATTCGTTCGATATGTATGCATTTCGGCTTAGCGATGGCAAGATTTTCGCTCCATGCATGCATTTTCGGATGCAATCAGGCGATTTGGAATACATAGTGTAAGAATCTTGCCAGCAAAGGCTCTATTTCGCGTCGGAAGTCCCGAAATCATGCATGTTGCACGATTCTTGTCATGGGAGATTGGCTCCTGAGGTCCGAGTACGGTATGTGCCGCCGAGATTTCCCTTGAGCGTCGGGCGAAACACGAGCGCCAGGCGAGCATGAGCGTCGGGCGAAACGTGGACATCAGGTGAACATGAGCGCTGGGCAAACATGGGCACCGGGCGAAGCATGAGCATCGTGTTGGCATGAGCACCGGGCGAAGCGGAGCAACGGTCGAAATGCGAACGCCAGGCAAACATGGGCGCTGGGCGAAGCACGAGCATCATGTGGGCATGGTGTCAGTCGAAACGGGGCACCGGTTGAAATATGATCACCGGGCGAATATAGGTGCCGGGCGAAACACGGACGCCAGGTGGGTATGAGTGCCGGTCGAAATACGGGCATCGCGTGGGTGTGAATGCCGGGTAGGCATGGGTGCTGGGCGAAACGCTAGCTGGCATCGGCTCATCTTTGGATAAGCCCCTTTTTCAGATGGCTTGTTGAGCCCTATAGGTTTAGGTTATTGGGGGCGCCCGAACCGCCCCTTTGGAATTGCTGTCATAAATAGGAAAGAGGACCGCCCATCTCTTATTGTTCGGGAGGCGGAAGGCGGTTCGAAGGCTGACGTCGAATGCATTCGGCGTTGCTCAGGCTCCATTACTTTTTTGCGGCTGCTTTCGCATCTATTTAAGGTTCGGTCGATAAGATTTCCCTATGGTGCTTTTCATCGGACATTCAAGTGCAATCAGGTTGCTTCGCTCACTCGAGGATTTTGAAGGTATTCGGGCTGCGCGGGCTATGCCGTCTTCCAAGGATGTTCCGACGTTGCCGAAATCGTTCAGAGAAAGTTCGCCTCTTACAACGCTCCCTCGCCCTCTGGAGGTCGTTGTCTTATCGGGAAAAACAAGAAGTCAATCCAAGCAGTTTCGCAACAATATTTGGAAACTTCCCGATAGGGCGCCTTGCTTTCTTTCCTTTGAAAGCGGGGTATATTTAAGCAATCCCGAATTCTGTTTTGTGCAGCTTGCGCGGTCGTGTAGCGTGATCGACCTGATCAAATTAGGATTTGAACTATGTGGAACTTATCGAATAGACCCCGCAAATCCCATTGGATTTCGGTCTGCTCAACCCCTTTCAAGCACAGAGGCGATCAATCGCTTTATAGACAAAATGCACGGTAAAGTGCCTCGGAAAGCAAAAACAGCTGTACGTTATGTTCGCGACGGTTCGGCATCGCCGATGGAAACATGTTTGGCGTTATTGCTGGGCTTGCCCGCTCGCTACGGCGGTTACGGATTAGGCATGCCGGAGATGAATGCTAAGGTGCCGATCCCCGCAAAATTTAGTAAGCGAACCACATATCGCGAATATCACTGCGATCTATATTGGTCTGAGCAGAACGTTGCCATCGAATACAACAGCCGTGAGTTCCATGTGAACGAACTTGCCGTAGAGCGGGACTCATCACGCATCAACAATCTCAAAGCTGCAGGGATTGATGTCCTTGCTGTTACTCGAGCGCATGTCGCCGACCATGTGAAGTTCGATGCCATTGCCCATTCCGCGGCAAGCCTCATGGGAAAGCGCATCAGGATCGCCTATGCCGACATCGATGAGCGTCGAATGAGCTTGCGCAAGCAGCTTTTCTCTAAGGATCCCTGGTGTTGAGCCGCCTTGCTAATTGTTTCAGGTTGCGAGGGTTGACGTCCTTGCGACAACCGCCTTGGTGTCAGGCTGATTTGAGCGCTGCTTCGGGGTGCCAAGAACGATGGTCTCGTGGGTATCGACTTGGTGTTGGGCGATTTGGCTGTTGTTCGAGGGTCTTCCTTTGGGTTAGCATTCCGCCCGCCTATTGCTTTGTTGTGCCCTTGAGGTCGTTTTGGGCGATGTGGCAATGATCATTTCATGTGGCAATAATTGTGCCGCGTGTATTCTCTTTTCGCTGATTGCGCGAAAAGAGGTGCCTCCCTGGCAGCGTTTGCGCGAAATGCATGCTTTTCGAGCTGAAGATGGCAAGATCTTCGCCCCATGTATCCGTTTCAGGGTGCAATCGGGCGATTTCGGATACATAGCGCGCAAATCTTGCCAGGGAGGCGGCATTTTTGCGTCGAGGGCCTCGGAATCATACATAGCGCGCGAATCTTGCCGGGCCTTTTTGTGTCGAGGTCCACGGAATCATGCATAGGGCGCGAATCTTGCCGGGGCGTTTTCGTGCCGAGGGTCCTGGAATCATGCATGGGGCTAAGATCTTGCCAGCGCTCGGCGCTGTGTGGGTCTCTTCGTTCCAGCGGGCAGAAAAGAGCCCGTTCTGTGCGAGAAGAGGGTATGTGCATGCGGCATGCCCATGCTCTGCGTCAGCCTCCCTCGATATGAAGAAAGCGCCCGAGGGCGCTTTCTTCATATGCTATGCAATTTGCGGCGTCAGGCGACGCCAGGCTGGCTTCTTGCAGCTTATTGCAGCAAGAAGCCAGCAGAAAGGGGCCAAGGGACCAGTTTCGAGGCGCCTCGGCGAAAAGTCGGTCGAGGGCCACTCCCTTTTGGCGGCGTGATCGTTTGGCGGAAGGCCGCTGGCGTGATCATTTAGCGGAAGACCGCCTGCCTGATCGTTTAGCGGAAGACCGCCGGCGCGATCGTGGAAGAACTACTCGATTTTGCCGTATCGCTCTTCGGTGATCTGGTCGAGCGTCTTGCCCTGAGTCTTGGGGCACCAGATAACGCCCACAACCAGGGAGATAAGAAGAACGACGCACATAATAACAGCTGCGGGGAAGAAGCCGGCAGGATTCGTGGAGATGTCGCCCATGATGGCGCCAACGCCTACAAGTGACCAAATGCCCAAAGCGCCACGAACCAAGAAGAACATGATGCCCTGCGCACCGCCGCGGTACTGCGTGGGGAAGAGCTCGGTGCCCCACAGAGCGTAGAAGCACTGGGCTGAGAAACCAGCGGAAATACCCCACAGGATTACGTATACCCAAAGAACCCAACCCATGGATTCGGTGTCACCGCTCTGGATAGCAAGGCCGAATACGGCAATAGCAATCCAGGACAGCAGCGCCAGCAGCGCAGAGGCGCCGAACAGTACGCGGTGAGAGATAACGTCGCCGAAGCGGCTGAAGATTGCCAGCGAGCAGACCGCAACCAGTACCCACTGAACTACGCCCAGGAGGCTCTGGCCGGTTGCATCGATGTTGCCGGCAGCGGCGTAGAGGTACGGCATGAACTGACCGTTGGTACCTGCAGCCAGGTTCCAGGTCAGGTACACGGCAACCAGGAAGATGATGGTCTTCACGTTCACGGGGTTCTTCAGAGCGGTTGCCATCATCTTGCCGAAGGACTGCTTCTCGGTGGCAGAAGCGTTCTTTTCGGCCCAGTCGGCAGATTCCTGCAGCTGACGCTGAAGATTCCAAGCGATAAGGGCAACGATGAACAGAACCAGGAACAGCAGGCGGGTTGCCAGCATGCCGTCAAACGGGCCGTAGGTGCCTGCGGGGAGCAGGGTGGTGCCATCGGACTCGAAGCCGGGGATGATGAAGCTCATAACCAGCGAAAGGATGAAGATAATGGCAGGACCGCAGCTCCATGCGAACTGGCTGATGCCGATGTTGGAAGCGCGCTTCGTGGAGGTAGATGTCTCGGAGATATAGCTCCAGGAAGCGGGAACGCCAGCGCCTACGGAAAGGCCGGAGAGCACAACGCCTACTACGACCATGGGCAGGTTTACGGCAACCATGGCGATGAATACGCCGGCAGCGTAAACCAGCAGATTGTACTTATAAATAGTGGTACGGCCGAACTTGTCGGTCAGGAAGCCGCCAATCAGTGCGCCAACCGCAGCGCCGAAGGCGTTTGCGCCGATAGCGCCCAGGATTGCGGTCCAGGCGGAGCCGAAGTTGAATGCAGCTGCCCAAGCAGTAAGGGCAAGGCTGCTGGCTACGATGCAGCCAGAGTCAAGGAAGTTGGTCAGGGAAACCGCCATGGTTCCCTTGCGTTCTTGGGAAAGCGCCAATGCTTTACCTTTCTAGTCGAGGTGGAATGCGCAGGGCAGGTCTACGGAAACGGGCGAATTGTCCGCATTCGTTTCCATGACGCTTGCCATGAAATCCCACCATTTCTTGCAAATATCGGTCTTGGCGGACTCGGCATAGCGTTCGGGGTCGTCAAGCTCGATATATCCGAAGAGGATGTTGGTTTCCTCGTCGATGAAAATGGAGTAGTTGTGCCCACCGTATTCGTGGAGCATGTCGGCCATTTCGGGCCACAATTCGTTGTGACGCTTCTCGTACTCTTCGGCAAAGCCCGGATAGAGCTTCATCTTGAAGCCTGAGATAGTGCGCCCATCAGCAGTTTTGCGGATAGTCATCGAAGTGCCGCCTTAGTCCAGGAACTCATCGTTGACGGTGAGGCCGAAATCGATGCCGATCTGGCGCAGGCCCTCGTCGGAAATGGTGTTCGGGAATTCGTCGGAGCCACCATTCATCTGGCGAGCGCGGCGATATACATCGGCAGCCTTTTCGATGGTGTGCATCAAACCGAAGGTGGTGTCGAAGTCGGGGCCGGAAACGAACAGGCCGTGCTGGGCCCAAACAGCTGCCTCGTACTTCTTCATGAGTTCGGAGGTTGCCTTCGCAATCTCGGCGCCGCCGGGAACCATCCAAGGTACAACGCCAACGCCAGAGGGGAATACCACGATGCATTCAGTCATTGCCTTCCACAGGGCACGCGTGAAGTAGCGTGCATCAAGCGGGCATACGAACGTCATGGCAATAACGTTGATAGGATGAGCGTGGTAAATCACGCGGCATTCGTTGTTGGTTGCCTCCATGCGCACGGCGTGGTTCATGAAATGCGTGGGGAACTCGGAAGTGGGCTTACCGCCGTCGGTCAGGCCCCATACGATGCGCCAAGAATCGCCGGCGTCATTGATTTCGACGATGCCGATGTTGTGGGAAGGGTCGCTCTTGACGTTGCGCATATAGCGGCCAGAGCCGGTGGTAAGGAAGAACGCGCCGCGCAGGCTATCTGCCTGTACGCCCATGTTCACCCATTCGCCAGGGGTTGCGTTGAAGAAGGGGCGAGCCTGCTCTACTTCCTCTTCTTTCATGCGGTAGGTAAGGTTGCCGCCATTGCGCTCGTGCCAGCCCTGCTGCCAACCGTCGTCGCACAGACGGCAGAAGCCGCGTACGAAGGCCAGCTGCTCGACGGCAACGCCAGAAACTGCGCCGCGAGCTGCGGAAACGCCGCTTTTAAGCGTATCCATAGCACTGTCGATAATATCCATCATTGTCCTTTCGTTCTGAAGTACCGAATGATCGGTTTCGGAAAAGCCGCTCGGGCAAGTGGCCTTTTCGAAGCGCATTCGGCGCATGTTTGCGGAGTTGAAACTCGGCGCCAGATGTTCCCGGCGAGGGCGTTCCGGTGCTCGATGCGCCCCGGCCATGGCTCCCTCGGCGCCGGATGTTCCCGGCCATGACTTCCGGGCGCAGAAAGCGCCCCTCGGGAAGAGGGGCGCTGAAAAATGCGCAGGGGCTTACTGGCGCTTGGAGAGCACCTCGTCTTCGTAAGCCTTAACCTCGTCCCACAGCTGGTCTTCGGCAACTACGCCCTGACGTGCGCAGTACTCGTCCCAAACCGCGGTCCAAGGCATGGTCTTGAACTGCTCGGTAACGATCATCTTCTCGGAGAACTGGTAGGTATCCTGCAGCTCCTTCAAGCGATCCCATGGCTGCAGCAGCTCGAACAGCAGGCACTTTTCCATGGCGCGCATGCCGGTAGCCCAAGCGCCGATGCGGTTGATGGAAGCGTCGAAGAAGTCCATACCGATAAGAACCTTGTCCATACCCTCGGGGCAGCGAACAACCTCAGCGGCGATGTCCTTGATGGAATCCTCGAACAGGACAACGTGGTCGGAGTCCCAATGCATGGAGCGGGTAACGTGCAGCGGCACGTAGGGGAAGAACTGCAGCAGGCTGGGCAGCTTGTCGGAAATGCTTTCCATGGGGTTGAAGTGGCCCGCATCGATGAGCACTACATGGTTGCCGCCCTTCTTGGCAGCGTAGGATACGTAGAACTCCTGGTTGCCGGTGGTGAAGCCTTCAACACCGATGCCGAATACCTTCTGCTCAACCGCATCGATAACATGCGGGGTTTCGAAGGAATAGATCTCATCGAGGGAATCCTTCAGGCGTGCGCGCAGGCCATAAGCGTCGGCGGCGTAGTCCTTCAGGCCGTCGGGAATCCAGAAGTTGTTCAGGACCATGTCGTCCATTTCCTCGCCGATGCGCTCTGCGATCTGGCGGCAGGCGATGCAGTGACGGATCCAGAAATCACGCACGTCCTTTTCGGGGCTGGAAACGGTAAGGCCTTCCTTTACCAGCGGGTGGCTGAACAGGGTGGGGTTGAAGTCGATGCCGAAGCCGTTCTTCTTTGCCCAGGTTACCCAAGGTTCGAAGTGCTTGTACTCAAGCTTGTCGCGGTCAACCCAGGGGTTTTCCTCGGTGAAGATAGCGTAGCTTGCATGCAGGTTGATGCGCTTTTTGCCGGGGATCAGGCTTGCAGCCTTCTCGAAGTCGGCCATGAGCTGTTCGGGGGTGGCAGCGCGGCCAGGGTAGTTGCCCGTGGTCATGATGCCGCCGGAAGCTGCATTATCGTCGCCCTGGTCGAAGCCGACTACGTCGTCGCCCTGCCAGCAGTGCATGGAGATGGCCTTGTTTGCCAGGGTCTCGATCACTGCCTCGGTGTCGATGCCCTGCTTGGCATACGCTTCGCGTGCCAATTCGTACATAGTGGTCATGAATGCTCCTTATCTGTACCTAAAAGGTTGGTTACTGTTATTCAAAGCGCTTCACGTCGAATGACGTTGCGATAGCATCGCGGACGCTTTGGAGGTCGGGGAATGCGCCATCGGCGATCATCTGCACGGCAAGGTTGCCCAAGCTCGTTCCCTCAACTGGGCCGGCGAACACGGGAATGCCGCACGCGTGCGTGGTGAGTTCGTTCAGGTATGCGTCTTGGCAGCCGCCTCCAACGATGTTGATGGAAGTGTAGGTGCGTCCGGTAAGCGATGCCATTTCTGCAATGGATTCCGCATAGCAGGAGGAAAGGCTTACGTATACGCAGCGCATAAGCTGGCCGACGGTTTGGGGCACGTCCTGCCCGGTTTCGAAGCAGGCGCGGCGAATCTCGTCGATCATGGAATCGGGCGCCAGGAAGCGGTCGTCGTTCACGTTCACGTGGGCTTCGAAGTTGTCTGCCTCTTTTGCGTGGGCAATGAGGTCGGGGAAGCCCCACTCGATCGCCTCGTGCGTAAAGGGAGGCAGCTCGTCTTCATTGGCTTGCTGGTGGGTGTCTTTGCCCTCTACATAGGAAACGCCATTCAGCTCGCGGCGGATAGACTGGATCATCCACAGGCCCATGATGTTCTTCAGGAAGCGGAAGCGCAGCTCAAAGCCGCCTTCGTTGGTGAAGTTCTGGAAACGGGAAGCATCTGAGGTGATGGGACCTTCGTTTTCAACGCCCAGCAAGCTCCAGGTGCCCGAAGAGAGGAACACCGCATCGGCATCGCGCGCGGGAACAGCCAGGTAGGCGCTGCCCGTGTCGTGCGTGGCAGGCGCGATGATATGTGTGGGGTAGCCGATCTTTGCTTCGATCTCAGCGGTGACGGCGCCCAGATCGGTGCCAGGCATAACCACGTCGCAGAACATGCTGCGCGGAATGCCGAATGCCTCCAAGATGGTTTCGTCCCACTGTTGGGTACGAGCGTTCATCAGGCACGTGGTGGAAGCGTTGGTGTATTCGTTGGCTTTGGTACCGGTCAGCAGGAAAGCCAGGTAGTCGGGGATCATCAAAAACGTTTCAGCGTTTTCGATCTGCTCGGGGTGTTCACGCTGGAGCGCCAGCAGCTGATAGATGGTGTTGAACGGCTGGCGCTGAATACCCGTGCGGCGATATACCTCATCGGGCGAAACGATAGCATCTGCTACGGCATACATGCCGCTGGTACGCTCATCGCGGTAGGCAACCGCATCGCCGAGCATGTTGTCTTCGGCGTCGAGCAGCAAGAAGTCAACCGCCCAGGTGTCGATACCCACGGTTTTAGGCGCATAACCTGCTTCTTTGCATTTAGCCAAGCCGGCAACGGTTTCGCGGAACAGCATATCCACGTCCCAGCAGTCGTGACCGCCGGAGCGTTTCTGGATGTTATCGAAGCGATGAATCTCGGTAAATTCGATGGTTCCCTGCGGGGTGACCTCGCCGATTACCACGCGGCCGGAAGAAGCGCCGATATCGACGGCGGCATAGCAGTTGGTTTTGATTTCCATTAGTTATCCCCCTCTGCATCAACGCCGATTTGCACGATTTGCATCACGTTGGTGGGGCGCGGTGAAGGCGCGGTTGGGTCGAAGCTTACGGCGTCGCCCGTTTGGCCGATGCAGGGAGAAGTGGTGCGGTCTCCCAAGGTGAATACGCAGATATCGCCCTTGTTTACGAAGTTCTTTTTCACAACGACGCTACGAGCCTGCTCAAGAACGTACGAGGCATCGCCAACGACTTTGCCCAAAAGCGGGGTAACGCCCCAGTTCAGCTGCAAGGAGCGACGATATTCTTCCGAAGTGGTTACCGCATAGATGGGCATCTTCGGACGGTAATTGGAAACGATGCGGGCCGTGCGGCCGGTCATCGTAGGGGTGACGATGCAGCAAGCGCCCACGTTTTCTGCGGCGGTTACGGCAGCCAAGCCCACAACGGCGGAAATGCTCTTCTGCTCTGCATTGCGGTTAGGGATGGAGCCTTCGTCGTAGATGTGTGATTCGCTTGCCTCGGCAATGCGTGCCATGGTTTGCACTGCGGGAACCGGGTACATGCCGATGGCGGTTTCGCCGGAAAGGGTAACGGCATCGGTGCCGTCATAGATGGCGTTTGCCACGTCGGCAACCTCTGCGCGCGTTGGGCGAGGGTTACGGATCATGGAATCGAGCATCTGCGTGGCGGTGATAACCGGGCGGTAAGCGCGGTTGCAGGCTTTGATGATCTTCTTTTGAAGGTGCGGAACCTGGTTGGAGGGAACCTCTACGCCCAAGTCGCCGCGAGCCACCATTACGGCATCGGAGACTTCGATGATTTCTTCGATGTGATCTACTGCGTGCGCATTTTCGATTTTCGCCACGATGCGAATGCTTTCGCCGCCGTTCTCGACGAGGAATGCGCGAATGGCGCGCACGTCTTCACCGCAGCTTACGAATGATGCTGCTACGAAATCAACGCCCTGTTGAATGCCGAACAGGAGGTCTTCCTTGTCCTGCTCGGTCATAACGGGCAGGGGCACGTTGGTGCCAGGCAGGTTCAGCTGTTTGCATTCGCCGAGCATGCCGGAGTTCTGAACGGTGCACTGGATGTCGGATCCCAGGACACGATCGACGGCGAGCTCGATCAAGCCGTCGTCGATAAGGATAATGGTGCCAGGCTCAACATACTTATAAAGCCCTTTGAATGTTTGGTGCACGCGGCGGGAAGTGCCGGCAATGTCTTCTTCGGTGAGGAAGAAGTTGTCGCCTGCGCGGAGCAGCACAGGCTCGTTGCCCTCAAGCTTGCCGGTGCGGATGGAAGGCCCTTTGGTGTCGAGCATAATGGCGCAGGGTGCGTCCAGTTCGCGACGGACCTTTTTCAAGCGGTCCATACGTGCTTTGTGCTCGGCGTGGGAGCCATGTGAGAAGTTGCAGCGGGCAACGTCCATGCCTGCTATCACAAGATTTTTCAATGCTGACTCAGAGTCTACAGCGGGACCCAGAGTGCAGATGATCTTGGTTCGCTTCATCATGGGGATGATGCGCCTTTCGACCGTGCGGTAAACGCCCGTTCATAGGGTAAGTTCGACCGCTAAACGACAATACGTTCAGAATTGTAAACGAAAATTAAGAAGTATGCTTGTGTTCATCATTTTTTCTAAAGCTGCATACGTTGCGGCGGGTGTTGGCTGCGCTCGTCTGGGTGCCAATTGCGCCAACTCGTGTTACGCGGAGTGTTACGCATACCGTTCCGATGCTGCCGTAGGTGCCAGTCGTGGTAGTCTGATGGGGAGAATCGAAAGGCGGCCATTATGACCTGCAGCAACCCGAATGCCACCGAATCGGCAAACGTAACCGAGAAGTTGAAAGCCCACGCGCGAGAGCTCGAACCTTACGTTATCGAGCGGCGGCGCCACTTCCATGCGTATCCCGAATTGAGCGCTCGCGAGGTCTCCACTTCGCGCACGATTGCCGAAGAGCTCGATAAGCTTGGTGTCGAATATGTGCGAGCGGGGGGAACGGGGCTTATTGCCACCATCAAAGGCACCGCGCCCGATGCATATGACGAAGAGGGCAAGCCGCGTCGCCGCATTGCACTTCGAACCGACATGGATGCGTTGCCCGTTTTGGAGCAGACGAAGCTCCCCTTCGCGTCGCGGAACGAAGGGGTTATGCATGCCTGTGGCCATGACTGTCACATGGCAATGATGCTCGGCGCTGTTCATCTGCTTTTGGGCATTCGCGACCAACTGCATGGCGAGGTGCGTGTCTTGTTCCAGCCAGCGGAAGAGATATCGGTTGGTTCGCGCAAGATGATCGCCGAGGGCGCGCTCGATGGGGTGGATACCATTTACGCTGCCCATATTTGGAGCGAAGTGGAAGCGGGTACCATTTCCGCCGAAGCGGGGCCGCGCATGGCGAATTGCGACTGGTTCCGCATTGATGTTGCGGGTGCTAGCGCGCATGGCGCCATGCCCCACAAGGGCGTCGATGCCATCGTTGTGGGCGCAGCGGTTATCGACGCGCTGCAGGTTATCGTTAGCCGCGACGTTTCCCCGTTTGATCCTGCGGTTATCACAATCGGGGAGTTCCATGGCGGTGTTGCGCGAAACATCATGGCGGGCACAGCGTACCTAACGGGCACAGTTCGCTCGTTCACGCCCGAAGTGCGCGATTACATAAAGGAGCGCATGGCGCACGTGGTTGAAGAAGTGGCGCTTTCGTATGGCGCAACCGCGAAGTTCGAGTGGACGTACGGCAATTCGTGCCTGGTGAACGACGAGGCTTGCGCCGCACGTGCGCAAAACGCCATTGCAAAGGTTCTTGGTGAAGAAGCGCTTTGCCATTACGAGGGTACGCTTTCGGGCGAAGACTTCACCGAGTACCTGACAAAGGTCCCCGGTGTGCTCGTGTTTATTGGTGCCCGTAATCCGGAAGTGGGTGCAACGTATCCGCAGCACAGTTGTTTCTACAATGTCGACGAAAGCGTTCTGGTAGGTGGCTCGCTTGCCGCAGCGCAGTATGCCTTCGATTTTCTCTCTGAAGAATAGAAGGGCTGCAGTTTTCGGCTTTGCTGCCTTGCCCGCCTGTTTCACTGATTTGCGACGCCGCCCCCTTGCCTGGGCGGCGTCGCTTTTTGTGCGGTGGGGCGCCTGGCCTGCCGTTTGGCCATTTTCCCGTTCGTATGGCACTACCGCTTCCCGTGCCCGCCCGATACGATTTTTCCATCTGACGAACACATGAACGAGGGGAGCGGTCATGAATGCCAGGGACAACATGCACAGAACGGAAAGCTGCACCGAAGGCGGCTTCGCCAAGACGTCCCCGCGCTTCGGCGTGGTGACAGCGCAGGGCGGTTGGCGCAAGGTGACGTGGGGCGTCGTCGCAGGGGTGGCAGCCGTTGCCACCGCGGGGTCGCTGATGGTGCCGAGCGCCGCGATCGCAGCCGAGTGGGTCGACGTCGGCGGCACCCAGTACAACGCCGGCACTGCCGCAAGCGACGACGCCGGCACCTGGAGTTGGGACGGCGCCGACGACATGAAGCTTAACGGCTACAACGGCGGCGCAATCAAGGCCGCGGGCAAGCTCAACGTTGCCTACGAGGGCAAGAACACCGTGAAAACTGACCCCGATTCCGCCGGAGCTGCCATCAAAGCGGAGAACGGCGCCAGCCAGAAAGCAGAGTTGAACATAACGAGCTCGAAGAGTTCAGATGAGCTCAATGTGACAGCCGAGGCCGATGCAATTAAATCCTCAGGTGATCTCTCCATTTCAGGTCCGGGCACCGTGAACACCACAAGTACCCGTTCCGACGGAATTGAGGCAAAGGGCGATTTCTCTATCACGGGCTCGGGTACCGTGAATGCCACAGGTGGTACTGAAGGCATCCAATCTGGGGGCAATGCCACCATCGACTCCTCTGGCGCCGTGATCGCAAAAGGGGAGCGGAGAGGCATTGCCGCAGGCAGCGACTTGATCATCAAAGGCGGTGGTAAGGTAGAGGCGAGCTCTGCCGAGGACGAGGCGATTCGGGCCGAAGGTAACATCGAGATTTCAGGCGGCAGTCAGGTCAAGGCAAGCTCCGAGGAAGACTATGCCGTTAAAGCCAAGGGCAGCCTCACAGTCTCGAACGCATCCCTTAATGCACACGGTGTTGGTTACGGCGTCTATACTTACGAGGGCGTCACGCTCGACGGCGCGAACGTGACGGTTCGCGCAAGCTCAGATGGCGGGGAAGCCATCGCCCTCTTCACTGATGAGGACGACATCGTCATCAAGAACGGCTCGATCGTGGATGCATTCGCAGAGGGTGAATTCTCGACTGCGATTTCCACCAGAAACTTCTACCCCAACGACGCGGGTGGCCATATCCACATTAGCGATTCCGTTGTCAAGGCCATAGCCCGCTATGCCGAGATCGGCGGCGACGGACCCGACCACTACAGTGGAGACCAGGATGGCGAGGCCATCCCTGAGCGCGAGGGCCTGAACATCGGCATCTTCGCCCAGACCAGCGAGGGCATTACGCCTGCGACCATCTCGATCGTCCGCAGCAAGGTTACGGCCGAGGGAGACACGGCTGCAATCTTCGCCCTTGCCATGAGCGCGGATGGCAAGGCGATCGGCACCATCGAGATCGAAGACGCCACAATCCTGATGCCTGAAGGCGGCAAGGTCATTGACTATCGCAACAAGGAAGAGCTCAGCGACGGCATCTCCTACGAGGCAGGTCAAACCATCGGCACGGGCGATGTTGTAGTCGACTCTCCTTATGACAAAGCCGTCGCCAAGAGCGCGGTAATCGCACCTCCCGAGGAGACCAAGCCCGAGACCAACCCCGAGGAGACCACGCCCGTGGTGAAGCCAGCCAAGCAGCAAACGCTCGTGACGGGCGCCAGGGCCGAGCCTACGGAGGCGAAGAAGAACCTTCCTGCGACGGGGGACGCATCGCCTGTAGGGCTTGCTGCCACAGCTTTCACTGGCGTGGCTGCGGCATTCGCGAGCTTGGCTGCTCTGCTGGCTGGGTTCGTTGCTCGCCGCAAGCGAGAATAAGGGCCGCGATTCAGGCGAAGCGCACGTTTCGCTTAGACGATTTGCTCAATGTGGCTGGTGCCAGTGCGGTGCCAGCCACACTACTTCAGCATGAATTCCTTCAGTCCCGATCGGCTGGTTATTCCCAGCTTCGCATATGTTGTTGAAAGCCTGTTTTTCACCGTACCGCGTGAAATCCCCATATGATCTGCGATTTCGGTATTAGACCAACCGCGGCATGCCAGCATCGAAATGGCGAATTCCGTTGTGGTAAGACTGTCGGCAACGGTTTTGTGTGCTGCGGGGTTATGGACATGCCGCCATCCGCGGCTGAATCGGTAGGTGATTTCGATTACCCGTGCAAATTCGCGCGGGTAATCTTTTTTGAGGCACGCTTCAGGCAAACCCTGAAGAAGACCGTGGTGTTCCCCGATTGTTTCAATCAAGTCGTCTGCTTGGGCTATGCGCCAAGCTTCCATAAAGTGGCGTTCTGCCTTTTCGGGCTGTCGTTTGCTCATCCATCCCATTGCCGCCACAAGGTGAAGGAACATTTCCGAAATGGGGTAGCGCGCCTGCTTCATCCCCAGGGCGTTTTCTGCCATTCCTATGCAGCGGCCGTAATCGCCGGCAAGGTAGGCCTGATGAGCCATAGCGTAGGTCGCGAATAGGCGAAGACCTTCAGGTAGCAGAGGCGCAACTTTGTAGAAATCATCTGCCGTTACGGGCGGCTTCAGGTGCAGCAGGACGCTCGATGAGGCCGTGAACAGTAAATAGGCGGCGCGTTCTTGGTCGCCGTATTCATAGTTGAGGTGCTCTTCTGATGACGCCAGGTTGAGCAGGCAGGCGCGAGCGGCGTGGGCGTGGTCGAGCGATAGGTTTGCGAACCCGCAGATGAAGCATGATGAAACGCGCAATGCCAAGATGTCTGAGGTAAGGAAGGGCTCTGCGAGGCGGCATGCTTCGTCGGCGTTGCCGCGAAAATAAGCGGCTTCTGCCAACGCGATGGTTCGGTAGTCGTTGTCGGGCATGGCCTCGATAACGACGTCGAGGTTCCCTGGCTCGAAAGACGAGCAGATGAGCGGCATGGGGGCATGCCATATGTTCGGCTGGGAGTTGGCCACGGTGCCTCCTCGAAATGTGCGTATTGCCGGTTTCGCCGTATAGGGCAGAGGGGCAAGCCGAATGCTAAACCCAAAAGCAAAACCGTTCTTTTGCGATAATAGCGCGAATAAAAACGCAATAGATTGGATATTAGACCAATTGTCAGTACGAGCGTGCTCTGCGTCCAGGCTACATGTTTCGCCGCGCCTTCGCCTCTCGAACCTCCTGTGCCGCTCCGCCTCATTCTGCTGCGTATTTTGCTTGCAGCGATGCTACAGTTTGCGTAACGGAATGCGCGCCTTTTTGGTTGGCCCCAGCGTTGAGGGGCCAATTATGTGTGGGGTTTTGGGTGCGTATGAGAGGAGGGCATCATGACTCAGAAAGAGGTAATTAGGTGGGGCATCATCGGTTGCGGTGACGTTGTGGAAACGAAAAACGGCCCTGGCCTTTACCTTGCCGACGGATCGGAATTGGTCGGTATCTGGAATCGCACGAAGCAGAAAGCGGTTGACTGGTGCGCGCGCCACGGTCATGGGCGTGCATTTGATTCGCTGGACGAGCTTCTGAACTGCCCAGACATAGATATTATCTACGTTGCCACAACGCCGAACTGCCACAAAGAGCACGCCATTGCCGTGGCCGAGGCGGGCAAAGACTGCTATCTCGAAAAGCCTATTGCGCTCTCATGGGACGAGGCGCAAGAGACAAAAGCCGCGTTCGAGAAGGCTGGGAAGCGTTGCTTTGTAGCTCATTATCGTCGTGGAATGCCACGTTATCGCGAGCTTAAGCAGGTGCTTGATGCGGGCAAGATCGGCACTGTTCGTGGCGTTCAGGTTATTCGTACTCAGCGCCAAACTGCCGAAGAGATGCTTCCTGAAGCGGAGAAGCCTTGGCGTGTTCGCCCTGAGGTCTCTGGGGGCAGCCATTTCTTCGAGGGCGATGCACATATGCTTGACCTTATTGCGTTTCTTGCAGGAACCATCACTGATTTCAGCCTGAAGGTAGACAACCGCACGGGGTTTTACCCTGGCGAAGACACGGTTGCTCTTTCGGGCGAGACTGAAAACCACGTTATGGTTTCGGGGATTTGGTGCTATGCCACGTATAAGGCTATCGACCGATTCCTTATCTATGGAGACAAGGGAAGCGTCGAGTTCTCTTATTACGATAACGCTGCGCCGATTCGCATCGAGACGCTTGCCGATGGTGATGCGGTAGCGCATGAGGGCGTGATGGGTGGCGTTCGCAAGGAGGCGGATCTGGTGCAAGAAGAGTTGTGCCCGCCTGTGGAGAGCTATCCGGGAAATGGTCAGATTCAGGACATCGTTGATGTTCTGCGCGGTGTGCCTGGCGCTGAATGCACGAGCACGCTCGATAATGCTATGAACACCCTCCGCATAACCTGGGCCGCTCACGAGCTGCGTGCGAAACAGCGTGGCGAATAAACGCTGCTTGATTGCCCTGCCGGAATTCTGATTGCGTCTCTGCGCTTGGAGCAATCGGCAAGTGAAAAGAAAGGGGCTCGGCAACAGTGCCGAGCCCCTGGAGCAAGTTCTTGCTTGTAGCGTTATGCGCTAATCCATCTTGTGGTTGATGCCGTAGCCGAACAGGGGCTTCGACTGAATTGCCAGGTAGATGCAGAACAACAGGCCAACGATAGCCGCTGCGAGCAGCAGACCCATCATGGTGTACAGTGCGCCGGTTTCTCCCATGGCGGTGGTCATTGCGCCAACGATGAAGGGCAAGAAGGTTGCGCCAACGCCCATGAAGGTCATGTACATTCCGGTGTTGCGACCCTTAGGGCCGGGGCAGTAGTTCTGGCGAACAACCAGGCCCGTCTGCAAAGCGCCACCAGCGGCGAAGAAGCCGAGCAATGCGATGGCGACGTACACGATGGCAACGTTGGGAACAACCAGCACCAACGCCAGAGCCAAAGCGGAGAAGGCGAAGTCGATCAGCAGAACCTTCAGCGGGTTCCAACGGAGCTTGCCCATTACTACCGCCCAGAAGAACACAGCGGTAATGGAGCCCACGGTGTAAATGGAGGCAAGAGCTGCGCCGCCCATTTCGTCGAGACCAAGGTTGGCCATGCCGAATGCTTTGGTGTACTGCTGTGCGCCGTACATGATAAACATGCAGATAAATGCCATGACAAGGGTGAATACCTGAACCAGCACGCCTGGCTTCTTGAGCATGGCATCTTTTGCTGCCTGGATTTCAGCTTGAGCTTCGTCCATGCCGTTGTCGCCATCGGTTTTGGTGGCGCGTTCGTCGTCGTAGCGGAAGGGCGTGATGATCGTCATGATCAGGCATACGACGGAAAGCACGATAGGCAGATAGATGTTAACGTGCCAAATATGAGGTGCGCTGAATGCCGCAACGAAGATGGGGTAGATAACGCCCATAACGGAAACGGCGGCCTTGATGCCGATAACGCCAGAAGCAGCGTATTTAGGCTCTGCTTCCTGTGCGGCGGGGTAGAGTGCTGCATCCCAGAAGCCGGATGTTGCAACACCGGACAAGAAGGCGGCGATGTAGCAAGCGGTTGCATCGGTTGCCAGCAGCATCATGGTGAAGCAGATGATGTAGGCAACAGCGCCTGCGACGGCGAACTTCTTACGTCCGACGCGGTCGGAGAGCTCGCCACCAATCCATACGCTTAGCAGTTTGCCGAATCCCATGGCGGCAATTGCCATCGAAACCGCGGCGGAACCTGCGGTGGGATCGGTGATGCCCCATTGGGTATAGAAGTTAACTTTATTCTGGCTCAAGATCAGGGCCTGGATGCCGTAGGTGAAATAGCACATGTACACCGTTGCCAGCGCAAAGCCGTAGTGCTTTACCTTTTCTGCTGCTGCAGACAATTCGTTCTCCTTACATTCTTTGGACATGCTGCTCGTTTGAAACGAAGACGGTATCCCCTGCAAGGAGCCTCCCTCGGGCCCACTCATGACGCCTTGGATTCGTAGAGTTCTATTGCACGGATGTGCAAACGTCTGTGTATGCTACCCCTCGGCAAAAAACCGAACATGTTCGATACGAATGGGTAATATTCATTTTCAAATAGAAACCGATAGCCTGTAGCTATGATGCGAGGAAGAGGAGGATAATTTTTCGATCGATTGGGAATCTATTCGCCGATCCCATTCAATTTCTATGGATTCATTTCTTACGAATATAGATAGGTAACGGATGGTGTCGCCGCGCAGATGCCCAGTGGTACAGGTGGTATTCTTATGCACATCGTATAAAACGCGCGCCTTTTGGGTTTGCCCTGCGTTTAAAGCGAAGCATACATTCGAAGCAGTGTGTGCGCGTGGCAAAGTGAAGAGGGATCGTTGAGCTTTGCCTTTGGTGGCGAGGCTGCGCTCTGCGTTTAGAGCGAAGCAGCAAAGGGGAAATGGCGTGCGTGTAGAGAGAGGGCATTCGGCATGGCAATCATGCTGGGTGAATTTGTACGGAGGGATGCTGGATGAGCTCCAAGAAAAAGAACCAGAAAACCAATCCCAATAAAAGAAAGAACGACGAAACGGTGATTATCTGCCCGTATTGCGGCGGTACCCATTTTGAGTACACGGCAGAAAGGCGTCGTGTTCCCAGCAAATGGTATGTGCATGTAATCACGGCGATCATCATTATCGGCATCGCATTTGTAATGCCATATTTCTCTATCGCGTTCGCTATCGCTTACGTCGTACTCACGTTCATGCCTCGCAAGGTTCTGGTGGGCACATGCAAAGATTGTGGCGAGGAAACGCTATTCAATCGCCCAGAGGATGGCAGCATGAAGCCGAGTTTCGATCAGCCTCATCTGTAAGAGGCTTTGCGGTCTGAGTGGCCTTCGTTCCCGAAGGGACGATTCGAAAAACGACCCAACATGGCAACAAACCCGTTGCACAACGGAAATACTTCGCAGTTACGATGAATGCGAAAACAAACGAGGGTGCCCCATTTCATGAATGAATGGGGCACCCTCTGTAATTCATCGGAGGTACGGTTATGGCAAAAAATGCGAAGAACGTAAGCAAGGTGCAGGCAGAAGGCCTGAAGTATGTTCCCATGCGTAAAGTCGCTCGTGCCATGACACTTGTTGCGGGTGCATTATCCTCTGGCATCGTAGCGTTTTCCGTCGCTGAAGCGGCTTGGGCGTGGGCTGCGGTCTTTGCGGCGGTGGCGGCTGTTGCCTTTTATCTTGCTTACGCTATGACTGTCGATCTGCGCGAGGCGCATTAAATCGGCAAGACGTTGCACTAGTTATTTGCGTCGTCAAACCCCCACATGCGCACCTCGGTTTCAAGTGCAACGCCGAACTGGCTCTTTACTGCTGTTTGCACGTCGCGGATAACCTGTAGGACGTCGGCTGCGCTTGCGTTGCCAGTATTCACCACGAAGCCGGCATGTTTGGTGGAAACCTGGGCATCTCCAACTGAATGACCCTGCATGCCTGCGTCCTGAATGAGCTTGCCCGCAAAATAGCCTTCGGGGCGCTTGAACGTGCTGCCCGCGCTTGCCATTTCAAGAGGCTGCTTGGAAGAGCGGCGCTGGGCCAAGTCGTCCATCTTGGCGCGAATATCATCCTTGCTTCCCGCTTCAAGTTGAAGGGTTGCCCCCAGCACAACAAGTCCTTCGTCGCTCATCATGCTGTGTCGATAGCTCCAATCGGCTTCTTCTGCAGGGATTTCGCGAACCGTGCCGTCGGGGAAGAGGCAGGAAACGCTTATCGCAACATCCTTGAACTCGCCATCGTAGGCGCCTGCGTTCATGATTGCTGCTCCACCAACAGAACCCGGGATTCCACTGGCAAACTCGTAGCCCGTAAGTCCCGCTTCGAGTGCCGCTTGCGCAACTGCTTCATTGGTGGCTCCCGCTTGAGCCTGAACAATGGATCCGTCGATGGAAATGTGAGCCATGCGGTCGCCGATTTCGATAACCACGCCAGGCAAGCCCGCATCGGAAACGAGCAAATCGCTTCCGCAGCCTACGATCCACCAGGGGGCATCTGCCTTTTCGGCGGCGTTGATAGCTGCGGTGATGTCCGCGGCATTGCTTGCCCGCACAAAGAACTGAGCGGGACCGCCGCAGCGGAACGTGGTGTGTTTGCTCATGGGCTCATTTTTTAGCAGGTCGTCGCTGGCAAAGACTTGAGCAAGAGCGGTATTGAGTTCTTCGATATTCATATATGCCTACTTATCGTGCTTCGTTCCGAGTGTTTTTGCTGCAGCTATGCAGATGCACCTGCCTATTTGGCGGCTTGCAATAACCGCAAGAGATTATTTGATTTTGGATTTGCGCGGCGGTTTTAGCGCACCGTGTAAATCCGTTTAAGTGTAGCGTAATCGAACGAAGCGGTGAAAACGGCGGAAATAAGTACCGTGCTTGTGCGCGTCGTCAGTCGACGAGGCGGGTGCGGGAACTTGCGTGGCGCGCGTTGAAGAAGGCGTTGGTGCGACATCTCGCTGGGCACAAAACCCGTTTAATCTGCACCGAGCGCAAAAACCACGAGATCGGCGCTTGGCGCACCTTGTGCCGATAGCGAAACCTTGTGAGGACTGCATTATGCGGGGTCTGACGGATCCTGTATCGTCCGGGAAGTCCAGCGAAACCCGCATCGGGCGAAGAAGCTGACAGTGCTTTGACTGCTAATGAAGCCTGCGGGATGCTTTTCTCTATTGGTTTTGCACTATTCACTCCACAAGAGTAAAGTGACTTCCATATTCACAGATGAAATGCGCCTGGGGGAGGCGCATTAAAGGGGAACATATGGAAAAGTACCTATTTTGGGGCACGTTTTTCTTTGCCTATCTAATTAACGGTATTACCGGCTTCGCGGGCAATATCTTCGCAATGCCGGTGGGCATGGTCACCATCGGCCACGAAGAGTCCATCGTGGTGCTGAACTGCACCGGATTCCTTGCCAGCGTGCTTATCGCCTTCACGGGCATTAAGCATGTGGTGTGGAAAGAGCTGGCGAAGATGTGCGTCATCATGGCGATTTTCATGGCCATTGGCGCATGGATCAACACCATTGCTCCGCTGAGCATCCTTTCCAAGGTATATGGCGTTGCGGTTTTGATTATTGCTATCCGCGGTTTGTTCTTTAACAAGAAAAATAAGCTTTTACCCGATTGGCTCCTGTACTGCATTCTTGCCATAGCCGGCCTTATTCAGGGTATGTTTGTTTCTGGCGGCTCTTTCCTGGCTATTTACGCCTTGCAGAAGATTAGGGACAAGGAAGCATTTCGAGCAACCACCACTATGACCTGGGTGTTCCTGAACGGCGCCTATGCCCTTTATGGCATTCAGGGCGGCTCCCTTGGTGGCGATGGCCTGCTTACGCTGGCAGTGTGCATTCCTCTGCTTATTCTTTCCACCTGGCTGGGCGGTCTTATCCAGAAGCGCATCAGCCAAGAGCAGTTCGTGAAGTTCACCTACGTCCTGCTAACCGTAATTGGCTGCGTGCTTTTAATTAAGTAAGTGTTCGGAATGCGCGCCGCATGGCGGTGTCGGGCTGGGGTCTGGAGCGCCTCAAGCCACCCATTCCGCTGTTCAAAAGGAGGCTACGGGCCTCCTTTTTCATGCGCTGCATTGCTTCAAGCATTGAATGAAGATGCTCTTTGAGCATCTAACAGGAATGGCGTCCAGAGTGGCGTTTGCAGCTCCAGACCCCAGCCCGACACCGCCATGCGGCGCGCATTCCGAACCTAACAAAAAGCAGCTGATTGCAGTGAGTTTTCCGGGCTTCGCGAATCGTTCTTGGCTGATGCGCTTTTGTCGTAATCCCTTGGGCGCAAAAAAGAAAGAGCTCGCGGTGGCGAGCTCTTTCTTATCGATTTGCTTTCAGGCGGGCGAAAAGGCTGGTGCTATTTTGGCGTACCCAGCTTATGAACTCGCTTTCCGTCATGGTGAGCGTGATATTCCCCATGCGCAAGGGTGCCAACACCAGGTGCATCATCTTAGTGCGGGGCCGCGCTTTTTTCAGCGCTTCGCGTGCGTGGGGAGTAGATATCATCTGCTTAATGGCGGCACGCTTCTCTTCTTTTGAAAGTGTGCAATTGCAGTTGGTTACGTTTTCGATGCAGCCAACCAGCCGTTCTGCGTAGCGGCGTGCCAAGAACTCTTCGATTTCAGGAGAATTCAGGTTCCAATACGCGTACAGCTCATTCATCCAGCGATGTTCTTCTTCGCGTTTGTCGTACATGTCGGGACGGTACTTGGTGTTTTCGCTTTCGGCGCGAGCGCGCAGGAAGTGGTAGTAGTGACCGTCGATGCAGCCTACGCGCTCAACGTCTCGCATAACATCGAGGTTGAACGGCAGGTCGTCCCAAAACGTGCCAGGGAACCGGATGCCCTTTTCTTTGATGTAGCTGCGACGATACAGCTTGTTCCACGGCGCATACAGAAGCTGAGCGTCGAAAAGCTGGCAGGCATTTGCGCGGAATTCTTCTTGCGATTTGAAGATGCGATCGGGCGCATTACGCAGCTCGCGATAGTACTTGCCTTCGTCGTCATAGTACGTGTCGATGGTAAAGCCGGTAATAAGAAGGTCCAGGTCGTGCTCGGAGGCAACGCGGTACATGTCCTTCAACATGGTGCGGTCGCACCAATCGTCTCCGTCCATGAAGTACAGGTAATCGCCACGAGCAATTTCGATAGCGGCGTTGCGTGCGGCGGCGGCTCCTTGGTTTTCCTGGTGGATTACGCGGATACGCACATCGTCATCGGCAAGTTTGTCGCACAGAGCGCCACTGCTATCGGTGCTTCCATCGTCTACCAACAGAATCTCGTAACTGGTGCATGTTTGATTCTGCAGCGAGCCAACGGCACGACGCAGCCAGGATTCTACGTTGTAGACAGGAATAATGACGCTTATCGCGGGACTGTGTGACACGAACACCTTCTCCTGAATCTACGGGTTTCAACTCGCTCATTCTACACAATGCAGTAGTGCCGAATGTGTTGCCTGGCGGGGAGTACAAGGTACTTCCACGTTTTGGTGGCTGCTCTCCACAAAGGCTGCAAAAGTAAACTGTTGGCAGAGGGGGATTGTAAGGTTCTTTGGCGTGGGCGCGGGGCAGTCTGTGGGCTGCTTCGTGGTTGCGATTCCCGAAGCGGAGGGTCCGCCGCTCGAGCAAGTCAAGGCCATGCGAAAAGCCGATAAAATCGGCGGTTGCTTTTCTGCGTCGACGTAGATGACGGCCTCCCCTCTCTTTGCGCTTGCGATGCCGTTAGGTAGCTGTAGTCGGGAGAACCGTCTCTTCGGTATATAATCATCATTTGGCGTGAGCGCGTTCTGCCGCGCTATCCAATAAGTTCGAGAAAAGAGGGGGGCGCATGGACTGGCTTGAATACGGCGTTCTCTTTGCCGTTGCCGCAGTGGTTACCATTGCCTTGACCCCTCTTGCCCGCAAGCTTGCTATCAAACTTGATGCCATCGATTACCCCAGTGCTCGCCGCGTAAACATGCTTCCTATCCCGCGTATGGGTGGCGTGGCTATTTTCGGTGGCATTTTGGCGGCGCTTGCCGTTGCTGGTTTTGGCGTCTATGCCTTCGGATGGGTCGACCCCTTCATCGACTACAACGGTATCGAGGTCAACTATTGGGGCGTTTTGCTGGGCACGGTTTTGATATTTCTCGTGGGCGCCGTTGACGATGTAGTCGATCTGAACCCCAAAGCAAAGATGCTGGGACAGATAGTTGCTGCTTGCGTGGTTGCCGGTTCTGGCCTGTTGTTTTCCAGTATCCACAATCCCTTTGGCGAAGGGTACATCGAATTTGGTTGGGTTGCCTACCCTCTAACGGTGTTCTACCTGGTGGCTTTTGCCAACGTTATCAACTTGATTGACGGCCTCGATGGTTTGGCGGCAGGCATTACAGGTATTTCCGCGATAACCATCTTGCTGTTCGCGGTGCTTACCGGACGTTTCGATGCGGCGCTGTTCAGCGTCATTCTTGTTGGCGTGTGCGCAGGCTTCCTGAAGTCCAATTTCTTCCCCGCATCTATCTTCATGGGTGATTCAGGCGCACTGCTTCTTGGTTTTGCGTTGGGCATCATTTCCCTGTTTGCTGTAGCGCGCTCTGCTTTGTTCGTTTCGCTTTTGGTGCCTATTCTGGCGGCGGGTGTTCCGATCCTCGATACGTTCTTCGCCATTGTGCGCCGAAAGCGTGAGCATCGTCCTATCGATGAAGCGGACAAGGGGCACATCCACCATCGCCTGATGCGTGCAGGGTTCAGTCAGCGTGCAACCGTGCTTATCATGTGGGCCTGGACGGCGCTCCTTGCCGCCTGTGGCGTAATCATTACCTGGGCCGACAATCTGGTGCGCATCCCCATCTTCCTTATTGCCTGCGCGGTTACGGCGTACGCTATTGTGAAGCTTCGTCTGTTGGGCGATGCTCTGAGCCACCATTTCAACCCTCGTCGCAAGCCCGAGAGCAGGGAGCCTCAAGAGCCTAAGCAGGACCAGTAGAGCTCGAACAGGATAGGGTCTTGGCGCGAATTGGGCCAATAGTAGGAAAGTCCGATGCGTCATCTGCGCTGTGGAATCGATCGGCACAACCGCGAGAACAACTGGCGCAAACTTGGTCAGGGGCAGCCTAAGAAAGCAACTTTGGCAGTTTTCGGGGGGAGCTAAGCTCTTGATGCAAACTTGATTAATGACGCTTCGGCAAAGCAGCCTTGCAGCTCTCGAGAAATCAAGGCCCTGGCGTAAATCAAGCCGATGGGCCAGAAGAAGAGCTGTCACTCCGTAAACGTGGGTGCCTACTCGATGCTCTTCAGTGCTTCGATCATGTTGATCTTTGCCAGGGTGCGGTTGGAGAGCTGCGCCACGATGAAGGCGAACAGAAGCGTGAGGCCGCATGCGTAGGCGTAGCTGATTGGATCGATGGTTACCGCGAAGTAGATGGAAGGCATTTTCAGCACATAGGTGAGCATGTGGCTGAATGCGTATCCTGCGGGGATGCCTAAAACTACGCCGATAATGGTTAGCAGCACCGTTTCCTTATTCACATAGTGGTTAACTTCGCGCTTACGGAAGCCCAGCACCTTGATGGTTGCCAGTTCGCGTGTGCGTTCGGATATGTTGGTTGCGGAAAGCGTGAACAAAACCACGAATGCCAACGCCGCTGCCAAGAAGACGATAACGTAAACAATAGTGTTGATCAGGTCGAACGACTTAGAGAATTCCTCGTTCATCTGCTGGGTACTGGAAACGGAAAGGAATTCGTTGCGTTCAGCCAAGCTGTCGGCGAATGCCTCCTTTTCGGTGTCGTTGCCTGAAAGCGCAAGGTAGAAGCCGTTGGGCTGAACCTCTTCATCGAACAGCTGCTCATAGGCGCTTTGCGTAAGATAAGCGGCGTTGCCCAAGTAGTTGTCTGCAACGTGGGCTATAGGCACGGTCGCTTCATCGAGTGCGCTGGTTTTCACGGTGATTTCGTCGTTTGCGCCTACTCCTAAAAGGTCGGCAGCGTTTCGCGTGAGAATCATGCCGCCGTCGGAAAGGGACAGTGCCTCTTCGCCGCTTTTGAGCGAAACGTAGGGAGAAAGATCAGCGCCATCGGGGAGCACGAACAGTTGCAGCGATTCGTCGTCGCCGTTGGAGGTGAGGGTTACCGAATCGACGGCAACTTCCTGGATAGAGGAAACTTCCTCGCTTCCCTCTAGCAACGTTTCGCATTCTTTGAAGTCGCTGGGGTTGGTGACTGCCAAGGCGTCATAGCGATAAATGTCGCCATACTGCATGGGGGAAAGGGCATGCACGGAGTCTTTGATGGCAAATCCGCAGATAAGCAAAGCCATGCATCCCATGATTCCGAATACCGTCATGAAGAAACGCTTCTTGTAGCGAAGCAAGTTGCGTGCCGTAACCTTATCCAGGAATGCCAAACGCTTCCAGATGAAGGGGATTCGCTCAAGGAGGATGCGCGAGCCGGAGCGGGGCGCCTTCGGACGCATGAGCGTGGCGGGCGTTTGTGCGAGTTCGGCGCGACAGGCGAATACTGCAGCTCCAACGATTCCCGCAATGAAGAACAACATGCTACCCACGCCATAGAACGTGTCGAATGAAAGCAGGTACGTGGGCAAAAGATACATCATCTGGAACACGGTGAACAGGAACGCGGGGAAGAGCACGAATCCGCAGAACTCGCCCACGGCGCTGCCCAGGAGGCACGCCAAAAGCGCGTACGTCAGGTATTTGCCCAAGATGGTGCGGTTGCGGTACCCCAATGATTTGTAGGTGCCGATAAGCCCGCGTTCTTCTTCAACCAAACGGGTGATGGTGGTGAGTGCAATGAGCACGGCTACTACGATGAACACCACAGGGAACACGAATCCGATGGCCTCGATGGAAGAAGCGTCCGATTCGACGCTGGCATAGCCTGCGTTTGATTCGCGCGTCTGCACGTACCAGCGTCCTTGCTCGATGTCGTCAACTTCAGCCCGGGCGTCTTCGAATTTTGCGTGGGCTTCAGCTTTGCTGCTTTCAAACTGCGCGCGCTGTTCGTCGAGCTCGGCCTGGCCTTCTGCGAGCTCTGTCTCGGCGGCAGAAAGCTGCTGTTTGCCCGACTTCAACTGTTGTTTGCCCGCGGAAAGCTGCTCCTTGCCCTGCGAGATTGCTTTCATCCCCGCTGAAACCTGCGCTGCTTGGGCGTCGAGCTCCTGCTTGCCCGCGGAAAGCTGTTTTTCCTGGGCATCGAGCTGGGCAAGCGTTTGAGCGCGCTGCGCTTCAATGCCCGCGAGCTGCGCCGAGGCTTCCTCTTCGCTAATCATGCCGGCAGCCAAAGCGGCTTTAACTTGCGCCGCTGCATCATCGCAAGCGGCATTAGCCTGGGTTCGGCCTTCGTCGATCTGGGCTTGCGCGTTTGAGATTGCGGCATAGCCATCTTCGATCTGCTTTGAGGCGTTTGCCAGCTGATTTTCCTGCTGTCGAAGCTCGGCTTCCGATTGAGCTAGGGTGTTTTCGCTGTTGCGCAAAGTGCGTTTGTTCGCGGCAATTTCCTGTTTGCCTGAATCAAGCGTGCTTTGTGCGTCGTCGATTTTCCGCTGCGCATCGGAAAGCTCTTCGTTTACCTCAGCTTCTGCTTCAGCGATTTCGTCGAGCGCATCTTGACGGATCTGTTCTGTCCGCGCTTCTTCGCGCTGCTTCTTAATCCCTTCTATTTGGGTGGTGAGGTTGTCAAGAAGCGAGGAGTATTCAGGTGAAAAGCTTTTTGCCCCTGTGCTGTTCTTGGCTTTCACGTATATGGCAGTGAACACATCGGCGGTTACGGCGTCAGGCGTCACGAAGAACGAGTAGTCGGGCGATGCACTGGCTCGTATGGCGATGGATCCATTGGGGTTGGTGAGCTCGGTTGGGTCGATCACGCTAGCGGTGATGGTGTATTGGGTTCGCTCGAACACCTCGTTGTCGTTTTCTTCAAGCGTTACGGTGTCGCCGAGAGAAAGATCCGAGTCGGTTAGGTAGTTTTCCGTCACGGCAACTTCGTGCTCATTTGTAGGTAGGGAGCCATCAAGAACCTTGGGCGTGTTGAACCCCTCGTTTGAAAGGGCCTTTACCCCTACGCTTGCGCGTTTTTGGCCAAGTGGCGTATAGGTCTCTTCTTCCCAAGCCCCTTCTGCGGCGGCAACGCCTTCTAGTGAAGAAACGGCTGCAACATCGTCTGTGGTCAGCCCTAAGGTCGACTGCACGCATACATCGTAGAGGCCCTGTTCGCTGAAGAAGGCATCGGCGGAATTACGCAGGTCAACGCAGGATGCGCGCAGGCCGCACACCATGGTTACGCCCAATGCGCAAATGACCAGGATGGAAATAAAGCGCTTCTTGCTGTTGGCAATAGTGCGGAAGGTGTCTTTCGAAAATGCCCGTGCCATGATTGGCTACCATTCAATTTCGGCAATAGGCGTGGGGTGTGCGTTTGTTTCGATGCTGGTTACCTGTCCGCTGTTCATGCGGATAACGCGGTCGGCCATAGGGGCCAGGGCAGCGTTGTGGGTGATGACCAGTGCGGTAATGTGCGAAGAGCGGCAGGTGTCTTGCAGCAGCTGAAGAATCTGTTTGCCGGTGCGGTAATCGAGGGCTCCTGTGGGCTCGTCGCACAAGAGGAGCTTGGGGTTTTTCGCGAGCGCTCGGGCGATGGCAACGCGCTGCTGCTCGCCGCCGGAAAGCTGGGCGGGGAAGTTGTTGAGGCGCTTTTCCAACCCAACACGGCAGAGCGTTTCGGCGGCATTGAGGGAATCGGGGCAGATCTGCGAAGCAAGCTCAACATTTTCAAGCGCCGTAAGGTTGGGAACCAAGTTGTAGAACTGGAATACGAACCCCACGGCGGCGCGGCGGTATTCTACCAGCTGCGATTCGCTGCTGTGAGCGATATCCTGCCCGTCGATGAGCACGTTGCCATCGGTGGCGCTGTCCATGCCGCCCAAAATGTTCAGAGCGGTGGTTTTGCCGGCGCCCGATGCGCCAAGGATTACGGCGAGTTCGCCTTTCTCAACGGAAAAAGACGCGCCATCGAGGGCCCTGATTTCTGCAGCGCCCGACCCGTATCGTTTAACAACGTTGTTGAATTCGATGTACGACATGTCGGCCCCTCGCTTTGCTGCGTACGAAACGGTGCTTTGAGTGGGTTTCGCGATAGAGATTGGCCTGTGAAGCCATGCGACGCGAAGCACCTTCTACTTTATTTAGTATACGGGAAACCACCAGGTCTGTACCGCTTCCGATTCCGCCTGAATTGGCTTGCGCTAAAAGATTGCCTCCCATTTCTCGTGGTTGGGAAATGGGAGGCAATTAAGAGGCCAGAGCGTTGTTCCGGCTATGTTAGAGCTACCTGGATGGGGATGGCAGGCGCTAGGACTAATCGATGGAAATGAGGCGCTTGCGATCTTCGGGCTTGGGCAGTTCCTTCTTGGGTACGTTGATGCTCAAGATGCCGTTTTCGAACTTGGCGGTAATGTCATCTTCTGAAACGTCGTCGCCAACGTAGAAGCTGCGGCGGCATGAGCCAACGAAGCGTTCCTTGCGAAGGAAGGTGCCGTTTTCGTCCTTGTCTTCCTTCTCTTCATTAGTAGAAGCGTTGATGGTGAGGTAGCCATCGTTTAGCTCGATTTGGACGTTTTCCTTATCGAACCCAGGCAAATCGATGTCGAGTTCGTAGGCTTTGTCGGTTTCTTTGACGTCGGTCTTCATCAGGGAGGCGTTTGCCTTCGGTGCCGGCTCGGTTCCGAAGAATCCGAAATCGAAGGGATCGCTCATAAAGTCATTGAAAAAGTTCCTACGTGCCAACATAGTTATCATCTTCTTCCTCTGCCACGTAAGGGGATTGTTGGCTTGTTGATTCCCTTGCGTGGCTGTTGTTTCTTTTGACAACTGAAATATTACGCGCTTCTTAGCACTCGAATACCGAGAGTGCTAATTAGGTACCGTTCTGTAACCTTTTATAAGATTATCTAAGCGTCTTATTGGTAGATATTTCAATGCCCAAGGAGGCGAGTATCGAAGCTCGCGTTTGAGAAACTGGGCAAAAGGATTTGATTTGTTTATCGCTCTGGGCGTGTTTGAAACTACACGATTAATTTTTAGCCAATTGGGTGTCAATAACGGGTGCTCGCTTGCTATTATGCGCTCATGCAAAATCGTCAGACATCTTCTTCGCGAAGCGGGAGCCAGCACCGAGAAGAACGATCTTCCCGATCGGGCAGCCGCACGGATCGTTCCAAGAGCACGCGCTCAAATGAAACGCGTGCTGGTTCTGTGCGCTCCTCGAGCCGTTCTGGTGGTCGAGACGAATCTGCCCGTGGGCGCGGCTCATGTGATCATGAAGAACGTGATTTCCACGATCATGATGTGCGCGATGCTCGCTCTGAACGTCAGATGCGCGGCAAAAGGCACGGACACGAATCTGCTCGCGCCAAGCATGATGTGTGCAGTGAGCAGCGTGGGCGCGAATCTGCTCGTGCGGCACGCAGCTATTCCGAAGGCGGAAACCGTACCAGTCGCAATTCCGACGATTCCTCTTCTCGTCGTGGCAGCAGCACGCGCGAGCGCGAAGCGCATGTGGGCTCGAGCAATCGTGGCTTCAGCCCTCGCAAGGGTCAGGGCCTTGGCTCTTCGTGGATGGCCGATCGCGTCGCTTCGTCTTCTTTGCCGTTTGCCACGGTGGCACCTGTCTTATGCATAGTTGTCGTAGTGCTGATTGCCATTTTCCTGGTAACCAGTATTGGTTCTTGCGTAAGCTCGGCCAATAATTCCTCGCAAGGCGATGCTTCGCAGGCCGATCAAATGGAAATCAGTTACACACCCTCTGTTCAAGCCATCGATGGTGTGTCGGATCCAGGAACCAACGTCCAGGGCATTTCTCTAGCCGACTCGAATGCGAACTATGTGCCGCAATTAAGCGAAGAGGGCGCCGCGCAGGTGCGGGATGCCATTTCTGCCATTACTGCGAACAACAAGGCTGTTGGTTTTGCCTTTATTGACCTGCAAACTGGCAGCGGATACGTCTACAACCTCGATCAACGCGTATACGGTGCTTCTTCATTCAAGGGCCATGTGCTGATCTATGGATGTCAGCAGGCGCTTGAAACGGGGAAAACGAGCATTTCACGGGTGAACTCCAGCGCACAAGATGCCATCATAAATTCCGACAATGCTTCTTATTACCGCATGCGCAGCGTGTTTGAAAGCTCGGCCTCCGAATCGCTTTCTGCGTGGCTTTCGTCCATGAATATCTCTACTACGCTTGCCAACGACACGTCTTTTCCCCACTACTCGGCTCGTGAATCGCTGAAGCTATGGATGAACACATTCCTCTATTTGAACTCGTCTGATTCCAATAAGGAAATCACTGAGTGGGTGAAAAAGATGTTCTCTGGCACTGCCGTTTCGATGGTACGTAACGGCGTGGACCCAAACTCCAATCCGGTAAGCCGCGAAAAGATGGAAAGCGTGACCAAGGAGCTTCTTGGCGCGTTGTGCACTGGCAAGAAGACGGTAGAAGTTGGCGAAGCCAAGAAGGCAAAAGCGAGTTCGGCCGACGAGTCAGTAACGGTGTATGACAAGGCCGGTTGGATCAACGGGTCGAGCGATGACTCCGTATGCGATGCCGGCATCATCGAAGAAGATGGCAAATATTACCTTATTACGATCATGACGAATCTTGCCGACGGCGAAACCAGCCGCGCCGAGGTTAGTGACCTTGCTGCTGCATTGTGGGATCAGCGTTCAACGCTTGCCCCCGAGCAAGGATACAAGTTGGCCTAAAGCAGAGCTGGGCGAGGCTCGTGCCTCTAGGCAGTCTGTTTGTCTGAAAATCCTGCAGAAAACGTGAAGATTTCTGCAAAGGCCCAAATCGGTTCGCTGCGATGATTGACGAAGAATGCGAATGCAGTATAAACTGCAAAAGTTCGCTTTCAAAAGCCCCGTACATGCTTGCGATTCGAACTCTTTTCCGCCTGGGAAACGTCCCTGCGCCGGCCAAGCTGGTCCAGAGCTTTTCGGTAGCACCGTTTTTGCGGGAAGGAAAGAGATGCGGAGTAGGATCCCGCGCCTCGGGTTGGCAGCAACTTTTGAAAAACGACACTTGTTACTTTATTGGAGGAACACTGTGAAGACCTATTACGCAAAGCCCAACGAAGTTGAGCGCGAATGGCTTCTCATCGACGCTGAGGACCAGGTTCTTGGTCGCGTCGCTTCGAAGGCCGCTCACATTCTTAAGGGTAAGCACAAGCCCACCTACACGCCTCACGTTGACACCGGCGACTTCGTCGTAATCATCAACGCTGACAAGATCAAGATCTCTGGCGTTAAGGCTACCAGCAAGGAATACTATCGTCACAGCGGTTATCCCGGCGGCCTGAAGTGCGAAACCTTCCAGGAGGCCATGCAGAAGCATCCCGAGCGTGTTATCGAGCACGCAGTAAAGGGCATGCTCCCCAAGAACACGCTCGGTCGTGCAATGGGCATGAAGCTCAAGGTTTACGCTGGCGCAGAGCATCCGCATGCAGCGCAGCAGCCCCGCGAGATCAAGATGGAGGATAACTAATGGCAGGCGAAGCAATGTATTACGGCACCGGCCGTCGCAAGAACGCTGTTGCTCGCGTTCGCATCGTTCCCGGCACTGGCAAGGTAACCGTTAACGGTCGCGAAGGTGTTGAGTTCTTCGGCCGTCAGGCTCTTGTCGACTACGCAACCACCCCGTTCGTTGTTACCGACACTCAGGGTCACTTCGATGTAATCGCTCGCTGCAATGGCGGCGGCGTTTCCGGCCAGGCTGGCGCTCTGCGCCACGGCATCGCTCGCGCTCTTCTCGAGGCTGGCGACTACCGTGCAGACCTGAAGAAGGCTGGCTACCTCACGCGCGACTCCCGTATGGTTGAGCGCAAGAAGTACGGCCTGAAGAAGGCTCGTAAGCGTCCGCAGTTCTCGAAGCGCTAAGCGTTCGTTATCTACGCGATGTATTGGAAGGCTCCCATTTTGGGGGCCTTCTTTTTGTTTGGGCCTCTGTGCGGCAAGCAGCTTGCGGAACCACGTGATCTTGAATGCCACGAAGCGGTTAAGTCGCAGTTCTATGCTGTTCTGGCCGACTTGCGCGTGTTTGTCTTTGCGGCTGATCCCGGCTTGACCCCTGAAAGGCGGCGGAAGGCGAGCGGCTTTTTTGGTGAGCAATTGTTCTGGCGAGCGGCCACTCTGGCGAGCAACCCTTCTGAGGGGTGGCTTGCGGTATATTTTGGCGCTGCTTGAAGGTGCCTGCTTCTTAGCCGTCGGCGCTTATCGATAATGAAGGACGTTCGAAAAGCTCAAACGGTAAAAAGCCTGTTCGAAGCGTTGCATTGAAATACGCAATAATGCCGTAATAAAAAGGTTAGTATTATAGTGGCTTTTTATGCGAAAAAATAGCGCTTATGAAGGAAATGTGGTGGAAATAGCCATCAATATTGCCTAAATGGGTAATTATTTCAGATGAACACGTTTTGAACACGATCATAACCCGTTCATGCATCAAAACAAGCAAAAGCCTTGTTTGAAGCCTTGCATTCCATTCTGACGGTCGTAATATGAACCCGCAATTTGAGTTCAGCGCAAAGCGGATTTCAGTTGTCAAGCAATGGTTTTAATTTCGGTTTGAAAGAAACCGGTTACGTCCAGGAGGATTGATCATCTATGGCATATGTAGTAGCTATTTCCGCATTCTTTGTTGTTGCGGCATTCGGCATGTTCATTAAGTACGATTGCGGCAACGGTGCTCAGCTCGAGGCTAAGGCTTCCGAGGCTCGCGCTCAGAAGCAGGCTCAGTTCGCAGTTGAGTCTCGCAACGTATACCTGCGTCAGTTTGATGAGGCTGCAGCTAGCTTCGCCAAGTAGTCGTTTGACGTTGAACTTTCAATAACTAAACAAGCTTGAAAAAGGTCCCGTAAGGGACCTTTTTATTTGTGTGCAATGGGCGAATTGCATCGAATTGTGAATGCGTGATTCGGTTCGGTAGGACTTTGACGGCGAGTGGTACAGAGTTGGTGAAAGCCAGAAGTATGTATGGCATGCGCGGAAGAAGGGTGCTACTCTTATGCGCCATGACTATTTCAAAGAACATACGAGGTTTCTGTTTTGCACTGCTTGGAGGCATCAGTTGGGGCTTCTCTGGCGCCTGTGCGCAATACCTCTTTCATCATTACAATGTTGATCCGCTCTGGGTGTCCTCGGTTCGAATGTTGTGCGCTGGTATCGTGCTGTGCGCATTTGCCCTTGCAATAGCGCGTGGTCCGTTCCTTGCGATGTGGTGCAATCGAAGCACGGTGGCATCGCTTGTTATTTTCTCGGTGTTCGGCCTGGCATCCTGTCAGATTACCTACCTTCTTGCAATCCAAAATTCGAACGCGGGTACAGCAACGGTGATCCAATACATTGCCCCCGTCCTTGTCGTACTGTATTTATGCGTAAGGAGCCATCGTCGCCCTCTTAAACGCGAGGTTTTGGCAATCGCGCTCGTGATGATGGGCACGTTCCTTGTTGCCACACACGGAAATCCTAACTCGTTGGCTCTGACCCCTGCAGGTTTGTTTTGGTCGCTGGTCTCGGCTGTCACGTATGCTATGTACACCCTTATCCCTCGTAGGCTGATGCTCCACTACGGGAGTGTTCCTGTTGTTGCTGGCGCGCTTCTTATTGGCGGCATTATGCTTTCCATCGTTCTTCAATCGTGGACGGTAAACCCTGGGTTTGACTTCTCGGGTTGGTTGCTCCTGTTCTTTGGCTTGGTGCTGTTTGGCACCATCATCGGTTTTACGTTGTATTTCCAAGCGGTCAAAGACATTGGTGCAACGAAAACGGGCATTGTGGCTAGCATCGAAACGGTTTCGGCAACTTTGTTCGCGGTGCTGTGGCTGGGAACCTCGTTCAGCTGGATCGACATTGTTGGTTTTGTATTCATCATGGCTACGGTATTCGTTCTCGCGAAGCACCCTGGCGATGGCGACATTAAAGCTGAGGGCTAATCCATCTTGCTATCTCGTGTATCCGATGGTCTGCGTAGGGCGATTGAATTGCTGGGTCGTTCTTATAGGGTGTAAGTGCAGTTGATGCCGATTTGAATGGGCGATTTGGGGAGCGTAAACCGTGCTGTCCTGTTTATGAAGTCCAGGGATTGCGGCGATAACGGCTGCGGTCACCATCATACTGAGCCACGTCTATGCCGTTCGTGCAATTGCTTGCTGAACCGCTGTGCTCGATAAGGCCCAAAAGCAGGCGTTTTCCGATTAGTGCCACTAAAACGCCTTTATCGCTAATCGCTTATTATTTCTGTAAATAGAACATGCTCATCTCAATTAATTCTAATAAGAGAATTGCGCAACAGTGCGCAATAATGAAATCACAGCAAGTTACTGCTCTTGCTTGGGGAAGCAAGAGCGTGGCTCCCGTTCAAACGTGCTGGGGGGCACGTAGTAATGGGAAGGTGAACGCCAATGGGGATCGGAGTTCACCAACTGGCAATCTTGCAGGGGAGTGAGGTTGCTTATGTGGAGAGGGCGCTCGTAAGGGCGCCCGCTGCATTCTAGGATTTGAGGCCCACAAGGAGGGGCATCATTTTCGCTCATGCAAGCCAGGCTTTTGCCTGGCTTTTGTTTTATGATCGCATCCGTGTCGCTTTGCCCAGAGTACTGCGCTTGGGTCACCGTGTAAGATCATTCCTGGTCATCTCGTAGCAACGGGCTTTGGCAACCGTCGGATTATCCCGCAGCGCAGAATTCGTGTCGCGCCCTGGCCATCCCGCAGCGCCGCGTCTGGAGTGCCGTCGGGTCATCCCGCAACGCCGAGCCCGAGCCGTCCCGCTCAGATCATCCTGCAGTGTCGAATTTGCATCGCGCCCGGGTCATCCCGCAACGCATAACTTTTGCCGCCTCTAGATCATCTCGCAGTGCCGATTCCAGGTCGCCACGTCCCCGACACCGCCCTGAAGTCGTTGCGGGGAGGCTGAAAACAAAAAAACGGCTCGGATTGCAACTTTTTTGCGATTAGGGATTGTTATGGACTCCCCCGATCGCAAATCACGGTGCAAAAGCGCAGGTAATCGACTGTTCAGCAGCCTATTTCCGCTTTGAGGGAACAGAAAAGAGTTCCTAATCGCAAAAAAGTTGCAAAAATGTCGGAATATTTGTTTTTGCGAGGCGCCGATCGTTGCAACGCGACAGATCCTGCAAAGGGTAAGTCGCCCCAATAGGGGGATCATGCGAAAACGAATTGACGCGGGTCGGCAGCAGCGAGCTACTCTTTTTGGGTCGCGACCTATTGTTTTCCCCAAGGCTGATTTCCCGAACACGTTCATCCTGCGAATGGTTAGCGTTGAAAACGTGTTCCAAATTGAACGTGTTCGATGGTCTTTACATGGGGCTTTGCTGTTATGATCGTTTTACATGCACGAATGCGCAGCTTGGTTTATGCCGGGCAGCTCGTATTCTGCAGAGGAGGGGGAAATGAGAGTTGAAGATTTACGCTACTTTGAGCATCTTGCTGAAGTGCTCAACTACACACGCGCGTCAAAAGATCTAGACATTTCACAGCCAACGCTTTCATTGGCAATCAAGCGCCTTGAAGAAGAATGGGGCGTGCAATTGTTTTCGCGCAATCGCTCCACGGTTGAACTTACTGATATTGGGCGGGATATCTCAGATTGCGTTACCGGTGCCCTGCGCAGCCTCGACAGGGCGCGTGTGCTTGCCGAAGAATCCCTTGGCACAGAAAACGCCACGATCAATCTTGGAACCATCTACGCCATGCAGGGCAAGTTCTGGTCGCAGGCTCTGTTCGAATTCCGAGAAAAGAGTCCGTTCGATCCGCATATCACGGTTACGCAGGCTTATTCGCGCGAACTGCTTCGCAGATTGCGTACAGGGCAGCTCGACGTTGCTTTTGCCAGCCGCATAGAGGACACGCCCGACTTGCGTTACAACCTTTGCTGGTCTCAGCCGTTGGTTCTGGGCGTCAACAAAAAGCATCCGTTGGCAAAAAAGAAGGAGGTTTCGCTGGCGGAACTGAAGGGGCAGGAAATTCTTTCCTACGATCCCGCTTCGCCTGTTTACCAAGAAATAGTCGACTTAATTGAAGGCTACGACCTTAATGTGCAGTTCTCTTACGATGACGAGATCACGCTTTCGTCGTTGGTTGCTGGTAACGAAGCGAAGACCGCCCTGTTCTGCTACTCGTTGATGATCAACGCATTCGATGATGTGGTGTGCATTCCTGTGCGTGAGGCGCCGATCGACTTCCATAAAACCTATGTGGTCAGTCGCGATGAAGGTCGCCAGCCAAAAGTCGTACAAGAATTCATCGATTTTATGAGTGCTCACCGTTTTCCTCGATTATTAAGTTAATATAGAACGCGTTCAAAACGTGTTCTAAAACGTGTTCGTTATTCAGGAACGGGAATACCTGAGCCAGCGTCATTGCGTTTTCTGAACACTGTCGAGGGGATGTGTTCATGATGCAAAAGGGACAGCATGATCAAAGCAAAGTAAACGTAACGTATTCGTACGCTAGCGAACAAGGACTGCAGCAGAGGGCAACAGCTCCGAACCCGCCTACGGAAACGCAGCTGACCGATCCTCTTTCCTTTATGGCAAAGGCGCGTTGGTTTGTGCTTGGTTTGCTTGGCGGAATTTTCGCCATGATCGCCAAGCTCGCTCTTCCTACCAAGATGGGCTTTGAGCAGCGTAAGCAGTCCGAATGGGCTGTGTGGGCAGGCTTTGCGGTTAACACCTTCCTGCTGGTTGTTCTCATCAACACCGGTTGCTTGGACATGCTTATCGCAAGCTTATCGGGCACGGCGGCAGCCCCTGCATATGTTTCTCCCGCATTTGGCTAGGCGGAAACCGAGTACAACACACTTTATCGATGGTGAAACGGCCTGGGCGTAGCGCTCGGGTCGTTTTTTGTGGTGCCTGTCTGGTTTTCGCTGAGGCATAAGCTGGCAGCGGATGTTCTTTTAGGATTGTGCCAAATCAGCTAGGCGAGATAGTGTTCGGCCACTTACCGCTACTACCTTCCGCTTGCGTGTGAAAAAGCGCCAAAACCATGCTCCAATGAGCGAAACAAACCCGTTTCGCGAGCGAAAACTGATTGAAACAAATGCTGATTAGGGTTGAGAGGTACCGAAAAGGCGGCGATGGTTATGGCAAAATAACCAAAAGCCGTTAAGCAGTCGCATAAGCGTCAATACCTAAAAGGAGAAAAGATGGCCCACGTTTCTGAAATCTACGGATCGATGGTGTTCAACGAGCACGTCATGAAGGAACGCCTTCCCTCCGCAACCTACAAGAGCCTTACCAAGACCATTAAGGAAGGTAAGCCTCTCGACATCGAAGTTGCGAATGTCGTTGCTCACGCCATGAAGGAATGGGCTATCGAGCACGGTGCTACCCATTACACGCATTGGTTCCAGCCCCTTTCAGGCATCACCTCTGAAAAGCATGACAGCTTCCTGAACCCCGTAGGTGACGGCACCGCAATCATGACCTTCAGCGGTAAGGAGCTCATTCAGGGCGAGCCCGATGCATCGAGTTTCCCCTCTGGCGGTTTGCGTGCCACGTTCGAGGCTCGCGGCTACACCGCATGGGATCCAACCAGCTTTGCATTCATCAAGGATGAAGTGCTGTGCATCCCTACTGCATTTTGCTCCTACACCGGTGAAGCACTCGACAAGAAAACCCCGCTTCTCCGTTCTATGAGCGTTGTTAACGAACAGGCTCAGCGCGTTTTGAAGTTCTTTGGCGAAGACGGCCATCGCGTGGTTTCCACGGTTGGTGCAGAGCAGGAGTACTTCCTGATTTCCGAGAAGGATTACGTAAAGCGCCAAGACCTCGTCATGACGGGCCGCACCCTGTTCGGCGCCGCTCCGCTTAAGGGACAGGAGCTCGAAGAGCATTACTTCGGCGCCATCCGTCCTACCGTCAACGAGTTCATGAAGGAAGTCGATGACGACCTGTGGGCATTGGGTGTTTCCGCAAAAACCAAGCACAACGAGGTTGCTCCTGCTCAGCATGAGCTTGCCCCGCTGTTCACAAACTCGAATCGCGCAATCGACGAAAACCTGCTCACCATGGAAAAGATGCGTCTCGATGCATCCCATCATGGCCTGGTTTGCCTGCAGCACGAAAAGCCATTCGAGGGCATCAACGGTTCTGGTAAGCACAACAACTGGTCGCTTTCCTACGACAAGGTTAACCTGCTTGATCCCGGCGACGACCCGATGGACAACCTGCGCTTCCTCGTGTTCCTTGCTTGCGTAATCGAATCGGTTGATGAATATCAGGAGCTGCTGCGCATGTCGGTTGCCTCTGCTGGCAACGATCATCGCCTGGGTGCAAACGAGGCACCTCCGGCTATCATCTCTATCTTCTTGGGCAGCGAGCTGGGCGCTATCGTAGATGCCCTTATCTCTGGCGACGAATACCATTCCGCCGATGCTATCGCAATGGATTTGGGCGTTGCTGTTCTTCCGAAGTTCATGAAGGACAACACCGACCGCAACCGCACCAGCCCCTTCGCGTTCACGGGCAACAAGTTCGAGTTCCGCATGCCTGGTTCTTCGGTAAACCTTTCCGACTGCAACATGATCCTGAACACCGCAATGGCAAAGAGCCTGAAGGGCTTCGCCGATGCGCTTGAAGGTGCCGAAGGCGCCGACTTCGAAAAGAAGGCCATCGCTTACATCAAGAAGACGCTCACCGATCACCAGCGCATCATCTTCAACGGCAATGGCTATTCCGAGGAATGGGAAAAGGAAGCCGAGAAGCGCGGCCTTGCAAACCATCGCAACACTGCAGAGGCTCTGCCTTGCTTCGTAGACCAGAAGTCGCTCGATCTGTTTGACGAGTTCAACGTTCTTACCGAGCCTGAGGTACGTAGCCGTTACGAGGTGAAGCTCGACAAGTACAACAAGCTTCTGAACATCGAGGCACGCACCATGATCCGCATGGTTCGCCGTACGTACCTGCCCGCCATCACCGACTACATGGCAGACCTGGCAAGCAACATCACTACGGTAAAGGCTGCTATCTCTGGCGCTGATATGACTGAGACCGAAAGCGTTCTTGAGGTCATCATCGCTGGTGCTGATAAGGCCGCAAAGGCAACGCGTGAACTCATCAAGGTTCACAATGCAGCCGAGGCAATCGAGGCGCCGCAGGAGCAGGCTAACGCTTACGCCAACGAGGTAATTCCCGCCATGGATGCCCTTCGTGCCGAGATTGATGCTCTTGAATGTGTGGTAGAGCGCGATTACTGGCCCGTTCCCACTTATAACGACATCCTTTTCTACGCGTAACGCCAAACTGGGAATATAGGGACAGGTCCCATTTCCCCACTTTGCGAAGAGAGCTCCGCTTGCTAAGTATCACGCAAGCGGAGCTTTTTCTTTGTGCGCTATGCCGAACTGGGAAAATGGGACCTGTCCCTATATTCCCAGGGAGTAGAGCGGCTTAGGCTTTTGTGGCCGTCAGTTGCGGAGCGTTACCAACCTGCAACGTTCTTTCCCGATAATTGACATGTGCGGAGAATCTTTCGTGGAGTGCTGTTCGGACTTGCCATGGCTGGCTAAGATGGGAGCGAAACGGTTCCCGACAACGAAGGGTCTAAAAGCATGGCAAGCGAAAAAGCGCCTGGCAAGCAGTTGGCCAAATCAACGGAGCAGTATCAGCTGTTCGAGCAGGCAAGCAGGCCTCTATTTAAGAAATACGAGGCTGCTATTCGCGAAATGCGCACGCGTTTCGAGATTCTTGATGCCGATTTGGAGTATCGCTTAAGCCGCAACCCGATCCATCACATTGAATCGCGTATCAAGGCGCCCAAAAGCGTGTATGACAAACTGTATCGTTACGGTGTGCCGGTAACGCTGAAATCCATGGAGGAAAACATCCTGGACATTGCGGGTATGCGTGTAATCGTTTCCTATATCGACGATGTGAGCGCCTTGCTGAAGGTTCTTTCCCTGCAGGACGATTTGCAGATCGTGAAGGTGAAGGACTACATCACGCACCCCAAGCCAAACGGATACCGCAGCCTTCATATCATCGTGAAGGTGCCTGTTTATTTCCTTGATCGGAAACAGTATGTGCCTGTTGAAATCCAGCTGCGCACGATAGCAATGGACTTTTGGGCATCGCTTGAGCATACGTTGAAGTACAAGCAGGATGCCAAGGTTGAAGGCATCGACATGTTCGACGAGCTGAAAGATTGCTCCGATATCATCCAAGACGTTGAGCGCCGTATGCAGATCCTGATGCATGCCGTGCAGACGTCCGACGTCGAAGAGGCTGCCAGCAGGCGTCGCGCTCAGATCGAGGAGCAAGAAAAGGTTGTTGCTGGCGTTGCCGATGCGGCGTCAGGAAAGCCTGAGCGCGCTATATCCTCCAGCACCAAAACGGTAACCGAGGCCGCGGTGCAGCGATCGATTTCCGATGCCGCCGCCGTTCGTGAGAAAACCGAGTAGCGCGCAGGCTGGAATGTTGCTTTGCAGGCGGTGCGGCGTATGCGCTTGCCCTGCAGGTTTGGGCTGTCTGCCAGGGGTTGGGCTCTACTAGCCATTAGGAATGCTGTCCTCGCAGATCTAGGTGCTGTTGCCGGTCTTCGCTGCAGGGGTGCTCGCACTAATCCGCAAAGTTGCGTTCCTGCAAATTGGATTGACGTGGGAGTTTGCAAAGGTTGCAGCCTCAGGAGGCATCGACTTTTCAGAAAGCCCCTACCTTTTACGGAGTAGAAGGCTCCAGTTGCTGCCTTTTTGTGCTGAACTACATCACTCTACTTAGTTGGAGTAGAATAGAAAACCGAAAAAGTTCCCGGCGGGGCGTGCTTACGCGTCCTGGGCTTTGGGGGAAGAAGAACCGCGAAAGGAAGAACAAATGGCTGACGTGCAACCTGTTAAGTACATCTGGAAGAACGGCGAAATGGTGCCGTGGGAGCAGGCAACGACGCACGTTCTGACCCATGCCCTTCATTACGGTTCTGGCGTGTTCGAAGGTATCCGTTGCTACCACAACGAAGAAACGGATGAAACAGTTATCTTCCGCCTTCGCGACCACATGGAGCGTTTGCAGCGCAGCTCCAAGATTGCCATGATGGACCTTCCCTACAGCGTAGACGAGCTGTGCGAAGCAACCGTTGAGCTTATCAAGAAGAACGAATTGAAGTCTTGCTACATTCGTCCTCTTGCATACTATGGCTATGGCCAGATGGGCGTAGACCCGACGGGTGCTCCCGTGGACGTTATCATCGCGGTATGGCCTTGGGGCGCTTACATGGGCGAAGATGCCCTTAAGAACGGCATCCCTGTGGGTGTTTCTTCTTGGCGTCAGCGTTCCTTCAACGCAATTCCTCCTGCCGTTAAGTCTTCCGCTTCCTACATGAACTCCATCTTGGCAAAGCTCGAGGCAAAGAACCACGGCTATGCCGAGGCTGTTATGCTCAACGAACAGGGCTACGTGTGCGAAGGTACGGGCGAAAACCTCTTCACCGTTCGCAACGGTATTCTCTCTACGCCTCCGCTGTCGGACGGTCTGCTTGAGGGCATCACTCGCGACACCATTCTGCATATTGCTTGCGACATGGACATTCCCGCTATCGAGGAATCCCTTACCCGTTCCGATCTGTACATTGCCGATGAGATGTTCATGTGCGGCTCTGCTGCCGAGCTTACGCCCGTCCGCAGCGTAGACGACCGCGAAATCGGTCCTATGGGCCCCATTACCGCGCAGCTTCAGAAGCGCTATTTTGAGGTTGCTTATGGTAAGGCACCCGAGTATGAAGAGTGGATCACCCGCTTCTAATCGAGGTGCGCTTTCAGTGCGCTTTCTTCAAGCCGCATTCCCCTTTGCCGTAAGGCGCAGGGGTGCGGCTTGTTTTTTCAGGGGACAAAATGAGCGCTCGCTGCAGGGGTGTCGCGCCAGGGGAATCATCAACGGTGAAAGGGGTATGGGCTATGCCGGAGCTTAGGACAAGAGAAGTGGAAGATCTGCTTGAGGTCTTTGCGGGTTTAACCCGTCCTGATGATGTATTTGCCCTGCTGGAAGACTTGTTCACTGTCCGCGAGATCAAGGACACCTCGCAGCGTTTGGATGTGGCGCGTATGTTGCGCAAGGGCAGTTCATATGCTGTTATCGAAAAGGCAACTGGGGCTTCTGCGACAACCATCGCTCGCGTGTCAAAGGCATTGAATTACGGTGCAGGTGGTTATGGCCTTGCCTTTGAGGTGCTTGATGCCAAAGAGGCAGAAAACGGGGAAGCCGCCAAGTCGGAAAGCCCGACAGCCGAAGGTGAAAAGCAATAGGAGGGCAACGGCTGCATTGCCCCGCGAAGCCGCCAAAGCGCGGCTTCTTTACTGAAAGGAGCAAAGACCCAATGAGTTCGTTCGCAGCATTCTGCAAACGCAAGGATATTGAGATTTCCGTTCAGCGATACCTGATTGACGCTCTGGGCGCCATGGCGCAAGGTTTGTTCGCCTCGCTGCTAATGGGTACTATTCTTTCGACTATTGGCCAGCAGGCTGGAATCGATGTATTGGTTCAGGTGGGTGATTTCGCCAAGAGTGCGGCGGGTCCTGCCATGGCCGTATCCATTGGTTTTGCGCTGAAAGCGCCATCACTGGTGTTGTTTTCCCTGGTGGCGGTTGGTTACGCGGCGAACAGTCTGGGCGGTGCGGGCGGTCCATTAGCGGTGCTTGTGGTTGCTATCGTTGCTTCAGAATGCGGCAAGTTGGTTGCCAATGAAACGAAGATCGATATTTTGGTTACTCCTTCAGTCACCATTCTGGTGGGATGCTTGCTTTCCATGGCGTGTGCGCCTTCTATTGGCGCAGGCGCTACCGCGGTAGGCTCGCTCATCATGTGGGCTACGGAACTCCAGCCGTTCTTCATGGGTATTTTGGTATCGGCTCTGGTGGGCATCGCCCTTACTCTGCCAATCTCCTCGGCGGCTATCTGCGCGGCATTGAGCCTCACTGGTTTGGCAGGAGGCGCTGCTGTTGCCGGCTGCTGTGCTCAGATGGTTGGTTTTGCGGTAATGAGCTTCAAGGAAAACCGCTGGGGCGGTTTGATCTCGCAGGGCCTGGGAACGTCGATGCTGCAAATGGGCAATATCGTGCGCAACCCGCGCATCTGGATTCCCCCTACGCTGGCTTCCATGATCACTGGACCCATCGCGACATGCGTTTTCCAGCTTAAGATGAACGGCCCTGCCATTTCATCGGGTATGGGCACGTGTGGTTTGGTTGGCCCCATTGGTGTGTATACCGGCTGGGTTGCCGATATGGCGTCAGGCGCAATGGCAACCATTACCGCTATGGACTGGGCGGGTCTGGTGCTAATCTGTTTCGTGCTTCCTGCGGTGTTAACCTACGCATTCGGTCTTGTTTTGCGCAAGATTGGCTGGATTAAAGAAGGCGACCTTACCCTTGAATCCGCCGACGATATGGTGAAAGCCGAATAAGGCAGCAGGTATTCTTGGTTGTTTCTCGCTGAAGGGAGGGAAGGATATGGCAAAACGGTTTGTGGCGGTTCTGATAACGCTTTGTGCGGCACTGGCTGCGTTGTGCCTTTCGGGTTGTGCGGAAGAAGACAGCAAACCCAGCTACCAGCTGGTAAGCGAAGGCAAGCTTACTGTTGCTATGGCGCCTAATTTTCCTCCGTTTGACTCCCTAGATGGTGAGACTCCTACGGGTTTCGATGTGAGCGTTGCCCGTGAGGTGGCGAATCGTCTGGGGCTTCAGCTTGAGATCAAGGCAGTTCCGTTCGATGAACTGGTGCAGGGTGTACATGATGGCACCTACGACGTTGCGATCTCGGCATTGTCTATCAATCCCAGCCGGTCGGAGCTAGTCGATTTTTCTTCTCCGTATTACCTGGTTGATCAAGCGATTGTGGCGAAGAAGGGCGTGTACGAAAAGGTGTCCGAGCTGAAAGGCAAGCAGGTTGCCGCTGAGGCTGAAGCCACGGGTTATGACTATGCTATGGCAAACGTCACGCAGAATGTTGTCGCCTACAAGACCGCTGCTGAATGCTTTGCCGCTCTTGAGGCGGGGGAAGTTGCCGCTGTGGTAACCGATGAGCCTGCCGCAACATATCTTATGAACAGCGCCTATCCCAATTGCGTTACCCTGGAAACTGTGGCAACGTGCGAGAAATATGCTGTTGCCGTGAACAAGGACAATCGGGTCTTAACGGAAGCCATCAATGACGCCCTCGACCAGATGGACAAAGATGGAACCCTTGCCGAGCTCCAAAAGCAAGTAGGGTAGGGTTTCGCGTCACTGCGGAGCGCCCTTTTGGATATGCCCCTTACCCCAGGTGGCGAGTGCGCGGTTTGGCGCTGGCGGCAGAAGTCAAGCAGGCGTGTACCTTTCCCAAGTGGAGAGCGCACGGGCGCGTAGCTGGATTCGATAGCCCCTAGAAGCTACTTGTGGTAGGGCTCGTGGCGAATGATTTTGAATGCCCGATAAATCTGTTCGAGCAGAACAACGCGAGCAAGGTTGTGGGGTAGGGTTATAGGCCCAAAGCTGATGCGCTCTGTGGCGCGCTGTTTCACTTCCTTTGTTACGCCATCGCTTCCGCCGATGATAAAGGAAATATGCGAATCGCTGTTGAGCGCATAATTGTCAATTTTTTGCGCCAGGCCTTCGCTGGAAGTTTCTTTTCCGCGAATGTCCATCAAGATAATGGGACCGCGTTCTGGCAATGCGGAAAGTAAAGCTGCGGCCTCCTTTTCTGCATTGGAGTCGGGGAGTTCCCGCACTTCGATTTTTGCATATCCGCCAAGGCGTTTCAGGTATTCTGCGACGGCGTCTTTCCAGAATTGCTCTTTGAGCTTGCCTACGGCAAATATGGTTATACGAAGCATGGTGGCCCCCAATCGCGCTGGCGTTACCAGCTTGAAAAGAAACATTGGTACAGTAGCTATTCGCACGGTATTATATCGGTCGAACAAGAAGCGCGCATGCGCATACCCACACAACACCTAAGGAAGCAGGCGTTATGTCACTCCCCGTATCTGACCTGAACAAAAAGGCTGACGGCCTTACCACCATGGAATTGGGCAAGGTTCTGCCCCTTACTGCCGAAGTGAAAGACGACCATCTTTTCATCGGCGGCTGCGATATGGTGGAAATTGCCAAGGAATTCGGCACCGCACTGTACGTGTTTGACCAGGCCGATCTTGAGGCGCGCATGGATGAATACGTTCAGTCTTTCAAGAAGTACTACGGCGACCGCGCCGAAGTCGCCTATGCTTCCAAGGCATTCCAGAACAAAGCCATCGTGAAGCTCGCCAACGAGCACGGCATGTGCCTGGATGTTTCTGGCGGCGGCGAACTCGCCTGTGCGCTTGCTGCGGGTTTTCCTGCCAAGCGCGTAGTGGTTCATGGCAACAACAAAACCCCCCAAGAACTGCGTGAAGCCATCGAGGCTGGTGTGGGATGCATTGTTGTTGACTCCCGCATTGAATTGGGCCGCATTTCCGCTATCGCCCAAGAGCTGGGCGTTACGCAGGATATCTACATGCGCATTACTCCTGGTGTGGAAGCCGATACGCATGAATTCATCCGCACGGGTTGCGAGGATTCCAAGTTCGGCTTTACCATGCGCGAGGATTTCGCCTTCAAATGCGTGAAGGATGTTTTGGAGACGCCGGGCGTTCGTCTTACCGGCCTGCATTGCCATATTGGCTCTCAGATTTTTGCCCTGCATTCGTTCCGCGAAGCTATCGATGTCATGATCCAGTTCATCAAGCGCATCAACGAAGAATACGACTACGAAATCGAAGGCCTCGATCTGGGTGGTGGCCTGGGTATCGCTTACGTAAAAGAGGAAGAGCCTCCCACGATTGAGTCGTTTGCGAAGCTTACCTGTACTGCAGTGAAAGAGCTGTGCGCTGAGTATGGTGTGAAGGAGCCTCGCATCGCGGTCGAGCCGGGTCGCTCCATTGCAGCAACGCCGGGCGTGACACTCTATACCGTGGGAATCCTGAAGACACTGCCGGGCATTCGTAATATCGTCGCTATCGACGGCGGCATGTCCGACAACATTCGTACCGCTCTTTATGGTGCGGAGTACGAGTCTGTTATTGCCAACAAAGCCAACCAGCCACGTACGAAAGTGGTAACGCTGGTGGGCAAGCATTGCGAATCGGGCGATGCGGTTGCTGCCGATGCTTCGATTCAGAATCCCGACCTGGGCGATATCGTATGCATGTTCGGCACGGGTGCGTACTGCCATTCCATGAGCAGTCGCTACAACGGTCAGCCTAGGCCCGGTATTGTGTTCGTCAAGGATGGCAAGGCTCGCTTGGTAACTCGTCGTGAAACCTATGCCGATTTGATGAGCTGCGATCTGTAAGCTCTTCTTGTGCAGCCGCCTGGTTGGGCTGCGATGATGTTATACAGGGCCCTGATGACGTGATCCAAGGTCGATTCGGTACGGTAAGTGCGGTCGATCCCTGTTCATGCTCGTCAGAGCCCTGTTTCGTTTTAGTGCGGTAAGGCCGCTTTGCTTATCCATTTAACGGATCAGTGGCAAACGGCAATGTCTTTACGTTTACAATAGATGGAATATAACTTCTACGGAAAGGTGCGCTTCATGGCTGTCAAGGTTGGCTTGGTCGGAACGGGCACGGTTGGCGGCGGATGCTTGGACATCCTTCGCAACCACAAGGAAGAATTCAAACGTCATTTTGGCATTGACATTGAGCTGACCCGCGTATGCTCCCGTCAGCCAGAGGTTGCCGATTCATATGGCTTGAGCGATATCTTCACCACCGATTTCCATGAAGTGATTAACGACCCTGAGGTCGATCTGGTTATCGAGCTCATCGGCGGTACCACCTTCGCCAAGGAAGTGGTAATCGGCGCCCTGCAAAACGGCAAGAGCGTGGTTACCGCCAACAAGGCCCTTATGGCTTCTTGTGGCGAAGAGGTTATGAGCTTGGCGGAAGAAAAGGGCGTAGAAATTGCGTTTGAGGCCAGCGTTGGTGGCGCTATTCCCATCATCGTTCCCTTGAAGCACTCTCTTATTGCCAACCGCATCGATTCCATCATGGGCATCGTGAACGGCACCACCAACTACATGATTACGCGCATGGACGAAGACGGCATGAGCTACGATGACGCGCTGAAGGAAGCTCAGGAAAAGGGTTTTGCGGAAGCTGATCCCACGGCCGACGTCGATGGCCTTGATGCTGCTGCCAAGATTGCCATCTTGGCTTCCATTGCATTCAATTCCCGTGTAACCATGAACCAGGTGTTCACCGAGGGCATTCGTCGCATTTCCCCTGTCGACCTGGCTATGGCTCACGAAATGGGCTATGCGGTGAAGCTCCTTGCCCACGCATACCGCACCGACGCAGGCATTGATGTTCGCGTGCATCCCACGATGATTCCCGAAAGTCATCAGCTCGCCACGGTAAATGGCGTATTCAACGCAATTTATACCGTGGGTGACGCTGCGGGCGAAAACATGTTCTTCGGTGAAGGTGCCGGCGCGGGTCCTGCTGCTAGCGCTGTTATGGGCGATGTGCTCGAGGTTGCTCGCCATTTGCAGATGGGCATCAAGCCAATTGTTGGATGCACGTGCACTGACGATCTGCCCATTCTTTCCGTTGAGGACCTCCATACGAAGTACTACATCCGTTTTGTGGTTGCCGACCGCAGTGGCGTTTTGGCTTCCGCGGCAGACATTTTCGCAAAATATGACGTTTCGGTTAAGACGGTTACCCAGCGCGGCAACGCTGCACGCGATGACGTCGATCTGGTGTTTGTTACCCATACGGCCGAAGAGCGCAATGTGCGCAAGGCCATCGACGACATCCTAGCTTTGGAGGGTGTTGTTACGGGCGGATTCCCGTCGGTCATCCGCGTACAGGACTAACAGGCGTTCATGCGGCTGGCTTGGCGATTCGCTTCTCCTGCAATTTGAAAGGGCACGCGCTTTGGCGCGTGCCCTTCTTTTTTGCGGTTCCGGGAATTCCGATTGGATTCCCTGGCTTGTTTCAGTGTGGGTTTGTCCTATTTGGATTCAGGCATGTCTTCCAAATCATAGGGTGTTGCCTGATACACATAGTAGTTGAGCCAGTTGGTGTATAGCAGCTGAGCTGTGGCTCGCCAGTTGGAAATAGGCTTCTGCGTCGGATCGTCGTTGGGGAAGTAGTGCTTTGGCATGTCAGGGTTCAGGCCCTTTTTCGTGTCGCGATGGAACTCGCTCGCCAGGGTGTCGGTGTCGTATTCGGGATGGCCGAATACGAAGAAGTGGCGGCTATCGGTGCTTTTGGCGATAAAGACGCCAGCTTCGTCCGACACGGAGATCAGCTCTAGCTCGGGGACCTTCTCGATGTCTTCTGCATGGACCTCGGTCCAGCGAGAATGGGGCGCATGAATGACGGTATCGAAGCCACGGACCAGAGGAGAGGTGGGCTTCAAGATCTTGTGCTCGAAAACTCCGGTCATCTTGTGCTGCCTTAGATACTTCGGAATCCCGAAATGATAGTAGGCACCCGCCTGCGCACCCCAGCAGAGGTACAAGGTCGAGAAAACATTGGTTTTTGCCCATTCGAAGATGTCGCACAATTCGGGCCAGTAATCCACATCTTCAAAGGGGAGCTTTTCGACTGGTGCTCCGGTGACGATCATGCCGTCATAGCGCTTGTTGCGAATGTCATCCAAATCCACGTAGAACGATTCCATGTGCTTGGGAGGTACGTGCGTCGCCTTATGCGTGACGGTTTGCAGGAGGTCCACCTCAACCTGCAAGGGCGTGTTCGAGAGCTTGCGCAGGATTTGGGTTTCCGTTTCGATTTTCAAGGGCATCAAATTCAAGATGAGCACGCGCAATGGACGAATGTCCTGATGGATAGCGCGGTGCTCGGTCATAACAAAGATGTTCTCGCTTTCCAAGACCTCTGTTGCCGGCAAGGCATCGGGGATGCGAATTGGCATAAGTGCTCCTTTATTAATAACGATACATTCGTGCGTTGATGCAATAGCAATCACGATTGTACGCGCGGGCGCCCAAGCCTTCTACGTCCGTCAGCCAATCTATAGCCAGTTATAGGTAATTGCATTGACCAGGTTTTTTACTTGTCGATCTAGTGCACCATCTTTTGGCGATGCGCTTTTACAATAGACACTATCGCTTCACGCGCCTCGGTTGCGTGGGCGGGCTTTGGGAAGAAAGGAATACGCAATGAGCGAATCTTTGGCCACAACCTGTGTGCAGGGCGGCTATCGTCCTGGCGATGCCGAGCCTCGTCAGGTGCCAATTTATCAATCAACTACCTGGAAATATGATACAAGCGAGCATATGGGCCGTTTGTTCGATCTGGAAGAATCTGGATACTTCTATACCCGCCTGCAGAACCCTACAAACGACTTCGTTGCTGCAAAAATCTGTGAGCTGGAAGGTGGCAGCGCCGCAATGCTCACTTCATCGGGGCAGGCAGCAAATTTCTTCGCCGTGTTCAATATCGCCGGGCAGGGCGACCATGTAGTGGCTTCTTCGGCGATTTACGGCGGTACGTACAATTTGCTGTGCCACACCATGGCACGCATGGGTCTGGAGTGCACGTTTGTTTCTCCCGACTGCTCTGACGATGAGCTCGAAGCAGCATTTCGCCCGAACACCAAAGCGGTTTTCGGCGAAACCATTGCGAACCCAGCACTTAACGTTTTGGATATTGAGCGTTTTGCCAATGCGGCTCATGCGCATGGTGTGCCGCTGATCGTGGACAACACGTTCCCCACGCCGGTAAATTGCCGTCCCTTCGAATGGGGCGCTGATATCGTCACCCATTCCACCACGAAATACATGGACGGCCACGGTGCTGGTGTTGGCGGCTGCATTGTTGATTCCGGCAAGTTTGACTGGAACGCTCATGCTGATAAGTTCCCCGGTCTTACTACGCCCGACGAAAGCTATCATGGCGTGGTGTACACCGAGCGCTTCGGGCTGGAAGGCGCGTTTATCACCAAGGCTACCTCACAGCTTATGCGCGATTTTGGCTCTATTCAGTCGCCGCAGAATGCATTTCTGCTGAACATGGGCTTGGAGAGCCTCCATGTTCGCATGGCGCAGCACTGCAAGAACGGTCAGTCGGTTGCCGAGTTCCTCTCCAGCCACCCGAAAGTGGCATGGGTTCGTTACTGCGGCTTGCCCGATGACCCGAATTATGATTTGGCGCAAAAGTACCTGCCCAATGGTTCATGCGGTGTTGTGAGCTTTGGCGTAAAGGGCGGGCGTGAAGCGGCAGAGCGCTTTATGGCCAACTTGAAGCTGGCGCAGATCGCTACCCATGTTGCCGACGCTCGTACCTGTGTTCTTCATCCTGCAAATGCAACTCATCGGCAGATGAATGACGAAGAGCTTGCTGCGGCAGGCATCAGCCCCGATCTCGTGCGTCTTTCGTGCGGTATCGAAGACACCGCTGACCTCATTGCCGATATCGATCAGGCTCTTTCGTTTGCGTAATCGATGCATCGGTGCAGATGCCGCGAAGTGAGGACTCCCCTATATAAGCGTTTGCTGCCGTGCATGCCGCCCTCGACTCGTTCGGGGGCGGCTTTTTATGGGTTGTGTATATAATGGCAGGTAGTTTGGATCTGCGTGAATATTCGCGTTCACGCAAAGGCCCACCTATTGCAATCCATCAAGCTAGAGAGTTCCTTTCGCCATGCGTGACGTACACTGCCATATTCTTCCTGGAGTAGATGATGGTGCTCGCACCATGCAGGAATCGCTGCTAATGCTTTCTGAGGCCATGAGGGCGGGCATTACTTCCATCGTATGCACGCCGCGATGCTGCGACCCTTGGTTCGACTTCTCGCGTATGTGGCAGGCTTATCTTCAGCTAAAGCGCCATGCGTCTGCTATTCCTGGTGCACCCGAGCTTTCTATGGGCTTTGAAGTCGACTATCACAAATTGAAGAAGCTTGGGATGGACGCAGCTGTTCAGCTCGGCAACGACCAGGGGGAATTTTTACTGGAGCTTCCTCAAGGTACCCTGCCGCTCGATTGGGAATTCATGGTTCACAATCTGCAGCGCAAGGGTTTCAAGGTCATAATCGCCAACCCAGAGCGATGCCGTGAAGTCCAGAAGGATCTCGATGTTGCGCGCCGTTTCGTTTCGGCTGGCTGTGAATTGCAGATTTCTGCGGACTGCATATATGGGGGCTTTCTAGATCCTTCGCGCCGCGCGGCGAAGAAGCTGGTGCAGGCTGGTTTGGTCCGCTACCTGGCCAGTGATGCCCGCCACCCTTCTGACTACGAGCTGTTCACCGAAGCAATGGAGTACTTCAAGCGTTTTGCTGATTCTGAGGCAATGGAGAACAAGAGCATAGAAGAGGTTGAACGCGAGTGCGCCGAGGCGGAAGCTCGTGCTGGCCAAAGGAGAAAAGGGCGCGGAACCGGCTCCGGTAGGGGGAAAGCGTCCGCTGGGGTGGACGGCTTTGCTCGTCAGGCTGCTGCAAGCGGTGAACGCTCCTTTGATTCTGAGGCGGAGACATATCGTAGTGCCATGGCTGCTATAGAAGGCATCGGCGGAAATGCGGAGAGTGTTGGGCCTCGGAGCGCTGCTGCGCCTAGTGTGGTTCGCTCTTCTGGGGGCCGAAGGGCCATGTCGGATAATTCTGCAGCCAACCCGGGGAAGCTGCCCCTCCCGGTTGAAGGCGGCACTGCGCGAGCGTCGTATCTTGAGCCAGCCGAGCGTTCTTCGGATGCGGCTCTCGACGCCATGTTCGATGACGTTCCCCTTCGTGGAAAGCATGCGCGAAGGGAATAGGGCTTTTCGGAGCGCGGCTCTGCTTGCATGGATTAACGACGTTAATAAGTGGCCTCTCACCTCTATATATAGGATTCGCCTATAGATTAATCTTCATTTATAGGTTTCTTTTCTGGGGCTCTGGTGCGACAATAAAACCGTTAGCGATACCGAAGCTAGCAGCTTTGTCGCATGCGCCCCACGCGATACCCCTCTCGCGCGCGGGCGCTTTTGTGTGTGAGGGGAATCCTTTCCTTGCTTTGCTTCTATAGAGCCATGCGTGCGCATGTTTCGCCTGCTTTTGCGTTGCGCTTTGCAAGGTCTAGCTGTGGCACTGTTCCTTGATTTGGCATCTCTTTGCACGGTGCTTGTTTTATAAGCATGCGTTGTAATTGCCGCAATTGTCGCCAGTCTCTTTTTTATGTCGGTTGGTTTATTCCGTGATCCTATTTCTTGCGCTTTGCAATCTGCCATCCCTTCTGGGCACGTCACATGAGCAACCTTCGAAAGCGCCGGGCGATCGGTTGTTTCTTTGGGGCATGCTCGCTGCGCGGGCGGGCGGTTATTTTTTGGCGGTGAGCGTTTTTCTTTGAAAATGTTATTGACGGCTAACTTTTCTCTTGTTAAGTTAATCACGGTTAACTTAGAGGAAGCAAAACTTCCGGTGAAGAACTTCTACACCTCTTCATCGGCAATGTTCTCTTCGGGCTCATATTGGGATGTTGCCACTGCTTTGTCCTTTTATTCGCCGGAAGTTGCGCCGACTCGAAATCTCTTGCTTTTGGACAGGAGTGTGAACGAGGAAGAACCCGCCATATGGCGGGTTCTTCCTGTTTAGGCTGAGTGTGCGAGTTTGCAGGATTGGGAAATCGGGAACAAAGAAGGTTCGGCGGAATCCTCTGCTCTTCCGATTTATTTATCGCTTGACGTCTTCGTTTTCCCGAATCCGAAACGGGTTAGCGCAGCACCAACAAGAGTCGCGACGGTATCTACCGCCCAATCGGCGGGGTCGCAGCTTCGGCTGGGGACGAATAGCTGATGCCACTCGTCGGTTACGCCGTAGAGGCTTCCGATGGCCAATGCCGCGAGAAGCGCGGTGCGAGGGTTTAGGTGAAAGCGCAGCGCGTTGAACAGCAGCGCGCCGAAAATAAGGTACTCGGTGAAATGGCCAACAGGTGAAACGTCAACTTCATGGCCGAATACCCACTGAGCGCCTGTTGTCAGCATGCCCTTGATTGCCGAGATGATGCCGAGTCCGCTGTTTATCGATTCGCCGGTATTGGCGGACATCCAGAAAATCATTGCTGCCATAGCGGCAACTGCTAACCAGCTAAGGATAATTTTCGCAGAGCGGGAAAGGTGATGGGTTGAGCAAGCGTTCATGAGTGCCTTCCAGGTAATGGGCTGCTGCCTTTTGCGTCGTTCAAGAGCACTAGTAGGGTACGCCATCGTGTTGTTGAGAGGGCGCAGTCCAGCGCTGCGGTAAGATAAATCACAGCATTTCATCACCAAGGAGGGATTTTGTTGGAAGAGGGCAAGCGGGCTCAAACACAGGTAATTGTGCTTATTGCCATCGTTATCCTTGGTTCGTGCTTGGGAAATCTTTCGCAAACCGCGCTGAACGCCATGTTTTCCGGTATGGCGGCAGACTTTGGCGTTCAGATGGAACTTGGCCAGTGGGTTACTACGCTGTACATGCTGGTGCTGGGAATCACCGTTCCCGCGGTTACCTACCTCATGCGCCGTTTTCCGCTGAAAAACGTGGTGCTGGCGGCATTGCTGCTGTTGGTGGTAGGCGCCGCTATCGATGTGGTGGCTCCTAGTTTCGAGGTGCTGGTAGCCGGTCGTGCTCTTCAGGCTGTATCGGCGGGCATAACCATGCCGATGATGATCAGTATCGTTATGACTTCCTTCCCACGCGATAAGCAGGCAACTGTTATGGGTATTGCGGGCATCGCTATGGGTTTTGCTCCCAATATCGGACCCACCATTGGCGGATGGATGATTGGGTTTGCTGGGTGGCGCAGCTTTTTCGTGGCGCTGTTTGCCTGCGCGTTGGTTCTCCTGCTTCTTGCTGCGGTATTGGTTGCGCGCCGTCCTCAGGCGAATTCGTCTGCAAGGCTCGACGTTTTGTCGCTGGTGCTTTCCGCCTTGGGCTTCGGCGGTCTGCTGCTGGGATTTTCCAATGCTTCGAGCTTCGGATTGGCAAGCCCATATATTTGGGCTCCTGCAATTCTTGGCGTGTTGTTCTTGGCGCTGTATCTGCACAGGCAAAGGCGTATCGAGCATCCTCTTACCAATTTGCATATCTTCGATTCGTGGCGTTACCGTGTGAGCTTCTGGGCGGCAAACGCATTGTTCGCCAGTTTCATGGGCATCACGCTGATCATTCCGCTGTTCATTGAGAACCAGTGGGGAGGTACGGCGCTTCAGGCAGGGCTGGCTTTGCTGCCGGGCACGGTAGCGGCTTTCATCGTGAATCCCCTGGCTGGTTTGTTAGTGGACCGCATTGGGGCTCGTCCTGTTGTCGTGGTTGCTTCGGTGTTTCTGGCGGTTGGCGCACTTTCCATGGCATTCATCGACGAAGCAACTCCGTTCTGGGCTATTGTTGCGCTGCAGGGCGTACGCGCTACCGGTGTTTCGGGTTTGATTGGGCCGTTAACTTCGTGGGGCATGGCCGATTTGCCGCATGAGATCATGACCGATGGCTCTTCGTTTGGTACTGCGGTCCGTCAGGCGTGCGCATCTGTTGGCACGGCACTTATGGTATTCGCCATTGCCGCAGGGGCATCGGCGGGAATGTCTTTGGCGGGCTTCCATGCGGCGTTCGCTATCTCGGGTTTTTTTGCGGTGATGGTGCTTGGTCTTGCCGTTGCTCGCATTCGATAGATGTGTGCATTGCTGAAGCGAAAACTGGAACGGTCTGTGTCGAATTGCGGGGAAGCGCAAAAATTCTTTCGCAGCTCTCTTTTCGTGCGCTGTTTGCGTGGGTAGAATACGTCCCATGGATACTGAAATTAAAATACGCATGGCAACGAAGGAAGACGCTCCCGCGTTGCTGGAAATCTACACTCCTTACGTTCTCGAAACGGCGGTAACGTTCGAAATCGAACCGCCCTCGTTGGAGGAGTTCTCCGCGCGTATCGCGCGCGTTCTTGAGCGTTACCCTTACATCGTGGCCGAAAAGGATGGCCTTATTCTTGGCTATGCCTACGCTCAGGCGTTCCGCCCGCGTGCGGCATATTCCCATTCTGCCGAAACCTCGATTTACGTTCGCAAGGACCTGCGAAGCCGTGGCTTGGGTCGTCGTATGTACGAAGCGCTAGCCAAGCTGCTGCTGTTGCAAAACGTATTCAATATGGAGGCATGCATCGCTCATTGCGATCCTGCCGATGAATACGTGCCCGCAACAAGCCGTCTTTTCCATGCTCGCTTGGGCTTTGAACATGCAGGCCGCTTCAACAAATGTGCACTGAAGTTCGGCCGCTGGTACGACATGATCTGGATGGAGCGTATTTTGGCGAAGCCTGCGGCTCAGGAAACCAGTCCTTTCCGTCCTTTGCCTGATATCGATCAGCCTTATATCGACTCGATCTTGAATAGGGCGTAATCACTCTTTCCGTCCCACCGACTGCAAAGGCTGCCTTGTGCAGCCTTTTTTTTGCGCCAGAAACAGGGCGGGTTTCTTCTGCGTAGCAACCGCAGGACGCCAGCATGCCTGAGGCGTCGCGGGGAACGATGAGACCAGTAGCGCCGCCGTCCATGGTAGGGTGCGGCGCGTGTGCGGGGCGTCGACGCGTTCGCTGCGGGGCTCACTGTCCGCTTGCGGGTGAAAGATGTCCGTCTGCGCGGTAAAACAGAGGGAGCTTTCTTCTGCCTCATTCGCTTCGGCACTTTAGTGTGCTATACTGCGGTCTGCTTTAGTTAAGTAAAGTCTTACCGCTGAAATGAGGTAGTAATGAAGAAGAAGTTCCTTTCGGTGTTGGCCGTGGCTTGCGTTGCCTGCCTTTCTGCCGCCCTGCTTGCGGGTTGCTCGCAGCAGCAGTCCAGCTCCAATGACGGCAACCCCGCCGACAACAAGCTCATCGTGGGCTTCGATAACAGCTATCCACCGTATGGCTTCATGGACGAGAACAACAACCCTACCGGTTTTGACCTTGACCTTGCTCAGGAAGTTGCCAACCGCAACGGTTGGGACATTGAGCTTTCTGCCATCGATTGGGATACCAAGGACGCTCAGCTGAACCAGGGCACCATCAACTGCATCTGGAACGGTTTCACCATGGAAGGCCGCGAAGATGACTACACCTTCTCCGAGCCGTACATGCTCAACGAGCAGGTAATCGTTGTTAAGAAGGACTCCGGCATCACGTCCCTTTCCGACCTTGCCGGCAAAACGGTGGTAACTCAGGCCGATTCTGCTGCACTCGACGTGCTCGAGGGCGACAAGAAGGACGTTGCCGATACTTTCAAGAGCCTGCAGACGCTTCCCGATTACAACAATGCATTTATGCAGCTTGAGTCTGGCATGGTAGACGCTGTTGCTTGCGACCTTTCCATTGCTCAGTATCAGATTGCTGCTAAGCCCGACGCCTATCAGCAGCTTGATCCTCTGAGCAGCGAGCACTATGCCGTTGGCTTCAAGAAGGGCGATGATGCCCTGGCGGCTAAGGTTACCAGCACGCTGAAGGATATGTACAACGATGGCACAGTTGAAAAGCTCATCGAGAAGTACGCCGATTACGGCATGAGCGCTGAGAACTGGGTGCTTAAGTAAGGAAAACAAAGCGAGTCTGCGCTCTTCTTCGTCCTCTTTGGATGCTGGTGCAAGAGCGGTGATCTCGACAATGCTGGGCGGAAGGCTACCCCTTCCGCCCTTTGTTGCGTTCAGCGGCTGAATCGCATGGCGCATGAAGGAGGAAGATTATGGAGCTTGGCGTTATGGTTGGCGCCTTGGTGGATGGCTTGGGGCTTTCCGCCTGGATTTTCGTAGTTACGCTGGTTGGCTCTTTGCCGCTGGGCGTTGTGGTTGCCTTGTGTCGAATGAGCTCATTCAAGCCGCTATCGCTGCTTGCCCAGTTCTACATTTCCATTCTGCGTGGCACCCCGCTGATGTTGCAGCTGATGGCCTTCATGTTCGGTCCGTATTATCTGCTGGGAATGAATATGGGTACCGACTGGAAATTCGGTGCTTGCGCCGTGGGCTTCATCTTGAACTATTCGGCTTATTTTGCTGAAATCTACCGTTCGGGCATTCAGTCGATTCCAAAGGGCCAGTACGAGGCTGCCTTGGTTTTGGGCTACTCCCGTTCGCAAACCTTCTTCAAGATCGTGTTGCCCCAGGTTATCAAGCGCATCTTGCCTGCGATGGGCAATGAGATCATCACCCTGGTAAAAGATACTTCTTTGGCATTTGTATTGGGTATGGCGGAAATGTTCTCGGTTGCCAAGGCTCTTGCTGCAAGCAACGTGTCCATGATCCCTTATGCTATCGCGGCACTTATCTACTGGGTGTTCTGCCTCTTCATCGAATTCATTTTGGGGCGCGTGGAAAAGAAGCTTGCCTACTACCACGACTAGCGTGTTGGCTTGAAGGATATGGGAAAAGGGGTTTCCTCTATGGAGAATATGCCAGTTGTGAACCTGAGCCATGCGCGCAAGGCGTTTGGCAGCAACGAGGTTCTAAAAGATATTTCGCTTACGGTAAATCAGGGCGATGTGCTGTCCATCATTGGCCCTTCGGGCGGCGGCAAGTCCACGCTCCTGCGTTGCATGACGCTGCTTGAAACGCTGGACGCTGGCTCGCTTGCGTATGGTGATGTGAAGGTTGCCGAAGCCGACTCCACGGGCAAAGCGGTGTATGGCGGCAAAGACGTGCTTGCCCAGGCTAAGAAACGCTACGGCCTGGTTTTCCAAAATTTCAATCTGTTCCCCCATTTTACGGTGCTGCAGAATGTGACCGATGCTTTGATCAGCGTGCAGAAGCGCCCAAAGGAAGAAGCGCTTGCTCGCGGACGCGAACTGCTTGCCAAGATGGGGCTCGCCGATAAGGAAGATATGGTTCCCTGCGAGCTTTCCGGCGGTCAGCAGCAGCGCGTTGCCATTGCCCGCGCTTTAGCTCTCGACCCTGATGTGCTGTTCTTCGACGAGCCCACATCCGCACTTGACCCCGAGCTTACGCAAGAGGTCCTGCGCGTTATTCGCGAGCTTGCCGATGAGCGTATGACCATGGTTATCGTGACGCATGAAATGGCCTTTGCTCGTGACGTTGCCGATCGCGTTGCGTTTATGGATGGCGGCGTTATTGTCGAAGAGGGTCCAGCCCAGCAGGTTATTAACAACCCGCAGCATAATCGCACCAAGGCATTCCTCGCGCGCTTCCAGGAAGGCGCAGCCGATTAAGTATTCGAGAGCCCTTGCTTCTGCGGGGCTCTTTTGTTTAGCGCGCCGCAGTGGTGCGCGACCTCGATATGCAGAGCATGCTGGTTTTGAAAGGGGAGAGCATGATAATTTCCATTGAAGGTCATACACCTGATGTTTCCAGTGCCGCGTTCGTGGCTGATAACGCCACGGTTTGCGGTGATGTGAAGGTGGGGGAGGATTCTTCTATCTGGTTCGGTGCGGTGCTGCGTGCCGAGTGCGAGCCATTGCGTATTGGCGATCGGACTAACGTGCAGGATAACGTTGTCGTGCATATCGATAGTGGATTCCCCGTAACCATCGGCAGCGACGTTACGGTGGGGCATGGCGCGGTAGTGCATGGCTGCACAGTGGAAGATGGCGTTCTGATAGGCATGGGGTCAACCATCCTCAACGGCGCTGCAATTGGCGAGGGCTCGGTAGTCGCTGCGGGCGCTCTGGTTCTCGAAGGGGCTGTAGTGCCGCCCTATTCGTTGGTCGCTGGTGTCCCTGCAAAGGTGAAGAAAACCCTTAGCGCTGAAGAAGTGAAGAACCGCATCGACTATTACACGCCTCGCTATGTGAGAGAGGCAAAGCTGTATGCGGGGTCGAACTAGGGGCGTGTAAAGAGAAGCTCGTGAAACCTATCGGATTAGCAGACATCGCGTTTAGAAAATAAGAAAGGGCCCGCATAAGCGGACCCTTTCTGGGTTGCGGAATGAGTGCCTATTCCTCGGTTGCCTTCAGCAGACCGTAGCCACCGTTGTCGCGGCGATACAGGATGTTCACGGCATTGGTGTCGCGGTCGATGTAGGCGAAGAAATCGTGACCGAGCAGGTCGATCTGAACCAGGGCCTCTTCTTCGGTGAGGGGCTCGAGAACCAGTTCCTTCACGCGTACTACTTCATCGTCGGCGGAAAGTTCCTTCATCAGGCCGTCGATGTCGAGCTCGGTGCCTGCCTTGGCAGGAGCATCAGCGATCTTCTTGTCGATGATGCGGGTCTTGTACTTGCGGAGCTGGCGCAGAACCTTAGCAGCGGCGACGTCAATTGCGGCGTACATGTTCTCGTCGGTCTCTTCTACGCGGATGATGTGACCGCGTGCGCGCATGGTAACCTCGCACTTGGCGGGGGTGGGGTTAGCAGGGTTCTTTTCAACCTGCAGTACAACCTCGGCAGTAAGGGGGTTGATGTCCATGACCTTCATGGAGTTGCCGATTTTTTCTTCGGCATAAGCGCGGATAGGATCCGTGATGGGCATCTTGCGGCCGGTGATGGTGATTTCCATGATTTCACCTCTCAAACTGAAACGAACTTCGCGGTTTTTCGAGGGGCCCCTCATGAAACTGGAACGTCGGAAACGACAATTCATGCTGCGTGGAATGCATCGTTGGATGCGCCCTTGCAGCACCTTCTATGATGGGAGGCGGTTTCGTATTTCCCCTCGTCAACCGTCTTCGCTTATTAGTCTAGCGCACTTCTTTCTGATTTCGTCAATAAAAATGAACTTGTTCTAAAACGTTGTATAAACGTTGCTATTGGTAAGGCATTTTGAATGATTCGCTCTGCTATCGTGGAACGCTAAAGAGAAGCGGAGGAATACCCTATGGCCCATAAACCGCATAAGGAAACTGGCATCTTCATCAACGAGGTGTCTTCCCATCAGCGTCGCTACCATAAGGTGCTGGAGCTCACCCATTCAACCACCAAGGCGGCAGGCGTCATGCTCCTAGGCGCAATTATTGCGTTGGTGGTGGCAAATACGGCTGCGCACGGAGCGTTTACCGAGTTCTGGCACACCGAAGTATCCTTTGGGTTTGGCGCGACGCACGCAGAGATGTCGTTGGCTCACATTATCAATGATGTGCTTATGGCAATTTTCTTCCTGTTGGTTGGGCTGGAAATCAAGTACGAGATGACGGTGGGCGAACTTACCGATGTTCGTCAGGCAATCTTGCCTGTCGCTGCCGCTATTGGCGGCGTGCTTATGCCTGTGGGCATCTATCTGCTGTTCAACGCGAGCAACCCGGAAACGGTTATGGGTTGGGGCGTGCCCACTGCAACCGATATTGCCTTCGCGCTTGGTATTTTGGCGTTGTTGGGATCGCGCGTTCCTGCCGGGTTGCGAGTGTTCCTCAGCACTCTTGCGGTAGCCGATGACATCGTGGCAATCCTGGTCATTGCTGTCTTCTACGGGCAGAGCCCCTCATTGATGTGGTTGGCGGCTGCGGCAGTGGTTATGGTTGTGCTTGTTGCGCTGAACCGCACTCATGTGTATTCATTGGTGCCATATTTGTTGGTGGGTGCAGTGCTGTGGTACTGCATATTTATGTCGGGAGTTCACTCGACCATCGCCGGCGTGCTGCTGGCCTTCGCCATTCCCTCCCGTTCGCATGTGAAGCTGAAGAGCTTCGCTAGCTGGTCGGGGCAGCGTGTGAAGGAAGCGGAGGAAAGCTATGTTCCCGACGAGCCGGTAATCGGCCAAACCGACTACTTGGCTAGCGTAACGCGTCTGGCGCGCGTTTCCCGTCAGGTGGTCCCTCCTGCAACACGCCTGGAGCGCAGGCTGTACCCATGGGTTTACTTCGCGATCCTTCCCCTGTTCGCTCTGACCAATGCCGATGTGGCATTCATACAGGTGCCTGCGGGCGATATCCTTTCAAGTCCTATCTTCTTGGGCGTGTTCTTCGGATTGGTAATAGGCAAGCCTGCAGGCATCATGCTTATGAGCTTCATTATTGTGAAAACGAAACTTTCAACTCTGCCGGAAAACGTGAATTGGTCCCATATGCTTGGTGCGGCTCTTTTGGGCGGCGTGGGCTTTACCATGTCCATCTTTGTGGCCAACTTGGCTTTTGCCGACGCAGCGTGCGTAATGGTTGCCAAGGTGGCCATTTTGGCGGCATCGTTGGTGGCGGGCGTTTTGGGCTTTACGTTCCTGTTTCTCCAGGCAAAGGCGGCCACACGTCGAGGTCAGCGTTTCGAAATGGAGCTGCCCTCTGCCAACAACAGGCAGTCGCACGCTGCCCATGAGGCTGAGAGACGTTATAAGCGAGAGCGCATTCAAGACGAGAATGAATAGTCATATTCCGCTGAACTGGTGTTATGAAGCACACCTTCACATATCTTTGCGTTGTCCGATGCGGGTTTGTTACCATTGCAAAAGCTGAATTCTTGCACTAGGGATACGTCTCGAACATGTGCAAGGTCAACGCGAAAGTGCTAGGAGGCCCTTTCATATGACAAAACAGACATGCGCTTCCAAGTCTAAGGTGGCTTTGAACGCTGCTTTTGCTGCCATTTTGGCCGTTGGACTCTCCGTCCCTGCAGCCAATGCGTTCGCTGCGCCTTCCGACGATAAGCAGGCAGAGGCTCAGGCAGCCCTGCAAAAGCTCAATCAGTATCAGAGCGAGCTTGATCAGGCTTCCGCTAATTATGAAGCTGCTCATCAGGAGCAGATCGATGCTCAGAATCGTGTAGACGAAGCTCAGAAGCAGATCGAAGAGAAAACCGCTCAGATTGAAAAGGATCAGCAGCGTCTTTCCGATCGTGCTCGTGATATGTACCGTTCGGGCGACACCAATTTCTTGGACGTCATCCTGGGCGCATCCTCTTTTGAGCAGTTCGCTACTACCTGGAACATGCTGGAAACCCTGAATGGCAATGATGCTGAATTGGTTTCCGAAACCAAGACTGCTCGCGAAGAGCTTCAGGCTGCAAAGCAAGAAGCTGAAGAGCAGGCCAAGGTAGCATCCGATAAGGCAGAGGAAGCCAAGTCTGTTGCTGAGGCAGCAGACCAGAAGGCATCCGAGATGCAGCAGACCTATAACAGCCTTTCCGCTGAGGCTCAGGATCTTATCAGCCAGGAGCGTGCTGCTCAGGAAGCTCAGCAGCAGGCTGCCGCAGCAGCTGCCGAGCAGAATGGCACGGCAGGTAACGATGCTGCAGCTACCATCACGAACAACGGCTCGAACAACAATCGCAACAATGCCACCTCTAACAATTCAAGCAGCAGCAACAACAACAAGCCCAGTGCTTCAAGCTCAGCAACCAACAACAGCAAGCCCCAGTCCGTTTCGGGCAATAGCGTGGTAAACCGCGCTTACTCCCAGCTGGGCAAGCCCTACAAGTGGGGTGCAGTTGGCCCGAACTCGTTCGACTGCTCTGGCTTGGTAAGCTATTGCCTCACCGGTAGCTACAGCCGCCTGGGTACCACGGGTACCTTCATGGGCTGGACGCGCGTTTCCAACCCCCAGCCTGGTGATATTTGCGTAAACAGCCATCACTGCGGTATCTACATCGGCGGTGGCCAGATGATCCATGCCCCTCAGACGGGTGACGTGGTTAAGGTAAGCTCCGTACACAGTGGCATGATTTACGTTCGCTACTAGCGAATCGCTATCATATGATTCTTCGAAAACCCGCTTCGGCGGGTTTTCTTGTTTTCGGGCAAAATCGGGGCATCCATAATTCAAGCGCAAAATGTACATAAAGCTTTGACCTGGTGTTATTTGTGGATATTGCGCATTGAAACCCTGAATACGGCGCGGTGGCGTTGCGGCACAAACCGTTCGCTTGTTAAACTGATCCAGCTATCGCTTAATCGCACCACAACACCACCAGGGGGAAACTCACGATGGGTATTTCTATCGCAAAACATAAGCGAGCACTTGCCTCGGCAGCAATGGCCGTGGTTCTTGTCGCAGGCCTTGCCGTGCCTACAACGGTTGCTTTGGCAGAACCTACTGCCGCCGAAAAGCAAGCTGAAGCTCAACAGGCGCTCAATAAGCTCAACGAAATGCAGCAAAAGCTCGATGAGGCTTCGAATAATTACTACACGGCTATCGATGAGCAGAAAGCCGCCGAAAAAAAGGTGGAGGAAGCTCAGGAAAAGGTAGACCAGAAAACCAGGGAAATAGAAGGCTATCAGGAAAAGCTTGGTACCCGCGCTCGTGATATGTATCGTTCGGGCAATACCGGGTTCCTCGACGTAATCCTGGGTGCTTCTTCGTTTGAGCAGTTTGCAACCACGTGGAATACGCTTGAGCGACTCAACGAAAACGATGCTGAATTGGTGACTGAAACCAAGAACGCACGCGAAGAGCTGGAAAACGCCAAGCAGGAAGCCGAAGAGCAGGCTGAGGTTGCCGCCAACAAGGCTGCAGAAGCCAAATCCGTAAAGGACGAAGCTGAGGCAACCACCGCTCAGATGCAGCAGACCTACGATAGCCTTTCCGCCGAGGCGCAGGAATTGATGCGCAAGGAAGAAGAGGCTGCCGAAAAGGCTCGCCAGGAAGCTGCCGCCCGTGAAGCAGCTGCCGCCGCTGCAGCATCGAAGAACAATGGGGGCGGCACGGTAGACAACAGCGCCGTCCAAACCGTAACGGGCAACACGGTAGTTGATCGCGCCTATGCCCAGCTTGGCAAGCCCTATGTATGGGGTGCAGCCGGCCCGAACTCCTTCGACTGCTCCGGCTTGGTTGGGTACTGCATCACCGGCAAAATGGGCAACCATTGGTGCACCACTTACACCATGGCAAGCTGGAAGCGCGTTACCAATCCTCAGCCTGGCGACTTCTGCCTGAACAGCCACCATACCGGTGTTTATATTGGTAATGGTCAGATGATTCACGCGCCGCGAACGGGCGATGTGGTTAAGATCAGCGCTGTTCATTCCGGCATGTGGTACGTTCGCTATTAAACAGTGTTCGTCGAGCGGGCGCAGTGTTTGCGGGTAGACACTCCTTCGGATAGGCAACGAACCGGTATTCATATTTATGGAGGGCATTTGCATGCCCTCTTTTCTTTTGTGGGAAGTGTGGTACTATAGCACCCGCTAATCACAACAGCGGGATGTGGCTCAGCTTGGTAGAGCGCTGCGTTCGGGACGCAGAGGTCGCAGGTTCGAATCCTGTCATCCCGACCATTACAACCACTGAGGGGTATCCTGAAAAGGGTACCGTTCTTTTTTGTTAGAGTGCTTTTATATGTACTCGCAGTAAAAAGTTGGGGCTCGCACGGGGCACCAGCTCACCACCACGGAGGTGTTTCATGAAGATTGGACCTTTCGGTCCCCTTGAGATCGTCATCATCCTCGTTGTAATCCTCGTTCTCTTCGGACCCAAGAACCTTCCCAAGCTTGGTACCGCAATCGGCAAGGCAGTTAAGAACCTGCGCGAAGGCCTGGGCGGCGGCAAGAAGGTTGAAGAGGCCGAAGAGCCCGCTCCCAAGGCGGCAGACGCCAAGGAAGAAATCGAAGTTGAGGTTATCGACAAGCCTGCGCCTGGCAAGAAGGCAGAGGCTGCCGAAGAGGCTAAAAAAGAAGAAGCATAGAGCTAACCGCTTCGCTTCATCACTGGTATGCAAAGGGCACGCTTCTTACGGAGGCGCGCCCTTTTCGCGAGTATAGGAAAGGAAGACTGGCCAGCACATGCATGGCCGAGGGGTGTAAACCATGGACAACAATTACGTTCTTACTCAGGAAGGCAAAGAAAAGCTCGAGCAGGAGCTCCATTTCCTGGAAACCGAAAAGCGCGCAGAGATCGGTGACCGTATCCGCGTTGCTCGCGAATTCGGCGATATTTCCGAGAACTCCGAGTACGATGACGCAAAGAACGAGCAGGCTGCAAACGAGGCCCGCATCGCAGAGATCACTCGTATTCTCGGCGAGGCAACCATCGTGGAGGCTCCCACCGAATCCGGCCGCGTTAACATCGGCAGCCGCGTAACGGTAGATATGGGTGGCCGCGAGCGCGTATTCACCATTGTTGGTGGCGCAGAGGCAAACTCCGCCGAGGGCAAGATTTCCAACGAATCTCCCGTAGGCGCTGCCCTTTTGGGTCATAAGCAGGGCGAAGCCGTAGAGGCTCAGGGTCCCACTGGCCGCGTTATTAAGATGACCATTCAGGCAATCGAGCGCTAAGCAAGCTTTAAGGAATTCACATGGCAGAAGAAAACAACGAGCAAGTTATCGAAGACGATCCGATTGAAGTGCGTCGCGCCAAGCGCGAGGCACTGCTGGCCGAAGGCAAGAACCCCTATGGTCACGCTGCATTCGAGTACTCCCATCACATTGCCGACTTGGACGAAAAGTACGCCGAGCTGGCAGATGGCGAAAACACCGAAGATGCTGTTTCCATTGCGGGCCGCGTTATGGCCAAGCGCGTTCAGGGCAAGATCATCTTCTTCGAGCTCCAGGATGCCACCGGTCGCATTCAGCTCTTCTGCCGCATCAACGCTTTGGGCGAAGATGCCTTTGCCGAGATGAAAGATCTCGACCTGGGCGACTGGATTGGCGCGCATGGTCTTATGATGCGCACGCGTCGCGGCCAGCTCTCTGTTGCCGTTGATTCGTTCCAGCTGCTTTCCAAGGCGCTGCGCCCGCTGCCCGAAAAGTTCCATGGCCTGAACGATAAGGAAATCCGTTACCGTCAGCGCTATGTCGACCTTATCGTTAACGATGAAGTGCGCGATACCTTCCAGAAGCGCTCGAAGATCCTCTCGGCTTTCCGTCGCTACATGGAGGCGGACGGTTATTACGAGGTGGAAACGCCCATCCTGCAAACCGTGCAGGGCGGCGCAACCGCGAAGCCGTTCATCACGCACTTCAATGCGCTGAATCAGGAAAACTATCTGCGCATTGCCACGGAGCTTCATTTGAAGCGTTTGCTGGTTGGCGGTTTTGAGCGTGTGTTCGAAATCGGCCGTATCTTCCGCAACGAAGGCATGGATCCCACCCACAACCCTGAGTTCACCTCCATGGAAGCCTACTGTGCTTTCAACGACCTGCAGGGCATGAAGAAGCTGGCTCAGGGTGTTATCAAGGCAGCTAACGCTGCAGTGAACGACTCTGAGCAGCTTGAGTACCAGGGTCAGACCATCGACATTTCGGGCGAGTGGCCTTCCATTCCTATGACGAAAATCGTTTCCAAAGCACTCGGCGAAGAGGTTACGCTCGACACGCCTGTTAGCCACCTGGCCGAGCTTGCCAAGAAGAACGGCATCGAGGTGAAGCCCGAGTGGACTGCCGGCAAGCTTATTGCCGAGCTGTACGATGAGATCGGTGAGCCCACCATCGTGAACCCCACCTTTGTGGTGGATTACCCGGTCGAGGTAAGCCCGCTTGCCAAGCGCTTCGAAGACGACCCTCGTTTGACCGACCGTTTCGAGCTTGTTATTGCAGGTCATGAGTACGCAAATGCCTTTAGCGAGCTGAATGATCCGGTCGACCAGGCAGAACGCTTCCAGAAGCAGATGGAGGAAAAGGCTTCTGGTGACGACGAGGCCATGGAATACGACACCGACTATATCCGTGCTCTTGAGTACGGTATGCCTCCTGCGGGCGGAATCGGCATCGGCATTGACCGTGTGGTTATGCTCCTTACGAACCAGCCGAGCATCCGCGACGTGTTGCTGTTCCCCCACATGCGTCCTGAGGCTAAATAGTTACGCCGTTCTACGAACAGCGTAACCCTCGCATGAGACGCGATGACGCTGCGGCCAAGCCGGGCACTTCATCTAGGCCTTCGTTTGTCGTCCGCGTAACGTAGTACGCGTTCCTCCTCTTTTAGGCCTACCTGAAGCATCGGGCTTGCCCTCGCTGTTTCGTCCGAAAATGGGAGTTGTTAAAGGCGCTCTTTAGGAGCGCCTTTTCGTTTAACCTAGAAAACATTCTGTCTAGGAGTTTGTTCTGGCTACAGATTGTTAACGGGTTAGCACTCGGTTTTAATGAGTGCTAGCATTATTCCGAATTAAACTTACTTGCCGAGAGAATCGAGGCTTACATGTCCTTCGACAAGTTTACTGACAAGGCCAGAAAGGTACTGGTGCTTGCCCAGGAAGAGGCTCGTGCGCTGCACCAGCCTTATGTGGGCACTGAGCACGTCCTTTTGGCTTTGCTAAAGGAAAAAGAAGGCTTAGCCGCCCAGTCGCTTGACCATCTGGGCGTTACGTACGAAGCTGCCCTCACCTGCGTGCAGCAACTCATTAAAGGCGATGCGTCAGCTGATGTTTCGGGCCACTTGAGCTTTACCCCGCGCGTAAAGCGCGTATTGGAAAACTCACTGCGTGAAGCCATGCAGATGGGCAAAAGCTATATCTCTACCGAGCATCTGCTGTTGGGCATCGTCCGCGAAGGCGAAGGCACAGCAATTGACGTATTGCGCAAGCTCGGGGTGGAAGGCGATGCCATTCGCTCTTCTTTGAACGATATGGTGGGCCAGTCTGCGGTGTTCGCGGGCGCTACCAATTTCGATCCCAACGCGGGTGCTTCCGACAGCATGCTGAAGGAATTTGGTGTCGATCTCACCAAAAAGGCCAAGGACGGCAAGCTCGATCCCGTAATCGGGCGCGCTGGCGAAATCGAGCGCGTGATGCAGATCCTCTCGCGTCGCCAAAAGAACAACCCGCTGCTTATCGGTGAGCCCGGTGTGGGCAAAACCGCTATTGCCGAAGGTCTGGCTCAGCTTATCGTTGCCGATCAGGTACCCGATATCATTCGCAATATGCGCATCGTCACGCTTGACGTATCTGCTCTGGTGGCAGGCTCCAAGTACCGTGGTGAATTCGAAGAGCGCTTGAAGAAGTGCATTAAGGAAGTTGAGCAGGCGGGCGATATCATCCTGTTCATCGACGAGCTGCATACGCTTATCGGCGCCGGCGCCGCCGAAGGCTCCATCGATGCAGCTGCTATTTTGAAGCCGCCCCTGTCACGCGGCGAAATCCAGATCATCGGCGCTACCACGCTCGACGAGTACCGCAAACACTTGGAAAAGGATTCTGCTTTCGAGCGCCGTTTCCAGACGGTAATGGTGAAGGAACCAAGCGAAGAGCAGGCTGTGCGCATTCTTGAGGGTTTGCGCGACCGTTATGAAGCGCACCATCATGTGCATTTCACCGATGATGCATTGCGTGCCGCGGTAAGCCTTTCCGACCGTTACATCCAGGATCGTTTCCTTCCCGATAAGGCCATTGACGTTTTGGACGAGGCTGGTGCGCGCATGCGCATCCGCAACATGGTTCTGCCCGAAGAGGTGCAGAAGATTGCCGACGAGCTGCGCACCGTTCGCTCTCAGAAGGATGACGCCATCGCAAAGCAGGACTTCAAGCGTGCAGACATCCTGCACGAAAAGGAAGTGGAGCTTGTTGCCAAGCGCGATGAAGCGCGAAAGGCATGGGAAGAAAAGAACAGCAACACGATTAATGAGGTTGCGGTAGAAGACGTTGCCGATGTGGTTTCCATGACCACTGGCGTGCCTGTTTCCAATCTTACTGAGGCGGAAACCGAAAAGCTGCTCCGCATGGAACAGGTGCTTCATGAGCGCGTTATCGGCCAAGACGAAGCGGTTACGGCTCTTTCGAAGGCTATTCGTCGTTCACGTTCGGGCCTGAAAGATCCGAAGCGCCCCGGCGGATCGTTTATCTTCCTTGGTCCTTCGGGTGTGGGCAAAACCGAGCTTTCCAAGGCTTTGGCAGAATTCCTTTTCAACTCCGAAGATGCGCTTATTTCCTTCGATATGTCCGAGTACATGGAAAAGCACTCGGTGTCGCGTCTGGTTGGCTCGCCTCCGGGCTATGTGGGCTACGATGAGGGCGGCCAGCTTACCACGGCAGTGCGTCAGCGTCCGTATTCGGTTGTGCTGTTCGACGAAATCGAAAAGGCCCACCCCGATGTGTTCAATATCTTGCTTCAGATCTTGGAGGAGGGACGCCTTACCGATTCGCAGGGCCGCGTCGTTGATTTCCGCAACACGGTTATCATCATGACCTCCAACGTCGGTGCGCGCGAAATCACGGCTACCACCCCCTTGGGCTTCACCTCAAGCGCTAATGGCGGCATGGACGACAAGGAAATGAAGCAGCGCGTGATGGGCGAGGTTAAGAAGCTTTTCCGTCCTGAGTTCCTGAACCGTATCGATGAGATCATCGTATTCAAGAGCCTTACTGAAGAAGAGATCGTGAAGATCGTCGATCTTATGATTGCCGATTTGCGCGAGCGTCTTATCGAGCAGAACATGACCATCAACTTGACGCCCGAAGCGAGCCGCTTTGTTGCCAAGGAAGGCACCGACCTTTCTTTCGGCGCTCGTCCGTTGCGCCGTGCCATTCAGCGTCTTATCGAGGATCCGCTTTCCGAGCAGCTTCTTGAGGGTCGTTGGAGCAGTGGCTCGGTCATCGATGTCGACGTGGAAGATGGTAAGCTCGTGTTCAAGGCGGGTTCTGGCTCTATCCCGGCACCGCGCAAGCGTGATACCATAGCTGCCGAGGCTGAATTGCTTCTTGCTGGCTATGATCTTGGTCATGCAGGTATTTCCTCGCGTGGCGGCTCTTCTGCAGGAGGCCAGGCAGCCGACTGAGCCTGAAGTGCACCAGCGCTGCGGCTCTGCATCCGCACCAGGTGTACAGGAGCTATCATGACTGAAAAGACCATCGATCCGATTTTTGCCCCTTCCGTGCTCGAGCACGCCATGGCTATGTTCGATGACGTCCATTTCGATGCCCTCAAGGCGGAACCCCGCCTTGAGGGTGTCGTTGATAAGAACCCCAAAACCGCTGCAATTATCTTGGCCGGCGGCAGTGGCGAGCGTTTTGGCCACGAAGGTGGCAAACAGCTCGTAGAAATTGCCGGCAAACCCATTCTCACCCGTTCCGCTGAAGTGTTCGACGCCGTGGGTGATGTGGGCCTTATCGTTATCGTGTGCCCTGAAGAGCGCATGAGCGAATATCTTTCCAAGGCAATCGACCCGTTCCCCTTTGTGACTCCTATCGTTATGGCTCCCGCCGGGTCCATTCGCCAAGAATCTGCCTTTTCCGGCCTTGAGCTGGTGCCCGAGGAGTACGAATTCGTTATGCTCCACGATGGCGCGAGGCCCCTTATTACCAAAGAGCTCATCGAGCACACCATCAGCACACTCAAGGGCAATATCGATTGTGACGGCGCGTTGGTGGGGCATCCCTCCATCGATACGTTGAAAGTTGTCGAAAACGGGGTAGTGGTTGGCACGCCCGATCGCTCGGTGTTCTGGAACGCTCAAACCCCTCAGGTTTTCCGCGCTGGCATCTACCGCCGCGCCCATGCTTCGGCTCTTTCCGATGGGTTTGTGGGCACTGACGATTCTTCGCTTATTGAACGTTTGGGCGGCCGTGTGCTCATGGTTGAGGGAAAGCGCGACAACATCAAACTCACCGTTCCTGAAGACTATCTGATTATCTCTGCGGCAATTCGTGCGGCAATCGAAGACCGCCGAGAGGAGCAACTCTAAGTGACTGAGCAAAACCAAGCTTCATCTGCAGTGCCCATGCGAGTGGGCCTCGGTTACGATGTGCACGCCTTCGCCCCTGATCGCAAATTGATTTTGGGCGGTGTAGAAATCCCTCATCATCAGGGGCTTCTGGGCCATTCCGATGCCGATGTGTTGGCTCATGCGGTTGCCGATGCCCTGCTCGGCGCGATTCGAGGTGGCGATATCGGCAAGCTATTCCCCGATACCGATCCTGCTTACGAGGGAGCCGATTCCCTGAAACTGTTGGCCGCGGTTGCAAACCTTGTGCGTGAGCAAGGCTTTTCTATCGTTGACGTCGATTGTGTAATTGCCGCTCAAGCCCCGAAGCTTTCGCCTTATCGCGATATGATGCGTGAAAACTTGGCGGCTGCCTGCGGAATCGCGGTAGAAAACTTGGGAGTGAAGGCGACTACCACCGAGCACCTTGGCTTCGAGGGCCGAGAAGAGGGCATTTCCGCTCAGGCTGTGGCGTTGGTATGCCGCTGTAAATAGCCCGCGGAGCGGGCCTTTTCCTACTGATAGAATTCGCGTGCGGCGGTTGCCGCATATGCTGTTTCGAGGAGATTGCATGATCAAGATTTACGATACCAAGGCGCGTGAAAAGCGCCCCTTCGTTCCCGTTGCTGACGGCAAGGTGAATATGTATGTATGCGGCCCAACCGTGTACAACTACATTCACATTGGAAACGCTCGCACGTTTATTTCGTTTGACACCATCCGCCGTTATCTTATCTGGCGCGGCTACGAGGTGAAGTTCGTGCAGAACATTACTGACGTGGACGACAAGATCATCAAAAAGGCAAACGAAGAGGGCCGTAGCGCTTCTGAGGTTGCTGCGGAATACGCCCAGGCATTTATTGACGATATGCGTGCTGCTGGCGTAATGGATCCGGATGTTCGCCCTCGCGCCACTGAGGAAATCGGCGAGATGATCGCGCTGGTCGAAAAGCTCATCGAAGGCGGTCACGCCTACGAGGTTGAGGGCGACGTGTACTTCGCGGTTCGTTCGTATGAGGGCTACGGCCAGCTTTCCGGCCGCAACGTCGACGAAATGGAGTCGGGCCATCGCGAGCTGCGTGCAGATGGCCAGGGCTTGGAAGATCGCAAGCGTGATCCTCTCGATTTCGCCCTGTGGAAGGCCGCCAAGCCAGGCGAGCCTTCGTGGGATTCTCCTTGGGGCAAAGGCCGCCCTGGCTGGCATATTGAATGCTCGGCGATGTCGAAGAAGTATCTGGGCCTTCCGTTCGATATCCACGGCGGTGGCGCAGACCTGGCGTTCCCTCATCACGAAAACGAGCGTGCTCAGTCGGAAGCCGCTTTTGGCTGCACCTTCTCCAACTACTGGATGCATGGCGGCATGCTTCAGATCAACCACGAAAAGATGTCAAAGTCGCTGGGCAACTTCCTGTTGTTGTGCGATGTGCTTAAGACAACCGATGCCCGCGTGCTTCGCATGCTGATGCTGCAAACGCATTACCGAAGCCCGCTCGATTTCTCCGACGAGCGTTTAGGCGAATCGGAGGCAATGTTTACCCGCCTCACCAACTTCGTTAAGAACACCGCATGGTTGTGTGCCAATGCCGAAGGTGAAACCACGGTCGACCTTGTTGCTTATCAAAAAGCGATCGACGATATGTGCGATTCGTTCATTGAGGCAATGGACGATGATTTCAACACGGCGGGTGCTTTGGGCGCTATCTGTTCGTTTGTGCGCGAAGCGAACACGATCCTCGCTGAGGCTGCGGTAAGCAGTGAAGATGCTGCAGCAGTGCTTGCTGGTGCTGATGCGGTGTGCGACCTGCTCAGTGTCCTCGGCGTCGATCTCAATGCTTGTGAAGACGAGGGGTGCGATTCTTCGAGCGAGGTTGTGGCTTTAGCCGTTGAGCTCGCTGGGTTTACGGGGTGCGATGCCGAAGGGGCCATCGAGGCTCTGCTGGCGCGTCGTGCCGAAGCTCGCAAGGAAAAGAACTTCGCCCTTGCCGATGCGGTGCGCGATCGATTGGGCGAATTGGGTTTTGTGGTTGAAGACACACCGCAAGGCGCACGTGTGAGCCGCGCATAGCAAGATGGATGCGGGGGCCTTGTGCCCCCGTTTGCTTTTCCTGGCAGTACGTTTGCGGAAGGTATTGCGTTTGCAGCGATTGGATTTCTGCCGCATGGTAAAACCTTGTTAGAACATGTTCATTTGTTGGAGCAATCCATACAATATGACGTAATCGTGTATGGTTTAGAATACTGCGGAAAGTTGGAAGGGGATTGCCCATGATAAGGCGGAACCAGTACGTGTCTGTTCATGAAACAAGGGCTCAGGTGACGCGTGAAAAGCTTTTGAAGGCTGCTATCAAGCTTGTGAACCGCGATGGCATGAAGCAGCTTACCGTTCGCAACATTTGCGATGAAGCTGGGCTTTCAACAGGCAGTTTCTATAACCTGTTCAGCGGCAAGGAAGACCTTATTTCCTATTACCTGAAGTACGCTTTCGCACCCTATCGCCAGAAAGCCCTCGAGGGCAGCGATGAATACGGTCCAATTGAGCGCGTTCTTCTCTTGTATCGTGCCTATGTTGAGTACTGTATGGACATGGGCCTTGAGTTCGTTTCTGGTTTGTACGCTTCTAACCACAATCCATTTTTCGATTTCATGCACCGTGATGCTGAAGACGACTTCATTATCGTTTCGGTTCGCAATTATCTTGCAGAAGCTATCGAGCTGGGTATTGTGCGCAGCGATGTCGATCTTGACGAAGCCATGCTCCGTATTGCTGCTGCGTCGACGGGCTTGCTGTTCTACTGGTGCGTATTCGAAGGCAATATCGACATTGAATACGAAGTAGATGAGGCTATCAAAACCTATTTGCTTTCTATTGCCGTAGATCCAAACATGAAGCTCAACATCGAGCCTCTGGAGTCGAAGGGCTGCTTCTTGAAGTAGCCACCTTTGCCTGGCGTTTCCGGCACACGCTCAGATGCCCTGTTTCGCGGTGCGTGCTTCCAAAACTGCGCAATGAAAGCCTATGAACGGCCTCCCATTTCATGTTGAAAGAAATGGGAGGCCTTTTTGTGCTTGGTGAACGTCGGGCGTTATCGTTGGGTCGTTCGAAAAGGTCAAACATATCGCTCGCAGAATCGTAAATGATTATTAATTATTGCAATTCATTTGCTTTGAACTGGCTATTTAGTTCTATTGAATACTGTTCGAGAACATGTGAACGTGTTATCCTTGAACCATCAGAAGCAGGCATGCACCGTAGGTGTGCGAGGGGCTTGCTGCAACACTTCAAGGAGGGGTAACGATGGTTTTCGAAAACGTTGTCGTTGCATATGATGGATCTGACCAGGCTCTTGCTGCTGTGAAGAAGGCTGCTGAAATCGTTGGCGGCGAAGAAGCTGCAAAGCTTCATGTGGTATTTGTAACCACGCATCCCAACGCTCAGCTTCCCGCAAACTTCAATAGCGCTTCGTTCGATCCTCAGCAGTACCTGCTTTCCGTTGAGGACATCATGGCCCTTTACAACAAGACCATTGATGAAGAAACCGAAAAGGTTAAGGAAGGCATTGGCGATTCGCTTGATTCCTTGGGCGACAAGGCAACTATCGAGGTAATTCCTGGTTACACGCCAGCAGCTGACATTCTCGGTTATGCTGAAAAGGTTAACGCTGACCTTATCGTAATGGGCTCTCGTGGCCTTGGCGCAATTCGTGGCGTTCTCGGTTCGGTTTCCTACGCTGTTCTGCGTGAAGCACCGATGCCCGTATTGGTCATCAAATAAATAAGGGGGAGAAGGCTCGCTCTGGAAGCGGGCCTTTCCTTTGTATCGAAATGCCCTAAATGGGGGCTAGTAGATGCTTTTAAATAGGCTGAATGCGCAAAAGCGTGTCCAGCCTATTTTTCGTTGATGGTTAAAGTTTTGGTTTGAGGAGCGGTATTTCAAAACGTGGTACCCCTGCGATAGGCCAGAAAGACACACAGCCAGACGCACTTTACGCCCTATAACTCCATTCGTTCCAGGGGTCGAATTCCCCAATGGCGCCACTCGACGCTAAATCGATATCGCAGCCTTTTCTGCCGTATCGATCGATTCCATCGCCTTTTCCACCACATCAAACAGCAGGTCGATGTGGTCTTCGCGATGGTTTAAGCAGGGGATATAGGTAACGTCTGCGGTAATGTTGTTTTGGTTGCATAAAGCGCGGAAGTGGTCGGACGCTACCGATTTGATGTCATAGAGCGATTCAAGGCAGTCGGAAGCAAAGCCAGGCGTTGCCAGGGCTATCCGCGAAACTCCCTCGGCAGCCCATTGGGCAAGGAGGGTTTTGGGGTGGGGCGTAACCCACGCGCGCGAATCCTCGAAGCGCGAGTGGTAGGCAATGGCCCAGTCGGATTGAGGTATCCCAAGCAGCTCCATTGCCCGATGCGTACAGGCTTTGATCTGCTCCACGTAAGTGTCGCCCGCTTCGATGTCCGCAAGGGGGATAGAGTGGAACGAGAGAAGAAGCTTGCTGCCCGGACGATACTCCCAAGCATCGCGTATAGATGCAGCGAGTGCCCGCGCGTATAGAGGGTTATCGCTGTAGCCTTCGACAATCGTCCCAGGCGATAAGCTGGGATGCTTGCTAGTCTGATCCCGTATGGCTTCCTTGCATGTTTTAACAGTGCTGAAAGCGGTTTGGGGGAACAGGGGCAGCGCAATTACCTTGCTGCATCCAGCAGCTTCAAGCTTTTGCAGGGCGTGGCTTATTGAAGGGTTGCCATAGCGCATGCCAACTTCGCATAGAGCGTTGATGCCTGCCTCGGCAAGGCGCTCGTTCAATGCATCGCGCTGAGCGCGTGATTCGACCGCAAGTGGCGAACCATTGGGCGTCCAAATCTGCTGGTAGCGCGGAGCAGTTTTCTTCGGCCTGGTTCGGACAATGAAGAGACGCAAGATGGGTTGCCAGATAACTGGCGGAACCTTGATGATGTTTCGGTCGGAAAGAAATTCGATCAGGTACGGGCGAATGTCCTGCGGCTCGGGGGAGTCGGGGGAACCCGTATTGATGAGAACAATGCCTGTTTTTTCTTTCTTCAAATCCATGATTGGGACTATAGCAAAATCATGAGCCGAAAAAATAACGCTGCGGGGGGATGTGCATTATTTACGGCAAAGCGCGGTGCCAATGACGTCTCGAGGACGTTGCGAGGCGAATCGTGCTGTGCTCTTGAAGATATGTGCTAATGCTGGCCTGAGGGCGGCAGGCGAAGCGGAAATGCAGATATACTCATATGATGGCTTTCCGATAAGGGGAGGCGTGAACAAAGGAGCAACAGGCAATGGCCTTTCTGTTTGGCTGTGAAAATGTGCATTTGGAATATCCTACGAAAGTAATCTTCGAATCGCTTTCCCTTGGCGTTGACGATGGCGATTGCGTAGGTGTTGTCGGTCGCAATGGCGACGGCAAATCGTCGCTTTTAGGTTTATTCGACGGAACGGTTGAACCCGATGATGGCCGCGTGCTGCGAACGGGTGGTGTTCGCTTTGCCTCTCTTCGCCAGGCGGATGAGTTGGACGACGCAAAGTCCATTGGATGGAACGTGGTGGGCGATACGCCCGAATACGAATGGGCATCCGATGCTCGCATCCGCGATATCATCGACGGCATGATCGGCGACCTGGACTGGGATGCCGAAGTTGGCACGCTTTCCGGCGGCCAGCGCCGCCGCGTTGACCTTGCCCGTGTGCTGATCGCCGATGCCGACGTGTTGCTGCTTGACGAGCCCACCAATCATCTTGATGTGGTTGCCATCAACTGGCTGGCAAAGCACCTTAAGAAGCGCTTTTCGCGCGGCGCTGGTGCCTTAGTGGTGGTAACGCACGATCGCTGGTTCCTCGACGAGGTATGCCTTCGCATGTGGGAAGTGCACGATGGCATTGCCGAGCCATTCGAAGGTGGCTATTCCGCCTATATCCTCCAACGGGTGGAGCGTCAGCGCCAGGCTGAGGTGGCGGAACAGAAAAGACAGAACCTTATCCGCCGCGAGTTAGCGTTTCTTTCCCGCGGTGCTCGGGCGCGCTCTAGCAAGCCGCGTTTTCATGTTGAAACGGCACGTGCTCTTATTGCGGAAGAGCCTCCGCTTCGTAACACCACCGAACTTAAGCGCGCCGCTATTTCTCGATTGGGGAAGAAGTGCGTTGATGTGATCGATGCCTCGTTCTCTTACGGGCAGAACAGGGTCCTCGATGATGTTACCTGGATGATCGGTCCTGGCGATCGCTATGGTCTTTTGGGTGCAAACGGTGCTGGCAAATCGACGCTGCTCGATATCGTTCAGGGCAAGCTCCGCCCTCAAACGGGTCGCGTGAAAATTGGCAAGACGGTGAAGTTCGCTTTCCTTTCCCAGAAACTCGAAGAGCTGGAAAAGCTGAAGGGTGATCGCGTTCGCGAGGTTCTTTCTCGATACAACGCTCGTTATATGATTGACGGCAAGGAAGTTTCCCCTGCTCAGTTGCTTGAGCAGTTGGGATTCACCAATGCTCATTTGAATATGCCGGTCGAAACGCTTTCCGGTGGCCAGAAGCGCCGTTTGCAGTTGATGCTGATTCTGCTTGATTCGCCGAACGTGCTTATCCTGGACGAGCCCAGCAACGACCTTGACACCGATATGACTGTGGCCATGGAAAATCTGCTTGATACCTGGCCAGGCACGTTGATCGTGGTAAGCCACGATCGCTATTTGATGGAGCGCGTAACCGACGATCAGTTTGCGCTTATCAACGGCAAGCTCACACATTGCCCTCGTGGCGTGGACGAGTACCTTGAATTGCTTGAAGAAGATCGCAGGGCCCAATCGGGCAAGACGTCAAACGCTTCAAAGCAGGGAAGCGCTGCACAGTCCCAGGCCCAATCAGGGCTTTCTGCCGCTGAGGTTCGCGAGCTTAAAAAGCAGGCACGCTCCATCGAGAACAAGATGAAGACGCAGGAAAAGAAGCTTGTCCAGGCTAAGGAGGACCTGCTGAAGGTTGACCCTTATGACTATCAGGCATTAGGCGAAGCACAGGCAGGCATTCACGAGCTCGAACAACGCATTGAAGCGCTGGAAGAGGAATGGCTGCTAGTGGCTGAGCAGATGGAAGGCTAGCCTGTTGCGCGCCAACGGTGGGAAATGCCGTTTCTTTTCACGCGACTGGGCTTGCGGTAGAGTTGTTTTCAGCGTAATTCGTCCGATATATGGACGCTTGCGAGCATGGCTCGCGTGATGGGAAGGGTTGTATGGACGCGGTAACTCGTATTTCCGGCTCCACAAGGCTGGTGGGTCTTATTGGCTCGCCTGTAACGTATTCCGGCTCGCCGGCTATCCACAATGCTGTGTTCGAGAGGATGGGCTACGATTATGCCTATGTCCCCTTCAACGTGAAGCCAGAGAACCTGGAATCTGCCGTGCGTGGCATGGAGGCGCTTGGCTTTTTGGGCTACAACGTAACGGCACCGTATAAGAATGCCATCGTCCCTTATCTTCACGAGATTTCTCGGACGGCAGAAATTATGGGTGCGGTAAGCACGGTGGTAATTCAAAACGGCCGTTCTTTGGGCGACAACGCCGACGGTGCTGCTTTTATGCGCAATTTGGTGCTGAATGGCATCAATGTGCGTGGGAAGAAGATAACCGTGTTGGGTGCTGGTGGCGCAGCTTCCGCCGTTGCTGTTCAGGCGGCGCTCGATGGAGTGGCGCAGATCGATGTGTTCAATCGGCAGGAGTCGTATCTGCAAAGGGGATATGAGCTGATCGATCGATTGCATGGGTATTCTCCCTGCGAGATTTCGCTTTATGCCCTTTCTGATGAAGATCAGTTAAGGATGTCGCTTGCCGAATCGGCCTTGGTGGTAAATACAACCACGGTGGGGTATCCCGATGATCCTGGCTGCCTTCTTTCGGCGGATATGTTGCGACCCGAGCTTATCGTGGCGGATCTGGTATACAACCCCCGCGATACCGAACTCATACAGCTGGCGCGTTCCTGCGGCTGTAAAACCGTTGACGGCGCTGGTCCCTTTGTGCAGCAGGCGGCAATTGCCGAGCGTCTTTGGCTGGGTCGTGAAATGCCTGTCGATTTCGCAATGGAAACCTTCTTCGCTGATTAGTTACTTGCGTTGCTGGGTAGGGCGAGGGATCTGCCTTGGTCGCCGCCCTGCAAGTGGGCAAGGTGGCGCAAAAGGCTGCCCGCTGCTGGTTTTGCGGTAGGTAAAACAAAAAAGCCCGTTCATTGAACGGGCTTGGAAATTCTGGCGGAGGAAGTAGGATTTGAACCCACGGTGCCTTGCGGCACAACGGTTTTCAAGACCGCCGCATTCAACCACTCTGCCATTCCTCCGAATCGGTAGGAATCAGGATAGCACAACTTGGTGGTGAGATATGGAGCTCATTTCTTCAGATGCACAAGATATTGGATTCATGCGTCTGGCCATTGCCGAAGCGCGCAAGGCGGAACTGCTTGACGAGGTGCCTATCGGCGCAGTGGTGGTGCGCGACGGGGAGGTAATTGCCACTGCCTACAATCGCCGCGAGACGGATGCCGACCCCGCCGGCCATGCGGAATTCCTCGCAATGAAACAAGCCTCAAACAAATTGGGCGTTTGGCGTCTGTCGGGGTGTACGGTGTACGTTACGCTTGAGCCATGCATCATGTGTGCGGGGCTTATGCATCAGGCGCGCATCGATCGTTGTGTGTTTGGCGCATTCGACCCGAAGGCAGGTGCGTTGGGTTCGCTGTACCAGGTGAATGCCGACGAACGGTTGAACCACGTGTTCGAGGTTTCGCCTGGCGTATGCGAAGAGGAATGCGCATCGCTGTTGCAAACGTTTTTTCGCGAAAAACGCAAGCGCAATAAAGCAAGAAAGGCTGCAGCACGTGCCGAAGAGGCGGCTGCGCCTTCAGCTGAAAAAGTTGAACAGGATAATACGGAATCGAATCAGGATGGTGCTTCTGCATGAGGCTTGAAGGTTTGCCAATGAAAAACGTCACCAAGATCATTTCGCCTGCAAAGGTGAACCTGGTTTTGGCGGTGGGCGAAAAACAGGAAAACGGGTTCCATGAGGTGCAGACCATCATGCACTCGTTGGCCCTTCACGACACGCTTTCCATGCGTCGCTTCGACGATGAGGGTTCGGGGGAAGGCCTTCAGGTAATGCTGAAGTGCGAAAGCTCCTTCACCATCGACCCGCTTTTGATCAAGGCTGAAGAAAACATCGCCTACAAGGCTGTGATTGAGCTGGCAAAGGCTTTAGGCCGCACGCAGGATGAAACCATCGAAATGGTTCTCAACAAGGTAATTCCCGCTGAAGCGGGCTTGGGCGGAGGCTCTTCCAATGCAGCTGCCGCGTTGGTTGGCGCGGCAACGCTGTGGGGCGTTGGCGTGGAAGATGAGCGCGTGCAGGAAGTGGCATCGCGTTTGGGCGCCGACGTTTCCTTCTTCCTGAAAGGCGGTTGCGCGCGTCTTTCAGGTAAGGGTGACGTGTTTGAAGCTCAGCTTGAACCCCGTTCTGGCTTCGTTCTGCTTGTTCGTCCCGATGCTGGCGTATCTACGGGTAAGGCATATGCAGCGTTTGACGATGCCCCCGTTCTGCCTGGCGCCGAGTATCTTTCTTCGCTTGCCGGCTTGAACGCTGCGGCTGATGTTTCCCTGTACAACAACCTCGAAAAGGCAGCTTGTTCGGTAACGCCAGTGGTTGCTGAAGTCCTTGAGTGGGGAAGGGCTGCTGCTGGCAAGGAAAATGTGGTGCTGTGCGGAAGCGGTTCGGCGGTGTGCTGCATTTTCGATAGCTACCAGGCGGCGTGTGAGGCTTCGGTTGAAGCGCGCAAGCACGAATGGTGGACGCGCGTAACGTCTTTCTCACCGTTGGGTGCCGCCATCGTTGAGGCTTTATAATAGAGGCATCGAGTAACTCGAGGTAGGGTGGCGAAAACCACCAGTGGTTTTCCCGCATCATGGCAGCGCGTCTGCGGGCGTGGCTGCGCGAGAAACGCTAGGAGCAAGTTATGGAAGCAATTATTGCAATCGTTGTTGTGGTGGTGATTCTGGCCATCATCCTTATTGCCCTGTACAACAACCTCGTTCAGCTGCGCAACCGCGTTGACAACGCTTGGTCGCAAATTGATGTTCAGCTGCAGCGCCGTTTGGATCTTATCCCCAATTTGGTGGAAACGGTGAAGGGCTATGCTGCACACGAAAGTGGCACGCTTCAAAAGGTAACCGAAGCGCGTTCTGCGGTATGCAACGCTACGACGCCTGAACAGAAGATGGCTGCCGATAACTTCCTTTCGGGAACGCTGAAGAGCTTGTTCGCGGTTTCCGAGGCTTATCCCGACTTGAAGGCAAATGTCAATTTCCAGCAGCTGCAAGCCGAGATCTCCGCTACGGAAGACAAAATCAGCTACATGCGCCAAAGCTATAACGATACGGTTATGAAGTACAACAGCGCAATTCAGACGTTCCCTGGGGTGCTGGTTGCTGGTCTCTTCAATTTTACTGTGCGTGAAAACTTCGACGCCAACGCAGCTGCTTCGGCTGCACCGGTTGTTTCTTTCGGTCAGGGGAATAACGCTGCGCAGGCTCCCTCTGTAAACATGGGTACTGCTCCCAAAGACCCGTCGGATACGCCTTCGGTGAAATAAAGAGACGTATGCCGTTTGTGGCTCATGCCTTCGGCGGAGTACGAATCGGTATTGCTGATCGAACGCAACGAGTAAAGCGATGCCGCCCTATTTGGGCGGCATCGTTGCTTTGGTGCCGTTCTTTTCCAGCAGCTGGCTCGAGAGCGCCGGCTACTATTTGGTTGATTGGCCAAGATGTTCCTTGGCAAAACCCAGTGCGCTCCCGAAGCGATTCTCGTCCAGTTGGGCAATGAAGAGTCTGCTTGCTGCTGGGTCGTATAAAATGAAAAAAGCCCGTTCGAAATGAACGGGCTCGATATACGGTGGCGGAGAGCTGGGGATTCGAACCCCAGATACGCTTTTGGCGTATACTCGCTTAGCAGGCGAGCACCTTCGGCCTCTCGGTCAGCTCTCCGTATATGCGAATTGAAATGATAACCTGCCCGCCCTCATCTTGCAAGGAGAAGAGCAGTGCAAAACCATGCTTTCATCAAAAAAAATGGCCAAAACAGCCAATTCGCCACACTTGTGGTCGAAAATCAGGTCAAAAGTAGCTTTAGTAAAGGTTTAGCCCTTGCTGTTGCTGTTTTGGCGCTGGCGTTTGTCTGTCTTTGTTTTGCGCCGCAGCAGGCTCATGCAAAGTCATACGAAATGCCGCATACCACCATCAACGCAACGGTGCAGCCTAACGGCGACTTGCATGTGGTTGAGCAGCGCACATTTGATTTCAACGGTGCTTTTACGGCTGTATGGTGGAACTTCGATAACTTGCCTTCTGGCTCCGACATCAAGATCAACAGCGTAAGCATGGGTTCTTCAGCAAAGTCCCTCTCGGAATTTCCCAGCGTGCCCTTCCAGCTCGACTGGCGTGAGTCGGGCGGTCCTGGTGGCGACGCTTATTCGTTCGACAAGCCCAAGAACACCGTCTATGTATTCTTTTCGGTAGAAGACGAAGCGGACGTTGTGCAGCTGGACTACACGGTAACCAAGGCTGCACAGGCATATTCCGATGTGGGAGAGCTGTACTGGCAGTTTGTGGGCAGCGGCTGGGCTGAAGACTCCAGCGACGTGACCATGACGCTGAACCTCACCGTCGCTTCGGGTGCCAAGATCACGGCGGGCGAAAATGTGCGTGCGTGGGGTCATGGCCCTCTGGATGCCACGGTTGCCATCAATGATGACGGGACGGTAAGTTACAGCGTTCCTCGCGTAAACGCAGGTTCCTATGCGGAAGCGCGTGTGGTGTTTCCCGTTGAGTGGCTGTCGGGTGTAGCTTCTGGCGCCGACAACATGCACGAATCTACCGCTCGTCTCGATACCGTTCTTTCCGAAGAGCAGACCTGGGCAGACCGCGCCAATGCGGAGCGTGCGCTTTCGCTCGGTTTGCTTATCGTGGTAATCCTTGTTTGCTTGGCGTTGCTGGTATGGGGCGTTCGTTCCTTTGTCCGTTACGGCAAAGAGCTCAAGCCTACGTTCGAAGATGAGTATTGGCGTGATGTGCCGGAAGCTGGCGCTCACCCTGCTGTGATCGGTCGCTTGTGGACCTTCGATAAGGAAAGTTCAACCGATTTTACGGCAACCATCATGCATCTTGCCAATGCTGGTGCGATCTTGATTAACAAGGGTTCGTACGAACAGGGTGGCGTTATTCGAAAGAAGCAAGTCGATGATTACTACCTTACGCGTGTGCCTCAGGTAGAGCTTTCGCTCAATAGCACGATTGATCGCAAGGCTATGTCATTCCTGTTTGATACGGTAGCGCAAGGCAAGCCTTCGCTATGGCTGGGAACCATCAAGGCGTATGCCGAGAGCAACCCCGAAGAATTCAACGACGCCATGTCCGATTGGCAGGGTTTGGTAACTTCGCATGTGATAACAGCCGAGTACTTTGAAAGCTACTCGAAGTCGAAGCGCTTCCGTATGCTTTCGGTGGCAATTGCGCTGATACTGGGATGTTTCATCATCGCGTGCATCTTCGAGAACTTCCTCGTTCTTATTCCTGGCATCATCACGGGAGTGGCTCTGATTGTGGTTTCTCGCTTTATGGAGCGCCGCACGCAGAAGGGCGCCGATGTCTATGCGCGCTGCAAAGGGCTGCGTAAATGGCTTACGGAATTTTCTGCGTTGGATGAACGCCCTGCCACCGATGTGAAGGTATGGGGCGAATTCATGGTGTATGCCTATCTGTTTGGCGTAGCTGAACAGGCCATTGGCGAGTTGCGCAAAAAGGTGCCCGAGATGTTCCAAGTTAACGGCGAGGAAGCGCTGGACACCTCGTATGTGCCCTGGTGGGGGCTGTATACTCCAACTTATTATGCGAACACCACCATGCCCGACCTTGGTTCGATGCTGAACACTTCGGTATCGGAATCTATCCAGGCAGTGCAGTCGGCGCTTTCGGGTGATTCTTCCGATGGCTTTGGCGGCGGCGGTGGATTCTCCAGCGGCGGTGGCGGTGGCTTCGGCGGCGGTGGCGGCGCCCGTTAGGGTTCGCCACCTGTGGCTTTCCGCCGGTGCCGTGCAATTGCCTCTTGCAGGGAGTGGCTTGGTTATAATGGGCACTTATGATTGCTCTTTCTGAAATACCTTCATGGGTTTATAAAATACTGTTGGTTTTGGCCGCAATGATTTGGGGCTTCAGCTTCGTGGTCATGAAGGACGTGGTCGCGGTTATGCCGCCGGCGTGGCTTTTGGGCATCCGCTTCACGTTGGCGGGTTTCATTCTGCTCTTCATTCTGCGTAAGCGGGTGAAGGCTCATTTCTCAAAACGCGCCTTAGGTGCGGGTATGGTGCTGGCGGTATTCGATTTTTCGGCATTCTTGGCGCAAACTGTGGGCTTGCAGCACACAACGCCGGGCATCAACGCATTCCTTACCGCAACATACTGTGTTGTGGTTCCGTTTGCTTGGTGGGTCCTTATGCGCAAGCGCCCCTCCTTTTTCAATATAGGGGCTGCTGGCATTGCCGTTGTGGGTATTTGGCTGGTTTCGGTTACCACGTCAGGGCAGACGTTATCAATTGGCCTTGGTGAATCCCTGACAATGGTCAGCTCGGTTTTGTTTGCGGTTCACATCGTCTTTGTGTCCAAGTTCACTGAAAAGTACGATGCGCTGATGCTCACAGTGTTCCAGTTCATCACCGAGGGCTGCTTCGGATGCATCGTTGGCGCAGCTACGGAAACGCTCCCTGCGGCTGCGGTGATAACGCCCACCATTGTCGGTCAGATGGCCTTTCTCATTGTGTTTGCGTCGATCATTGCATTTGGCATCCAGAACGTTTCGCTTGCGTACGTTAACCCCTCGCAGGCGGCGTTGCTTCTTAGCCTGGAGTCGGTATTTGGCGTGTTGTTCTCTGTTCTGCTGTACGGAGAGGTTATGACGAGCCGTTTGCTGGTCGGGTTTGCGTTGATTTTCGTAGCCATCTTGGTGAACGAGGTGGTGGCTCCGAGGGTTGAAGCGAAACGTGCTATAGTTGCTTTCGGTAGAGACAAATGGAAAGAGGACGGGCCTCATGACTAACACCACCGAGAACATCATCCTTATTGGCATGCCGGGCGCTGGCAAGTCAACCTTGGGCGTTGTTTTGGCGAAGATTCTTGGCTATGAATTCATCGATGCCGACTTGCTTATTCAGGGCAAGCTCGACAAGACGCTGCAGAAGATTATCGATGCATGCGGTCCTGATGGCTTTATCGAAGTGGAAAATGAAGTGCTGTGCACGCTTTCCACGAGCCATGCCATCATTGCTACGGGTGGTTCTGCTGTCTATTCCGATGAGGCTATGAAGCATCTGTCTTCTATCGGCACGGTTGTGTACTTGCAGGTTTCCTATGAAGAGCTGGAAAATCGTCTGGGCGGCCTTCATGAGCGCGGTGTCGTTATGAAGAACGGCATCGGCATGAGCTTGGCAGACTTGTATGAGGAGCGCGTGCCCCTGTACGAAAAGTACGCCGATCTTACTATCGACATCAATGGCCTTTCGGTTCGCGATGCGGCACGAAAGCTCGTCGATCAAATCTCTATGCTGTAAAGCTTGGCGCCGGTCATCGACCGGCGTTTTTTTGTTTCATCGGATTTGTTGCTGGGCTGGCGGGCATGGTGATTGCCCTTCTGGGCGGTTGTGCATTGCCGAGGACTTCAGGTTCCTGGCGAGTTGGCTAACATGCTGCCAGGTAAACGGCAGGCCCCGTCTGGGCTTTGCGACCCTATCCTTTTGGGTGTGGGATGGGTCGTTGCCGGGCGGGGCCTGATGCAAATGCGTTGTATGTGCATCGATGCCTTTACAGCTCGATGCTCCTGGAAGAGCCGTCAATGTCATCGATCTTGGCAATGCCTTCTTTCAGGGAGAAGAATGTCAGGCGCGGATCGCCCCAGTCTTCATAGGTTTCGCCAAGTGCCGTCATGTGCTCGTAGCCCGCTTTGCGAACTTCATCGCCCGCGGTGTCGTTCAAATCGGCTACGCCTGTAACGATGATCCAGCCACGGCCAGGCTTCCATGCGGAAAGCTCGAATTTGGGGTTCTGCTGCAGCTGATGATAAACATCTTTGTTGGTTGCGGTGCAGAACCACAGGGTATCGCCTTCGCGCATGACGAAGCTGAAGGGGCGAACGCGGGGCTGGTCGCCTTCGCAGGTTGCCAGGTACCATGCGGGTACCGCGGTAAGGTATTCAATGATGTCGTCCATGGTGTTCCTTTCGAGTGGTTGGAGGTTGCCTTGGTTGCTAGGATCGTCAAATGCCGTGACGGCTCCGATGCGTTCGCGGTTTGGGCTTTGACGTTTGTGCGTCGGTTTTCCTTGCTGGGCTAGGGTTTGAGCGAGTGGGGAAGTGTCGGGCTGTGCGGTTCTGCGTTTACAGCAGCATGTTCAAGACGAGGTCGGTTGCCAGTACCGCTGCAGTGCCGATTCCCAAATAAACGGTACCAGCGATATCGCGCTTGCTGAAAGAGAGTTCTTTTAGGCGGGTGCGGTTTTCGCCTCCATGATAGCAGCGTGCATCCATGCCCAAAGAAAGCGTTTCGGCATGTCGGAATGCGCTGGTGAACAGAGGCACGATAAGCGAAGTCATCATGGCGACGCCCCCTTTGGGTCCCTTGCCGAAATTAGCGCCACGGCTAATCTGCGCGCGGTAGATAGTGCGCAGCTCGATAGCGAACTGAGGCAGGAAGCGCAGGGCGATGCCCATCATCATGGACAGCTCATGAGCAGGCAGCCCGAAGCGTTTGAAAGGCTCTAGAAGGCGCTCAAAGCCATCGGTGAGGTCGAGCGTGGTGGTGGCCAGCGTAAGCAAGCTCACGCCCAACAGCAGCATGGTAAGGCGGATGGCGATAAAGAGCGCCTGGTGCAAGCCTTGCTGGCTAATGCAGATGATCCATAGTTGAAAGTACACTTCGCCGCCCTGAACGAAGAAAATGTTCAGCAGGGCAGTGAAAACCACCAGAATGGCCAGGGGCGCGATGGAGGTGAACGCCTGGCGAAGCGAAATGTGCGCGAAAGCAAACATTCCCGCAGTAAACAATGCAGCGACGCCTAACGATACGTACGACCCCGCAGCAAACACCATAACCATGAACAGGATTGAAAGCAGGAGCTTTGCGCGTGGGTCCATGCGGTGAACAGCGGAATCCTTGGCTATGTAGCGACCGAATACGGCATCTATATTCATGATTGCGCAGCCTCGCTTTCGCCAAGGATGCGAGCTATTTCATCTGCTAACGATTCGGGCAGATAGAGCTTTTCGGGCAAGGGCATGCCTTCGGCACGAAGCTGGTTTGCCAGGGTTTGGGCATGGGGGATACCGAGGCCGATTTCGCGCAATTCGACCGCGTGCTTGGTGAAGATTTCCTCTGGTGTGCCTAGGAACGCCACTTCGCCTTCGTGCATGACCAGCATGCGATCTGCAAGAAGGGCGATGTCGTTCATGTTGTGCGAAACCATTACCACCGTAAGGTTGCGCTGCTCGTGGAGCTGTTTGATGAGGTCGAGGAAATCAGCGCGTGATGCCGGGTCAAGGCCAGCAACTGGTTCGTCGAGCACCAACGTGGTGGGGCGCATGGCAAGCACGCCGGCAAACGCCACGCGTCGCTGCTGACCACCCGAAAGCTCAAAGGGGCTGCGTTCGCTCAGCGTATCGAAATCAAGATGCACATCGGCCAGTGCTTCGCGGATGCGGGAATCAACCTCATCTTCGGGTAGACCCATATTGCGGGGGCCGAACGCCACATCCTCATAGACTGTTTCGGCAAACAGCTGGTGTTCGGGGTACTGGAATACTACGCCGATATCGCCGCGAGCGCACGTTGCGTTTTTGCGGTCCGCCAGATCTTTGCCGTTCCAGAGCACACGCCCTTCGGTGGGGTTTGCAAGGCCGTTCAGGTGCTGTACCAGAGTGGATTTGCCAGACCCCGTATGTCCTGCAATGGCAAGGAATTCGCCGTCGTTGAGGGTGAAGCTGACATTGCGCAAGGCGTAGCGCTGCACTTCTCCGGCTTTCTTTTGTCGTTTGGTGAGCGGCGTGTAGCTGAAGCTTACCTGTTCGAAAGCGATCGACACAGTTCCTCCTTCAGCGTTGCGGTTTCGATATGGGTGCCAACGTTGATGCCGCGATCTTGCAGAAGACGCGACATGTGGGTGGCAAAGGGTACGTCAAGATTAAGGTCGCGAAGAATATGGTCCTGCGTAAGTACTTCGTCGGGGGTGCCGTCGAGTACGCAGTGGCCATCGTTCAGCACGATCACGCGATCGGCCTCTGCAGCTTCTTCCATGAAGTGAGTGATCATGATAACGGTCATGCCCTGTTCGTGGAGCTCTTTGCATACGCGCATCAAGCCGCGGCGTCCGCGCGGATCGAGCATGGCTGACGCCTCATCGAAAATCAGAATGGAGGGATGCATTGCCAGCACGCCTGCAATGGCGACGCGCTGCTTCTGGCCTCCAGAAAGGGCTGCGGTTTCGCGTTTGCCGGAGCCAGCCAAGCCGACCTTTGCCAACGATTCCTCTACGCGTTGACGAAGCTCGGGGTTTTTTATGCCCAGGTTTTCGGGGCCGAATGCCACATCGTTTTCAACAAGGCTGGCGACGATCTGGTCATCGGGGTTTTGGAACACTGCACCTGCCGCGCTGCGAATAGCGAAGGTGTTGTCTGGATTGTTGGTTTCCAGGTTGTTCACGGTTACGGTGCCGGTATCAGGCACCAAGAGTGCGTTGATGAGCTTCGAGAACGTTGATTTACCTGAGCCGTTGGCGCCCAAAACGCAGACGAACTGGCCCTCTTCGATAGAGAGAGCCAGTTCGGAAAGTACCTTGGTTTCGCCTGTATAGGTAAAGGAAACGTCGGAAAAGGTAATCACGGTTTAGCGACCCTTCGTCTGATCCTTCTTAGGAGTAATAAGGTTAGAGATTGATTTGTAGATAACCAGCGTCAGAACCGCGTTGAGCAAACCCTTAAGCAGGTTGAACGGAATGAGGATGGGGATGATCATTGCCGTTACCGCTTCAAAGGGGACGCCCAGCCACATGGGAGTAACAACGAGGTTGCCCACAACAGCACCAGCCATCGCGGCGATGATGCTGAGCACCAAGCCGCCAATAGCGGCGGGGTAGGTGCGCTTCTTCTTGTAGATGATAGCGGCGGGCAATACGAAGCACGTAACGGTGAGCACATTCATAAGTGCACCAGTGAAGTCCGCCATGAGCAGGCCGTGAATGATGGCGGTTAGGATACCTACCGCAACGCCGGCGCCAGGGCCGAATGCGAAGCCGGAAACCATGGCAGGCATATTTGAGGCGTCAAATTTAAGCCAGGTTACGCCGGGCAGCAAGGGGAATTCGATGAACGAAAGAAGAACGCCAATGGCGCACATGAGGGCCATGGTGACCAGCTGTTTGGTGGACCATGCGTTGGTGTTCTTGGTGGGGGTGTTCGGGGTAGACAAAGTAGGCCTCCTGTCTCTTCCATCCGGACTGTAACCGTTGGCTTTGGACTTGCACCAAATCAGTCTGCTTAAGCCGCCAGGCCAAGCAGGGTTGCGGGCTTCAGATGAAGCTAGGTTGCTTCGGGGGATCTGTTACCGCCAGTGAGGAATTTCACCTCGCCCTGAAACAGCGTTCGCGGGTTATCCTACCATTCTCTAGTGCCTTGCTCAACTGGGGCAGTGTTTTTGCGGGAGCTTCCTCTTCCGCAATGACGAATCCCTTGCGGGAGCCCCGCCTGGAGCAAAGGAGCCATCGCGGGAGTTTTCCCTGCAGCGAAGGGTCCTTTGCCAACGTCGTAAAGTGGCCGGCACCCATCGGCAGTCTCTCCTTTGGTGAAGGGGCATTTTGGAGCTTCCCTGCATCGAAGAGGCCTTTGCGGGAGTTTTCCTCCGCACGGTAAAAGAAGGTGGAGCTGTAAAGGGTTGTGAAGGATGTTATGGTGCGTCTGTTTGGAGTGCAGAAGGGGTGTGATAAGATAGCAGAGCTGATTGTCAGCATCCTTTTTGCCCCCGTAGCTCAGAGGATAGAGCGTCGGTTTCCTAAACCGTGCGTCGGAGGTTCGAGTCCTCTCGGGGGCGCCAGTATCTTCAGGTCCGCCTTTGCGGGCCTTTTTTATTGCAAGTTGCGCGTTACCGGGAGTGGTTTAAAACGTGCCTCGTGGTTATTCAGCCTATGGGACAGTTTTTTGTCGTCGCGTTTACAGTGGTGCAGACCTCGCCATAGCGTTGCCCCCGCCCCTGCCTATAGATCGCTTCGCAGTATTGCCCGCCTGTCCCGCTTATAGCGCTGGTTCGATGCCTTCTCGGGAGCTCGAAAACAAAAATACGGCCCGAATTGCAACTTTTTTGCGATTAGGGATTGTTCCGGAGCGCCAAAGTGCGGATATCGGCTCGAAAATGCAGTAAATCGGCCGTGAAACGGCTTGTTTTTGCTTTTTGGGAACAGGAGGGAGTCCCTAATCGAAAAAAAGTTGCAAAGAAGTCGGATTTTTTGTTTTTACAAGGTGCGGACCGGCCCAGCGGGGCAGACTCTGCGAAAGATGCGTGGCGCCGCAGCGGGGTAGGCTTCGCAAAAGACGCATGGAGCCCAGTGGCGGCAAGGGGGCAAGTCGCGCAAAAGATGTACGGAGCTTAGTGGCGACAAGGGGCAAGTCCTGTGAAAAGAGGAAATGAGCCCAGCGATGGCAAGGGGCGGATCCTGCAAAATAACGAGAATTCCGGCGGCGGCAGGGGAAACTCCCGCGAAATAAGCGAAGAACCCAGCGATGGCAACGGAGCGGATCTTGCACAAGACGCGCGGGCCGTGGTGACGGCGACGAGGCAAGTTTTCGCGAAAGAGATAAGCAGCTCATCGCTTTCCCCTCGGCATTGCCCGTTGTTTTTAGCGATTCAAATTCGTGGTTTAAGGTTATAGCCCCTTTGCTGATGTCGGACGCTTCTGGGCTTTCAACTTTGATTCGGGCAGCTGCCACGGGCTTTCTATTGTTTGGTGAGCAGTGCATGTTATGCAGAATAGCCTGTAAAAAAATAAGGCCTCGCGTTGCTGCGAGGCCTTATTGTGCTAGTCGTTGTACTTATCGACGTGCTGGTTAGTTGTTTCCCGATCCGCCGGATCCTTGGTTGTTGGTGCTGCTAGGGCCATCGGAGATAGTAAGGGTAACTGTGCTGCCGCTAGTGCTCTGCGAGATAACATTTCCCTTCGCTACCGTTGAATCGGACTTGTACTTCAGATCATATTTGTAACCTGCTTTGTCGAGGGTTTCTTTTGCCTTGCTCTCGGACATACCAACTACATTGGGGGCTTCACCAAGACCGCTGGAAATGGTGATGGTAATGGTGGTTCCCTTGGTGGCGGTGCCTGTTTTGCTCTGCTTTGTTACGTTGCCCTTTTCGACATCCTTGCTGGTTTCGGTCGTGGTGTTAACCGCGAAGCCTGCGCTTTCCAGCTTGGAGGTTGCCTGCGACTGAGTCATGCCCACAACGTTGGGGATAGTAACCTTTTCAGAGCCCTTGGAAAGGTGGAACACAACCGTGTCACCCTTGTTTGCTGTGGTGCCCGAGGGGGTTTCCTGCGATGCAACCATGTTCTCGTCAACATCGTCGGAGAATACGGAATCACCTTGCTGGCCCGTTAGCCCCGCTTCGCTCAATGCTTTCTGAGCTTCGTCGGCAGATTTGCCCTTCAAATCGGGGACGGTAACTTGCTCGGTTCCCTTAGAAACATTGATCTTGATGGTAGAGCCCTTTACGGCCTGCTCGCCCGCCTGTGGGTCGGTGCTTACTACACTGCCAGCAGGAACGGAGCTGCTATACACTTCCGTTTCGGTGCCAACCTTGAATCCTGCCTGCTCAAGGGTGGTGCGTGCCTGGGCAATAGACTTGTTCGTTACATCGGGCACGGTAACCTTGTCGCCGCTGCCATTCATGGCAAACATAGCACCCGCAATGCCGATGATGCACAGCAGTGCTACGACAACACCGATGATGGTGTTGCGCTTTTTCTTTTTGGCGGCTGCCTCTTCGTCTTCAGCGGAATATACGCGTGGGCCTACCTGGGTAAAACCACCGGTAGCTTGGCCGCCAGCAACGGGGCTCATAACGGCGGTGCCGTTTTGCATAGGCGCAACGCCACCAATAACCTGGGTTTTAAGGCCGCTGATATCACCGCCAAGGGCGATGGGGCGACCTGCCAGGAAGTCGTTCAGCACATGACGCATTTCCGCTGCGTCTTTGAAGCGCTTATTGGGATCCTTTTCCAGGGCCTTCATGATGATGGTTTCCAGGCCGGGATCGATATTCGGATTGATGGTGCTAGGCGGTGCGGGAAGTTCGTTGACCTGCTTTACGGCAACGCTTACTGCATCTTGGCCGTCGAAGGGAAGCTTTCCGGTGGTGGCTTCGTAGAGAACTACGCCCAACGAGTAGATGTCGCTGGCGCCAGTGAGTTCCTTACCCTGAGCCTGCTCGGGCGATACGTAGTGGGCAGTGCCCAGAACGGTTGCCGTTTGGGAAAGGCCTGCGTCACCTGCGCGTGCAATGCCGAAGTCCATTACCTTGATGTTGCCATCAGGCTGGATCATGATGTTTTGCGGCTTGATGTCGCGGTGGATTACGCCGCCTTCGTGCGCAACGGAAAGCGCCTGAGCAATCTGGCTGCCGATTTCGGCCGCCTTTCGCTGATTGATTGCGCCTCGTTCGTTGATGGCGGTTTTAAGATCGGTTCCGCGGAGGAACTCCATAACAATGTAGTAGGTTTCGCCGTCTAAGCCCCAGTCGTAAATGCTTACGATGTAGGGGCTCTGCAGGTTAGCTGCAGATGCCGCTTCCTGACGGAAACGCTTGGTAAAGGTTGGGTCGGCTGCATACTGGGGCAGCATAACCTTTACGGCTACCGTGCGGCCTAGGACGTTGTCCTGTGCGCGGTATACCTCTGCCATGCCACCAAGGCCGACTCGTTCAGTTAGCGTGTAACGGTTGTTGAATGTTCTGCCAACCATGCTTCCAGCCACGTTTGTACTCCCTTTGGATCCATGCTTAACGACCATCGCATAAGCATATCGTATTACCATGTCAAGTTCCTCGTTTTTGCAAGGCTTTCACGAGGAATCAGGAAACGCTTTTCTTACAGATTCCCTTGCACTTCAAGCGCTGCCTTCAGTACGCCTTGGGCGCGTCCGGCTGCACCGCCGGAAAGACTCTCGCCGGCCTCTTCGAGGACGATGGCCACTACTACTGAGCAGTCATCGGATGGGCCCATGCCCACAAACCAGCGGTCGTCTTTTTCCTTGCCAGTTTCTGCGGTACCGGTTTTGCCGGCAATCTGCACGCCGGAAATGGCGGCTGCCTTACCGGTGCCGTTGTTCACAACCCCTTCAAGCACCGTGCGTACACGCTTGGCTACCGATGAAGAGCATACGTTCGACATCGTGGAAGGCGTTGCGCGATAGCTGTTCTTGCCGTCGGAGTTGTTTACGCTGTCGACCAGGTAGGGCTGCATAATGGTGCCATTGTTGGCGATTGCGCAGCCCACCAACCCCATCTGCAAAACGGTTGCCTGCGGGCCCGCGGGGCTGGCGTGTTCGCCTACCGGCTCACCTGCTGCTGCCCATGCGGTTTCCCATTCGGTCATTTCGTTCGGGTCGGGCATCAGCGATTTAGCAAGCGGCAAATCGAAGTTCAGCGCGTTGTTGAAGCCGAATTTCTCGGAAGAGGAAACAAGATCTTCCGCGCCGATCTGATCGCCAAGCTGTGCGAATACGGTGTTAGCGGAAAGCTCGGTTGCGCGCTGCAGCGTAATAGTGCCGTATGACGAGTTGTTGAAGTTCGTCACCTTGCCGCCGCCGATGTCGAGCGTGGAGGGGGAATCGTACTGAGTCGATTCAGTTGCCACGTTGTCTGCCAACGCGGTGGTCAACGTTACGATCTTGAACGTGGAGCCGGGCGAGTACAGCGCCTGGGTTGCGCGGTTGTACAGTGCCGAAGAGTCACCGCCAGAAGAAAGGATGCTGTCAACGTCGTCGGCATCGTAGGTGGGCGAAGAGGCAAGGGCCAAAATCGCTCCCGTCTTCGGGTCGATGGCAACGCAGGCACCCTTGTAGCCCTTCAACGAGTCTTGTGCAGCCTTCTGAATGGTTGAATTGATGGTGAGCTTCACGTCGTTGCCTGCGGTGCCGGCTCCAGAATAGGAATTCAACACATCGATCCATGAAGCGTAGTTGCTTTCACCCTTTAACGTATCGTTGCAGGACGCTTCGATACCGGAGGTGCCGTATGTATCGGAAGCGTATCCCACCACGTGTGCAGCAAGGGTTCCTGCAGGGTATTCGCGCTTGTAGGTGCCATCGTCCTGCAGAACGGAATGAGCCAGGAGCACATTGTCGTACGTGGTGATAGCACCGCGCTCGGTTTTCGATTCTTTTGCCAGCGTATGGTTGTTGATGGGCATGTTCTTGTATTCGTCTGCTTGGATAACCATGATCATCGTCAGGTTGGCAACCAGAAGCGCAAACAGGGCAGAGAACACGATCATGGTGCCGGTAAGGCGCTTGCCCAGGGAAACGCGTCCCAGCGCACCGTTCAGGCTTACTACGCCCGTGCCCGATGCCATTTCGGTGCCCAGGCCCGTGCCCTGATCGCTTGCGCGCAGCAGGAAGCCCAAGATGATGAAGCTCGCCAGAAGCGAGGAACCGCCTTGGCTTACGAACGGGAGGGTAAGGCCCGTAAGAGGGATAAGGCGCGTTACGCCGCCCACGATGATGAAGGCCTGCAGAACGATAACGGCAGTGAAGCCCACAGCCATAAACGAGCTGACGTCGCTCTTTGCTCGAACGGAAATCAAGATGCCGCGGATGGCAAAGCACAGATACAGAAGCAGTACGCCTGCAGCACCCAAAAGACCCGCCTCTTCGGCGATGGCGCTGAAGATGAAGTCGGATTCAACAATAGGAATCTGCTCGGCCATGCCATTGCCAATGCCTACGCCGAACAAGCCACCATCTGCGATGCTGAAGATGGACTGAACCAGCTGATAGCCCGTGTTGGTGGGGTCGGCGAAGGGGTTGAGCCACGTATCGACGCGAACCTGAACATGGCTGAACAGGAAGTATACGAACACGAAGCCTACGGAAACCATCAGAAGGCTGATGACGATGTAAGCATGCTTACCAGTGGCCACGTAGAGCATGGTGACGAACACGAAGAACAGGACCAAAGCCGAGCCCAAGTCCTTTTCGAATACGATGACCAGCAAGGCCACGGCCCACATGATGATGACGGGAACCAGTGCGCGCATGTCGGGTACGCGGAAGGGCCCCAGCTTGTGGTTGAAGACAGAAAGCATCTCGCGGTTCTGCGCCAGGTATGCCGCCAAGAAGATGACGATACAGATTTTTGCAAGCTCACCAGGCTGAATGGAGAAACCACCGATGGAAAGCCAAATGCGCGAACCGTAGATTTCGTTACCGATGACTGGAAGCATGGGTGACATCAGCAGCAGGATGCCGGCGATCATGATGGTGTATTTGTAGCTGCCAAGCTTGTCGAGATTCTTCACGAATGCCAAAACAAGCACCATGAACACCACGCCAAGGAACAGCCATCCAACCTGTTTCATGGCCAGGTCGGGCGCAAGGCGTGTGATGAAGGCAATGCCAATGCCCGACAGAGCGAATGAAAGCGGAAGGATGGCGGGATCGGCGCCAGGGGCGAGCTTGCGAATGGCAAGATGGGCCACCACGAAGGTGGCAAACATGCTCAAGGGCACCGTTAGGTTGTCGAGCGTTACCTGGTTCCCTTCGTTGAGGGCAACCATGGCAAACAGCAATATAACAAGAGGAGCTGCGATGCAAAGAAGCATCAGCTCGGTATTGCGTCGGGTCATTGACTACTCGCTTTCGTTGGCGCTCTTCTTCGTCTTCGAGGTGGAGGAGTCAGAAGACGCTGCTTTATCGGTAGAAGCGGAAGCGTCGCTTTGCTTGGTTGCGGCATCCTGGCGGGCAATGTCTTCCTGGTAGGAAGCGATGAGCTCGTTTGCCTCATCCATGCTGCCAACCGAAATACCATCGTTGATGCGGCTTGCCACGCTCGGTGATAGTTTGTTCACTTCAACGTCGGTAACGCGGTCGAGGCTGGAAAGGGGCATGCCGAACAGCTCGTCTTGCAGGCCGCGGTATACGGCGACCTTGCCGTCCTGGTTCACCAGGTAAGCGGAGTTGTTCACATACTGATAGGCAGTAACGCCGGCGATTGCGAAAATGGCGATAACCGCTAGGACCAAGAACGTGTAGAGAATCTTCGACTTGCGCTCGGCTTTGCGTTCGCGCACCTCGCGAAATCCTTCAACGTCTACCACCACAGCGGTTGCGTTATCGAATCCGCCTGCATCAAGTGCGGCAGCCACCAGGTTGTCGGCGCATTCCTGTGCAGTGCGGCTGTGACCCATGACATGCTCGATCTGCGGATCTTCGATCATGGTGCAAATGCCATCGGAGCACAGAAGGATACGGTCGCCCGTTTCAACATTCAGTTCGTAGATGTCGGGCTGCATATGGGGGTCGGATCCGATGGCGCGCGTGATAACCGAGCGGTTCGGGTGAACGCGGGCTTCGGCTTCTGTGAGCTGGCCTGCTTCGATCATGTCGGCCATGAGGCTATGGTCGCGCGTAAGCTGCTGGAGCTTTCCATCATGCAGAAGGTATGCGCGCGAGTCGCCAACTTGGGCGATGATCAGGCGCTCGCCTTCCAAGATGGCAGCGGTAAGAGTGGTGCCCATACCCTCGCGGCCAATGCCTTTTGCGGGCGCTTTGATAACGTTGAGATTTGCGGCGATTACAGCACGCGCCAACGCGTCGGAATCGGCGTGGTCGGGCGCAAGCTCCATGATGGTGTTGATGGCAATTTCTGAGGCGACTTCGCCTGCTTCGTGGCCACCCATGCCGTCGGCAACGGCGAAAAGCGGTGGAACCGCAACCAGGCTGTCTTCGTTATGTTCGCGGATGTGGCCAACTTCAGTGCGGCTTCCGAAGAAGGCAACGGAGTTGGGCTCATCTGCGGCTTTGCGCTCGGCGCGGGCGTTGCGGGGAGTGGGCATAGTTGAATTCATCTTCCTCTTTTACTGGGCGAACCGTACGCGCATGGTTACATCGCCAACGGCAACTTTGTCGCCGTTCTTCAACGCGGTGGGTTCAGAGATAAAGCGGCCATTGACGGCTGTGCCGTTAGTTGAGCCTAGATCCTCCACGAAGAGGTTCTGGCCCATGAGCACAAAGCGCGCATGGCGTGAAGATACGTATTCGGCGCCGATGACGATATCGGATCCTGGGCTGCGGCCTACGATAACCGGGCCGTTGACGGCAATGTTCACGCCGCGAAGTTCCTTAGGGCCTTTTTCGATGGCGACGGTCCAGGTCTTTTCGCCTTTGCGCTGTCCGCGCACCAGACCAATGCCAGTTTTCATGATGGCGAAAAGGAACAGGTAGAGCAGTGCTACAAAAAGCAGTCTGCCTATGAGGAGGATTACGTCAATCACGGGATAGCCTATCGTTTGAAACGGGTTTAAAAGGTGCGCATAAAGCGCAAACGGGCTGTGCCAGCAAGTGACGCAGCCCGTTCAAGGAAAATCTCCCTATCGGAAGGTGAATAAGAACGTGGTGGTGCCAACGGTTATGCGGTCGCCTTCCTGCAACATGGTGGAAGCGATATGGCGGCCGTTTACCAGCGTGCCGTTGGTGGAGCCAAGGTCGGCAACGCTCCAGGCGTTTGCGTTTTCGCGACGAATTTCAGCGTGGGTGCGGCTTACGTTCAAGTCTTCAATAGCGATGTCGCTGGAAAGGGCGCGCCCCATTACGATCTGCGCCTTAGTGATGGGGAAGGAGCGGTTCGTGGTGAGGTCGATAAGACGGGGCTGCTGGTTAGCGGCGCGCTGAGGAACGGCTTCGGGGGCATTGAGCTCATCGAAGCGAACGGTTTGCGGAGCAGCAACGGGTGCCGGCGATGGGGCAACAGGCGCTGCGCCGTAGGCTTCCTCGGCGTTTTCCATTGCCAGGGCGTCTTCGGCCATTACGTCAATGCCCGAGCTGGCAAACTGTTGTGCCTGGGCAGGGACTTCCTGCGCGGGGACATAGGCCTGCTGTTGGCCGTAGTTCTGGGGCGTAGGGATGTTTGCGGGAATGGGAGCTCCGGCGTCCTGTGCGGAAAGGCCGTAGCGCTGCATTTCCTCTGCGCGAAGCTGCGAGACGATGGGAGCGGAAACCAGTTCGGCTACAACGTCGAATTTGCCATGCTTCAGCTCGTCGTCGATGATGAAGCGCACCAAGGGAGAGCCGTCCATTACAAGGCCCAGCTCCTGAGCCTTGCCGCGCAGGTACGTTTCGGTTTCACCTGCCAAGGTGGGGTAGTAGCCAAACAGGCGTTCATCGTCGTCGGGGTTTACCAGCACGGTGTACAGCGTGGGTGCGTATTCCTTGCCAGCGCCGACCATCTTTTCGCGGCGCATCTGCTTTTCAGCTTTTTTGGCAATCTGAACGGGGCTGATGGGGGCATCGAAAAACTTGTCGCCCATCTCATCGAAGCCATCTTCTACGCGGCGTTCGAATTTTGAGAAAAACCCCATGTGTGATCTCCTTTTACAGTGTGTAAATCGTTGTATTGGGAGTGCGGCATACGGCCGCACGGTATTCCAACCATCAATCTTGCCATAAATAGGGGAATTGGTGGGCTTTTTCACCCCATCGCCATTAAACAAGCTGATAGTTTTTTGTGGGTGCGCAGGGGCGGGATTCCCAGCTCGTTATTTATTTGTGTGCTTGCTTACAGAAAAGTTCACCATAGCTTACAATCTTTGCAAAGTAAGTTGATGTGAGGCCTGTGTTTATGCGGCGTTGGGGGATGTGACGAAGGTGCGCGCTGGGGATATGTCTAGGAAAAAAGCGAATGCGGCGTTTGCTTTGGCAGTTGCTGCCCTTGATGTTGGCGGGGCTTTGATTCTGCGTGCATTGGGCTAAACAAAATAATCCAAAGAAATTGAAATTTTTTCTTGCGTTGGATTAGCACCTAAGGTAATCTAACTCGTGCACAAAAGCTGCACATGCGGGTGTGGCGGAATTGGCAGACGCGTACGGTTCAGGTCCGTATGAGCTTCGGCTCATGAAGGTTCAAGTCCTTTCACCCGCACCATTTACAAATCAGGCACCCGATCGGGTGCCTTTTTTATTATCATAAAATCCGTTTACTGGTTCGTAATGCATGGTAGTTAGGAGATCCTGTATGAGGCTCATTCATTGCTTGAACAACATTTCTGCCCAAGGTACCGATTTGCTTGATCCTAAGGCGTATTCACTCACCGATTCACTGGATGAAGCAGAGGGCATTCTTGTTCGCAGTGCCGCCATGCATGATATGGAGTTCCCCGCTGGTCTTCGCGCCATTGCGCGCGCGGGCGCTGGTGTGAACAACATCCCGCTCGATCGTTGCGCCGACGAAGGCATCGTGGTCTTCAACACCCCTGGTGCAAATGCCAATGCTGTTAAGGAAATCGTGCTCTGCGCGCTTTTGCTGGGCAGCCGTGACATTTTGGGCGGCATCGAATGGTGCCGTGAAAATGCGGACGACGAAAACATCACCAAGGCAGCCGAAAAGGCAAAGAAGAAGTTTGCTGGTCAGGAAATCAAGGGCAAGAAGCTGGGTGTTATCGGCTTGGGCGCTGTTGGTGCCGAGGTTGCCAATGCCGCAGTTGAGCTGGGTATGGACGTATACGGTTACGATCCGTTTGTTTCGGTAAGCGCCGCATGGAAAATCTCCAGCCCCGTTCATTACATCACTGATTTGAAGGACATCTTCCGCACGTGCGACTACATCACCATTCACGTCCCTGCGCTGAAGGACACCATCGGCATGGTTGATGCCCATATGTGCTCCCTTATGAAGGAAGGCGTAGTTCTGCTGAACTTCTCGCGTGATACGTTGGTCGACGAAGCCGCCCTGAAGGTTGTGCTGGATTCGGGCCGCGTGAAGCGCTACATCACCGACTTCGCAACGCCAGGTGCTATGAAGATGAAGAACGCGGTTGTTCTTCCTCACCTGGGCGCTTCCACCGAAGAAGCGGAAGACAACTGTGCCATCATGGCTGTTCGTGAGTTGATGGACTACTTCGAGAACGGCAACATCACGAACTCCGTGAACTATCCTGCATGCGATATGGGTGTATGCCCCGCAGGCCTTACCCGTATTGCGTTGCTGCATAAGAACGTGCCGAACATGATTGCTCAGATTTCCAGCATCCTTGGCGATGACAACGTGAATATCGCCAACTTCATGAACAAGGCTCGCGGTGACTATGCCTACACCCTGATCGATATGGACCAGGCTCCTTCGGATGAAGCCATTGCAAAGCTTCGTGAGATCGAGGGCGTTCGTCGAGTTCGCCTTATCTAGCTTATTCGCTTGCGCTGCTGGGTAAGACCCGGCGGCGAGGCTGCTAGCTTAAATGGGGGATAGGGATAGGTTTCTATTGTTATTTCCCGGCAAACGCAAGAAGGCACCCAATCGGGTGCCTTCATTTTTGTGCAATGAGGAGTTTGTTCCTATTTTCCTGGAAAGCCCTTGTCCTCGATTTTGCCGGGGCCATCGGCTGCCGAAGTTGCCAGTTCGTCGCAGCGCTCGTTTTCGGGGTGGCCTGCGTGGCCTTTCACCCAATGGAAGCTGACGTTGTGGGGCTTCTTCGCTTCCAGAAGACGTTTCCACAGGTCGGAGTTCTTTACTGGTTCTTTCTTGGAGTTTTTCCATCCGCGTTTGAGCCATCCTTCAACCCAGTGTTGGTTGAAGGCGTTTACCACGTACTGCGAATCGGAGTGGACTTCAACCGTGCAGGGACGTTTGAGCGCTTCCAGCCCGGTGATAACCCCAAGAAGCTCCATACGGTTATTGGTGGTGCAGGTGTATCCCTGCGATAATTCGCGCGTGTGCAGTTTTCCATTTGAATCGGTGAAGTGCAAAACGGTGCCAAAGCCGCCAGGGCCGGGGTTACCGCGTGACGATCCGTCGCTGTAAAGAATTACTTTCATATAGTGGTCTCCTTGGGGGGTAGGGGTGGATCCCTTGGGGCTAGGGAGGGCATTCGTCCCCCTAGTGCCTTCTGTTATGCATGGCTGGTGTTTTCGGTTATTTGCAGGCAGCTTCAATGAGCTTGCGCAGCTCGTCAAAGCCCGTGCCCTTTTCCGACGAGCAAACCACCATGTTCACGCTATCGGGCAAGTTCAGTTGCTTTCGGATGGCGGCCTTCTGCTTGTTCGCTTCGTTCTTGCTCACCTTGTCCGCTTTGGTGAGCGCGATCATGAAGGGGAGCTGACATTCGGTGAGAAAGCTCACCATCTGTTCATCGAGTTTAGTGGCGGGATGGCGGATGTCGATAAGCGAAACAACCAGCGCATAGTAGCGATATTGGTCGAAGTATCCGTTGATCATTTCCGACCAGCGGGCCTTTTCGCTTTTTGCCACTTTTGCATAGCCATATCCCGGAAGGTCAACAAAGTCGATTTCCTTGGTGGTGAAGAAGTTGATGGTGCTGGTTTTGCCTGGCATGGAGGAAACCTTAGCGAGCTTCTTGCGGTTGAAAAGGCGATTGATAAGGGAAGATTTTCCTACGTTGGAGCGGCCCACAAACGAGACTTCGGGGCGTACCGACTTAGGGATTTGCGCGGAAGTGCCATAGGCTCCTTGGAATTCAACCAGGTTGTAGTTCATGGTGTGCTCCTTCTGCGTTTGCTTCTTCTTACTAATTAATAGGTTGCGATCGGCGAGTCCGATGGATCTCGTGGGGTGCACTGGCCTTGCGAAAACGTGCATGACACGGGCTAGGAGAGATCGAAGACTGGCTCGATACCGTTGTATGGTTGACTTGTGGCAGATTGCCCGCGAGGCGCTTTTACCCTGTGTTTGGCGTGGACGCTTCGCTTGTTGAGTTTCCATGATAGCGTTGATGCTCTTGCGGCAATGCGCAGATAATGGAAGTTCAAACAGCCCCCATTGTATTGATGTGCGGCCAATTCTGAAGGGAATAGGGCATATATGAGTGTTTTCGAAAACTTCGTTTCGGGTATTACAGGCGGCGATTTGCTGGGAAAGCTAATCGTGGCAATAATCCTGGTGTGCGCTATTGCGGTTGTTTCTCATGTGCTAGTAAAGTGGCTGCGTCATATCATGCAGCGCGACGACACTTCTATTCCCCAAAGCTCCATTTTTATCAATATCATGCGCGGTATCGTGTGGGGTTTGGGCTGCTGCTTTGTCTTAGATACGTGCTTCAACGTGAATATGTCGGCGCTTATAGCCGCTCTGGGCGTTGGAGGCATCGCCCTTTCTCTCGGTTTCCAGGACACGCTTTCAAACCTCATTGGCGGTGTGCAGATATCTTTCATGAAGATCGTTAAGCCGGGCGACAACATTCAGGTTGGTTCAAGCAAGGGAGTGGTGCAGGACGTTACGTGGCGTCACGCGACCATCAAGAACCGCTTGGGCGAAACGGTAATCATCCCCAATTCGGTAATTTCGAAAAATGCGGTAGTGCACCTGCCGCCACCAGAGCGCGTGTCGGTTCCCTTTGTTGCAACTACGTGTGAAGATCTGGATGCGGTTGCTGGGGAAGTTGAAAAGGTTGCTCATGATATCGCCCTTGAGCATACGAGTATCGTAAAAGAACCCTCGGTTCTATTCACTGAGATTACCGAAGGGGGCTTGGCGGGCAAGGTTGTTCTTGAGATAGAGGACGCCGATCAGGCAACACCCGTATCAGATGCAATTACACGTGCAATAGCTCCCTTGGTGAGAGCCTAAGCATACTTCTAGAACACGTTCAATATTCAGTTTTGAAATAATCTGAATCTATTTCCTAATCTATAACTCCCATGAATAGAACAGCGTTACTGTTTATTGTGATGGTGATGGATTTACCAATTTGAGAACGCTGCTCAAATTTGCAAAAACTAGTATTGACCTGCATAGATAGCAACAGAAAATGAGTTGTTAACAAGCGTTCTATTGATCACTTATTACGTATTATGCGCAGGTCACGCTCTTTATAGTTTTTTGTTATTCAAAAAAACAAAAAGTTGTTTGCGATAACTGCACACGAACCTGAAAATGGGTATTCGGAAGTCGCGCTTCGGTTCGTTTGTTGGGTTGAACGGATTGAAGCAAGCCTGGTTTCGTTCAGTAGGGTGAAACGGAGCAAGGTACGCCGGGTTTCGTTAATTGGGTGGAACGAACCGGCATTTTTAGGGGAAAGGCCTTCGGGCCTTAAAAAGACTTCTATGGAGTAAGAGTTTACGAAAAACAATTGAGGGTAATGAAGGGAATCCCTTTGCTTGGGGGCAAGGGGAGCAAGTTGTCTTGCGCCCAGGGAGTGCAAGGCAAGAAAAATGAAAGGAAGGTAGGTGCAATATGTCCGACGCAATGCAAAGCTCGTATCACGGCATCGCAGCACGTCTTGACCGTATGCCTATCACTGGCTTCCACAAGAAGATCTTGTGGCTGCTCGCCGGTATCACGTTCTGCGACTCCGTAGATATGGCCGTTGGCGGTCCTATCGGTATGGTTCTTCAGTCCACCTATGATGCTGCTGGCAATCAGTGGATGACCTTGGAGCAGTTCGCACTGTTCAACTCTATTACCATGATCGGCTACCTCATCGGTGGTCTTATGGCAGGTGCCCTCTCCGACGGCATCGGCCGCAAGAAGGCAGTTCTCATCTGCGGTTCTATCTTCACCGTGTTCTGCTTCGTTGCTGCAGGCGCTCCTGACGCAACGTTCCTGACCGGCTGCCGCTTCTTCATGGGTCTGGGCCTTGGCGCTGCGTTCCCCGCAGGCTACTCCGCCCTCACCGAGTTCACGCCTCCTACGAAGCGCGGTAAGTACCAGTCCTACGTTGGCCTGATCGCTAACTGCGGTACCCTCGTTGCTTCCGCTATGAACATGGTTGTTCTGCCCATGCTTGGCTGGCGCCCCGTGTTCGTTATCTGCGGTATTGTTGGTGCTGCTGTTGTAATCCTCTGCTTCGTATTCCTCGAGGAATCTCCTCGTTGGTTGGCAATGAAGGGTCAGACCGAAAAGGCAGACAAGATTGTTTCCAACATCGAGGCAAAGACTGCTGCTAAGGGCATCGACGTTCCCGCTGTTCCCGAGGAAGAAATCCAGCGTCGTGAGAACGCTGAGGTAGTTAAGGATCTGCCGTGGTCGTTCCTCTTCAAGAAGAGCATGATCACCCGTACCCTTACCGCTATGTTCCTCTGCTTCGTTATGAACGTTCTGGTTTACACGGTTATTTCCTGGACGCCTACCATCTTGAAGGCAAACGGCTTCGATCCTCACATGTCCACGGTTCTCACCGTTGTTATGCAGCTCGGTATTCCTGTTGGCGTTGGCGCTCTTACCTTCTACGTTGAGAAGGTTAACCGCAAGACCATCCTGATCGTAACCTACGTTTTGATCGCAATCATCGGTCCTGTATGGGCTTCCCTGCCGACCGACAACACTGCGCTCATCATGTTCGTTGGCTTCCTGCTCTGCGTCTGCACCTTCACCAACTCCGTTACCACCGCAGCTATCTACCTGTCCGAGCCTTTCCCGACGGCTTGCCGTATCCGCGGCGCTGGTGTTGCTAACGCCTTCGGTCGTCTGGGTGGTATCTTCAGCCCCATGTGGATCGCATTCTTCATGGGCACCTCGCTCGGCACCACCGGCGTATTCATCATCAACGCTTGCCTGGCTATCTTCATGGCAATCTGGCTGGCTATCTTCGGTGTTGAGACTCGCGGCCGTACGCTCGAGGACATCACCAAGGGTCTGCTCGACGACTAGTCGTTAAAGCTTCGATCCACCCATCGAGCACATAGCTACCCACGAACGGGACCTCCATAGGGGGTCCCGTTTTGTTATAGTGGGAAAGGTTCATTTGCGATGAAAACCAATAGTGAGGGTCTATAGTTTGGGTTTTCATTGCTGTAATGGAGGGAAACGCTGCATGAAGCTTGATCACCTACGTTATTTTGATCGTCTGGCCGATATGTTGAGTTACACCAACGCGGCTAAATCGCTCTACATTGCTCAGCCAACTCTTTCTGCTGCAATTAAGCGTATGGAGCAAGAGGTGGGACTTACGCTGTTCCGTCGTGCTGAGGGGGTGGCGTCGGGCGTTGAGCTTACCGAACAGGGCCGAATTTTCCACGAATACGTAGTTCAGGCGCTTGAGTGCTACGACACCGGTTTGAATTTGGCCCTTGAATCCCAGAATGAATCAGACAGCTTGCTGCGACTTGGAACGGTATATTCCATGAAGGGCCGTTTTTGGTCTCGGGCTATCGATGACTTTATTAATCAGTGGGGGAGTTTGCCTCATTTCCATATGGAGCAGGCGTATTCTGCCGAGTTGGCAAAGCAGCTTAAAAGCCGTGAAATCGATGTTGCGTTTGCCGCTATGACGCCTGAAGCCGCAGGGCTCAACCATGTTCATGTGTGGTCGCAATCGCTTGTGGCTTGCGTTAACATCGAAAACCCTCTGGCGCAGCGAACTTCCATCACGTTAGACGAACTGAAGGACGAACGCTTACTTACTTATAGTGTGAAATCTTCAGTTTCGCCAAGCATCGATGAGCTGTTCGGCTCAAGGATGAAAGAATTCAATGTGGTTCGCAGCTTTGACGATGAGCTTTCGCTTTCATCGTTCGTTTCTTCCCATTCGAACAATGTGGCAGTTATGGTGTACTCCATCCTTGTTAACGCCTTTGATGACGTGGTGTGTATTCCTATCGCCGATGCTCCTGCTGATTTCCATAAGATTTATCTCATGAGCCGAAACGAGTCCCATTCCAAGATTGTCGGTGATTTTATCGACTTCATGAGTTCGTACGAGTTTCCGGACATTTTTGCAGAGTCGCGCAACGCGCTGTAGGCTTCCTTTGCGTTGTGTCTTCTGCAGCAGGAATGGTGGGTATGCAACTGAGACGATTTAGCGAGAAACAGCGTTTTTGCGGATTGATGCCACCATTTCCAGAAGCTATCATGTAGCGATTTAGGAGCAGTTTGCGGTGCTGCCGGGATCGCTTAAAGACCATCCCAATCCAGGAGCGCAGCATAAGCTGCGCTCCTGTTGTTTTACCCTGCAAATGCCAGCTGTAAGGCCATCCATTATTGTTCATGAACACGTTCATGAACTGGGTAAATAGTTTTTCGTAATTGCTCATGAACATGGCGGCGTTTTTGCTATTGGCTGCAATGAACCTGTTCATTAACAATGGACTTGTAGCTGGATTGGGCTGCTGACCGACGCTGCGATCAGGTTATTCCCTGAAGAGGGGTAGATGGTCAAGAGCCCACTTCGCTATCGAAGATCTATCGGGGGATCGATCTTCGAAGTCCTCTCGAAAACGAGAGGGGAGGGAAAGCCCCAAATGGCAGGGGCACGAATAGAAAGAAGGTGGGTTATGAGTTCCGAAGCACAAACTTCCTATCATGGTATTGCTGCTCGTTTGGACCGCATCCCAATCACCGGCATGCACAGAAAGGTTCTGTGGTTGCTGGCAGGCATTACGTTCTGCGACTCGGTTGACATGGGTGTTGGTGGCCCGATTGGTGCAGTGCTCCAGTCAACCTATGACGCCGCTGGCAATCAGTGGATGACCTTGGAACAGTTCGCACTGTTCAACTCAATTACCATGATCGGCTACCTGGTTGGTGGCCTCATGGCAGGCGCTCTTTCTGACGGTATTGGCCGTAAGAAGGCAGTTCTCATCTGCGGTTCTATCTTTACCGCATTCTGCTTCGTTGCAGCAGGTTCCCCCGACGCAACGTTCCTGACCGGCTGCCGCTTCTTCATGGGTCTGGGCCTTGGCGCTGCATTCCCCGCAGGCTACTCTGCCCTCACCGAGTTCACGCCTCCCACGAAGCGTGGTAAGTACCAGTCCTACGTTGGCCTGATCGCTAACTGCGGTACTTTGGTTGCTTCCGCTATGAACATGATCGTTCTGCCTATGCTTGGCTGGCGCCCCGTGTTCGTTATCTGCGGTATCTTGGGTACAGCAGTCGTAATTGCTTGCTTCTTCTTCCTTGAGGAATCTCCTCGTTGGTTGGCAATGAAGGGTCGCACCGACGAAGCAAACAAGATCTGCTGCGAATTTGAAACTAGCGCTGAGAAAATGACTGGCTCCAAGCTCGAGCCTGTAACTCAGGAAGAAATCCAGCGTCGTGTTGACGAGGGTGAGGTTAAGGAGCTTCCTTGGGCATTCCTCTTCAAGAAGAAGATGCTTGCTCGTACCCTTACCGCAATGCTTCTTTGCTTCACGATGAACGTGCTGGTATATACCATCATTTCCTGGACTCCTTCCATCCTGAAGGCGAACGGCTTCGATGTTCATCTGGCAACCACGATGACCGTTGTTATGCAGCTCGGTATCCCAGTAGGCGTTGGCGCTCTTACCTTCTACGTTGAGAAGGTAAACCGCAAGACCATCCTGATCGTAACCTACGTTCTGGTAGCAATCCTCGGTCCTATCTGGGCAATGCTCCCAACCGACCAGCCCGCGCTCGTAATGTTCTTCGGCTTCCTGATCTGCGTCTGCACCTTCACGAACTCCGTTACCACTTCGGCGATCTACCTGTCCGAGCCTTTCCCGACGGCCTGCCGTATCCGCGGCGCCGGTGTTGCTAACGCCTTCGGCCGCCTGGGTGGCATCCTGAGCCCTATGTGGATTGCGTTCTTCATGACCACCACCCTGGGCACCACCGGCTGCTACATCATCAACTCTGCGTTGGCCATCTTCACTGCAGTTTGGCTGGCTATCTTCGGTGTTGAGACTCGCGGTCGTACGCTCGAGGACATCACCAAGGGTCTGCTTGACGACTAGCTGACATACGCTGAGAAATCAGCCCTCTCTCTGGAACGGGGCCCGGGGCGGCCCCGTTCTTTTTGGTAGAGCTGTCCGGGCATAGCAGCTGCGTAGTAAATACAGAGCCTTTCATCTTGGGTTATGATGCGAAAAGAACTGGGCTTAATTCCCGGAAATGTCACTCGAGGGAATTTCACCTAGATCGGTGAAAGATAGAGAAGCGAATTATAGGAGGGGTTTGGATGAGTGCAGAAAATGCAAAGGAAATGGTTGAGCTTCTTGGCGATATCACGCAAGTGGGCATTGTCATCGAAGACATGGAAAAAGCCAAGGCGGGTATGTTAAAGGTGTTTGGCCTCAAGCCCGATGCAGAAAGTGACAATCTCTACAAGAAGACGTGGTATCGCGGAGAGATTATCGATGCGCCAGTAAAAGCCGCATTCTATAACCAGCTGAATGTTCAGTTGGAGTTTTTGCAGCCGGTAGGAGATACCGACACTATTTGGCACGACTATCTTGATGAGGGTTTCCGCAAGCACGGTCATGCCCTTCATCATCTACGCTTTGATGTTGAAGACAACGACGAGGTTACTAAAGCCATGGAGGAGCGCGGTATTGCCAAGTATATGGAAGGCAAATCGCTCGTTGACCCTACGGCGACATTTACGTACTACGACTCGGTAGAGGCTCTGGGCTTCATCATTGAGGCGGTGACCAAGTCCAAGGAGTAGGCTTCCTTCGCTTGCTCTATCTAGCGACTCGGCTCTATAGAGCTAATCGCATAGATCAAGTAACTTAATAAGCAAAATCGAATCTACAAGCTCACGACTTGCGTCGTGAGCTTTTCTTATTGTGAAACATAATCAGAAACCTATGGTTGATCACCTAAAACCATACTATTGCATTATGTAATAGTTAGCTCTTGAGCAGGAGTTAACACTATTGGATTCAATCGAAACCCGACCGCATAATCAAAGTTGTCAGAGGGGATAACACCTAAGGAAGGGGATTCTGATGGATAAGATTAAGCTTGCGGTTCTCGGTTTGAACCAGGGCTCTAAAATCGCTCGCGATGCAAAGGCAAACCCGGAAATCGAACTGGTTGCTGTTGCAGGTTTCGGCGATCACGATGTAAAGGTTGCGGAAGAACTCGGCGTTCCTCTGTATAACGACTATACGTTGCTTCTCAAGCAGGAAGACCTGGATGCAGTTGCTATTGCGCTGCCTAATACGCTCCATGTTCAGTCCACCGAGTTGGCTCTTGCCGCCGGTATCAAGAACATCTTGCTCGAGAAGCCCATCGCAAACACCGTTGAAGAGGCAGAACACATCATCAAGATCTGCGAAGACGCTGGTGCAACGCTCCTGGTTGGCCACCATCGCCGCTCTTCGAATCGCTACCAACTGCTTCGCCAGGTTATCGACTCGGGCAAGCTCGGCAAGATCGTCGGCATTCAGTCGAACTACGCTATCGCAAAGCCGCATGAGTACTTTGACGTTGAATGGCACACCAAGAAGGGCTCGGGTCCTCTTTTGATCAACGCTATTCACGATTTCGACGATCTGAACTTCGTAACGGGAATGAAGCCCACCAAGGTATATGCTGCGGCTCGCAACACCATCCGAGGAAACGAAGTTGAGGATTCCGTATCCGCTGTTGTTGAGTACGAGGGTGGCGTAACTGCTAGCTACTTTGTATCCGACGGAACTCCTGGTCCTTGGAACTACGACTTGGCAGCTGAGGAGAACACCTTCTTCACCATGTGCCCTGGCGAAAACAGCATGCGTGTATTCGGCACCAAGGGTTCGTTCGGCTTCCCGAATATGGATCTGTACTATCAGGACGACGACGCCTACGGTTGGTTGCAGCCCATCAAGCACGAGCACTTCGACGTTGAGAAGAACGATCCGATGACTGCTGAACTTGAGCACTTCGTAGATCTGTGCTTGGGACGCGAAACCACTCCGCGTTGCACCGGCGATAATGCGCTCGATACCCTCAAAGTAATCAACGCAATTCAGAAATCCGCCGAAGACGAAACTCCGGTGAAGCTCTAAGCCTTCTCTCTGGTGTGCTTTGCTTTACTCCAAGCAAAGTATGGCTATTGCCCCTCCCGGGCTGCCACCCAACAAGCCCGGGAGGGAATTACCTCCCTTTTAAATCTCTTTATTACCATTGGGGTTTTCAACACCCCCCCCTAATAACTGCTTGCTCCAGAGGTGGTGGGCGTTGCACGAAGCCCACCACCTTCTCTCCTGAAAGGATATTGTCATGGGAATCGACATCAACATCTCCGGCGCAACTAAGCTCGTTGGCCTTGTAGGCTCTCCTGTTGAGCATTCTATGTCTCCAGTAATGCACAGCGATTCGTTCCAGAAGATGGGCGTGAATGCGGTTTATACGGCATTCGATGTAACACCCGATAAGCTTGCCGATGTCGTTAAGGGCTTGGCTGAAATGGGCGCGGTTGGCTACAACGTAACGATGCCCTGCAAGACATGCGTTGGTCAGTACCTTGACGAGCTGACCCCTGCAGCAGAGCTGATGGGCGCGGTAAATACTGTTGTTATTAAAGACGGTAAGTCCATCGGTCATAACACTGACGGTGCTGGTTTTGTTGAGAACCTTCGTCGTCATGGCTTTGATCCCGAAGGCAAGGTAGTAACCATTGTTGGCGCCGGTGGTGCAGGTTCCGCTATCTTCACCCAGCTTGCTCTTGACGGCGTTGCTTGCGTAAACGTTTTCAATCTTAAGGACGATTTCTGGGCTGCAACTCGTGAGCGTGTTGTTGATCTTTCTCACAAGACGGGCGTTCCTATGGTTTTGAACGACCTTGACAACAAGGAGCAGCTTGCACGTGCCGTGAAGAACTCCCAGCTCTTCATCAATGCAACCCGCGTTGGCATGCCTCCGCTGGACAACGAATGCACCATCGACGAAGAAATGCTGCATGATAACCTGTTCGTGGCGGACACCGTCTACGATCCGCGTGAGACCAAGCTCATCAAGATGGCAAAAGCCCATGGCTTGGAAACCGCTCCTGGCATCGAGATGCTTCTGCAGCAGGCAGCCCTAGGCGAAAAGATCTGGTTCGATATCGAGATGCCGACCGACTATATCGAGGAGAAGTACTTCTAGTTCTCGTTTTCATCTTCCGATTGAGCCCCGGCGTCAACGACGTCGGGGCTTTCTTCTTTATCTGCAGGCGGAATCATTCATTGCGATGATTGATTTACGGATAATTCATAACTTTTCTGTTCAAATAATCTACAATCGGTTCGAAAGAATTAAAACTCAGCATTAAGGAGACTTTCAGATGAGACTTGATTACCTGAGGTACTTCGATCATCTAGCTGAGGTATTGAACTACACTCGTGCAGCCGAAGACCTCTACATTGCACAACCGACGCTTTCGGTGGCTATCAAGCGTATGGAAAAAGAGCTTGGCATCAAGTTGTTTCAACGCAGCGAGGGCTCAACGCGCATTGAACTTACTGAAATGGGCAAGGCGTATCACGAGTATGTCGCATTGGCGTTGAAGGACTTGGACAAGGGGCTGCGCATTGCTCGTGAAATCCAGGGAGAGATGAACTCTTCAGTTCGCGTTGGAACGATCTATGCTATGCAGGGACGTTTCTGGTCCGAGGCCATTGAGTCTTTTATCTCTTCTTCGCAGGTAAAGCCCAAAATTGCTATCGAGCAGGCATTTTCCCCGGAGTTGACCCAGCGTTTGCGCAAGGGCGACATCGACGTGGCGTTTTGCTCCCGCGTGGAAGGGTGCGATGATTTCAACCATGTATTGGTTTGGTCGCAGCCGCTTGTTTTGGGTGTTCATAAGGACAGCCCCCTTGCAAAACGAAAGAGCATTAACCTTTCTGAGCTTGGCGGCAAGGAAGTGCTTACCTACAGCTCTTCTTCTCCGACCGATTCGTCTATCACGAACCTTCTGCCTTTGGACAGCATGAATCTGCGTCGTGAGTATGCAGACGAGATCACTATGTGTTCGCTGGTAACTTCGAGTAAAGACAAAATGGCGCTCTTTTGCTATTCCTTCTTGGTCTCGGCCTTCCAAGATGTTGTCTGCTTGCGCATCAACGATTTGCCGGCAGATTTCCACAAGGTGTATCTGACCAGCCGAAGGGAAACGCACCCTAAAGTGGTAGATGACTTCATCGAGTTCATGAGCGCCTACCGATTCCCGAACATCATGTCCCAACAATAGGCGCGCCTTCCTGTTTGGATTTGGGCTAGGGGGTCCTAGGTGGGCATGTTGTTCCGAAGAGCCAGGCGCCTGCGGTGCTAAATGCCGCTTCACTTTTCCGTCCCGCTGGCTGGCAGCAGCGGACGGGGCTTTTGCGGCGGCAAACGGCGTATGTGGTGGTCATTGCGTTTGGTTTGAGGGGCGCAGGTGGGCAATTTGAGCCAAGATGACCGATATTCGGTGGAAATCAGTACCAATTTCTGGGTAAAATCGCAACTTTTCGAAAAAAAATACCCAATCCCGAATTACTGACCGTCCCAACGAGAACCGAGGATACCGATACTTAATAAGGTAATGTTGTTTGCCTTGAGTGCAGCGTGCGCGGTCTTCCGACAGCTTTCCCAAGGTGAATTTCATGGGTTTGTGATAATGGAAGGAGAACAGTCTGTATGTCCACTACAGATAAACTCAACGGCTTCGGCCCTCTCGCAGGTGTCAAAGTTGTAGAACTCTGCGAATGGGTTGCCGCTCCTGCTGCAGTACGCTGCCTGTCCGAAATGGGCGCTACTGTCATCAAGACCGAGCCCCTGCACGGCGACGCTCAGCGCACCCAGGGTCCTGGCTTCGGTTGCGAAAAGAACGACTACGAAGATCCTACGTTCGACCTGAACAACACCAACAAGGACCTCGTTGCCATCAACCTCAAGGACGAGGACGGCATGAAGTTCATGAAGAAGCTTCTTGCTGACGCTGACGTTTTCGTTGTTAACCTGCGTGACAAGGCTCTGAAGAAGCTTGGTCTCGACTGGGAAACCATTCATGCTGAGTTCCCCCACCTGATCTGGGCTCAGATGCGCGGCTATGGCGAATTCGGCCCCGAGAAGGATTCTCCTGGTTATGACGCAGTATGCTGGGCTGCTCGTGGCGGCGTTGCTAACGTTTTCCGTGAGAAGGATCAGTCTCCTGCTATCGCTCCTCAGGCATTCGGCGACAACAACGCTGCGTGCATGCTGGCTGGCGGCATTTGCGCTGCTCTGTTCAATCGCACCCGCACCGGCGTGGGCGATAAGGTTGTAACCAACCTCTATGCTGCTGCAATCTTCGCATCTGACATCGGCATCTGCGCTCAGCAGTTCGGCGCTGACTATCCTAAGTCCCGCACCGACGTACCCAACCCCTTCAACAACACCTATCGCACCTCTGACGACAAGTGGATCTACATCTGCATGCCTCAGTACGACAAGTACTACGCAATGATGATGGAGCTCTTCGGCCGTCAGGACCAGGTAGACAACGTTGATACCCGCGACCTGTCCCACCTCAAGGCTTCCGGCAAGAACAAGGAAGTTATCGGTTGGCTCGAAGAGGCATTCGCAAAGCAGCCGTTTGAGTACTGGATGGAGCAGTTCCGCGAGCATCAGGTACCGGCCCAGAAGCTCTTCCGCTTCCCCGACATCCTGCGTGACGAAGAGGCTTACATCAACGACTCCCTGCGTACCGTTGAGTACGACGAGTTCGGCAAGCATGCTCTGCCTATGACTCCGCTCCGCTTCGAGTCTGCTGGCGATCCTCCGGTTATCCTGGCAAAGCCCATTGGCTACCACACCAAGGAAATCATGGAGAAGTACGGCTATTCCGAGGACGAGATCAAGGCTATCGAGGACAAGGGCGGCGTTGGCATCTACCACGGCGAGCCTATCCCCGACACCATCTTCAAGTCTAAGCGCCAGGAAGCTGGCGACGCAGCTTGCACTTGGGAATAAGCTGAATTCGTAGTTGCTTATTAAGAAAGGCCACCCTTGGGTGGCCTTTCTTTTTTGATGAGCTTTTTACGCTTCGGCGTATTGCCGAGAATTTGGAAAGCTTGATTCTCAGTAATTAGCGGATTTCAACTATTTTGCCGGATTTCGCCGATTCAATGGTCGCATTAATAACCTTAAGAGAGTCAAGCCCCTGCTCTCCGGTGCAACGTGGGGTGCTGGCTCTTCCGGCGCACAGATCGATGAAATGCAGTATTTCCGATTCCATAGGATTGTTTGGCTCGACGCTGAATACTTCCTTCTCGAGCGGATGCCGCCAGCCATACTCTTCGTCTTTGTCGGATGGGTAATGATAGAAGGTCATGGACGGGAATCCGAACGAACCCTTTGTGCCGAAAATATGCATCGAATCTGGGCCAAGCTCCTGTGCCCACTGTTCGTTTTCCCCTGCCAGTAAGTCGTAATTCCACGGAGAGGGTGTACCGTCTGAAATGAAGTACGTTGCGGTAGCTCCTCCCTCGAACTCGAATAGGGCCGACACGGAATCTTCTGCGTTGTAGCCTCTAATGGTGTTGCGCTTTGCGGCATATACCCTTGTAGCCTTCATGTTCAAGACGTTGTTCAAATCGTCGAGGTCGTGAATGGCATTGACCAGCAAGATGGCTCCCTCAGGCTCTTTATGCCATTCTGCATCCCAGTAGTGCTTTTCTTTTGCGATCGCAAAACTGCTCTGAATGCCAATGATGTCTCCAAGTTTCCCTGTTGCGAGGAATTCCTTGAGAAAGAGAAACAAGTTCGAAGAGCGACGGTGATGGCCGATTAAGAGTGTTGCATTGTGCTCGTTGCAACAATCGATAATCGCTTGACCTTCTTCCGGCGTGTTGGCGATGGGCTTCTCAAGGAGAATGTTCTTTATACCAGCCTCGCAGCAGGCTTTTGTTGCGGAAAGATGGAGGCTGTTCGGAAGGGCAATAGCCACTCCGTCGAGCGTCTCATTTGCAAGAAGATCGTTGTAGTCTTCGTAGAGCTTTGCTCCAACTTCGTTGGCCACATCGATCGCTTGTTGGCCGAATCCTGCGACTGCGGTTAGCTCAACTTCATCGTTTTCCTTGAAAAGGCGAGCGATTCGTGCACCCTGGTTTAAGCCGAATACAGCCATTTTGATTTTGCTCATAACTCCCCCTATGTTGGCTATGTGATCCCCTGTGCTTAGGATAGGGGGGACGACAGGTGCAAACCAGTAAATAGTGTTTATTAAAGATTGAGAAACATAATAAGCAATAGTCGATGGAGGGGATGATGTGGGGAAATAGTTATAGTTGCAGGATTGCCCGTAATGTTCGAATTGGGTAATAACGAATTAATCTATGCTGCCGAAGATTCATTCTACTCATCTCCTGTTGTGCGCAAATGGAGTTCGGCCGTTCATTGTTGCCTAGCTTCTCATTTTCGCAATGGAGGTTTCCCTGATATCCAATTTGTAAGGGGATAGTTTGACGCTGAAAAGAATTGTTCTGTTCCGAAATGACTATTTTGCTCTTGGAATTGGAAACAACTCGCATGGCTACTATATTTGAGGCAGGGAGAAGATTAACGCGAACAGTACCAACAGACGTTTATCTTATTAATTTAAGGAGGGCGATCATGGGAATTGATTTGACTGTTTCAGGGGAAACAAAGCTGACGGGTCTCGTCGGTGGGTCGGGGATTACCAGTTCTTTTTCCCCGCGTATGCACACTGCTTCTTTTGCTGAGGTTGGTGTTGACGCGGTGTATTTGAGCTTTCCGATCACACCAGAAATGCTTGGTGACGTTGTGCGCGGGCTTCAGGATATTGCCGTCGGATACAACGTAACGATGCCGTACAAAACCTATATCTGTGAACTTCTGGATGGGCTTTCTCCCGCTGCAAGGCTTATGGGCGCTGTAAATACCGTTGTTGTCAAGGATGGAAAATCGTACGGTCATAATACCGATGGTGCCGGGTTCAGCGAAAACCTCCGTCTGCACGGGTTCGATCCTTCTGGGAAAAAGGTGACGATCGTCGGCGCGGGCGGGGCTGGTTCTGCTGTTTCAACCCAACTTGCCCTTGATGGAGCTGCCTCAATTTCAATTTTCAACATACGTGATGAGTTTTGGGACAAAACCATAACCCGCATTGAGTCGCTTTCAAAAGAGACAGGGGTAAAAGTTACTCTGAGCGATCTTGCCGAGAGGGATCATCTTGCTTCCTCCATTGCGGAGTCTGACTTGTTTGTTAACGCGACTCGTGTTGGCGCTGGCGACTTGATTGATCAATGCGTGATCGACGAAGACATGCTCCATGAAGGTCTTACCGTTGCCGATACGGTTTACAACCCTGTTGAGTCGAAGCTGATCAAGATGGCGAAAGCCCATGGTCTTGCGGCATATGGCGGCTTGGGCATGCTTCTTCAGCAAGCTGCTCTTGCTGAGAAGATCTGGTTTGGGACGGATATGCCCATTGAGCTTATTCGAGAAAAACTGTTTTCGTAATTTGCCTCTCTTCTCCTCGAAAGGCCACCTTCGGGTGGCCTTTCTTTTTTGTGTCGAGAAGATGACGAAAGAACGTTTTGAATAAAGTCCGTGTTCGGACTAACTATACTACTCTTTTGAGATAGTCCGACATTGGACGAAAGGAGCAGAGTGGACGCTGAAAACAGAAGCGAAGAAAGTGTGATGGATTTCCTTACGCCTCTTCTTGCTCAGTTCGACAAAATCTATTATGACCTGGCTAAACGTCACGGTGAATCATACTTTGGCATGTGGGTGCTTGAAGAAATTGGAGACAGGCCAGAAGGGGTAACCCAAAAACAGCTGTGCGATATTTTGTATTCGCCTAAGCAGACGGTGAATTCCGTTGTTGCGTCCTTTGTGCGACGTGGCTTGGTGGAAACGAAGCCCAATAGTAGCGATGGAAGAAGCAAGCTCCATGTACTTACAGTGACAGGTAAGGAAAAGCTCGATGCGATTCGCCGTGATGAGCGCATGCTTGGAATCTATTCGCTGAATGGAGTGAGTAGGGAAGAGCTCGACCAGGTGCGAAGAGTTCTGTGCAGTATTGCTGATCGTTGTACTCAGGGAGTTGCGTTTCTTAACGCTAATGAACCCTTTCCTTGGGAAGGCGGGGAATAGGCGTGGCTAGCGAAGAAGCAAGCACTAAAGGTTCGGTCTTGGCGCATGAGCCTTCACGGCGTACTGTGATCGCCGTATTTGTGGCACTCATGGTTTGCGAGGTTATCGGTTCGCTTGATCAGACCATTGTGTCCACGGCCCTTCCAACCATTGTGGGCGATCTGGGTGGCGTCAACCATATGCTGTGGGTTATCGCGGCATATGTACTGACATGCACAATCACTATGCCGGTATATGGCAAGATAGGCGACATGATTGGCAGGAAAGGCCTGTTCATCATCGCATCGGTGCTGTTCCTGGTCGGTTCGATCATGTGCGGTGCCGCAAACGACATGGCAATGCTCATTGCGGGTCGTGCGGTTGCCGGTTTGGGCGATGGCGGCTTGCTGGTGCTTTCTCAGGCCATTGTGGCCGATATCGTCCCGGCGCGTAAACGTGCCCTGTATTTGAACATCATGGGAATCGGCTGGGCGGTGCCCATGCTGGTGGGTCCTCTATTGGGCGGAGTCTTCACCGACTTGATTAGCTGGCGTTGGGCGTTCTGGATGAATATCCCGCTTACGGTGTTCTCTATTGCTATTTCGGCGGTGCTGTTGCCTACGTATCGCAAGCGCGAATCCCTTGCGAACTTTGACTATTGGGGGATCGCGTTTGTTGCCGCTGCGGTTTGCGCGCTCACCTTGACCACATCATGGGGCGGAGTTGAGTATGCCTGGAATAGTCCCGTGATCATTTGCCTGATAGCTGCTGCGATTCTGCTTGCCGTGTTGTTTGCCGTTGCCGAGGCAAAGGCGAAGCACCCCATCATGCCGTTGTTCCTGTTCAAGAACAGAAACTTTATGCTCACCACGATAGGTGGGTTTATCATCCTTTTCGCTACGATGGCGGCAATGTCGTATCTGCCTACGTATTTCCAGATTACCCACGGCTTGAGCGCCACGGCAGCGGGATACATGGAAGTGCCTATGAGCATCGCGTATCTAGTTGCCTCGATTATTTCTGGCGTGCTGATCAGCAAAAGCGGGCGCTACAAGAAGTTGATGGCAGTGAGCTTCGTTATTGCTGCGGTGGGTACCGTGCTCATCACGACGCTAACTGCCGATACTACGGTGGTGCTGGCGGGACTCTATCTGGCTATTATGGGCTTTGGCATGGGATTGAGCTTTGAAGTGCTGGTGCTCATTGTCCAGAATGAGTTTTCAGCGGATATGGTTGGGGTTGCAACCAGTGCCACGAACTTCTTCCGCGAAATTGGCACCACCTTGGGTGCTTCTGTTGCCGGTGCCTTGTTTACGGCCAATATCGCAAGTCAGATGGCGAACAAACTAGCTCCTTTCGGCGGAATTGCTGCTTTGGACTTTGATGCCAATTCGCTTACCCCTGCGCTGGTAAGGACTTTGCCCGATGAGCTGCAGCACGCGGTTGCCGTGGCGTACAACGATGCCCTGATGCCGGTGTTCCTGCTCATGGTTCCCCTAACGGTAGTGGCTGGCTTGCTTATGATTGCGCTGAAGGAAAAACCGCTCGCAGATTCGCTTCGTGATCAAGGCCTAAAGTAGCGGATTGCGCCCGTCCGATTTCGAAGCGCGCACGGGTAATTGCTCGATTCATTTCCGCGGCAAAGGGAAAAAGCGCTATGTCATGGGTTTTGAGGACGTGCACCTTCCCTTTGCCGTCAATTCGCGTTTTTGTCTTGCCAAGCCGTTATTATGTTCAAAAGGGATTACTCTTCTCAGGCAAAGCGCGCAATGCTGCCTGGTACGAAGTTAGTTTTTAAGGAGAGGGTTTATGGATATCAAGCTTAATTATCGTGAGCAGGGTGATGGCTATCCGCTGATTCTTCTGCATGGGAATGGCGAAGATGGCAGCTGCTTTAGGCACCAGCTGGAGTATTTCTCTAAAGAATATCGCGTTATCGCTATCGACACGCGCGGCCAGGGTGAATCGCCTCGCGGTACCGCTCCTTTTACCTTCGAGCAGTTTGCTCAAGACTTGGAAGACTTCATGGATGAGCATGGCATTTTCCGAGCGAACATCTTGGGCTTCTCCGATGGCGGCATCACTGCGCTTATCTTTGCGCTCACGCGTCCTGAGCGCGTGAATAAGCTGATCCTGAATGGCGCCAACCTTGACCCTGAAGGCGTAGTTGAGCCGTTGCGCACGAAAATTCGGGAAAAGGCGGAGGAAGCTGCGCAGGCCAAAGATGAAAGCGCCGAAAACATGCAGCGCTACGAAAACCTGCGTCTTATGGCGGAGCAGCCCTCTATCGATCCGAAAGAGCTTTCCAAGGTCGAGGCTCCCACTTTGGTTATTGTGGGCACGCAGGATTTGATCGAAGGCGCTCACACTAAGCTTATTTACAGCAGTTTGCCCAACGCTGAATTGGTGTTCGTCCAGGGCGATCATTTCATTGCTTACGACAATCCCGTTGCGTTCAACGAAGCGGTGGATAAATTCCTCAAAGAGTTTTAACTCAGGTACGGTGGCCGTCTTGCGGCGAACCACGTTTCGAATGCGAGTGCGGCTCTGTTTCCTGAACAGCAAAAGAGCTGAATCGAATATCTTTTACCGAGCGGCCCCGATACGGCATCGGGGCCGCTCCTTTTGCGTTTGAGTGTATCGTGGTTGCGCGAGTTGCAATGGAGGAGGGCCCTGCTTTTTGAACCGCCTCCCATTTCTTAGGTATCGAGAAATGGGAGGCAGTGCGTTTTTGGGCTGTGTATGATTCGGCTATGCGTGTAAACGAGCAATAAGATCTGCCATGTCGCGTCCGAGCTGCTTTGCCATGGGCACGGCGATGGGGTCTTCCTCTACGCTGCGGCGCCAGCGCGGTTTGCCGTCCTTCATGCCCGCCATAAGCGATCCGGTAATACCCGATCCGATAACGGGCCCAGCTGGACGTGGATGGACAACCAGCATTTCATGAGTGGTAAAGAAGTTTTCCAGAACATGGTTGGTTGCCTCTGCCCCGCAGTTGTCCAAACCTGCCATGGTAAGAAAGCCTCCCACCTTGCCCTTCAGTTGATTTTCAACCATGTGAAGCGGACGAGTACGGTCGATGAAGCACTTGGTGCGAGCGGTAACGTTTCCGAAGTAGTCGGGCGATCCCAGGATGATTCCGTCTGCTTCTAGCATCTTTTCTTTCAGTTCGTCCATATCATCGGATATGGGGCAGATGGGCTTGCCAAGGCAGCGGTTGCATCCATTGCAGTACTCGATGTTGAGCTCGGAAAGCTCGACCAATTCAGTTTCGGCGCCTTTTGCCTTGGCTTCTTCAAGCGCAAGGTTCAAAAGGAAGGCGGTGTTCTGTCCGGCGCGATGGCTTCCGTTGATTGCCAGTATTTTCATGATGGCACCTCTCTTTGTTGCGGGCTTTTCCATTGTATCGGGTGATGGGGGCTTGTTTTGATCGATTGCCGAACGTGTAGAAGATGCGTGAGGGTGGCGGGTGGCACCCGAGATCCCCTTCTTCCCTTTTATAGGGGCTTATTGCGTTTCTTTCGATAATGCGGGTATTGCCCAAATTGCTAATAATCTTGCGGCGCGGGCCGACCCCTACAATGAAACCAATGCGCAAATATGCGCAAAGGGGGAATACAAAGGGGAGGAAGAGTTATGAGGGTAGTGCTCTGCGGTGATCTGCTTTTTTCCAGCAGGAACTTGAAGAATCGATTGGACAAGCGCGTGGTTGATCTGCTTGTTAACGCAGATGCGGTATTTGCAAATGCCGAGTTCAGCACGCCAAAACGAAATACCCCTCCGGGTTTGTGCATGTATTTAACTTCAGTGCGTCAAGATATCCTTGATGAGCTGACCGACTTGAATATTAAGTTGGTTTCCTTTGCGAACAATCACACCATTGATTATGGCCCGCAGGGTTGTCTTGAAACTATGGAAGCCGCCGAAGCACGAGGCATCATTCCCTGTGGCGTGGGCCGCAATCTATGGGAAGCTCGCAAGGCGCGCTTCCTCGACACAGAGCAAGGTCGTGTAGCGGTGGTTGCATGCTCTTCGACCTGGGCCGAACGCGCTTTGGCAAGTAACGAGAACGCCGATGTTGTGGCGCGTCCTGGGTTGTGCCCGCTGCGTTGGGGGCGTTCGTATGTGTTGCCCAGCGAGCAATTCGAACAGCTTCGTGCCATTGACGCAATGTTGGGCACCGACAAAAGCTTCAAAGAAGTAAGCAAGATTGAAACGTGGGAGCCGCCGACAGAAGATGCTTTCAAGTTCGGTTCTGCCATGAGTGGAAACCTGCAGATCGAGCGCGGTGACCGCGCCTATGTTCGCGATTACGTGAACGAATCCGATCAGGAAGCAATCCTGGAAAGCATTCGCGACGCTGCGCGTAGGTCGGATGTGGTTATTGCCACATTGCATACGCATGAAGGCGAAAACGAAAACTGGTATGCAACCTATGCGCCAAAATTCGTAGAAGAATTCGCCCGTAAAACCATCGATGCGGGGGCAACGTGCTTCGTAGGGCAGGGTGCCCATTTCCCGCGTGGCGTGGAAGTGTATAAGGGATGCCCCATTTTCTACAATCTGGGCAGCTTGCTGATGGAATTCGAATCGGGCGAATCGATGATCTCGCCGGAAATGTACGAGACGTATCATTTGGGCCCCGATGCCCATCCGTCCGATCTGCATTCGAATCGCGCCCAGAAGCCCGACGGCTCCTGGAATGGGTTCTACTCGGAACGTCGTTTTTCTACCAATTTCCTGGTCGTTCTCGACATCGATGAGGAAGGGGCGAACTACGAAATTGTTCCGCTTGATTTGGATATGCATCGTGAAAACAACCTGAAGCGCGGCTTGCCAGAGGTTTCCACCCCTGAAGAGGGAAAGAAGTTTGCCGAGTACCTTGCTCATGCCAGTGAACGCTATGGGGTTTCGTTTGCATACTGCGAGGAAACAGGCGCTATATCGTTTGATGCTTAAGCAAGGTGCGTCCCTGAAGGGCAACAGTTATTAGGCGTCAACAACCAGGGCTTTTCATCGGTTGGGGGGCCCGCACCTGCTCATAGACTTTTGCTCGGGGCGCCCGCTGCCCATGGGCTTTTGCGGGCAGCGCGATTGCCCGGCGATTGCCCGCAAGCGAGTGCGGCAAACTGCCTGCGGGACCATATCACGTGACTAGAGGAGGGGTTATGTCATTCAACACCATCAAAACCGAAGAGCGTGATGGCATTTACATCATTACGCTGAACAGGCCAAAGGCGAAAAATGCCATGAACAGCGAAATGTGGCAGGAGTTGTGCTGGGCCTTTGACCACCTCGATGAAACCGATTCGCTTCGTTGCTGCATCATGACGAACGTTGGCGATTGCTTCTGCGCCGGGAGCGATCTGAAGGAAATTGCTGCAGGCACCTATCATGCTCCCGAGGGGTATGAGGAAAGCGGGTTCTGCGGCATGACCAAGCGTTATATTGCGAAGCCGATCATCGCGGCATGCCAAGGGCGTGTTTTAGGGGGCGGCGTAGAAGTTGTTATGGCGTGCGATTTGGCGGTCTGTTCAACCGAATCAACGTTTTCGCTTCCTGAGCCGCGGCGTGGCCTTACGGCTGCAGGCGGTGGTCTGCTGATGCGCATTATGCAGATGGTGCCTCAAAAAGCAGCGATGGAGCTGATGCTTACCTGTGAGCCTTTCTCTGCTCAAAAGGCGCTTGACTGCTTCTTGGTGAATCGTGTTGTTGAGCCTGAACAGGTGCTTGACGAGGCTATTTCCCTAGCGAAGCTTATCTGCAAGGGTGCGCCTTTGGCGGTCGAGTGCACAAAACGAACCGCCTACGAAACCATGGGAGAAAACGTGGTCTACCCTTCGCGAGGCTGGGAGATTCTCGAAGAGATTGAGCAGATTACCCAAAACAGCGAAGACAAGATCGAGGGCGCAACAGCATTTGCCGAAAAGCGTGAGCCGGTTTGGAAGAGCCGCTAAGATCTTCAATCGGTTTGTTGGCAAAGGCGCTCCGTAAAGGGGCGCCTTTTTGGTCAAAAACGAGTAAATGGGGTATTCGTTTTATCGGGATTACCTGATGAATGGGGTTTGTGCTTTCGTCATAACCTAGAGAGGTTACATTTCGTCAAACTTGGGAATAGGTAAGACCCTTTTGGTACCGTATCCTTTTAAAGGTGAAAAGTATGTATCAGGAGGGGTACCGTGGACTTCGCTTTGTCCGACAATCAGAAGAACATCATTGCCACATTTCGCGAATTCGGTGAATCGGTATTTACTCCTGAATCGGTATTCCAGTGGCGCAAAGATCAAGGTCTTCCTGATGAAGTGGTGAAGGGCTTCGTCGATCGCTACTTTGCGCTGGACGATCAGTGCCCTGATGGCATGGGCATTATGTCGCAGACGCTTATCTTGGAAGAGCTTTGCCGTTGTGCGGGTGCCGCCCTTCCTTTCCAAAACGACCTGTTCAATCTGCAGATTATGGGTGGTTTTGCCGATGAGGCGGTATCGTCGAGGGTCTTGGACGACTACCGTCAAACGGGGCGCCTGATGTTTTCGCTGGGCGTTTCTGAGCCAAATGCGGGTTCCGACACCATGAGCATGACCACGTCGGTTGAAACGCGCGACGGCCGCCTGGTGCTCAACGGCAAGAAAACCTATGTGAATAACGGCGAGTATTCGCCAAGCATTCTGTGCGCTGCCATCGACAAGGACACGCCTTCCGAAGACGAGTATCCGTCGCTTTCCTTTTGGCTTATTCCGCACGATTTGCCGGGCATTCGTGCTGTGCCCATCAACAAAATCGGCCAATCGATGGTTCCGTTTGCATCGGTCTCCTTCGATGAAGTCGAGTTGAAGCCCGAGTACCGTTTGCGTGGTCACGAAGGGGGCTTCCGCCACCTGTTCAAGATGTTGGAGTTCGGCCGTGTGTTCACGTGCGCAGCGTCGCTGGGCATGGCGCAAGCTGCAATGGAAGATGCGGTTGCCAACGCGCGTGTGCGAAAGGCGTTCGGCGTTTCTATCGGGCAATTCCAGCAGGTAGAGCAGATGCTTACCGATATGGAAGTGTCGCTGCGCACGATGCGTTCCATGCTGTACCAAGCTGCATGGGCCATTGAAACCGACCGGCCCGATAAGCGTTTGGCAGTTGCGTTGATGAAGCGCTATATCCCTAAGACGGCAACTGAGGTGGCAAGCAGCGCTATGCAGATCTTGGGCGGCCTGGGTTACACCGAAAGCGCTCGAGTGAGCACCATCTGGCAGGATTGCCGTGGCAATCAGATAGCCGAAGGCACCGATCAGATCATGGTGTATATTTCCGCGCCTTTGATCATGGATTCTTACAAACAGGTTTGATTTCCAGGTTGGTGTAGTAAGTCAGCGAGCGGGTGTGAGGGCTTCAAGATTCCGCGAAAGCGTGAGGAAGCGTGCGGCTGCACGTGACGAGCGCTTGCAGCGGGAAGATTGAAGTTCTCACACCCGCGCAGCGTCGGCAACGTGCTTTGTTCGGCAGAACGAAGCACTCATAAATTGCGCCTTAATTGAGCTTCCTTGATTTCGCTTTCCATGGAGCTGTGGATGATGTTGGAGAAGGGCCCCGCGTTGCTGATCAGGTGTTTGGTGCCGGGCTGCTCGCACTTGTGTGTGAAATAAGAAAGGAATGCACAGGTGTAGAACTCGCTTAAGAAGTCGATGTTTTCTTCCGGCAGATAGCGGTTGGCCAAGATGATGGTGATGTCGTTGCGCAAGGCGGGAAGGTACAGATCGTACAGGTATTCGCGCAGGGTGGCAGGTCCGGTTTCGGCGAAAGCCTGCATATAAAAGGCGCGGTTTCGCTCCAGCACAATGGCGAAGGCATCGAAGAACTTCGAGTGGTCAAGCGAGCGCACTCCCGATTTCTGCGTGATGTAGAAGGGGAAGCTCGAAAGCGAAGGGTCTTCGTCCTTCTTGTATACCAAGATGTTCTCGGGGAAGCGGTTTTGAAGCTCGAGTCCGAGATCATATCGGAACTTCCAAATGATAAGGGCATTCTTGTCTTCGAAGTGGTAGTAGAACGTTTTACGGTTCTTGCCCGTACGCTCAACGATGTCGCTGATGGAAACCTTCTTCAGCGGCTGCTCCTCGCACAGCTGCACAAGCGCATCAGCAATTAGCAGTTTTGTGTCGAGTGTTCCCATTTCCCGATCCTTTCAACCTTCCATACTTGGCTAGTTTAGCGCTACCGAGCATTCTTTTGGTCAAATCAATGAAAATGAGTAGTTGATTCAAAAACTATCGCAGCAATTGGTCGGCTAATACTCGATGAATGGATGCACATCGCGCAAATTATGCATAATGCCGCCAATTCGTCCGAATATCTGTTTTACAATAATTTACGCGAAGGAGTGCTCACGATTGGTCATCACTGGTATAGATCGTTGCATGTAGGGTAGGCGGCTTCCAGAAGGGGGAGGTCGTCGTTTTCATGTTCGGAAACGAATTGTGCCAGGTATGTCTAATCTGCTCTCAGAGGTTCACATCTTATGTTCTTAGGAAAGGGGCTGCGACGTGAAGTACGAATTACTGAACAAGCCGTTTAAGATCGGCAACGTGGAATTGCGAAATCGCTTTGTCATGCTGCCAATGACCATCGAAAAGACCGACAACTACCATGTTGGCGATGACCTCGTAGACTTTTACGAGCAGCGCGCAAAGGGCGGTGCCGCTCTGATCGAGCTCGGCTCTTGCTACGTTTGCGACGTTTTCGACACTCACCCCAAGTACCACACCACCACCGGCGCTGTAGGCGTTTGGGACGACTGCTTCATCCCTGGTCTTACCCGCACCGCTGAGGTTTGCCACAAGCATGGCGCAAAGCTCGCTGCTCAGCTGCAGCTTTGCTACGAGTGGCGTGCAACGGGTGAAGACGAGCTTCACTCCTATGCCCCTTCTATCGACGTTGCTTCTGGCCCCTTCGTTGGTATGCCTGAAAAGGAATTCACCAAGGAAGAGATCCAGCTCGTTGTAAAGCAGTACGGCGATGCTGCTAAGCGCTGCCAGAAGGCTGGCATCGACATCATCGAGATCCATGCAGGCATTGGCTACATGGTTATGCGCTTCATCTCCAAGTACTCCAACCATCGTACCGACGAGTACGGCGGAGACACCAAGGGTCGCTGCAAGCTTCTCACCGACATCATCGACGAGATCCACAAGCAGTGCGGCGAAGATTACCCGATCCTCGTTCGTTACTCTGCAGACGACCTTATGCCTGGCGGCCAGCGCGTTGAGGACCTCAAGGAGGTCATCGAGGTTGTAGAGGCTCACGGCATCGACGCTTGGTCCATCCAGGCTGGCTTCCATGAGGCTCCTCGTCCCGTTGCTAACCAGCTTGTTCCCGAAGGTGAGTTCATCTACCTGTCCAAGGAAGCCAAGAAGTACACTTCTCTGCCTTGCTTCCCTGGCACTCGTATCAATCACCTCGACGTATGCGAGAAGATTCTCGCTGACGGCTCTGGCGACGCAGCTGGTATGGCTCGTCACTGGATCGCAGAGCCCGAAATCGGCATCAAGGTTGCCGAGGGTCGCTCCGAAGAAGTTCGTCCCTGCATCGTTTGCTCTCGCTGCCTGGACAACATCTTCATCGGCAAGCCCTGCAAGTGCTCCGTTAACCCCAACGTATACTTCTCCCAGTTCGGTCAGCCCGAAGACCACAAGGTATCCGGCGCAGAAGCCGAGAAGAAGATCCTCATCGTTGGTGCTGGCCCCTCCGGCCTGGAAGCTGCTCGCAACCTCAAGCTTCGCGGCTTCAAGAACGTTACCGTTGTCGACCAGAAGAAGAAGGCTTGCGGCCTTCTGAACCTCGCTCAGGTTCTGAACGAAGAGCTTCCTCCGATGGTTGATTGGTACAACAACGAAATCAAGCGTCTTGGCCTCGACGTTCGCCTGAACACCAAGGCTGACGCCAACTACATCAAGGACTTCGGCGCTGACGAGGTAATCCTTGCTGTTGGCCCTGAAACCTCTTCCCCCGACGTTCCCGGCAAGAACCGCAAGAACGTTATCGACTCCCACGCACTGAAGGAGCTCGTAGAGGGCAAGAACACCCCGGGCATGGGCGCTATGTGGGGCCTGTCCTGCTTCGGCATGGGCATCCTGGGCGCACCTCTTGGCCTTATGAAGTGGGGCCTCGGTACGCATCTGCTGGTTAAGAAGCGTCTTGCTGTTATCGGCGGCGGCTTCGCTGGCATCGAGGTTGCATCTTCCATGAACGAGGGCCGCGAGGTTACCGTTATCGAGTCCGCCAAGAAGGCTGGTGCTGAAATCGGCATCATCGACAAGAACCCTGAGCTCCGCAAGCTCAAGAAGGAAGGCGTTAAGATCCTTACCCTCACCAAGGTTAAGGCTTACACCGACGAAGGCGTTCTGTGCGAAGACGCTGAGGGCAAGGAATTCACCGTTCCTGCTGACACCATCATCGCTGGTACGGTATGCGTTGATAACACCTCTCTCTACGAGCAGGTTAAGGCTGTACTCGGTGAAGAGCATCTGCACCTCATCGGTAACGCATCTCCCCACACCGATTGGGAAGGCGTTGCAGCAAACGATCCTTACGGTACGCCTGAGTTCAAGCGTCTCCTTGAGGCCGTTCGCGACGGTTACCTCACCGCTATGAAGATGTAGTTCAGCTGCATACGCAACTGATCAGCACAAAGTGCATTCGGAAAGCCGCCCGTTTGGGCGGCTTTCTTGTTTTCCGATTTCGTCAGCCTTGCTTGCGTATGGGCTTAATGGGCAGATGGTCAGGACGTACTGCTGTGCGGGAGTTGGATGAAGGGCGTTTTCCGCACGACTCCCGTTTGCGTGCTGTCATTTTTTCCATTCGATGAACGTATCCTGCGTAAACGTTTGGCTGCAACAGTTGTGCGGTGTGGTTTGCTATCATGGGAACGTTCTAGAGTTGTGCCATTTTTGGCATGAAAAACGATGAAGGAATACCATGACTCAGCATCTCACCGAAAAGGACGTACGCGGCATTGCCACGTACGCACGCATCGGGCTGACCGATGAAGAGGTTGCGGAAATGACCGTCGACCTCAACAACATCATCGAAAGCCTGAAGCCTATCACTGAATACAACTTGGAGGGCGTAGAGCCCACCTTCCATCCCATCGGAAACCTTTCCAACGTTATGCGCGAAGACGTTGAGGGCGAAAGCTTCACTCAGGAAGTTGCCCTTGAAAACGCACCGAAGCAGCAGGATGGCAGCTTCCTTATTCCCGCAATTCTGGGTGGAGGTGACGAGTAGTGGCTCAAGCATTCGCAGAGCTTTCAGTAGCTCAGATCCAGGCAGGCCTTACTGCCAAAGAATTCAGCGCCAAGGAAGTTGCGGAAAGCTCTTTGGCTCGCATCACATCTGCCGATAAGGCGGTACATGCCTTCCTCGAAACCACCGAAGAAGCGGCCCTGGCTGCGGCGGCACGTGTTGACGCTGCCATTGCTGCGGGCGATATCGCCCAGGCTGGCCCGTTAGCGGGCGTGCCCGTTGCTTTCAAGGACAACATGAACCTGGAGGGTACTCACACCACCTGCTCTTCCCGCATGCTGGAAAACTACGTTTCGCCCTATACCGCAACGTGCGTAAGCAAGATCATTGAAGCTGGTGGCATTCCTCTGGGCAAGCTCAACATGGACGAATTTGCCTTTGGTTCTTCCACGGAAACTTCGGCATTCGGCCGTACCTTCAACCCTTGGGATCTGGAGCGTGTGCCCGGCGGTTCTTCTGGCGGCTCTTCTGCTGCAGTGGCTGCTGGTCTTGCAACGCTTACTCTGGGCTCCGACACGGGCGGCTCTATCCGTCAGCCTGGCAGCTTCTGCGGCACGGTTGCTGTGAAGCCGACGTATGGCGTGGTTTCCCGCTACGGCGTAGTGGCCTTCGGTTCCTCCCTCGACCAGGTGGGTCCGTTTGCCCGCAACGTTCAGGACGCCGCTCTTGCCATGAACGCCCTTGCTGGCCACGATCCGCTTGACTGCACCAGCCAGCCGGTAACCACCGATTTCACGGCAAATCTTGCCGAAGGTGTTTCTGGCATGCGCATCGGCGTTGTTCCTGCCTTCATGGAGGCAGAGGGTTTGGCTCCCGAGGTCCGTGCCAAGGTCGAAGAGGCGGTAGAGCGCCTTCGGCAGATGGGTGCGGAAATCGTAGAGGTTGAGCTCCCCAATGCCCAGGCGGCAATGAGCGCATACTATGTGCTCGGCCCCTGCGAGGCGTTCTCCAACTTGGCTCGTTTCGATTCCGTTCGTTATGGCTACTGCGAGCCTGGTTGCAAGGACCTGGGGCATCAATATGAGGCTTCCCGCTCCGCTGGCTTCGGCCCCGAGGCGCGTCGCCGCATCATGTTGGGCAGCTACCTGCTTTCCGCGGGCGTATACGAAAAGTACTACTACCCGGCTCAGCAGGTTCGCACCCTTATTACCCAGGACTATGTGAAGGCATACGAAAAGGTTGATTGCATCATCGCTCCGGTTGCTCCGCGCACGGCGTTTAAGTTCGGTGAAATCGCAGACCCCACTTCGATGTACCTTTCCGATATGTTCACCATTTCTATCAACATCGCTGGCAACGGCGGCATGAGCATGCCTGTTGGCTTGGGCGTCGACTCTGGCATGCCTGTGGGCGTTCAGCTCATCAGCCCTGCTTTCAAGGACGAAAACATGCTGCGCGCTGCTGCCGCACTCGAAACGGTATACGGCGCAGCTCCCGTTGCTCCGGCATTTGCCGATGGAAAGGATGGTGAATAACCGTGAAGAAGCTCGAACAAGTACTTGAAGATTGGGAAGCGGTTATCGGCCTGGAAATCCATGCCGAGCTCACCACGCTTGAAACCAAGATGTTCTGCAGCTGCAAGCTCGAATTTGGCGCTGAGCCCAACACGCATACCTGCCCAGTATGCCTCGGCTTGCCTGGTGCTTTGCCAGTGCCGAACAAGGCGGCAATCGAATCTATCGTGTTGGCTGGTCTTGCCACCAACTGCGACATCGAGAAGCGCTCTATGTTCTACCGCAAGAACTACATGTATCCCGATATGGCCAAGAACTTCCAGACCACGCAGGGCCCCGTTGCCTTCTGCATGCGCGGTCATTTGGATTTGGATGTTGATGGCGCTGCCGCCAAGGAGCGCATCGATCTGGGCGATTTGAAGCCAGGCGAGCAGGGCGCTGAAGGCACCACTGCAGCAAACGTTACTCGCACCGAAGATGGCTACGTTGCCCATGTGGGCATCGAGCGTATCCATATGGAAGAGGACGCAGGCAAGATGATCCACATCGGCGGCGGCGAAGGTCGTATTGCCGGTGCTACCCATTCGCTGGTCGACTATAACCGTGCAGGTACGCCTCTTATCGAGTTAGTAACCAAGCCCGACCTTCGCACGCCCGAAGAGGCTCGTCTGTTCATGCAGAAGCTTCGCCAGATTTATCTGGCCATCGGCATTTCTGACTGCTCGATGGAGGAGGGCTCGCTGCGTTGTGACGGCAATGTTTCCCTGCGTCGCCGTGGTTCTACCGAGCTGGGCACCAAGACCGAGCTCAAGAACATGAATTCCTTCAAGAACCTTCACGACGGCTTGGCTTACGAGATCTGCCGTCAGGCTGAGGTTCTGGAAGAGGGCGGTATCATTTATCAGGAAACCCGCCATTGGGACCCCAGCGCCAAGCGCACCATCGTTATGCGCGTGAAGGAAACGGCAGACGACTACCGCCTGTTCCCTGAGCCCGACCTGGCTCCCTACGACTTGTCCGATGAATTCATCGAGGGTGTTCGTGCTAAGTTGCCCGAGCTTCCCGATGAAAAGGCAAAGCGCTTCGAATCGGAGTTCGGTCTTTCCGCTTACGACGCTCGCCACTTGGTGGAGCATCGCAGCACTTCGAATTTCTTCGAGGCCTGCATGGCTGAAGCAGCGAATGATTCGAGCAAGCTGGCCAAGCCTCTGGCAAACCTCATCATCAACGATGTTGCCGCTTATGCGAATGCCAACGGTGTTTCGGATATGGCGCAAACCGCCCTTTCGCCTGCGCGCGCAGTGGAACTGGTTAAGCTCCTCGCCGAAGACACCATTTCTTCCAAGCAGGCAAAGGAAGTGTTTGCCATCGTGCTCGAAGACGACAAGGATCCTTCCGTCATCATCGAAGAGCGTGGTATGAAGCAGGTATCCGATACGGGTGCTATTGAGGCTGTTGTCGATGGCGTGCTCGCTGCTTTCCCTGACAAGGTTGAACAGTATAAGGCAGGAAAAACGGGCCTGCTGGGCTTCTTCGTCGGCCAATGCATGAAGCAGATGAAAGGCCAGGGCAACCCGAAGGTTATCAACCAGCTGCTTGCTCAGAAGCTTTCGTAGACAAGCTATATAAATGCGATGCGTTGCCTACAGGAGCGCATCGTTTCAAGCGCCCGGCCCGTTTGGGTCGGGCGCTTGGCGCTTAAACAGAAAAAGCGGTGTTGCTGCATCATTTTTTCGATTAGGGATTCCAGGAAGCTCGATTGGGGATGCGGACGAAAAGTTGGACCTTGGAGGGTCCGGATTGGAGTTCGCATGTACAGCAAGGAGTCCGTCGAGC
>CAKTTY010000002.1 GCA_934617065.1 uncultured Eggerthellaceae bacterium
GCTGGATGAGCCCGAACGAGTACCGCAGGAGCCTGGGCTACGTCTAGTGAGCGGTCCAGGAAATTGTCCGCATCCCCATTTTGGTCAAAATCGGGAACAATTTGCCCTTCCAGCGGGGTTTTCCCGAGGTTTGGGCCTGCTCGGCAGTCCCTAATCGAAAAAATGATGCAAAAAAGTTCTAATTTTTGTTTTGGAGGATGTTCGGTGACCGAAGAATCGAGCGAGGGAGCAATGGATGCTGCCCGTGCGGCGCTGAAAAAGCATTTCGGCTATGATGGCTTTCGCCCTGGTCAGGAAACGCTGGTGGAAGCCGTGCTTTCCGGGCGTGATTGCCTGGGCGTGATGCCGACGGGTGCGGGCAAGTCGATTTGCTACCAAATACCAGGTGTGGTGTTGCCGGGCTTGACCCTGGTAGTGTCGCCCTTGGTTTCCCTTATGGGCGACCAGGTACGTGCCTTGCTTGACGCTGGTGTGCATGGCTCGTATTTGAACTCTACGCTCACCCCTGGTCAGCAAGGTACCGTGATGCGCCGTGCGTTGACGGGTACCTATGACATCATGTATGTAGCTCCCGAACGGTTGGCCGATCCTCGATTCATCGAATTTGCCTCTCAGGCAAATATTCCCCTAATCGCTATCGATGAAGCCCATTGCGTTTCGCAGTGGGGGCAGGATTTTCGCCCTGCCTACCTGGGAATAGGCGAATTTATCGACGCCCTGCCGAAGCGCCCCATTGTTGCGGCGCTTACGGCAACGGCAACAGAGAAGGTTCGCGAAGACATCGTTTCGCTGTTGGGCTTGCACGAACCCGCTACCGTGGTTACCGGGTTTGATCGCCCCAACCTTCACTTTGCTGTTGAGCAGCTTCCCTCAAAGCGCAAGCTGGCGCGTATTGTTGCGTACGCTTTGAATCATCCGCAAGACTCGGGCATTGTGTATTGCTCCACGCGCAAAGACGTCGAAAAGGTGCATGAGACATTGGTGGAAGCCGGCGTGAAAGCGGTTCGCTACCATGCGGGCCTTTCGGTTCAGGAGCGCACCGATTCGCAACAGGCGTTTGTGCTGGATGACGCCCCCATCATGGTGGCTACCAATGCGTTTGGCATGGGCATCGACAAATCGAATGTGCGCTACGTTATCCACCACAATATGCCTGGTTCGTTGGAGGCGTATTACCAGGAAGCGGGTCGTGCTGGTCGCGACGGCGAGTCGTCGGAGTGTTTGCTGCTTTGGAACGACGGCGATATTGGCACGTGCCGATTCTTTATCGAGCAAGAAGTGGAAAATGAGGCCCTTACGCCCGAAGAGCGCGAATTGGTGCGTGCCTCCCAGCGTCGCTTGCTGGCTGCCGTGACAGGCTACTGTCTTACTACGCGCTGTTTGCGCGGTCATATCCTGGATTATTTTGGGGACGAATCTGCTGCGGAGTGTGGCAATTGCTCCAATTGCGAGGGGTCGTATCAAGCGCTGGATGTAACCTTGCAGGCTCGCGCCGTCATGCGCTGCGTTCAGGAATTGCGCGGTCGTTTCGGTAAATCCGTGGTGGCTGATGTGCTGCATGGTTCCAGAAGCCAGCGCATTTTCGAGTTCGGCCTGGAAAGCTCGCGCACTTATGGCACCTTGCCCGATGACTCGGCAGCAAGAATCAAGGAAATCATTGAAATCTTGGCAAGCGAAGGTTATCTGCAGATAGGGGAGGGGCGCTATCCCCTCGTCGGCTTGGGCGTTCGCGCCCGCGAAGCTGCGGTGCCTGAATTCTCGCTTGCCATGAAGCGTCCACCTGAGCGCATAACGCGTTTGAAGGGCGCCGAAGGGGCGAGCGCGGCCTTTGGCGCGGCCGGCTCCGATGCGCCGAAAAAGGCGAAGGCTGCAGAAGGCCTTGATCCGATGGATGCTGAATTGTTCGAGCGTCTGCGCGCTTTGCGCAAGCGCATAGCAACCGAAGCCACCGTGCCTCCCTACGTGGTGTTCTCGGATGCGGCTTTGCGTGCCATGTGCCTTGCTCGCCCGAAGGACGAAGCCCAATTCCTGGATGTTCAGGGCGTTGGGCAGAAGAAGCTCGAGCGGTATGGCGAAGAGTTCCTACGCGAAATCAACGCCTAGCAAGGGGGCTGTTGGTAGTGGCTGCTGGTGGTGGCCTGCTGATAGTGCTTGTCGCTTTGCGTTTGCGCTTCAGGAGGCGGTGTATGCTGTCGCCCTCGAGGGAACGCGTTGTTTGATTTGAGGGAGAGGTGGCGTAACCGCTAGGTTTGAGCGGGTGTGCTCATGCCCTGAGGCGAGGCGTCTGTTTAGCGGATCTTGGAGTGGTATGGGGCAGACGGCCATCCGAATGTGCACCACCGAAGCTATCAGCTGTTTGCCCCCGACTGCGAAGGACCGCACGCCGTTGGCTTGCCCGCGGATGCGAATGGGAGAGGTTGACACCCTGTTCTAGTTACAAAACGCGTATCATTGAACGGTTATGTCTTTTGGCATAACCGTTTTCGTTTACGACAAGAAAGGCAGCTTGCATGGCCAGCCAGAACACTACCGACAACACGGGCTCTTCCGTAGACGGGCAAGGGCGCGAAGGTTTCTCTAGCCGTTTGGGCTTTCTGCTTATCAGCGCAGGCTGCGCTATCGGTTTGGGCAACATCTGGCGCTTCCCCTACATCACAGGACAATACGGCGGTGCCGCGTTCGTTCTGATGATCCTGCTCTTCCTGGTGGTACTCGGCGTCCCGCTGCTGGTGATGGAATTTTCCGTAGGGCGCGCAAGCCATCGCTCGACGGCGCGAAGCTTCAATGCCCTGGAGCCGCGTGGCTCAAAGTGGCATTGGTTCAAGTGGTTTACCCTTGTTGGTAACTACGTGCTGATGATGTTTTACACCAGCGTTTGCGGTTGGATGGTTGCCTACCTGTTCAAAACCGGCATAGGAACCTTTGACGGAACGCATGATATTCCCACTGTTTTTTCTTCCATGATCGGCGACCCGATTGAAATGGCGGGATGGATGCTGCTGGTAACGCTGGTCGGTTTCGCGATCTGCGCAGCTGGTGTGCAGAAGGGCGTAGAGCGCATCACCAAGGTGATGATGGCCGCCCTGTTTGTTTTGATGGCTGTCCTTTGCGTTCATTCGTGTCTTCTTGAAGGCGGCCAGGAGGGTTTGGAATTCTACCTGCTACCCAATTTCGACAACCTCTTCAACAATCCAAACGCCAGTTTCGCGGAAATCCTGTATGCCGCAATGAGCCAGGCGTTCTTTATGCTTTCTGTTGGCATTGGTGGCATGTCCATCTTCGGTAGCTATATCGGACGTGACAACAAGCTTACGGGCGAAGCGGTGCGCATTGCGGGTATGGATACCTTGGTCGCCATCATGGCGGGTCTTATCATCTTCCCCGCATGCTTCGCTTATGGCGTTGCGCCTGATGCTGGCCCCGACCTGGTGTTTCTTACCTTGCCTGCTGTGTTTGAGCAAATGCCGCTCGGCCAGCTGTGGGGAACGATATTCTTCCTGTGCATGGCCTTCGCGGCGCTTTCAACCGTTATCGCGGTGTTTGAGAATATCCTGCGTTTTTCGATGGATCAGTGGGATATCACGCGCAAGCGAGCAGTTGCCATCAACGGGCCTTTGCTGGCATTGCTTTCCCTGCCGTGCGTCTTGGGCTTTTCCGCGTGGTCGGGCATGCAGATTCCCGGCATCGGCGATATCCAGTCGTTGGAAGACTTCTTGGTTTCCAACAACTTCCTGGTGTTGGGCGCTTTGGTATTCGCCCTGTTCTGCACCCGCCGTTCCGGCTGGGGTTGGAAGAACTTCCTTGCTGAGGCCAACGAGGGCGAGGGCATGGCGTATCCGAAATTCCTGTACGTTTGGACTCGTTACGGTGTGCCGCTGCTGATCATCATTATTTTCGTAGCGGGATGGGTGCCCAAAATCACTTTCTGGCTGAACATGTAGCGAGTCGTTCTGCTTTTGTCCGTCGAGACTATTCGGCGGTTTGAACTCTTGCCTTGGAGTTCAAGAGCGTATACTTCGAACATTGCAATTGAAAGCAGAGGAGAAACTGCTGTGGCAGATAAAGAAATCGTAGACGAAGGGCGTGAGAAGTTCTCAAGCCGCCTTGGGTTCATTCTTATCAGCGCTGGTTGCGCTATCGGCTTGGGCAACATCTGGCGCTTCCCCTACATCACAGGCGAATACGGCGGTGCGGCATTCGTCCTCCTCATCCTGTTTTTCCTGGTGGTGCTTGGCGTGCCGCTGCTGGTGATGGAGTTTGCCATGGGTCGCGCCAGCTACCGTTCGCTAGCGCGTAGCTATGAGGCTCTGGAGCCGCAGGGTTCGAAGTGGCATCGCTTCAAGTGGCTTGGCTTGGTTGGCTGCTATCTGCTCATGATGTTCTACACCGTGGTGTGTGGCTGGACCATTGCCTACTTTGTGAAGGCGGCAATGGGCACGTTTGACGGCACGGAAGATGTCACGATGGTGTTCGGGTCGATGCTCGGTAACCCTATGGAGCTCACGGGCTGGATGCTTTTGGTTGCCGTTATCGGTTTTGGCGTGTGTGCCATGGGCGTGCAGAAGGGTGTCGAGCGCATCACCAAGGTGATGATGGCGGCGCTGTTCGTTATCATGGCTCTTCTGTGCGTGCACTCCCTTACGTTGGAAGGTGGCCAGGCTGGATTGGAGTTCTACCTGCTGCCCAACTTCGACAACCTCTTCAACAACCCCAATGCCAGCTTCCCCCAAATTGTCTACGCTGCTATGAGCCAGGCCATGTTCATGCTCTCAATCGGCGTTGGCTCCATGTCTATTTTCGGCAGCTACGTGACGCGCGATAGGAAGCTCACGGGCGAAGCGGTGAACGTTGCCCTGCTTGATGCCTTGGTTGCCATCATGGCGGGCCTTATCATCTTCCCCGCATGCTTCGCTTATGGCATCAGCCCTGATGCTGGCCCTGGTTTGGTGTTCCTTACGTTGCCTACGGTATTCGAGCAGATGCCTTTGGGCCATTTGTGGTGCACGCTGTTCTTCCTCTTCGTTGCGGCGGCGGCGCTTTCTTCGGTCATTGCCGTGTTTGAGGCAATTCTTCGCTTCACCATGGATCAGTGGGATATTTCCCGCAGGCGTGCAGTGGCAATCAATGCGCCTATTTTGGCGCTGCTTTCCCTGCCGTGCGTATTTGGCTACAACATCTGGTCGGATTTCCTGGTGCCGGGCATCGGCGATGTGCAGTCGTTGGAAGACTTTATCCTTTCCAACAACATCCTGCCCATTGGTTGTTTACTGTTCGTGCTGTTCTGTACCACCAAGCGCGGCTGGGGTTGGGATAAATTCATGGCAGAAGCTGATCGAGGCGAGGGTATTGCATTCCCGAAGTGGACACGCTTATGGGTGAAGTATGGTGTGCCTGCGCTGATCCTCATCGTGTTTTTCACGGGTTGGGCGCCCACTATGCAAACTTGGCTCGGTTTGGCGTAGCTGAACTCTTCGCACAATTTAGTCAGGCTCGGCATCATTGTGCCGAGCCTTTAGCGTAGGACCCGGAATGGTAGCTCGTTCCGGGTCCGTTTGCATTTGGCTTGCTTAAGTTTGGGCTGCTCGCTGAGGGCTGATTTCCCCATAACCCTCATTGAAGCCTAAAACGAGAAAGAGCAGCGAGATTGCTCTCGCCGCCCTTTCTCGCGGAATATGCTAGATGCCGCTGCCCATGAATAGGCTTTGCGGATAAGCGATTTCCTACTTAACCACCAGTACGGGAATTTCGGCGGAGCGAAGCACGCCGTAGCTGACTGAGCCGATTGCGCCTCGGATAGCACCCAGTCCTCGTGAACCCATAACGATAAGGTCGCAATCGTAGTGCTTGGCCGTTTCGATGATGGTTTCGATGGTGTAGATGCCGAAGACCACTTCTGCGGTAAGGGTGCCGGGGAAGCCTTCAACCACATCGGCGATGGTTTCCTGCAGTTCTTTGTCCTGTTCGGCATTGCGCTCTTCGACTACTTTGGCAAAATCGCCCTTGGCTACAACCGAAACGCCCATGCCGAATCCGGTTTGATTGATGCTGCTGTATACCAGGTCTTGCGGTGGAGCAACAACCTCAACTACATGGATTGTGGCCTCGGGATTTTCGCTAGCCATGTTAATGGCTTCTTTAAGTGCATTGTTTGCGTGCTCGGAATTGTCGTACGGCACGAGGATGTTTTTGAACCCCATGTAAATCGCCCCCTCAGGCTCTGTTATTGCCTTTGATTATACGCCTTTTCTTCTATTAATGAACGCGTTCAGTAATCTTGATCAGCTAATTTGCGTGAAGATGTGGCGTAACCTTCTTTACGAAATGTGAAACTGACATGATTTAATTGCTTTAGCGCTCTACTGTGGTAAAGTACCACCAACGGAAACGTTGTTCCCCCTTAGTCGCTGGCAGCCGATACGCCAGATGTTTGGGTCGCGGATGCAGCGGCGTTCACCTGAATGGCGGATTGTTGCAGCATTCGCCCGAACGGCGAATGCCACTGGGCCCTAACTGTAATCATATAGTGCGCCCGATATGTCTGGCATTGGTTGCCGCGATGGTCTCAGGGGGAATGCTTCCGTAAAATGCCTGTAAAGATGCCAAGCGCCAAGCGCGGGGAAGCAGCAAGCAGGCATAATAAATAGGTTGACAACAATATGCTTTGCTTGCAGGCAAAGGCGCTTGGAGCTTTTCTTCCAACGCGTTATGCAAGCGCTCAGGAATAGCATGTGTTTAGGGAAGAAGGAATATGAACTACATCACTCCCGTTGGTTTTCGTGATGTGATGAGCGATGAGGCGCTTGTCCGCGAAGATCTTACGGCTCGGGTCCGTGCCTGCTTTGCGCAGAAAGGGTATCGTCCCGTAGAAACACCCACGTTGGAAGTGCTCGATGTGATGGAGGCCGGTGGCCACGTGCCCGAGGCCCCGTTCAAATTCTTCGATTCTCATGGCGATCTTCTGGCTATGCGCCCCGACGTTACCATGCAGATTGCCCGTATGTGCGCAACGCGCGGAGTGACTCAGGACCAGCCATTGCGCCTGCGCTACACCCAGCGTGTGTTCCGTGAAAAGACGGCAGAGGCCGCTGCCCGCGAATTAACGCAATGTGGCGCTGAATGCATTGGCGCCGCAGGGAGCGAAGCCGATGTCGAATTGGTCTCGCTGCTTGCTTCCGCCCTTTCCGAATGCGGTCTGGAAACGTTTACCATCGCCCTGGGTTCGGCAGGCGTTCTGCGTGATTTGCTTGATGCCAGCGGCGCTTCGGATCAGTGGAAAACTGCCGTTATGCAGGCGTACCACACCTCTAATTTCGTGTACTTGGAAGAACTTGTTGCTGCTGCCGAGCGCGCCGCCAATGGCGGCTCGAACGAAGCGGAAGACAAATCCCGCTTCAAGTTGGCCGACCCCGCCATCGCCAATCCCGGTCGTGTGGTCCCCGCCATTGCCCGTGCCATCTTCTCTCTTTCCCGCTTGCGTGGCGGAAAGGCCGAGCTTGCGCAGGTGCGTGCAATGCTCGAACCGTTGGGCTGCGCTCGCGGCATCAGCGAGTTGGAAGGCGTGTACAACGCTCTGATCGAATCGGGCTTGGAGGGCAAGGTCCTTATCGATTTTTCGGTAATGAGCTCGTTCGACTATTACACGGGCCTGGTGTTTGAAGCGTACGCTCCCGGCCTGGGCTCGCCTTTGGGTGGTGGCGGCCGCTATGACAACCTGCTTGCCCAGTACGGCGCCGAAAAGGTTCCCGCTGCAGGCTTTGCATTCTATCTGGAGCAGGTAATGGCGGCGTTGGAGTCTTCCGAGGCAACGCGTCCCTTGCGCATTGCCGTGCCGAAGGGTTCGCTGAAAGACGATGCTATTGCAACGCTTGAAGCGGCGGGGCTCGACGTAACGGGCTTGGCCGATGCCGGCCGTACGCTGATGCTGCGCAATGGCGACGTGGAGTACTTGTTCGTGCGTCCTACCGATGCGCCGGTGTTTGTTGCGCTGGGTGCTGCTGATTGCGGTATTTGTGGCGAGGACTCCCTTATCGAAGCGTCGCCCGACGTTGTCGAACTCGCCGACCTGAAGTTCGGAGGCTGCCGTTTCGTGGTGGCAGAATCGGCTGGCACTACCGAGACGGTGGAAAGCCGCTATCGCAAGCTGGGGTCTATTCGCGTTGCCACGAAGTATCCCAACATCACCCGTTCCTACTATGCCAAGATGGGCATGCCCGTTGAAATCGTGAAGCTCCACGGAAACATCGAGCTTGCCCCCATCACCGGCATGGCCGAACGCATCATCGACATCACCGCAACGGGTACTACGCTTCGCGAGAATAACCTGGTGGTAGTGGACGACGTTCTTGCTTCCACCGCTCGTTTCTTTGCCAACCCGTGCTCGTATCGTACTAATCCGCGTGTTGGCCAGCTTGCCGACGTGCTCTATTCCCAGACGAAGGAGAACTAAACCATGAGAAGAATCGAACTTGCTCCCGGTCAGGTTTTCGAAGAGAAGATGCTCAACCGCGTTGGCGCTTTCAACGCCGATGCCCTGGTTGCTGCAACGAATATCGTCGAGGATGTGCGCAAGCGCGGTGACGAGGCTCTGCGTGAGTACACCGCTAAATTTGACGGCGTGGAAATGGAAGAGTTCCGCGTTTCGCAGGAAGCCATCGATGAAGCTATCGCCAAGGTTGACCCGAAGGTAGCCGCCGCCATTCAGAAAGCTGCTTCCCAGATCCGCGATTTCCACGAGCGTCAGAAGCAGCAGGGTTGGTTTACCATGCGCGAAGATGGCGCTTTGGTTGGCGCAAAGGTGGAGCCGCTTGATTCGGTGGGCATCTACGTTCCCGGCGGTCGTGCCCTGTATCCTTCTTCGGTTTTGATGAACGCCATCCCCGCTTCCGTTGCAGGTGTGAAGCGTATCGTGTGCGTAACCCCGCCCACGAAGGATGGCTCGCTTGATTCTGCCATTCTGGAAGCTTGCCGCGTTGCGGGCGTAACCGAGATTTATGCCGTAGGCGGCGCCCAGGCTATCGGTGCGCTGGCATACGGAACCAAGAGCATCAAGCCGGTAGACAAGATCACCGGTCCTGGCAATGCCTTCGTTGCCGCTGCGAAGAAGCTCGTTTCCGGTGATGTGGGAATCGACATGATCGCGGGCCCTTCTGAGGTATGCGTGGTTGCCGATGAAACCGCTCTGCCCGAGCTGGTCGCTATCGATCTTATGGCGCAGGCCGAGCATGATCCGCTGGCCAGCTGCTACCTGGTAACCTTCAGCTCCGAATACGCCGATGCGGTTGAGGCTGCTATCGAAAAGCACATGGAGGGTTCTACGCGTGCGGAAATCACCACGGCTTCCCTTACCAATAAGGGCCTGATTATCGTGTGCCCCGATACCGAAACCGCCCTCAACACCGTGAACATCATTGCTCCTGAGCACCTTGAGCTGCACCTGTCCAATGCCATGGAGCTGTTGGGCGCTATTCACCATGCAGGCGCCATCTTCCTGGGCGAATGGACGCCTGAGGCGGTTGGCGACTACGTTGCCGGCCCCAACCACACGCTTCCCACCGGCGGCACGGCTCGCTTCTCCAGCCCGCTTTCCGTCGATGAGTTCGTGAAGAAAAGCAGCGTGTTGCAGTATTCTCCTGCTGCTCTGATGCGTGATTCTGAGGCTGTTATCACCCTGGCCGATCACGAGGGGCTTTGGGCTCACGCTCAGAGCGTTCGTCTGCGCCGCAAGCTGGTTGAACAGGCCTTTGAGGATGCCCAGGCTGCTGGCGAGGTTAACGGCGCTGCGGAGGCGGAGTAGTTCATGCACGGCGTACGCAACTCCCATCCGAACCTTGCGGGCATTGTGCCCTACGATCCGAAGTACCTGCCTGCTAAGCAGTACCTTTCTGCCAACGAAAACCCCAGCAACGTCCCAGAGGAAGTTCAGCTGGAAATCAGGAAAGCGCTGAAGGGCTTTCCCTTCAATCGCTATCCTGATCCGTTGGGCAATGAGCTGCGTGATCTGATTGCTGAGGCAAACGGACTTTCGCGCGAGAATGTGCTGCTGGGTAACGGCGGCGACGAATTGCTCTTCAATTTGGCGCTTACCTGGGGCGGCCCCGGGCGTACCTTCTTGAACGTACCGCCCACCTTTTCGGTGTACGAGGCTAATGCACGCCTTACGGGCACCAAGGTGGTGAACGTTCCTCGCAAGGAAAACTTCGATATCGACGAAGAAGCAGTGCTTGCCCGCATGGCCGAAGGCGACATCGACTTTGCCGTTATCACCAGCCCCAATAACCCTACTGGCAAGATGGCCAACGAGACGTTTTTGAAGAAGCTGCTCGATTCCTCCGACGCTCTTATCATGGTTGACGAGGCGTATTTCGAGTTCAGTCGTTTTTCGATGCGCCCGTACCTTGACCAGTATGAGAACTTGGTAATCTTGCGCACCTTTTCAAAGGCATTCAGCCTTGCAGGCGTTCGTATGGGCTACCTGTTGGCTAATGCCAGCGTTATCCGCGAGTTCTTGAAGGTGCGCCAGCCCTATTCGGTCGATTCCGTTTCGCAGGCTATTGCTACGGCGGTGTACCGAAACCGTTCGCTGTTTGTGCCTGGTATCAACCAGATAATCGAGCAGCGTGGCGTGCTGCTCGAAGAGCTGGGAAAAATGCCTGGAGTTACTGTGTTCGATTCCGATTCGAATTACGTCCTGTTCCGCGTGGCTGATGCCGACGAGATTTGGCAGGGGCTCTATGATCGTGGTGTGCTGATCCGCGACTTCTCGCACTCTCAGTATCTGGAGAACTGCCTGCGCGTTTCCGTTGGTTCCCCTGAGGAAAACCAGGTGTTCTTGGGTGCATTGGCAGAGATTCTGAACGAAAGGAGCTAGCGGTGGCTCAGGAAGAACGTGTTGCGGAGCTTTCCCGCACCACCAAGGAAACCGATATTGCGCTTTCGCTTGATATTGATGGAACGGGCAAGACCAGCATCGACACGGGCGTTGCCTTTTTCGATCACATGCTTGACGCATTCGGTCGCCACGGCTTGTTCGACTTAAACGTCAAGGCCGAAGGCGATATCGAAGTGGACGCCCATCATACGGTAGAAGACGTGGGAATCGTTCTTGGCAAGGCGTTTGCCCAGGCTATGGGTGAAAAGCGTGGCATCACACGCTTTGCCTCCCAGTATCTTCCCATGGATGAGACCTTGGTGCTTGCCGCTGTTGATATTTCAGGTAGGGGCCAGTTGCATTGGGATGTTGACGTGCCGTTGTGCCTGCTTGGTACGTTTGATACTTCGCTCGCCAAGGAATTCTTCATTGCGTTTGCGACGAATGCGCAGGTTACACTGCATGTGCGCATGGTGGCTGGCGAAAACGCCCATCACATCGTGGAAGCATGTTTCAAGGCGGTTGGTCGCGCTATGTGCCAAGCGCTCGAAATCAACCCGCGCATTGCAGGCGAGCTCCCCTCCACCAAGGGCTCTTTGTAGGGAATCGGGGTGCAAGCCCCGTTTCCCGATTCTTCTACCAGAAAGGCTGAAAGCAACCGATGATTGCCGTTGTTGATTATTGCAAGGGAAATTTGAAGAGCGTCGAACGCGGGCTTCGGGCGGTGGGCGGCGATGCCCATATCACCGACAACCCTGAGGCTATCCGATCTGCCGATGCAGTCGTGCTGCCTGGCGTAGGCTCGTTCGCCGATGCTTCGCAGCATATGGTGGAATCGGGTCAGATGGAAGCGGTGCGTGATGCTATTGCCGCTGGAAAACCCTTTTTGGGCATTTGCCTAGGTGAGCACTTGCTGTTTGAGGCGGGCGTGGAAGGCGCAGCTGGTCCAGGCGTCGACGGAGCTGTGGGAGATCCCAGCCTTTCCGTCGGGCTGGGAGTGGTTTCTGGCACCGTGGTTCGCATGCCTTCCAAGGATGATCAGGGCGTGCTGTACAAAGTGCCTCATGTGGGCTGGAACTCCGTTGAATTCACTGACGAGTGCCCCCTGTTTGAGGGCATTGCCTCAGGTGAGTACTTCTATTTCACGCATAGCTACATTGCTCCTGAAAACGAATGCGCCGTTGCCACCACCACGCACTCGGTAACGTTTCCGTGCGCAGTGCAGAAGGGGAAGGTATTCGGCGTTCAATTCCATCCGGAAAAGTCATCGGATGCCGGCGCCAAGGTGTTGGCAAACTTTCTGAAAGTTGTTGAAGCCAGCAAATAGGGAGCATCGGCAAAGACCTGCCTAGGTTTGCCCGGTTGAATCGAACGAACTGGGCCTCAGCGAAAGGAACATCATGGATATTCTTCCTGCTATTGATATTTTGGGCGGTAAGGCGGTTCGCCTGGCAAAGGGCGACTATAACGCGGTAACCGTATACAACGATGACCCTGCAGCTCAGGCTGCTCTCTTCAAGGAGCAGGGTGCGCGTTGGATTCACGTGGTCGATCTCGACGGAGCCCGAAGCGGTGTGCCTGAAAACATCGACATTATCGAGCGCATCATCAAGGAAACTGGTCTGAAGATCGAAGTGGGCGGCGGTATCCGCAGCCTTGAAACCATTGATCGTTTGGCTGAGGCCGGCGTTTCGCGCGTGGTGTTGGGCACTACGTTGGTAACCGACCCTGAATTCGCGAAAGCTGCTCTGGCCAAGTATCCCGATATGCTTACGGCGGGCATCGATGCCAAGAACGGCGAAGTGGCCGTGGCTGGTTGGCGTGAAGGTGCAGGCGTTCCCGCTGAAGAGCTTATTGCCGAAATGGGCAAGCTCGGTTTCAAGCACCTGGTGTATACCGATATTTCCCGTGATGGCATGCAGACGGGCATTGATGCAGCTCGCTATGTCGAGGTTGCGCGCGTGTTCGGCAATCCTGTTATTGCGTCGGGCGGTGTAGCAAGCATCGAAGACGTAAAGAATCTGGCTTCCGTTGCCGATTCTATCGAAGGGGTAATTGCTGGCCGTGCGGTGTATGAAGGCTCGCTGAGCGTCGAAGAGGCCGCGAAGCTCTGCGACTAAGACCCATCCGTTCGGTGCTCGCGTTGCCCGATGGGTATTCGAGCCACCCACTCTGCTACCGCTCGCGTTGCTCGCTATGCGCTGCGTTCCGTCGTTCAATTTTCTTAATTAATTAAATTTGAAACGCCGAGTGCTCTCGCCTACCCATCGGGCAATGCGAACACCTGCGTTGACTCGTTTCGGTCTGTCACTTCAGAAAGGAAACTAATGCTTACGAAGCGTGTAATACCGTGCATGGATGTTAAAGACGGCCGCGTGGTGAAGGGCGTTAACTTCGTTAACCTGCGCGATGCGGGCGACCCTATCGAGCTAGCTCAGCGCTATGACGAGCAACGTGCCGATGAGGTTATCTTCCTGGATATCACGGCAACGCACGAGGGCCGTGCAACCACGGTGGATATGGCAAGCCGCGCAAGCGAAGAGTTGCATTTGCCTTACTGCGTGGGTGGTGGATTCCGCAGTGTGGAAGACATTCGGACCATGATTGCTGCTGGTGCCGACAAGGTTTCTGTGAATTCCGCTGCTATTGCCGACCCCACGCTTATCACGAAAGCGGCTGCAGCATTCGGCACGCAGGCTATTCTGTGCGCCATTGACGCCAAGCAGGTTCCCGGCAACCCCAACAAGTGGGAAGTGTATGTGCATGGCGGGCGCAAGAACACGGGCCTCGACGCTGTCGAGTGGGCTGCCGAAGCGGCACGCCGCGGCGCAGGTGAGATCCTTCTTACCAGCATGGATCGCGACGGCAGCAAAGATGGCTTCGACCTGGCGCTCACGCGAGCAGTTTCCCGTGCGGTTAACATCCCCGTTATTGCTTCTGGCGGCGTTGGCAAGCTTGAGCACTTTGCCGAAGGCATCATCGAAGGCGAGGCCGATGCTGTGTTGGCGGCAAGCGTCTTCCATTTCGGCGAGCTCACCATCCGTGAAGTGAAAGAATATATGCGCTCCCAGGGGATTCCTGTAAGGCTCTAAGATGCCCACGCGAAGGAAAAACGCTGCCGCCATTCGCGCCCAGCAAACTCGCTTCCTGGTTTTCTTCAGTGCTATCGTGGCGTTGGTGGTGCTGACTGTTGTGGCGATTCTGCCTGCTGCCAAACCAGCCGACGATCTTCCCCTTTGCGTGGAAGATCAAGACCCAGTGCAGTTCCAAGAGCTGCAGCAATTACGCCCCGAGGGCGATGGGTGGTCGGAGGGTTTGGCTTCTGCCTACAGTCTTGAAACCAACGATGGATGGGATGAAACCGCCTCGGGTATACCTTTGAACAACTATTCCCTAACCGTCGCAGTGCCGCAGGAAAACAAGGATCTTCTAGGTTGCAGCATTGAGATTTTCTATGCAGGCAAAACGGTGGAAGCAAAGGTTACCGACACAGGGGCTTTGGCGCCTTTGGGTCGTGCGCTCGATTTGAGTCCCGCAACATGGCGTGCTTTTGGCGCCAGCAGCATAAGCGATTGGGGCGTGCGCGGAGTGTTCTACCGATTCGTCACCGAATGATTGCGCCAAGGTGCATTTGCCGTTGAATAGTGTGACGGCAGAGATATCAGGTTTGCGCACTATGGAACTCGTTTGCACTTTTGCCCTTTGATGGTTTAGTTGTGCCACTCTTGCAGGTGATAAAGGAAGCATGCGCAGAACTGCGCACGACGAAAGGGCCACCATGAACGAACGTGAAACCGCCGCGCTGCAGGTTGAGGGTCTTACCTATAACGCCGATGGGCTTATCCCGTGCATCGTCCAGGACGAGCAAACGCGCGAAGTGCTGATGATGGCCTGGATGAATGAAGAAGCGGTGCGCCGCACTATCAGCCAGGGCACAACCTGGTTTTGGTCGCGTAGCCGTCAGAAATTCTGGCATAAGGGAGAAGAATCGGGTAATACGCAGAAGCTGGTTGAGCTTCGCTACGATTGCGATGCCGACACCTTGCTCGCCATAGTAAATCCTGCAGGCCCTGCCTGCCATACAGGGGAAACCACCTGTTTCTATCGCTCTTTCTAGCATGGCTAATACGCTGAAAGCAACAGGTACGGGAGTAGCGCCCTTCTTGTTTGGTCTTGCCGCAGTTGCTTTGCTGGTTGCGGCTTTGGCTGAAAACCCTAGAAAGGCCGAGTGATCTGGGTGTTTGGCTATATTCTTCCTAACCTTGAAAGCTTGGGCGAAGAAGAGAAACTTCGCTATCATGCGGTGTACTGCGGTGTGTGCCGGTCTATTCGCGCTCGTTATGGGCAGCGGTGCCGCTTAGCTGTTTCCTATGACATGACGTTTCTTGCCATGGTTCTAGGTTCGTTGTACGAGCCGGAAGAGCATGCTTCGCAAAAGCGTTGTCCCGTGCATCCGCTTCAGCCGCGACAGGTGGCTCAGTCGGAGTTTACTGATTATGCAGCAGATCTTAGCGTTGCCATGGCGTACCACAAGTGTTTGGACGATTGGCGCGATGAGCATTCTGCCAAGGCAAGGGCAGCTGCAGTGGCGCTGGAGATACCGTACCGCAAGGCGAAGCGCCGCATACCCCAAGCATGCCAAGCCATAGAAGACGCCATGGCGGATATCCATTCCATAGAAGAGGTGGCGCTGGGCGAAAGCGATGGCCCCCAGGTCGATGAGAGTTGCTCTGCGGGCAGGGTGGCGAACCCCGATGCAGCAGCGAATCGTTTTGGAATCCTTTTGGGAAACCTGTTTGCCTACAAGGATGACTTTTGGGCAACGGATTTGCGGCGTTTTGGTGCGAGATTGGGAAAATTCGTCTATGTCATGGATGCCGTAATGGATCTGCGGCAAGATCAAGAGACGGGAAGCTACAATCCTTTTTCTTCTTCCGGTCGTTCGATCGAAGATTTTCGTGAAGACTTGGAGCTTCTTGCTGCAGCTACAGCCGATGCGTTTGAGCGTTTGCCGTTAGAGCGCGATGTGCATGTGCTGCGCAGCGTGTTGTATTCCGGAATATGGCAACGCTACAACGCAGAAGAGAGCAAGGTAGAACATGGTTAAGAACCCATACGAGGTTCTGGGCGTAAGTCCTAGTGCGTCGGCGGATGAAGTGAAGAAAGCCTATCGCAAAAAGGCGCGAGAGAATCATCCCGACTTGAACCCGAACGACCCCAAGGCCGCCGAGCGCATGAATGAGGTCAACGAGGCCTACGACCGCATAATCAATCCTGAAAAGTATGCAGCCAGCGATGCGCGCGCTGCGGCGAGCGGCGCGGGTGCGGGCTATCAGGGCCAGGGAAATCCTTTTGCGGGTAACCCCTACACGCGTGGATCGTACACGGGGGCTGGCCAGCAGGGTCAGGGCGGTTATCAGTCGCAAGGACCCTACGGTTGGACTACGGTCGATTTCGAGGATTTGTTCGGCTTTGGAGGCTTCGGTGCTTCTGCCCCTATTCACCCTGAGGCTTCGGCGACCGACAGCGCTACGGTGCGTAGTGCCATTGAGGCCATCAATGCCGGTCGATACGATCAAGCCCTTTCGCTGCTGAGCAGCGTCGTGAGCGCCGAGCGCAATGCCCGTTGGTACTATCTAAGCGCGCTTGCGAACAAAGGTGCGGGCAATACGTTGGTCGCGCTTGAGCATATTCGCAAAGCGGTGAAGCTCGACCCGAACAATGCCGACTATCGTCGCGCCTATCAGCAGTTCCAGATGGCTGGGCAAGCGTATCAGCAAGAGGGAACCAAGCGTGGATTTACCATAAGCGCTATGGATCCGGGCCTAATCTGTTGCGGGCTGTGCTTGGCGCAGTATGCCTGTGCGGCAATGGGGCGTGGAGTGTACTTCTAGCAAACAAGAAGCGAAGCTGTGGGAGCCAATGCTCCTGACGGGCTTCGCTTTTTTCGTTGTTGTGCAGATAGGGAATGAAGAAGGCGGCTGTATGACGCGGTTTGCGCAATAGGGCTTGAGCCGAGTATCCAGTGCGGTTCGAAATGGCTTGATTGTGCCGAGCGTCCAGCGTGGCTCGACAAAAGCTTGATCCTTCAGAGCGGGCTAATGCATGTGCTCTCTCGGCGTATTACGGAAGAGGTAAACAAATAAGGAGGACCCATATGGGTGCGACAATAGGAATCGATCTTGGTACCACCAATAGTTGCATGGCAACTATGGAGGGCGGCCGCGTAACCATTATCCCCAATGCGGAAGGGGAGCGAACCACGCCCAGCGTGGTGGCCTTTTCGAAGGAAGGCGAACGCTTGGTGGGCAGCATCGCTCAGCGGCAAGCGGTGGTAAATCCCGATCGAACAATTTCTTCGGTTAAGCGTCATATGGGCAGTAAGTGGAAAACCCGCGTGGACGGGAAGTCGTTCACTCCCCAGGAAATCTCTGCCATGATCCTGCGTAAAATGCGCCGAGATGCCGAGCAGTATCTGGGCAGGGATGTTACCGATGCCGTTATCACGGTACCTGCTTATTTCGACGATTCGCAGCGCCAGGCAACCAAAGATGCAGGTCGTATTGCCGGCTTGAATGTGCTGCGTATTATCAATGAGCCCACAAGCGCTGCGTTGGCATACGGTTTGGACAACGGCACGCCCCAGAAGGTTATGGTGTATGACCTGGGCGGCGGCACATTCGATGTTTCCATCATCGAGATCGGCGATGACGTTATCGAGGTTTTGGCAACATCGGGCGATAACCATTTGGGCGGCGACGATTTCGACGAGCGTTTGGTAGACCACATCGTTCAGGAATTCAAGCGCGAACAGGGCGAAGATCTGCGTCGCAACGCTATGGCTATGCAGCGTGTGATGGAGGCGGCCGAGCAGGCTAAAAAGGAGCTTTCTGCAGGGTTTTCCGCCCAGATAAACCTGCCGTTTATTTCTCAGAATTCACAAGGCCCTGTTCATTTGGATATGACGGTTACCCGTGCCGAATTTGAGCAGATGACACGTGATTTGGTGGAACGCACCACGGCTCCTGTTCGTATGGCCCTTGATGATGCGGGCATTGCCTCATCTGAACTTGGATGCGTTTTGCTGGTAGGCGGTTCGACGCGCATTCCTGCCGTTCAGGAACATGTACGTCGCATTACAGGCAAAGAACCCTCTGCGTCGGTTAATCCCGACGAATGCGTGGCAACGGGAGCCGCCATTCAGGGCGATACGCTTTCTGGCGCTACTACGGGCATCGTTCGCTCAAACAGCTTGCTGCTGCTCGACGTAACGCCGCTTTCGCTTTCCATCGAAACGGTGGGTGGCGTGGCAACGCGTCTGGTAGAGCGCAATTCCACGCTTCCCGTGCATTATTCCAAGACGTTTAGCACGGCGGCATCTTTCCAGACCAGCGTTGAGATCAAAGTTTTGCAGGGCGAGCGTCCTATGGCCAAGGACAACAAGGCTATTGGCACCTTCCGCTTGAAGGGCATCAAACGTGCGCCTGCGGGGGTTCCGCAAATTGAAGTGACCTTCGATATCGACGCTAACGGCATCCTCACCGTTTCCGCTAAGGACTTGGACACGGGAAAAGAGCAATCGATCACCATCGACGACTCCGACCGCATGTCCGACGACGAGGTGCAGCAAGCTATCAACGACGCCGAGGAATATGCCGAGGAAGACGAGTTCCGTCGCGCCACCATGGAAGTGCGCCAACGTGCCGAAAAGCTCCTTTCCGAAGTGGACTCAGCGCTTTCTGCGGCGGGGAAACAGCTCGAGAAATCGGAGAAAAAGCAGGTGAAAGCCGACGCTGCCGAGCTGCGACGCGTTTTGATGCGGCGTCCGAGCAAGAAGGAGCGCGTTGATCCGGAAGAAGAAGGAAGGCGTATTGTGGTTGCGGCCGAAAAGCTGGATCGATCCAGCGCCCGCCTTCGCGAATTGGCCGCCCAGCAGCAAAGCTCGTAGCCTGCGGTGGCAAGCTTGCGGCTTTTTGCGCAGCTTCGAGTTCATGGCTTTGCCCCGCTGTGCTCAAGCGCAAGTTTTATGGCTTTCGTGAGGGTGCGCGTCATGAAATGCTATACTTCCCAGCATATGCGATGACGAAGACAGCGCAGTGCTATACCGCAAGCTCACAGAGAGGGGCCCTAGGCTGAAAGGCTCCAGCAAGCGTGCAGTGCGATTCCCTTCACCAGCATCGGAGTAAAAGCAGGGTGGCTCTGCCATGGATGTTATTAGCCCCGACGGGAGCTCCCGTTACAGAGCAGCATAAGTGGGTGCTTGTGCGGGTTTGCCGGACAGCATCAACCAGGGTGGTACCGCGAGAGCCCTTCTCGTCCTTGGATTATCCAAGACGAGAAGGGCTCTTTTTTATGTGCTGGGAACGCTTTCCTTGGGCGGCGTTCCCGCGGAAGTTGAAGAAAGGTTGCAAGGAATGTCAGTTATCGACGATATCAAGTCCCTGCATGCTGATACGCTTTCTGCTATCGGCAAAGTGCCTAACACCGATGCGCTGGAGAAAATCCGCGTAGAGGTTGTGGGCAAATCCGGTACGCTTACCGGCTACCTGCGCGCTATGGGCCAGGTTGCCAAAGAGCATCGTGCTGAAGTGGGCAAGACGGTTAACGCTGCCCGCAATGAAATCGAGGCAGCGCTGGAAGCCAAGAAGCGCGAACTTGCCCATGCAGAGCTCGAGGCTCGCATGGAAGCCGACGCCATTGACATCACGTTGCCCGGTCGCTCCCAGCAGATGGGCACGCGTCACCTGATCAACGCCATTTCCGATGAAATCTCCGAGATTTTCCTGGGTCTTGGCTACACCGTTGCAACCGGCCCTGAAGTCGAAACCGACTGGTACAACTTCACGGCGCTGAATGCTCCCGCCGATCACCCCAGCCGCTCCATGCAGGATACGTTCTATGTGCGTGACCTTTCGGGCGAGCAGTCGAACGTTCGCGGCGAGTCCGATGTGCTGCTGCGCACCCAGACTTCCGGCGTCCAGGTTCACGTTATGGAAGACCAGGATCTTCCTATCTACATCATTGCTCCTGGCAAGGTATACCGTCGCGACGTTGCCGATCCTTCGCACCTTCCCCAGTTCACGCAGTGTGAAGGCCTGGTGGTAGACAAGAACATTACGTTCGGCGACCTGAAGGGCACGCTCGAATACTTCTGCAAGCAGATGTTCGGTCCCGATCGCAAGACTCGCTTCCGTGCACACTTCTTCCCGTTCACCGAGCCTTCCGCTGAAGCCGACGTAAGCTGCGGCGTATGCGGTGGTACTGGCCACCTGCACGACGGCGAGCGTTGCCGCATGTGCAAGGGCACTGGTTGGTTGGAGATTCTGGGCTGCGGCATGGTTGACCCGAACGTTCTGCGCATGTCCGGCATCGACCCTGAAGTGTATTCCGGCTTCGCCTTTGGCGTGGGCGTGGAACGCGTAGCTTGCCTGAAGTACAACGTACCCGACCTCCGAATGCTGCTGGAAGGCGATATGCGGTTCTTGCGTCAGTTCTAAATTGAGTTGCGTCGGCCTGTCGGCCAACGCACAAGCCGACGCTGCGGCCAATTATGGCGGCACATCTGGCGCTGCAGGAGGGCTTCACGTACGCCGTACGCGTAGCGCCCTCCCTCACGCCAGCTGCACTCGCCATAATTGCCCTCGCTGACTTTGTTTCAACCAAGGACTCTTGGTTGTTTGAATAGTTCTAACTAGAAAGAGAAAAACATGAAAGTATCTTTGAAATGGCTTTCTGATTATGTGGAGGTCCCGCAGGACATCAAGGAATTCTGCGATCGCTTAGACCTCACCGGTACTGGCGTTGAGGGCGTGGAACGTACGGGCGATGTATTCGACGGCGTTGTCGTCGGCCATGTGCTCACCTGCGTCGACCATCCCGACAGCGATCATATGCATGTAACTACAGTAGATGTGGGCGCAGAAGAGCCCGTGCAGATCGTGTGCGGTGCTCCCAACATTGCTGCGGGCATCAAGGTTCCCGTAGCCACCATCGGCGCGGTGCTTCCCGGTGATTTCAAGATTAAGAAGTCGAAGCTTCGTGGCGTTGCGAGCTGCGGCATGTGCTGCTCTCAGCGCGAGCTGGGCATGGGCAACGAACACGATGGCATTTGGGTTCTTCCAGACGATGCCCCTACTGGCCAGCCCATCGCCGACTACCTGAAGATGTCCGATACCGTGCTCGATTTGGAAATCACCCCGAACCGCCCCGACTGCCTTTCCATGGTGGGCATGGCGCGCGAAGTGGGAGCTATGTACCAGAAGCCCTACACGAGCCCCTTGGCCGAGATGGCTGGCAAGCTCAAGCTTAGCAAGGAAGCTGCTGCCCTCGATTCCGAGGTAAGCATTTCCATCGCTGACGAGACTCGTTGCCCCCGTTATACCGCTCGTGTTATCCGTGGCTGCAAGGTGGGCCCCAGCCCCGACTGGATGGTAGAGCGTTTGGCTGCCATCGGTCAGCGCTCCATCAACAACATCGTTGACGTAACCAATTACATCTTGTTCCTGTTCGGTCAGCCGCTCCATGCGTTCGACTTGGACAAGCTGAAGAACGCCGAAGGTAAGGCAAACATCGTTGTTCGTGCTGCTGAAGAGGGCGAAAAGCTCACTACGCTCGATGGCGAAGAGCGCGTGCTTACGTCCGACATGACGGTTATTTCGACGTCCGATCAGGGTGCAGTCGCTTTGGCTGGCGTTATGGGTGGCCTGGCAACTGAGGTTACGGAAGAAACCACCGACGTTTTGCTGGAAACGGCTACGTTTGAAGCTGGCCGCACCAGCCGCACCAGCCGCAACCTGGGTCTTATCTCCGAAAGCTCTATGCGCTACGAGCGTGGCGTAGACGATCATGGCATCGAAGATCGCTCTGCCGCCGCTGCCGCCCTTATCGCTGCTGTTTCGGGCGGTACCGTAAGCTATGCCGAAGGAAACGAAGACGGCATCATCGATGTATGGCCGGTAAAGTCGGAAGAGTCTCATCTGCAGTTCCGCATCGATCGTTTCAACGGCATGATGGGTGCTCAGATCCCCCGTGAGTTCATCGTGGACATTCTGGGTCGTTTGGGCTGTAAGGTCGAAGACGGCGAAGCGGAGAACGTCCTTGAGGTTACGGCTCCCACCTTCCGCCCCGATCTTCCACGCGAAATCGATCTGTACGAAGAGGTTCTGCGCCTGTACGGCATGGACCGCATCGAACCCACCCTGCCTGGTGGCCGCGGTCGCTTCGGCGTTCGCACCGAGGCTCAGCGCACGCTCGACGTGGTTAACGACACCATGCGCGCATCGGGCTTGAACGAAACCATGACGTATTCTTTCGCTGACCCGCACGAGCTCGAGCAGCTGTGTATGTCCACCGAGGGCATGGGCGTTCCCGTTGAGCTGCTGAACCCGCTCAATGCCGAGCAGTCGGTTATGCGCCAGTCCATCATCCCTGGTCTTATGCGCAGCGTTGCCTACAACCAGTCCCGCGGCGTGCATAACGTTCAGCTCTACGAAACCGGCGTGGTGTTCTTCGGCGCCGAGGGCCACAAGAAGCCCAAGGAGCGCCAGCGTCTTGCTGCCGTTATGGCTGGTGGAATGGGCGACGATGCCTGGAACCGCAAGACGGTTGCTTTCGACTTCTTCGATGGCAAGGGCGTTATCGAAAACCTTATTCGCGAATTGGCCATCCCGAAGCCTCGCTTCAAGGCTCTTTCCGCAGAAGAGGCTCCCCATCTGCAGCCTGGACGCGCTGCACAGGTCCTTTCTGGCGGTACCGTGCTTGGCTGGGTTGGAGAAATCCATCCTATGGCGGCAGAAGCCTTTGAGGCTCAGGCTCCTATCGTTGCATTCGAGCTCGATCTCGATGCCCTGATCAAGGCTGCTCGTCCTGCTCGCGACTACGTTGATGTGCCGGTATTCCCTGCGGTAACCATGGACGTTGCCTTTGTGGTAGACGAAGAGGTTACGCATGAAAAGCTTTCTCGCTGCATCAGCTCTGCGGGCGGCAAGCTTCTTGCTTCTGCTCAGCTCTTCGATGTGTATCGCGACGAAAAGCGCGTGGGCGCAGGCAAGAAGTCGATGGCGTATGCACTCGAATATCGTGCCGCTGATCGTACGCTTACCACTGAAGAGGTGGATAAGCAGCATGCACGCCTTATCAAGAAGGTATGCGGCGCTACGGGTGCTGAAGTTCGAGGATAGCTTCCGTTCTTGGGAGTATAGGGACAGGTCCCATTTTCCCAGTTGGCTTTAGTGAACAGAGGCAGGGCCTCGCTTGCGCATTTTGCCGCAAGCGAGGCCTTTTTCTTGGGTGGGAAAATGGGACCTGTCCCTATATTCCCAGTTCTTTCTTACATCTGCGGAACTTCAAAGGCCGCGCAAGTGAGGCGGTGGTTTCCATGCGCTATCATGGGCAAGAACAGTGGAAGGGGAGTTTGTGGTTCGAGAAGAGCTTACTGAAAAGAAGAAACGCCAAAAGAAAGTGCGCATTTCCGCAGATGGAACTCCCTATACCGTATGGCAAACCCGTACGCGTATCCTGTGTTTGATCTACCTTGTCTGGGCGTTGTTGGAAATTGCGGTAGGCGCCGGCTTTTTAACCATTCGCTCTATTGGCCTGTTTGATCCGACCGAGCTCGTTCCCAATATCACGTTTGGTGGTTCCACGGTGCTCAGCGGCGTATTCAACTTGATCATTGCCCTGTCCGGGCTATGGGGCGCTCACGACCCGCGACGGATCACGTTGTTCTTCTGGTCGGCATTTCTTACGGCGCTGTTGTCGGTGTGGCAGGTGGTCAGTGCATGGTCGTTGGGCCAGGTAGACCCTGCCATGGTCTTCTCTCTCATTGTGGTGCTCGCTTATGCTGCTTGTGCTTGGAACGTGCGCGGCCAAACGGGTTATTTCGACAACCATCCGAAACCCGAAGACGACGAGTTGCCCATCCAGCGCGATCAGCGTTTGCTCCAGGAAGCGGTAAGGGAAAAAGAACTGGAGCTTGCTGCCGCCAAGGAAGAGCTTGAAGACGTGAAGGCTCAATTTGAAAAGGTGAAGGCGGAGGGCTTGGCCCAGGCACACGAAGAAGCCAAGTCCATTTCCTCAAAACTACCGTAATGGGTAGGTTAACCAAGGGAATCGTTTTTCGCTGTGTGCAACATGCGATAATACGTAGCAGTATTTTGCTTCGAGGAGGGGAGCCCTATGGCACTTTCTGATCTTCTGGGTATTGAGCTCGTTGAGAGCACGCCCGACAAGTACGTCACGCGTATGCTGGTTACCGAAAACATGCTTCAACCTCATGGCGTGCTGCATGGTGGTATCAGCGCTGCTTTGGCTGAAAACGCTGCAAGCCAGTGCTGCACCGACCATTATGACAACGACAAGATGTTCTTTCTGGGCGTTGAGGTTTCCAGTACCCATCTCCTTCCCGTGAAGGCGGGCGATACGGTGAAAACGGTGGCAACGCCCATTCGCGCTGGCGGCCGCATTTCCCAATGGAAGGTCGAGCAGTACCGCGAGTCCGATGGCGAATTGTTCAATGTTTCCCAGATGACCATGTACGGCAAGAAGAAATAATATTTCTTTCGAACGTTTTTTTTCAGCCCGAGATGCGTGCGGCAACGCTGGCGCGCATCTCGGGCTTTTTGTTTATTGGCGTTGCCTGAGTTAGGTTTGGCATTGTCTTTGCCGGCGTTGCCCAAGTTGCGTTTGCTGCAGTCTATCGCGCTCGTTGGGGCGACAACACATCTGCCGGTTTCCGTAGGTGATCGTTGCGTCAATAAACAAGAAGGTTCGCCTGCGCGAACCTTCTTTCAATAAGAAAACGGGAGCCCAAAGCGCTCCCGTTTTCTTGCAACGTGGCATATTGCCAGTTTTATTCGACGACCTCAACAAGGGTGATCTCGAAGTTAAGGTCCTTGCCTGCCATTTCATGGTTCAGGTCGAAGGTTACGGTTTCATCGGTAACCTCAACAACCAGGGCAGGGATGGGCTGACCGCCAGGACCCTGGAGGTAGATGCGCTGGCCAACAGGGAGGTCTTCGGCGCCAGGGATCTGGGCGGTGGGGATGGTCTGAACCAGCTGTTCGTCATGCTCGCCATATGCTTCGGATGCGGGCAGGTGAACGTTCTTGGTTTCGCCAACTTCCATTTCCTTCACAGCAGCGTCAAAGCCGGGGATCATCTGGCCCGCCATGCATACGAATTCAAGGGGCTCGCCGCGCTCAACGGAAGAGTCGAATACCGTGCCGTCGTCGAACGTGCCGGTGTAGTGGGCGCGAACGCGCTTACCTTCATTGCTCATAATGGGTTCCTTTCAATAAAAGTGTTAGCAGCTAGTGTACCTGCTTGCGCGCAGCTTGGAAGCTCAATACCTGCATCGTGCCAAAAAGTGCCGCAATAACATCGAGGCAGAGGAATCGACTCCCTGCCTGCAGGCAAAAAAGGACCCCGCAGAAGCGGGGTCCTTGTGGTTATGCTTGCTTCGCCAGATTGCGGCAAAACCTAAGCGGTTGCATGTGCGCTAAGCGGCTGAAATCTTAGAACACGCAGAAGCGGATCAGGAGCCATCCGCAGCTGATAGCGGTGAAGACCAGCATCAGCGGGAAGCCAACCTTGGTGTAGTCCATGAAGCTGATGGGGTAGCCATAGCGTCCGGACATACCCGAAAGCACTACGTTCGCGGAAGCGCCGATGAGCGTGCCGATGCCGCCGATGCAGGCACCCAGGGAAATAGCCCACCAATAAGGCATAACGTCGACGCCGGTAGATTCCATGGCAATCAGAATCGGGATAAGCGTAGCAACCATGGGGATGTTGTCCAGGAAGGAAGAGATGATGGCGGATGCCCACACTAGCACGATGATGGTGATAAGCATATCGCCGCCGGTGATATCGATAAGGCCATTAGCGAGCATGTTGATAACGCCGGTTTCAGCCAGGCCGCCAACAACGATAAACAGGCCAGCGAAGAAGCCGATGGTTGCCCATTCAACGTCAAGCAGGATTTTCTCTACCTCTGCGCGGCTGATAAGCAGCATGATGGCAGCTGCGGTAAGGGCAACAACGCTTGGTTCGACGCCCACCATGCTGTGGCATACAAAAGCGACAGCAACCAGAGCAATCATCACAACGCTCTTATTGAAGAGCGACTTATCCTTGATAGCTTCATGAGCGTGGAGCTGCATGATGGAGGCTTGCTGTTCGGCTGAAGCGCCCATGTTGCGACCGTACATCACATAGAAGATGGCAATGGCAACAACCATGATCACGACAATGGCGGGACCGTTGAATGCCAGGAAGTCCATGAACGTCAGGTGGGCGGCGGAGCCGATCATGATGTTCGGCGGGTCGCCGATGAGCGTTGCCGTGCCGCCGATGTTGGAGGCCATGATCTCAGTGATGAAGAACGGTACGGGGCTCAACTCGAGCATCTTGCAAACCGTGAAGGTGACGGGGCCGATAAGCAATACCGTGGTGACGTTGTCCAAGAACGCAGAAAGAACAGCCGTGATAATGCAGAACAACACCATGATTACCCACGGGTTGCCCTTCGCTATCTTTGCTGTTCGAATAGCGATGTATTCGAATATGCCCGAATTCTTAACTACGGCAACGAATATCATCATGCCTACCAAGACGCCCAGCGTGCCGAAGTCGATGTGCTCCATGCCGGTATCAAAACTGAGGATACCCGTCAGGATGAGCACAACGGCGCCCGCAAGCGCGGCGACCGTACGGTGGACCTTTTCCGAGATGATCAGCGCGAACACCACAATGAAGATCACTATTGAAATGATCTGCGGTGTAGTGAATTCAGGCATATACACCACTCCTAACTTAACCCCGCTTCCTGGGGAAACGGACCTTCTCTCTTGCGGGAAGTATAGCCCCCACAACCGATGCAATAAAACAAAAGAAGGCCATTGGCCTCCTAGTGAGCATCGGACTTCCCTTATAGAAAGGGTACGGCTAGGCCATTTCAGCGTCAATAACGCGTTCATCAAATGGTCGTGAGCAACGATTGGCATTTAGTGGGTGATTCATTCGCAAAAAGGACCCCGCCGAAGCGGGGTCCTGTGCTATGCGTATGTGACGCTGCGAGCGTTTTTGCCGTGTGCTTAGGCAGGATGCTGAAAACTAGACAAATACGCAGAAGCGGAGCACCAGGTAAACGCAGCTGATAGCGGTGAATACCAACATCATGGGGAAGCCAACCTTGGTGTAGTCCATGAAGGTGATGGGGTGACCGTACTTGCCGGAGATGCCCGCCAGAACCACGTTGGCAGAAGCGCCGATGAGCGTGCCGATGCCGCCGATGCAGGCGCCGAGCGATACAGCCCACCACAAAGGTGTTACGTCCATGCCCGTTGCCTCCATCGTGGTGATGATGGGGATAAGGGTGGCAACCAGCGGGATGTTATCCAGGAAGGAAGAGATGATGGCCGACGCCCATACCAGCACGATGATGGTGATCATCATGTCGCCGCCGGTAATATCGATCAGCGCGTAAGCCATCATTTCGATAACGCCAGTTTCGGCGAGGCCGCCAACAACCACGAACAAGCCAGCGAAGAAGCCGATGGTGGCCCATTCAACGTCCATGAGCGTGTGCTCAACGTCGGATTTGCCGATGAGCAACATGATGGCTGCGGCGGTAAGGGCGACAACGCTCGGTTCGATGTGCAGCGCACCGTGCACCACGAAGGCCAGTGCAACCAGAGCAATCATGACAACACTCTTCTTGAACAGCGTCTGGCTCTTGATTGCCTCATGGGCGTGCAGCTGCATGACCGAAGCCTGCTTTTCAGCGGATACGCCCATCTTCTTGCCGTACATAACGTAGAACATCAGCAGCGAAACAAGCAGGATGATGAGTACGGCAGGGCCGTTGATTGCCAGGAAGTCGAAGAACGTGAGGCCCGTGGCGGAGCCGATCATGATGTTCGGCGGGTCGCCGATGAGCGTTGCGGTGCCACCAACGTTCGAAGAAATGATTTCCGTCAGGAAGAACGGAATGGGGTTGATTTCCAGCATCTTGCAAACAGTGTAGGTAACAGGGCCGATAAGCAAAACGGTGGTGACGTTGTCCAAGAATGCGGAAAGAACAGCGGTGATAAGGCAGAACAACACCATGATTATCCAGGGGTTGCCCTTTGCCAGTTTGGCAGCTCTAATTGCCAGGTACTCGAAGATGCCCGAGTTCTTAACGACGGCAACGAAGATCATCATGCCAACAAGAACGCCAAGCGTTCCGAAGTCGATGTGCTCTACTCCGTTATCGAAGGTAAGAACCCCCGAAAGGATTAGGGCTACCGCGCCAGCGAGCGCGGCGGTGGTGCGATGCACTTTTTCGGAAATGATGAGTGCCATCACGACGACGAATATGACAATCGCGATGATCTGAGCGGTAGTTAAGGCGATCATTCCGTAGTGCTCCTCTCTTATATATAGGTGGAACAGATGCGAATTCTCGTCTTGAAGCACAGAGTCCCGGGTAACACACGTCCATTGCGATTAGCAACGCCCCACTCTGGCGTACCGACTCCAAAAAAAGATCCTCGGGAAAAGTTACGGGATCTTGCTTATTTGCGTCAAGAAGGAAACGGTAAGTGCGCGAAAAACGATGAAACCAACGGAAATCAATAGATTGTGGGGTTTCATTTTCGTTCGCAATGGATGCGATTTGCATTAATCGGTTGACAGAACGGTAACGCCGCATGTCAGAGATATTGAGGGGCGAAAATGTGGATTCAAGTGATGGATAGAGCGTTTTGCATAACTTCGATGAATATCATTCGCCTGAGCTATATAAAACACGTTCGCAATCAATTAGAACATGTTCATCTAATGGAGAATAATCGCAATTGAACCTAAGCGCCGCCCATCGGGGGATCGGGCACAAGGCGCAATAGTTCGTAGTAGGGACCATCTTCAAGGGATCGGGGGAAGTTGGGATTTCCGTTTGGCTTAGCCTTTGGGGTTTAAAGCTCTAACAGCCAAGTGAAGCAGAACTCTCTCCAATTCTTTTCCCGATTGGTTGAAGGCGTTAGGTAAGCAAGCGTGCACGTGCAAGCCTGATGCAATCAAAGAAGGAGGAGAAAGATGGTCGATTTTATTTTTGCGCAGGGATGCGCAAGAGGAGAGAGGGGCTAAGCGATGGCTATGCTAAAGCGTGAATACGGTGGTATTCAGCCATGTTGGAAAGTTGGCCTATTCCGTATTCGTCTTCCGTTCATTCACTTCAAGATCTCACCACCTGAAGTAGTAACCGGCCTGATGAATGCTTGTACTTCGTACGGCGCTCTGGCTGTTCTTATTACTTCTTTGGGTCTCGACCCTGCAGTGGCTTGGGCACTGGTTGTATTTGAAACGGCAATGTACACCCTGAACTGGCTGCTCGGTGAGCCTTCCATTTGCGGTTGGATCACCCCGGCAATGGCAATTATCGTCGTGTTCCTGGAATCGCTCGACCCAGGCGTTGCTCGATTGCAGATGCTGACATGTATTCAGCTTGAATTAGGCATCTTATTCATCGTATTGGGTGCAACAGGCCTATCGAAGAAGCTCAACACTCTGGTACCTCCCGCCATCAAGGCTGGTATCGTAATGGGTGCTGGCGTTAACGCCGTAGCCGTTCGCCTGAAGACCGGCGGCGCTATCGACACGGTTACCGTTGGTTGCCTCTGCGGCTTGGTAGTTGTATTCATGCTCATGTTCTCCAAGCGCGTACGTAAGTACATGGACACCAACAGGTTCGTTGCCATCCTCGGCAACTACAGCTTCCTTTGGGCTGTTATCGCACTGCTTATCGCAGGTGGCGTCGCTGGCGAGTTCAACTTCCAGTGGTCCGGCGAAATCATCAAGGTTCCTGACTTCATGGGCCTGTTCGCAGTTGTTTCGCCTCTGTTCATCGGCTTTGCTACTGATCCCGGCGTTTGGATTGCAGCTCTGCCCTACGCAGTGGTCGCATGGGTTATCGCATACGGCGACTTCGTAACCGTTCAGCAGCTTGGTCTCCAGGCAGCTCGCGACGACGAGTACATCGAGTTTGACCCGAACCGTACCAACGTCATCTGCGGTATTCGTAATGTAATCCTGTCCCTGTTCGCTCCTTATCCTGCACTCGCAGGCCCGCTGTCCGCTCCTTACTGCGTAGCTACCTATGCTCGCTATAAGCAGTCCGGTCGCCAGGGCATGGACTCCATCTACGATGGTTCCGGTACCAACCTGCTGTTCACCGTACTTGGTTTGTTCGTCTATCCTCTGTACGAAGCATCCCTTGCAGCATCTGCAGCACTCCTCGTAGTTGTACTGCTCATCCAAGGCTGGCTCTGCTCGCAGATCGCATTCGGTCTGGTTCGCGACGACCTTGACAAGGGCATGACAGGCATGATCGCAGGCTTCATCGTAGCCCGCGGCGGTGGCGTCGGCTTCCTTGCCGCAATCGTCCTCTACCTGCTCATCTCCGACAACGACAAGATCCGCGCAGACTACGCCTACAACAAGGAACTGCAGCGCATCGAGGATGAAGAGACTGAGCGCCAGCTGGTTGCACTCCATGCTCGCTTGGAGGCCGCTAAGGCTGGTAAGCTTCAGGACGAGGAAAAATAGCCTCACCTGACGGAAACGTCTAAAACTCGGAGCTAAAGGCTTCAAAACCTGAAAGAACCCAGAGTGCACGCTCTGGGTTCTTTTTTTTGGAATATAGGGACAGGTCCCATTTTCCCACCTAGCGAATAGAGCCTGCTTGCAGCCAACTGCGCAAGTGGGCTCTTGCTTTGCACGCAATGCCTAGGTGGGAAAACGGTACCTGTCCCTATATTCCCAGTTCCTTGTTAATGACAAGTGGGCTATTCCCTTATAATTGTGAACATGTTCTGGAGGAGGGAGAACTTATGAGTAATAACGTTGACGATCTTCGCAGCGCGCTTGAGTTTCTGCGTGGGATCCCTGGTCAGCTGGTGGAAACCGACGTCGAGGTAGACCCTGAGGCCGAGCTGTGCGGCGTGTATCGCCACGTCGGCGCAGGTGGTACGGTGCCCCGTCCCACGCAAGAAGGCCCCGCCATGGTGTTCAATAACATCAAGGGTCATCCTGATGCACGTGTTGCTATTGGCTTGCTGGCAAGTCGCGATAGGGTGGCGAAGCTGCTCGATGCTGACCCAAAGCGCTTGGGCTTCATGCTCAACGAAGCGGTATTGAACCCCGTGCCGCCCGTTGAAGTACCCGAAGAAGAGGCGGTATGCCGAGAGGTGGTACACCTTGCCACCGAAGAAGGCTTCGATGTGCGCAAGCTTGTTCCGGCGCCCACCAATACACCAGAAGATGCGGGCCCGTATATCACCTTGGGCATGTGCTACGCATCCGACCCAGAAACGCACATTTCCGACATCACCATCCATCGTCTGTGTTTACAGGGCCCTGATGAGATTTCCATCTACATGGTTCCTGGAGCTCGTCATATCGGTGCGTTCTACGAAAAGGCCGAGGCGCTGGGTAAGCCGCTCCCAATTTCTATCAGCATCGGCGTAGATCCTGCCATTGAATTGGCAACCTGCTTTGAGCCGCCCACCACGCCTTTGGGCTACGACGAGCTCAATGTTGCAGGCGCTCTGCGCGGAAAGCCGGTTCGCATGGCAAAGTGCCTCACCATCGATGAACGTTGCATTGCCAATGCTGAATACGTTATTGAAGGCGAGCTGTTGCCTGGAAAACGCGTTGCCGAAGATCAGAACACCCATTCGGGCAAGGCTATGCCCGAATTCCCAGGGTACACCGGCCCTGCTGTGTCTGAGCTGCCCGTTATCAAGGTCAAGGCGGTAACCACGCGCAAGAATCCTATTATGCAAACTTGCATCGGCCCTTCCGAAGAGCACGTAAGCATGGCGGGCATTCCCACCGAGGCAAGCATCATCCAAATGGTTGAAAAGGCTATGCCTGGCCGCTTGCAGAACGTGTATTGCGCAACGCCTGGTGGCGGCAAGTACATGGCGGTGCTTCAGATTAAGAAGAGCATGCCTTCTGACGAGGGTCGTCAGCGCCAAATGGCCCTGTTGGCTTTCTCTGCGTTCAGCGAATTGAAGCATGTGTTCCTGGTTGACGAAGACGTTGACCCCTTCGACATCAAAGATGTGCTGTGGGCTATGAACACGCGTTTCCAGGGCGATATGGACATCGTTACCATTCCTGGCGTTCGCTGCCATCCGCTTGATCCGTCAAACGACCCAACCTGTTCGCCCTCGATTCGCGACCACGGCATTGCCTGCAAGGTCATTTTCGATTGCACGGTGCCGTACAGCCAGAAAGATCGCTTCCAGCGCTGCCAGTTCAAGGAAGTGGATCCTAAGCACTGGTTGCCTGATTTCGAGGAGTAGGGCGTGAAGCGCATTGTTGTTGGAATAAGCGGTGCAAGCGGCACGCACCTGGCTTGTCGCTTCATAAGCCAGCTCAAGCAGTACACCGAATGCGAAGTGCATGTGGTGGTTACCGACAGCGGGAGGCTTACGGCAAGCTATGAAGAGCCCGAACTTTTCGATAAGGCGCTTGCCCTGGCCGATTATGTGCATAGCAATGCTTCTTTGGGCGAATCGATTGCGAGTGGTACGTTCAAAACCGAAGGCATGGTTATTATTCCCTGCAGCATGAAAACGGTTGCGGGCATTGCAAGCGGCTACAGCGATAACCTGTTGCTTCGTGCGGCGGATGTTACGTTGAAGGAGCAGCGACCGTTGGTTTTGGTCGCGCGTGAAACGCCCATGAACGCTATCCATTTGCGCAATTTGGCGCAGCTGGCAAGTGTTCCCGGCATAACGCTGATGCCCCCGATGATGACGTACTATCACAACCCGCAAACTATCGACGACATGGAAGACCAGCTTATTGGCAAGATATTCGATCGATTCGGGTTGGACTACCCGCCCTTCGAGCGTTGGAGCTAGGGTTTGCTGGCTTTTCGGCCTTTTCTATCTAAAGAGTTGATTAAACAGGACATCTTCGGATGTCCTGTTCCATTTTGCGGAGTATACTTCTAATTGAACACGTTCATGGGTAATGGGGATTATCTATGAGCGCGATTGCAGCAAGCTTAAGGGTTGGGGGCCTTATGTTTGAAACGGCAACGCATCGTTTTATCAAAGGGGTAAACGGTGTAACCATTCACACGGTAATGATGGGGGAGGGCGAACCCCTCCTCCTGCTTCATGGACATCCCGAAACGTATCTTATGTGGCATAAGGTTGCAGGGGATTTGGCCCATCGTTTTACCGTGGTTATGTGCGATCTGCGTGGCTATGGCGATAGCGATAAGCCCGAAGGCTTGCCTGATCACAGCACCTATTCGAAACGCATCATGGCTGAAGACTGCATTGCCGTGATGGGTGAGCTAGGGTTTGACCGCTTTTCCGTTATGGGACACGACCGTGGCGCCCGTGTTGCATACCGAATGGCGCTCGATCATCCGGAAGTTGTCAATAAGCTTGTGCTTCTCGATATCGTTTCGACGTATGACATGTACGCCTTAAGCTCGGCGGAGTTCGCAAAGGCGCTATTCCATTGGTATCTGCTTACGCAGGACGAACCATTCCCTGAAGACCTTATTCTTTCCAGCCGGAAAATGTACTTCCGCAATGCGTTGCACATCGGTCGCTACAATTCGGAAAATGACACCTCTTCTGAGGCGTTCCCTCAAGAGGTGTACGACGAATACCTTCGCCACTACAACATGGAATGCATTCATGCCATTTGCGAAGAATACCGCGCCGGCGAATGCATCGACCGCTTCCTTGACAAGGAAGACCTTGATGAGGGCAAGAAAATTACCGCTGAAACACTGGTGCTGTGGGGCGCAAACGGCCTGGTGGAAAAGTTCTTCAGTCCACTGCAATGCTGGCTGAAGTTCTGCACGAATGTGCAGGGGCGCACGCTTCCGTGCGGTCATTTTATTCCCGAGGAAGCGCCTATCCCGTTGCTGGCAGAAGTTCAGCGGTTTTTATAGAACAGAAAACGCCGCATAGGAGCGGTTTTTCAGGAGGGGTTGCGTTTGCTGGGCATGGGGGCCCAGCGGCACAGCGAAATCAATCTTGTGAAGGGGAGCGCGAAAGCGCAGAAAGGAATGATTGAAATGGAGTTGATGGAGGCAATCAAGGGTAGGCGCAGCATTAGGAAATTCAAGCCTGATCCGATCCCGAAAGAAGATCTTGAAGAGATTATCCAAGCTGGCCTCTGTGCTCCTTCGGCGCAGAACTTGCAGCCGTGGTATTTCGTGGCTCTAACCAACAAGGAAGATCTATCCTACTTGTTCTCGGAATTGGGAACTACCGCGTTTTCTCACCGTAAGGAGCTCGAGGCGCGCTTCAAGAACAACCCTGAAGTGGTAGAGGAAACCATGGAATTCATGTCGGCAATGGGTGGTGCACAGACCATCATCCTGGGCTTCTTGAACAAGCCAAATTACTCTGACGAGCTTCTTCCAAGCTGCATTGAGAGTGTTGCTGCTGCCATGGAAAACATGTGCCTTGCCGCATACGACAAGGGCATTGGGTCATGCTGGGTCGAAGCGGTGGTGCGCGCAGGCAACGCTTTGGGCAGCCACTTTGCAACCAATCACGGCAAGCTGGTTGGCGCTATTGTCCTGGGATACGCCGACATGGAGCCCAGGCCCATCAAGCAGAAGGGTGCCCGTTACGTAATTCGCTAAGCGAGGCATTGAACGCCGCTTCTGTTTTCTGGGGAGCAGGGCAATGAGCCAAGCGCCTTATTCGCTATTTTTAGGTACGCCCGCAGGTTGTTCCTGCGGGCGTATTTTTGTTCCAAAGTGATTACGGGCGGGAAAATGAAGTTTGCCATGCCTTCTCGACCTTATAATTGCAGGGAACGATACGCGCATCTGCCTTGGTGCGTCCCTTGAGGAGGGTTTATGAAAGACGGGTTCATCACGGTTGCTACGGCAACGCCCCAGGTGGCGGTTGCCGATTGCGAAGCCAACGCTCAGGCGATTCTTGCATGCATTAACGAAATGGCCGCAGCGCATGCAAAGGTGATGGTGCTTCCCGAACTGTGCATTACGGGCTACACCTGCAGCGATTTGTTTTGGCAGACGAAATTGCTCGACGAGGCGGAAGCGGCGCTTTCCGTTATTGCGGAAGGATCGCGCCAGGTGGATGCCCTTATCGCGGTAGGAATGCCCCTTCGCGTGGCGGGGAAGCTGCTGAACGTTGCTGCCATGCTATGTCGCGGCAAGGTGCTGGGTTTCGTTCCCAAGGTGAACCTGCCTGCTTATAACGAGTTCTATGAAACGCGCCACTTTACGTCTGGGTCTGCCGATATGGGCACGGTCCAGTTCGGCGGCGAAGAGGTGCCTGTTGGCACCAACCTGCTGTTTTCTTGCGAGAACGTGGCGGATCTTTGCGTTGCCGCTGAAATATGCGAAGACCTGTGGGTCCCCAATCCGCCCAGCGTGCATCATGCATTGGCGGGGGCAAGCGTGATCTGCAACCTTTCCGCCAGCGATGAAATGGTGGGGAAGGGAAGCTACCGTCGTGATTTGGTAGCTGGTCAGTCTGCCCGTTTGGTGTGTGCCTATCTGTACGCTACAGCTGGGGAGGGCGAATCTACTACCGATTTGGTGTTTGGCGGGCAGAATCTTATTGCCGAAAACGGCACCGTGCTAGCAGAATCGGCCACGTTTGAAAACGAGGTCAAGGTGGCTACTATCGATGTGCAGCGTCTTGCTTCGGAGCGCCGCCGTATGAGCACGTTCCCCGCAGCTGAATCGAAGGAGTACCGCGAAATCTCCTTCGCTTTGGCCGAGGAAGAAACGAAGTTGGTGCGCTTCTTTGACGCTGATCCGTTCGTTCCCTCCAACGCAGATCAGCTCTCCGATCGCTGCGAGGAAATCCTGAACATTCAAGCGCTGGGCCTGAAGAAGCGCCTGGCTCATACGCATGCGAAAAGTGCTGTGGTTGGTATTTCCGGCGGCTTGGATTCAACCTTGGCGCTGCTGGTAACGGCGCGTGCCTTCGACATGCTTGGACTGTCTCGTAAAGGCATCGTTGCGGTAACCATGCCGGGCTTCGGCACCACCGACCGCACCTACAACAATGCTGTTGCCATGATTAAAAGCTTGGGCGCCACGTTCAAGGAAGTCTCCATTGCCAAGGCGGTAATGCAGCATTTTGCCGATATCGAGCATGATGCGTCGATCCACGATGTGACGTACGAAAACAGCCAGGCACGCGAGCGCACGCAGATCCTGATGGACATTGCCAACCAGGCAAATGGCTTCGTCATAGGCACCGGCGATCTTTCCGAGCTTGCCCTGGGTTGGGCTACTTACAATGGCGACCATATGTCCATGTATGCAGTGAATGCCTCGGTCCCCAAAACGCTTGTGCGCCATTTGGTTCGCCACTATGCCGACACGAGTGCCGATGAAGTGCTTGCGGGGGTTTTGCGCGACGTGCTTGATACGCCGGTGAGCCCAGAGCTTCTTCCTCCGGAAGACGGCGCCATCTCTCAGAAGACGGAAGACTTGGTAGGGCCGTATGAGCTGCACGATTTCTTCTTGTATCAGATGCTTCGCATGTGCTTTCCTCCCGCGAAGATCTATCGCGTTGCCAAGGAGGCTTTTGCGGGGCGCTATAGCAACGAAACCATCCTGAAGTGGCTGCGCACGTTCTATTGGCGCTTCTTCTCGCAGCAGTTCAAGCGTTCGTGTTTGCCCGACGGCCCCAAGGTGGGCAGCGTTGCGGTGTCTCCGCGAGGCGATCTGCGTATGCCTTCCGATGCTTGCGCGAGCGCATGGATCAAGGAAGTGGAAACGCTTCAGCCGTAAATTCAGCCGCGAACAAAAGAGCCGCTTCGTTTGCGGGCGAGGCAATACGGTAGTTCCAGCGATGCCAGAATTAGCGCTTTAAGCAATAAAGTTGCGTAGGCACCGCCTTGCCCACCGATATCAAGGCCAAGCGACATCAAAATTGGCGTTTTAAGCAATGAAGTCGCTCCGTTCGTAGGCGGGGGCCTCGAACGAAAGCAGATAGTCGATGAACGCTTGCGTGGCGGGGTTTAGCGCGTCGCCTTCGCGACGGGTGAGCGAAATGGGATAGAACTCTTCGGCGCCTTCCACGTCGAGCGGCAAGATAACCATGTCGGGGTTGGGTGCCAAATTCGAGGTGAGCATGGTTAGGGCCACGCTTGACTCGTGCACGGCGAGCGCGCCCAGGATCACCTCGTCTTCGTAGTTGCGCACCAACGTTAGCTTGCTAAGGGGCGCGTTGGTTTCTTGCAGGAATGCTTCGAGGGTTTCCCCGCAAGCTATGCCGCGGCGATAGGTGATTACGGTGTGGCCAATCAGATTTTCGTAGCGCACCTTTTTGAGCGCCGCTAGTGGATGGTCGCGACGCAACGCCACTACTAAGCGCTGATGAAAGAGCGTGGTGCAGGTGATTCCTGGCTTATGGACGGGCCCCGCAATTACCAGATCGCATACACCCTGCTCGAGCTTTTGGTTCAGAGGCGCTGTTTCGCCCTGCAATACATGAAACTCGGTTTTGTCTCCGAATTGCGAACGAAAGCCCTGCATTGCCGCGGGCAGATAGCCCGATCGCACCGTTGCGATGGCGCCAACGTTGATGGATCCGGAAAGGCCGTTGCTTCTGCGGTCGAGCTCGGCAATGCCCCTGTCGATGGAGGCAAGCCCCTCTGAAACATACTTCAAGAATACTCGCCCGTCATCGGTGAGCTGCACGTTGCGTCCCGCCTTGCGGAACAGCCGACATCCGAGCTCCTTTTCCAGGGAAGAAATGGAGTGGGAGAGAGCCGATTGCGAGACATGAAGGCTTTCCGCCGAGCGTGTGTAGTGCTCGGTTTTCGCCAAATGGCAGAAATAGGTGAGTTGAGCGAGGTTCATCGAAGCATCTCCTCTTTAAGTTGCGCCTGCGAAATGGGCATATGCGCAATCATGAATCCTGTTCATATATTAGCGCAGCTTCTGCCAATACTTTGCAGCAGACGAAAAAGCCTTAGTAGAGTACCGTTTTTCTTGCGAGATCAAAGGGTTTCGCAAGGAATTGTTTGAACATTGGTTGCTTGTTTTGTGTGGGGGCCAATTGCGGCGTTTCGTTGTTTGGGCCAGATTGCCAAGTGGGAACCCTGACCAAACACTAGCTGGTCCGAAGGGCAACGAAACGCCGCATTCGCCTAAAGAAAAAGGCAGCCAGAAGGAAGGGGATCGGCAATGACTAAGGTACCTTTGGAAGTTGGTAACAGCTGTTCGTTCACGAAGACGGTTAGCGAATCTGACGTATATCAGTTCGGCGGCATCACGGGCGATTACAGCCAGATGCACTTCAACGAGGCGTTCATGAAAACCACGAAGTACGGAACGCGCATCGTGCATGGCGTACTCACCTTTGCCTTTGGCAGCACGGCTTCAACCCTCATCCAGCAAAAGTACGAGTCTCCTATTCCCAGTGCATCGTATGGATACGATCATTTGCGCTTTACCGCGCCTGTGTATTTTGGCGACACCCTTACGGCGACCTATACCGTTAAAGAAGTGGACGAGGCTGCCATGAAAACGTACGCCGATGTGGTTGTTACCAATCAGGACGGCACGGTGGTGTGCGTGGCGACGCATATCTTGAAGTTCTTCGAAGTGGAAGGCGAGTAGCATGGCGGCTCCGTGCGTTGAACATGTAGCGGTAAAGGTTCGTGACTTCGAGGCGGCGCTCGCGTTTTTCACCGACGTGATGAGCATGGAAATCACTTTGACCGACCCGGCGTCGGGCGAGTTGCCTTTGAATCAGGCATGGGTTGGCGGCATCCAACTTCAGCGAGACGAAGCGGGCAGCGGCGCCTATTCGGGCGATGTCTCCCACATTGGCCTGGTTGCCGACGATGTGGATGCTCTTCTGGAGGCGGCGTACGCCCAGCCTGACGTGAAGCAGGCTGAAGGTAAGCCTCGCAATTGGTTTGTTGCGCCGTTCGGTTTAACCATCGAGATTAACGAGCGGCAGTAGCTGCGGCCGGTGAAGGCGTTGCCGTCTACGGCGACCTTGTTGGCTGTCGAGCTCAACGAGCGAAAGTAGGAGAGTCGGTACATGGCGGGCGGAAGCCGCACTCACCTTAACGCTTAGAGGGGACGTTTCTCTGCTCGTATCAGCCGGCAAGGCGCTGCCGTCTACGGTTACGCTGCATCGCCTTGGCGCAGCGTTTGCTGCGCCTGTTGAGGGATATTGAATTTGTTTAACTAGGGGGAAGCAATGAAGGTTTGCATTTTAGGGGCTGGCTCGCTGGGAAGCACCATTGGCGGTGCGCTGGCGAAAGCCGGCAATGAGGTTCATTTCGTGGGACGCGCTCCGCACATGAATGCCATCAATGAAAAAGGCCTGGTCATGGTAACGCCTACAGGAGAGGAAACCGTGAGGCTTTCGGGTCATACCACGCCAGATGGCATTGGGCCGTGTGACTTGGTCATTGTTTTGTGCAAGGCGTTCGACACCGCCAAGACCATGGAAGAGGGCCGCGAGCTTGTTGGCCCCAACACTACGGTGATGTCGCTGCAGAACGGCCTTGGCGCAGAAGATGTGTTGTGTGATTGCGTCGGCGCCGAGCATGTTATCGGCGGCAAAACCTATATCGGCGGAATGCTGCTGGAGCCGGGCCGCGTTCAGGCCACCATTCCTGGCAAGGATACCTTTATCGGCGAGCTTGACGGCAGCGTAACCGAGCGCACTCGCGCCATCGGCGCCGCGTTCGATGAGGCGGGCATGCACTGCATCGTTTCCGACAACATCATGGGTGTTATCTGGGACAAGCTTCTGGTCAATGTTGCCACGGGTGCAGTGTGCGGCATCACGCATTTGCCCTATGGCGATATGTACGCAGAAGAAAAGCTAGTGGCTTGCGCTTGCGCTGCTGTTCAGGAGGGCATGAACGTGGCCAAGGCGGCTGGCGTGAAGTTGACTTATTCCGATCCTATGGATGTGCTTGAATTGGCACGCGCTGGATTGCCGAAGAGCTTCAAGCCGTCCATTCTTCAGAGCCTTGAAAAGCATCGCCCCACGGAAGTGGGCGTTATCAACGGTGCCGTTGTGGCGCAGGGCACCAAGTACGGCGTGCCTACGCCCGTGAATGAAACGCTTGTTGCCTGCGTGACGGGTATCGAGCGCTACATTCGCGAGTATGTGAATAAGTAGCGGTAGCTGAAAAGCGGGACTCGCTAGAGCGGGTCCCGCTTTTTTTTGGCAAGCGCAGAAGTGCCGTAGCATCTATCGAAGTGCTTTTCGACGAATGAGCCTTAAATAGTTCCGCTTAAACATTCTCATGGTGCCAAAGATCTTCTTATCGCTCGATGTTTCCTCGTGGTTGCCGTATTTAATTGCGGCAAGTTCTAATGTACATAGAAAGTCGGCAACTTGCGCAAGGCGATAATCAAGAGGCGAGGCGTTTCGGTATAGAACCGCTTGCTTTGAAAGGGCGAATTCAATTGCCCTATGCAGCGCTTCTGTAATCATATGCTGGCCATTGTCGTAGTAGATTTTTACGGAATCGTATTTCTGGAATTCCCCTAAGTTGTCGATGAGAAAAACAGCAAGATCTCTTTTTAATCGAGCCGTGAAAAGGTTTGCGTCGGAAAGTTCGCTTCGACGGTAAGAGAACGTCTTATACGAAATGGGAAGCTTGCGAACAAGTACGAAAAAAGACGAGAACAAGCGATGGCGGGTTTCGTGGCTGAGGTTACTGTAAGCGCCTTTTCCGTACATCAGTGGAGAAGCGTGGAAGGGTATGTCAGGTAGTCCTTTCAGGGCAAGCGAGCTCTCGTATTCGCTGATCAATGATGCAATGGGGGCTGACTGGTCATGGAAAACAAGCGTCATCAGGACATATTTCGATATGCCGTTCTGACCACCAGATTCATCGACGAAGATACTCAGCTCGTCCAATCGAACCCCCCCAGATAAAAGAAATGCCGGGAGGTAACTCCCGGCGACTCGGTAGAAGCTTAAAGCCTCCAATAGCAAGTTACCATGGACTGATCCGTTGCGCAATTGTGCGTTTGCGCAGATCAATGGGAAACTTCTAATATCTCCATCAAATCATTCATTCGAAGACACTTTGCGGTATTTGACGGTTTGGTAGACGAAAGCCAGGGCGTTCCGACATGCAAACAGAATTCACGTTATAATCCGAACCACCACAACTGCTTTTACCCGATAAAGGATTGAGCGAACATATCAATGCAAAACCGATGGCTAGGAGGGCATCCGCCTTCTTCTAGGTCGGTTTTGCTTGTATGCGCCAATACCTTGCAGTTGTGGTGACTGTGGCGGATGCTCTCCTTAACCGTCTACTCTTTTCGCCCAATTGGCTCCTTGTTGTCGTTCTTAGCGTCAAGAACTCTATTTGCGCTAACTATTTGAATTGCGCTGCCATTCGGCAGAAATAGATTGCTTTGACGCAGCGAAATGCAATATTTACCTGTGCCTTTGCAAGCTTGTGCTACGATTCGTGATACCACAACTGCAGCTCGCAACTGCGAGCGGCGCACAATCCAATAAGCGAAGACCGGGCATATCTCCCTTATCTCTTCATTCCTATTTTCGGGGCATCGCTATGCCCTATTTCGGAACGCTCATGTGTTGGGCGCTGTCGCAGCTGTGGGCAAATCGTTGTTACTCACGGAAAGGGCAAGAATGGTTGAGGAGATTCGGGCTCTTAAAGAGCTTCTTGATATGGGGGCTATCACTCAAGAGGAATATGACAAGAAAAAGACTGAGTTGTTAAATTCGGATCTTGTCGAGACGGAATCTTCTTCAGGTCGGACGGTCGATGTTGCCCAGTCTGTTTCTTCACCTGCTGTTTCTGGCGAGAAAAATAAGATAGCTGCTGGTCTGCTCGCAATTTTTCTTGGCTCTTTGGGGATACATAAATTTTATCTGGGCTATTCGAAAGAGGGCCTAATAATGCTGCTGGTCACTTTGTTTGGCTCGCTGTTCCTTTTTCTCGGCGGGGTTGTAATGGGGGTCATTGCCCTTATTGAGGGAATTACATACTTGACGAAGACCGATAAACAGTTCGAGACCATCTATGTTCAGGGCGAAAAAGGGTGGTTCTGATGATCGAATCGTTCAAGAAGGTAGTTACTTCCGACAAGAATGCTCGCATGACTGCAATTGCTGCAGCGGTGGGTGCTGTATTCGTCTTTGTTTACTGGTGGATTAGCGAAGACGGCTCGCATTTCGAGCTCGCTGGACCTTTTGCTTGGGTCGGCACCATCGATATTGCCGATGTTCTTTATTGTCTTTCGAGGGGTAAGTTTTCCTATGCTTTTGAAGAGCTTTTTAGGATCTCTATCGTTCTTATCGCCACTTTGCTCTTTCTCGTATTTAAAATTGGGCCTCTGCTGATGCTCCTCGTTTCGCTTTTCGAAACAAATAAGAAGAGTAGCCGCAGCTGGATCGTCGGCGCCTTGCTTCTGTGGCTTTTCGATCTGGTCGCGTCTTGGTTTGCCCCTGCTGTCTTCGGAGCGGGCGGAGATAGAGTATTAGGTTATCCGTCGGCAGATCTTCTTGCCGTCGCGACTCTTGTTGCCTTCTTTGTAGTTTTGTTTTCCGTAGAAGGCAAGGATGCCCCTCTGCTAGTGCTGGCGGGGCTTGTTGCGGTTGCCTTCGTCATGGCAATCATGAAAGTCGAGCCTTTTGGGGACGGATCACGGATTTTTGTGAGTAGCTTGATTTGTTGGTGTTCGTTTTGGGCTGCTTGCGCGGGTGCCACTGTATTTTCAAAAAAACTCATCGCAGATTGCGGCACTTCGGCGATCGTGTCGGCATTTGGGGCGAAAAAGACAGATAGAAGAGAAACGTCGAGTACCGCGGCTTCTGTTCACCCTGCTCGAAAAGTGGCTTTTATCGAGGCTGCGGAAAACGTGAAAGCCTTGAAATCTCTGTGTGATGAAGGTGCGATTACCCAAGAGGAGTTTGATCGCAAGAAGAAGCAGATTCTCGACTTGTAGGGGACTGTATGTACGAGAAGATCAAAGAGTTTAAAGCCCTTTTGGACGAGGGATTAATCACTCAAGAGGAGTATGAAGAGCAGAAAGCGAAGCTTCTTGGTTTCGAGTCGCCTAAGGAAGCTGCTGCAAGAGAGCTTGCTGAAACAATCAAAGCCGAACAAGAACGGGCGCGGCAGGAGGCTAAGCGGAAAGAAGAGCTGCAGCGAAAGATCGAAGAGGAGCGGCGCGAGGCCGAGGCTCAGAGGGCTAAGGAAGAGCTCGAGACAAAGAGGGAGGCAAGAAGGCGGCTTCAACAGGAGAAACTAGATAGGGCTACGGCAAAAGTAAAGGTCTTTTTCAGGAAGCACAAGAAGAAGATCCTCGTGCCAACTGTTGTGGCATGCCTGATCGTCGCCATAGCAGGTATCGCATTCTACGTGTCTATCCCGGAAAAGGCGTTTGCTGTTTATTCCGACAGCGACAATTCCTTGACGTTCTACAAGGAGAAATTCGTTCCAAGCAGCGGTTCTGCGTTCAAGGGAAAGAATTGCACTTCCGTTTACGAGGGAGTGGAGGAGCTAGTCTGCAAGTGGGGCGGTTCGGAGAACAGCGACGATAACCCCGCCTGGGTGAAGGACCATGCCAAAGATATTGATAGTGTTTCGTTTAAGGAAGAGATTGAGCCAATAAGCCTGAGAGGGTGGTTCACCCATCTAGTGAAATGCGACACGATCGATTTAAAAAATCTTAACACGAGTAAGGTTACCGATTTTTCATACATGTTTTTTAACTGTTCAAGCGTCAAGCAGTTGGATCTAAGTTCTTTCGATACGCGTCAAGCTGTCTCGTTTTCGCGGATGTTCAAGGATTGCTATAGCTTGGATTCTCTTGATCTGAGCTCTTTCGATACAAGAGGGGCATATGAGTTCGATTGGATGTTTGAGAAATGCTCGGGCTTAACTAGCATTGATGTTTCTAGCTTCAACACTGGGTCAGCTACGGATATGAATGGCATGTTCTACGAGTGCGGAAAGTTAAAAACCCTTGATCTGAGGAATTTCAGCACAAATAACGTGAAGGATATGAGCTGGATGTTCAAGGGATGTTCGACGCTTGCGAAAGTGGATCTAGGATCGTTTGACACCGGTGCAGTTGAGGATTTTGAGGAAATGTTCTATGACTGTTCGTCCCTTGAGCAATTGGATCTGAGCTCGTTTGACACAAGTGCCGCTAGACAGTTCAGCGATATGTTTTCAGATTGCACCCGTCTTAAATCAATTAGGGGCGCAGAATCGTGGAATGTGTCCAAGTGCAAAACGTTCGAAGGGATGTTCCGCAAATGTCCCTCTCTTTCTCTTGATTGTTCTAAGTGGGATGTTTCGTCAGTTGAATCGGGATGGCTCAGATCTGGGAATGGGCATTTCAACGAGGGGTCTCCGAATGTTGTGGCGCCAGCCTGGCCGGCTGATGAGTCGCTTGCGCATGAGACCGATTAACAGATTGGCTTTTGACTTGGGTAGATTGTTCATTGCTCAAAACGCAGCGCTTTAACTGAGCGATTGCTGCTTTTGCGCGGTTATTTCCGTTCGCAGGATCCGCCTCGTTGCAGCGATTCCCCTAGTGCGAAAACAAAAATCCCGGCTTTTCTGCAACTTTTTTGCGATTACGGACTCTTTCCCATCCCCGCAAAGCGGGAATGGCTCCTTTTTGCGGCTGATTTCCTGCATTTTCGGGTCCCGGTCCGCGATTGGGGGCCACGCAACGATCCCTAATCGCAAAAAAGTTGCAATTTGGGCCGTTTTTTTTGTTTTTGGGTTTCCGGAGCAGGCTCGGAGCAGCGTGGGAGCGGCACACGCGGCATCGATTGCCGTACGGGAAGGAGATCGGCGCCATGGGGCGGGCCTGATGGGCGTCGCGGGAGATTCAGGGCAGCGCTTGGGGGTAGGTTTGGTCGCTCTGTTGATCGACGAGACTCGCTATTGCATGCCACACCCCCCGCACCTTCCTCACCGCTGCCAGCTCACCATCATCATCCGCAGTTCCGTTCCATACTTTTGTGGAGAGGGTTACCTAGCTGGCAGAATTGGAGTACCCTAAAGAAACCTGTAGTACAGGGTGTTTCATTAAAAGAACTCGCGCGGGCATCCGCGTTGGGCGATTAGATCGAAAGAAGGCTCAGCGAAATGTTGAAGGTCGGTATCGTAGGCGCAGCCGGATATGCAGGAGCAGAGCTGGTGCGCATCGTGCTGCGACATCCTGAATTCGATCTGCGTGTTATTACTTCCAATTCCGATGAAGGCGCAACCCTCGCAAGCGTGTATCCAGCGTTTTCCGGTGTAACCGATCTGGCTTTCTCTCGCCATGACAATGCCGAGCTATTCAACTGCGATGTGGTGTTCCTCGCTACGCCTCACACGGTTGCCATGAAATCCGCTCCTGGTCTTCTTGACTCGGGCGTCACGGTGGTTGATCTTTCTGCCGACTATCGCTTGCGCAGCCAGGAAACCTACGAAAAATGGTACAAGGTGCAGCACACCTCGCCCGATCTTCTTGCTACTGCCGCTTTTGGCCAGCCGGAACTGAATCGCGAAGAACTGAACGCCGCCGCCGAGCGTCACGCTAACGGCGAATCTGTCTTGGTGGCTTGTGCAGGCTGCTACCCAACTGCTACTTCTCTTGCTGCGGCTCCCGCCATTGCCCTTTCTGAAGGCATCGTGGTTGCCGATGCAATCTCGGGCGTTTCCGGCGCTGGTCGCAGTGCTACGGCACGCACCCATTTTGTTTCTGCCAACGAAAACTTGGAGGCTTATGGTGTTGCCAGCCATCGCCATACTCCTGAAATCGAGCAGATTCTGGGCATCGAGGGTCGCCTGGTGTTCACACCTCATTTGGCCCCTGCAACCCGCGGCCTTCTTTCTACGGTAACCATCCAGCTCACCCAGGAGGCTCAGCGAAACGAAACTGTTGAGTCGATTCATCGACGATACTGCGACGCCTACGCAAACTCGCCGTTCGTCACCGTGTTGCCTTTGGGCCAGCAGCCTAAAACCTCTTCGGTTGTAGGCACGAATCGTGCGCATGTAGGCGTCGCCTATAATGCTGATCTTGGCTGCGTTGTTGCCACCTGCGCTATCGACAATATCGTTAAAGGCGCAGCTGGTCAGGCAGTTCAATGTGCGAATATCGTCTGTGGCCTTCCCGAGGCTACGGCGATCGATACTGTTGCCAATCCCTCTTAGGAGTGAAAAATATGACTAAAGCGAACCTGATCACCATCGAAAACGGTGGCGTCTCGTCCGCCAAGGGCTTTCGCGCTGGTGGCATCCATGCCGGTTTCCGCGATGACCCCAACCGCCTTGACATGGCATTGATCGAGGCGGACGAACTGTGCCCTGCTGCTGGAGTGTTTACCCAGAACGTGTTCTGCGCGGCTCCGGTAACCGTTTCCCGCGAACACCTTGACGGGGTCGGTTACGGCTTTGCTCGCGCTATGGTGATCAACTCCGGCATCGCCAATGCTGCAACCGGGTCGGTTGGGCTCGAAAACGCCCGCAAGACCGCTGGCATCGTTGCTTCGACGGTCGGCTGCATGCCCGAAGACGTGCTGGTTGCCTCGACGGGCATCATCGGTCAGCAGCTTGATATTGCCCCCTTCGAAACCGGCGTTCCTGCGCTGCACGACATTCTCGGCAAAACCACGGGCAACAGTGCTGCTCGCGCCATCATGACCACCGATACCGTTTCGAAAGAGGCTGCCGTTTCCTTCGAGACTGCCGATGCCGAATATGCTGGCTGCACATTTACTGTTGGCGGTATGGCGAAGGGCTCGGGCATGATCATGCCGAACATGGCCACCATGATTTCGGTGCTCACCACCGATGCTCCCATCCCTGCAGTGTTGTTGCATAAGGCGCTTTCTTCGGCTGTAAACCAGAGCTTCAATAAGGTAACCGTGGACGGCGACACTTCCACCAACGATACCTGCGTTCTGTTCGCCTCCGGCAAGGCAGCTGCCGCGTCTGCTCCCTTGGCAGGGGAAGATAGCGTGCTGTATGCCGAGTTCTGCCAGGCGCTCAATGCCGTAACCCAGAAGCTTGCTCGCAAGATGGCAAGCGACGGTGAAGGCGCCACGAAGCTTGTAACCGTTACGGTACGTGGTGCCGCAAACGATGCGGAAGCCGATTTGGCTGCGCGCACCGTCGCGAATTCGCCGCTGGTGAAAACGGCTATCTACGGACACGATGCCAACTGGGGCCGAATTGCCGGTGCCCTGGGCCGCTCCGGTGCGAAGTTTGCGCAGGAAAACGTCGATATCGACATCATGGGCATGCCTGTTCTGCGTGGCGGCCTTCCCGTTCCCTTTAGCGAGGAAGAGGCGTTGCGACGTTTCGAGGCTGACGAGATTGTGCTCGAGGCAAGCCTTGGTGCGGGCGATGCAGAAACCACCGTATGGACCTGCGATTTTTCCCACGAATACGTTTCGATTAATGGAGACTACCGTTCATGAAATATGCAAGAGACCGAAAGATAACTTCTTCTCATACCGCTGAAGTTCTTATTGAAGCGTTCCCGTGGATCAAGAACGCCACGGGCAAAACCATCCTTATCAAATATGGCGGCGCTGCCATGGTCGACCCCGAGCTGCGCAATGCCGTGATGAGCGACATCGTTATGCTGAAGATCATGGGCGTCAATCCCGTTATCGTTCATGGTGGCGGTGCTGCCATCAACAAGAACATGGACAAATTCGGCATCGATGTTGAGTTTAAGGATGGCCAGCGCGTCACCTCCGACGAAGCCATGGACGTTGTGAAGATGACCTTGGTGGGCAAGGTGAACGAAGAGCTGGTTCTTGCCATGAACGAGCATGGCAACCTGGCTGTAGGCGTAAACGGAACCGACGCTGGCACCATCATCGCCGAGCAGCGCAGCCCTGAGCTGGGTCGTGTGGGCACGGTCACCGAAGTGAACCCCGCCTACATCAATGCGCTCATCGCCTCTGACTATGTGCCGATTATCGCTTCGGTAGGAAAGGGCGACGACGGCGGTTCCTACAACATCAACGCAGACGCTGCGGCATGCGCAATCGCTTCTGCGATTGGTGCCCATAAGATCATCTTCCTTACGGACGTTGACGGCTTCTACGAAGACTTCTCGGATAAGAGCTCGCTCATTTCTCAGATGACGGTGAACGAGACGCGTGAAATGCTCAAATCCGGCAGCGTAAGCAGCGGAATGATTCCCAAGCTGCAGTCATGCGTGGAAGCCATCGAAGGCGGCGTGCCGCGTGCGCATATTGTCAACGGCACCAAGCCTCATTCGATCTTGGTGGAGCTGCTTACCTCAAGCGGCGCTGGCACCCTGATCTACGACGACACAGTGGAATTTTCCAAAGAAGAGATGCGCCCGCTGGGCATCTTGGCTTCTCGCTTGAGTGAGAACTTGTAGAAAACACTGTGCGTGGGGTATTCGCTAAACCCCCAAACTCGTAAAATGAACGGATGGGCTTCGACGCTCGGAAACGTTTGCGCCGATCCCCATCCGTAAAGAAAGGAACACCATGAGTTTTGAAGAAGCAAAGAAGCTCGACGACCATTTCGTCATGCATACCTTCGCTCGCAAGCCGGTACTGCTGGTCGAAGGCTCTGGCATGGAAGTTAAAGACGACGAGGGCAAAACCTACCTCGACTTTATTGCTGGCATCGGCGTAGACAGCCTGGGCCACTGCCATCCTGCCGTTGTGCGCGCCATCCAGGATCAGGCTGCCAAGCTCATCCACGTTAGCAACTACTACTACATCGAACAGCGCGGCGAGGTTGCAAAGCTCCTCTCCGACATGTTGAACGTATGCGTGCCTAAGTTCTTCCGCGCTCCTTGGCCGGTATTCTTCGCCAACTCTGGCGCAGAGGCTAACGAATGCGCTATCAAGCTTGCTCGCCTGTACTCCAAGAAGATGGGCGGCGGCGGCCAGACCATCATCACGATGGACCGCAGCTTCCATGGCCGCACCCTGGCCACGCTTGCCGCAACGGCGCAGCCCGCAAAGCAGGAAGCCTTCCAGCCTCTGCCGGGCGGTTTCATGCATGTTCCCATGAACGACCTGAACGCGCTTCACCAGGCGGTTTACAGCAATCTGGCAGATGTTTGCGCTGTTATGATCGAACCTGTACAGGGTGAAGCGGGCGTATATCCTTGGGATCCCGATACGCTCTATGACGTTGCTCAGTTCTGCCGCAAGAACGGCTTGCTTCTCATTGTTGACGAGGTTCAGTCGGGCATCTTCCGTTGCGGCGAATTCCCGTTTGCCTTCCAGAACCTGGGCATCACGCCCGACATCATCACCATGGCCAAGGGCATCGCTTCTGGCTTCCCCATGGGCGCTTGTGCTGCCCGTATCGAGGTTGCCGAAGCATTCGAGCCAGGCGACCATGGCTCAACCTTTGGTGGCAGCAACCTGGCTATGGCTGCTGCTCATGCAACGCTCGCAACGCTTTCGCGCGGCCATTACGACGACCGCGTAACCGAAGTGGGCGACTACTTTGCCGAGAAGCTTGCTCAGGTTGAAGGCGTAACCGAGGTTCGCGGCATGGGTCTTATGCTCGGCGCCGACTTGGAAGAGGGTATCGACGCTCATAAGGTTGTAGCGCAGGGCCTGGAAGAAGGCTTCTTGCTGAACGCAACCGGCAAGAATACGCTGCGCTTCCTGCCTCCGTTGATCGTCACCGAAAGCGAGATCGACAAGCTTATCGATGCGCTGCCCGGCATGATCGCCGCAGTTCGCGAATAACTCAAAGCTTCGGGAGGGCGTATGCCTTCCCTGCGCCCCTCTGTGGGCTTGAATTAATGAATAATTGCCAAGTGAAAGGTATTAAGGAAATGGCAAAGGATAAGTGCGTACTCGCATATTCTGGTGGTCTGGACACCAGCGTCTGCATCAAGTGGCTGCAGGACGAAAAGAACCTTGACGTTATTGCCGTAGTAGGCGAAGTTGGCCAGGAGCACGAAGGTCTCGAGCAGGTTAAGCAGCGCGCTCTGGAAACGGGTGCAATCGACTGCATCATCGCCGACATGCGCGAAGACTTTGCCGCAGATTATCTGTCCAAGGCTCTCTATGCCAACGCCAACTTCGAGAACAAGTACCCACTGGTTTCCGCTCTTTCTCGTCCGCTGATTTCCAAGTACCTGGTAGATACCGCTCATAAGTACGGCGCCAAGTACGTTGCTCACGGCTGCACGGGCAAGGGCAACGACCAGGTTCGTTTCGAGACCTCCATCCAGGCTCTTGATCCTACGCTGGAAATCATTGCTCCCGTTCGTGAGTGGGATATGCACACTCGCCAGGAGGAAATGGACTGGGCAGAGGCTCATGGCGTTACCGTTCCTACCACTAAGAGCAAGCCGTATTCCATTGACGACAACCTGTGGGGCCGCGCAATCGAGTGTGGTGTTCTGGAAGACCCGATGAACCGTCCTCCGCTGGACATCTACACCATGACCACCGATCCCGAAAAGGCTCCTGAAGAGGCTACCGAGATCGAAGTTGAGTTCAAGGCTGGTCTGCCTGTTGCCATCGACGGTGAGCAGATGAGCTATCTGGACATCATCGCAAAGATGAACCAGATCGCCGGCGACAATGGTTTTGGCCGCATCGACATGATCGAGAACCGTATGATCGGCGTTAAGAGCCGTGAATGCTACGAGGCTCCTGGTGCTTTGGCTCTTATCGTTGCTCACCGCGGCCTCGAGGACATGTGCCTCGAGCGCGAGGTTCTGCGCTATAAGCTGCACCTTGAGCATGACTGGGCAACCATGGTGTACAACGGCCAGTGGTTCAGCCCCCTCAAGCATGCTGTCGATGCTTTCATGGCAACCACCCAGCAGTGTGTAACCGGCACCGTTCGTTTGAAGTTCTACAAGGGCAACTGCACCGTTACCGGCCGCAAGTCCGACTTCAGCCTCTACGATTACGGTCTGGCTACCTACGATGCCGCCGACACCTTCAACCACAAGGCAGCTAAGGGCTTCATCGACCTGTACGGCCTGTCCACCAAGGTTTGGGCTAAGAACCGCCGCGAGCAGGGTGTTACCGACGGCGAATAGTTCGCTTTAGGGCGGGCGTCGCGCCAATTGCCTCTTGTGAAAATGAGCTCAGGACCCTTCCTTCGTAAAGAGGGAAGGGTCCTGTTTTGTTATTATTGGAACGTTAATCAAGCAATACTCGTATAGGGCGCAGTTCTTGAAGGTTAGGAGCTCATATTATGGCGTTGTGGTCTGGACGTTTTGAAAAGGGTGTAAGCGAATTCACGCAGGAGTTCGGTGCGTCCCTTCCGGTTGATAAGGCAATGTATCACCAGGATATTGCCGGCTCCCGCGCTCATGCACGCATGTTGGCGGCTCAGGGCGTAATTTCCGAAAAAGACGCCGAAGACATCGTTGCGGGCCTGACCGACATCGAAAAGACCATCGAAGAGGGCAACTTCACCTTCGACATCAACGATGAAGACATCCACATGTCCGTGGAAAAGGTGCTTACCCAGAACATCGGCGATGCGGGCGCTCGTCTGCACACCGGTCGTAGCCGCAACGATCAGGTAATCACTGACACCCGTCTGTATGCTAAGGAGCTTGCTTCCGAGCTCATGGCAGACGTGAACGCCATGCGTGAGACGCTCATCGAGGCTGCTCGCAAGAATATGGGCACCATCCTGCCTGGCTATACCCATATGCAGCATGCTCAGCCTGTGCTCCTTTCGCACCATTTCATGGCTTACTACTGGATGTTCACCCGCGACTTCGCTCGCTTGAAGCAGGCATTCGATGCTGCTAACGCAAATCCTTTGGGTTCTGCGGCACTTGCTGGCACCACGTACCCGCTCGATCGCCAGAAGACCACTGACGAACTGGGCTTTGATCATATGATCCCCAATTCCCTTGACGCGGTATCCGATCGCGACTTCCTGCTTGACCTCGACTATGCCTGCTCGGTTGCCATGATTCACCTTTCCCGCCTTTCCGAGGAAATTATCCTGTGGTCCACTTCCGAATTCGGCTTTATCACCTTGGCAGACGAGTACTCCACGGGTTCGTCCATCATGCCCCAGAAGAAGAACCCCGACTTTGCCGAGCTTATTCGTGGCAAGTCCGGCCGCGTAGTGGGCGACCTTATGGCGTTGCTCACCACCATGAAGAGCCTTCCTTTGGCCTACAACAAGGACCTTCAGGAAGACAAGGAAGGCGTAATGGACGCCTGCAAAACCCTGCATGACTGCTTGGTTTGCATGGAGGGCATGATCTCCACCATGAAGGTAAATGCTGACGCAATGCGCGCTCAGTCGAAGAAGGGTTACCTTGCCGCAACTGACGTTGCAGACTACCTGGCCAAGAAGGGCTTGCCCTTCCGCAAGGCCCATGAAATCGTGGGTCACCTGGTTCTTCTGTGCGACAAGCGCGGTTGCGACCTGGACGATTTGAGCTTGGAAGACTTCAAGGAAGCATCCGATCTCTTCGAAGCAGATATTACCGAGGCTCTCGACCTTGAATCTATCGTTGCTGCCCGCACCACCTACGGCGGAACCGGTAACAGCGTAGTTGTTGAGCAGATCGAGCTCGGTGCTGCGAAGTTGGCAGAAGATAAGAAGCTCGCCGAGTAGCAAGTTCCCAAAACGGTAATTGAAAAGCCGCAGCGCCTCAGGTGCTGCGGCTTTTTTGCTGCATTGATTGGTTCATGATGCCATTTCTATTCAAGATCCATGGTTTGTGCAGTTTGGTGGCGGCAACGTTAAGCGTGATAAAATGCAGAGAACTATATTTAGGGAGGTTCGATGGCTTCACGAGCTAGAAAAAGCAAGCACGGTGCTCGCCAGGAAAAAGCAGGTTTAAGGCTTGGCGTTGCGGGTGCTGTTATCTTGGGCGCGCTTGCTGCCTGCTGCATCGCCGTGGTTGTGATGTGTACCGTCTGGTTGCAGGACTTGCCCGATTACAACGATGCTTCCGCTTATAACTATGCCGAGAAAACCAAGGTATACGCTAACGACGGCACGACATTACTTGCCGAGTTCTACCTTGAGAACCGTGACCCCATCGATCTCGATGACATGGGTACCTATGTAACCAAGGGTACGGTTGCCACGGAAGACGAACGCTTCTACCAGCATAACGGCATCGATGTTTTGGGTATTGCGCGCGCAGTTTGGGTAAATGTAACCCATACCGGCCATGAAGGTGCGTCAACCATTACGCAGCAGTTCGTGCGAAACACTATTTTGGCTGATGAGGCCACGGAATCTACGCTGAAGCGTAAGGTTCGCGAAGCGTATATTGCCATCAAGCTGGAAGAATCGTACTCGAAGGATGAAATCCTTCAGATGTACCTGAACACGATTAACTATGGTCAGGGTGCCTATGGTATCCAGGCAGCTGCACAGCGCTACTACAACAAGGACGCGAAAGACCTCACTATCGCTCAGGCGGCAACGCTTATCGGCATTCCCCAGTCGCCTACGTACAACAACCCCATCGACAATCCCGAAAACTGTAAGAACCGTCGCAACTTGGTTCTCGACCGCATGCTTTCCAATGGGGTAATCACTCAAGAAGAGCACGACGCGGCACAGACTGAAGATTTGAACCTGAACGTTTCCGAGGTAAGCACCGGCGACGGCATGTACAAGTACAAGTACTTCACCAGCTATGTTCGCGAAACGCTTCTGAAGGATTACTCGACCGACGAGGTATTCAAGGGCGGCATGACGGTTGTCACTACGCTCGACCCTGCCATCCAAGAGGCAGCGGAATCTGCCGCCGATGCGAAGATGAAGAGCCTTTCCGATAATCTTGAGCTCGCGCTGGTTTCCGTTGATCCCGATACCGGCTTCATCAAGGCTCTTATCGGTGGACGTGATTACGACACCAATGAATTCAACTTGGCAACGCAGGCAAAACGTCAGCCGGGCTCTTCCTTCAAGACGTTTACCTTGCTTGCTGCCTTGAATGAAGGCGTTTCTCCTGAAACCAACCTTAACTGCGCCGGCCATGTGAATATCAATGGTTGGCAAGTGGAGAACTACGGTGGCACCGACTATGGCACGCGTTCTATTAGAAGTGCTTTCGCCGTTTCCTCCAATACTGGTTTTGCTGAGCTGTGTACCGAAATCGGCCCTGAGAAGGTAGCGGACATGGCAAAGAAATGCGGCATCGAATCCGAGCTGGACGCCTATCCGTCCATTACGTTGGGCTCCGAAGAGGTTACGGTGCGCGAAATGGCCCAGGCGTACGCCACCATTGCCAATGGCGGCACCAGGCGCGAAGCGGTGTGCATCGAATCCATCAAGGACTCCGATGGCATCACTATCTTCCAGGCTGACACCAAGGGCGAAAAGGTTCTTGATACGGCGCTCACTCAGGCTGCAACCGATGTAATGAAGGGCGTTGTTACCAACGGTACTGGCCGTGGAGCAAACATCAGCAACGGGCAGCCGGTGGCAGGCAAAACGGGCACTTCCGAGAATTGGCGCGATAAGTGGTTCTGCGGCATCACTCCGCAGCTTTCCACCGCAGTGTGGATCGGTGGCCGTGATGAGGTTCGTATGCCTTCTTCGGTTGCGTGCGATGGTGTGTATGGCAGCTTCATGAGCCAAGTTCTTGCAGGTCAGCCCATCGAGCAGTTCCCGACATCCGACACGAAGCTCACCTACACCACAACGGACTTCGGCAATGGTAGCGGAAGCACTGGTTCTTCCCCTGAACATGAAGGCGATACAGAGATGACGGACGGTACGTCAGCTTCCGATACCACGAATAATGAACAGCCAGGCACTAATGAACCCGATAAGGGCGCTACAACCCCGAGCGGCGGCACCCCGAGCGGCGGAAGCGGCACGGGTTCGGGCTCTGGCTCTAGCAGCGGCGGCTCAAGCGGCGGCAGCAGCGGTGGCTCAACTGGCGGTTCCGGCTCCGGCAGCGGCGGCAGTGGCGGCTCGACCGGCGGCGGAACCTCGGGCGGCGGCAACGGAGGCTCTGGCTCTGGCGGTGAAGCTGGCTCTGGCGGCACCGGAGAAGATTAACTTTTAAAGGCGCATCCTGAAGGGGGTGCGCCTTTTTGTTTTGCTGAAACAACGACAGGCTGTGGATTCTTCGGGTAGAACGTCAAACGCAAGCACGCAGGTGGCAAAGAGCGTTTTTAATAGAAAGGAATGTAAAGCCCTTTGGCTTTGCTGGTTTTTTACTCGGAAGGATCTTATGAAAACGAAAGCACGTTTTCTGGTAATTGCGGCATTTTGCCTTGCCTGTTTGGCGGCGCTTGTTGGCTGCGCAAGCAACAATGAGCAGACGGATGCCCAAACGCAGAACCGTCAGTACATGTCTTCGGTCAACACCATCATGGAAACCCTGAATACGAACATGGGCACCTTCTCCGAAGCGGTGAAGGATGGCGAAGTGGTTTCTCTTTCCGCTCAGCTTTCTGCGGTCGACCAGTGCGTGTCTGACCTTGAAGGTCTTTCCGTTCCCGACGCTATGGGCGACATCCATTCATCGTATGTGAATGGTGCCAAGGAGCTGCAAACCGCGCTTTCGAGCTATGTTCAGCTGTATGAAGATGTTAAGGCCCCCGCAAACGGCGTAGCTCCCAGTGGCGCTGACTACGATAGCCGTATGGCTGAAATCCAGTCCCATTACGATGCGGGCATCAAGGCTCTGCAGGATGCGGACAGCAAGGCCGAATCCGCCTAGCGGAGTGCGGCATAGCAATGTAGTGAAACGGCCATCATGCTCGATGATGGCCGTTTTCTTGCCTTATCAAGAGGTTTAAGGACGAAGGTATGACTAACGAAACCATGAACAAGGAAGCCAATGCGCAGCACGAAGCTGGCGTGATGGCTGCTCCTTGCCCAAAGAACGTGGAGCTTTTGGCCCCCGCTGGCAACATGGAATGTCTGCACGCAGCCGTAAAAGCTGGCGCCGATGCAGTGTATTTGGGCGCAGGTCACTTCAACGCCCGTCGTGGTGCCGATAATTTCTCGCTCGAAAACTTGGCGGAAGCCTGCGATTATGCACATCTTCGCGGTGTGAAGATCTATCTTACGCTGAACACCGTAGTGCTGCCCTCAGAGCTTCCCGATGCTTTGGAGCTTGCTCGTCAGGCTTATCGCTGTGGCGTTGATGCCTTTATCGTGCAGGACATCGGTATCTCCATCGAGCTTTCCCGCATCATGCCCGATGTGGAAGTCCATGTATCCACTCAGATGAACATTCATGATGAAGACGGCCTACGCGCAGCCGCCGCGCTGGGTGCCACGCGCGTAACGCTTGCCCGTGAGCTTTCCTTGGCAGAAATTGCCCGTTTGCATGAGCTTGCAGAAGAACTTGGTGTCGAACTTGAGTCGTTCGCCCATGGCGCACTATGCATTTGCTATTCGGGCCAGTGCTTCATGTCGTCGTTGGTGGGCGGTCGTTCCGCCAATCGCGGCCGTTGTGCGCAGGCATGCCGTTTGCCGTATGAGCTGCACAATCGCGCCCTGCGCAAAACCCTCGATGCTCCAGGTGAGCATCTGCTTTCTCCGAAAGACTTGTGCACGGCAAACCTCATTCCCGAGCTCCTGCAGGCGGGTGTGGCTTCGCTGAAAATCGAAGGGCGCATGAAATCGCCTGAATACGTGCAGGCTGTAGTAGGGGTGTACCGTGCGGTGATCGACCGCGTTGAGGCGGCTATTGCCCGTGACGGCATCGACTCTGTTGTTGCGTCTAACGCTCCCGAGCTTCGCGCAAGCGAAGAGGAGATGAACGTCCTTTCCGAAGCTTTCTCTCGCGGGTTTACTACGGCTTACCTGAAGGGTAAGCGCGGAAATGAAATCATGAGCTATGGGCGCCCGAACAATCGTGGCGTGTTCGTTGGTCGTGTTGCCAAGGTGCGTGAGGGCCTGGTGTTCATCGACCCAGAAACCGAGCTGCATGTTGGCGACCTGATTGAATTCTGGACCAATCGCGGCCATTTCGTGCATACCATTGGCGAATTCAAAACCGATCGAGCGGGTCGTGTCTTTTTCCCGGTAGAGCGTGCTGTGGGCAAGGGCGACCGCGTGTTCCGTGTGCGCAACGCCGAGGCTGCCTTCGTGGACGACGATAAGCTTCCCTCCGTTGCCGTTTGTGCCCATGCCAAACTCCATATTGGGCAGCCCGCTCTGCTTACCTTTACGGTAGCCGCTGGCGACGCAAGCGTTACCGTCGAAGGCCCCGAGGTGGAGGCTGCGCGCACCAAAGCCATCACCGAAGAAGAGGTCCGCGAGCATATCGACCGTATGGGAACCACGCCGTTCTACCTTTCTTCGCTTGAAATCGACTTGGACGAAGGCGTGGGCATGGGCTTTTCAACGTTGCATAAGCTGCGTGCCCGCGCTGCCGAAGAACTTCAGGAAGCGATCCTTGCGCATTATCACGCCCGCAAGCTTGAACGCACGCCCAGCCGCGCTTTCGCTCCCGTTGTTCGCAAGGGTTGGTGCAAGGTTGCGGCTTTGGCTACGAATCCTGCCTGCGCCCGCGCCGCAAAGCGCGCTGGTGCCGACCTGATTTACGTGCCTGCCGCAAATTACCGTCGCGGAGAGGCTGTTATTGCGGGTCAGCTTTCCGATACTGCCGAGCAAGCCGGATATCCCAAGCAGTGTATTCCGGTATTGCCCACCGTTTCGCAGATGTTCGATGAAGAGAAGCGCAACGGTTTCGATATCTGGAAACGCGTAAAGGCAGATAAGCCGGTTATGGTTGAAAATCTTGGCCAGCTTCTCCACGCTACGGAAATGGGCGCTGCTCCTGAAGTTGGTCCGCACGTTCCTGTTACGAACAAGCTCGACTTGCAGGCTATGGCCGACCTGGGCGCACAGCGCGTATGGCTCTCTCCCGAGCTTTCGCTGGTGCAGATCGAAGAGCTGGGCGACATGGCACCCATGCCTTTGGGTCTTACCATCATGGGGCAGACCGAGCTTATGGTTACCGAGCACTGCTTGCTTATGAGCCAGGGCCCCTGCAACCAGAAGTGCGCCGAGTGCGCTCGCCGCAAGAGCCCCCACTACCTGAAAGACCGCAAGGGCTACGAGATGCCGGTAATCACCGATTGCACTGGGCGCAGCCATTTGTACAATGCGGTGCAGATGGATGTTGCCCACCTGATGCCCGAGATCATCGGGGCAGGTGTTTCAACGGTGTTGGTCGACACCACGCTTATGAACGTGAAGGAAACCACCGAAAAGGTTGCCCGCGCTGTTCGTGCTCGTGATATTGCCCAGAAGGACGGCAACAAGGTTGCCAAGGCCGAGGGCGCAACATCGGGCCATTTGTTCCGCGGCGTTTCGTAGGTGCTTGGGCAAGATGAAAAACGCAAGGGTTTGCTTGTGCGCAGAATGCGCGCGGAAAGCATACGCGCAGCCCTTGCCCCTACGCAGCGATAAGGGCGGCTGCAGGAAAACGCAGCCGTCTTCCCTGTGCTAGAATCTTCGCCATACGCTAGAAAGAGGAATCATGATTTCACCTGAAGAGCAGTTTCATATTATTCAGTCCGGCGCCGCTCAGATCGTCCCTGAGAAGGCTCTTATGGACAAGCTTAAGCGCGGTAAGCCGCTGAACATCAAGTTGGGTGTAGACCCTACGGCTCCCGATATCCATCTTGGTCATGCTGTTCCGCTGCGTAAGCTGCGCCAGTTCCAGGATCTGGGCCATCAGGTTACCCTTATCATCGGCGACGGAACCGCCCTTATCGGTGACCCTTCCGGCCGCAACTCTACGCGCCCTCAGCTTACGCGCGAGCAGATCAAGGAAAACGCCCAGACTTACGTTGACCAGGCCTTTAAGGTTCTTGATCCTGAGAAGACCACGCTTCGTTACAACTCCGAATGGATTCTTTCCTTGGGTATGGAAGAACTTCTGAAGATCGCTTCAAACTTTACCGTTGCACGCATCCTTGAGCGCGACGACTTCCATAACCGCTACACGTCCGAGTTGCCCATCAGCTTGCACGAGTTCCTGTATCCCATCATGCAGGCATACGACTCTGTGGTTATCAAGGCAGACGTTGAACTGGGCGGCACCGACCAGTTGTTCAATCTGCTCGCTGGCCGTGAGCTCATGGAAAAGATGGGCATGGAGCCTCAGGTGTGCCTGACGCTTCCTTTGCTGGAGGGCACCGACGGCGTTAAGAAGATGTCCAAGAGCTACGGCAACTACATCGGTTTGACCGATGCTCCCAACGATATGTTTGGCAAGGTAATGTCTATCCCTGACGATCTGATGGTGAAGTACTACCGTCTGGCTTCTACCGTGCCGGTCGATCAGATCGACGCTATCGAGAAGGGCTTGGCCGCCGACGAGATCCATCCGAATCGCTGCAAGCGCGACTTGGCCCAGAACATTGTTGCGGCGTACTACGACGAGGAAGCAGCAAAGGAAGCAGAAGCGGCATTCGATCGCCAGTTCAAGCAGCATGAGGTTCCGGAAGATATTCCCGAGTTTGCTGCCGACCTTACCCCCAATGAAGAGGGCATGGTATATCTGGCTAAGCTCATTGCCGATTCGGGTCTTACCAAGTCGACGGGTGATGCTCGTCGCATGATCGATCAGGGCGGCGTGAAGATCAACGGTGAAGCTGTTGCGGCTAAGGCCTACAACGTAGCTCCCGAAGCCCTGTCGGGTGCTGTGATCCAGGTAGGAAAGCGCAAGTTCGTTCGCTTGGTGTAATTCTTCCAGGTAGGAGAGCGCAAGTTCGTTCGCTCGCCGTAAGGGCTGCAGGGTGTCGGGCAGGCGCTCGGCAAAACCAAAGAGCTTTTTAATGGGATCCCCGTTCGGGGATCCCATTTTTATGCCCACATTGAGCTGGCTGCACAGTTTCGCTCGTTTGCGGCGGTACGGGACGCGGATGGCGGGCGCAGGTGGCGAAGTCCGCGCAACGTGCGCGATGGGCGCGGAACGCGGGTGGCGCGCGGCTGGAGCGGGCAACGGGAAGCGCAGGCGGCGGGCGCGGGCGAGATGGCAGGGGCCCGCGCATGCGGCAAGCGAGCCAGGCCCGGCCGCAGGGCGCAAAGCCCGTTCGGCCATGCCGCAGGCCGCTGCCGCGGAAAAGCCGGGCAGCGCTGGCAGGTTCTTCGCGCTATGCGTGATTTCGGGCCGCTCGACGCGAAAAGGGGGCCTTGGCGGCAAGATTCGCGCGCCATGTATCCTGAATCGCCCGATTGCACCCGGAAATGGATGCATAAGGCGAGGATCTTGCCATTCTGATCTCGAAAAGCATACATTTCGGGCAAATATTGCCAGGAAGAGGGCTTATTTCGCGCATTCGGCGAAAAGGGAATACATATGGTGCGATTCTTGCCAGCTAGGCACTAGGGCTCCGCAGTGCGAGGGGGGATGCAGGGTCTTATGGACGGCACGGCGGATGATGGCGCCGGGGAGGGCGCGGCGCGACGAGTCACGGTACCATGTGGCGCGCGGCGCGACGGACTACAGTGCCAGGGCGAGTGACATGGCAGGCGCAATGGACGCGAATGGCGGCTCATTCCTGACTGTACCGGGATGGTGTGCTCGCCGGCGTAGGGTGGTGCTGCTCGCAAGCTCATCCCTGACTGCGTCGGGATGGTCACTGCAGGGGACGGTTGTTGCGGGGACGGTTGTTGCGGGGACGGTTGCGGTTGCCGCAGGAGACGGTCGCTGCGGGGATGGTTGGTTACGTCAGGGGAGAAAAAAGAGGCCGCATATGCGACCTCTATTCGTTTAAGCGATATGTCTCGAACGCCTATACGGCGAGCTCGGGTGCGAGCTGCGGCTTAGTAGTTCTCGGCGTGTACCTCGAAGTAGCTCTTGGGGTGAGCGCATACGGGGCATACTTCAGGAGCCTTGGTGCCAACAACGATGTGGCCGCAGTTACGGCATTCCCAAACCTTAACTTCGCTCTTCTCGAATACCTGAGCGGTTTCGACGTTCTTCAGAAGGGCACGATAACGCTCTTCATGATGCTTTTCGATTTCGCCAACCATGCGGAACTTGGCTGCCAGAGCCTTGAAGCCCTCTTCCTCTGCGGTCTTGGCGAAGTCATCGTACATATCAGTCCACTCGTAGTTCTCGCCATCAGCTGCAGCTGCGAGGTTAGCAGCGGTGTCGCCGATGCCGCCGAGCTCCTTGAACCACATCTTTGCGTGTTCCTTTTCATTATCGGCGGTCTTCAGGAACAGGGCGGAAATCTGCTCCATACCTTCCTTCTTTGCTACGGAAGCGAAGTAGGTGTACTTATTGCGAGCCTGGGACTCGCCGGCAAATGCTGCCTGAAGATTTTTTTCGGTCTGGGTACCTGCATACTTGTTCTCGCTCATTTTGGGCTCCTTTCGCGAGATGGTTGCTAGTTATGAAGGGCGTCTTTGCCAACGCGTGCTTCTGTGCATTCAGGGCAGAGATAGGTGATGTTCAAATCATATGAAATGATCTGGGCGCCAGAATCCCGCTGGATGGACTTGGTGAAATCTTCCAGTGAGACATCAACAAGCCTGCCACAATTTTGGCACACTAAATGGTCGTGCCGGGTGACGTTGTCGTAACGATCGGGAAAGCCGGGAACAGCCACTTTACGGATGAGGCCTTTGGCATAGAGACTGGCAAGATTGTTGTACACCGTTGCCATGGAAACCTTTGTGCCCTGCTCCTTGAGGCGTAAGTACACCTGTTCTGCCGTGGGGTGATCGGTGGAGGCATTGATGGTATCAAGAATGATCAGTGCGTTCTTGTTCATTGATGCTCCTCCTCAAAATCTCGAATTAGAACAATTCCAATTTACAGTGATATATGAGAGTAGTCAAGTATCATTTAGAGGAATTCTAATTTCAATTAAGATTCGGGCGAATACAAGGGGGTCTTTGGACTCGGGCGAGCGCAGGGGGCGATTTGGGTACGGGTCAACGCAAAGGGTCGTTTTGGTTTGAGCAAGCGCAAAGGGCAGTTTGGATGCGGGCCAACGCAAAGGATCGCTTTGGGTTCGGGCAAGTGCGAAGAAATGCCCTGGATACAGGCAGGTGCAAAGGAGCGCCATGGGCGCGGGCAAACGTTAAAGGCGCCTGTGCGGAGCAATACTGAAGCAGATGCGTAGTATTCCTGCTGATCCGCCAAGTGCTTAGATTGCGTATTGCTGCTTTTGAGCGCTGTTTTGGCGCAGTCTGCACGGGCCGACGGTTTCCGATAAGCGTCATCTGACGGTATGGCGGTGTTCTGCCTCATTGCTCTTCGGCAAATAAATACGCCCAATCAAAATGAGCTGCACTTCCCAGACTCGGCCTTACTATTTTTGCCAGAGTCCGGGAAGTTTGATCGGACTCCGGGAGGTTTGATTTGAGCTCGGGAAGTTTGGTCGGAGTTCGGGAAGTGCAGCCCCAAGATGATCAAGGCGCATAAACAAGAGCGTTGATTGGTTACCGCAGCTCAAGTGCGCAGATGTTCTCCACGTGATTGGTGTGGGGGAACATGTCGACGGGTTGAACCTCAGTAAGTCGGTATCCGTGCTTAACGAGGTATTCGACGTCGCGTGCCTGCGTGTTGGGGTTGCAAGAAATGTAGACGATGCGCTTCGGCGCCAAGCTGCAGGCAGAGCGAAGGAACTGCTCGTTTGATCCTGCGCGTGGCGGATCCATCAGCAGAACATCGAGCGATTCGCCTTCCTTTGCTAGCTTATCCATGAAACGCCCGGCGTCTTCAGCGGTGAACTCGGCGTTCTCGATTCCGTTGTGGCGGGCGTTTTCGCGTGCGTCTTTGATGGCGGATGCCACGTTGTCTACGCCGATCACGCGTGCGGCATGGGCGGCTTCGGCATCGGGCAGCCCCTTTGCTGCTACCAAGCCGATGGTCCCCGTTCCGCAGTAAGCGTCCATTGCCGTTTCATCGCCGGTGAAGCGGGCCATCTCGATGGCCTTTCGGTACAGCACCTCGGTTTGCGTGGCGTTTACCTGGTAAAACGAATGCGAGGAAATACGGAACGTGAGCCCGCAGAGCTCGTCGATTATGAATCCTGGGCCGTAGAGCGTCTTTTCGCCTTCATCGCCCAAAATCACGTTGGTTTGGCGGGTGTTAACGTTCTGAACCACGGTGGTGATGGCAGGGCAGCGCTTCTTCAGTTCGCGGCAGAAATTGCGCGAAGCGGGAAACTCCTTGCCGTTCGTAACGACGGTAACCAGCAATTCACCGGTGGTGTGCCCTACGCGTATAACGGCGTGACGAATGAAGCCGGTATTAGCGTCTTCGTTGTAGGGTTCCATGTGGTAGCGCTGCATGAGCGAGCGAATAGCCAAAACTACCTGTTTAGCATCTTTGTTTTCCAAAAGGCAGGCATCGGTGTTGATGACGCGGTGCGAGCCAGCTGCGTACATGCCGCAAAGGATTTCATGTTGCGATCCGCCTTTGGCGCCGGCTTTGCCCTTCTTGCCCTGTGGTTTCTTTCCGCCTTTGATCTTGCGTCCTGGAACATAGGGCGAAGTGACCTTGTTGCGGTAGTAATAGGGCTGGTCCATCCCTGCGATGGGATTGAATACGGTGCCCTCGCCCGCGAAAGGCTCGAAGAGTTCAATCATCTCGTTTTGCTTGCGTTCCAGCTGTTTCTCGTAAGGAAGGGAAAGCAGTTGGCAGGCTCCGCATTGCTTTTGCGCAGGGCAGTGGGGCATGTTCATGGAAGGGGCTCCTTTTAGTGTGTGCACGTAAGAAGTGTAGCGGATGCGGCGCGCTTGCAGGGAAACGACATCACAATACGAAAGCCCGCGCACTGGTGCTTCTGGACTTCGTCCAGAAGCTTGGACGTTGAACCGCTCCATTTCCTGGACTGAACCGCTTCCCGTTTCTTGGGCATAAAGAAATGGGAAGTTCTCTTATACGCGCCGACCTTGGGGGCAAGGTGCGACGCCGAGGCTCGGGGGCACCATCGCGCTCTTCGACTCCAGCACGGGCTGCCGGGCGTCTCGCAGGCTGATTGACGATCGATGGCAATTGGCGGTCGATGGCAATTGCCGGAAAGCCCACCACTGAATGTGTCTGCGCGCCAAAGCAAAGAAAAGGGGCCCAAGAACACCAGTGCGTTCTTGGGCCCCTTCTTAACGTTGACCTATTGCTTGCCGAAGAATTGCTCGGCTATGCGGGCGCTTTCGGCAGCATCTTTCGCATACCAGGTTGCTCCCATGGTTTCAGCGTACTCGGGCGTGAGCACGGCGCCGCCTACGAATGTTTTAGCGTCGGGGACTTGCTCACGCAGAAGCTCGATGGTCTTTTCCATGGACTTCACCGTGGTGGTCATCAACGCCGAGAGGCCGACAAGGCGGATATTCTGCTCTTTGGCGGCATCGACTATCGTTTGCGGATCAACATCGCGTCCCAGATCGACAACGCGGTAGCCGTAGTTTTCCAGCAGCATCTTCACGATGTTCTTGCCGATGTCGTGAATGTCGCCCTTAACCGTGGCAAGGATGATGGGCTTGTCTTCGGCCTGCTCGGCGCTGCCGTTGGCTTCCAAGTGGGCCTTTACCACGTCGAAGCCAACTTTTACCGCTTCGGCAGAGGCCATCAGCTGCGGAAGGAAGAACGTGCCCTTGTCGAAGCGCACGCCCACTTCGTCAAGGGTGGGAATGAACAGGCCGTCGATCAGGGCAAGCGCATCGTGGTTTGCCAGCAGCTCTTCGGTGGCCTTTTTCATGGGGTCTTTGCGCCCTGCGATGATCAGATCTTGGATGGCGGCAGCTTGGGCCTTTGCATCGGCAAGCGATTCAGGGATGGGCAGTACGCTTGCGGATTCTGCGGCAGAGGCGGACGCTGCGGGCGCGCCGGTTGCGCCTGCGGCAGAAAGCTGTGACAAAAGGGCGTTGCCATCGGCGGCGTTCGCACCAGTAGCTTGCGCGATGAGCGACAGCCCCTGGGCGAGCATTTCCTGGTCAACGTCAAGAGAAGGCTTTGCATCGTAGGGGTCAGGGGTTTCGTTGCAGTACTCGATGTACCCAACCGAGCCAGCGTCTTGGCCATTGATAACGCGGTAGCAGCGCACTACGTCGCGGTAGCGTGCGGCATTGGGGTTGATGATGGGCAGGTCAAGACCAGCGCCGAATGCGGCGGAAAGGAAGTTCGAGCTCATGAGGTTGCGCTGCGGAAGGCCAAAGCTGATGTTCGAAACGCCCAAGGCCGTGCGAACGCCCAGGTGTTCTTTGCACAGCTTGATGGCATCCAAGATAGCGGAAGCTTCGTTTTGATTGGTGGCAACGGCCATGGTAAGGCAGTCGATGACGATGTCATGCGCGGGGATGCCGTAGGTTGCTGCCTCGTTCACGATTTTCTGGGCAATCGCAAAACGTTCTTGCGCCGTGGGCGGAATGCCTCCCTCGTCAAGGCACAGGCCAATAACGCAGCAGCCGTATTTGGCGGCGATGGGTAATACTGAATCCATGTTTTCCTGCTTGCCGTTTACGGAGTTGATCAGCGGCTTTCCGCAATAATGACGGCAAGCGCGCTCGATGGCTTCGGTATCGGAAGAATCCAGGACCAACGGCAACGTTACACACGATTGCAGCTTCTGCACAGCGGAATCGAGCATGACGGGCTCGTCGATTTCAGGAAGGCCAACGTTTACGTCAAGCAAGTCGGCTCCCAAATCGCGCTGGCTCACTGCTTCGCCCACCAGGTAGTCCAGGTTGTTTTCTCGCAGGGCTGCCTTGAGCTTGGGCTTGCCGGTGGGGTTGATGCGCTCGCCGATGATGCCAACCTCATGGGTGCCTTCATGCAGGATAACGGCCTGCTGACCGCTGGTGATAATGCAGTCGTGTGCAAGGGTGCGCGGGGTGGGGTTGCCTCGCTTCTTGGCATTGGCGGCAACCAGGGAAATCATATCGGGCGTGGTGCCGCAGCAACCGCCCACAAGCGTTACGCCTTCGTCCATGATGGCGTTCATGGCATCGGCGAATTCGGCGGGAGTGATGTCGTAGATGGTTTCGTCGCCTTCCATGCGGGGGAGGCCTGCGTTGGGCTGGAGCAAAACGGGTACGCGGCTGGTGGCGCAGAGCGTCTTTGCGAAGCCGAGGGCTTCAGCGGGGCCCAGCGAGCAGTTCATGCCCACAGCGTTGGCCCCCATGGCCGAAAGGGTGGCAGCGGCAACTTCGGGTGGGGTTCCAAGGAAGGTTCGCCCGTCTTCTTCGAAGGTCATGGTAACGAAAACGGGCAGGCTGGAGTGCTCTTTTGCTGCTAGGAGCGCAGCGCGGGCTTCCGATAGGTCGGAAAGCGTTTCCAGCAAGATGATGTCGCATTCGGCGGCAACAGCGGCGTCGACCTGCTCGGCGAACAGGTCGTATGCCTCTTCGAAGGAAAGCGTGCCCATGGGCTGCATCAATTCGCCGATGGGTCCTAGGTCGGCAACCACGTAAGGGGCTCCTGCGGCACGCACGTTGTCGGCAGCTGCCTTGAATACCTCGGCAACCGTTGCGCGTCCTTCGAGCTTGTGGCGATTTGAGCCGAAGGTGTTGGTGGAAATCGCTTGAGCACCCGCTTCGACATATTTCCGATGGATGGCGGCAATTTCGGTTGGGTTGCTGAAATTCAGCAGGTCGGGAACAACGCCCGCGCCTGCAAGGCCTGCTGCCTGCAGCATGGTTCCCATGCCGCCATCGTGAATCAGGAAACCCTCGCCGCGTAATACGGCTTTAAGATGAGCGTCTTTGATGGTCAGCCCGGCAAGGGCATCGAAACGGTTAGTGGTGGTTGCCATAGCAGGTTATTCCCTTCTCTATATAAGAGCAGTATTCGCGTGCGATGCACTCTTTGCAAGGCGATTGCGTTGTTTTGGGCGGCAGCGTATCGAACAGCCCCACAATAGCAGTGATGCTTTTTGCGGGCACCAACAGCAAGCTTTCGTTTACGGTAAGCCCCAAGCGCTTAGAAGCGTCGATTGCTTTGATGAACTGGGGCTGAATGGCTAGTGGCAAGTCACCGTAGCCGGGGCTGAAACGCATACGGGCGAAAAGCCCCGCCTGGGCGGCCTCGCGGGCAATGTCATCTTGCGCCGCCTGCGCCACTTCCTCGATAAGCGCATTGCAACAGGCATCGTAGAGCATGGCATCAAGCGGGTTGGTGGCCGCTAGCGTCCGTACTTGGCGCTCGCTTTCGGCGCCTAAGGTTGCAGCGAAGCAGGCGGCAAAGCGCGCTCCGTGTAAATGCGTGCCTATGCTTTTGCCCTCAAAGGAAAGGGATGTCCCCTCAAGGGCCACGCGGGGGTTTTCATCCCAACGGCAGCGTTGCTCATCTAGCGCGAATACGCGCCACGTGAAGGTGGGTTTGAGCCCCTTTTCGCAGATGGCTGCCATCGATTCAAGACGCGCTACCAATTCGTCGTCGATAACCTGGCCGCTGTAGCCCAGGTAGCGAAGGGCTTCTTCGCGGTTTAGGGAAACTGCGGCATGCGCCTTGGCGCGCATGGTTCGAAAAGCAAAGAGAGGCGCGGGGTTGGCCGCGCCTCGGGTGGGATGGTCGTTTACGAGGGTCTGCTGCTTTTCTAGCGCCATGATTCCCTTAGCAATCCCATGCACTGCTGGGCGATTTCGGGCTTGTTCATGGTGTACAGATGCAGGCCGTCTACGTCGTGGTCTGCCAGATCGATCAGCTGTTCGGCGGCGTATTCGACGCTTGCCTTGCGCAGCGATTCGGGGTCGTCGGCGTATCGGTTCAAGATCTTCACGATCCTGCCAGGCAGGGAAACGCCACACATGAACACCATGCGCTGCACCTGTTCTTTGCTCATTACGGGCATAATGCCGCAGGAGATGGGCGCGGTAACACCTATTGCTTGCGCCTTGTCCCAGAAGCGGTAGAAACACTCGTTGTCGAAGAAGAGCTGGGTAACGAAGAAGTCGGCGCCGGCATCTTGCTTTGCCTTCAAGAACTTCAAGTCTTCGTCGAGGTCCAACATGGTGGGGTGCGCCTCGGGGTAAGCAGCGGCGCCTACGCAGAAACCGCGGTCCTTAAGCAGGGGGATCAAATCGGTGGCGTGCTTGAAGCGTGCGCTGGGGGTTTGTCCCTCAATCAGGTCGCCGCGGAGGGCCAAGACGTTTTCGATGCCCTTTTCCTGTAAGTCGTCCAAAGCGGCGGCAATCTTTTCCTCGCTTGCGTTTGAACAGGTGAGGTGGGCCATTGCTGTCATGTCGAGCTCGTCTTGCAGGATCGCTGCGATTTCGCTGGTGGCGTTGGAGTTTGCGCTGCCACCTGCAGAATAGGTCACAGAGACGAAATCGGGGTGCAAATCAACCAGTTTGCTTGCCGTGTCGCGCGCCACGTCGTTGGTCAGAACCCCCTTGGGAGGAAAGATCTCGAACGAGATGGGAGGGCGCTGGTTGTTGGCCTTCGCGCGTTTGAATGTGTTAATGATTTTCTTCATGGGCCTGATTATAAAAGGCTCTACGCCATCGGGAAGCCGCTTTCCGGCGATTCGTTATACCGATGTTCTTGCATGCGTCATAGGAAATTTATATGGCTACTTTCCTGCGGGGCGGAGCGCCTTTATCTTGCCCGTCCGATTTCGGGGTGGCGTGAGGGCATTCGAGCCACCCACTCCGCTACCGTTCGCTGCGTTCCTTCGTTCATTTTTTAATAATTTAATTTGAAACGCCGGGTGTTCTCGACTACCCTCGCGCCACTCCGAAGCCTGCGCTATTTTGCACTGCTGGTTGGGGGTTCCTATGGGCTCGTCGTCATCTACAACTAATCGTTAATGCCCTAAACCTTTTTTCCTTAATGCTGAATGGTCTGGCTGAATAGGCTGATTCATTATCGGTCGATTTGGGAATTCTGCTGAATTGCGAAAGTTTGAGCAAATGCTTCGATTCAGTTCGCAAAGGAGGGGGTTCCCTTGCAGAAGAGGTGTAGCTATGCGTTTCCTCAATGTTGTCATGTTGTTGGTGTTTGCCCTCGGATTGCTAGGCTGCGCAAACTCAAGCCAATCGGCGGATGACGCTTCAAGGAATACCCCATCGGGGCGGAACGTTTTTCTTGTTGACCAAGATCATAAAACGTTGCTTAGCTTGGGTGAACCTTCTGTGCTGCTTGGCGGGGCCGAGGAAAATTGGCGTTGTCTTGCTTCATACGATCTTGATGTCTCTTTTATTCTTGGGGAATCTCGCGGCTCCCTTGTTGCTCTTTCGGTTTCGGGGGAGGGCGAATGCGGTGTTTTCTCCGCGGCTGATCAGGATGAAATTCTTGAGTCGGGTTCGATGCCCAATCGTTGTGATGCGGGTTCTTCCTCTTTGAGAATTGGTTGTCTTGTCGATTTGGGCGAATCTGCCTGTTCCCAATTGGTGAATGACAACGGACCCCAGTGGCATCAACTTGCAGAAAAAGTCGCCTCTAAAATGGATGGGTTGATGATTGTGGCAACGATGGATTCGGGTGCTGAATACCAATGGGAGTTGGTCCAGGGCGAGTAGCAACAAATTGTATTGTGCGTAAACAGGTTTTACACAAACAGGAGAGACCAACTGTTTGACGATGACTATGCCGTCGAAAACGAGAAGGAGGTCAAAATGACTATTTCGAAAAAGGCAGCAGCATCAACGTTGGTATGTGTTGCAATTGCGCTTTTGCTTTCCTGCTTTGCTCAGCCCGCATTTGCGACTATGCCAAATTGTAAAGTTTGGGGCAATCAGAAAGCCTATACCTATGGGGGGAATTACGATTACCCATAAAGCTGGAATAGAATCTATGTCCTGGTCCGGAAGTCAGAATTACATTACGGGTTGGGCTTATGCAAAAACCAATAGCTCGATTGCGGAAGGTAAGATTGGCGCTAGAGCTGAGCTTTATGATGGTGCTGGGTTGTTGATTAATTCGACAAAGCCGATTTGGAATGCCGCTGGCGAAAAAGACGTAGGTGTTGGCGCTGGTGCAGTTAGAAATATTGGTGGGAAATATTACGCTGGGGGCATGGTGTACATTTCCGGAACGCACATTAATCACGATATCTGCGCCTATTCCCCGACGACGACATGTGATTTGCTTGAAGAAGGAGATGCCCTTATGAGTGTTTCCGAGTACAGCGTGAATAGCAACAATCAGACTTATGGGTCGATGGTTTCAGCAAATTCGGTGGGATATGAACCAGACCTTGTTTCCGCTGTTGCCACGAATGGTAAAAGTGGCTATGTCGTAAACGAACAGTGGGCAGATGCTTCTTTTTCCGAGGAGATTACCTCGATTCCTGTTTACGCCGAAGATGGGGAAACTCAGATAGGTGTCTTTGAATTTTCTGATCCTTTGCGGAGTTAGTCTTATGCAAGAGGGTCGCCATTGACGGCTGGCGACCCTTTCTTTTTTGGAGGGGCAATGAATATCAGCCAACTTGAATATCTTGTTTCTGCGATTCATCTGGGGAGTTATTCGCGCGCTGCAAAAGAGCAGTTTGTAACGCCTCAGGCTATTTCGAAGGCCATAAGGACTTTGGAGTCGGAGCTGGACTTGAAGCTGATTGTGTCATCGGGGAAAACTATATCGCCGACAGACGTGGGCTTGTTAATTGCCGAAGAGGCAGAAGCGGTTATCCATCATGCAGGCAAAATAGGCTCAATCGCTTCCTCGTATAGGTTACGTATTTCCGACGAGGGAAAAATGAGGTGCGCTATTGCGTCTTGGGGTGAAGGGGACTCCTTGATTCCTTCGTTTGTAAAGGGTCTGCTTGGAAATAGTGGTTGGGTGGAAAGTCTGATCGAACTGCCCAACGAGAGGTGCTTGTCCGGTTTGAGGTTGGGCCATATTGACTTTGCTGTCCTGCTCGGTACCCCGATGCTCGAGGGTTTTAAGCGAAAGTTTCTCTATTCTGTATCGCCTAATCTTCTAGTGGGGTCGAATAACCCGTTGGCATCTCGGGATGCACTTTCAGTGCATGATTTGAAGACGGTCAAACTTGCTTTGCCGTTTCATGCGGAAGAAGTTTGCCCTTATTTGAAAGATTTGGCTTCTGATTATGGGGTGAATCTTCATTTTGAGATGCTCAACAACAGCCGGGAGAGCATTGGGAATTTTTTTTCGGACAATGAAGATGCCGCCCTTCTCGCTATCAGCGGATCTGCTTGGGAGGTTTTGATACCTGACGTTGTTAGCCTTCCATTTGTTTCGCAAGAAGGGGTTCGCTTTCCGGTTTCGGCAATTTATTCGGATTTGAGAAACGAAAATGCCGACAGGCTTTGTGACTTCATAACTTCAAATCTGAAAAACAAGTCAGATTAAGCTAAATAAATTGGGAATCCTGTGCATCGGGCTAACACCAAATAATACTTTTACCGCAGGGCGTATTTGCGTTTGATGCGTTCTAGTTTCCGTTTCCAGGGTAGGTAGAGGGCGGAAAGGAATATCACGGTGGCTACGCTATGGACCAAGTCTAGCGGCAGGCCGGCCAGGTAGGCTGCCAGCGCCCCTTGCCACGTTACCGGTACCAGGAATGCCACGATATACCAACTGTTCAGGATGAAGCCGTAGCCCAATCCGGATAGAAAACCATAGCAGAGCAGAACGACGGTTCCCAAGCTGGGGCCATGTGCGCCAAGCCGCTCGCTCAACGCAAATACGCCGCTATTTGCCAGTACGCCCGCAACGTATCCTACCAGCCCCCAGGCATACATCTGCCAGGGCGTCCACGGTCCCTGTCCGAAGAAGAAGTTGGAGCACAGCGCCGCCAGCGCCCCCGCCATGAAGCCGCTGTGCTTGCCAAACACCGCTCCGGCAATGATGCAGATGGCGCTCACGGGCTTGAAGTCGGGAATGGGCGCAAACAGGATGCGTCCCGCTGCTGCCAATGCCCCCAGGGTTGCCGTGGGCATGATTTGGCGCAGGGCAGGTTTTCCCGCTTCGAACCCGCAGAAGAATACCGCCAGTGCCGCGCAACCTACCAGCAGCGTGAGCAGGCCCGACTGCTCGATCTGCAAGTATGCGCATGCCAACAAAGCGGCAAGGGGCGCCAGCAGGGCCGCTGCCTCGGCAGCAGACCGCAGCGTATGTTTTACAGGGGTACTCACTGGAGCTCCCAAGCGCGCGTGAAGTCGTTTTCGGTAGCGCGGTAGAACAAGTTGTTGCAGAAGAATTCGCCCGGCGCTTCGGTGCAGGCGTCTTCACCATCGAAAAGCATGGTTATGGCGTCTGTCACGCAAGCCGCAAAGGGCAGGTCGTGCGTCGCCATGACTATGGTGACCCCCTCTGCTGCTAACGCACGGCAGAGGTTTGCAACCATGAGCTTCGTTTCGGTATCGAGTCCTTTGGTTGCCTCGTCGAGAAGCAACAGCTTCGGGCGTGTGAGCAGTACTTTTGCGAACGTTAGAAGCTGCTGCTGACCGCCGGAAAGATCATACGGGTGCAGGTTTTCCAGTCCTTGCAGGCCCAAGCGGCGCATCATGGCGTCAATTTCTTCGTCCCCATAGCCGCATGCGCGTTGCCAGTCGCGCAACTCTTCGGCAACGGAGTCGCACACGAACAACGCTTTCGGATCTTGCGGAATGAATCCTTGGCTTTCTCGAAGCGGCGCTTTTATTCGGCCGCGTTCGGGGCGCATTGTTCCTGCCGCAAGTGCCAACAGGGTTGATTTGCCGCATCCGTTGCCGCCCACAATGGCGTGCAGGGTGCCTTTCTGCACGGTAAGGTTGCAGCCCTTAAGGACGAAGGGTGCTTTGCGCTCGTAGCGAAACGAAGCGTCGCGAATTTGCAGAGCGGGTTCGATGGCGCGTTGAACTGGGGTTTCAGTGGGCGCTATAGGGATATATACCTTAGACGTGGGGAGCGCCGTTTCCTTAAGCTGGCCGTTTTGCAGGGTGAGCCTTTGCGTTGCGTAGGGCGCCATAAGCTCGGGGGCATGGGTGGTGGCAAGCACGGTAATGCCCAGCTCGCGGTTAATGCGGAAGAGGGCATGCGTCAGTGAATGGGCGGCCACGGGGTCTAACTGACTGGTGGGTTCGTCAAGCAAGAGCAAACGAGGGGCGCAGGCGAGCGCGCTGGCAAGAGCCAGCAACTGCTTTTGCCCTCCTGAAAGATCGTTCACGTTTTGATGAAGCCAGCTGTTCATACCGAAGAAATGGGCAATTTCCGCAACGCGGCGACGCATGGCATCTTGAGGGACCCCCAAGTTTTCCAAGCCGAAAGCCAATTCATGCCAAGGTTCGGAACATGCCAGCTGGTTGTCGGGGCTCTGCATGACGAAGCCAACGGTGCTTGCCGATTCTTCGACGCTCAGAGCAGAGGAATCGCTCCCGAAGATTTTGATGGCGCCCGTGCGGATTCCGTTGGGGGCAAGCTCTGGCTTGCAGCAGCGCAACAGCGTGGTTTTGCCGCAGCCTGTGGCACCGGTGATCAGCGTAAACGAGCCCTCTTCGATTTCCGTGCAAAGGGGCCCGATAAGGGGGCGCCCGTCTTGGTCCGGTTGCGCGTCGAAGCGTTCTGTTGACAGCTCTGCTTCAGCGGCAGCTTGGTAAGAGAACGCGAAAGTGTCGAATGTTAAAGCAGCGCTCATCGGCGCACCTTTCCTAACAGTTCCAGCATGAAGGGGAAGCACAGGGCCAGCGCATACAGCCCAACAAGTGGGTTGCCCAGGCTGCCATGGAAGGCGGGGAAGAATCCGAAGCCGTCCATGAGGGTGCAAGCGGCAACGGCCGCCCCAGCGGACAGCAGCGCGAGAGCGCCCAGCACAAACGCGTCGTAGGTGCGGAAGCGGTTCCGGCGGAAGGTGGTTCGCTTGCGGTTGGCGCCCCATCCGCGGCAACGCATGGAATCGGCGGTTTCCAGCGAGTTTTCCATGCTCCATCCCATGAGCGTGGTTGTGGTGCGCAGGTGATCGGCGAAGCGTATTGCAGAAAAGCGCTGCGCGGGCTTGTTTGCGCCATTTTGCTCGGTGCGTCGCTCCTGGTGGCGGGCGTGTTCCGCTTTGTGCGCCTCTTTGGCGGCTGGGGAGGATTCTGCCTCTTCGGCAAAAGTACCACCGGAAACCATGCTGGTGCTGTGGTTGCGTGCTGCGGTGCAAGCATTCAATGCGTTGCTGATGGTATGTCCGCGGCGCACGAATTGCGGGATAAGACGCATGATCATGGAGATCATCAGGCTGATGGTGGGCAAGATGCCGCCCAATGTGCCCATTACCTTGTCAGATCCCAGAACGGCATCGGCGTTGGCGAACCACTGCATCACGCATAGGAGCAGCAGCGCCATGGTGGCGGCATTGGCGTAGCCTTCGGCATACACCGCCTGCGTGCCTATGCGGAACAGTTCGGTAGTGCCCGTGGAACTGAACAGCGGGTTTACCGCAACGATAACGGCGAGTAGGGGAAGCTGCCATGCGAACGACCGCGCAACAGCCCTACCGCCGCGCAACCACACCCCATAGAGCGCTGCGATGGCGAAGGAAAGAGCCAGGAGCGTTGGGTGGGGTGCGGCCATGGTAAGCACCAAGGCTACGGCGAAGTAGGCCAGGGGAAGCGCGGGGTGAAGGCTGTCGAAAGCGGTTGGTTTCATTTACTTAACGTAGTACCAGGAAACGGAGTCTCCGTCTTTAAGTACGTACTTTCCGCAGGAAACGTTTGGCGCGCTTCCGTTGACAGAGTACATCCAGCCGCTTTTCCCACCGTATTCGAATTCCGCCAAACCGCCGATGGCGTTCACGTAGAGGCCGTATTGGCTGCTCTTCGTGCTAACCGAAAGGCCGGTGGCGCACAGGGCATCGTAGGCGGTAGCGCCCTTCTTGAAGGTGGGGTGGGCGCTGCCAGAAACGCGTCCGTCGGCGGCGCTGCTGGAAACGGATACCGACACCGTAACGGTGTTGGAAGTAGCGGAGCTTGCATTGGCGCCTTGGGAGCTTCCGTTGCCGCTCTGCTTGTTGGTCGAGGCGTTGTTGGAAGAGCTTGCTTTATTGCTGGAGCTGCTTGGGGTGCTGCCTTTGCTATCGGTGCTTTTGCCTTGGTTGCCCGACGCGCTGCCGCTTTCGCTTTGGGCGTTGGCTCCTTGGTCTGCCGCGTCACCCGATTGGTCCTCTTGCGTGGCGTCGTTGGTGTAATCGCCCGAGGAGGAGTCTGCCTGTTGAGCCGCTTCTTCCGTATTGCCCTGGTTTTGGTTTAGCGCGTCGGGCGCAGCAAGCGCAAACGCCGAAACGCCAATAAGGCAGCAGCAAGCAGCCGAGATTATGCCAAGCGCTATCTTGTGGGCGCGGGTGAGCTTTTTCGGATCTTCAGCCATAGCCCCTGCCTACAAAGAACGGCGACGGAACAGGAAAGCGCCTACGGCAACCAGGCCGGCGCAGCCTGCAACAATACCTGCGATGGGCAGCCAGGGAGCACCCTTTGAATCGTTGCTGTTGTTGGATGAGGTGCCGCGAGCGGAAGATGAGCTGGTAACAGCGCTGCCGTTTTCCTCTTCGCCGGAGGCTTCATTTTCGGCCAGTGCTTTAGCATCGCTCAGGGGTGCTTGAGCTGCGGCAGATGTGCTTCCAGCGCTAATGGGGGTTGCGGCAGGAGCATGCTCGCCCGCATTGCTGACAGGTGTCTTGCTGTTCTGCTGGTTGTTGGTTTCAGGTTTTTCAGGTGTTTGGGTGTTGTCGGAATCGTTGTCGTTGCTGCCGTTGCTGGAAGAGGTGGCGCTTGCCAGAGCGAACAGCGTGCCAGAATCGTTGGTCCAGTACAGGGTGCCGTCAGCACCCATGGTGATGGACTTGGTGCAGTAGTTGGCCATACTGCCGGTTGCATCGAAAAGCTTCGTGGCGGTGTTGGTTTCCAGGCAGTAGATCCAGGCGCCGCCACCGCTGGTGTAGTCCGGCCAGTTACCCTCAGCACCGTTGCAGGTGAAGTAGACATACGTGTTGCCGTCGGCCGCTTTGGCAACCAAGGGAGCGCTCTTTACCTCGAAAGGCAGGGAAACCGAGTGCTTGATCTGCATGGTTGCAGCATCGATGACGCTAAGCGTTCCGGTGTAATCAGTAACGCCGCCGCCAACGAACAAGTTGCCTTGGAAAAGGGTTGCCGTGCTGGTGCTTTTGCCTGCAAAAGAGGCGGCGTTCAGCTCGGAAAGCGAGCCATTGGAGGCTACTGAAATCTTATGCAGCGTGCCGTCGTTCGTTGTGACGTACGCTTCGGTCTCAGCGCTGTTTGAGATTACCGTGGAGCGAATTGCGGAGGACAGCTTAAGCGTGGAAACGGTTTTGCCCGTTGTGTGGTCAACGGCGGTAAGCACGCCAGCGTCGTTGCCGTACAGCAGGACGTTGCCAACCTTGCAAGCGCCGCTCCAGTAGAAGCCCGTGTTTGCCTCTTCGTTTGCCCAAACTCGTTCGCCAGTGATGGCGTTGATGCCGAAGAATGTGCCCGTTGCGGCGTTGTAGCTCGAATCAAGCGAATTGGCGGTGCCGGTGAACACCATGCCGCCAGAGGCGGTTACGGTGGAAACGTTCTGAGCGCCCGACGCGATAGCGCCTGATACCCAGAGGGTTTTCATCTCGCTTGCGGAAACGCCCTGCAGTCGGCCGTTGGAGAGGGGAATGATGATAACGCCATCGGTGTATACCATGCGGCAGGTAGAGTCGATGGCGCCGAATAGCTGAACAGATGCGGTTTCCTCGCCTTTGGAGTTCAGGCGGTGCAGCACGGCGGTTTTCGGGGTCCAGTTGGCATTGAGAAGCGATGAGGCGAAGTAGATCGAATCGCCCAGCGTAAGGATTTCTGAGTAATTGCCGTTGCCGTAGGTTTTCTTCCAGGAAAGCGCTGCGTTGTTGGGGGCGGTGGGAGCGGAGGTTGCCGCGCCGGTGTTGCCTTCGTTCTTTACGTACGAAGTGGTGTCGCTTCCCGTTGCCTTGTCGGGATGGGGAGCGTTAGGGCTGGTTGGGTAGTCCTCGAATTTGGTATTGGGATCGTTTGAGACGTAGCTCAGCTCGTAAGAAAAGCCGTCGGATTCAATCTTGTTGCCGTTGATGCCGTCGCTTTCCCAAGCGCCGTTAATGGTGCTCGACCAATACTCTGAAAAATTAGCGGGCTGGGTGTATGCGATGCCGTTTACGGTAATGCTGTTCACGTAGTACGCCGTGTAGCCAGGGTAGGGTGTGCCGTGAGAATAGCTGTTGATGTAACCCTGTTTGACGGCCAAGTTCAGCATGTCTTCAACAGTTTTGCCCTTTTCAATGTCGAAGGTATGCGAAACCAAAGTGGTGCCGTAAACCGAGATCTTCAGTGTTGCTAAAACGGTATCCGCTTTGGTGCTGGATGCCTGGTTTGCGGGCTCGGCACTATCCGCAGATTGGCTCGGTGCTTTATTTGCGCTACTGGTGTCTGCCGATTCGCTCGTGTTTGCCTTTGAATTGCTGGTTGTTGCGTGCTCTGCGGCGCTGCTGGAGCCCGATGCCTGGCTCTCACTGGCATCTGGCGTGGTGTCTGCCTTGTTTGCGGTAGCGTCATCTGCGGAAAGGCTGCTTGCGCTGCTAGCCGTGGAGCTTTGCTCCGCTGTGATTGATGCCGAGTTGTTGGCTTCTTCTGCTAGGGCGAAGCTGGGGGTTAGGGCGGTTGCCAAGGCAATTGCCGTGAACAGCGCAAGGGCGCGCTGCGCTATGCCGTGGGAACGGCAGGTGGTGTTGCTCACGTGAGCTCCTTCTATCCAGGGCGCGGGCTGGCAGGCATTCCGACTTGATCGAGCACTGCCCGAAGTTACGGTTACTGGTATAGCGAAGGATTTGCACCTTCATTCCCCTGCGGCTTGTGAGCACCTGCGCAAAAGGCGCAGCCAGCCGTTACCAAAATTATGCGGTCACATTATAAAGGGGGTTTTCTTTGTGCGGCAAGTTGGCGTTGCGCTCATGGGCGGCGCGGTGGTGCCTTCCCCTATGCCGACTACGTGCGCGTTTGGCCCTTGAGGAACATAGTTCAAAAAAGAAAAAGCCCCGCATCAGGACGAGGCTTGATGCGGGGCGGAGAAAAGGAGGGTCTGGGTTGTTAGGCGTTTGCGGGCTTTGATTTCTTGGCAAGCGCTTCGATGGCGGCGAGGTTCGCCATGGTGGATCGAATAACGTCCGAGCGGGAAAGCGAGCCAACGAGCGTTCCGTCTTCGCTTACTACCGGCGCTTTCTTAATGCGCTTTTCAGCCAGCAGGCGGCATGCTTCATCAAGTTCGGATCCGCTTTCAACGGAAATGGCGCCCTTGGTGGCAATACGCATAACGTTCAAGTCGAGCAGTTCGGAAACGCGCTGCATGAAGTTTTCGTTGTCGGTGGCGCGGTACAGCATGAGGGTTGCATCCAGAACGGCGCCTTCGCTGCGTCCGATGTATTTCATGATGTCGCCGTCGGAAATAAAGCCGACCACCTTCATACGCTCGTCGACCACGGGAACACCAGAGGTTTTGTTGGTGGCAAGAATCTGCGCAACCTCGCGGATGGAATCGGTGCTGTGAACGAAGTAGGGCTGCTTGTTCATAGCAAGGTCTACGGCGATGTGGTCGTCTGCCTTGGTGGGCAGGCGCAGGGCATTGGCGCGCTCTGCGGCGGAAGGCTCCTTCTTGGTGTCGCGCACGGCGACAACGATAACCACAAAGATCGTGATCATCATTAGCGCCGTGAAGGCAAATGCGATGCGATCGCCTGCCATGGCCTGTTCAAGTGCGGGCATCTCGGGGAACAGGAAGGTGGATGTTGCTGAAAGGGAAACCAAGATAGCAGTACCCAACGAAGCGCCAACCTGGTTCAGCGTGTTCTGCAGTGCATTCGCGTGCTGGATAACACGGTTGTCCAGCGTGTTGATTCCCCAGGTATTAAGCGGGGTGACCAGCGCCTGCATGCCAACGCCCAGGCAGGTGTAGATAACGATGATGAAGGGTACGGGCGTGTCGAGTCCGAAGCCAACCAAGCCGCAGCCGCCGATGGCCGAAATCAAGGCGCCCGGGATTACGATACGGCGAACGCCCAACTTGTCGAACAGGCGGCCGGCGAAGAAGCCCATGATGGCACCCAACACAGCGCCGGGCAGCATGATAAGGCCGGTTTCGAGGGCAGATACACCGAGCAGGTTTTGCAAATAGATGGGGAGCAAAACGCCTGTGCCAACCAGCGCTGCTTGGAGCAGGGCAACCAGAATGACGACGATTGCGTATGAGCGGCTCTTCAGCACGTCGACCTTCAGCAGCGGCACTTCAAGTTTCAGCTGCCTACGTACGAAGAACGTCAAGAGAATGGCGCCGGCAACGATAAGGGCGATCGGAATGGCTATGTTGGTTGCCGAAGTGATAGTTGCCAGGCCATACAGCAGCCCCAGAAGACCCAGCGAACAGAGGGCAACGGAGGGCTTGTCGAAGGAGGTGGGTTCGAATTCGCCATAGCTCTTAAGGGAGGCAATGGCGAAGATGACGATAATCATCGACAGAATGGTTACCAGTACAAAGAGCGAGCGCCATCCGATGGATTCGACGAGCAAACCAGAAAGGGAGGGGCCGACAGCAGGGGCAAAGCCGATAACTAAGGATACGATGCCCATGGCGCTGCCGCGCTTTTCGCGGGGGAACACCAGAAGGATCACGGTGAATACCATCGGCATAACTACGCCGGTGGACGCTGCCTGGAAAATGCGGCCCAGCAGCAGGATGCCGAAGAAGGGCGAAAACGCCGCCATAAGGGAACCCAGGGCGAACACCGAAACGCCTGCGATGAACAGCTTTCGGGTGGGGAAGCGACCTATGAGGAAGGCGGAAAGTGGGATGACGATGGCTTCGACCAAAGAATAAGCTGAGGTGAGCCACTGAACGGTGGTGGCGTCCACCTGGAGGTCGGCCATGATGGAGGGGTATGCGGGCGAAAGGAGCGTCTGGTTCAAGACAACCAGCGTGGCGCCTGCCAGCAGAATGGCAACGATAACTACTTGATTGCGGGTGAGACCCATCTAGTTTTCCTTTCTTGTGTGGGGATCGGTAGGGGTGGTTTTGAGCTGGCTGTTGAGGCTTGCGAGCTTGCGGAAGGCCTTAAACCCTTCGATGACCTGCTGCTGCAGCTCTGTCGCATCGGGGTTTTCCTCGAAGAGGGCAGAAAACTCTGCATCGATGGCGGCCGATTCGGCGCGGCCCCTTTCCGTGAGGTAGATGCGGAAGCTGCGCTTGTCGTTTTCGTCCTGCCTGCGTTCGATGAAGCCGCGTTCCTCCATAGGCTGAGCTATGGGCTTGAAGTTGGAAGGCTTTACGCACAGGTGATAAGCGAGTTCCTTGATGGTTTGGCCGTCCTGCGAGGCTATTTCGCCCAGCAAATGGGCTTGATAGGGGTTTAGCCCGTGCTTTGCAACGATGCCCGAAAGCGTCGACTTGATGAGTATGTTCATAAAGCGGGTTTCTTCGAACAGGGTTCGGCAGAAGTTGATGTTTTCCATGGTTGATGATCCTCCTTTCGGTTCCAGAGAATAAGAAAGCGCCCCAGGTAGGGGCGCTTATGAGCTTGTTTGACACTATGAATAGTACTAAAACATAATTATATTTTAGAAATAATTATCGTTTCTTCACAAGTGGGAAAATAGGGACAGGTGCCAGATTCCCACTAAAAAAGGCTGCCGGAAATTACCGACAGCCCTTAGCCGTTCATTGTTTGCAGTGCTCCGAAACCGAAAGTGGGAATCTGGCACCTGTCCCTATTTTCCCACTTTGATTGCGCCTTTATCGCAGCGATTGCCCCAGGCATCGATGAGGGCATCGTCCTTGTATACGCACACGATTTCGCAGTGGTTGGCGCATTTCTGGCAGATGACTTCGCGGGTGGTGAACTCGAAGTCGGAGATGTCGAAATTGAAGGGCTTGCGTTTCGCGGCGGGGGCGTCGGCCGCCAGCAGTGCGGCACCGTAGGCACCCATCAGATGGCCGTCGGGGTCAACTAAAACAGGTTGGTTCAATGCCTCTTCGAAGAAATGAACCACGCCAACGTTCTTGCTCACTCCGCCTTGGAAGACGATGGGCGACTGAATGCGCTTGCCTTTGCCCACGTTATTCAGGTAGTTGGTGGCAACGGCCTTGCATAAGCCGGCGATGACGTCTTCGCGGGGGTAACCAACCTGCAGCTTGTGCACCAAATCGCTTTCGGCAAACACCGTGCAGCGGGCGGCGATATTGGCAGGTTTTTTCGAGGTTAGGGCAATGGGGCCGAACTCTTCCACTTCGACACCAAGGCGATGCGCCTGGCTCGACAGAAACGAACCAGTGCCTGCAGCGCATAGTGTGTTCATGGCATAGTCGGTGGCAATGCCGTTTTCGACGCAGATGATCTTCGAGTCCTGCCCGCCGATTTCGAGAATGGTACGCACATCGGGATGCAGATGGGTGGTGCCAACGGCGTGGGCGGTAATCTCGTTCTTTACCACGGTTGCATCCAGAATAGAGCCAACCAATCGCCGTGCGCTGCCAGTGGCGCCAACGGCAACCACGCTGATTTCTTCGGTGTTTATCTGGCTGTGCAGGTCTTCCACCACGCGGCGCGCTGCATCGGTGGGGTTGCCTTCCGTCCAAAGGTAGGAGCGGGCGATGATCGTGCCATCAGGCAAAATGATGACGCCTTTAGTGGAAATAGAACCGGTATCGATACCAAGGAATGCGTTGCTCATCAACGGGCCTTTCTCATTGCAATCATGTCGTAGAACGCCTCGAGCCGGGTGTCGAGGCCGGTATCGCTTGTTTGCGAATCGTAGCTCAGGTACAAGATGGGGATGTGGTAGTCGCTACTGATGCGCTGCAGAACGGGCATCACGTCAATTTCGGGCGTACAGCCAGAAGACTTGAGGTGAACAATGCCGTCAAATCCCTTTTCGGCATAACTTTTTGCTGCGGCGATGGTCATGGTAGAAGTAGGGCCCATGTCGTAGCTTACGTATTCGCTCACGCCGCGGCGCAGGTTTTCTTCGTTGTAGTGCAGGTTGCGGTGCGTGATGTTCAGGTACCGAGCGAGCGAAACGCCCATATCGATGAACTTTTCTTCGATATTGAGATTGGAGTGGGGGTCAACGGCAGTGAAGTATTCGCCCACGATTCCGATGCGAATCGGGTCGGCGGGTTCTTGCACGGGCAATTCCCGAAGAACGCTCATGCCCTGTTTGTAAGCAGCGGTTATCTGGTTCAGGTTGGTAACGGTGCGCATGTCGGCAAAGAAATTATCGCGGGCGCGCTTGAATGATCCGTGCTCAACTTCGAAGCCAGCCTTTGCCAGGTAAGCATCGTTGTAGGAGTCTAAACATTCGATCATTTTGAAAAGGGCTAGGAACTGCTTTGCCCCTTGCGGGATAGAGAGGTTCGGGTTCACTTTCTCTTTGCAGATGGCGAGGTATTTCTGCAATGGTTTACCCGTTGCCGTGGCGAAGTTGAGCATTTCGAACTCGTAGCCCATGTCGCGCAGGATGGATTCCTGCAGCTCGCCGTAATATCCCAGGCGGCAGGGTCCGGCAAATTGAACAAGAACGTCAGCACCGCGTTCCAGCGCTTCGATGTAGTCACCCAGGATATGCTTGAACGGGGCACATACGAAATCGTTACTGTGCTGGGCGCCCCGCTCCAACGTGCGACGCGTCGGTTCGGGCAACGATACGTAGTCGGCATCAAGCACCTGTTCAACAAAGTACTTGAAGGCAATGTCGTAATAGGAATAGCGGAGGAAGGCCACTTTGGTGCGTGCGTGACGATCGGCTTTTTTCTTCTGCTTCTTCTTGCTGCGGTGAGCGCGAAGGGCTTCGGGTGTGCCGGGAATAAAGGAGATAGATGCATTGGGGGTTTCGTCGGAATAGCGGCGTTTGAGGGTGTCGGCTGCCTTCTGCACGGCATTCAATGCAGTCTGTTTGCGATTTGGCTCTTCGCTTTGCTGGCGGTTTGATTCGTTATTCATGCAGGTAGCCACCCCTTTGCTGGTAGCGAAGAATGTCGACAAAGCTTTCCAGGCGCGTTTCCAAGCCAGCGGTTCCGCTCTGCGCATCGACAGTGAGCGAAAGGATGGGCTTGCCTTTGATGCAGCGCATAAGGGCATCGTTGGTCATGGAGTCGGGCCCGCAAGGGAAAGCGCTCACCAAAACAATGCCGTCTATCTGGTCGTATAGGTCAAGAATGGTGCCAATGATCTCGCGGTTGACAATCCAAGGCAAGGTATCGGAGAACTCAAAGCTTTTTTCTAGCGCTTTTTCGTGATTGTAGCGATCGGCGAAAAGAACGCAGGTTTCCATCTCTCTTAGCATGTCAACAAGCGGCGAGCCCACAAAGTCGTCATGGATCACGTAGGGGTGCGCCGCCAGAAGAATTCGCAAGGGACGTTCGCCTTCGGGCATTTTAGAAACGCGTTTTAGCAGATCTTCCTGTTTGCGGGCGCGTTTCTCATCGCTATTCGCCTGAGCGCGCACGGCAGCAGCATAGGCTTTCTTAGATTCTTTTCTTGTCGCTCCAAGCTTTTGGCCGAGGTCGAAATAGGCTTCCTGCTCCTTGATGTGGCTGTCTGCTCGATCGATTTCGCAAGAAATGATGCGGGGACGTTGCGCGATGAAGGTGTTGGCAACTAAATCCGGCAGTGCCTGGAATTTGGTGCAAAAGCCTTTGAAATTCCCCAAATTGTCGATGCTAGGGGCAAAAATGGCATCGCATTTTCCCAGAAGGCTGGCAACGTGACCCATATACAGCTTTGATGCCAGGCAACATTCGTCGATGGAAAGGTGCGCTCCTGTTTCAAGGGTGCTGCGGTCGGATTTGTCGCTTACCACAACGGTCCGGCCGAGTTCTTCAAAAAAAGTACGCCACATGGTTTTGTAGCGAAAATACAATAGGGCGCGAGGTATGCCGACGGTTTGAACGTCAGCAAATTCGGCCTGCGCCTTGAGGTCTAAAGGGCTCATATTCCTCCATATTGGTGAGGGCGTTGGGCTGCTTGGAGCTGCCCTGTGCCTTTATTCTCTTCTTCTTGGGGCTTTGCTAGTTATGGTTTCATGTGGATTCCATCTTGCGTTATGCTTAAACACCCATTCCAATAACGTCGCTTCACGAAAGGAGCCGCATGACCAGGTACCGTGCCACAATCGTTTCGCCAAAAGGGGCGGCCCCTAAATCGAGCGTTATTGAGTTCGAAAGCGAGCATCGTGCTGGCTCTAAGCTGAACGTGCAAGATGCGCGCTATAAAATGCTCGAGCTCCACGGTTCCGAAGCGTTGGCGTGGACTGTGAAAGATGTTGAAAAGGTGGCGGATTCCACTCCAGGCGATGCGCCCATGGAGCAGATGATGCTTGATTTCCGTGAGCCGGTTGAGCCGCCTAAGCGCAAGCGTCGTACGGTAAAGCGTGGCATTGCCGGTTAGCTGCCGCGGTAAATACTGAACATAACAAGAAACGCGAGCTGTCCGACGATTCATCGAGCAGCTCGCGTTTTTGTTTAAGCCTTTGCGCTGGTATGAGGTTGGTGGCTATAGATTGTTTAGGATGGCCCGCTTTAATTCGTATCGTCGCGACAATTTGGGGAATGCTAGGAGCCCGAAGGTGGTTGCTAGGGCTAAAACGACAAGGAAGGGTATAGGAGCGGAGCCGTCATTGGTTTTCGGCAATTTGGAGCCAACGGATTCCACCGCTGTTTCGACTGGGTTGGTTGATTGGACAACCGAGTCCCTGTCTTCATCATGAAGCTCTAAATTTCGGTGAGCATCGATATTCGCGACATTCCACAGATCGACTGCATCACCAGATAATGTTTCCTCTGTTGCTTGCATGTGCAAGATGGCGGGAGCGTAAGAGATTTCGCTGTCTTCTTCGCTGCGCGTTGGTCCCGCTGCTTCCCTCAAGTTGAACGAAGCTCGGTTCGTGGGCAGATCGGAAAGGTCGGCATTCTCGTAGCGTTCGGGGCGTTCCCATTCTTTAGCATCTTGGGCGTTGGTGCTAAAGCCCTCTTCAACCCTGCCGTGCTCAAAGGCTACGGCAATGATGAATTCTCCCTGTTCAAGCGAAAGATCGTTCACGGCAAGCTCTTGCGATTCCAAGGTTGAAACGTCTTGCTTCCAGATGTGCCAACCGTTGAAGTCGTGGATTCGCTTGTTGGTTGGATTATCGGGGTTGTAGGGGTTTCGGGTGCAGGCATTTGCCTGTTCGGCACCGGCATTGCTTGCCCCGTTGCTGGTTGCGCTGGTGCTGTCGGGCGTGCTTTTGCTTTGTTCTACGGCGCTATTGTCGTTGGCCTTGCTTGTTTTCCCATTTTCTTCGGCTGCTTCGTTCTCCTGCTCTTTTGCCTGGTCGAAGTTGGTTCGATACCACACGTTCATCATGCCATCGTAATCTTCGAAGCTTACGGGTGTGGCGATGCCGGTAAGGTGGGCGTAGTCATCTTCTGCGCAGGTGATGGCATCGGTCATGGTGAATTCGTCAACCCAGGTGCTAGAGGTGGATCGATAGTCGATCAGGTAATCGAACGAGCCTGTTTCGTTGAGGAAAGTTTCGCGCTTGTCGACTTCACCTGAAATGGCAAGAGGGATGGTGTCATTGTCGACGGTGCCCAGGTCAAGTGTGGTGCTGTCTCTGCTGATGGTTATCGTGAAGTGCGCCAGTATGGTGCCTTCGTTTGCCTTGCAAGGAAGCTCTTCTATTTCATAGGTGTCATAGGGGAGAGCGCCCAAATCGTCGTTGACCTTTGCTGCCCCGCCGTGTGAATCGTGCCCAAACCAGATGCCGTCATTTGCCGAGGTGCCAGCGTTGGTGTTGCGGGAGTGGGGGACCCACGAAGAAGCGGTGTTTGCCATGCCGTTTTCATCGGTCACCAGCATATGCTCTTCTCCTGTAGTGTGCGAAGTGATGCGGAACGGCACATTCGCCAGATGCTCCATGGTGCCGCTTTTTGCCTTGGTGAAGGCCAGGTCGCCTCGAATAACCTGTTCTTCAAAGGAAAGGGGCGCCCAGGCGCTGATGTGTTCTTCCGTTCCTTCGCTGGTCAGCGACACTTCCCAGGACTCATCGCTGCTGAGATACCCAGTAGGCGGTTGGATCTCTTCTACGAGAACGGTGCCTAAGGGCAGTGCTATGGCGTGGTTGGTATCGTAGTAAAACTCATCTCCTTCAACGAAATGGTTTTCATCGAAAGCGAAACCGCCCGTTTCGTCAGTTCTGAAAACCCACGTGCGCTTAGGAGTTCCGAGGTGATCCATGCTTTGCTTTGTTGTCTTCTGACTGGTGGGATTGACGCTCGATCTGTCTAGGATTCCCCAAAGGGCTTGTGGCTCCTGCTCCTCCTGATCGAAGTAGCTAACGCGGAAGAGCGCTCCTTCCAGGGTTGCCGATCCGAGGGGGTAAGGGGTGTTGGTTTCTGCATCGATCTTTTGGCCGATGAGGTTGATAAGCGCGTTTTGCGGTGCATCGGAAATGCTTGCAGTGGTGGTGCTACCCGAGGTAATGGCTGCGCTTGTGTCGGGCGCGGGGGCGAAGCCTTCAGGTGCGGTTTCTTCGCGAATGGTGTACGTACCCGCAGGCAACAACGGGCTTTTGGCGGTTTTCCCATCGGCACCCGTTGTGAGCTGGGCTACGCGCGCCCCTTCTTGGTCGTACACGCCAAACACGGCTTCCTCCAACGAATAGCAGCGGTTGTCTTCGCTGAGGGAAGGATTGGAGGAAGTTTTGACCACTTCAAGGTATCCGCCGAAGTTCTTCTTGATGACGGCTTCCAGGTACACCGTTTGATAGCCGATAAGCCCAAGGCTATTGCTCGGACCACCGGGGTGCGCTGCGCCAGGTGGCGTGATATTGACGTCATAAACCACTTCGCCTGCTTCAACGTTGACCTCTTTCAGGGTGGCTACGTAGTCTGCTCGGGTGTTCGAGGGCGCCGCGGCGCTGGGCAGTGAGCAGGTGCCAGTGCCGGCATAGCCTTTGAGTTCGCCGGTGAAATCGGAAATGGCAAATTTGGCGGGATGCACATTCCAGGTTGCACCGATGTAGCAGCTACCAGTTAGGGTTTTGGGAATGTCCTTTGTGGGGTCAAACGCTTCGACCTTAGCGGTATTGGCAATCTTGAACAGGGCATATATGCTCGTTGATTTCTCCACGGGTTTCGTGAAGTCGAAGGTGGAGTCGTCGGAGGTGTCTACCCACCGCACGAATTCCCAGCCCTCTTTGGTGGGGGTGGTGGGTATGCTCCCGTAAGCTTGTTTGAACGAGCTGCCTTGGGGCACTTTTACAGTAAGGTCGTCGGTTTTCTCGTCGTTGAAAGAGACGCGAACCTCGTAATCGGCTTCAACGAATGTTCCTGTGACGGTTGTGCTTTTCTCGACATTCGTGGTTAGCCAATCGAACTCTTTTCCTGCTTCATCATGCCATTTCAGGGTGAGCCCTTGTGCCTCTTTTGACTCGATGAGTTTCGCCAGGGGCTGTTTGCCCGATTCGTCCGCCATAAAAGCGGGGTTGGTGCCAACGGGTTGCCCTAAGGTGAAATCGGTTCCGGCAGCCAGGGTGGGTAGCGCTCCTGTGTACCCTTCAACTTGAATGACAACGGTTGCCGGTTGCTCGGGGGTGTTTCCTGCCTGTGCCCAGCGGGGTGCGGCTGCTGAAGCAACAAGGAAACAGGCCAGGACAGCGATAAAGACGCACAGCGGTAAACGGTGATTCGCGAACAGGATCGCCCATTCGCTGGTGCTTTTGCCAGGGAGTCTTGTTTGATGGAAGGCGTCCCCTATGCGTTGCTTTTCGAGCGTGGTGCAGTTTGCTGGTTTGTTGCCAATGCGCCGCACGCGCGCAGCAGCACGATTCTTTGCTTTCATGATGCAGCCTTTCCTTGCAGTGTTGCTTGTCGCAAGTGTTGCAGCCGTTGCTTAAGAACATACGAAGCGAGTGAGAAAGTCGTGCGAAAGCGGTGCGAAATATTTGGGAAATCATGAAAAGGTTACGTGACCGTTAAATCATCAATTTTGAAAATACCTATTCTTACCAGGCGATATACAACGAATACCGAAATATCTTATTTCTCCGATATGAATTATGGAATTAATACTTGACAATACCTACGGGGTTAGTAGGATTTGGAGTCAAGAAAAGGACTTCCTTCGAGGTTCTAAAGCTCAAGTTTGGTTTCAACGTAATCTTTCAGTGAGCTAAAGGCCCGAAGGCGATTTGCCGTAGGTGCGGCAGAAAGAAGGAATCATGGCAGTGTACAAGAGCGTTTCCGAGCTTATCGGCAATACCCCGTTGGTAGAGCTCTCCAATTACGAGAAGAACCACAACCTGAATGCAACTATCGTCGGTAAGGTCGAGCTGTTTAATCCTGCTGGCTCCATTAAGGACCGTATTGCCAAGGCCATGATCGAGCAGGCGGAAGCCGATGGCAAGATCGACGCAGACACCGTGTTCATCGAGCCTACTTCGGGCAACACTGGTATCGGCCTTGCTGCCATTGCTGCTGCTCGCGGCAATCGTATCATCATCACCATGCCTGAGACGATGAGCGTTGAGCGCCGCAACCTTATGAAGGCTTACGGTGCTGAACTGGTCCTTACTGATGGTGCCAAGGGCATGAAGGGCGCAATCGCTCGCGCTGCCGAGCTTGCCGAAGAGATTCCGAACTCCTTTATTCCCAGCCAGTTCACCAACCCTGCCAACCCTGCTGTTCATGAGGCAACTACCGGCCCCGAAATCTGGGAAGCAACCGAGGGCAAAGTGGACATCCTGGTTGCTGGCGTAGGCACCGGCGGAACGGTTTCCGGTACGGGTGCATATCTGAAGAAGCAGAACCCCGAGGTCAAGGTTGTTGCCGTGGAGCCTGCTGGATCTCCTGTTCTTTCAGAGGGCCATCCGGGCGCTCACAAGATTCAGGGTATCGGCGCAGGATTTGTTCCTGATACACTGAATACCGATATCTATGATGAGGTTATCACCATCGCCGACGAAGAGGCTTTTGAGGCTGGTCGCGAGCTTGCGGCAAAGGATGGCTTGCTGGTGGGCATTTCTTCAGGCGCTGCCGTTGCTGCGGCAACCAAGCTCGCTCAGCGCCCCGAAAATGCTGGCAAGGTCATCGTCGCTATTCTCCCCGATACGGGCGAGCGTTATCTCTCTACGGCGATGTTCAACTTCGAGTAAGATCCGAACAGGCGTCTTGACGCACTGTTCTGGCAAGTGAGGCATGAATGTCCTACGAGCAAGAGAACAAACAGGCATTGGTCGCCTACTTCACTGAGGGCGCGAAGGGGAGTAAACCCCTTGGCGCCCTTGGCGTTGAAGTGGAGCACTTCGTGGTTACCGCCGAAGGCGAGCATTCCGTATCGTATGCTGGAAGCGAAGGAGAGTTCGGCGTCCGGGATGTGTTGGCGCATCTGGCCGATGCTTACCCGCAGCATACCCATGGCCTTGAGGGTGGCCTTATCGGACTCGCCAGCGACGAGGCCTCCATCACGCTTGAGCCTGCTGCTCAGCTGGAAATCAGCATCGCTCCGTATTCGTCTATCGGTCAGATCCTCCGTGTGTACAACGAATTCCGATCGAGGGTTGATCCGTTCTTGGCGGAGCACGGATGCAAGCTGGTTACCAGCGGCTATCATCCTACGGCGCGTGCGCTTGAGCTTACGCTTATTCCGAAACAGCGTTACCGTTTCATGAACAACTATTTCAGGGAAATCGGTACGCATGGCGAACGCATGATGCGCGCCTCTGCTTCTACGCAAGTTTCGGTGGATTATCGCGATGAAGCCGATGCCATTCGAAAAATGCGCATTGCCCAGGCGTTGGCGCCCATCTTTGCAAGTGTCACCGACAACACGGCGGTGTTCGAGGCGGAGCCTGCACCCCGATTGGCGCGATTTGCCCTGTGGCGCAACGTGGACAACGATCGATGCGGTTCGGTGCCGGGTCTTTTCGACGAGGGCTATGGCTTTGCGGACTATGCCGATTGGATTCTTCGCACATGCCCTATTTTCGTTACGCGCTCTTCTGCCGATGATCCTGCGGGGCCGAATCTGCGCGCGGTGTATGGGCAGTCTGCCTATGAAGCCTACGGCGACGCTCCCATGACCTGTGCCGATATCGAGCACGTGCTCTCTATGTTTTGGCCCGACGTGCGCTTGAAGAACTTTGTGGAAATTCGCCCAGCCGATTCGTTGCCCGCCCCGCTTATGGCGGGATATGCGGCGCTTGTCAAAGGCATCTTCTATTCTGAGCGCGCTCTTTGTGAAATCGAGAAGGCGCTTGGGGTAACGGAAGGCGTGTGGCCTTTGAGCGATGACAGCGCCAATCAGGCACTGGAGGCTATCCAAAGCCATGGTTCCGAAGCGGTTATCTGTGGCAAAACGCTTGTTGAATGGCAGGAGCTTATCTTTGAAGTCGCAGATGAGGCACTCGATGAAGAGGATGCTGCTCATTTGCACGACCTAGCGGCATTTGCTCGCAGCAGGCGATAGCCTGTATGTCGGCATTTTGGCCGTGCTATTATGGTCTTATTCCTATATGATTACAGGTTGTTTTGTGCATTGCCCGTTGCGTCGGGCCAATGCATCGATGATGTTCACCATTCCGTCAGGAGGCACCAATGAAGATATCTACCAAAGGGCTCTATGCAGTGCGCTTCATGGTGTTTTTGGCGGGGCATGGCGGCACGGAGCCAGTGCCGTTGAAGGAAATCGCTGAGGCTACGAGCATTTCGCGTAAGTACTTGGAGCAAATTGCATCGAGTCTGGCGGCGGCCCAGCTGGTTCGCAGCGCCCGTGGTGCTTCGGGCGGCTATCGCCTTGCGCGCAGTGCCGCGAACATCACTATGCTCGACGTGCTCACCGTAACGGAGGGTTCTCTTGCGCCTGTTGATTACCTCGATGAGCTTTCCGGGGAAGCGTCTCCTGGTGAATCGTGCTATGAGATCTTCGTTTGGAAGGGCTTGCACGATTTGGTGAATGATTACCTGGGCGGTATTTCTTTGCAAGATGTGGTGGATCGCTCCTCCCAGCTTGCGATAGACAGCTACACCATCTAACAATAAAGCGGCAGGCCTGTTTGCGCTGGCCTGCAGAAAGGGAACGTCATGACGGTAGCGAATGGAAGTGCTGGCAAGATTGCGCACCTGCCTGTTATCGGCATTGTTCCATCCCAGAACACCACCGAAAAGATGGTGAGCTTTCCCGAGCGCTATGCTAACGCCATCATCAAAGCTGGTGGCGCCCCCTTGTTGCTGCCTCTTTCGGGTAACCCCCATGTATATGAAACGCTTTTCCCTTTGATAGACGGTTTTGTCCTTACTGGCGGCAACGACATCGATCCGGCTCGCTATGGCGCTATTCGCGATAGCGGCAAAATCGACGAGCATACGCCTGAGCGTGAAGAGCTTGAGTATTTAATCTTGAGCTATGCGTATCGCTTTGATTTGCCGTTGATGGGTATCTGCCGAGGCATGCAGATGATAAATGTGTGCTTGGGAGGTACCTTATTCCGAGATTTGGGAGACCAATTTCCCGGTGTGGTAAGAAGGGGCATCAACGACGATAAAGGCGATTTGCCTCAACTTGCGCATTGGCAGCCAAAGCCCTACAGCGAGCCCACCCATCCAGTAACCATTCTGCCCAACTCCAAATTAGGCAAGTTGCTGGGCGTGCAGAATATCATGGTAAATTCTATGCATCATCAGGGGGTATGCGATCTCTCGACGCGCGTTGACGCTGTGGCGTATGCGCCCGATGGTCTGGTTGAGGCCATAGAAGTGCGCGACAAGAGCTTTATGATCGGCGTGCAGTGGCACCCTGAGTTCTTCACGGGGCGCCATCGTATGGAATGCGTGTTCGATGCGCTTATCGAGGCGGCGGCGCAGGGTCATGCCCATTGCGGCGAACGCGGGAGCGTTGCCATTACGCGCAGTGAGCCTGCAGGCATTCAGGCGCAGTGGCCCGAAATCACGTTTGCGGATTGCATCTAATCAATCTGAAAACGCAGAGGCGTATATTTGCAGGCAGCTATCTAGCGATATGCGAATACAGGCGTACGCGCTGCTCGAATTCTTGGAGCGAGATTCCCTGGGCATTGCTGATGCGGATGGCGAGGTAATGGGCGTTGTCTTTGATGGCGTAGATCATTTCCTCTGGGAAAGAAGAGCCGTCGAGCTTTCCCTCGCGATAGAGATAATCGATAACACCGATCAGGCCGCTAATGGAGTACTCGATGATGATCCGCGCATTGGTGGTGAGCTCTTCTCCCTCGTCACAGAGGATGGCTTGCCACATATTGGCTATGATGGTGCGGATTTTCAATGCAACGCATTCTTGGCCGCAGCGCTTCATCACGAGGCCAAAGCGCTGCGTGCGCTGGGGTAGCAGTACTTCCGTTAGCGCTTTGCTGTCGTTGCTGAGCATATAGAAAATGCCAAGCGGAAGGCCTTTGCTGTTAAGCAGCTCTTCCTCGATGACGGTGCACAGCAGCGCATCGAGCGATTCGTAGTGGTAGTAAAACGTACCACGGTTGCAATGGGCCTTTTGGGTGACCATATTCACCGTGATGTGCTTCAGGTCGTTTTCCTCGAGCAGTTCCCAGAATGCGTTTTTGATGCGCTCTACCGCAGCGGGCTCCTGCTGGTCTTTGCGGGGTCGTGCCATGATGGGCTCCTTCGTTGTGGGGCGGTTCAGGTTATGGCTCGTCCGCTAGGACGTGCGAGGCTTGCGTGCGTTCATGATGAGCATTTGCAGGCGGTTTTCGATATTGGCGAAGCTAACATCGGGATCGAAGTCGAGAGGCAAAATCTGTGCATCGGGATATAGTTCCTTCAGGCGTTTCGATATACCGCGGCCCACTACATGGTTGGGCAGGCATCCGAAGGGCTGCAGGATAACGAACGCGCGGCAACCCTGTTTTGCGTGATGAAGGATCTCTGCGGGGATCAGAACGCCTTCGCCAGCATCGAAGGTGTGGTGAATAATGGGGTCGCTTGCCTGCACCAATTCGGGCATGCGGCACGGCGGCGTATACAGCGGGTGCGCCTTGGCAATTTTGTCGGTAACATCGTGGGCCAGCTTGAAGAAGGCATCGGATATCGAATTGTTCAGCTTGATGGGAAGCGGGCGATGCACCTTGTATTCACGTTGCTGAGATCGCTGGTAGAAGTACGTTTTGCGAATAACGTCAGTCATGCGCGCTTCAATGATTTCCAGTCCGTTGTTCTCCAAATACAGTTCCATATCGTGATTAGCGCCTGGATGGAAATTCAGCAGGTATTCGCCCACGATCAACACGGTGGGGCGTGGTTTGCTTCGGTCGTACTGCACGGAAAGCATTGAGGCTATAGCTTTTTTGAAGCCCCTCTTCATGCCCCCGATGCCGCCTTGGCGCAAGCCGCCTATAACAGCATCGATAGATTTGTCGAATGCTGCATCGGCGCTGCCAGATTCCAGCTCGTAGGGACGTATTTTGCGCAGCAGCTCTTCCAGCGCGTCGATCATGGGCAAGCCGAATGCAATTTGCATAGCGGTTTTCAGGCTCATCTTGAAACCAGGATGAACGTTATGGGCATCTTCCGCATCGTTGGTGATGATGGGGACTTGAGGATAGCCTGCATCATCGAGCGCTTTACGCAGCAGCGCAGCGTAGTGGGTAAGGCGGCAGTCGCCGATGTACTTGCCAGTAGCAATAGCAACCTTGTCAGGGTCGTATTCGCCCGATTCAAGCGCCGCCAGCGCTTCGCCGATCACGATTTGGGCAGGGAAGCAGATATCGTTATGAACGTAGCGTTTTCCCAGGTAAATTGCGCGTTCTCGACCAATTGGGAGAGAAACGGTGTTCAGACCCTGGTTGGCGAACGCCGCCGCCATTAGTTGGCTGAAAGCATGTGAGGTATTGGGAACTAGCACCGTTTTAGTGGCGGCGTCTTCCTTGGTGAATTTTTGCGGATAGGGATCCGCGAGTTTTTCTCCGGTGGCACGAGCCAGGGCCTCGTCGATTTTGCGTTCGAATGCGGCTGTGCAGGCTGCGCATTGCGAGGGTTCGCAACTCTGTGTGCTGCCGCAGCAAGGGGTTTCCGAGCTATTCTGTGGATCTGCGTCGATAGCAGGGGCCGCTTGAGCGGATGCTGCAGCTTTTTCTTTTTCGCGACGCTCGTTGACCGTTTCGATAAACGAGCGAACGCGGATACCTAAGGGTCCGCGGATGTCGCTTTCGTCTACCTTGAGCACGAGCGGTGTTTTGTCGCTGATCTCTTTCATCAGGCGGATGATCTCATCGGAGAGATACGCATCGTGGCCGCAACCGAAGCTTACTATCTGCACATACTCCATGTTGGGGCTTTGCGCCGCCAGGGTTGCCGTTGAAAGCATGCGGGCGTGGAAGTTATTTGCGATATCGATCAGGCTGTTCTGGAGCGGCACTTGAGTGGCGCCCGGAACGGAATCGGCGGTGATGACGGGAATGCCGTGCTCGGTAAACAACGTTGGCAGCTCATGGTTGACCAAGTCATCGTTATGGTAGGGGCGTCCTGCCAGCACCACGGTGTAGGTGCCTTCGTTGCGGGCCTGGGCTAGCACTTCGGCGCCGCGCTGCTGAAGGGCAGCGCCGAACGATGCCTGCGCGTTGCGCGCCTGCTCGAGGGCTGCCATGGTTGCTTTCTCGGGGATTTGGAAGGTTTCCTTGAAATACTTCACCAGCTGGTCGGTGCAGTCCTCTTCCGTGAACCAATGGAACATCGGGTTATCGAAGGGGATATCCCAACGACGGCTGGGATTGTCGGAATTCTGCACCACCAGGGCGTATCCCTTAACCACAGCGCACATTGACTGGCTGTCCTTCGAGGTGTTTTCGGAGGGTACGGTGGTAACGATCGGCATGAAAATGCGGTCGACGCCCTGTTTATGCAGATCGCGAAGGTGGCCATGAACCAGTTTTGCGGGGAAGCATACGGTATCGGACGTGACGGCAGAAAGGCCGTTTTCGTAGATGGCGCGCGTTGATTTGTGGGAGAGCTTTACCGTGAAGCCCAACGCTTGCAGCAGTGTTTTCCAGAAAGGCATGCTGTCCCAGAAGAACAGTACGCGCGGAATGCCCAAGGTAATTCCTTGGGAAGGTACAACGGGTGTACAAGGCCAATCTTTGAAAAGCAATTGCTCGCGTTCGTTGTACAGGTTCGGCACGCTTTCCATGGTGCGGTTTGCTTCGCGTACTTGCTCGCGCACCTTTGCGTCGGAAAGTTCGCCTACGACTTCGCCCTTAGTGCAGCGATTGCCGGTAATCCATGAAGTGCCATTGGAAAACGTGATGCGCGTGCGGTTGCAGCGGTTTGAACAGAACGGGCAGATCAGATTCGTTTCTTGCGAATAGCTGAAAGATTCCAGAGCATCCCAACCAATAAAGGTAGAGGCGTGGCTTGCCTGCTCGTTTTCTCGGGCGATAAGCGCTACGCCGATGGCTCCCATTAAGCCAGGATAGGGCGCGCGGGTAACCTCTTGACCAACGTATTGTTCGAATGCGCGCAACACTGCGTCGTTCAGGAATGTGCCACCTTGGACCACGATATGGTTGCCGAGCTTTTCCAGGTTGGAAACGCGGATTACCTTGGTGAATACGTTTTCAATAATAGAGCGGCAGAGGCCCGCCATGATGTCGTTCGGGTTCTTGCCGTTTTTCTGCTCGGTTACGATGCTGCTGTTCATGAACACCGTGCAGCGGCTTCCCAAATCGGCAGGCGCGTTCGACTCGAAGGCAGCGCCAGCAATGCTTTTGGTGGGGATGTTCAACGTGGATGCGAAGCTTTCGAGGAACGATCCGCAGCCGGAAGAGCATGCCTCGTTTACTACGACATTGGTGATAACGCCGTTGTCGATCCAGATCGCCTTCATGTCTTGTCCGCCAATATCCAAGATGAATGAAGCATTGGGGTCGAATTGCTGAACCGCGCGCGAATGGGCAACCGTTTCAACGGTGTGGCAATCGGCGCCGAGGGCGTTGGCAAACAGCATTTCGCCGTAGCCGGTGGTGCCGCATCCTGCAACTTCAAGCTCGCAGCCTGCGTCTTGGTATCGCTTGTGCAAGGCGCGCAGTGCCTCTACGGCAACATTAATGGGTTCGCCCTCATTGGAGGCGTAGAACGAATCGACAAGTTCGCCCTCTTCGTTGAGCAGGGCGAACTTCGTGGTGGTTGACCCGCAGTCAACGCCAAGGTATACGCGGAGTGTTTCAGGAAGGTTCCCCTGCTCAAGTGCGGTTTTTGCTTGGGGCAGCTGGTGGCGTTCACTGAAGGCGGCACGCTCTGCGTCGGTTTCAAAGAAAGGCTTGCCGGCATAGGCGCTTTGCGACGCGGCGCTGCCTGCTGCATCGTCTATGACCACGATATGGGCTTCTTCAAGCGTTTTGATTGCCTGGGAAGGAATAAGCTGCGCCTGGCGGTCGGCGAAGAGCTCTTCCAGGGCAAGTGCCGCACCCACTGCAACGATGGTTTCGGGGTGGTTGGGAATGATGATGTCTTTTCTGCCCAGCTCAAGGCGTTCAGCGAAAACAGCGATTAGGCGCGGGTTGAAGGTGAGCGGCCCGCCCTCGAACACAACAGGGGCCTCGATTTCCAGGCCCTGAGCTAAGCCGCCGATGGTCTGTTTGGCGATAGCGTGAAACGACGAAAGGGCGATATCGGCCTTCGGCACGCCCTGGTTGAGCAGGGGCTGGATATCGGTTTTCGCGTATACACCGCAGCGACCGGAAACGTTGTGGACGGCTTCGCCCTGTTGAGCGAGGTCGTTGAACTGTTCGGTGGGCACTTTAAGAAGTGTGGCAATTTCGTCGACAAAGGCACCCGTGCCGCCCGCGCAGCTTCCGTTCATGCGCATATCGGCAACCGAAAGGCGGTTTGCCTCTTTGTCGTATTTGAAGAAGATCATTTTCGCATCTTGTCCGCCAAGTTCGATGGCGGTGCGTGCGGTGGGGTAATGTGCGCCCACTGCAAGAGAATTGGCTACGACCTCCTGCACATAGGGCAGGTCCAGGGCTTCTGCCAGGGCTGCGCCTCCCGAACCGCACAGGGCGGCGCGCATGGGAATGCCCCCAAACTGCTGGTCCAATTCGGCAAGCAAGCCCTTCAAGCAGTTTGCCTGTTGGGCATGATGGCGCACATAGCGGCGCATAAGCACTTTATGAGACGCTACGTCCATAACGGCGATTTTCGCTGTTGTGGATCCAACGTCTATACCTACAAGGAGTTGCGACGGTTGTTTGTTCTGCACAGATGAAGCCACGATAATAAAAACTTCTTTCTAATTAAAACGACCCTGTCGAGCAGGGCATAGTTAGTTTACCCAACAAAGTGTTCAATAAAAATAGACATTTAAGCTAACTCCATTTATTTTTCGTTGTTGTGGATTTAGTCCGATCGGCTGTACGGCTGAGACCCTGGGAGGCACCTGCTGTGGGGATTGAGCGGGGGAGCTCTCCTCTCTTGTGCCTTGAGTGTCCCGTTTCCTTGAAACACGTTCAAGCTGCTGAAAAGCCGATATAATAGATAACAGGGACTACAAACTACCTAGCTGAAACGGAGGGGTCATCATGGCTACTGAATTCGAAAAGGGTTTCCGCGATATTTTCCTGGCAGGCGTTGGCGCTATGGCCATCACTGGCGAAAAGGCGAAGGAAGTGCTCGATACCCTTATTGAAAAGGGCGGCGTTACGGTTGAGCAGGGCAAGGACATCAACCGCGAGTTGCAGCATAAGGCAAATGAGACCGTTGCGAAGGTCCGCGAGGAGAGCATTGCCGCTGCGATGAAAACCATGAGCGCCGAAGAGCGTGCCGAATTTGCTGCAACTGTTGCCAAGCTTGCCGCAGAGCCTGCTGCCGAAGAGGCCGAGAAAGCCGAAGAGGCGCCTGCAGAGGAAAAGGCCGAATAACCCCGCATGCTCAGAACGTGGCAGGGCGCTCCTGCCACGTTCTTTTTTATATAGGGAAGAGACTTCCGGTCTATTTGGTCGGTAGGGCGTTCTGGAAGCAATGTGCAAAGGCAGCCGTCTTTGCGGTTGCTTGTTTCGTCCCTATAGCGCAAAACACGTCCACCTGTTTGTTTCGATGCTGGTTGGTCCATTAGAGGAATTTCATGAACGAAAACACCTTGCTCAAACATTTTTTCGAAAACGGTACCGAATTCGATCCCGATAAACAGTTTGATCTAAGCCATAAGGTCCGCACGCGTCGTATACGCGAAATTGTGCTGCTTATGCGCAAGCATCACGTTATGGACGGTCTTTCGCCTACGGAGTTGCGTGACATCCTTGTCGATCTGGGGCCAAGCTTCATCAAAATAGGCCAAATGCTTTCCCTTCGTTCGGAGATTTTGCCGCAGGTGTATTGCGATGCGCTTTCCGATCTGCAGATGGATTGCGACCCTATGCCGTTCGATGAAACGGTAGCGGTGCTTCGGGGCATTTATGGCGATAAGTTCGACTCGATATTCAAAGAAATAGATCCGAAGCCGTTGGGCAGCGCCTCTATGGCGCAGGTTCACCGTGCGGTTTTGACGAACGGTGACGAAGTGGCTGTTAAAGTGCAGCGTCCTGGCGTGCGCACCACCATGGCCCAGGACATCGATGTGATGCGTGCAGTCGCCAAGCAGGCGTCGCGTTTCATGAAAGATAATCAGATGCTCAATCTGCGCGATGTGGTGGAGGAGCTGTGGGTTACGTTCCTGGAGGAAACCGACTTCTTGAAAGAAGCGCGCAACTTGGAAGAGTTTGCGCTGCTCAACAAAGACGTGGTGTATATTTCCTGCCCAAAGCCCTATATGGACTATTGCACCGAAGAAGTCCTGGTCATGGAATACGTTGATGGCATTTCCATTCGCGATACAAAGCGTCTGCTTGAAAATGGCTACGACCTGGAAGAAATCGGCGTAAAGGTTATGGACAATTACGCCACGCAAATTATGGAGCATGGCTTCTTCCATGCTGACCCTCATCCGGGAAATATCCTGGTTAAGGACGGCAAGGTGATCTACATCGACTTGGGCATCATGGGGCGCCTTTCGCCGCGTGATCGTGGGGGTTTCAGGCGGATTGTTGAAGCGGTAGGGTCCAAAAACTCCGCTGAATTGAAAGACGCCCTCATCGCGTTTTCCGTAGCGCACGATATGAACGCCATCGATCATCCGCGCTTCTTGGCGGAGCTCGATAACGTTTTGGAAAGCTACGCTTCAACCGACGTTGTCGATATTGATATCGGTGCTTTGCTGGGTGACATTATGGTGCTTACGCGCCAGTGCAAGGTTACCCTGCCCGCTTCGGTTACCGCTGTTTCGCGTGGCATCATTACCATGGAAGGCTCGCTGCAAGATTGTCTGGCAAATGCCAATATCGTCGACATCATCAATGGGCATCTTCAACGCTCTAAAAACATCAAGACGGAGATTGAGAATCAAACAAAGGATTTGCTGATTTCGCTGAATTCGGCAACCCATAGTCTAATCAAGGCGGCCGAGTACTCGGGAGACACGCTTCACATGCTTTCGCGCGGTCAACTGAAAGTGAATATGGAAATGCTCAGTTCTCCCGAGCCGCTGTATAAGGTCGGGCGCATCATGAACCGCCTTGCTATAAGTTTTGTTATTGCTGGATTGCTGGTAAGCGGCAGCCTTATCATTGCGGTGGATATGCCGCGCTTGTTTGGGATGCCCGTCCTTTCTCTTGTCGAGTATGTTTCTGCGTTCGTCCTTTCGGTTTGGCTTGTGTGGGACATGTTCCGCAGAACAAGATAGAGTTGTTCGAATCTCATTTTGGCTGTGTGGGTTATTGGTTGATGCGGCAGGTTCGATTACCTGAATTTGCTAACGAATGGACTGCTGGGCGCTTACGGCATTGCCTCGGGTAGCCTAATCTCATCTTTGCGCTAGCGGATTGACATTGCCCTGTAACGTTGTCGGTGGGGTAGCTCGGGTACAATGCTATCAATGTTTATGCCTACGAAAGGGGCTTTTGATGAATCCTGACTCTCGTGTTGTTCGGGGAGTAAGTATCGCAGCTATCGTTTTGTCTGCTTTGGGTATTTTGGGCGGCTTGGTGGTGGCCTTGTTCATGGGGATCGCTTCGACTTCCTTGAATGATCCCGCTGTGGTTAATGCTCTTATCTCGGAGTTGGAATCATCAAGCACCTCTTCGGCGTTTGATGGCTCTTCGTCGTATTCGTCATACGATTATTCCGGCATGACCCAGGATGAAGCCATGGCCGTGGCTTCCGCCAGCATTTTCCTAATGGTGGGTTTGAGCTTGGGATATGTGCTGTGCAAGGTTGTCTGCCTGGTTGCGGGCATCATTGCCTTGCGCAACTGCAACAACCCCGCTAAATTGGGCGGCGCCTTCGGCTGGTCTATCGCCGCTGCTATTGTGAGCTTTTTGGTTGGTGGCATGATCTCTACGGTGCTGTTCATCGTTTCGGCGGTGTTCGTCAGTCGCGTTCGTAGAGCCTATGCAGCTGTACCAATGGGGGCCTATGGTTACCAGCAGCCTCAGCAGTACCAGCAGGGGTTGCAGGTTCCGCAGCAGCCTACGAATCAGCAGGTGCCTCCGCAACCGCAGCAGCCGACGCAGGGTCAGCCCTCAGCCGCCCCTCAAGTTCCGGCAGCCCCGCAGCCCCCAGCTGCGCCTCAAGCTCCAGCAGCCCAACAGCCTTCTGACCAAAACAATCAGGGCGAAGACTCCAAGCAGCAATAATCTTGAGCACTAAAAAAGCGCCGGCATCAAGCCGGCGCTTTTGTTTTGCTTTCGCTTCGATCGCTTTCGGGGCTTATTACTTCCAAACCTCTTCAGCAACGTTTTTAATGAGGGCGATCTTTTTCCACTGATCCTCAGGCTCAATGATATTGCCCTCTTCGGTGGACGAAAAGCCGCACTGGGGGCTGATGCAGAGGTTGCGCAGCGGAACGTACTTGGCAGCCTCTTCAATGCGATGCTTCAGATCGGTTGGGTCTTCCAGGGCGCCATCCTTGGAGGTAACCAGACCGAGGACTACTTTCTGATCTGCGATGTGGTGCAATGGACCAAAATCGCCTGCGCGCTCCGAGTCGTACTCGAGGAAGAAGCCGTCAACCTTCAAATTGGGGAATAGGATAGGTGCTACGGGGTCGTATCCACCAGAAGAGAACCAAGTGGAACGGAAGTTGCCGCGGCAGATGTGAATGGTGACGGCCAGATCTTCGGGCTTGTCGCGCAAGGCCTCGTTAATCAGGTTAACGTAGTCGCGCTCCAGCTTGTCCAGGTCGAAGCCGCGTGCTTCATAAGCAGCGCGCTTGTTCGGGTCGCACAGCTCGCCCCAGGAAGTGTCGTCGAACTGCAAGTAGCGGCAGCCTGCATCGTAGAATGCCTGGACTGCCTTGCGGTACGCGGCGGCAATATCGGCAAACAAGAGCTCTTCGTTGTTTTCGTAACGAGCGATGGGCGTGTAATTCTCTTCGCGCACGCAGCAAATGAGGTGAAGCATGGTGGGGGAAGGGATGGTTTGTTTGACCAGCGTGCCGCCTGCAACGCTGTTGGTGAAGGCAAAGTGCTTCAGGAAGGGATGCTCGCCAAAGTCGACCTTGTCGGTAATGACGACGGTCTTCGATTTCGGCTGATGACCCTTGAAGTGAACCGACCAATGCTCCGCCCCTGCCTCTTCGCAGCCAAGAAGCTCGGTGAGGAAGTCCAAGTGCCACATGGAGCGACGGAACTCGCCATCGGTTACCGCATGAAGACCGGCTGCTTTTTGCTGAGCCACCAATTCCTCGATAGCTTCGTTCTCGACGGCCTCGAGCTCGTCATGAGAAATGGCGCCTTCAGCGAATTGGGCGCGTGCGGTCTTGAGCTTTTCGGGGCGCAGGAAGCTGCCTACGATGTCGTAATGAAACGGTGCAGCAGTATCGGACATAGGGGTTTCTCCTTCAAGTTAGCTAGGCATAACTGCCGTATTTACATGGGGTTTCGGGGCGAATCTGGTGGCGCCCTTTGCACTTCATCGATTATAGGGGTGCTGTACCTTGCGTGGTTATAGGCATTGTTTCTAGCGAGTTATAGGCGCTCGAGGGGGCGTGACGCGGGCTTCAATTTGGCGCTATCGGTTATTGGCGATATCCATGCCAAAAAATGAGCCCCTTCGATGGGAAGGGGCTCGGCCTTGGGGAAGGTATGTTGGTGCAATGGGGCTAGTCGAGTTTTGCGAAAGCCTGCTCGAGGTCCCAAATGATGTCGTCGGCGTTTTCGGTGCCGATGGAAAGGCGGATAGTGGAAGGCGTGATGCCCTGATCGGCCAGTTCAGCTTCGGTGAGCTGGGAGTGCGTGGTAGAGGCAGGGTGGATTACGAGGCTCTTAACGTCTGCCACGTTTGCCAGCAAGGAAAAGATCTGAAGGTTGTCGATGAACTTCCAAGCTGCTTCCTTGCCGCCTTCGATTTCGAACGTGAAGATGGAAGCTCCTCCGTTGGGGAAGTACTTCTGGTACAGCTCGTGGTCGGGATGGTCGGGCAAGCTGGGATGGTTTACCTTGGCAACATGGGGGTTGTTCAGGAGGTATTCCACAACCTTCTTGGTGTTTTCCACGTGGCGATCTACGCGCAGCGAAAGCGTTTCAGTGCCCTGCAGAAGGATCCATGCATTGAAGGGGGAAATGCAGGGGCCTTCGTCACGCAGCAAGATGGCGCGAATGTAGGTTACGAAGGCAGCAGGACCTACGGCATCCGCGAAAGAAACGCCGTGATAGCTGGGGTTGGGAGCGGCGATGGGGGCGTACTTGCCGCTTGCCTTCCAGTCGAAGTTGCCACCGTCGACGATTACGCCGCCGAGGGAAGATCCATGGCCGCCGATGAACTTCGTTGCGGAGTGAACAACGATGTTAGCGCCATGCTCAAGTGGGCGGAACAGGTAGGGAGTACCGAAGGTATTGTCAACTACAACGGGCAAGCCGTGCTTCTTGGCGATTTCGGAAATGGCATCGATGTTGGGGATATCGGAATTGGGGTTGCCCAGCGTTTCGAGGTAGATGGCTTTGGTGTTCTCCTTGATGGCGCCTTCAACCTCTGCGAGATTGTGGGCGTCGACAAAGGTGGTCTCAACGCCGAATTGGGAAATGGTGTGCTCCAGGAAGTTGAAAGAGCCGCCGTAGATGGTCTTCTGCGCCACGATGTGGTCGCCTGCCTGGGCGAGCGCCTGAATGGTAAGGGTGATGGCTGCAGCGCCGGATGCTACTGCCAGGCCGGCAACGCCGCCTTCAAGGGCAGCGATGCGATCTTCGAAGACGCCCTGGGTGGAATTGGTGAGGCGACCGTAGATGTTGCCTGCGTCCGCCAGGCCAAAGCGGTCGGCAGCATGCTGGGAGTTGCGGAAAACGTAGCTGGTGGTTTGGTAGATCGGCACGGCGCGGGAATCGGAGGCGGGGTCTGCTTCTTCCTGGCCTACATGGAGTGCCAAGGTGTCGAACTGGAATTCATGATCGGGGTTGTTTACGAACTGGCTCATTGCGAGTTCCTTTCTGTATGGGGAAGCGTTTTTCGTCTGCGTGTTTGCTAGCAGAACGAAGTAAACAGCTTGAATTCCTGTGGGTCAATGGGAAAAGTAGGTTTTAGCCATCTGCATATCGGATAACAGGGATTAAGCGCTTTCTATAGCGGCTTTGACCTGGGGTAATAAAGAGAATTAAGAGGCTTTTCGGGTTGGTTTGGTCAATTGGAAGCAAGGTAGGAATGCAGTAAAAAGGCGTTTCGAAACACGGTTGAAACAATCGGATTGCCCTATCGCTTATAGCTCTCAACACCCATGAGTGCAGTTTGCTAACGCTAATAGTTCCAGTGATGGCTACTGCTGCTATTGCCCGTGCAACGAGTTACCGGGGATGCGTTCCTGCATTTCGGTGATATTGCCCCAAAGGCGTTTAGGCATGAAACCATGGCGCAGTTCGGGGTTGTAGCGTTCTTTGATGGCTACGGCGTCATAGAAGCGTTTCCAGGCGTCAGCCATGAGCGCTTCGTCTGCGGTTTCCTCGGGTAGCGTGAGCGTGTCGCTTTTTACTAGGGTCCATGCGCCGTTGTGTGAGACTCCAGCGATACCATGGGCTTCGTCGAAGATGGTAAAGGGCTGCGTATTGAAGCGAGCGGCAAACCAATCCATGAGAATGGGGATCACGTTCGCTTTAGGGCTGCAGGTGGCAAACCAAACGCCGCCTTGCATTTCGCGGAAGCGCAGGAATTGCATCATATGGTGGCGTTCATTCATTACGAATCGGTGCAGCTTCACCATCGGCTCTACGTAGGGGTGAGCAATTTGTCCGAGCACGTTGCCTTTTTCCTTCATGGCATAGCGCACGAAAGAACAAATTGTTGCACCTTTGTCGGGTTCATCGGAAAGAAACGCCACCTTAATGGCGTTGAAGGTGCTGTGACCGCAATCGCGGTATAAGCCGTCTTTCACGCGCTGGGCTATGGCGGGGCTTGTGGGAATGGTTATCGGTTGCTGCCCTAGGCGCAGCTGTAGGTTTTCCTCTGTGACGATTTCGCTTGGGACGAGTTTTCGACGATACGTTTCGAATATGGCGCACAGAAGGCCCTCTAGGGTGCCGTCATAGATGAAGGCATAGGAACTGTCTGGCTTGGGGTAGGGCATTAGGCGCTCCACTCCGGAAGTGGGAATATAGGGACAGGTACCGTTTTCCCATCTGGGAAAACGGTACCTGTCCCTATATTCCCACTTTGCACATTGGGCAGATTCAAACGCGTGGAGAACGCGGGTTGTGCTTCGTTGTTTACTTGAGGCTGCAGATCGAAAATGCTCATCTGGCCTGGTGCAACCTTGGTGCTACGATTGCCGTGTTTGCCGCCGTTTATGGGCGCGGCAAGCTTGGCGCGCAAGGCGCTGGGATTGAATTCGGCGCTGCACCCTTGGTACTTTCCTGCGCAGGTTATGAAGTAACGGGCGCGCTTGAGGGCGATGCCGAGTTTGCGCAGCTCTGGTTCGCGTAAGCAGGTGCTGCGTCGTGCGCGGATGATGCTGCGGGCACCGCGCGGGCCAATTCCGGGTACGCGCAGCAGCGTTTCAAGGCTGGCGGTATTCACTTCAACGGGGAAAATGCCCAGATTGTTCAGTGCCCAGTTGGCTTTTGGGTCAAGCTCGGGGTCAAGGAACGGATGGGCTTCGTCGATCAGCTCAGTTGCGTCGAACTTGTAGAAGCGCATAAGCCAGTCGGCCTGGTAGAGGCGATGTTCACGGTTAAGCTGCACGCCGGCATTTGGCAGGCGCTTGTCGGCGTTCACGGGCAAGTACGCACTGAAGAACACGCGCTTCAAAGAAAGCGTGCGGTACAGAGCGCTGGAAAGGGTGAGTATTTGATAGTCCGATTCGGGTGTGGCCCCGATGATCATCTGCGTCGATTGCCCGGCAGGGGCAAATGCGCGGGTTTTGCGCGCAATAGGCGCCTGCGAGTAATAGGTGGTGTTCTTGCGCATGAGGGCGCGGGTATCGCGGTCTTCGGCGATAGAGTTCTTTATCTGCCGCATGGGTGCAACAATATTCTGTTTCGATTTGTCGGGCGCCAGAAGCGCCAGGCTTTGGCGCGAAGGCAGCTCCATATTTACGCTCATACGGTCGGCTAAATGCCCCAGTTGCTCCACCAATTCAGGCGAGGTGCCAGGCACGGCTTTGGCGTGGATGTAACCACGGAACTGGTATTCGTTGCGCAGGATGGAAAGCGCTTCGATCATAAGCTCAGTGGTGTAATCGGGGCTTTTGATGACGCCCGAACTCAAGAACAACCCCTCTATATAGTTGCGACGGTAGAAGCCAATGGTAAGGTCGGCGAGTTCGCGGGGCTTGAATACCGCGCGGCGCACTTCGTTTTCAGCGCGGTTCACGCAGTAGGCGCAGTTGTAGATGCACGCGTTGGTCATAAGCACTTTAAGCAGCGTGATGCAGCGCCCATCGGCCGTGAAGCTATGGCAAATGCCGGCGTCTATGGTGTTACCCAGCTCGCCTTTCTTCGCGGAACGGTTGATGCCCGATGAAGTGCAGGCAACATCGTACTTGGCCGCATCGGCCAGCACTTCCAATTTCGTTGCAATATCCATACGTACATCCGTTCGCCGTTTTCCGCCAAAAGATTACGCGAACATTTGTACGTTGTCAAATGGCGGCCCAACGCCGCGAATGGCCTTTCTTTATCTCGAAATAGGAGAAAGAAAGGCCAGTAGCCTATTGCAGCAGCCGCACTGCATGTTTTTTGTGTTTTGAGCTTGGAAAATGATAAACAGTAAGCAAGCGCGCTTTTCGTAAATGAGCTGATAGGAGGTCGCAATGGGGCTCACGGCAAAGATAACGAGATTCGTTTACGGTACGGTAATCGTTCTAATATTCGTTTTAATTGCTGCTGCTGTCTCTTTTCCGAAAACCGCTTTCGGCGAGGAGAAAATCGAGCTAACGCCAGCGCTAGCTAGCGAAGTGGCTCTTGATTTTAGGGCATCGTTAAATGGAAGCCAGGAGGTGCTCACCGCTGAGCCAATAAGGTTTTTCAACGATTCCGGCCAGGCTATTGGATATATTGTTGAATACCAATTAGCTGACGGAAGTCCAGAGGGCTATGTCGTGCTTGACAATAGCGATGCAAGCCTTTTTTCTGAATGGTCGTTCGAGGATGGGGCTCGTTCCCCGATTTCTTCTTCGCTTGGCGAAATCTCTGTTTACGCGACCAACGGTTCATCGCCTTTTGTAATCAAATCCGCTCCTTTTTCTTATGCCGTATCTATTCCAGATAGAGGCATAATTTTGAGCGAGGAGGGGGAGGACATATCCTCGGATTTCAGCATTCCTGCAGAGTATAGCTCTACCCCCAATTCGCCAGATTGGTATGCGGTATTTATTGATGGTTTTAGTTCCGACTACACAATGAGTACATTCAAAAATGCCGTTGACGAGTTTATCTGCTTTAGCAAAAGCGAAGCTGAATCGAGGACAGGGAAATATGGCTGTGCTGTTACGGCGATGCTGAACTGTGCTCCTCATTATGTAAACTCATTTAACTGGAACAACTGGGGCGCAGACTATAATAGCCTTTGGAGCTTGTCCAATACGACTGTCGACCATACTTCTGGCGGTATTACTTATGGTTCTACCCCAAACAACAAAATCGGGCCCGCTTTCGCATCGTATTGCGAGGGCAATGGGACGACCGTCCGCTACTCGAACAGCATGAATCCATTTTGGGATTTTTTCAAATCAACCGTCGATAGGGGCGATCTTAGCATTTTTTGCGCAGGGATAAATATCGATGGCGCTAGGGATGGCCATGCTATGGCGGTTGAAGGCTATTCGATTCTTCGTCCTTCAAGTGGAGCAGGCGAAAACATCTATACACTGTTTGTTGCTGATGGATGGGATCAGGGTCGCTTTGTTAACTTCTACTACACTAGGTACACTGACACATATGGCGTTGCGTTTAGCAGATAGGACACTCAGTTTGCGGATTTGCTTGCCTGCTTTAACGTTGGCTGTTTTGCTGTCGTTCGCCTTTCTGACGGCTTGCAATTGGAAGGAAGCCGATGTTAGTTCCAGTGAGTGCGAGGAAGAAATGAGCGAAATGAAAGTAAACGATACCCCTCAAGACCATCTTCCCGTACTGAATTCAAAGGCTTTGTCCGAGCGGAAGGGAACCCCAGAAGGAATGAGCGGAGGCTTGATGTCTCATCAATGGGAGGTGAGTGGCCAGGTGGTTGCGTGTGACGAGGAAAGCGGCGCCGTTGCCGTATCCGTCGACAGCGACAACGATTATCTTCAATACCTCAACAGTCCGATTTTGGTTTCCGTTGGGAACGAGGCGGGATTTGCCGTAGGGGACAGGGTTTTGGTAACGTTCCTACCTCCCGGCAGCGAAGAAACCGTTTTGCATCCAAACAGTCTGGTGAAAAGCCAGTAAAAGAAAAAGGGGAATCGCAGGTAAACTGCGGTTCCCCTTTTTAGACGCCCATCCTGCGAGCGGTCGCTATTCCTTTTCTGCGGCTTCAGGCAGGAAGGTGCGGGCGTTGTAGGCGGAAATGCCCACGGTTGCGGAGTTGTGCAGCAGTGAAGATGCTTGCGGTGTGATGATGCCGCCGATGCCCAACGCCAACAGCAGCGTGTTGAACCCGATGGTGACGCGATAACCCTGAGCCATGCGCTTTTCCAGGATGCAAGAAAGTTTGCGCAGCTCAACCAGCGAATGCAAATCATCGGAAACCAACGATATGTCGGCCGCCTCGCGTGCTACGGCACTGCCGGAGCTCATGGCGATGCTCACATGCGCAGCTGCCAGGGCGGGCGAATCGTTCACGCCGTCGCCTACCATAACCACGCGGTGACCTTCGGCTTGCAGCTGCTCCACGATCTCGTGCTTGTGCTCGGGCAAAAGATCGGCCTTGAATTCGGAGATGCCGGTTTTCGCGGCAATGCGGTGGGCAGAACGCTCGTTGTCGCCGGTAAGCATTATCACGCGCTTGAAGCCGACCTGTTTGAGCTCTTCCACCACTTCGGCAACGTTTTCTTTCAGCGGGTCCTCGATGTACAGAACGCCCCACAAAACGTTGTCCACTGCCAGGAACAAAGGCGAAGTGCCACAGGCCTTCTCATGGATGGCCTCAAGCTCGGCAGGAGCAATGGGCACATGTTCGTCTTCCACCACGAAGTGCTCGGAACCGATCACGCAGCGCTTGCCGTTGATGCTGGAGGCAATGCCGTGGGCAACTACGTACTCCACTTCAGCGTGGCGCTCGCGGTGCTCCAGCCCGCGCTTCATGGCTTCGTTCACCACGGCGCGCGCAACGGGGTGGGGGAAGTGCTCCTCCAAGCAGGCAGCCAGGCGAAGCACCTCTTCAGCGGGCATTTCGTTGTAGCTGGTTACCTCGCGCACCGAAGGCGTTGCCTGGGTAAGCGTGCCCGTTTTGTCGAACACGATAACGTCGGCTTCGGCCATGTGCTTGAAGTAGCGCGAGCCCTTCACCGTGAAGCCGCGCTTGGCGCTTTCGCTTTGCGCCGCCATAACGGCGATGCTGCCGGAAAGGCGCAGCGCGCAGGAGTAATCCACCATAAGCGCGGCGGCCGTTTTGGTGAGGTTGCGCGTGGTAAGCGCCACGATGCCCGCCAGAAGGAAGTTCCACGGCACCAGCTTGTCGGCCATGGCTTCGATGTGCTTCTGGTCGGACGATTTCAGCGCTTCGGACTGTTCCACCATCGAAACGATGGAGCGTAGCTTGCTTTCCTCGGGGTTGCCGGAAATGCGGATGAAGATTTCGCCTTCTTCCACGGTGGTGCCGGCGTATACCGTGTCGCCCGTTTTGCGCACGATTGCCAGCGGTTCGCCAGTAAGCGAGCTTTGGTTTACGCCTGCTTCGCCTGAAATGATCTCGCCGTCGGCGGGAATCTGGCAACCAAGGCGCACTACCACGGTGTCGCCGTGTTTCAGCTCGCCAATGGCAACCTCGCGTTCAACATCGCCTTCCACTACGGTTGCGGTGCTGGGGATGTCGAACAGCGATCGCACCAGGCTGCTTTCGCTGCGGCGCTGGGTGTAATCTTCCAGGATTTCGCCCACCTTCAGAAGGAAGATGGTGCTGCCGGCGGTTGCTGGCTTGCCCTGGATGAAGCCCATAGCAATTGCCGCGCCGTCCAAGACGGGCACGTCAAGACGACCATGGCGCAGGGAATCGAGCGCTGCTTTCCAGAATGGGATAGCAGAAATGATGGTCCATGCAGTGCGTAGCGGTACCGGAAGGAACCAGCGGCGCATAGCGCGGAACACGATCATGTTGGCAATCTGCGTGAACAGATGACGCGGACGCGGTGCCAGCATAAGCGAGTTTTCGGGCTCCCAGGCTTTAACCTCTTTGTACGTAAGCGCTTTGAGCTTGCTTACGATGGTGGTGCGTGCCAAGGCAAGCTCGGCTTTGCCGACTCCCTCGAAGGCCACGGAAAGTGAGCCTGCCTTTGGGTAGGCAACGCACTTGGTTACGCAGGGGAGTGCCAAAAACGTTTCCTCGAGCGCGATCGCATCATGCTCAGGGATTTTCCCCTGAAGATCGAATCGGATCCTTCCGGGGATCTCGTGTTTGATCGCGAAACGCATGGTTGCTACTTGCCTTCTGCTTCCTGAGCTTCGGCGAGTTCCTTGGCGGCCTCTTCTTCAGCTTCTTCCGCACCCTTGTCGTAGCCAGCTTCAGCGAGGATGTCGTCGAGCTCTGCCTTTGCCTCGTCGACGATGGACTCAGCTTCTTCCTTGACCTTCAAACCCTGGGCAACGGTTGCTACGGCCGCCTTGCGCACTGGTTCGCTTTTCAGCGCCTTGACGCCGAGGGTTCCCAGCAGAAAGCCTGCTCCTACGAGAATTCCATGGTTCATTGCGTCCTCCTTAGAACTGCTTTTGTATGGTGAAAGTTCACCACCCTTAACATTCAAAGTTTACCACTGCAAACATCGTCTGGTTAAAAAAGTTTGCTAATGTTAACAGAGGCGAAGATTGGTGGTTCTAGGCGGGCTCGTCTGGTTGCATGGGGCGGTTCCGATGCGAAGCGCCTCGAGCGGGCTGCAGACGCTAAATCAACGAATAATGGAAAACGCCTTGCGCGTCTTCTTCTCGATTTATCTGGCCTTTATCGGCAAGGTACTCCAAATGCGAAAACGTCATGGCAATACGTCGTACCCGCATACCGAACTCCAGCTTATCGAACGCCCCATGGGAACGCTGTGCGGAGGCGGCAACTTCTTTTGCCGTTGCGGTTCCCAGCTGATTCATGATTTCCATTCGCTTTGTCAGCGGTTTTTTGAACTTGCCAATCATGTATTCGTAGAACGCATCGATATTATCTGCTCCGTAGAGCGGTTCATGGTGGGACATGAATACCGTTTCGAAGCCCATCGCTTTGAGGCGGGGGAATGTGTCCAGAAAATGGTCGAGTAGATGGTCGTTACGACCGAACTGAACAAGGGAGGGCGCGGCGTCTACCACGTGGTCGCCACTGAACAGTATCTTTTTTCGTGCGTCGCCAAAGCACAGGTGCTCGGGCGCATGACCAGGTGTTTCGATTGCGGAAATAACCCAATCGCCAACCGAAATGGAATCGCCATCGTGAAGGATGGTGGCGTGAGGCGCAGAGGGTTGCTGCACCTGCATGATGTACAGCAGCGTGTCGCGAAATTCCTCCCAGCAAGTATCCAGCGCTTCAGGCCATCCGATTACGCGTGCGTAATCGCGGCAGAATTCTTCGTTAACCTGCGGCAAGGTGCCATGGTATACCGTGCGTCCTCCCTGCTCCAAAAAATAGGGGAGGTTGCCAACATGGTCGGCGTGAAAATGGGTTATAGCAACATCGGTATTGCTCCAGGGTACTTCAGCTTGTTGAAGCATGGCATCGAGGTGCTCTGTTCCGGTGAGCTGGGGGTGACCGAGGTCAATGAACAAGCCTTGCTTTCCGCGTTCAAAAAGCAGATACCGATCAATGCGATCGGCGAAGTAGAAGTTCTTGACGTCGAAAACCGCATGCATAAGCCCAGGTATTGGTTCGTCCAGAGAAACCATTTCATACGTTACATCACCGAGCATGTCGTCAAAACCGCTTTTGTCTGCGGTTGAGCTGCTAAAGGTATCGGCTTTCGCGGTTGGCCGAATCGTGGGGCTGGATTGTGCTGGGCGCTGAGGCATGGGGATTCCTTTCATCGTTTCTATGATACGGGTCATAGCTCTGTTTTGTGCATGGATTGCTGCTATTCGCTCATGAGCAGCCGATTTCTGGTTATTGCTTAGGTTTGCTGTCCCAATTTGCCTGCGATTGGCATTCTGTCCCGCCGCCAAAACAACTTTTCGCGCGATTTTGCAAGAAAATTGCGATTACGGACGATTGAGACTCGCAAGTTTGGGTTATTTTTGGGCAAATCTCATCGTTTGAGGGTCGGAATCGCCGTTTTGCGCCAAATGCAATTTGCTGAGGAATCCCTAATCGCAATTTTCTTGCAAATTGAACCGAAATTTTGTTTTTGGCCTTCGTATTTGCGGGCGCTTCTGCGGTGAGCGCCCCTGCGACTCAAGTGCGGCACCCTCTTTGCATGTGAGCGTAATGAATTTGCGCGTGAGTGGAGGGGCGATTCCCGCCACTGGGGGAATTAGCTCGCTTGCCGATGAAGCATGTGGTGGGCAAGCGTGGATTGGCATGCTGGCTACCATTGAATGCAGTGGACACCTGCCAGAACCCGCTTAGCCCTTCTTCGACGGGTTCGGTCCCTGCCTGATGCTAGTGCGTTGGGCAGGGCCTGTCCGCAAAACGCACACGAATCCGGAAGGAGACCTATGAAGATCGCTGTCCTGGAACCGCTGGGAATATCCGACGATAGCCTGCGTGGCCTGCTTGCCAAGGCAACTGACGGCCATGAAGTTGAGGTGGTAACGTATCCCGACCGTAAAGAGGACGAGGCTTCGCTGATCGAGCGCAGCGCCGATGCCGACATCGTGGTGGTGTCAAATATCAAATATCCCGCTTCCGTGATGGAGAAGAACCCCAACCTTAAGTATGTGTGCGTTGCATTCACCGGTTACGACCATGTTGATATGGCGTATTGCCGCGAGCACGGCATCCAGGTTTCCAACTGTGCTGGCTATTCCACGGTTGCTGTTGCCGATTTGGTGTTCGGTTTGACCTTGGACGTTCTGCGCAACATTTCTACTCTGAACGCTATTGTTCGTCAGGGCGGTACGAAGGACGGGCTGGTGGGGCCCGAGCTGGAAGGAAAGCGCTTTGGCGTTGTTGGCGCTGGCGCTATCGGCTCGCGTGTGATGCGTATCGCCCAGGCGTTTGGCTGCGAAGTGGTGTGCTACTCCCGCACCAAGAAGGACATTCCGGGCGTTGAGTTTATCGAGTTGGACGAACTGCTGAAGACGTCCGATGTGGTAAGCCTGCATATCCCGCAGACTCCTGAAACCACGGGTCTTATCGGCGCGGAGAAGATCGCGCTCATGAAGCCCACGGCGGTGCTTATTAATTGCGCTCGTGGCCCTGTCGTCGATTCCGAGGCGCTTGCTGCTGCACTCAATGAGGGTCGTATTGCTGGTGCCGGTATCGATGTTTTGGAGATGGAGCCTCCGTTCCTTGCCGATCATCCCCTTTTGAACAGCAAGAACACGGTAGTAACGCCCCACGTTGCCTTCGCCTCGCATCAGGCTATGGAAAAGCGTGCTGTTATCGTGGCAGGCAATGTTGCGTCCTACCTGGAAGGCAACACGGCAAACCTGGTTTCATAGCAAGTGGGAAAATGGGGACAGGTACCAGATTCCCACTTAGACATGGTTTGCAAAGGCAGGGCCTCGCTTGTGCAATTGTTTGCAAGCGAGGCCCTGTTTGTTAGGTGGGAATCTGGTACCTGTCCCCATTTTCCCACCTGTCCCAATCCTGTTATTGGCTCAGCCTAATACCGGCTATGGGGAATGGCGGGGTACCGAACGGGATCGCCGACGCTCATAATTGCAGTCATGCACAAGCTTTACTTCGCATACGGATCAAACATGGACTTCGATCAGATGAAGTTCCGCTGCCCTGGGGCTGAATACCTAGGCGTGGCAACGCTGCCCAATTACGAGCTGAAAATGGATGCAGCGGGCTTCGCAACGGTAACCCCCGCACCGGGCAAGCATGTGCAGGGCGCGTTGTGGGATTTGAGCAACGCCAACGAGAACAAGATGGACGGCTTCGAGGGTGTTTCCTCTCACTGCTACGAGAAGAACTACGTGGAAGTGCAATACGCCGGCAACCACACCGAAAACACCATCATCTCGGGCGCATTCGGCTTCGGCGAGTTCGAGCCGGCGGCACAGGATGCCTACACGCTTGAAGCGCTTATCTATCTTTCCCTGCGCGGACCGTTTTACGATTGGTCGTTCCGCGAAGATTACGTAACCAAAGTACGAAATGGCGCCGCTGGTATTGGTGTCGACGCACATACCCTCAACCAGTTGCAGAACATACAGATCATTCCCAACGCGCATGTTGCTTAAGTTGTAACGCCGCTCAATGAGCGGCGCTTGATATAGAGGCAGCCAAACCCTCTTGCCTTGCGAATCCGCCGCTTCACTAACTCACAACAATTCATTGCTATCCTTTGAATAAAAGTATCCAGGCGCTCTTTGGGGCGCCTTATTGTTCGGAAGGGAAGCGCATGACGGTTTTGGGTAGCGTGAAGCGCCACTATGAAAAGGTTATCTGCGTTTGCTGCTTCTTGATTCTGTTTACCAATATCGGACTGCCCTCAACTTCGTTTTCCGTATATCAGCCCTATCTTGTTGCCATTCCGGGGGTCGGGCATGCGGGCGGTTCGGTAATCCTGTCGGTGCGCACGTTTGTTTCTCTTGTTGCCATGTTCTTTGTGGCGCGCTATTACAGCTGGCTCAATTGTCGCATCGGCGCTTTTGTTGCCTCGATTTGCGTAGCTATCGGCTTCGGCCTGTATGCGCTTAACACCGAAAGCTATGCTGGCCTATGCGTTGCCTCGGTGTTTACCGGGTTGGGGTATGGCTTGGGCGGCATGATCTGCTCAACCATGCTTATCGGCCGCTGGTTCGAGACGAATGTGGCAACGGTTGCGGGCATTGCTGCCGTGGGCTCAGGCGTTGCTGCGGTGGTTTTGCCGCCCATCGTGGTTGCGGTGGTGAATGCCACTTCGCTTTTTGCTGCATTTGCCCTGGAAGCAGCCTTGGCGTTGATGCTGGGGCTTTTGGTGTTTGCGTTGCTGCGCAATTTCCCCGAAGACATGGGCTTGAAGCCCTATGTTTCGAAGAAAGCCGAAAAGGGCACGGGCAAGCCGAAGCGCGCTCGCGTGAACAGAGATGTGCCCCATTCGTTTCTGCCTGTGTTGATGGTTGCCATGATATTCGTGGGTTGCGCAAGCGTGGGCGGCAATGGCTACCTGGGCGTCCTATTCACTTCTGAAGGGTTTTCGACCGAAGCCGCAGCGGCCCTCATCGCAGTGAGCGGTGCTTGTTTGATGGTGTCAAAGCTCTTCAACGGGGTTATTTTCGATGTCATTGGCACGCGCAACGGTTCGGTGCTGTTCTTCCTTCTCTTTATTGGAGGAACGGGTCTTCTGTGCTTGAGCGATATGGGGTCAAGCTGGTTGGCCACAGCTGCCGCAGTCATGTTTGGCCTGGGCCTTTCCCTGGGCACGGTGGGCATTTCGGTGTGGTCCATTGAACTTGCACCAAAGGGCAGGGAAGTGCAGACCATTCGCAACTTTCAAATTTGCTATGCCCTGGGTGGCTTTATCTTCATGCTGCTGCCGGGCTTTCTTGCCGAGGCGTTTGGCACCTACTTGGTTTCCTATGTGGCGTTGTTCTTTATGCTCATTGCTGCTGCGACGGTGATCGTGGGGTTGTACACCGTCTGCGACCTAAAGGCGGCTCGCAACGGTAAGGGTCGCTAGGCGGGGCTTGCCCTGTTTTGTTAACTCCCCTCTCGTGTTGCCCGTATCGGCAAAGCGGGACGTTTGTGGTATTCGAATGGCATTCGGAAAGCTGTAATGCAGGTTCACTCCAGCGTGAAACAGGTGGTTTGAGCACGGTATTTTTTGCCTCTGACCAGCATATTTACAATGATTGCTGCCAGAAGCGGCACGTTTGCCCTTCTCGCTGTTCCCCTTCTTGCTTATGGCGGTTCGCGGGGCTCGTTCCAAACGTAACAATGATTAACTCCGCTTTACATTTATGTAAGATTTCGCTTGCTAAGCTTGCATCCGCAATAAGGGAAACCATGCGGATTTGCGGGCGGCAGAAACTCGGGTGAAGCTCGTCAAAAACTCTGGTAATTCCCTTTGCGCGTGATTGTGAATGAAAAGGGAGGAACAGAGAAAGACATGGATATCGCAACACTGGTTGTCGTTGTGCTGGTTATCGCGGTGGCGTTAACGTTCGACTTCACGAATGGCTTTCACGATACGGCAAACGCCATGGCAACCTCAATTGCAACGGGTGCGTTGAAGCCGAAGACGGCGGTTATCGCAGCCGGTACGTTGAACCTGATTGGTGCCTTTTTGTCCACTGAGGTGGCAAAAACCATTTCGGGCGGCATCATCAATGAGCAACAAGTTACCATCGGTGCCGAATTCATATTTGCTGGATTGGTAGGCGCCATTCTGTGGAACCTGATGACGTGGCTGGTTGGCCTTCCTTCAAGCTCTTCCCATGCGCTGTTCGGTGGCTTGGTAGGCGCGGTAATCGTGGGCGCAGGCGTTGAGGGCGTTAACTTCGGCGCTGTTGTTGCCAAGGTTCTTGTTCCTGCTCTTATTTCTCCTATCGTTGCCGGCCTGGCGGCATTCGTGGCGGTGAAATTAATATATTTCATTGTTCGCAAGCTGGATGAAAAGTATGTTGAAACGGGCTTTCGCCACGGCCAGACCATCACGGCATGTCTGGTAGCGCTTTCCCATGGTACCAACGATGCTCAGAAGACCATGGGCATCATCACCCTTACGCTTATCGCCGTCGGTTTGCAACCTTCTGGTTCTGGTCCTCAGCTGTGGGTTATCGCCGTGTGCGGTCTTGCAATTGCCTTGGGTACCTATATGGGCGGCTGGCGCGTAATCCGTACGCTGGGCAAGGGTCTTACTGAAATCGCAACGCCTCAGGGTTTTGCTGCAGAGGCTAGCTCGGCAACCACCATCTTGGTTTCTTCCCACTTGGGCTTCGCTCTTTCCACTACGCAGGTTTGCTCCGGTTCCATCATCGGCTCCGGTTTGGGCAAGAAGGGCGGCACGATCGACTGGAAGGTTGCCGCTCGCATGCTCATTGCCTGGTTGGTAACGTTCCCTGCTGCGGGTGTAATTGGTGCTGCTGCCTGCGCCGTTGCCAAGATCAACGTTTGGGGTACGCTTGCTGTTGCCGCAATCGCCGTTGTCGCAGCGCTCATCATCTTCAGGCTCTCGCGCCGCAACCCCGTTAATGCGATGAACGTAAATGAAGGCTCGGAAGTCAAGGTAAACGCCAAGGCTGCAACGGCCGCGGCTGCAGCGTAGAAAGGGAATCACATGCAAGAACTTATGAATTTTGCAACGGTTCTGATCGTTGCGGTGGGCATTGCCGGTTGCATTGGCGTGATGTACGCATCGGGCCTGCGCCTATGGTCAAAGAGCGGTGCTCCTGAAGGTGGAGACGGCTCCCCCAATTACCTGTTTCGATTCGCTTCGGTGGCATGTTTTGCGGCATGCGTAGTCGTGGTGCTGTTCGCACTGTGGCTGATGATTCCGATGTTCCATTAATAACGAGGGGATAAGAACTTGGAAACTTTGGAAAGTATTCTGGTAGGCATCGACGGTAGCGAGCGAGGCAAGAAGGCACTGAAATGGGCTGCTCGTCTTGCCAACCGTGAAGGTGCTCATCTGACGCTGCTTGCGGTAATCGACCCTGCATCCGATCAGCTTACCGGCTCCGACCATCGCGTTCTGCGCGAAGCGGTGGAAAACGTGCTGGGCGAAGCTCAGGAATTTGTTCGCGGCGACTACCCCGAGCTAGCCATGGACGCTTCGTATGTGAGCGGCGATATCGTAGAGGCGTTGGTCGGTGCGGCAGAAAGCCACGACATGATCGTAATGGGCTCGCACCATGGCGCTTCGGTTGCAGAGCGCGTATGGGGTGCAAAGGGCCTGCGCGTTTCGGTTTCGGCAAGCGTTCCCACGGTGGTTGTTCCCGCTGACTGGGATCCCTACAACGAAGCCAAGGGCATTGTGGTAGGCGTTGGTCCTCAGGATGAGGTTAGCGACAAGGCTGTTGACCTGGGTGTCCATCTGGCGAAAGTTCTCGAAGAGCCGCTCGAGCTTATTTCTTCCTGGGGTATCCCCACCTTGCTTTCGCGCTCTGCTGAATTCATGGGCGGTGGCTTGGCCCCAGTTGGCGAATCGTTCCAGCGTAACCTCGACGCACGTGTTGCGGCTATTCGCGCAGCAGAGCCTGCTCTTGAGGTTGAAGGCTACTCGGTCGAGGCCCCTTCTCCTACGCAGGCATTGATGCAGCGGAGCAAGGACTGTCGTGTTCTGCTGTTGGGCACGCATGCTCGTTCCGCGGTAAGTAGGGCCTTGTTTGGCTCTACCACCTGTGGCGTGCTGGCTCACCTGCAGGTACCCACTGCGGTTGTGCCGATGGAATAGCGATCCTGATCGCACAAAGCGCGTTGAGGCTGATGCTTCAACGCGCTTTTTTGTTTTCAGCTAAAGGCAATGTATGGCTGCTGCTAGGAGAATATCTGGGCGACTGAGACGCGCCTGACGGGGGGCGATGCCCGCCCTACGGTGGCGCTGATCGGTGTGTGCTAGCGGCGCTATTCTTTCCTCCTCATCTCGAAGGAATCGGCGGGGTAGAAGCGGCGGTAGTTTTCGCAGGTGGTTAGCACTACGCGGCCTTCGTTTACCAGGTACACCAGGTGGGCGAAGGTTTCGCCTAGGGAATAGAATTTCTGGTCGATGGTCCATTCGTCCCAGTTGGGGTGCTTCCAGGATGCGCTGCGGGCGATGTCTATCAGGCTGGCGTGGCCTTCTTCCACCAGCTTGTACAGCTCTTCTAGGCGGTTGGCGTGGAAGCTTTTCAGGAAATCGACACGCTCGGCAACGCCGGTGAAGGGGCGGCCGTGACCGGGCAGGATCAGGTCAACGTCCAAGTTGCGCACCTTATCCAAGCTGGTAAGGAATTCGCGCAGGGCATCGTATGAGCACACCCAGCTCATGATGGTGGGCGTGATGCGTTCCAGCACGTGGTCGCCCGCGATGAGGATCTTTGCCGTGGGCTCGTAGAGGCAGATGTGCCAGTCGTCGTGACCAGGGGTGGTTATTACCTGGAAGCGGTAGTCGCCGTTGTGGTACACGTCTCCGTCGCCCAAGTAGAACAAATCGGGCTGGTTTTTCACTGGCAGCAGCTCCGCCGAAACGCGGTAGGTGGAAGCATCGCGCTTCTGCATGCTGCGCTCGTCGTAGGTGTTGGGGCGGGTAAGGTAGCTGATAAGCGGGTTGAACACACTAGCCTGCATGTTCATAAGGTTCTGCACTTCCTGGATGGAGTGCATGTTGGCGTACACGCGCATCCAACGGCGCCATACTCGGTCGAGGTTGCCGGTGTGGTCGGGGTGCGAATGAGTGAGCACGATCTCCACCGATTCCCAGCTGCGGCCCAGCTTGTGCAGAGCGTTGTCCAGCGCCTCCTCGCAGGCGGGATGGTTGAAGCCCACGTCTACGATGGTGGTTTTGTCTTCGCTCAGGATGAAGTACGAGTTCAGGTAATTCAGCGGATTGTCGGGAAGGGGCACCGGCACGCGCCAAATGCGCGGAAATACCTCTTCGATTTCACCGTTATTGTATTGGTCTGCGTAGTTCGCCGTCATGATGGTTCCTTACAGAACGTGTTCATTGTTCTAAGAACCAGCGTAACGCAAAAGTTGCCGGGCGGTGCGGTAGGATGGGTGGCGTTGATGAATCGTGGGCGAGCGCTAAGTCCGACCTGCGAGTGAGCGGGGAGGTGCGGTAAGTGGCATTCTGCGGCGAAGAAGCGGAGGGGACAACGGCTCTGCTGCTTTCCGATGCCCATTTTCATTTGGGCTTCGTTTTGGACCCTGCCGGTTTTGTCATTGAAGCCCAGCGTGCCGGGTCGCTCGTCTTTGCTGCATCGGTTACTCCTGGCGAGTATCGGGATACCAAAAGGGCGCTTAGCCGCACGTTCAACCTCACCCAGACGAACCTCGGCTCGGCCAGCGTGGACGCCAGAGAGGCGCTCTGCTGCGCGTTTGGTTCCAGCGAAGCGAAAGCCGAGGCGACCATCGGGACAGCTATGGGAGCGCTTCGTCGGGAGACAGCTCCTTCGCAGCTAGCTGTTGATTTCCCCTTCATCAGGTTTGCGGTGGGATTGCACCCTTGGTGGGTTTCCGTGGACGAAGACTGCCTTGCAGGAGAATTGCGTGCGTTTGATGCCGCTTTGTCTGAAACGCATTATGTGGGTGAAGTCGGCTTGGACTTCTCAAAGCGCAGAATAGCAACGCGCGATGCCCAGCTCTGTGCGTTTCGCCATATTGCAGGTGCCTGCGCGAAAGCGGGAGGCAAGGTTCTTTCCATTCACTGTGTTAAAGCATATGACGATGCTTTGAGCATTTTGAAAAGTTCGGGCTGTCTTGCGTCGTGCACCTGTATTTTCCATTGGTTCAGTGGCTCGTTCCCGCAGCTTGCGCAGGCGGTGGATGCTGGTTGTTTCTTTTCGGTTAGCGCGCGCATGCTCGAAACGAAAAAAGGACGCGAATACGCAAAGGCGATTCCCTTGCAAAAATTGCTTTTGGAAACCGACGCTCCTTCCGCGGTCGATCCCGAACGGGAGCATCCATCGATAGTTTATTCATATGACCAGATGAGACATCAACTTGCCGAAACCCTACAGCTCCTAGCTCGAGTTAGGGATATTGGCGAGGCGGAACTTGCTGCTATGGTTCAGCAAAATGCTCGTGAGGTTTTTTCTTAGTTCATGCGCTTGCGGCGCTATTATGGGCGCTATGGAAAATGCTCTTTTAACAGTTGCCTCGCTCACTGCCATCATTGCGCTCGGTTTCGTTGTTGCGCGAACAATGGAGTTGCCTAGAGGCTTTACCGACACGCTTTCGAAAATCGTTTTTCGCATCACTTTGCCATGCGCGATTTTCCATGCGTTTGCCTCGAATGGCTTTGATGCCTCGTTGCTGCTTCTTGCCCTGGTGGGGTTGGGCTGCACGTTCATTCCGTGGCTGATCGGCACATTGCTCACTGCGCGCGAAGACCGAGACCATCGGATCCTGATGATGATGAATATCTCGGGCTTCAATATTGGCTGCTTTGTGCTTCCCTTTGCCCAGGCTCTCTTCCCGCCGGCTGCGGCACTTGCGGTATGTTTATTCGATGCTGGCAATGCTTTGATGATGAGCGGGGGAACGTACGCGTTTTCAAGCGCGATTCTCGACAAGGGCGGCTCTCATTATGAACGCGCCATGCTTGCGGCAAAACGCTTGTTTTCTTCTGTACCGTTCGACTTGTATTGCGTGCTCATTATCGTTTCTCTGCTGGGTGTTACCATCCCCGAACAGGTAGTTTCGTTTATCGAGCCGATTTCAAACGCCAATTCGTTTTTGGCTATGTTCATGTTGGGCTTGATGGTGCAATTTTCGTTGGGCAAAGGCAAAGTGTTCCAGCTGGTGCGGTTGTTGGGCTTGCGCTTCCTGTTCTCTGCCGTGATGAGCATTGGCGCGCTGACGCTGCTTCCTTTCGATCCCGTTACCCGCATGGTTATTGCTGCTTTGCTGTGGTCCCCTATGGGCGCGCTTGGGCCGGTATATACCCTTTGGGCAAAAGGCGATGTGGGACTGGCTGGTTTCGCCAATGTGGTCACGGTTGCAGTGGGCATCGTTGCCATGACGGCTGCTGCGATGATGATCGCATAACCGCCTTTGGCCCTGCGTCGCGGGCGGCTTCCCCATTAACGCGAAAAAGAAAAGGCTCTCCGTCGATGCATTTTTCTGCTTGACGGAGAGCCTGATTTTTTCGTGCTCGATTATTTCAGGATGACGTGCTTAAACGACTCTTCGATTGGCAGTCCGGTGGTGTATATACCGTAGCTGTGGCTACCGTCTTTGGGAAGCGAAAGGCTGCCAGGGTTGAAGAGCCAAACGGTTGGATCTTCCGAGCAGGGTTCGTTCACTTTGATGTGGGTGTGGCCATATAGAAGCGCGGTATTGACTGGCATCTGGGGGAGGTTGCCCACAGCCCCATCCCTGTCGGGGCCGAATACGTGCCCATGGGTAAGGAACAGCGTTCGAGGGGTTTGCATTTCGTACCCTGCATCCTCATCGATGTATTCGGGGTCAAGGATGGTGGAGTAGTCTGCCATGCAAGGGAAGTCGAGCACCATCTGGTCTACCTCGGCGTCGCAATTGCCGCGTACGGCAAGAATGCGATCGGCTAGAGGATTGAGCATGGCAGTTACTTCCTTGGGATCGTAGCCGTCGGGAAGGGCGTTTCGCGGCCCATGGTACAAGATGTCGCCGAGCAAGATGATCTTGTCAGGCTTTTCGGCGTGAATAGCATCAATGAATTTGCGGCACCACGTTGCAGAGCCGTGAATGTCGGAAGCAATCAGAAACTTCAAGGCAGCCTCTTTTCGTATGCGATGGTTGTCTTTATTGTATCGTTCGACGTTGTTTTGCGAGATAGTACGGAAGACGAACCATGGTCATTTTGCCCTGTTACAGCTGTTAGGAGCGGGAACTGCCTAGGCCTCTATTGTGGCTGTTCAGACGCGAGCTGCCTAGGTTCCTATCGTTGCCGTTTAACCAGAAACCACCTAGGTGTCGATTGTTAAAGCGAAGTTTCATTCGCAGAAAAATTGTTGACAGGGGAGTTTTTTCGGGCAAAAATGACCCCAGTTTCGCAAGCGAACACGATTCGCTGAAGAAACCACCAAACCGTTGAAGCGGAAGTCAAAGCGAGTAGGCGCGCACAGAGAGTCCGGGATGCTGGGATCCGGATCGAAAAGCCGTTCGCCAAATGGACCGCTGAGGGCGCATGCGAATGCAATTTGCTAGTAGGGTGCGACGTGAGGGCATACGTTAGTTGCCGGGGATATGTTGGTATCCTGCTAAGTGCGCGATTCATTTCGTGAACCAAGGTGGCACCGCGAGCTTTGTATTTTCTAAAGCCCGTCCTTGATCGTAGAAGTATCAGGGATGGGCTTTTTTATTGCCCTTCCCACGTAAGGAAAGGGCAATTCGATGGATACTACGCCATTGCAGCCGAGCTTGGAAGAGGTTCGTGCTTTGGCTGCGCAGCCTGGCATTCGCCGCGTTCCTGTGAAGCGTGAGCTTTTTGCCGACCGCATTACCACTATCGAAGCAATGCGTGCGCTGCGCGCGGCCAGCAATCATTGCTTCTTGCTGGAAAGCGCCGAGGCAGATCAGCGTTGGGGCCGTTATTCCTTTTTGGGTTTCAACCCCACGCTTGAGATTACCTGCTTGAATGGGCAGCTCAGCATTCGCCGTAATGTCGAAGGTGGTGAACCGTCGCGCGAAACGCGCCAGGTTAAGCATCCCGGCGAGGCTATTCGCCAGATTATTGCGGAGAATAAAAGCGCCCAGGTTGAAGGATTCCCGGCATTTACCGGTGGTTTGGTGGGCTACTTCTCGTACGACTACATCAAGTACGCCGAACCCACGCTGCGCCGTCCCGGTTTAGACCGCGAGGATTTTCTCGATGTTGACCTGATGCTGTTCGATCAGGTTATCTGCTTCGACAATTACCGCCAAAAGATCATCCTCATTGCGGGTGTTCGCGCAGATGACGTTGAGAACTCATACGCTCAGGCGGAAGCAAAACTCGATGAGATTGAGGGTTTGCTGACGGGTGCTGCTCGCTACGAATTTGCCCCTTTGCAGTTGAAGGAGCCGCTCGCGCCGCAGTTTTCGACCGAAGAGTTCTGCGAGAAGGTAGAAACTGCCAAGCGTCATATTTTCGAGGGCGATATCTTCCAGGTGGTGCCTTCCAATCCCCGAACCGCAAAAGCGGAAGGAAGCCTGTTTGACACCTATCGCGTGTTGCGCGGCCAGAATCCTTCCCCGTACATGTTCTATTTCACCAGCGATGATGTGGAGATTGCAGGCGCATCTCCCGAAACGTTGGCGCGCTTGCAGGACGGCAGGCTGTTCACCTACCCCTTAGCAGGTACCCGCCCACGCGGTGCAACCCCCGAAGAGGACCAGGCCTTGGAAGCGGAGCTTCTTGCTGATGAAAAGGAGCGCGCTGAGCACGATATGCTCGTTGACCTGGGGCGCAACGATTTGGGGCGCGTTTCGCAACTGGGCAGCGTAAAGGTTGAGGAGTACCGAAACGTTCTGCGCTTTTCCCGCATCATGCACATCGGATCGACCGTCACGGGCAAGCTTGCCGAAGGGAAAGACGCGGTGGATGTGATGGATTCCATTCTCCCGGCAGGCACCCTTTCCGGAGCACCCAAGCTGCGCGCCTGCCAGATCATTCAGGATCTGGAGGGTGCCAAGCGCGGCATCTACGGCGGTGCCATCGGCTACTTGGATTTCACGGGCAACCTTGATACCTGCATCGGGATCCGCCTTGTTTACAAGAAAAACGGCTGCGTATGTGTGCAGACGGGTGCTGGCATCGTGGCTGACAGTGTTCCCGAAAACGAAGATCGCGAATGCTACAACAAGGCGCGCGCTGTAATGGAAGCGCTGAAAACCGCCGAAGGGGGCCTGGAATGATTTACCTCATCGATAACTACGACAGCTTTTCCTACAATCTGTATCAGCTGATAGGCGAAGTGAATCCCGCTATTGAAGTTCTTCGAAACGATGCGCTTACGGTCGAAGAGCTTGAATCGAAAAACCCCGAAGCGGTGATTCTTTCCCCCGGCCCTGGGCGCCCTGCTGATGCAGGCATTTGCGAAGAAGTGGTGCTGAAGCTGTCTGGCAAGGTTCCTATCTTGGGCGTGTGTTTGGGGCATCAGGCCATATGCGAAGCATTCGGAGGCACGGTGGGGTATGCCAAGGAGCTGATGCACGGCAAATCGTCCCTAGTGGAGATTGATGCGCAATCGCCCCTGTTCAAAGGCTTGCCAGCCAAGGTTCGGGTTGCTCGCTACCACTCGCTTGCAGCTGACGAAGAAAGCCTTCCTGAATGCTTGCAGCTTATTTCCCGCGCCGATGACGGGGAAGTGATGGCTGTGCAGCATGCCGAGTTCCCCACCTTTGGCGTTCAATTTCATCCCGAATCGATCCTCACTCCCGATGGCCGTGCGATGATCGAGAACTTCTTGGCCATAGCAGCGAAGTAATACGCGGCGGTCGCGCCGATTGTCCGAAAGGAACCAACCATGATTAGGGAAGCAATTTTTAAGCTGGTAGATAAGCAGGATCTAACCTACGACGAGGCCTACGATGTGATCAACGAGATCATGTCGGGCGAAACCACGCAGGTGCAGACGGCGGCATTCCTTTCCGCCCTTTCCACGAAGTCGACCAAGAGCGAAACCATCGCGGAAATTGCCGGTTGCGCTGCTGCCATGCGCAGTCACGCTACCAAGGTCGATTACGATAAGCCGCTGCTCGAGATCGTGGGCACAGGCGGTGACAAAGCCGGCAGCTTCAACATCTCTACCACTGCAGCGCTCATTATCGCAGCAGCTGGGGCGAAGGTTGCCAAGCATGGAAACCGCGCGGCATCAAGCAAGTCGGGTACGGCCGATTGCCAAGAGGCTTTGGGCGTGAACATCGAGCAGACCTCCGAGCTGTGCAAAAAGCTGCTTGATGAAGTGGGCATGTGTTTCTTCTTCGCCCAGAAATACCATACGGCTATGCGCTACGTGGGGCCTATTCGCAAGGAGCTGGGTTTCCGCACCGTGTTCAACATCTTGGGCCCGCTCACCAACCCTGCATCACCTGAAATGATGATCCTCGGCGTATATGACGAATCTCTGGTGCAGCCTTTGGCGCGTGTGCTGGTGAGCTTGGGCGTGAAGGACGGCATGGTGGTGTACGGACAGGATTGCCTGGACGAGCTTTCCACAGCATGCCCCACCACGGTATGCGAATTTCACGGTGACGACTATTTGTCCTACGTGCTCACGCCCGAGGAATTGGGTATGAAACGCTGCGCAAAAGAAGACCTTCAGGGCGGATCGCCAGAGGAAAATGCGCAGATCACGCGCGATATTCTTTCTGGCAAAGAAACAGGAGCAAAGCGCGATACCGTTTTGATGAATGCCGCTGCGGGTCTTTACATTGCTGGTTTGGCCCCCTCCTTGAAGGATGGCGTTGCAAAAGCTCAAGAGCTCATTAGCAACGGCAAAGCTGCTGAAACGCTCGAAGCGTACATTCGCGTATCAAATCAGGAGGTTTAAGTGACCATTCTTGATGAAATAGCGGCCTACACGCGTCAGCGTATGGCAGCTGAGGAGGGGCAGGTGCCAACCGCTAGCCTTCGGCAGCAAGCTTTCGCCATGGCATCGGCGGAGCGTGAGGCGAATGGCGGAGCGTTTCCCTTTCGGTTCAGCGCCGCGTTGGCAGAGCCGGGTCTTTCCTTTATCTGCGAGGTCAAGAAGGCGTCGCCCTCGAAGGGCGTTATAGCCGAAGAGTTCCCGTATCTCGATATTGCGAAGAGCTACGAAGCGGCAGGAGCGGCAGCGGTTTCTTGCTTAACCGAGCCAAAATGGTTCATGGGCGCCGATGCTTACTTGGCTGAAATAGCGGCCGAAACGTCTGTGCCTGTGCTGCGAAAGGATTTTGTGGTATGCGAGCGCATGATTTATCAAGCCAAAGTGCTCGGCGCTTCTGCAGTGCTTCTGATCTGCGCTATTTTGAGCGACGAGCAACTTGTTGCCTATCGCGAGCTTGCTGAAAGCCTGGGCCTCTCGGTTTTGGTTGAGGCACATGACGAAGAAGAAATTGCCCGTGCGGTTGAATCGGGTGCAAAGATCGTTGGTGTGAACAATCGGAATCTGAAGGATTTCAGCGTCGACTTCGATAACGCCCGTTGTCTTCGCTCATGCATTCCTGAAGGCGTTTTGTATGTGGCGGAATCAGGTGTGGCAAGCGCTGATGACGTTGCGGCTATCGCCCAGCTGGGTACGGATGCTGCGCTGATCGGGGAAGCGTTGATGCGCGCCGAAGATAAGCTGGCAACACTGGCGGAATTCCGTACTGCGGCAGAGGTGGCGCAATGAGTCCGGCAAGCCGTCAGCATCAGGCACGAGAATGGTTGCTGTCGCCGCAGGGGGTAGGGCGGCCTTATGTGAAGCTGTGCGGGATGTCGCGCGAAGGAGATATACGCGCAGTTGCCCAGGCGCGTCCCGATATGTGCGGTTTCATCGTGAACTTTCCCCAATCGCACCGAAGCATTTCGACAGGGCGTTTGGCAGAATTGTGCGAGCTGCTGGACGAAGAGGATGCCAAGGTTGCAGCGTGCATGGCAACGAGCGGTAATCCGGTGAGCCTCCATCCGATATGGCGGATAGGCGTGTTTGTCGATGAGCCGCTCGGTTCCCTGATCCGCATCGTTTCGACGGGCGCGATTGATCTGGTGCAGCTCCACGGGAATGAAAGCAACGCCTACATTTCCGAGCTGAGGCATCGAACCCGAGTGGGAACCATCCAGGCTTTTCGCGTGAACAGCAGCGAAGATGCCTCCTATGCTGAAGGGAGCAGTGCCGACATGATCCTGCTCGATAGCGGTCAAGGCTCGGGTAGGACATTCGATTGGGACATTGTTTCCTCTGTTCATCGCCCGTTTATTTTGGCCGGTGGGCTTACCCCAGAAACCATCGGCAAAGCACTAACGGAAGTGGATCCCTGGGGCGTTGATATGAGTTCCGGCATCGAAACCGACAAGGTGAAGGATCCCGCGAAAATCGCGGCAGCTGTTGACGAAGTCCGCCGATGGCGGTTGTAGTCCTTCCGGCGCTGATCAAGACGCTGATCGCTTCAAGGCCCCCGTTCCGCTGTTTGGTTTTGAATCTGCGATTCAAAACCTGCATGCGCTGCACTGCTTCATGCATCTAATTGAAGATTTGCTATCGCAAATCTATCAGGAATGGTGTTCAGAGGGCCTTTCAGCGTTCAACGCCTCGATCAGCGCGGACAGTTCTAGCGTGCTGATAAATCAGCGGCTTATCCATTTAAGTAGAACCATCAGGCCCAGTGCCTGATTTATGAAAGGAAACATTATGACGAAGGGAAGATTCGGCATCCATGGTGGGCAGTACATGCCTGAAACGCTGATGAATGCCGTTATCGAGCTCGAGGAAGCTTACGACCACTACAAAGATGATCCAGAATTCAAGGCAGAGCTGAACACTCTTCTGAACGAATATGCCAACCGTCCTTCGCTTCTGTACTATGCCGAGCGTCTGACCAAGGCGTTGGGTGGCGCAAAGATCTACCTGAAGCGTGAAGATTTGAACCATACTGGTGCGCATAAGATCAACAACGTGCTCGGGCAGGTTCTGCTCGCCAAGAAGATGGGCAAGACGCGCGTTATCGCCGAAACGGGCGCAGGTCAGCACGGTGTTGCCACGGCTACGGCGGCTGCGCTCATGGACATGGAATGCGAAGTGTTCATGGGTAAGGAAGACACCGAACGCCAAGCTCTGAATGTATACAAGATGCGCTTGCTGGGTGCTAAGGTGCATGCCGTGGAAACGGGGACGGCAACACTGAAAGATGCCGTGTCGGAAACCATGCGCGAATGGACTAACCGCATTGCCGATACGCATTATGTGCTTGGTTCCACCATGGGTCCTCATCCTTTCCCCACCATCGTGCGTGATTTTCAGGCGGTAATCTCGCAGGAGATCATCGATCAATGCATGGAAAAGGAAGGCCGTCTGCCTGATTGCGTGCTTGCTTGTGTGGGCGGCGGTTCAAACGCTATGGGTACCTTCTATCATTTCATCGATCATCCCGAAGTCCAGCTTATTGGATGCGAGGCGGCTGGTCGCGGCATCGACACCTTCGAAACGGCGGCAACCATTAACACGGGCAGCCTTGGTGTGTTCCATGGCATGAAATCGTATTTCTGCCAGGACAAGTACGGTCAAATCGCGCCAGTGTACTCCATCAGTGCCGGGCTCGATTACCCCGGAATCGGGCCTGAGCATGCATGGTTGCACGATACCGGTCGCGCTCAGTACGTGCCCGTTACCGACGATGAGGCGGTGGACGCTTTCGAGTATCTGAGCCGCATGGAAGGCATTATCCCCGCTATCGAAAGCGCGCATGCGGTGGCTTATGCCTGCAAGATCGCGCCGAAGATGAGCAAAGATCAAATCATGGTAGTCACGCTTTCCGGTCGTGGCGACAAGGACTGCGCCGCTATTGCCCGTTACCGAGGAGAAGATATCAATGAGTAACCCCCGCATCAAAGCTGCTTTCAAGGATGGCAAAGCCTTTATTCCCTTTGTAACCTGCGGCGATCCAAGCCTGGAAACCACCAAGAAGATCATCGCTGAGCTTGCGCAGGCAGGTGCTGCCGTTATCGAGCTGGGCATTCCGTTTTCCGACCCTACGGCAGAAGGGCCAGTAATCCAATCGGCCAACATGCGCGCCCTCGAGGCGGGGACCACCACCGATAAGGTGTTTGATATGGTTGCCGATCTGCGTAAAACCATCGATACGCCTTTTGTGTTCATGACCTACGCAAACGTGGTGTTCCATTACGGCATCGAAGAGTTTTGTTCTCGCGCAGCCGAGGCGGGTGTGGATGGTCTCATCCTTCCCGATGTCCCCTTTGAGGGAAAAGAAGAGTTCGCAGGCTCGTGTCGTGACCATGGCATGGATCTTGTCAGCATGATTGCGCCCACATCTGAAGAGCGCATCGATATGATTGCACGCGAGGCGGAAGGCTTTGTGTACTGCGTGAGTTCGCTGGGCGTTACGGGCACCCGTTCGAGTATTACTACCGATCTGGATTCCATCGTGGCGCGCATTCGTGCAGTTACCGATACCCCCATCGCCATCGGGTTCGGCATCTCCAATCCCGAGCAAGCGGCAGCCATGGCGGCAAAGAGCGATGGCGCCATTGCCGGTTCCGCTATCGTGAAGATTATTGCCGCGGAAGGTGAAAATGCCGTTCCGGTTGTTGGCGAATTTGCCCGCAAGATGGTCGAGGCCGTTCGCGCATAGCTGCCAGGTATTCATCAAGCAACAACCCCATCCGCTCAAACGGACCCGGAGCTTTGCCTTCGGGTCCGTTATTTGTTGGGAGAGGGCGGGTTGTTGCGGCACTCCCTTAACCGAGGATTGCCGCTGCCGAAGCGCTTGATTGCGAGAGCTGGTCCGTTTCGTTGCATAGACTCGGAGCTTCTTGAAAGAACGTGCATGGATTCGGCGTGATTATCAAGCGATGAAACGGTGACGGCTTGGTCAAGAATGAGTGAAGAGCGCGTGGAAGGGGTGGCGCTCTGCATTCAGGCTGCTAGGTTGGAAAGCCGAGAGAAAGGAAACGCATCGATGGCGAATTCGATTCAGCAAAGTGGCGATGGCGCTAAGAAGGGCAAGCTGGCAGTTCTGTTTGAGGATCTTTCGATTGCTCAGGTGATTGCTGGTGCTTTGGCGGCTGCAACGGTGTTTTTGCTGTCTTCCGTTATCGGCGTTGCTGGCTCTTTGATTGGTGCGGCGGTTGGCTCGATCGTTTCTGCCGTTTCCTCCCAGGTGTATAAGAAAATGCTATCCGCTTCCGCTGACAAGATTCGCGATGTTGCGCCAGATGGAGCATCGGCAAATCAGGCGGATCCCGACGAAACGCGTTTGATGGAGCCTGTTTCGTCGAGTGAAACCCGCGTTATCGATTCGGGGAAGGTTGCCGCAAGTGAGACGAAGATTATGGGCGCCGATGACATCCGTTACCAAGCCCACGCTTCATCGAATGAGTCGGTAGATCCTGCGCTGCAACGTGCGCATGTGCGCCGCCGTCGTAAGGCCCGCGTTCAGCGGAGCGTGATCATTGTCTCCATCGTTTCCGCTTTGATAGCCATTGTGATTTCGGCAGGGCTTATCCATGTGTTCACCGATGGTCAGGGCATCGGTGAAAAAACGGAGCCTATTTTCACGGCAAGCGAAGCATCCCAGGCAAAACAGGGTTCTTCGGCTAACAACGGCGCTGCGAAGGGGGAAGCTGCCAATGAATCGACGTCCTCCAAGTCGAACGAAGGCTCGTCTCAGTCGGGGGAATCCTCGAGTGCCGATTCGTCGAACTCCTCTACTTCGGCTAGTGGCAGCGGTTCCAGTTCGGGATCTTCGGGCTCTTCCGGTTCCTCGAATGGTGGATCATCGTCTTCTGGCAGCAGCTCGGAGAATGTTGGGTCTTCATCGAATTCGGGCTCTGGCTCATCGGGCAGTGGCAATTCGGGGTCTTCTTCTGGGAGCGGCTCCTCTGGTTCCGGTTCGTCTTCGGGCTCTTCTGGCAGCGGTTCCTCCTCTGCCGATTCTGGCAATTAGTAAGCATCAGGCAACGAAGGCATAATTGCGGTTATGGTTCGCCTTTATTGCCTGATTAGGCTTTTACGGCTTTCATTTCCCTTACATCGGCACTTGCGACATGTGGAAAAGGGTATGATGGTAGTTCTAAAGAAAGGAACACCCCATGGCTCTTGTTGCCCGACTTCTTCAGTCGTTACCGCTTGTCATAGTGCTGGTCATTTTGGCCCTGGTCATCTATTTTGTGGTGTCGTGGGCTCGTTCACCTGAGCGCGCAAAGGAAGTGCTCATCAAGTTTTTCACCGTGTTCAATTCGATTCTTTCGATTTTCTTCCTTCTGGCCACTGCGTATGCGTTCTTCGAGGGCAATCAGCCAGTATTGGAACTTACGGTTTCGTTCCTGGTGGTTGCGGTGTTGGCCCTTGTTATCACCCGCATCTGCCGCTGGCGCTTCGTGAAGAACCACCCTCATTACATGGATAAAAGTCAGAGGGTTACTTTCTTATAGAAAAAGGCGACCCTGCCTGAATCAAGTCCGTAATGTTTGACCCGGAATGAGGATTCATTCTGGGTCTTTTTTTGCGTTAGGGTGAGCTGAAACATGTGATTGATTGTGTGGTTGCCGACCGTTTGGCGTATGCGGTGCGCTCTGCCCTCACGGTTGTCTTTCTCTTGGGTGCCGTTAAACGTTTCCAGCAAAGTGTTGGGTTTTTGAGGGCTTGGACAACAGGATGCTTTCATACGGGTAACCGAACCGTCTGGGCTTGCAGAAGGATGCTGGCAGAGCGTCATACTGATGGTTATAAGGTGGGTGACCGAATGCAAGCGAGCGAAGCTTGCTCATCTATTGCCAAGGGGGAATAACCGTGAGCACCGTTGATAAGAAACTCATGGGGCAAATGCTCCGATTTGCCAAAACCGTCGTAATCACCAGCGCGAATGCGAAGGAAGGAACTTCGGTTTCCGATTGCGAAAAGCCCGGTAAACGCGATGCTCAATACCTACGCGCCATCATGGAGCGAGGGCTTCGTACCCTGCCCCTTGAGCAGCGCGTCCTTTCTGAGGCTGCCTTTGACAAGCGCGCATTCGACCTGGGCAAAGTGTTCGTTATTCGCCAGCTGGGCATTTGGGAAATGATGAGCTACGAAACCTTGCGTCGCGATAGCGAGTACGTGGCTTTTCCTGAATTGCTTGATGGCATGGAAAAAGAAGGCCTGGTAAAACGCGTTGTCGATACCGTCGATGGGGAAGACAACGACGTGGTTATGCTTACCGAAGCGGGCAAGCAGATGTTCTCCGAGCAAGAAGAAGCTCTCGAAAAGCGTGCTGAAGAATTGTTTGGCGATCTAACCGAGGGCGAGAAAATGCAGCTTTATCTGCTGCTGCGCAAGGTTCAGGGAACCCCTGCATACGAACCGGAATCTCCTTCCGATGTGCGTAAACAAGCAGGAATTGCATAAGCGTCAAAGTAAAGCAGCGGTCTTGCTGATTTAGATAAGCCTGGTCTAATAAGCTCGGGGCTGGGAGAAACGAAGGGCTTTAGGGGAGTTTCCCTAAAGCCCTTCGTGGTGCTTGGTAAACGCGTTTTGCTAGCGCTTCTCAGCCTTGAGCTTGTGGCAGGCTTCGGCCATCTCGTCCACCATCTCGTTGAACAACGTCAGAGCATCTTCGACGGGCTGGGGGCTGAGCATGTCAACGCCGGCACCGCGCAAAAGGTCGATTGGGGGCTTGGAGCTGCCGCCCTTCAGGAAGCCCAGGTAGTCTTCGCGTCCCTGTTCCCCCAAGTCCAAAATACGCTGAGAGAGCGCAATAGCGGCTGCGAAGCCCGTGGCGTATTGGTACACGTAGAAGCGGTAGTAGAAGTGCGGGATGCGCGCCCATTCAAGGGCAATGTTCTCGTCGAGCGCAATGCCATCGCCGAAGTACTGTGCGTTCAGCTCCTTATAGATGCCGCAGAGCGCATCGGCGGTAATGCCAGCGCCCTGCGCGGTGAGCTCGGCCACCTTCAGCTCAAATTCGGCGAACATGGTTTGGCGGTACAGCGTTGCGCGGAACTGCTCCAAGAAATGGTTCAGGAAGTAGGCGCGTTCGCGCTCGTTTTTCGCGTGGTCAAGGAGATAGCGCGTAAGCAGCGCTTCGTTGCAGGTAGACGCTACTTCAGCCACGAAGATGACGTAGTCGGAATAGCACACGGGCTGGTTGGCGCAAGAGAGATACGTATGGATTGAATGGCCCATTTCGTGGATCAGCGTGAACACATCATCGAGCTTGCCCTGGAAGTTGAGCAGAATTACCGGGTGCATGCCGTAGCCGCCAGCCGAATAGGCGCCACTACGTTTGCCCGGCGTTTCGTATACGTCGATCCAGCGTTCGGAAAGGCCACGGCGCACCAGGGCCAGATAGTCTTCACCCATGGGGCGCAGCGCTTCTAAGATGATGTCGCAGGCTTCTTCGTAAGTGAAGGTGAGTTCCACATCATCGACGATGGGTACGTACAGGTCGGAGAAACGCAGTTCGTCTACGCCCAGAAGCTCCTTGCGCAAGGCAACGTACTTGTACATGGCGTCCATATTGTTATGCACGGTTTCAATGAGATTCGTGTACACCTGGGTTGGCACTTCGTTGGCAGAGAGCGCTGCTTCCAGTGCCGAGTCGTAACGACGAGCTTCCGCAAAGAACTTCAGCTGCTTGTTCTGAGCGCCTAGTGTCGCAGCAAAGGTGTTGCGGAATTGGCGGTAGCTGGAATAGAGCGACTCATAGGCGGATTCACGAAGCGTTCGGTCGGCCGACATCATAAGGGGGATATAGCTGCCGTGGGTTACCGGATGCGCAGCGCCTTCGGCATCGTGAGCATCGGGGAAGGTGAGATCGGCATCGTTGAGCAAAGAAAAGATGTTGTCGGGCTGGTTGGCCATGTCTCCTGCGGCAGCCAAGAGCTTTTCTTCGGCGGGGGAGAGCACGTGCTCGCGCCTGCCGAAGATGACATCTAAGCAGCGGCGGTACAGTTCCAGTCCGGGTTCCTGCGAGTAAAACCCTTCCATTTCCTGTTCGCTTAAGCTAAGCAGCTCGGAGGTAAACCAGGAAGAAGCGCTGGAGAGCGAAACCCAGAGCGTCATAACCTGGCTTGAGTAGTCCTGGTAGCGCGATTCGCGTGTGTCTTCGTCGCTTTTTCGCTCGGCGTAGTTCACCAGCTTGGTGAGGATCAGTCCCGCTTCGTCGTCGAGCTTCAGATAAGCAAGCAGATTGGCTGCCGAAGCGCTGATTTTCCCCTGGAACGATGCGAATTGGGGAGGAAGCTTCTTTGCTTCTTCAAGCGCGGCCAAAAAGGCTTCGTCGCTTTCGAAGATGCTGGAAAGATCCCAGCGATACTGCTCGTCGATTTCTTCGCGGGAAGAATACGTTGTCATTGCGTGCTCCTTGCGTATGCTCGGCAGCCTTTCTGCCCGTTGAGTTGTTCGGCTTCAGCGGTAAGGCTGCGGTTCTCGGCGGGAATGGCTGCCGAGTGATTATCTTTTCGCAAGCAATACTACGACATTGGCTGCAACATGCGTTGCTGGTATAGCCCATTGTCATAGAAACCGAGTTTTCGGTAATATCCACGCGTTCCCACGGCGCTGATAACGTTGATGCGTTGGTATCCCGCCCGAGAGGCAAGCTCGCAAGCGCGGTTTACCAGCTGGGTGCCCAGGCCGCGATGTTGGGCGTTGTTGATGCCAGCGTGCTGCAGCTTTTCCACGCGGCCATAAACGTGCACTTCGCGAATCATCGCTTCGCCCGCTTGGAGGGGGAAGGGGAGGGCGCAGGTTTGGTTAACCGTCTTGGATGTTGCCGCTTCGTACTCTTTTTCCAGCTGAGCTATCGCATTGGCGTGAGGGAGCGAAAGACGCAGGAAACCCGCGATCTTCCCCTGCGGCGTTACCCATTGAAGGAAGCGTTCGCTGGTGGCGGTGGTTTCGTACTCAACCACCTCAAGCGAAAGGTCTTCGGCGGCAACGTTGGCAAGGCTCACTTCGCGATGGCGGATTTCCGCCGTGGCAAGACCCTTGGAATCGATTCGCTGCTCAACCAGCTGGCGCAGGTTCACCTTTTTATTGCCCGCTTTGATGTCAGGCGCTGATATATCTCGGATCATGCGGGAAATGCGCGTAAATGCGGGTGTTGCGCAGGTATCGGAGACCAGCACGTCTACCAGGCTGGGTTCAGGGTAAGGCTGCCAGGTGCGATCTTCGAAGCGTTCGCAGAGTCCGGTTCCCTCAACGAGGACGCATGGATAGAGCTTCACCTCATCGGGCTGGAACGCGGCATCGTTGCAAAGGCGTAGGTAGTCGGCTTTATCCGATTCCGGTGTGGCGCCCAGCAAATTCACCATGGCATGCACGTGGGTTTTGAAACCGAACAAGCGCAGCAGCTCGAATGCGCGTTGGATTTGCTGCGTGGAGGTATGGCGATCGTTGAGCGTACGCACGTTTTCGTCCAGGCTTTGAATGCCCATTTGGACTTTGGTGCAGCCCATGCGACGCAGCGCGGCCAGGTGGGTGGGCGTTATGCGTTCGGGCCGTGTTTCTATCACCAAGCCTACTACGCGGTGCTGCCCGTCGACATTGGCATTGTGCTCGGCTTCGAGCTCTTCCCACGTTGCCTTTTGCCATTGGGCCACCGATGACCACGCAGCATTTTCGCCGTAGAGACGGTCGAAAGCCTGGTTGTACGTTGTTTCTCGGTTGTCGATACGACGCTGCTCTTCGGCAACGAATGCTTTAAGGGGCTCCGGGTCGCAAGAGATCCCTGCCAATTCGTAGGCACGCTTGCGCGCGGGGAGGTTCTCGATCGCTCGGGAGCCATCGTTCAATGCACGGAACAGTTCACGGATGAACCAGATCTGGTAGTTTTCCGGATAATCGCTCCAGGTGCCGCCCAAAACGATGAGCTCGACTTTGTCGGTGACGTGGCCCATTTCGGTGAGGGCTTTAAGGCGTGCGGCAACCTGCAGGTAGGGATCGAAGAAGGTGCGCTCGGCGCGTTGGCATGCAGGCTCGTCTGCCAGATAACTTTTGGGCATGCGCAAGTCGTTGGGGCAGTACAAGCAGTTGCTGGAGCACTTCCACGGCTTGGTGAGTACGGTGATAGTGGCAACGCCTGAAGCGGTGCGACGGGGTTTCATCTGCAGAGTGCGGACAAGACGGCGCTGCTGCTCATCGCTTAAACCCCAACTATTCCAACGCTCAGGCTGGTTCTTCTGCACGTCAAGATAGAAGGCCATGAGTTGGCGCTTCGAGAGAGGGCGTGCTTTCGCCGGTTCCGAAGACGCGGATGCGTGGTTTTGGGTGTTTTCGTCAGCGGCGTTCGGCTTGGCGCAGTTGGCGGTGCGTTGCGCTTTAAGGATGCGCTTGTTGTGGCGGTTGATTATCTTTGTGAGTTCGCGCTCGTCAAGGCGCTCCTTTGCCTTGAGCGCGTCAAGTATGTCGAAAAGAGCTTGTTCCATGCGCCTGATTATAGGCGAAGGCGGAATTCGCTACAGCGGTGTGCGGGTGCGCCTCGGGGCAATGCGCACCCCGATGCCCTATGCGAACATCATGAACAGGTGGGCAAGGAGGAAGCCGATAAGGCCGCAAGCGGGGAAGGTGAGTACCCACGCAAGAACCATGTTGCGCGCAATTCCCCAGTTAACGCGCTTGAACGATTTGCTGGCACCGACACCCATGATGGCCGAGGTGTTGCAGTGGCCGGTGGAAACGGGCATGCCGGTAAGGCTGGCGAACAGCAGCGTGAAAGTGGTGGAGAAGTTGGCGGCTACGCCTTGGTACTTCTCGAGCTTGACCATGTCCATGCCAACCGATTTGATGATACGTTTGCCGCCCACGATGGTGCCAAGCGAAATGGCGAGCGAGCAGATGATCATGAGCCACATGGGGAACCCGTCGGAATCGGGGGTCGAGTTGCCGAAGGAAAGGGCAACGCCCAGCATGGCGATGGACATGAACTTCTGGCCGTCCTGAGCGCCATGCAAAAACGAGAGAGCCACGGCGCATACGTCTTGGATTCCGGTAAAAGCATGGTTTGCTGCTTGGCGGTTTACATGCGTGCAGACCTTTTCGATGACCTTGACGAACAGCCAGCCAAGGAAGAAGCCCGCTACCAGCGAAAATACCATGCCGTAAATAACCTTGGCCCATTCTGCGGGAACCACGCCCGCAAGGCCGTTCAGAGCAATGGCGCCACCCGTTACGCCGGCGATAAGGCTGTGCGACTTCGAGCAGGGAATGCCGAAGAACCAACAGAAAATACCCCATAAAATGGCGCCAATCATGGCCGCCATCAGGGCATAGAGGGCCGCATCGGTATTGCCCGAGAAGTCGACCATTCCGAACATCGTTTTAGCTACGGCGGTTGAAATGTAGGTCATTCCTACAAGACCCACGAAATTGAATACCGCAGCCAGCCCGATGGCAACGTTGGGCTTTAAACAGCGAGTGGAAACAACGGTGGCAATAGCGTTCGGCGCATCGGTAGCGCCCGAAACGGCGGTAACGCCGATTACTAGAATCAAAATGACGAAGAGGCTGGGTTGAGCCATAGCCTGAGAGATGAAATCAACAAAAGAAAGCGCCATTACGTTCCTTATATTTCCTTGTATGATCGCAATTCAACATTGCTTTTTTGTAACATTCGGGGGTCGTATTTGACCAATTGTTAACAATGCTACCCTACGTGCGCCCTTCAAATGATTGCAAACTGGACGCTTTCAATAATTTCCTGCTATTTGGCTTGTTTTGCCCATCGTTTCTCTTCATATGTTGCATTTTCAGTCGGACTAGCGCGGGATCTTTGCCAAGGGCGGAGGGCACGAGTGCTTGCGGGGTTGATGCCTCAGGGTTCCGTGCTGCCGCTCGACCTGATCGGCATTGAGGGTGCGCGCGTCTTTCGCAAAAATATGCTTCGTTACGACGATCCGTCTCGCAAAAACAAAAATTTCGACTTTTGTGCAACTTTTTTGCGATTACGGACTCCCTTCCGTCCTCTGCAAGGCGGAAATGGGCCGCCGTGCGTCCGATTTGCCGCTTTTTCGGGCTTCAATCCGCGTTTTGACGCTCCGCGACAATTCGCAATCGCAAAAAAGTTGCAATTTCGGGCGTATTTCTGTTTTTGGGCACCCGGATTGGCCCCATGCTGGTGTCGCGGGCGGGGTGTCCCTGGCGCAGCGCCTTTGTGGACGACTTTGGGCAGCGCTGTGGGCGGGGCGGGCTTGCGGGATGTGCCTGGCGTGCGATGCGGGGGATGCTCCTGGCGGTGCGATGCGGGCGGAGGGAAGGCCCGGAAGACGTGATGCTGCGGATGGAGCGCACCCAGCGCAGCTCCATGGGTGGCTGAATCAACTCCGCGAGGCGGCACCTAGAACAGCGCTACGGGATGGCGTAAGAAGTATTGCCGTTGCCTGCGTCCTCCCATGAGGGCAGGCTCATTTGCTGGGTGGAATATTGGCGCTTTGCCCACTTTGCTCGATATTATTCGCTTGCCGCATCTGCGGGCGCTCTTGCCCTCATCCCATCGCAGCGCCAGCTGCACTGCGGTATCATGATAAGAACTGTTTCAAAAGAGCTTTGAAGTGCATTTTGCGTTCAAAACAAGCAGGAAAAGGCACCCAGCATAATAAAGAAGGGTAGGATTCATGGTTTCTCGCATTTATGTTGAGAAAAAGCCCGGTTTCGATGTCGAGGCGGGGCAGCTCTTGCACGAGCTGCAGACGATCTTGGGCGTGAAGGCGCTTGCGGGTCTGCGCCTTGTTAATCGCTACGATGTCGAGGGCATTTCCGATGAGCTGTTCAAGCAGTGCATCCCCGTGGTATTCAGCGAACCTCAGGTAGATACGTCTTGCGAAAGCTGCCCCGAGGTTGAGGCTGCCCTGAAGGGCGAAAGCCCTGCGGGCCAGACGGTTTTCGCCATCGAGTTCCTTCCCGGTCAGTTTGACCAACGCGCTGATTCCGCAAGCGAATGCATCCAGCTCATCAGCCAGGGTGAACGCCCTGCGGTTCGCAGCGCCAAAGTATATGTGCTGGAAGGCGAACTTTCCGAGGCGGATGTTGCCGCCATCAAGCATTACGTTATTAACCCGGTAGAAGCGCGCGAAGCTGCGCTCGAGGCACGCGAAACGCTCGAGATGCAGGTGCCCGAACCCGAGCCGGTAGAGGTTATCGAAGGCTTCACCGAGCTCGACAACGCGGGTCTTGCCCAGTTCCGTGAAGAGCGCGGCCTTGCCATGGACCAGGCGGATATCGAATTCTTCCAGGCTCACTTCAAGGAAATTGGACGCAACCCCACTATCACCGAGGTTCGCGTTGTCGATACGTACTGGTCCGATCATTGTCGTCACACCACGTTCGGCACTGAGCTTACCGACGTCAAGATCGACGACGAGACGGTGCAGCTTGCATTCCAGAAGTATCTTGCTATGCGCTCCGAGCTGGGTCGCGAGCATAAGCCGGTATGCCTGATGGATATGGGCACCATTGGCGCCAAGTACCTGCGTGCGCATGGCGGCCTTCAGGGGCTCGACGAGTCCGACGAGGTTAACGCCTGCACGGTAAAGTGCAAGGTCGACGTTGACGGCGAAGAGCAGGATTGGCTGTTCCTGTTCAAGAACGAAACCCACAACCATCCCACGGAAATCGAGCCCTTCGGCGGCGCAGCAACGTGTGTGGGCGGCGCTATCCGCGACCCTCTTTCGGGCCGCAGCTATGTATATCAGGCAATGCGCGTAACCGGCGCAGGCGATCCGACCGTTCCCGTCTCCGAGACGCTCGAGGGCAAGCTTCCCCAGCGCAAGCTGGTTACCACCGCTGCTGCCGGCTATTCTTCTTACGGCAACCAAATCGGCCTTGCTACCGGTCAGGTTCACGAGCTGTACCATCCGGGCTATGTCGCCAAGCGCATGGAAGTGGGCGCGGTAGTGGGCGCAACGCCCGCTAACCACGTTCGTCGCGAAGAGCCCGCTCCGGGCGACAAGATTGTTCTGCTGGGCGGTCGCACTGGTCGCGACGGCATCGGCGGTGCAACCGGTTCCTCCAAAACCCAGAACGTTGAAAGCGTGGAAAAGTCCGGTGCGGAAGTGCAGAAGGGCAACGCTCCGGTAGAACGCAAGATTCAGCGCTTGTTCCGTCGCGGTGAGGCATGCCGTCTTATCAAACGATGCAACGACTTCGGCGCTGGCGGCGTTTCCGTTTCCATCGGCGAGCTGTGCGATGGTCTGCTCATCGACCTGAATGCTGTTCCTAAGAAGTACGAAGGCTTGGACGGCACCGAGCTTGCAATCTCCGAAAGCCAGGAGCGCATGTCGTGTGCTCTTGCTGCGGAAGATGTCGAAGAATTCATTGGCTATGCGCACGAGGAAAACCTCGAGGCAACGGTTGTCGCTACGGTAACCGAAGAAAAGCGCTTGCGCATGGAATGGAACGGCGAGGCTATCGTTGACATCAGCCGTGCTTTCCTCGACACCAACGGTGCTCCGAAATATCAGGACGTTCACGTTCAGGCGGGCGAGTCCTATGCTCCCGCATGGGAAGGTTCCACGCTTGAAGAGCGCATGACTTCGCTGGTTACCGACCAGAACATCTGCTCGAGCAAGGGCTTGGGCGAACGCTTCGACTCCACTATCGGTGCGGCTACCGTGCTCATGCCCTTCGGCGGCAAGCGCCAGCTCACGCCTTCGCAGGCTATGGTTGCCAAGTTCCCCGTCGATGGCGAGACCACCACGGCAAGCGCTATGGCATGGGGCTTCAATCCGTATCTTTCCGAGAAGAACCAGTTCAAGGGTGCCTACCTTGCTGTTGTGGAAAGCGTAGCGCGTCTGGTTGCCACGGGCTTCACTCGCGAATCGGCTTATCTTTCCTTGCAGGAGTACTTCGAGCGCCTGCGTGACATCCCCGAGCGTTGGGGCAAGCCCACTGCTTCTGTTTTGGGCGCTTTGATGGCTCAGGTTGATTTGGGCATTGGCGCCATCGGCGGCAAAGACTCCATGTCGGGCAGCTTCGAAGAGGGCGATACCGAAATCCACGTGCCTCCTACGCTCATAAGCTTTGCGGTTTCCACTGGCTCTATCGACCGCGTGGTTTCCCCTGAGTTCAAACGTGCTGGGTCGCGCATCATCAGCATTGCGCCTGCGTTCTACGATATGGATTCCCTGGTTCCTGAAGCGGATGGCATGAATGCCGCATTTAGCCTGGTTGAAACGCTCATCGGCGAAGGCAAGGTTGCTGCTGCGGCAACCTTGGGTTACGGCTGCGCTGCCGAGGCTCTGTTCAAGATGAGCGTTGGTAATGGCGTAGGCGTAAAGCTTTCCGATGAAGTTGAGGCAGACGACCTGTTCAGCCTGGCCTATGGCAGCTTCATCGTCGAGCTCGCCGACGGTGTTGAGATTCCCGCCAATACCGATCTGGTAACCGTTTCCGAACTTGGCTGCACCACCGAAGCCTACGAGTTTGCGGCATGCGGTGAGGTCGTCAACATGGCGAAGCTGCAGGAAGCTTGGGAAGGCGGCATCGAATCCGTATTCCCGTATCGCGGTGAAGGCGAAAAGGTCGAACAGGTTAATTGGTCGGAAAAGCTTCCTCTGGTTTGCGGCGAATCGTTTGCGAAGCCGCGCGTTATCATTCCGGTATTCCCTGGTACCAACTGCGAATACGATACTGCCCATGCCTTCAAGCGCGCTGGCGCCGAACCTGAGATCCTGGTGATCAACAACCTTACGCCTGCAGCGGTTGCCGAAAGCACCGATGCGTTGGTGAAGGCTATCAACAACAGCCAGATCGTTATGCTTCCCGGTGGCTTCTCCGGCGGCGACGAGCCCGATGGTTCCGCGAAGTTCATTACGGCATTCTTCCGTGCGCCTGCCGTTACCGAAGCGGTACGCGAACTGCTTCAGAAGCGTGATGGCTTGATGCTGGGTATTTGCAATGGTTTCCAGGCGCTTATTAAGCTCGGTCTGGTTCCCTATGGTGATATCGTTCCTGCAACGCCCGAGGCACCCACGCTTACATTCAACACTATCGGTCGCCATCAGAGCGGTTTGGTTCGCACGCGCATCGCCTCGAGCCTTTCTCCTTGGCTATCTCGCTGCAACGTTGGCGATATCCACACGGTTGCCATCAGTCACGGTGAGGGTCGCTTCGTGGCAAGCCCTGAAATGGTTGCTCAACTTGCTGCAGCGGGTCAGATTGCTACGCAGTACGTTGATGAAGCGGGTAACCCTTCGATGGATCTTTCGGTTAACCCCAACGGTTCCATCTTGGCAATTGAAGGCATTACCAGCCCTGATGGTCGCGTTCTGGGCAAGATGGGTCATACCGAGCGTTCTGGTAACGGCCTGTACAAGAACGTTCCCGGCAATCTGTACCAGCCTCTGTTCGAAGGCGGCGTAGAGTATTTCAAGTAAGGCTAAGCGGGATACTAGGGTATTCTCTGTTCCCTTAAAGAAAGGCTGGCACCCGATGGATGCCAGCCTTTCTTATTGCTGCGGTATGAAGAATCGGTTAGCCCCAAACCTCTTTGGCGATTTCCTGCACCAGGGCGATTTTTGCCCACTGCTCATCTTCGGTGAGCTTGTTGCCGATTTCGCAGCTGGCAAAGCCACACTGTGGAGAAAGGCACAAATGGTCGAGGGGAACGTACTTTGACGCTTCTGCGATGCGGGCCTTTACCGTTTCCTTGTCTTCGAGGCCTGGTTGCTTGGAGGTGATCAGTCCGAGTACCACATATTTGCCATCAGCAATGTGTGCCAAAGGCTCGAATCCACCAGCGCGCGGCGTATCGAACTCCAGGTAGAAGGCGCGCACATCTTCATTGGCGAACAAATACGGTGCGATAGGGTCGTAGCCGCCTTCAAAAGCGTAGGTAGAGTGATAGTTGCCACGGCATACATGGGTGTTGATTACCAGATCGTCGGGCTGACCTTCAATAGCTGCATTGTTCAGACCTACGCCAAGCTCGGATATCTTCTGGATGTCGACGGGCTTTAGACCGGTTTTTGTTGTGAAGTTCTTGTCGCAGTAGATGCCCCAAGTGCAGTCGTCGAACTGGATGTTACGGCATCCCGCTTCGTATAAATCAGCGATTACCTGGCGATATGCCGCTGCTATAGCATCGGCAAGCGCTTCATCGGTGGGGTAGACGGCGCGCAGGCTTTCGATTTGCCCATCGCACCTATCAAGCGTTACTTCTGCAAACGTTTGAATGGGGGCGGGCATGGTCTGGCGGGCAATGTGGTCTTCATCGGAGAGGGCATTGACGAACTTGAAATGCTCAACGAAAGGATGGTTTTCCCCAGTGATAGGGCCTGCAACCACTGCCGTGTCGGCTGTGGTCTCTTCGTCATGGAACTGATAACCCTCGCGGCTGGTGCGACGTTCGATACCTTGGAAGCCCCACATGAAGTCGAGGTGCCAGTAGCTGCGGCGGAACTCGCCGTCGGTGATCACCTTCAGCCCAGCGGCTTTTTGCTTTGCCACCAAATCGCGAATAGCGATGTCTTCGACGGTTCTAAGCTGATCGACGTCGATGGTGCCTGCCTCGAAATCGGCACGTGCCTGCTTCAGCACGTCAGGGCGTAGAAAACTGCCTACGATATCGCAGCGAAACGGTGCATTCTTTCCAAATGTGATAGCCATATTGATTTCCTTACTCGTTTGATTCGAAGTAACGAAACAAAGTATGGCGAGGGAGTTTGCAATTGTGAAATACCAATAATGCGGCAACAGCGATAGATATTTCCTATTACGAGATGTGACGCTTTAGGGCTTCAAGATAGGCGGAACCGTAGCGGCTTCGCTGTGTTCCCTTGCGGAAAATGACGCCGATTTCCATATACTCGTCAATTTCGAGTGGCACCGATATGATGGAGGGCCCGTTCAGCTCAGCAGAAATGACGCCCGAGCAAACGGTATAGCCGTTTAGACCTATGAGCAGGTTAAATAAAGTAGCTCGGTCGCGAACGCGGATGTTTTTGCTGCGGTCGATCGTGGTGGTTAATTCCTCTGAGTAATAAAACGAGTTGTAGCTTCCTTGCTCGTAAGAAAGGAAAGGGTAATCCTCCATATCCTCGAGCGTTACTGATGTTCGTTTTGCCAAAGGGTGGTTGGAGCAGATGAATACGTGTGGATCGGCTCTGAACAAGGGTTCAAATACCAGGTTGTTGGCAGTGATCATCTTGCCTATAACATCACGGTTTCGCGCGGAAAGGTACAGAACGCCCAGCTCGCTTTTCATATGGGCAACGTCTTCGATGATTTCATGCGTCTGCTCTTCGCGGATGGTGAAGTCGTAGCTTGCCGAATCGAATTCTCGGATCACGTCTACAAATGCGTTTACGGCAAAGGAATAGTGTTGACAGGAGACACTGAAATGAGGCGCTTGCTGCGATTGGCCCTTATAACGCGATTCCAATAAGTCGGCTTGTTCGAGCACTTGCCGCGCGTATCCCAGGAACGTTTCGCCTTCCTCCGACACTATGACGCCCTTGTTGGTGCGGTCGAAGATGCGCACGTCCATTTCCCGCTCGAGGTCACCAATAGCGGCGGTTATGGACGGTTGGGACACAAACAGCTTGCGGGATGCCTCGGTAATGCTTCCGCATTCTGCCACTTTAACGGCGTAGATAAGCTGTTGCAGTTTCATTGTTCTCCGTTCAGTTTCAATGGTTGGCTTTATGATACCGCGATGACTTAAAGGCAATCGTTCCAGGGCATGGCGTTTATGCCGCATGCCTTCGTTAAGGGAAAGCAAAGGTTGCGCAATTGCGAGCATTGCAGCTGCTTGGCCTCTAGGGGTCTCGCCTGCCGTTTCGGTGGCAAGGGGGTTTCGCTAATGATGCCCTTTGGTGAAATCAAACGAATATAGGATAATGAAACAAGTATGCACATTGCTGGCCACCAGCATCCCTCGTGAAAGGAATCTTTGTGGCTGAATTCATTTACCAGATGTATCAAGCACGCAAAGCCCATGGCGACAAGGTCATCTTGGACGACGTGACGCTTTCGTTTTACCCTGGCGCCAAAATCGGCGTAGTGGGCCCCAATGGCATGGGCAAATCCACCTTGTTGAAGGTCATGGCTGGCCTCGAAGAGGTTTCCGCGGGCGACGCACGCCTTACCCCTGGTTACACCGTTGGCATTCTTCAGCAGGAGCCCCCGCTCGACGAAGAGGCTACGGTAATTGAGAACATCCGTATGGCGTTTGCCGACGTGCTTGCCAAGGTTGAACGCTTTAATGCCATCGGTGCGGAAATGGCTGATCCCGATGCCGATTTCGATGCCCTGATGGAAGAAATGGGCGCGCTTCAAAACGATATCGATGCTGCAAACGGATGGGATTTGGACAGCCAGCTTTCCCAGGCAATGGATGCTCTGCAGTGCCCCGATCCTGATGCTCCCGTTAAGGTGCTTTCCGGCGGCGAGCGCCGTCGCGTTGCGCTGTGCAAGCTCCTGCTTGAAGCGCCCGACCTGCTTCTTTTGGACGAGCCCACCAACCATTTGGATGCTGAATCGGTGCTGTGGTTGGAGCAATTCCTCCATCGTTACCCTGGTGCAGTACTTGCGGTAACGCACGACCGCTACTTCCTCGACAACGTCGCCGAATGGATCTGCGAAGTTGATCGCGGTCATCTGTATCCCTACAAGGGCAACTATTCCACCTACCTGGAAACCAAGGCTGCCCGCCTGGAATCGCAGGGTCAGCAGCAGGCTAAGCTGGCAAAGCGCATGAAGAACGAGCTGGAATGGGTTCGTTCCAGCCCGAAGGCGCGCCAGGCAAAGAACAAGGCCCGCCTTGAGCGTTATGAGCAGATGGAGGCTGAGGCACGTAGCGCCAAGAGCGTCGACTTCACTGACATCACGATCCCCGTTGGTCCTCGCTTGGGCTCTAAGGTCCTTGAGGTCGAGCATTTGCACAAGCAGTTCGGCGATCGTGTTCTTATCGACGATCTTTCATTCAGCTTGCCGCGTAACGGCATCGTGGGCGTTATCGGCCCCAACGGTGTTGGTAAGTCGACCCTGTTCAAGATGATTGTGGGCAAAGAACCGGTTTCTGGCGGCACGCTTGAGTTGGGCGAAACCGTACAGATTTCCTACGTTGACCAGAATCGTGAAGGTCTTGACCCGAAAAAGACGCTTTGGGAAGTGGTTTCTGACGGGTTGGATTACATCCGTGTAGGCGAAACCGAGATTCCCAGTCGTGCGTATGTGGCGAACTTCGGCTTTAAGGGCTCTGACCAGCAAAAGCCTGCCGGCGTTCTTTCCGGCGGCGAGCGTAATCGCTTGAACCTTGCCCTCACGCTGAAGCAGGGCGGCAACCTGCTCCTGCTCGACGAGCCTACGAACGACCTTGACGTAGAGACGCTTGAAAGCCTCGAAGAAGCGTTGCTGGCGTTCCCTGGCTGCGCAGTAATCACTAGCCATGACCGTATGTTCCTCGACCGCATCGCCACGCATATTCTTGCGTGGGAGGGTACCGATGAAAACCCCGGCAATTGGCATTGGTTCGAAGGTAACTTCGATTCTTATCAGAAGAACAAGATCGAACGTCTGGGCGAAGAAGCTGCAAAGCCCCATCGCCTGCATCGCAAGCTTACGCGCGATTAGTGTTCAGCGGGTAGTTTTTCGAGCACTCAAACAGAGAGGCAGCCTCTTTCGGGGCTGCCTCTTTTTTGTCGGCCGCATTACTGAGGCTGCTTTGGCTTGGTGCTAAGTGCAAACTAAGCCCAGCGGTGCAGTAGCGGCAATCGGAAAACTTGAAGATGCGAACAAACAAAAAGGCAACCTCGAAAGAGGTTGCCTTTTCATGCGTTAGCTTGCTGGGATTGAGGCAAGCGAAACTTACTTGGCCTTGCCTTGGTTTGCTACCGCGTTGATTTTGGCGTTGATGGTTTCTTCGTCGCCAACGTACTTCTTGTCAAGAACGTTGAAGTCCTGGTCGAAGGTGTAAACCAGCGGCACACCCGTGGGGATGTTTACGCCTACGATTTCATCGTCGGAAAGCTTATCGAACTGCTTCACCAGAGCGCGCAGAGAATTGCCATGAGCAACGATGAGCACACGCTTGCCGGCGCGCATCTGAGGTTCGATTTCCTCTTCGAAGTAAGGCCATGCGCGAGCGATGGTGTCCTTCAGGCATTCTGCCAGGGGCATTTCGTCAGCAGGAGCGTTGCGGTAAGGAGCCATAAGGCGAGGATTGCGCTCGTCAGTTTCCTCCAGTGCGGGAGGACGTACGTCGAAGCTGCGGCGCCAGATTTTAACCTGGTCTTCGCCGTATTTTGTAGCGGTTTCAGCCTTGTTCAGACCCTGAAGAGCACCGTAGTGACGCTCGTTCAGACGCCACGTCTTGTTGACGGGCAGCCATTCGCGATCCATTGCCTGAAGAATGTGGTTCAGCGTGTGGATAGCGCGCTTGAGGTACGAGGTGTAGCACACATCGAAGTCAAAGCCAGCTTCGGCAAGGGCGCGACCGCCATCGGATGCTTCTTTGCGGCCCGTATCGGTAAGGTCGACGTCCATCCAGCCGGTGAAAAGGTTCAGCTTGTTCCATTCGCTTTCGCCGTGGCGAACCAAGACGAGTTGCATGGTCGAATCAGTCATGATTCCTTCTCTTTCTCGTAGTAAGCGGGTTGCCCCGAGTTTATTCGTAATGCGCGTTATGCGCTAAGCAAAGAGAGCAGAGAGCACAGGCGCAGCATATTTAGTATGACGTTTCGGCGAGCGTGTGGGGCACTGGTCGGGGAGCGTTACCGTGCTTTCGTTGGGCGGTGCGTTTGAGCTGAATGCGCCACTTCTCTGTCCTTTGTGCTGTACACGCAGCGTGGCGATGGGTTGGTATGATGGAGCGAAAAGGAATCTGCGCTTTAAGGAGCTTACGCATGAACGAAATTAAATGCCCACACTGCGGAAAGGTGTTCCAAGTCGACGAGCGCGGTTTTGCCGATATTTTACGTCAGGTGCGCACTGCTGAATTCGATAAGGAAATAGCCCAGCGCGAAGGCATGCTGCAGGAGCAGAATGCCCAGGCGGTAAAGCTTGCCGTTGCCGAGGCCCAACAGGATGCTCAAGCGGAAACCGCTCAACGCGATGCTCGTATTGCAGAGCTGGAAACGCGTCTTGCTGCCGAAAAACGCGAACGCGAACAGGCGGAAAAGTCTTCTCAGCTTGAACATGCCAACGAACTTGAGGCGGCGCTTGCGAAGAAGCAAGCCGAAATCGCCCAGCTGCAGGCGGACGTGGAAAAGCTCTCGGCCGACCACGATGCGCAAAATCGCGTTGCTAAGGCAGAGCATGAACGCTTGCTTTCCGATGCAACCGCGCAGCGCGATGCGGAAATTGCGGCATTGCGCCAGCAGATTTCCTCCCAGGAAAGCGCCTTCAAGCAGCAGCTTGAGTCGCAGGTTCAGCAATACTCCCAGAAGATGGCCGCCGATAAAGCGGAAAGCGCTCGTGTGGCCGCCGAGGAATCGGCAAGGCTTCAGCAAACCATCGTTGCGCAGAAGCAGCAGCTGGAATCGCAAACTCAGCAGTTCAAAGCTGAAAAAGAGCTTGCAGTAAGCGAAGCTCGTGCCACTGCCGAGCGTCAGCGCGACGAGCTGGCTGCCCAGGTTAAGCTCCAAGAAGCTCAGGCGGCTCAGGAGCAGGCTGCCTTGCGTGAGAAGATGACCAATGAACTTGCTGCGAAAGACGAGCTCATCAAGTACAAGGACGAAGAAATTGCTCGTGTTAAGGAAATGAAGGCGCGCCTTTCCACCAAGATGGTTGGTGAATCGCTCGAACGTCATTGCGAGACCGAATTCAACAAAATCCGTGCTACGGCGTTCCCTCATGCGTATTTCGAAAAAGACAACGATGTGGTCGACGGCACCAAAGGCGATTTTGTCTTCCGCGAAACCGATCCCGCAACGGGCGAAGAAGTGGTTTCCATCATGTTCGAGATGAAGAACGAAAACGACGAAACGCGCACCAAGCACAAGAACGAGGATTTCTTCGCCAAACTCGACTCTGACCGCAAGAAGAAGGGCTGCGAGTATGCGGTTCTATGCACCATGCTCGAACCCGACAATGAGCTCTATAACGAAGGCATTGTCGATGTGAGCTACCGATATGAAAAGATGTACGTCATTCGTCCGCAATTCTTCATACCCATCATTTCCATTTTGCGCAACGCTGCGCTGTCTGCCCTGCAGTATAAAACCGAGCTTGCCGAAGTGCGCAACCAGAATATCGACATCACAAACTTCGAAAACTCGATGGAAGATTTCAAAACAAAGTTTGCGCGCAATTACGACCTTGCTAGCCGCAAGTTCCAGACGGCTATAGATGAAATCGATAAGACCATCGACCATCTGCAGAAAACGAAAGAGGCACTGCTGGGTAGCGAAAGGAATCTGCGCCTGGCAAACGACAAGGCGCAAGACCTTACCATCAAAAAGCTCACGCGCAAGAACCCTACGATGAAGGCGAAGTTTGCTGCGCTGAAGGAAGGGGAAAACGCCTTGCCCGAGGCTGCCGATCAAGAGGATTAGAAAACCATCACGCGCTTCTTCCGTTTTTGTAAATCTTTCCCGAATAGCCCGAAAGGGGAAAGCAGTAGGGCTTGCTTCGGCTTAGAATGGCTTCGTTTTGTTTAAGAGCGGAGTTTCAGGAGCGCTTGGTGACCCAGAAAATGACAGGTAAGCAATGGCTCGCCCTTGCAGGCATCGCTGTGGCGGCGTTTGTGTTCAATTCTTCGGAATTCATGCCAGTAGGCTTGCTTACCGATATCGGCAAGACATTCGGAACCAACGAGGCTACGACGGGCATGTTGGTTTCGGTGTATGCGTGGGCGGTGATGCTTCTTTCCGTGCCATTGATGATTATCGCAACGCGCCTGGACTTTCGTAGGCTGCTCTTGGTGGTTATCGTGGTGTTCCTGGTTGGGCAGGTGCTTACGTCGCTGTCGACAAGCTATTGGATGCTTATGGCGGCGCGCATGGTAGTTGCTTGCGCGCATTCGGTATTCTGGGCCATTGCCGCGCCTATTGCGGTTCGCTTGGTGCCGAAAAACAAGCGCGCTCTTGCTTTGAGCGTTGTCGAGACGGGCACTGCTGTTGCAGCTATTGTTGGCTTGCCGTTGGGCCGTGCTATTGGCTTGGCTGTTGGGTGGCGCCTGACGTTTGCCATTGTTGCAGTAATCTCTGCGCTTTTGCTGGTGTACCTGCTTATCACCTTGCCTTGGGTTCCTGGCGCAGAACCCTTCAGCATTGGGCAGTTGCCAGGGCTATTCCAGAACAAGGGCTTAGTGGCACTGTTTATTCTTACGGCGCTGTATGCATGGGGGTATTACACGGGCTACAGCTATATTGAGCCATTCTTGCTACAGGTGGCGGGGTTGGAAAACGATGTGGTCACCTTGGTCCTTTCCGTGTTTGGTGTTGCAAGCATCATCGGCAGCATAATGTGTTCCAAGCTGTATCCCCGTTTCCGTTTCCCGTTCTTTAGGGCTATTACCATCGGTGTGCCAGTAGCCTTGCTGCTGATGCATGCGGCGGCGGGTTTGGGCCTCGCGGCAATATTTGGCGTTGTTGTTCTGTGGGGTATAAGTGCGGCTTCGGTGAGCGTTGTGTACCAGGCAGAAATCATCAATGTTTCTTCCGACGAAGAAGAAACGGTTGCCATGGCGTTTTTCTCGGGCATCTTCAACTTCGGCATCGGCACTGGTGCGCTTTTGGGCGGCCAGGTGGTTAACACGCTGGGTATTGCGAGTGTGTTTTATGCAGGCGGCATCATCGGCGTGGTCTCCATCCTGTTCTGCTTGGCGGTGGCGGTTGGGCGTCTTAAGCGCTATTCCGTGAAATAGCCTGAAGCGCTTGGTTTCCGCTTGGCGCTTTGAGGGGGGAGCGTGGCGGCTCCCGTGGGCGCCGCCACGCCGTATGGTACGCGCCGCCCGCCCGGCACCACGCTGCGCAGTATGCGGTTGCCGCTCACGGGAGCCGCCATGAAGCCGCTTACGATGCTACGCTGGGTCCGCCCTGACCAAATTGTCATCCCGAAGCTATTCCGAGAGTCCAGAAACATAAATCTCGACTTTTTTGCAACTTTTTTGCGATTAGGGATTGTTCCGAGCTTTCCAACCAGGGATTGAGGCGCAAAAGCGCAGGTAATCGGTTGCATGACGGCCTGTTTTCGCTTTGTGGGGACGGAAGAGAGTCCGTAATCGCAAAAAAGTTGCAAAAACGCCTCAATTTTTGTTTTCACGATGGGTGGATTGCCCCAACGGGTAGATATCGCAATGGGGTCGGGTGCGCAGGTCTTTGCTCATCAGGCTTTATTTCATTTCTGTTTCGAAAATATCCAGACTCTGTGACGATGCGAAATTAATCGGTGTTGAACAATTGCAACTTTTGCTGAAAGGACGAATATAGAGCCATCGAACGCAGAGGGCGTTCGGAATAAGCGCTTCGGTGCTTACGCGTTAGGACGAACTTTTGAATTACCGCAACCTGCATACAGAAATTATCAGCTCCATTATTTAGGGCTCGGGTTGCTTGAATCAGCTGCCCGAACCCTAATCGGGCAGCTGATGGTTTTGAATCCGGAGGCTGTTTAAAGAAACGGCTTCCGGATTTTTTTTATTCCTCTATCATTTGATTTCTTCCGTGTTGCTTTCTTCAAACAGCCTTTTGATTCCAGACCTTGATTCATCGGTTCACGGATTGAAGGAAAAGAAGGAAACGTAATGTCAAGTACGGCAGCAGCAGCATCGGCAATGGCGCCTGTGGGCGTCGGGTCGAAGGGGAAGAACTCAACGGCTGAAATTGTGGCAGCTTCGATGGTGGGAACTGCCATCGAGTTCTACGACAACTATTGCTACAGCATCGCAGCGGCGAGCTATTTTGGACTGATCTTCTTTACCGATGTCGCGAAGTCCGATCCGGTGCTGGCGACGCTGCTTTCGTTTGTGACCTTCGCTGTTTCGTTTTTGGCTCGTCCATTTGGCTCGTTGATATTCGGTCATTTTGGCGACAAGCTTGGCCGCAAGAAGACGTTGGTGGTTGCCCTGATGCTCATGGGTATCGCAACGTTTGTGGTGGGTCTGCTTCCTGGGTATGAGGTTCTTGGCCCGACTTCCGTTGTCCTTTTGTGCGTATGCCGCGCCTGTCAGGGCTTGGGTCTTGGCGGCGAATGGTCTGGTGCTGCCTTGGTAGCAACCGAAAATGCTCCGAAGGGAAAGCGAGCTCTGTATGGCGCATTCCCCAACATGGGTGCTCCGATTGGCTTCTTCTGCGCATATGGCGTAAACCTGCTGCTCGATTCTTCCTTGCCTGCCGATGCGATGGTTGCGTGGGGTTGGCGCATCCCGTTCCTGCTTTCCGCATTGTTGGTAGTAGTTGGACTGGTTGTGCGTTTGCGCATGACGGAAACACCGATATTCCAGAAGGCCCAGCGCGAAAACCGCACGGTGAAGATGCCGCTTGCTATGCTGCTTCGCCACAATTGGAGACAGGTCGTGCTCGGTACCTGCGCAGTTAGCATCACCTATACGCTGTTCTATGTGCTGGGAACCTGGTCGCTTTCCTACGGGGTGTCAACCCTGGGCTTTACCCAGCAGCAGTATCTGGGAATGCAGATGGTATCGGTGTTCTTCTTTGCGGGCTTTATCGTTGTTGGTTGCTTGAGCGCTGATCGTTTTGGCAGGAAGCCCGTTGTTGCTCTTGCCACGGTGGCTACTTTGGTGTTTGCGCTCTTTGCTCCCATGTTGCTTTCAGTTCACAGCGCCTTGAACGTGATGCTCTTCCTCTGCATCGGTTTTATGTGCATGGGTGCCGTTTTCGGTCCAACTGGTTCGTATCTTCCCGAGTTGTTCCCGGCTCGTGTTCGCTATTGTGGTTCTGGACTCTCCTATAACTTGGCGGCAATTGTTGGCGGTGCCTTTGCTCCCACCATCGCTTCAGCGCTTGTTATGAATTTCGGCATCATGTCACTAGGTTGGTACTTGGGAGGCATGGCGGTTGTTTCCCTTGTCGCCCTGTTCTTCTTCCGCGAAAGCAAGGATGTTAACTACGAGGAATAACGGTAGCCATCGGTCTGAGTAGAAGATGAGGATGCCTCTCGATGCAAAGTTGCGTCGAGGGGCATCCTTTTACTTGATGGGGCAGAGTTGCTTACGGGGATGCTATTATGGTGTACATAAAAGTTCCCAGTGGTGGTTCGGGTGAAAGGGTAGTCATGGCAACTACGGCTCAGAAACTCAAGCTTATGTATTTGGCAAAGCTCTTAGAGAATGAAACCGATGACGATCATGGCCTTACTGGTCCGCAGATCATTCAACGCTTGGCTGAGTTAGGCATTGCGGTTGAGAGGAAGACGCTCTATCGCGACTTGGATTGTCTGCGCGAATTCGGCTACAACATTGTGAAGTACCAGCGCTCGCCCATCGAATATGGTCTTGCCTCGCGCGAGTTTCAGGAAAGCGAACTGCTGTTGTTGGCCGATGCGGTGCAGTCTTCCCGTTTCCTTACCGAACGTAAATCGAATGCATTGGTGAAGGCCATCGGTAAGCTGGGTAGCAAATATTTGGCAGACGATCTAAGAAGGAACCTCCATGTTGAGGGGCGTATCAGGTCGCAGAATGAATCGGTGTTCTACAACATTGACGCTATTCAACGAGCTATTTCCGCTAAGAAAAAAGTGCGCTTCCGCTATTTCAAATATGACAATCGGAAAAAGAGGGTTCTACAGCACGACGGGCGTTTCTATGAGGAAACGCCGTTGCACTTGGTGTATATGGACGACTGTTATTACCTGGTTACCTGGAGCGATAAGCACCAGAGCACCACTAACTATCGTGTGGACAGAATGCTGAACATCGATGTATCCGAAGAAGACGCAACGAGTAATGAGCAAACGGCCGAATTTGATGCGGCAAAGTATCAGAAGAGGGTATTCGGCATGTACAGCGGCGAGGCAGTTGCGGTTACCCTGCTTGTGAAGCCGGAGGCAATCAGTACGGTAATCGACCGCTTCGGCGAAGCGGTCGATGCTGAAGCGGTCGAGGATGGTTCGATGCGTGTGCGCGCCAAGGTTATGCAGGCGCCTACGTTCTACGGCTGGTTGGCAACCCTGGGAACCAACGTGATAATCGAGCAGCCGCAATTCTTGAAAGAGGAGTATCGAATGTACCTCCAAGGGATTATTGAACAGTACTGAGCGCGTGCGGTGTTCATCACATATCCTCCCATTTCCAAGAATCAATAAACTCGTTAACACGAAGTGACATATGGGAAGTGAGTCCCGTCATGCACCTAAGAGCGTTTACATAGGCAACCTTAAGGGGAAGGTCGCGCTCGGTTCTGAAGTCTTCGGGTTCTCTAATTTCGTGTTCCAGTTCGTCGATAAGGTAGTTCAGGTCGTCCCTGATGCTGACGAGCTCATCGAATTCTCGGTCATCGAGCGTTTTGAGGAACTTAGTTGGTGATTCGAACATGATGCCTACCTTGGTCGAATATCGGTTACGTACATGCCAACACGAACCTGCTTCCAAGGAGCAGCTTCTTTGTCGACTTGAAGAATGCGGCATTCGAGGATGTCCCTGTGGCCAAAGTGGAACAAGGTGGAGGCCAGGCTGTTCTGGTCGGCGGGAACATAGCCGATCATGACGCCATTGAAGTGCAAGGCAATTGATTCTGGGTCGTAGGGATTGTCCGGTTCGGGGCAAAGCTCGATGCTGTCGCCAATGCTCATCTGATTAATAACGAGTGCGCCATCGTGGTGCTGGAATCCTGCGACAAAGAATGTTGAGAGATGTCGGCTGGGCTGATACATGGCTTCCTCCTTAAAACGGCTGGGATGGCAAGAGGCGAGGGGCTGGTAAGGTGCCAGCCCCTTTTGTCGACCACAGCAAGCAAATTCGAAAGGATGAAAGAGAACGTAATGAAAGGAGCTTGCTTTGCTTGTATGTGGCGGCCTCGGTAGGAATGGCCTCTTGATGGTTTGAATAATACGCAGATCGCAGCTTGTGTGTGGGTACCGCAGTGGACATCAAGTAAAAATTTGGGAAAAGAAAGAAAAAGGCTCGCGTTGGCGAGCCTTCGATGGTTGCAAGTATGAATGGTTCCGCTTAGCGCATTGTGCGTGAGCTGGCGTGTTTGCGCAGATGGGAACAGGAATGCGGATCAAACGGATAGGCGGGGCCCACTGGCGTGTTTGCGCAGATGGGAATAGGAGTCGGCTCCGCTGCTTCTATTGTCCGATCTTCGATCCGCAAGCGATGCAGAAAGCGTTTTCGGGGTCTTGTCTTGTTCCGCACTTAGGGCAGTACTGAACGGACGGATCAATAGCAGGTTGCTCCTTTGCTGCGGGTGCTGCGGTTTCTGGGTTCTTCTTCGGGACTTCTTGCGGCGCTGGAGCTTTCGGGGCTTCCTGTGGTGCCGAAGCGGCTTTGGCTGAAGCGGTGGCAGCGGCTTTGGCTTTCGGTGCTGAAGAGGCTGAAGGGGCTGCGCTGTCTGCGTTTGAGCCCTCGGCGGAAGATTGCGCTGCTTTCTGCTCCTTGTTGTACGCAATCCTTTCGAAGATGAGGCCCAAGATAGCAGGGAAAAAGAACCCGATGGTTTCGAACAGCGCCGGTCCGCTGCTGAAGTCGATGAACTCTTGCCCTGTGATGAGGGCGCAAATAATTGCGAGTGCCTGGATAACGTAGAGGACGATGGCTGCTGTTTTCAAGGTTGCTCCTTCTGGTTGTGTATGCGTTGCGGGAACTATTGTTTTGCCAGGTCTTTTGCGACTTCGGCGCCGATAGCCAAGCCCATCGCCGCAGGAACGAAGGCGTTGCTGCCAGGAACGCTGCGTCGGTCAAGGCAGGTACGCTCGCTGTTGGGCGGGCACACGCACCCTGCGGCACAGCCGGTCCTGCCGTCTCCTTCGGGCTTTACGGTAGGTTCTGGCGAATAAGCAACCTTCAAATTATGGATGCCGCGTTTGCGTAGCTCTTTACGGATAATGCGTGCTAGGCGGCAAATTGAAGTTTCTGAGATATCGGCGATGCGAATGGCTGTGGGATCAAGTTTGTTGCCAGCACCCATAGCGGAGATAATGGGCGTTCCTGCCGCCTTTGCCTGGGCGACCAGATGAAGCTTTGCCGTTACCGTGTCGACGCAATCGACGATATAGTCGTATTTCGAAAGGTCGAATTCGCTTGCCGAATCGGGTAGGTAGAAGCATTTGTGCTTGGTAATTTTGCAGCTGGGGTTTATGTCGAGCAGGCGCTCTTCCATGGCATCGACTTTATCCATGCCGACGGTTTTCCAGGTTGCAATTATCTGGCGGTTTATATTTGTCAGGCATACCTTGTCGTCGTCAACGATGTCGATGGCGCCCAACCCACTGCGCACGAGCGATTCGCAAACATAGCCACCTACGCCACCGCAGCCGAACACGATAACGTGGGCCTTCTGCAGCGATTCGACGCCGTTGCTGCCAAGTGTCAAACGAGTGCGTGAAAACTGATCGAGCACGGTATACCTTCCCTAAATTTCGACAAACCACTGGTAAACGTTGCCATTGTAGAACAAAAGAGCCTGCTCGAACGAGCAGGCTCTTCATGTGCGCTATGCAGGCGATGCTTATTGTTGACGTGCCGCAGGCATTCCCCAGGCAAAGTGGTCGGAATGCATCAGCTGCTCTGCCTTTTCGGAGTTCGGTTCGCCGAAGTACTTTTCGTAGCATTCAACGACCGAGGGATTCTCGTGGCTGAAGCGCAGCTTCGAATTGGTGTCGATGTCGCGCAGGATGAGCTCACGTTCAGCTGCGCATTCGCGGCCTTCATGGATGGGTTGGCCGCCGCCGCCAACACAGCCACCAGGGCAAGCCATAACCTCGACGAAGTCGTAATCAACCTCGCCGTTTTCGATGGCGTTGCACAGGTTGTCAGCATTCTGAAGACCGCTGACGATGGCAACGGTAAGCTCTTTGCTTGCCAGGTTGTAGGTTACCTCGCGCCAGCCTTCGTAGCCGCGTACGGCGCTGAAAGCGTCGGGATCAGGGTTTTCGCCGGTGACCAGGAAGTGGGCGCTGCGAAGAGCCGCCTCCATTACGCCGCCGGTGGCGCCGAAGATGTGGCCTGCACCAGTGGCTTCGCCCAAGGGCATGTCGAACTCTTCTTCAAGCAAGTTCTTTACGTTGATGAACTGGGCATTCAGCATGCGTCCGAGTTCGCGCGTGGTAAGCACTACGTCAACATCGGGGCCGGTTCCGGTGGTGTCCATGTCTTCGTAAGCGCATTCTGCCTTCTTGGCAACGCACGGCATGATGGACACCACGGCAATCTTCGCAGGGTCGACGCCCAGGATTTCCGCGTAGTAATTCTTCGCAATGGCGCCGAAGATCTGCTGCGGCGATTTCGTGGTGGAAAGATGCTTCACCAGACCGGGATGCTTTGCCTTTAGGAAGCGCACCCAACCGGGGCAACACGAGGTGAACATGGGCTGACCGGGCTCTTCTTTCAGATGATGGAGAAGCTCGGTGCCTTCTTCCATGATGGTCATGTCCGCCGCGAAGTCGGTATCAAAGACATAATCGAAGCCCAGCTTGCGCACGGCGGCAACCATGCGGCCCATCGTGGCTTCTTCCTTCGAAAGGGATACGGATTCACCCCAGGCCGCTCGGATGGAGGGCGCAATCTGAACGATGGCGATGCGCTCAGGGTCGGCGATGATGTCGAATACCTTCTGGGTGTCATCGCGCTCGGAAAGAGCACCGCAGGGGCAGTGCGTGATGCACTGGCCACACAGCGAGCAGGCTGCTTCGGATATGTTGCGGCAACCCGCAGCACCCACATGGGCATTCGAACCCGTGCGTGTGAGATCCCATACGTTCAGGTTCTGAACCTTGCTGCATTCACTTACGCAGCGCATGCAGCTGATGCATTTGGAGGCATCGCGAACGAGCGGGAAATCGGCGGGGTTCTTCTGCTGGTCGTATTCGACGGGATAGGGGATGTTGGTGATGTTCAGTGCGGCTGCGTTGCGCTGAATCATACAGTTACCGTTGCGCGTGCATGTGGTGCATTCGCTCTTATGGCGCGAAAGAATAAGCGCCATCGTTTCGCGGCGGGAGGCAACAACACGGGGGCTCATGGTGTTTACCACCATGCCTTCGGCAACTTCGTTGTTGCACGAGGAAACGAGCTTGTCCGTGCCTTCAACCTCCACAACACAGATGCGGCAGGCGCCGATTTCGTTAATGTCTTTCAGGTAGCACAGCGTGGGGATCATGGAGCCTGCCTGATAGGCGGCATTCAGGATGGTGGTGTGCTCGGGAACGGAGACTTCCTTCCCGTCGATGGTCAACGTTACCATGCTCGGCTCCTTCCGCCCTTGAATGCACCGTAGCCGAAGTGATCGCACCCCAGGCAGCGGCCTGCTTCTTGCATCATTTCCTCTTCAGACATGCCGATTTCGCACAGCTCGAAATCGCAGCTGCGCTCAGCGCCGGGGCGCTCCTTCATGGTTACGCGGCCGCAGGGAACGCGATCGGCCAGGTTGGGAGCGGGGATGTCCACGTCGCAACGGATTTCGTGGTTGCCGCCCAGGTAGGTGTCGATTGCACGTGCTGCAACCTTGCCGCCCTCAATGGCACGAATGACGGTTGCCGGGCCCCAGCTGCAATCGCCGCCGGTGAAGAAGCCGGGCTTTTCAGGAATGCTGGAATCGGGCTGGGCCTGGATTTCGTTCCACTTGCAGGGCAAGCCGAATTCCTCGAATGCGCCAGAGTCAATGTTCTGACCGATGGCAACAATGATGGTGGTTGCGGGAATGCGAACCTCGGGCTTGCTTGCCGCCTTGGGAGAGGGGCGGCCACCGCGTACCGTGGAAATCATCTGGGGCTGACCCCAAAGTGCCACAGCGTTGCCTTCGTCGTTAACTTCGACATGCACAGGGGCAACAAGCTCCATGAGTTCGCAGCCATCTTCGATGGCTCCGTCGATTTCTTCGGCGAGTGCTGTCATGTCGGCGCGGCGACGACGGTAGACGATCTTTACCGACTTGGCTCCCATGCGGCGCGCGCTGCGGGCGGCGTCCATGGCAACGTTGCCGCCGCCAACCACGACAACGTCTTGGCCGGAGAGGTCGGCGATAGTGCCGTCGCCGATTTTGCGCAGCATGGCAACGGCGGGAACTACGCCCGGTGCGTCTTCGCCCTCGATGCGGAGTTTCTTGTCTGAGTGAGCGCCGATGCATACGTAAACGGCATCAAAGTCGCGCTCGAGGTCGGCGATTGCAACGTCCTTGCCAACGGAAACGCCCAGCTTAACCTCTACCCCCAAAGAGGTGATGTGCTCGATTTCAGTGTCGAGCAGGGTTTTGGGCAGGCGATAGTTGGGGATGCCGTAGCGGAGCATGCCACCGAGCTTGGCGCGCTGCTCGTATACCGTTACGGAATGACCCATGCGGGTGAGGTAATACGCTGCGGTAAGACCGCCAGGACCGCCACCGATAACGGCAACCTTCTTGCCGGTGGGTTCTGCCACTGTGGTGGGACGGTTGGGCGTTTCGTGGTCGCAGGCATAGCGCTTCAGGCCGCGGATGTTGACAGCGGAATCAACGAAGCTGCGACGACAGGTGTTTTCGCAGGGATGCTCGCAGACATAGGCGCAGGCGCTTGGGAAGGGGTTGTCTTTGCAAATGAGTTCAATGGCATCGTCGAAGCGGCCAGCTTTTACCAGCGCGATGTAGCCAGGAACATCGACATTTGCGGGGCAGCCCTGAACGCAGGGGACAGGGTGGTCGGACGTGCACAGGCAGCGGCCTTCTGCGTGGAGCTCGTAGTCTTCGCGGAAGGCGCGTACTCCAGTAAGGGCCATTTCGGCAGCTTGGGTACCGATTGCGCAATCTGCCGAAATGCGCACGTTTTCAGTGAGTGCCTCGATTCGCGCAAGGTCGGCTTCGGTTGCCGTTCCTTCCAGCACGCTGTCGAGCAGCGATTCGATCTGCGCCAAGCCGATGCGGCAGGGAACGCACTTGCCGCATGTTTGCGTGCGACACAAGGCGATAAGGCCGCGCGTCACATCAACGGGACAGGTACCTTGAGGATGCGAAACAAGACGGCGAGCCATGTCTTGACATACGCCGCGCACGGTCTTCTCCGCTTCGCTCGAGGTGCGGATTTCCAATGGGCTCATGGAATTCTCCTCGGTCTGTATGGTTGAGCTGGTGTTTTCCAGCCTTGTGCATACGGCTCCGCCAAAATAAATCGGCGCTTTGTCCTGTGAGCGCGCATGCTTATACAAAGTATAACAACGGGCAAGGGTGAGCGGGGTTGGTTTACCGATGAGCGGCAACAAAATGAAATTGCGTCCATGGATAGCGGATACCCATGGGCGCAATTGCCAACTGTAAGGCTGTGGTCTTAGCGCCGGTTCTCTTCCAGGAATTGTTCCATACCAGGGAACGCCTTGATGGAGCGATCGAATACGCCCATTAAATAGGCAAGGGTTAAGCCGTAGTTGGATACCGGCACGCCCGCATGCACGCATGCTTGGATGCGGGAGAGTACGGCGCGGCGGTTAAAGGTGCAGCCTCCACAGTGAATTACCAGGTCATAGCTTGAAAGATCCTCCGGGAAGTCTACGCCTCGCACGTTTTCGATGGTAAGCCCTTGTCCGATGCGAGCGCGTAACAGACGAGGGATCTTCACGGTGCCGATATCTTCTTCGATGGGGTGATGGGTGCAGGCTTCTGCTATGAGCACACGGGAGTTTTCGGTGAGCTTGTCGATGGCAAGCGTCCCTAAGGCTTGGGTGGGCAAGTCTCCTTTGAAGCGGGCAAACGCAACGGAAAAGCCGGTAAGGGGAACGTCTTCTGGCACGATTGCCGCCACCTTATCGAACGCTTGGGAATCGGTAACCACCAGGGCGGGCGGTTCTTTCAACGCCGCCAAAGCGCGCGGCAGTTCCTCGTCGGTAACGCAAAGCGAAAGGCAGCTGGAGTCGAGCAAATCGCGAATGGCTTGAACCTGGGGGAGGATAATGCGCCCTTTCGGTGCTTCTTTGTCGATGGGGATAACCAAGATAACCACCGAGCCTGGATCAACGATGTCTCCGATGATTTTCGGGTCGTTCACGAACTCTTCGGGCGCGTTGTCGAGCAGGGCTTGGCGCAGCTCAAGCACGCCTTCTTGTTTTGCCGCGCACATGCAAACCAGAGGTTTTTGCTGGAGGTCATGGGGAAGGGCGCTGCGGCATGCTGCGATAAGCGCTTCTTGTTGAGAGTCGATGACGGTTCCTCGCGGTGTGCGGCTTTCAGCCGAGCTGGGTGAGTTGGAATTGGACCCTTGGACGCCAACGGGAAGCAGATCCGTTTTGTTGCACACAATGACGAAGGGGATGCCTCGGTTGGAAAGCTGGGAGGCAATTCCCTCTTCATAGGGGCCCCAGGTACCTGCCTCGGTTACGATGACGCCCATATCGCAGCGGTCAAATACTTTTTTGGTGCGTTGGGTGCGCAGCTCGCCAACGGTTTCCTGATCGTCGTCGATGCCTGCGGTATCGACGAACAGCACTGGCCCTAAAGGCAACAGCTCCATAGGTTTGTCAACGGGGTCGGCGGTGGTGCCTGCGACAGCGGAAACGATGCTGGTTTGCTGGTTGGTAATGGCGTTCAGTACGCTTGATTTGCCCACATTGCGACGCCCGAACAGGCCAATTGCCATACGCATGCCCTTGGGGGTACGCATAAGGGCGGGGCCGCTTTCTCTGAGGAGGGGCTTGCCCGCAGAGGATGATTGTGGCGTTGGCCCCTGTGCGCGGCTGTTTTGCGCGATGCTCATACGAACCCTTTCCCGTACGTCTTTTTTAGGAATGTTCCCATTGTATTGTTTCGTTTCTTTAACAGATTATGGTGCCGTTTGTAGATGAACGTGGTTTTTGGTGAGCGGCTGAGCCCGATTAGCGCTAAGTTAAACATAGTTGTGCATAAGTACAATAACTATGCCTGTGGTAAAAGCGGTGCCCGTCTGTTTTTACCGTTTGTTTCTATAGAAGACAAAGCGAAAGAAGAGCTTATGACGGAATTCCGCTACGATCCGAAATCGCTTCGCGCCGACGAGTTCATTTGCCACGAAGAGATCCTCGATTCCATTGCCTATGCTGATGCGCATAAGGATGATATCGAGCTATGCCGTCGCATTTTGGACAAGGCACGTGCCAACTTGCATCCTTCGGCAGATCATGGTGCGGTCATAACCCATCGCGAGGCAAGCGTTCTTTTGGCGTGCGAAGATCCGCAGATCAACAAGGAGATCAAAGAGCTGGCGCGTCAGATAAAGCTGGCCTATTACGGCAATCGCATTGTTCTTTTTGCGCCGCTGTATCTTTCGAATTATTGCGTGAACGGCTGCTTGTATTGCCCGTATCACGCAAAGAACCGGACCATTCCCCGCAGGAAGCTCACTCAGGAAGAGATTCGCGCTGAGGTTATTGCCTTGCAAGATATGGGCCATAAGCGCTTGGCTATCGAGGCAGGCGAAGACCCGAAGCACAACCCCATCGAATACATCCTGGAAAGCATGGAAACCATCTACTCCATCAAGCACCGAAATGGCGCAATCAGGCGTGTAAACGTGAACATTGCCGCAACCACGGTCGAAGAGTACCGCATGCTTAAAGAAGCGGAAATCGGCACGTACATTCTGTTCCAGGAAACGTACAACAAGAAGGGCTACCAGGAGCTGCATCCCACAGGCCCGAAGAGTGATTACGATTGGCACACTGAAGCGATGGACCGCGCCATGGAGGGCGGCATTGATGATGTGGGCCTGGGTGTATTGTTCGGACTGCAGGGGTATCGCTACGAGTTCGCCGGCTTGATCATGCACGCTGAGCACCTAGAGGCGGTGCACGGTGTGGGCCCGCACACCATCAGCGTTCCGCGCGTTAAGCCTGCGATGGATATCGACCCTGAGGTGTTTGACAACGGCATTCCCGACGAGATATTCGAGAAGATCATTGCCCTTATTCGCATTACCGTGCCCTATACCGGCATTATCATTTCCACGCGTGAGAGCGAACTGGTGCGCGAACATGCTTTGCAGTATGGCGTAAGCCAGATTTCCGGTGGGTCCCGCACCAGTGTCGGCGGCTACAACGAGCCTGAGCGCCCGCACGATACCGAGCAGTTCGACGTGTCGGATCAGCGAACGCTCGATGAGGTTATCAGCTGGCTGATGGACAATAACCATATTCCCAGCTTCTGCACGGCTTGTTATCGCGCTGGGCGTACGGGCGATAGGTTCATGAGCTTCTGCAAAAACGGTGAGATCCTTAACTATTGCCATCCAAATGCCCTGATGACGCTCACGGAGTACTTGGCCGATTACGCCACTCCCGAAACCAAGGAAAAGGGCCTTGCCATGGTAAAGCGTGAACTGCTGAACATTCCTAACGAAAAGACGCGTCGTATTGCCGAGCAGCATGTTGGCGAAATCCTTGCAGGAACGGGAAATGATTTCAGATTCTAAAGAGCGATAAGATTATGTGCGGGCCGGCGATTGTCGACCCGCATTTTTTGTTTCATGACGAAAGAGGTGCATCATGCGGGCAACCGAGGAAGACATCGAGGCATTTGTTGCGGAGCAGTGGCCGGCTTTTTTGGCTGATGCCGAACGCTTGATTTCCATTGACAGCTCGCTTGATGCCGAGCATGCGGCACCTGGTGCGCCTTTCGGCCCACGGCCCCGCGCGGCGCTTGACGAAGCCCTTGCCATTGCGCAGCGTATGGGGTTGGAGCCCCATGATGGAGATGGGTATGCCGGTTTTGCCGATTTGCCAGGCGAAAGCGGGCAGCAGATTGGCGTTATCGGCCATGTTGATGTGGTTCCCGCCGGAGAGGGCTGGGATTTTAACCCGTTCGGTCTTACCCGTAAGGAGGGCGTGCTCATCGGACGTGGCACATCCGATGACAAGGCTCCGTTGCTCACGGCGTTGTATGGCTTGAAATTCTGGCTTGATCGTGGTGCGAATCTGCGCCATGGGGTACGTTTCATTTTCGGCTGCAATGAGGAGTCGGGGATGGGCGATGTCCCTTACTACTTGGAGCACAACGATGCCCCTGATTTCTTGTTCACCCCCGATGCCGAATTCCCCTTGTGCTATGGCGAGAAAGGGCAATTTGGGGCAACGCTAACCTCTGGAATCATTGAGGGCGCTATTGCCTCTTTTATGGCAGGAACGGCTCCCAATGCGGTGCCCGGTATAGCGCGTGCTGTGGTTTGCGTTGATGCAGGGAGACTGCCAAAGGCCGATCGCATAGAAGTTTTCCCTTGCGAAGAAGGGGCCCTTGTTGCTGCAACGGGTATTGCGGGGCATGCCTCGCTCCCCGAAGGCGCGTTGAATGCTATCGGCATCCTGTGCCGCTATCTTCTTTCTGCTGGTGTGTGCTCTGGCGAAGAAAATGCATGGTTGCAATTTGCTGCCAGCATGGCTGAATGTACCGATGGGAAAATTGCCAATATTGCCTGCTCGGATGCCGATTTTGGTAATCTGACCAGCGTTGTTGGCATGATGAACAAGGTCAATGGCGCTTTTGTCATGACCGAGGACATTCGCTTCCCCGCGGCAATTACCGGCAGCGAGCTCAGCACTGCATTTGAGGTATTGTCACATGCCCAAGGTGCTTCGCTTGCCGTTACCGCATGCAAGGATCCTTTTGTGGTGAACCCCGATACGGCTCCTGTCCGTGCGCTCATGGATGCGTATTGCTCCACCACGGGCAAACAGGTGCGTCCTTTCACCATGGGAGGCGGCACCTATGCTCGCGAGTTTCCCAATGCCGTAAGCTTTGGCCCCGCGGAAGAAGGGGCTTATCCTGTGCCGAGTTGGGTAGGGGGCATGCATGCTGCTAATGAGGGAATTGCCGAAGAAGAGTTGAAGCGCGCTTTGCGTATCTATATCAGGGCGTTCGGCAATCTTGCAGAAGTGGAAGACCTGCACAAATAAGCTTATTGCTTATGACGGAAAACGCCTGGTTGCAGGGATGGGCGGTTGCTCAAAATGCTTCCGTCAGGCAATTCGCGGCACCGCCGAAAGCGCAAAATGCCTGAGAAGAAGCGGCATCTGGTTTTGGCGGGTGCCGCTTCTTTTTATGCCGATAGCGGGCTAAATGCTTTCGATGCTTATGCTGCGCCAATCTCCTTGGGCGGTTGGCGCGTCGATGGAGGCGTACCCTATGCGGTGGGCGTAGCGATAGGCTTCAAGGATGCTGTCGCCAATACGGCTTGCGTGGTGGGCGTCAGAGCCCACGGTCAGTGGCACGCCTGCCCGGAAAAAGCGTTCAAGCAAGGGCTCCTGCGGATAAAAATCGGCAAAGTCTTTGGCTAAACCTGCCGTGTTGATCTCAACGTGCACTTTACCCTCGCGTGCTGCTTGCGCCATGGAATCGAATAGCGGAGCAAGGTCGAGCGAAGGTGCATAGCCGGAAAGGCTGAACAGGCGCGGTAGGTCGGGATGTGCCATGGAATCGAACAGGCCGCTGGTTGCCGCCTTGCACCATTCTTCGACGTAGAGCTGCCAAAGCTCGTTTGCCCCCAGCTCTTCCCAGATGCGCATATCTTCATCCCAGTCGAGTGCCTTTTCCTGAAGGTAGTGGATGGATCCAAGAAGGAACGTTGCGTTGCCGCGTGTTTCCGCCAAATCGGTGCTGCAGCCTGGGTACCAGTCCGCTTCCAGACCGTGCACAATTTCGAGTTCGGGAAATTCGCCGCGTACGCTTTCAATTGCGGAAGCGTACTGCTCGAGCTTGCCTTCTTCGACGGAGCAATCGATGAAGTCGGGCCTGCCCCAATGGTCAGTGCAGACTATAGTGGTTATTCCCTTCGCTGTGGCTGCATGCATGTTTTCCTGAAAAGTGCTTTTTCCGTCGGAGAACACGGTGTGGGTGTGGCAATCAACCAGTTCGATGGGCATAACGTTCCTTTCGAGGCAGGTTATTTCGACTTAATGCCGCTTGTTGCTATGCGGATGGCTTCTTCATGGCTGTCGGTAACGGTGAACAAGTCGATGTCGGATTCGCTGATCATGTTCTGCTTAAGCAAGGGGCCCTTGATCCAGCTGACTAGATCTTGCCAGTATTCGGTGCCGAACAGCACGATGGGCATGTTCCCGATCTTATGCGTTTGCGCCAGCACCAGCACCTCGAACATCTCGTCAAGCGTGCCAAAGCCGCCAGGGAAGAAGATAGCACCCGAAGAGTACTTTACGAACATGGTTTTGCGGACGAAGAAGTAGCGGAACTCGATTCCGAGATTGACCCAATCGTTGGTGGTTTCTTCAAAGGGAAGTTCGATGGAAAGACCTACCGAAGTGCCACCCGCAAGTGCTGCTCCACGGTTTGCCGCTTCCATAATGCCGGGGCCACCGCCGGTGATAACGGCAATGTCCCGATTGGCAAGCTTGCCTGCGATTTGCATGGCGTGTTCATAGTAAGGGTCGGTTGGTTCGGTTCGGGCTGATCCGAATATGGATACTGCTGGCCCTAATTTGGCAAGAGCGTCAAAGCCGTCCACGAACTCGGACTGGATGCGCAGTGTGCGCCAAGGGTCGGCATCGCGCCAATCAGTGCCCGGCTCTTCGCTGATCAGTTTTCCTGTGGTGCTGTAGCGAGGGACCATCTTTCCGCGTAGGGTTACCGAGCCACGGCGGTAGGGCGTTCCGAGGGGCGAAGTGTCGCCGCCTTGTTTTTCCTCGTCAGTATTAAGAGTGCTTGAAAGGTACTTTTCCAAGGCATTTTCGACGGCTGCCTCGGTTGCCTTCCTTGCCTGTTTTTTCGTAATCTTCTTTGCCATTGCGGTCCCTTCCCCTCGCGCCGATGCGCTCTTTCAGCATACCCGATGAAGCGCTTTAAATGCACCGAGCGGTACCATACTGCTACACTGGCATGAAAGCCGTCGTTTCGTCGGAGGGAAGGTCTGGAGCGGCGGACCGAGGGGGGAAGAAGATTACCATGGGAAGCATCGCAGCAGGGGAAGGCAAGACGGCCACAACCCGCTCTATGCCTTTGCGCATAGCCATATATCTTGGTGGCATTTTGATTTTGGGTGTAGGCGTTGTCTTGAGTGCTCGAAGTGATTTTGGCGCGCCGGCATTTCAGTCGGTACCGCTGGTGTTCAGTGAAGGCACCCACCTGCTTACCTTGGGGCAATCGTGCATATGTCTATACTGCATCGATATCCTTATTCAGGTTCTGGTGTTTCGAACGCTCAATGTCAAAATCGCTCTTCAGATTCCTTTTGCCTTTGCATTCGGTTGCCTTATCGACCTGTTTGACTTCGTGTTGGGGCTTGATTTCTTCTGGTTTTGCCATGATCCAAACCTGCTTACCAGCTGCATTATGTTCACGATCGGCATCACACTTATCGGTATTGGGGTAAGCGCCATGGTGGCTATGGATTTCGTTCTGAACCCCGCCGATGGCTGCACGCAGGCCTTTATGAAAATCACCCATCTTCCCTTCGGCAAGGCGAAGATCATCAACGATGTGCTGCGTTTTTCCATCGCATGTGTAATGGCGCTTGCGATGACCGGCCATTTGTTCGGCGTGGGCGTTGGCACGGTTATTTCGATGGTTGCCATTGGCGCTATATGCCAGGTGGTATCCGATGGCGCTCGCGGATTTTACCGTCGCGCCTATGTGCCTGCGAGCTTTGCATGATGCCTAACTTCTTGCTTTCCACGTACCGATGTCGCTTTCGAAGAAGCGGAAGGAGGGTCAAAGCGTCCTTTCCGATCTTTCGTCGGGCTGCGTTTCGTCTTTGTGAAACCAAGATTAATCCGGCGGAAAAATGTAGTCCCATAATGCGAACGGTGCTATAACGATCGTGCTATAGGAAAGGGCAGGTTGCCCTGAAGGGGATTTGCATAATAGGGGAACGATGATGGAGCGGTTGGGCGCATTGAAGGGGACAAGCCAAAAGACCTCAACAAGGACGCGTTCGGGCGTCACCCATTCGATGCCTTTGCGTATTGTCATTTATGCTGTTGGGGTACTGCTCCTGTCTATCGGCGTGGTGTTTACCACTCGAAGCGATTTAGGTGCTTCGACGTTCAATGCAATACCGCTGGTAATCAGCGATGCAACGCATTTGGTTACGCTGGGTCAGGCGTGCATTATCATCTATGCCCTTGATGTGGTAATCCAAGTCGTTGTTTTTCGTCGCCTTACCACGCGTATGGTTCTGCAGATTCCTTTTGCTTTTGCCTTTGGCATGCTCGTTGACGTGGTTGATTTTGCTCTTGCTTCCGACTTGTTCCCGATGTTCCATGATCCAGATTGGGTCATGGGTGCCGTCATGCTTGTTCTTGGGCTTTTTGCCACGGGCGTGGGGGTAAGCATGGTTATGAATATGAATTTTGTCCCAAATCCGCCTGATGGCTGCACGCAGGCCGTTTGCAAGCTGACAGGTTTGCCGTTTGGGCGCGCGAAGTGGCTCAACGATGCCATTCGCTTTTGCGTTGCCTGTGCTCTCGGGATGCTGCTTATGGGCCAAATCTATGGTGTTGGTATTGGCACGGTAGCTGCAGTGTTCTGTATTGGCAACATCTGCCAATTTGTCGACGATCACGTATCGGGCTTGTATCGAAAGGTGTACGTCCCTGCAAACCCCGCATGATGCTTTGAACCACTTATTTCATGCGTGTTAACTCTTGAAATCTGCTTTGTTACGTATCGAAACGAAGCCAAAAGCTGCCTGCCGAAGGCGGTACCTTGTTTGCTAGCGAATTATCCCCACCTTTCTTAAAACGGGAAAGGCAAACGGTTCGCGAAAGTCGTTGAGCGGAGAGGACAAGCACCCAACGGCTTTTCGATTGTGAGAGTGAGAGGTTCAGAATGCAAACACGGAACGTGCCTGCGCAAAGCGGGCTGTATCGTCCTGAGTTCGAGCATGATGCGTGCGGTATTGGCGCGCTGGCACATCTGAAGGGTGTGCGCTCGCATCAGATGATCGACGATGCCCTTTCGGTCCTTGTCAATCTGGAGCATCGCGGTGGTAAGGGTTTGGAACACAATACGGGCGATGGCGCCGGTATCTTGTTCCAAGTTCCGCACCACTTCTTCCGCAAGGAAGCGCAGAAGTACGGTCACCTTCTTCCCGATGAAGGCGACTATGGCGTGGCTATGCTCTTTTTCCCCCAAGCCGAGCGTGGCGTAGAGGTTTCCAAGCGCATTTTCGAAGAAGGTTGTGCGAAGGCTGGTTTGCCCCTGCTGTTTTGGCGCGAGGTTCCCATCGATCCCCACGATTTGGGTTCCACCGCACGCGCCTGCATGCCTACCATCCTGCAGGCATTCGTAGGTCGCCCCGAAGACGTTGAGCGTGGCGAGGCGTTCGAGCGCCGTCTGTATGTATGCCGCCGTATGGTGGAAAAGGCTGCCGATGCCGAACATGCGCTGAAGGGCCATATCTTCTACGTATGCTCTTTCAGTGCGCGTACCATTGTGTACAAGGGCATGCTTGTTGCTACCCAGATGCGCCGTTTCTACCTGGACCTTTCCGATGCAGCGGTGAAGACCGCAATCGCGTTGGTTCATTCGCGCTACTCCACGAACACCACCCCCTCGTGGGAGCGCGCTCATCCGAATCGCTACATCATTCATAATGGCGAAATCAACACGCTGAAAGGCAATGTGAACTGGGTTCGTGCCCGCGAACCAAACCTGTACTCGCCGGTTCTGGGCAAGGATCTGGAATCTGTTCTGCCTATCATCAACAAAGAGGGCTCCGACTCCGCCATCCTCGATAATGTGCTCGAGTTCTTGGTGATGAATGGTCGCGATATGACCCGCGCCGTTTCCATGTTGCTGCCCGAGCCGTGGGACCACAACGAAACGCTTCCTGCTCGTCGTCGTGCCTATGACGAATACCAGTCCATGCTCATGGAGCCGTGGGATGGTCCTGCCGCTATCGCCTACACCGATGGCTCCACGTTCGGTGCTGCGCTCGATCGCAACGGCCTGCGTCCTGCCCGCTACTACGTCACGCGTGACGATCGCTTCCTGCTTTCCTCTGAAGTTGGAACCATCGAAATCGAGCCCTCTAACATCCTTACCGCAGGCTGCCTTGGTCCTGGTGAAATGGTGGAGATCGATACTACGGCCGATCGCGTTATCTGGAATGACGAGCTGCGTGCCCGTTATGCAAAGGAAAAGCCCTATAGCGATTGGGTAAAGGAAGAGAAGATCGAAGTTTCCGATCTTGATGCCCCCGCCCAGACCGATGCTGCGCGCGATGCCGAGGTCCCCATGACCGTACGCATGGCTAAGCTGGGCTACCACTGGGATGACGTGGATGAAGTGGTTCGCGCCATGGCTGAAAAGGGCGGTGTGCCCCTGGCCTCCATGGGCATCGATGCTTCCCTCGCGTGCCTCTCGAAGAAGAACCGTTCCTTCTTCGATTACTTCTATCAGCTGTTTGCCCAGGTAACCAATCCGCCTATCGACGCTTTGCGTGAGAGCCTGGTTACCTCGAGCGTGCTCTATATTGGCAACCACGGCAATCTTCTGGAAGATTCCCGCACGGCTTGCCAGCTGATTCGACTTGATGGCCCCATGCTGACGAAGGATCAGTTCGATCGCATTTGCGCAGTTGATCGCGTTGGCTTCAAGGCTCAGCGATTCAGCGCTACGTATCGTCGCGAAGACGGCGAGAACGCGTTGGAAGAGGCACTGGAAAACTTGGCATGCAGTGTTGAAAAGGCTGTGCGCAACGGGGTAAGCATTATCGTGCTTTCCGACCGCGCCGCAGAAGGCGAGGTCCCCATTCCTTCGCTTCTGGCGGTTTCTTCTGTTCACAACCACCTTATTCGTGTGGGCGTTCGCACCTTTGCCGACTTCGTGGTCGAGACAGGCGACGCCATTTCCGCACACGACTTTGCTGCTTTGGTTGGTTATTCCGCTTCGGGCATTTACCCCTATATGGCCCATGAGTGCATCGTTGATTTGGCAGCAAAGGGCGCTTTGTCCGTATCCGCCGAAGAGGGCATTGCGAACTACAACAAGGCAGTAACCGCGGGAATCACCTCAATCATGTCGAAGATGGGTATTTCTACGGTTCAGAGCTACCATTCCGCTCAGATCTTTGAGGCTGTTGGCTTCAAACAGGAATTCGTCGATCAGTATTTTGCTGGCACCGTTTCCCGTGTGGGCGGCTTGGGCGTTGCCGATGTTCAGCGCGAAGAGAATCAGCGCTACGACGATGCCGTGGCTATCCTCAGCACGCCGGCACCCGAGCAGCTGCCCTCCTTGGGCCTTACCAAGTGGCGTCCGCAGGGCGGTGAAGAGCATCTTATCGATCCGCAGACCATCTACCTGCTGCAACATGCTTGCCGTGAGGGCAACTATGAGATGTTCAAGGAATACAGCGATCATCTGCACCAGGAAGGGCGTGCGATTCGCTTGCGCGATCTGCTCGACTTCGTAACTGATCGCACCCCTGTTCCGCTGGAAGAAGTTGAGTCTGCCGAGAGCATTGCCAAGCGTTTCAACACGGGCGCTATGAGCTACGGTTCCATTTCCGAGGAAGCCCACAAGTGCATGGCTATTGCCATGAACCGTCTGGGCGGCCGTTCGAACTCTGGTGAAGGCGGTGAAGACCCGAAGCGCGAGACTCCGCTGCCCAACGGCGATTCCATGAACTCCGCTATCAAGCAGATTGCCTCCGGTCGCTTCGGTGTAACGAGCCGTTATCTTTCTTCGGCTATCGAGATTCAGATCAAGATGGCCCAGGGCGCAAAGCCTGGCGAAGGTGGTCACCTGCCTGGTAAGAAGGTATATCCCTGGATCGCCGAAGTTCGTCAGTCTACGCCGGGCATTGGCCTGATTTCGCCTCCGCCGCATCATGACATCTACTCCATCGAAGACTTGGCCGAGCTGATCTTCGACTTGAAGAATGCAAACCCCAATGCGCGCGTTTCCGTGAAGCTCGTTTCCGAGGCTGGCGTTGGCACCATTGCAACCGGCGTTGCCAAGGGCGCTGCTGATAAGATCCTGATTTCTGGCCACAATGGCGGTTCGGGTGCTGCTCCGCGCGACTCCATCTGGCATGCAGGCTTGCCTCTTGAGCTTGGCATTGCCGAGGCCCAGCAGACGCTGTTGCAGAACGGTCTGCGTTCCCGCGTTGTTCTTGAAGCTGACGGCAAGCTGATGGACGGCAAAGATGTTGCCGTCGCCTGCCTGCTCGGTGCTGAAGAGTTCGGCTTCGCGACGATGCCGCTCATCGCTATGGGTTGCCTGATGCAGCGCGACTGCCAGCAGGATACGTGCCCCGCTGGTATCGCCACGCAGAACTGCCGCTTGCGCAAGTGCTTCCGCGGCAAGCCCGAGCATGTGGTGAACTTCATGCTCTTCGTTGCCGAACAGCTGCGTGAGGTTATGGCATCGCTCGGCTTCCGTACGGTAGATGAAATGGTTGGCCATCCCGAGTGTCTGCGCCAGGTAGAGGTGCCGGGCAACTGGAAGGCGAACCTGCTCGACCTTTCTTCGGTGCTTGCCAATGGCGAATGTGAGTTTGGTGCCCATATTCCCGGTGCAGCTGGTCGTCACTTCTTGCCTCAGATGAAGTACGACGTGGAGCTGGAGAAGTCGCTTGACTCAACGCTGTTCCTGCCCATGACTGAGCAGGCTCGCAAGCATATGACCCCGGTTCGCTTCCGTGCCGATATCGCCAACGTAAATCGTTGCGTGGGTACCATCTTGGGCGCTGCGGTAACCAAGGCGCACCCCGAAGGCCTGCCCGATGGCTCGGTAACGGTCGACTGCGAAGGCTCTGCCGGCCAAAGCTTCGGCGCCTTCATTCCGAAGGGCGTTACGCTCAACGTTACGGGCGATGCGAACGACTACTTCGGCAAGGGTCTTTCCGGCGGTATCCTTTCGGTTCATCCTTCCGAAGATGCCACGTACAAGTTCGACGAGAACACCATCGTGGGCAACGTTGCCTTCTTTGGCGCAACGTCGGGCCGCGGATTTGTGAACGGTCTTGCTGGTCAGCGCTTCGGCGTGCGTAACTCCGGCGCCACCATCGTGGTTGAGGGCGTTGGCAACCATGGCTGCGAATACATGACCGGTGGCACTGCCCTTATCTTGGGTGAAGTCGGTTTGAACTTTGCAGCGGGCATGACTGGTGGCGTGGCCTACGTGTACGACGAGTACGGCACGTTGGAAAGCCGCTGCAACATGGGCTCGGTAAAGCTCGAAGTTCCCACCGATGCCGAGATTGAGCTTATCCACAGCCTTATCGAAGAGCATGTCGGTTATACGCAGAGTCCGCGTGGCATTAAGATGCTGTATCGCTTCGAGGCTATGAAGCAGCACTTCGTAAAGGTTATTCCGGTTGAATATGAGCGCGTTCTGCAGATCGTTGCCGAGGCAGAGGCCGAGGGCAAGAGCCATGAGGAAGCGCTTGAAGAGGCATACGAGATTGTAGGAAAGGGGCGCCAGTAATGGGCAAAGCAGGAGCATATCTCGAGCACGATCGCATTGCTCATGGTGAACGTGCGGCGTTGGAGGCTATCGAAGACTTCAAGGAATTCGCCTTGCCTCTTTCCGAAGAGGAGCAGCAGGTCCAGGCGAGCCGCTGCATGATGTGCGGTGTGGCGTTCTGCCAGGCCGGCTACAGCTTCGGCAAGGCTCGCCCTTCGGGCTGCCCGCTGCACAACCTTATTCCTGAATGGAATGATTTGGTGTATCGCGGTTTGTGGGATGAAGCGGCCGAACGACTGTCGCTCACCAATCCGTTCCCTGAGTTCACGGGTCGTGTGTGCCCGGCACTGTGCGAGGCTGCTTGCAACCTTGCCTCTATCGAGGGTCCTACCACCATTCGCGACAACGAGCGTGCCATTTCCGATCATCAGTGGGCAGCGGGCGGTCCTAAGCCCTTGCCGAAACCTGCTGCCGATGCGCCGAAGGTTGCAGTGGTCGGCTCTGGCCCCTGTGGTTTGGGCGCTGCTTGGCAGCTTGCCGAAGCGGGCATTCGCGTAACCGTATTCGAGCGCCACGACCGTGCTGGCGGTTTGCTGATGTACGGCATCCCGAACATGAAGCTGCCGAAAGAAATCGTTGATCGTCGCATCAAGTTCCTCGAGGAAGGCGGTATTTCGTTCGAGCTGAATACTGATGCATCTGAAGAAGCGGTGGCAGCGCGTCTGAAGTCCGACTTCGACGCGGTTGTTGTTGCCGTTGGTGCAGCGGCTCCGCGTGGCCTTGCCGCTCCTGGCGCCGACCAGAAGGGCGTGGTGTTCGCGGTTGATTACCTCACTTCTTCCACGAAATCGGTAATCAACGGCACTGAACCGGCAATTTCTGCCAAGGATCTGGACGTTGTTGTTATCGGCGGCGGCGACACGGGCACCGACTGTATCGCAACGGCTCTTCGCCAGGGCGCAAAGAGCGTGCACCAGCTGGAGTACAACGCTGCGCCTCCCGAGGTGCGCGCTGCTTCCAACCAGTGGCCCGAATGGCCTTTCGTGAAAAAGACCGACTACGGCCAACGTGAGGCAATCGAGCATTTCAAAGAAGATCCGCGCTCGTTCGCTGCCGATACGGTAGAGGTTCTGGGTGAAGAAGGTCACGTAACTGGCTTGCGCGTGGTTACGCTTGATTGGAGCCAGGGCGCTCCTCAGCGTCAGATGGACACCGAGCGTGTTATGCCTGCTCAGCTGGTTCTTATTGCGTGCGGTTTTACCGGACCTGAACGTGGTATCTATGATGCTCTGGGTGCTGAGGTTGTCGACGGACGCGGAGTTCGCCCCGTTATGGTTGAGGGCACGCATCGCGTTAAGCATGAGGGCGATACGCCCATCTACGCTGCAGGTGATGCGAAGCATGGTTCCACCTTGGTGGTCAATTCGCTCGCCGACGGCTTGGCTTGCGCAAAAGAAGTAGCTTATGACCTGCTGAAATAGTATTTAGTGAAGCAAATGGGGCTCCCTGACGGAGCCCCATTTTTTATGCGCTGGTATCGGATTTTGCGTTAAGCATCGCTTCCGAAAACATTTCGGATGCTCTGCACCGTGGTGTCGCGGTTCATCTGGGCGATAGAAGTGGTAAGGGGGATGTCTTTGGGGCATACTCGAACGCAATTCTGGGCATTGCCGCAGCTGGTTATGCCATCGGCTCCCATGATCGAGCGCAGACGCTCTTGCTTGTTCAGCTTGCCGGTGGGGTGGGCATTGAACAGACGGACCTGGGAAATGGCAGCAGGTCCAACGAACTTATTTGCATGCCCAGTATTGGGGCAGGCTTCGAAGCAGCAGCCGCAGGTCATGCAGCGAGACAGCTCATATGCCCAGCTTTGAGTGCGCGCAGACATGCGGGGCCCTGGTCCTAAATCGAAAGGACCATCTATGTCAATCCAGGCATGGGTCTTTTTCAGCGCGTCAAACAAAAGGGTTCTGTCCACTTTCAGGTCGCGCACCAAGGGAAACTTGGTTAGTGGTTCCAAACGAATGGGCTGCTTTAGATCGTCGATAAGAGCCGAACAAGCTTGGCGTGGCGTGCCGTTGATGATCATGGTGCAGGCCCCGCAAACTTCTTCGAGGCATACGCTTTCCCAAACCACGGGGGTGGTTGGTTTGCCTTGAGCGTTTACGGGGTTCTTCCTGATTTCCATCAGGGCCGACACCACGTTCATATGCGGTTGATAGGCAACGCTGAATTCTTCCCAATGCGGTTTTGCATCGGGGCCCTCTTGTCGCTTGATGATGAGGCGAATAGGATCATGAACTGCGGTTTCATCATTCATAGCGATCCTCCTCCTAATGAGCTTTCGTGTAATCGCGTTTACGGGGCGCAATGAGCGAGGTGTCTACCTTTTCGTAGCTGAGCAGCGGGCTGCGCGAAGCAGCGTCGTAACGCGCGATAGTGGTTTTCAGCCATTCTTCATCGTTGCGATCGGGGAATTCCGGTTTAAAGTGGCTTCCCCTGCTTTCGTTTCGTTCCAGCGCGCCCTTTGTGATGACCTTGGCAAGATCAACCATGCCATGAAGCTGGCGAACGAACGGCACATTTGCATTGCTCCAGGTTGCTTTGTCTTGAATGCCGATACGGGAAAGTCGCTCATCGATCTCTTCGAGCTTAACCAGCGTTTCGGCCAAATCCGCATTGTTGCGAACTACGGTGACATTCTTTGTCATCAGCTCGCCCATTTCCTGATGCAGGCGATAGGCGTTTTCGCTGCCATCAAGCTGCAAAATGCTTCGGTAATCCGATTCGTCCTTTGCGGTGGCTGCTTCATAGACGCTTTGGGGGATGTTCTGGTCTTCTGGGAGCCCCTTGGCGTAGGCGGCGGCATTTGGCCCGGCGGTCATGCCAGCGAATACGGCAGAGAGAAGGGAATTCGCTCCAAGGCGGTTTGCTCCGTGCTGGGTAAAGTCGCATTCGCCTGCGGCAAACAGGCCTGGAATGCTTGTTTGCTGATCGAGCCCTACCCAAAGCCCGCCCATTGAGTAATGGACGCTGGGCGCCACGCGCATGGGAACCTTGCGTGGGTCGTCGCCTACGAACTTTTGGTAGATATCCAATATGCCTTCCAGCTTTGCGTTCAAGACGGATGCAGGGATATGGGAAACGTCCAGATACACCACGTTTTCGCCGTTGATACCCAGGTGCTGGTTCACGCATACGTCGAAGATCTCACGCGTGGCAATATCGCGCGGCACCAGATTGCCGTACGCGGGATACTTTTCCTCCAGGAAATACCACGGCTTTCCATCCTTATAAGTCCAGACCCTGCCGCCTTCGCCGCGCGCCGATTCGCTCATTAGGCGATTTTTATCAAAGCCAGGAATCGCGGTGGGGTGGATCTGGATGAACTCGCCGTTAGCATAGAGCGCTCCTTGTTGGTAGCAACGAGCTGCAGCGTAGCCGGTGTTGATGGTGGAGTTGGTTGATTTGCCGAATACGGCACCGCAGCCTCCAGTTGCGACAACAACCGCATCGGCGGGGAAGGCGCGTATCTCCATGGATGAAAGATCCTGTGCGGTGATTCCGCAGCATACGCCGTTATGGATTATGGTGGAAACAAATTCCCATCCAACATAGGTGCGCACCTTGCCTTCGACCTCAAGGACGCGCACTTGTTCGTCGAGCGCATAGAGGAGCTGTTGACCGGTTGTGGCACCGGCAAAAGCGGTACGTCGTTTTTGCGTACCGCCGAATCTGCGCAGGTCAAGCAAGCCTTCAGGGGTTCTATTGAACATTACGCCCATGCGGTCGAACATGTTGACGATTTTTGGGGCGGCTTCGCACATGGCGCGTACCTGCGGTTGGTTCGCCAAAAAGTCGCCACCGTAAATGGTGTCGTCGAAGTGCTCGTCTATCGAATCACCTTCGCCTTTGGTGTTCAGCGCGGCGTTTATGCCCCCTTGCGCACAGGCGGAATGCGAGCGCTTGAAGGGAACGAGTGAAAACAAGTCGACGCTCAAGCCCGCTTCTACGATTTTCAAAGTTGCCATCAGCCCCGCAAGGCCTCCGCCAACAACTGCGATTGATCCTTTGCCCATAACAGCCTCTTTCTTGTAGCGTGCGGGTTTAGCCGACAAAGGCGAACAGTGCCTTTAGGCCAAACGCAGCGAATGCGATAAACAGGGCGAACAGTACGTAGCCTGATATTTTTTGGGAGCGGGGTGAAACGGTGATTCCCCAGGTAATAAGGAACGTCCAAAGGCCATTACAAAAGTGGTAGATGCTGCAAAGAAGGCCTATGGCGAACAGCGCAAGCCCGATTGGCGTGGCAACGATTCCCGCCACCATGGCGTAGTTCGGATCGACGCCGGTAAGCTCAACTTGCAGCTTAGTGCCATAGAGGTGCCATATCACAAAGAGCAGCGTGACGATGCCCGCTATACGCTGCAGTACGTAGCACCAGTTGCGGAAGTAGCGGTAGCGTTTCACGGTAACGCTTGAGGAAAAGGCGATGTAGACGCCGTAGAGGGCATGGAATAAAAGGGGCAGGAAAATCACGAATGTTTCCAGCACGATCTTGTAGGGCATATGGGCCATAAATGAGCCCATGGTGTCGTATGGGGCGGTACCCCAGTTTGCGGAGTAGTTTACGCACATATGGAAGCAGAGAAAGATTCCCAGTGGAAATACGCCCGCGAACGAGTGCAGTTTCCGTAGGAAGTTGGCGCGGCGGTCTTTGTCCATGATCCCCTCGATTCCGTCGCCTTTTGGCTGTTAGACGGTTTGCGTTCAGGCGGGCACTGCGATTCCCCATGCAGCTGCCAGCTTGATGCAGAAGCTGGGCCTCAACGCAAAATCCCAGCTCATCTTTAAAAAGTATACCCTTATCCTTGTGGGCGTTCGCGGAGCGACCGGTGCCGATTCATTGCATTTTTTCGGCGATTCATACATTGGTGACCAGGTAAGGTTCGTTCTTGTGATCAGGGTTGGTCACTGTGCTTTAGCGGTGTCGCAAGCTGAGGGCGATGTGAAACAGGGAGGGTAAGAAGCTGATTGGTCCAACAAGGCGCCTTTGTTGAGTGGAGGAGTGGCGTGGGCGAACTTCATTAGCAAAATAGGAGTGCGTAGCTGCCCAGGGGGGCTTCGATAGGGGCCAGCGGCGAATCGAATTCCATCAACAGCATGGTGACCGTTGGTTTTTAGCGGGCTTGAACAGGGGTATTCTTGTGAATGGAAAAAACGAGGGGGTACCCATGAAGAAAGCTAACTTCCATGCAGCTAATACCGTGTTGATGTTCGAAGGCGGTGGGATGCGTGCCAGCTATACGGCAGCAATGGCGTCGCTTCTGCTTGAGCAGAATATAACCTTCGGTCATGTGTGCGGTATTTCTGCTGGTTCAAGCCATACCGTGAACTACCTTTCGGGAGACATCTGGCGCACTCGTGCCAGCTTTACTGATTTGGTAATGGAGCCCGAATTCGGTGGCGCTAAAACATTTGCCCAGGGCAAGGGTATGTTTTCCGCCCATTGGATCTACGAGGAAGCGGGTTTGCCCGAGGGTGTGTTGCCGTTCGATTTTGAGGCGTTTGCGCAGAATCCAACCCCTTGCTCAATCCAGGCATTTGATCGCGATACCGGCGAATCGGTGGTCTGGCACAAGGAAGACATGGCTACGTTGAAGGACGTGATGGTGCGTGTGCGTGCTAGCAGCACCCTTCCGGTGGTAATGCCGCCGGTTCATATAGGCGATCATGTCTACTACGATGGCGGCTTGGGCGTTGGTGCTGGTATCCCGTTGCAGCTGGCGCTTGATTCAGGATGCCCTCGTATCCTTGCCATCCTCACGCGATCTAAGGGCTTCCGCAAGCCTGTTGACGACATCGGCACAAGTGCCAAGGCAATCGCCAACAGCTATCACCGGTACCCGAAGGTGAAAGAAGCCCTGCTTACGCGCAATGAGCGCTACAATGCCGAGCTCGAAAAACTCGAGGCGTTGGCAGAGGAAGGGAAGGCATATATCGTATATGCCGACAAGATGGCCGTAAGCAACAGCACCACCGATTTGGAGCGTTTGCGCGCCAGCTACTTCGACGGGTACAACCAGTATCAAGATCAGCTGCCAGAAATCTTGGAATGGCTTAAAGCCGGGGAATAGCACCTACATAAAGGTGATGCCCAGCGCTTGGAACAGGAGTCCCCACGCAACGCCTGTGGCATAAAGTCCCGCGAGGATTGCCACGTTTTGCCCAAAGCGACGATTTTCGCCGAAGAGCACCAGGATGCCTACTCCTGCAGATACCAGCAGGCCAGAAAGCATGGCGCCCGTACCAAGCATGCCATCAAGGTACAGCTGGGTTATCACTACGCTCGCTCCGCAGTTGGGGATAAGCCCAACCAGTGCCGAGCCGAAGATCGCAAGCCCAGGGTTTGAGGCAAGGAACGTGGCAACTGCCTCTTCGCCGGCAACCTCCATAACGGCAACCAGTGCGAGCGAGATAAGAAACACGATTATCGAGACTTCAAGAGTGTGCTTAACTGCGCTTACTGCTATTTCAGCCCAGCCAGTATGCGCGCTGGCGCAATGGCAGCTGGGGTTGTGACAATGGTCTGGTCCGAAAGCGTGCTCTTCGGCATGTTCGTGTTTGCAGTTGCAGAAACGGGCGTGTTCGTGGTTGTGCTCTTGTGCTGCTTTGGTTTGGGCAAGATGGAGGCGGAAACGCAAAACTCCATCAATTGCAAAGCCCATGATCATGCCGATGGCAACTTTTACACCAACAATGCCTGCCATTATGTGCCAGTCAACCTGTTCGGCGATGAACAGCGGCAGCATTTCATCGGATGTGGAAAGCAGCACCGCAAAGAGGGTGCCCAGAGTGATAGCCCTGCTGGAAAACAGTACAGCGCCAGCGGCAGAAAAGCCGCATTGGGGAATGGCGCCCAGCACGGCGGCCACGGCGGGGCCGAGCTTGCCTGCTTTCTGCACCAATTCTTCGGTTCGGTTGCCAGCTTTGTGTTCAAGGGCTTCAAGAAGGAAATACGTCACCAGCAAAAACGGAACAAGATAGATGGTGTCTTCGAAGGCATGTTCGAGAAGATGGGGGATAAGCTCGATCATCCGCTACTCACCGCGCTTTGCCAGGCATGCTTCGCACAGGCCGTACAGCACCGTTTTCGTGGGGTTGATGCGTACGTGGTGGTGCTCGATAACATGCTCGTAGAGTTTCTGTAGCTCACCGCAATCGATGGGCGAAAGATTTCCGCACTCTTCGCACTTCAGGAAGAAGTAGACGTCTTCAGGGGCATCGGGAAGAAAACGGTAGCAAATGCTGGATGTGCCTTCGATGCTGGTGCGGGCGATGATGCCCTCTTCTTCAAGACGCTCAAGATTGCGATACACCGTGGCGGTTCCCACTTTGGTGCCCTGGTCGGCCAAGGCGTTTACGATGTCCTTGCTTGTGAAGAAGGCGCCTTGATGCGCCTGGATGCAGGAAAGGATAAGTTCCTTTTGCTTGGTGCGGTATTGCTTGGTGTTGCCTGTGCTTGCCATGCCTTATCTTTCGTTAGTGTGCGCGGATGCGCCCCCCAGAGGGTTGGTGCATAAAATGAAAACGAATCTCATTTTATTGGCGGAACGAGGTTAGTCAATAGAAATGAGAAAAGTTCTCATTTCTGAGAACTTTCGATAACACATGCAAGCATGTTCAAATGAGGGCGTGTTGTTGTGAAGTGGATATGCGTGAGACGTCTACCTGGCATTTCCGTGGAGCTAAGGCAAATTGCGAACTATTTGCCAGGCGGTCCCCGTTGAACCTCTACCTCTATATGATTGCCTCATATTTTAATGGGTGGCGATTGTGCAGCGTGCGATACGACGAAGGTGTTAGACGTGCGTGCGGGCAGGGCCCAAAGCTTGTTCGCGGTTTCGGGGCGGTTATAAGGCGCTGGCCGCATGCCCAGACTGGGAGCTACTCCTGGTTCGTTGGGTCTTGGTCGTTTCCCGAATCGTCGCTTTTGTTTTTGTCAGCTTTCTTTTTGGCCAACTTTGCCCAGGCCGAATCGGAGCAAATAAGAAGCGCGCCTAGTATGAACCAGACGGCAGGGTGGATGCCCAGCACGGGAGCTTGCCCGGCAAGGTCGACGATTCCGATGCATATCATCGCAAAGCCAAGAATTACCGACCCGATCTTCATGAGTTTGCTCCTTTCTGTGTCTGCGCTGTTATTTGCGGGTTAGCTCCCATGATAGGACTTTATGGGGAATCGTTTCTCCCATATCGGCAAAGGATCTGGTAATCTCGTGCATTCCCCGTGCGCGTTTCCTGTTGCATTCCTTCGGGCGGCTCGGCGCGGAGTTGAGGGATCTATACTTATTGAAGCGCAGGTTATTCTGCGTTTGTGATATTTGCGCTTTCGGCGCCGCACAAAGAAAGGCTAGCTTCTATCAGCATGCAGGGAAGACACGCGAAGAATACGCAAGGCGGTCAATCCTTCAGGGAGCGCGCACGCACCGCTGCGCAGCAGGCGAGCAAAAGGGACTCGACGGTTTCTTTTGCCGATACCTTCCGCGAAACGTGCGGCAACGGCAGACGTCGGCAGCGGCCCGATAGCAAACCCCGCAAACCCCGCAAGATGAATCCGGTCAAAAAGGCGGTCAACAATTGGTGCAACCGTCTTCTGGGCGTTGTTTCTGAAGGGTCGTTCGACCAGGAAGAAGAATTTGCTTCCCATAAAACAACGCGCGATTACATTTGCAACACCATCGGCACGGGTGCATGGGGCATGGTGTTCCCTATCCTGACTATTGTGGTAACGCAGCTGTGTGGTGTCGAGCAGGCGGGCATGTTTTCCATGGCGTTCATCATCGGCACTCTGCTGATGATCATCGGCAATTACGGTATGCGCACCTACCAGGTTTCCGACATCAAGGAAACGCATTCGTTCTCGGACTACCAGATCAGTCGCGTAATCACGTGCATCGCGATGATGGCAGTGGCCTATGTGTACTGCGGAATTCGCGGATACAGCGAGCAGATGTTCACCATCTGCATGGGCGTGTGCGTGTACAAAATGATCGACGGCTTGGCCGACGTGTACGAAGGGCGTCTTCAGCAGAAAGACAAGCTGTACCTTGCGGGAATCTCTCAGGCATTTCGCTCGGTAGTTGTGTTCGTGGTGTTCTCGCTATTCCTGCTGGTAACGCGCGACTTGGGGGTCTCCAGTATCGCAATGGCAGTGGCAGCCATCGCTACGTTCTTGGTGCTTACGTTCCCCTTGGCGTTGCTGGAAACGCCGAAATCGCGTAGGCAGAGCACCCAGAGCATCATCGCTCTGTTCAAACAGTGTTTCCCAGTGTTCATCGCGCTGTTCATGTATGCCCTTATCGACAACATGCCGAAGTTCGTTATGGAAACGGCGCTCAGCTATGACAACCAGCTGTATTTCAATGCGTTGTATTTTCCCGCACAGGCTATCTTGCTTACGGTTGGTTTTGTGTATAAGCCATTGTTGGTACGCATGGCACAGATGTGGGCTGATGCCGAAAAGCGCAATCGGTTCCATCTGGTTATCCTTGCCATTGTGGCCATGGTTATCGCGCTAACGTTGGTGGTTATCTTCCTTATGGGTTGGATCGGCATCCCCATCATGAGCTTTATGTACGGCATCGATTTTGAGCAATTCAGGGGCTTGAGCTTCATCATGATCGCCGCAGGTGGCGTAACGGCTATTATCGACTTCCTGTATCAGGTAATCACGGTACTGCGTCGCCAGAAGTCGGTTATGAAACTGTACGTTATTACCTTTGGCTTTTCGCTGTTCGTGCCCATCTTGCTCATTGATTTCACGGGCTTGCCTGGTGCGGTGATTGGCTATCTTATTGTTATGACCATCTTGATGGTTTTGCTGGTGTGGGAGTACATCAGCATCTGCCTCGACCTTTCCAAGCACCCCGTTTCGCAAGAGCCTGTCTCTGTTGCTGCCGACGAATAGCGTTGGCGGAGTCCTGATGGGCCTTGTTGCGATTGGGGAGGAAGACATATTCTCGGATTAAAAAGGAGCGGCATCCGCGTTGACTGCGGATGCCGCTCCTTTAGTAGCTAGCAGCTTTGAGGTTAAGGTTTTGCCGTTAAGAACGTGCCAAGCCGTCCACGGAAAGAACCACGCCGGAGATGTAGCTTGCCATGTCCGAGGCAAGGAATACGTAGGCGTTGGCAATGTCTTCCGGTTCGCCCATGCGGCCAAGCGGAATGGTGGCAATAAGAGGATCAATAACTTCTTTGGGCAGAGCATCTACCATGTCGGTGTGCGTAACGCCTGGTGCCACTGCGTTGACGCGAATCTGGTCAGCGGCAAGCTCGCGCGCGAGGGACTTCGTCAGGCCGTTTACCGCAAACTTGGATGCGGGGTAGGCGCAGCCGGAAGGCTGACCGTAGATGCTCACCATAGAGCTTGTGTTGATAATGGCGCCGCCGCCCTGGGCGCGCATGAAAGGTGCAACTGCCTTGCAGCAGTAGAACACGGCATTGACGTTGAGTGCCATGGTTTTATCGAACGCGGCGGGGTCGTAGTCGTAGATGGATTCGCGGGCGGAAACGCCAGCGTTGTTGCCAAGGATATCGATTCGGCCGAAGGCTTCGTTTACCTTCGCGAATTCAGCGGCAATGGAGTCGGGATCCGTCATGTCGGGCCAGATGCCCATTACCTCATAGTCGGGGTTGATCGCCTTCAGCTTTTCAACGGCTGCGCTTGCCGTTCCTTCGCGCGAGCCGCACAGAGCAACTTTGGCCCCGTTGTCCAGAAACGCCTTAACAATAGCGAATCCGATACCGCGCGTACCACCAGTAACGATTGCAGTTTTTCCCTTGAGCAATTCCATGTCATCCTCCTTGGAGCGGAATGGGTACCTTTTTATTTTTTCATTCAGCCATAGGGAGCGGAGGGGTGTTTGGAGCGAGTGGGGGAAGTTCGCGGCTGTCGGTTGGTTATCCAATTCGAGAATAATTGCGTTTGCTGCCTGCTTGTTCGCTCGATTGACGCCGTCTGTTGTGGCATTGATTGCCTGTTTGCGTGGCTCCTCTCTGGCTGCACAAGCTGGGCACCAGCCCGGCGCAGCCCTTGCCGCGTATGCCTGTCGCCGGATTGGCGCCGGCAGCTCTAGTGAGACGCCGCTGGGTAAAGTTAACCGACGTCATGTAGGAAAAGGCGCCGAAACCCCTCGATTTCGTTGTCTTGACCACTACTAACCATTATCTAGCGATGTGCTTTCCCTGGTAGGTAGGCATAATTCGCGCTAATGCTGCCGCGTAAAGGCAGTTGAGGATCTGGGAGGAGAGAAAGAATGGCTATTTCGACTGAGATCGTAGGCAAGACCTTCGGACCGTTTGTGCGCGATTACACCTTCAAGGATTTGGAGATTTGCGCGTTGGGGTGCGGTGCCGGCTGGGACGGCCGCGTCGATCTGGACTACGTGAACGAAGGGGATGCGAAAAACCCTGAACTTAAGGTTCTGCCCATCTTTGCAGTACCGCTAACCGTTAACGAGGAGATGACTACCACGCTCGATTACGGTTTCGATTATTCCGGATCGCTGCATTACGGCATCGACGTTCATTTCCATGCGCCGTTCAAGATGGCTGACCATATTGAGACTTATGTCATCCAGGAAGCCATTTGGGATCGTGGCGAGGGACGAGGGTCTCTCTCCAAACAGGTTGGCAAGTCCTATTCTTCCGACGGTACGCATCTGTGCACGGTGGATACGTACGACTGCTGCATCTATGATGGCGGCTGGGGCGGCGAGCAGCCTCCGAAGGATGTTGTTGAGTATCCTGACCGTGAGCCTGACTTTGTTTACGAGGAAACCTATGGCTTGAACTGGCCTCTCGTATATCGCTTGATGGGCGACTGGCATCAGCAGCACATCGATTGGTCTTACACCGAGCAGACTGGCCTCGAGCGCCCCATCGCTCACGGTGTAAGCAGCGCTGGTGTGGCAATGCGTCATGCGATTTCCCTGCTGTTCCCTGGCCATCCCGAGGCAATGACCCGCTTTAAGTGTCGTTTCACATCGCCGGTTCTTCCTGGCGTTCGTCTGCGCACTGAGGTTTGGAAGACCGCCGAGGGCGAGGCAAGGTTCCGCATGGTTAACGCCGATGCTCCCGATTCTAAGCCGTTCCTGAACAGCTGCATCGTGGAGTGGGATGCCTCGATCGCATAGCGATTTATCTTTTTAGAAGGGTCTGCCGAGAAGTTTCGGCGGACCTTTTTGTCTTGCGTGCCGTATCTGTATTGCGGCCCCTTGTCTTGCGGACCCACTTTATCTTGTATCCCTCCATCGTGAGATTTGCCCCGCCATCGTTGCTGGGGGCCGTGTGGGTTTTTGCGGGGGTCTGCTCCGCTGTCGTTGCAGGTGGCGCGCCCTGCGCCTTTCACTGAGTCTGTCCTGTCGGCCTCGCTGGGACTTGTGTGTTTCTCGTGCTCTGCCCCGCCGCCGTTGCTGGGACCCTGTGCCTTTCGCAGATTCTGCACTGTTGGCCTTGCTGGCTCATGTGGTTTTGCCTTCTTGCTTGGTGGTCTGCTCTTTTGCCCTCGCTAGGGGAGTCCACGCGTTTTTCGTAGGGTCTTGTTCCTGTCGTAGTGATCTGCCCGTTGTGAAAACAAAAATCTCGCTCTTTTTGCAACCTTTTTGTGATTGCGGATCCTTGTCTACCCCCAAAGGGCGGAAATGGACCGCTAAACAAAGAATATTGCTGCGCTTTTGCAGCGTTATTGGCATTCAAGAGTCTCGCAACAATCCGCAATCGCAAAAAAGTTGCAGAAAACCCGGAATTTTTGTTTTCAGTCTCCCGGGATGACTTCTGGGTAGTGCTTTGGGTGGGGTGGGGCGACTCGGCTGTGGCACGCGCATCGTCGGGAAGTTCAGCAAAGTGAGGCTATGGGAAAAGTGGGCCATAGGACAAAAAGCGTGCCTGGCTGGTTTGTCGCACACCCATAGGGCAGTTTAGGGTAGGGCCCGGAATGGCCCTAAGAGTCAAAATGGCCCGAGACGCACTTTTGCTCTATAGCTCGTACTTTTTAACTTGCTAGCCAGAAAACAAAAAAGCCTGCAACCGAAGTTGCAGGCTGAACACTTGGTAGCCTCGATCGGATTCGAACCGACGATCTCCGCCTTGAGAGGGCGGCGTCCTAAACCGCTAGACGACGAGGCCATGAGCGCATATTGGCTGGGGTGGAAGGAGTCGAACCCTCACATACGGTACCAGAAACCGCTGTCCTACCATTAGACGACACCCCAATGAGTTGTGCGTTGCTTTCGCATCGCTTCCTCGGTGGTGTTACCCTTTGCCAAGGCGCGAATCAGTATATTACGGATCGGGGCACCCTCCGTCAACCCCCTTTTTTGAAAAAATTTGCTGTTATTGGAGGTAATTTACAAAACCCCAGGTGAGCGTGGTGCAGGTGGGTCTTTTATGAAAAACCCCCGCAGCGTGGTGCGTTCGCGTACGATGAAACCATCTACCCACCGTTGCGTGGGTAGTTTGCTGTTTGTCGTTCATTGCTAGGCAAATTGCATCAAGCACTCTATAGAAGGGAAGCGCATGTCGCCTGACATTCTTATTGAAGCCCTTAAGGCGTTGCTGCTCGGCATTACCGAGGGCATCACCGAATGGCTTCCTATTTCCTCGACGGGTCATATGATCTTGGTCGACGAATTCGTGAAGCTCAATGTAAGCGATAAGTTCCTGGAGCTGTTTTTGGTGGTCATTCAGATTGGCTCCATCATGGCGGTTGTGGTTACCTTCTGGCATAAGCTGAATCCCGTTTCGCGTACAAAGGACGAAACCGAGCGCCGCAACACATGGCATATGTGGGGCATGGTTGTTATCGGCAGTATTCCCGCTGCGGTTTTGGGCCTTGCTCTGGACGACTGGGTTCATGACCATTTCTATAACGCCTATACTGTTGCCGCCATGCTTATCCTGTACGGCGTCATCTTCATTGTCCTGGAAGCGCACAACCGCAAGCGCGCTCGTGCGGTTATCGAATCGGCGGAGCAGCCGCGCGGCAAGCACGCCCGTAAAATCGACGCCTCCGACCCCGAGTCAGTTGAGAGCGCCCTGTTCCGCATCACTGACCCTTATGACATGGATTGGGAAACTGCCCTGAAGATCGGCTTCTTTGAAGTTTTGGCAATTGTTCCCGGCACCAGCCGTTCGGGTGCCACCATCATCGGCGGTATGTTGTGCGGCTGTTCCCGTACTGCTGCGGCTGAATTCACGTTCTTCTTGGCTATCCCTGTAATGTTTGGCTGGGGCATGGTTAAAGCCATCAAGTTCTTCTTGGCGGGCATTGCCATGACGCAGGTTGAGATTGTCGTTCTGGTGGTTGGCATTGTTTCTGCCTTCGCCATGGGCATGATCGCCATCCGTTTCTTGATGGGATACATCAAGCAGAACGACTTCACCGTTTTCGGTGTGTACCGCATTTTTATTGGCTTGGTTGTGTTGGGTTACTTTGGCACCAAGGCCCTTGGTATTTTCTAAGGCGTTGAATGGTATCCTTAAACCATGAGCGAAGGAAGAAAACATACTCGACGCAGAGCTCTTTCCGAAGAGGAAAAGGAGCAGTTGCGGGAACGGTCCAATAAGTGCATTTCCCGTTACTGCAATTACGCTGCGCTTGTCATCATTCTGGTGGCGCTCGCTTCCTATGTGGTGGGGAAGGGCGATGCATTCTTCTGCCAGTTCGGCATCATGGTTTCCATCGCGCTGTTGGCCATAGCGGCTATTAACGATCCAGCACGAAAATAGAACTATTCCAGCGGCCCTTCGGGGCCGTTTTTCGTATAAACGGGTTCTAATGTTTCCAGCCTGTTTCAATAACGCCCAGCTCGGCTAATGGTGGTGCAATGAGGCGCACTGGCCTGGCATTTTGTTATCATAGGCTAACAGCGCCTTTAGGGTGTGTTTCCCATCTTTTCGTGAAAGGAGTATGAGATGTCGGAAAAGAACGAGGCATTCGAGGAAATCGAGAAGCATCGTGCCGAGATCGACGCAATCGATCAGAAGCTCGTCGCTCTTCTGAATGAGCGAGCCGGTCATTCCCTGGACATCCGAGCCCTTAAGCCCGATGCCCACATGGGTCTGTATGACCCGAAACGCGAGGAAGAGATTTTTGCGCGCGTTGCAACGTACAACGAGGGCCCTCTGTATAACGAAAACCTTACTGAGATCTACCGTGGAATCCTTAAGGTTATGAAAGAGGTACCCTCACGTGATTAATCCACTCTCCTCACTCCCCAATTACGGCACTCGTACCAACGAGATCACCCTTTACGCTGGTCCCTGCTCTGTTGAATCCGAAGAGCAGTTCAATGAAGTTGCCGAATGCATTGCCGGCCTTGGCCTTACCTGGATCCGCGGTGGCGCCTTCAAGCCCCGCACGAACCCCCATTCGTTCCAGGGCCTGGGCGAGGAAGGCCTGCAGATCATGAAGGCTGGTGCTGAAAAGTACGGTCTGAAAACCCTCACCGAGGTTATGGACTCCGCTCATTGCGAAATGGTGCATTCCTATGTTGACGGTCTTCAGATTGGTGCTCGCAACATGCAGAACTTCAGCTTGCTGAAGAACGTTGGCAAGGTTACCGCGCAGTCTCACAAGATGGTATTGCTGAAGCGCGGCCTTGCGGGCAGCATTTCCGAGTGGCTTTCCGCTACGGAATATCTGACCATGGGCGGCAACGACAACATCGTGCTGTGCGAGCGTGGCTTGCGCACCTTCGAAACCGCTACGCGCTTCACGCTTGATATTTCCGCTGTTCCGGTTATTCACAAGCAGTCGATATTCCCTGTTTGCGTGGATGTTTCGCATCCCGCTGGAGTACGCGACTTGGTGCCTTCTTTGGCATATGCCGCCGTCGCCGCTGGTTGCGACAGCATCATGATCGAGGTTCACCCGAACCCCACTGAAGCGCTTTCCGACGGTCCCCAGCAGCTTACGCCTGCTCAGTTCACCGAACTGGTAGCCCAGCTGCGCGAGATCGCCGCAGTTTTTGGCAAGAAGATCGTTTAGGTTACGGCGTTCTACGAGCGCCGTAACGTTTGCATGAGCCGCAACGACGCTGCGAGGCGCCCTGGTGGCGCGGGAACCTTTCAATCGGTCGGGGCGGCCGAAGGCCAGCCTCTTCCTCTTTCAAGGCTCCCGCACTCACCAGGGCGCCTCTCGCTGTTTCGTCCAATTATGGGAGTTTGTTGACGCCCTTGCGGGCGTTTTTTTATTTTTGAGTGAAGGAGCTGTCAGATAGGGACTGATGCTTTTGGTGCTCTCGGGCAATTTGCAAACAAGTTAGCGTTTGGGCGCGGAATGCTTGCTGCAAAGTGAAATGTGCCAAAAATGCCTATCTTTTTAGATGCTTGCCGCAGGGAGAAAATCCCGTTCAATCAGGACGTTTTCCAAGTCCTATCAGCAAAAACAATGCTAAAGTCACTCGTATCATTCCAGGGGGAAAGGAAGATAATGAGCCTTCTGAGGAACGCGCAATCGCGAGTTGTTGTTGTTGTGTTGGTTTCGCTGTTCTTGGGTTTTGTAATGCCCTGGGTTCTTCAGGCCAACCGGGACTTTCGTGGGGAAGCTCAATTTAAGTTCGACCCATCGGCTATGTTCGCCAGTACGATTGCTGAGGTTATTGTTAGCATCGTGTTTGTGGTGGTGTTCGTCGTTTCGCTTTTTTACCTCGCGAAACAATCGAGCTCTCGAAAGCTGCTTTTATTCGCAAGTGCCATATCTCTTGTTGCTTTCGTCGGATTCACCATGACATATTCGCTTTTCATTCATGGCAGCGTATACGGTTGGATTTACTACGCTCTTTTCCAAATGTTTCCTTGTCTAATTCTTGTAGTGGGGTACGCCACGGCCGCAATAATCGCTTCGCCGATAACACTTTCCAGCAGGAATTAGCCATCTAGTAGGAACCGATGCTTTGGTGCTGCCGGATAGGCCACAAGTAAAATATTCGCTTGAGGCCTTATTTGCCCCTATGCTCAACAGGGATATCAAGCAGTATTTGGATTTCATGCGATTCAGGACTCACATGGGTCGATATTTCTTTGATTAGTAAATCTCCGCATGTTTCTAGCTCATTTTCCCTAAGCAATTTTTCTGTATCGCTTAGTAAGGAAAAGAGTGGGTTGTCTTCCTGAAAAGCAGGTTCATTCGTCTTATCGAAAGAGAAGCGGTGCATAGATTGAAAACGAAGTCCTGCTGGTCTTTTCTCGCATTTGTCCAGGCTAGCTGTGCTTTCTGGGATTTCAGAGCATATGCTGAAATCGCTTTCGTAGTCGCCTTTTAAGAATGCGCCTTTGCCAACCTTGTAGAGGTTGGGGAGAGATTGCTTGCTTCTTTTAGATTCTTCCTTGAATGACTTTTCATGTTCGGCGATTTTCAGAAATAGGTCTTCCGGGTTGCTACTTTGCAGAGGGATTCTTGTCGACAGGAAGTAGGATTCTTCCTCTTCGACCAGGCGCCAGTTGTTTGCACTGTCCAACTTACCTGATTGCCATTCCTCTTGCGTCTGTAGTGATGCAATTGCCGATTCAATAAGCTGTCGCTTTCTTTCAATTTCCCTAGCTTTTGCTTCGATTTCGGCTTTCTTGCTATTGAAAAGCCGAAGAGTCATTGCGGGGTCATGCTGCTTCTGGAAGTTCCTGATCTCTTCAAGGGAGAATCCTGCTTCTTGCAGCGAGGCAATGGTAAGGAAGTCGATTATCTGGGATGCGGAATAAACTTTGTATCCATTCTCGTTAATGGAAGTGGGCTTAAGCAGGCCGATTTCATCGTAGTGCCGAAGGGCGTCTTTTGTTGTTTGGCACACTTGAGCGAATTTTCCTGCATACATGGAAAATACCCCCCCCCCTATTTCTCTTGACCATGGGGTAACCCCACACCCTAATCTCTTTGCTGTCGCTGAAAGTTTAGCCTGATAGTTCTAACGATTTTAGAGGATTGCGGCTTTATTTTTCAGCGGTGAAAAAATGGCAGATTTAGGTTGGTTACGAAAAGGAGAGACTATGGAACGCAAGCCAGAAGAGCCAAAGAAAAGCATCGAACAGTTTGATGCATTGACAGGTTTGGACGAGAAGGAGGTCAAGGAATATCTCGAAAACGGGTCAGGAATCAATCCGGAGGAGGAAGCTCAAGGCTCGGTTTTCACTGTAATTACCCTTGTGGCAATGTGCTAATTAGCTAGTTGCGCTGAGATGGGATATATATTATGAGCGACAAAATCACTTATGAAGAACTCATTTATGGTATCGGTCCAAAGAACGGAGATTTCTCATCTCAGCGCTCCCTTTGTTTTTCCAGGGAAGCGCGAATGCCTGCTATCGAAATTCCCGGATTGGATTTTCTTAAATGGCAAAGCGCAAGAAGGCCTGTTGCTCTCTTGCAAAATGAGGTTGATGAGTACTTTGTGTACAAGACGACCGATAAGGCCGAGGATGCCCCTAATCGCGAAATTGAGGTTTTGAAAGAGCTTGATCTGTACGCTCGGAAAGATTGGCGATTTGAGAAGAAAGTTCAATTCCCTCATTTGAGAAATGTGAATGAGAATGGATTTTTGTATCCGATGCTTACAGGGGAGCCATTGTCGGTGCTTCTCGATGGGGCATCCAATCCTAAATGCGTACTTGAAGCATTTAGTCGGCTTGGGGAAGCGATTGCGGCTGTTCACCTTGTTGGAGACGAGCTTGGCGGGATCGGCTCCTATGAATGCTGTTTTCCAGTGCCTAGACGCGAGGCCTTTACTATTTCTGAGCTTTACGAAGGTGTAGGGATGGAATTCCCTTTATTGCTCTCTGCCTTCTTTGAGGTCCAGAAGGGCATTGATTCGCTGCGGGCTAACTGGGGGAATCGGGACTTGGTTCACTATGATTTGAGAGCGCAAAACATTCTTTATAGTTCTGAAACTGGTCGGATTTCCCTAATCGATTGGGAGACAGCGGGGCTCGGCAATGGATTGCTTGACTTGGGGATGGTCTGCTTTGAGCTAATCAGGGCTTCCTATTGTTCCTATGGCAAGTTGCCACTCGATTGGTTGTCGCTGCATAAAATAATGGTTGAGAAATACTGCTTGTATCGAGGCGCTGATTTCTCCGAAACGTTTTGCGGTTCAATCCAGTATGCAGCTGTTTCTGCGCTTGTGCGGTGCGCTGAAAAGCTGAGGATTATTGGTCGTTTGTCCAGGGTCGATACGCTTATTCTTGAACATGTTGGTAGGTTAATCGATGCGCCGGAATGGTTTTTGGAAGATGGAGGCGTGATTTAAGTGGACGATTTCTACCATTCGATTGCGGCCGAAGTGTTTGTTTCTGATTCCTCGGTTATAGATAGGAAAAATAATCGAGTTCTTTATACCTCTTTAAGCGAACAGTCATTAATTGGCTGGCTTTGCAATTATCTCTACCTGAAGTACTATGCTCGCGACAAAAACGGGTTGAAGAGACTATTTGACCATGAGCCAAGGTATGGGACGGTTGTTGACCTTGAAGATCCAGATGTTGCCAAAGCGGTTGTGTCCGGGTGCAGTCACGATAAATGTCTCGATCGTTCATGGGAGCGTATAGGTGATGGATGCCGCGTTACCAATGGAGCGTTAATCCTTGAGTGCGATCCCGAATCGTTCGTAAAGATTGACGGAAACGAATATGTCGTTCGCAGCGCGATTCAGAGGTTCCTTCTTCCAGGTTGGTTGTATATCACAGGGGTTCATGGATTCGATTCGTCTGAGCTAACTGAGGTTTTCAGGTATTACCATTCCGTTTCTGGTGCAGCATGCCTTGAGGAAGCATTCCGTTTGCTAACTTCCGCTTTAAACTTTGAAGGATTCGAGTATAGAGTTAAGGTTGCCAACAACAAATCGGGTCTTGGTCGAAATGATGCTTTGGTTCTGTATTCAAAGCATCCATTGCCAGTAAAGATAATGAAAGAAATCGGCCTTTCCTTCGGTGGCGATAATCGGGTTTGGGAAAGCTGCCCCTTTGTTAGCTCGATTCCCGGTGGATGGGGATATGCCAAAGAACTCTTTGGATCGGTTGATTCTTTTCGGACTAGCTATGGTCAAAAGTGTTGTTTTCTCTTAGCTCGTGGCTTGGTGCTCGCCGATTCAAGTGTCGAATCGTGCATTTTCTCAATGAAAAAGAGCTTTATTGACGGAAGGCTTGATTTCTATGGCTCATGTACATGAGCGCTACATCCCCGGTCCAGCATTCATAAGATGCTGCGATAGTCTTAGTGGAGGGGGATATCGATGGAGCGAAGAGTTTGGCTGTGAGGTTGGGGCGTCATTCGATGGGCTTAACCTCCCTTGCGGATTTCTCCTTCCAGACGATGTGAGTGGTTCAATCGTTAAGTGGCCGACTGTCGGTAGCGCAAGACTTCTCGTCGATCTCATGGCAAGTAAAGAGGCTGCAGACTATCGCTGCATCTTTTCTCTACTAGGGAAGAATCTTGCTGAATTCCATTTCCTTGATGCCCCGATGAGTCTGTTTGAGAATCGGTTGATTAATAAGGTTGAAGAGACGAAAGTGTATAGAAAGGCTCTTCGTTATGCCTCTGAACAGGGGGTTTTTGTTCCTGCTTTTTCCTTCAGGAGCGGGGTGCGTCTTATCCACGGGAGATTCAGCACCGCTATGGTTCTTGCCGATGAAAAAGGAAAGGTGATGATCTCTGCGGATATCGGCCGAGGAGATCCCATGTTTGATATTTCCCAGATTCTCTCTGAAATCTGGGAGTTTTATTGTTCGTTTTCTAAATCTGAGAATTGGCAGCGACAGATGGGCCTAGCGGCAAGGGCTTTTGTTGACTCCTATGAAAAGCAATCAAGATGCCGCATTGATATGAGCGGACTGTGGGAAATGTGTAGGGCGAAGTCCGCTGTCCATGTGCTTATTCTGGCTTTTTTGAGAAAAGATATCTCTATTTTTCGATCCCATATTGCGAGTTTGGAGCTTGGGGAGAGTTTCTTCGACTTTCTCGCATAAGTTTTGCTGCAACGAAGAAAGGTGACCAGGCATGAATCTGGATACAACAGTGCGTAGAGCGACGAATGTTAAATTCGAGGTTGATTCGAGTAATGAGGTAATTGTCTATACCGACAAAGGGCGTTTCAACGCTGGTCATAGTTCCTTGCGGATATTGGAAAGATGCTTTACTCCCTGTTCTGTTCGTAATTTGCTGGAAGAAATGGTTGACCCAGATAAGCGTGAGGCATCGAAAGAGATTCTTAGGACGTTGAAGGCTCTCTTTTCGTCTGGTGCCATTGTTGAATCTGAGGGTTCAGGCCTCTCTTCCTCGATGTTTCCTTTTGGCGGCTATGCTGCTCCCTTTGTTCAGACAAAGATGCTCAACGATGTTTTGCGGAAGCAAATTTATCTTGATGCCATACGGGATCTTGTTAAGCCGGAAGATATTGTTATCGATCTTGGCACGGGTTCCGGGATTATGTCGATTGCTGCGGCCAAAGCAGGCGCAAAACGGGTTTATGCAATTGAGCCTTCAGGTGCATTTTACTGCGCTAAAGAAAACTTCAGAATTAATCATGTGGATGGAGTCGTTTGTTCTTTAAAGGGGTGGTCAACGGATGTCGATTTGCCTGAGAAGGGAACTCTTCTATTAACTGACTTGTTGGGGAATGACCCCTTTGATTTATCGATATGGGAATTGATGTCAGATCTTAAGAAAAGGGCAATGGCATCGAGCTGTCGCTTACTCCCTGAGAAGATAGAGCTTCGCGCCAGGCTGCTATCTGTACCGGAAAACGTACTAGATCAGCATTTGATATCGGAAAGGACTTTGTCCAAATGGCAGCGGGAATATGGCATTGATTTTTCAGGAATGCGTGAGCGCCGAGATTCCTCGAGAGGCTGGCTTGAGAAACCGTTAATCGTTGATTCATGGGAAAAATCAGCCGACAACTTTTTAATTGGAAGCATTAACCTACGCGATGATCCGCATGGGTTTTGTTATCGTGTCGAGATTCCAGTTTCCAGAGGCTGTTGGAATGGGGTTTTAATCTACTATAGGGCTCAGATTGGTAATCGTTGGTTTTCTACTGACTGTCCTGAGGGTTCCAAATTCAGCCATTGGTATAACGTGATTTGGACGATTCCTGAGAGGGTTAGATCGTCGGATCGATTGTCTGTTGAGTATCGCTATCTAGGCGATGGAGAAAGTCGTGTGTCTATTACCTCTGCGAGTGGAGGGCGCAACTGATGCTTTGGGTTTTGCTGGTGTGCTTGTTCGGCTTTGTGTTGAGTTTCTCCATCTCGACCTTTCTTCATTTTGGCCCAGATTTCTCCTTGCTTATTGGATCATTAGTGGCTGAGGCGCTTCTTGTTGCGACTTTTCTTGCCCTGATCGCCAGGAAATACACGAAAAGCGAGTGGTCGAGCATTTCCTGTTTTGAGAAACTCTTAAAATCTGTTCGTGCTGTTGCCGATGAGCTGGTTCCTCGAAAAATACTTCACCTCTTGACAGTTGAGGCTAATGTCTTCAAGGTTCTTTTCTTTGCTTTTGTGAGAAAAAAATACGTACCCGATGGCTCTCTCTCGATGCCCTATGGGAAAGAATGGCGGCTTACGGGTTATGCCCTGGTTGTTGTCGCGGCAGTAGAGCTAATCGTTGTTGATATTGCATGCTCGGGTTATTTGGGCGAGGGAAGCCCTGTTCGTCTAGTTGCGTTGGGCATTTCTGTATACATGCTTGTTTGGATTGTTGGATATGTCTTAGCCTCGCGGATTATGCCTCATTACGTCAACGATGATGAATTGGTTATTCGTTGCGGAATTGCCCACTCGGTAAAAATTCGCCTTGATGATATAGCTAGTATTGAATTGAAAAAAATCGAGCTAGAGAAAAGAAGAGGATTATTCACTTCTGATGGCTTTTTGAGGGTTAATAATGGCGCTCAGGTAAACGAATTAACAGTTGTCTTGTCCGATGGGTCTAGTGTTTTAATCGACGGAAAAGATTCGGGTACTGGGCTAAGCGGTGTTTCTTTCAGTGCTGATTTTCCTAAAAGCACGCAAAGGGCCATAGAGGAAAAGCTTAGATAAATGGCTGAATTCTATTTGTCTCAACCTGAGTTTTTGGTTCCGCCTTATTCGTTCCCCGATAAACCCTATTGTGCCGCATCTGCCTTCTGCACAATCCTGAATTACCATTTACGTAAATTGGGTCAGTTGGGCGAACTGGATCCCGAAAGTGTTTTCCTAAAAGCTTATCCAGATTGGTCTGAAAAAATTCTTGGCCCCTCGGAACAGATAATCAGGTATGCCGAATTGTGGAATGAGGGAGCTCTTTCTTCCGCTCTTGGCGTTGAAAAATCCTGCTATTGCCTAGTGGAAAAAGAGAAGCTGGCGACTTTAGACTCGTTGGCTTGCATGAAATCCTCTCTTGGAACTTTTGGTCCTATTGTTGTCGAAGTGCCTCTTTACTTATCTTCCTTTGCGTCCCCTTTTAGCGGTATTTTCCAGCCGATATCGTCAGATGAGAAACCGGGCTATTTAGGTATGCATTTAATGGTTGTCGATGGCTATGACGATAAATGGACCCCTGGGCAATGCTTGCCTGAGGAAGGAGCGGTGTTCGTTCGAAATTGTTGGGGTCTCTCTTGGGGCTACAAAGGAAGAGGTGTTCTTCCATATTCTTACTTCCTCGATGAACGGCCGAGCTATTTCTACATTTTTAAATGGAGTTCAAGATGATTTCTCTTTATGAGTATGCAACCGATTGGTATCTAAAGAAGCTTCAGGCAGCTAAGCGGGTTCTTTATGCTCAGGTTCACCTTACTGAGAGATGCCAGTATCACTGTGGGCATTGTTATTATGCGGAATTGGGTAAAAAGGCAATCGATATGGATTTCGACGCGTTTCGCTCGAGGATTAAAGAGCTTACCCATTTGGCACGAAGTCAGGGAAGGTTCCTGAGGGTTGATTTTACGGGAGGAGATCCACTCTTGAGCCCCGTTCTTCCTGATGCTGTCCAAGAGTGCGAGGCGAACGGCGTTGTGTGCGGCTTAAAATGCAACCCTGATATTTTAGCTTATGGCGATGCTCAATCCCTGGCTACTGTGCTAAATGGATGCTCCTCCGTCAGTCTGAGCCTTGATGGAACGAAGGCGTTCCATGATTCACTGAGACACCGAAAAGGATCGTCTGATTTGGTTGTTAAAGCCTTGAGAAAAGCCAATGAACTTGGCTTAAAGACCAGGGTTAATATGACCATATCAAGAGATAATAAGGATATGATTCGGGACGTATTCGCTGATTTAGTCAAAGAGAATGTGACGGTAGACGCATTCACATTTGCTCGATTCTGGAATGGTTCCTTTTGTGACAGTATGCTTAGTAGGGAAGATTTAGTTGACTGTTTCGATTCGTGCTGCTCGTTTTACGAATCGTATCTTTCGGATCCAATGTCTTATGGTTGCTACGATGGGTTGCGCAAACCAAAAGTGCAGCTTGCTTTTAAAGAGCACCTCTGGCTTCCCTATTTGGAATCAAAAGGACTTGTCGATAAGGGTTTGATCGGCTATGCAAGGAGGATTGCGGACTCACTTAATTGTTCTGCATTGCATCAAACGGTAGTGATCGACCCCGATAATGAGTTGTTCCATTGCAGAAAAGTCTCATTGGCGAAGGTCAATAATCTAAAATCAGGCAATCTGGGCGGTGAGCGCTTCCGTAGTTATGTTGATAGCCAGTACATGTGCCGCTCTTGCGTTAATGGGGGTATTTGCTTTGGCTGTCCCGCTGTTGATGGGATCGTAGAAAAATCCGATTCCGGAAATCCCTGCCCTTTCTATTCTAGGTTGAAGTAATTCGCTGGTGTCCATTCGAACAAACCGTAGGGATACTGCGGATAGGGTGGGGCATTGTCGCTTGGCGCGGTAGAATAGCAACCCGAAATAAAACGTGAGTGCCGCGCGGGCATCGAGTCCGTGCGGTTTGTCGTGTTAGGACGAATTGCATGCCCATCGATCTTGATACCCTCAATGGCCCTCAGCGTGAAGCGGTACTGTGCACGGAAGGCCCTCTGCTGGTTTTGGCGGGTGCTGGTTCCGGTAAAACCCGCGTACTTACCCATCGCATTGCCCATTTGGTGGAAGATCTGAACGTTGCCCCTTGGCAGATCATGGCCATCACGTTTACCAACAAGGCTGCTGCTGAAATGCGCGAACGTCTGCAGAGCCTTATCGGTGGCGGCGCACGCGGTATGTGGGTTTCCACCTTCCACAGCATGTGCGTGCGCATCTTGCGCACCGACTGCGAGCGCGTAGGGTTCGCCAAGGGCTTCACCATCTGCGACGACAGCGATTCGAAGCGCCTGGTCGAGCAGATCATGGACGAGCTCAACATCGACAAAAAGCGCTATCCCATCCCTGCGCTCCGTAACCGCATTTCGCAGGCAAAGAACGACCTGCAGGTGGCAGAAGTGTTTGCCGAAAAGACATCTGACCAGGTAGGTCAGGTGGCGGCTCGCGTATACACGCGCCTGCAGGAGCGCCTGCGTCAGCTAAATGCCTTCGACTTCGACGACTTGCTGCTGTACACCTGGCTTCTGTTGAAGAACCACCCCGATGTGTTGGCTGCCTATCAGAACCGTTTCCGCTACTTGATGGTGGACGAATACCAGGACACCAACCATGCTCAGTATGTGCTAACCCAGCTCTTGGCGGCAGCTCATAAGAACATCATGGTAGTAGGCGACGACGACCAGTCGATTTACTCGTGGCGTGGCGCCGACCTGCGCAATATCCTCGATTTCGAGAAGGATTACCCCGAAGCTCGCGTAGTGAAGCTGGAAGAAAACTACCGCTCCATGGGCAATATTCTGGCGGCAGCAAATGCGGTTATCGCCAACAACCTTACGCGCAAGCCTAAGAAGCTGTTCACCTCAAAGCCTGCAGGCGACAAAATTTCGGTGTACAGCGCAACCGATGAACGAGACGAAGGCCGTTGGATTGCCTCGGAAATCGAGCATCAGCACGGCGAAGGCATGTCGTACAACCAAATTGCGGTGTTCTACCGCACCAATGCGCAGAGCCGCATGCTTGAAGATATGCTGATGCGCGCTGGCGTGCCGTATAGGCTGATCGGTGGTACGCGCTTCTTCGATCGCGCGGAAATTCGCGACGTAATGGCGTACTTGAACTTGGTGGTCAACCCCGCCAATGACGTTGCCGCCCATCGCGTTATCAACGTGCCCAAGCGCGGTATCGGCAAAACCACGGTAGAGCACATCGATTACGTTGCTCGCGAAACGGGTATCACGTTTTTGCAAGCAGCCGAGCTGTGCATTGCCGACGATCAAATTCGCTCTGCAACGCGTAAAGCCATCGCAGAATTCGTGGCGCTTATCCACGAGGCCCAGGGCTATGCTGGCGACTTGCGCAAGGTGGTTGAGGCCATAGTGAACAAGGCGGGCCTCATTCGCGCCCTTGAAGCAGAAAATTCCGACGATGCTGCTGGTCGCATCGAGAACATTCAGGAGCTCTTTGGCGTAGTAGATGAATACGCCCAAACGCACGATGATGCCGATGCGTTGTTCGAGCCTCCTACGGCAGAAGACGCGCCAGAGGCAGACGACGAGCCGCCCGTGCGTACCTTCCAGGCAAATTCCTTGCCTGACTTCGTGGAATGGGTAACGCTGCGTACCGATATGGATACCGTGGCGGAAGACGGCGAAGCCATCACCATGATGACCATCCACGCCGCAAAGGGCCTGGAATTCGACTGTGTATTCGTGGCGGGCATGGAAGAATCGCTGTTCCCTCATGGCAATTCGTCTCAGGATTCTCAGGGCTTGGAAGAAGAGCGTCGCTTGGCCTACGTTGCCATCACTCGTGCGCGCAAGAAGCTCTATCTTACCAACGCCTTCACGCGTCAGATCTTCGGTCAGTCAAGCGCCAACCCGCCTTCGCGTTTCATCGGTGAAATTCCGCTGGAATTGCGCAAGGGCATCGGGATGGGCTCTGCAGGTTTTTCTGGCTCGGGCTGGGAAAAGCGCGGCAGCCGTCGCGGCATTGCTGGCTCTGGTTCCGAGGCGGGCGGCGGTCGCGTGTTCGGTCAGTCAAGCGCTTCAGGGTCGCGCCCTCGTCAGCAGGCGCGCCCTGCGGTGAAGCCCGAAGCCCAGAAGAAGGCAGCGGCGAAGATGACGTTTGCCAAGGGTGATACGGTAGACCACAAGGTATTTGGCCGTGGCACCATTACCAAGGTGGACGGCGATACACTGCATGTACGCTTCAGTCGCACGGGGCAAACCAAGAAGCTGCTGAAGGACTACGCGCCTATTGTGAAGATCGGCTAGTGCTGCAAATGAACTAGGCACTCAGAACAGCTGGACGAATGCCGCCGCAGGGTTGTTTATGACGAATCACGCCGGCGGCGCATGCCCTTTATAAGACTGTAAATATGTCGGTGGTGTAACGGGAGTCGATGCCTCGGCATGCAGGTACTATGATGCAAAGCGTAATGAAACGCTGCGAAAGGGGCTGTCTTATGGAGAAGGATCTGTTCAATTATGTAGCTGAGCGCACTGAAATTCTTGCAACGAGCGATGCGAGCACACAGGTCACTAAGGATGCGGCCGAGGCTTGGAAGGCAGCTGTGGCTGCCGATACGAGCGATGAGGCGGTTGAGGCGGCGACTAAACAGCTGCTCGACGTGCTTGAGGGCCGTCCTACGACCATCGATGGTGTGATTGCGTTTGCCGAAGGCCCGGCTAAACAGCTTATGGGTGAAGAGGCGGCAGCGGCGATGCTGGCTGATCAGCTTAAACGCAAGGAAGCGGGCGCGAAGTACTGCAACTGCCCGTCGTGCACTGCGGCAAGTGAGCTGCTTGCGAAGTTCGGTCGCATCGAATTGTAGGACCGTTGTTCTTGGGGGAAGGCGTCGAATGGCTTTCAGACGTCACTCCTGGCCCATCGATCATCCGCAATCGTTGCTGGGTTGAGGTTCGCTATTTCGTCGGGTTACATGTCTAATTCGTTGGGTAGATATTCGTTTGCCGCTGGCGCAAAACAAACCGTGCCTAAAGCGCACTGAGCATTTCCTGAAGGCTGCACGTAAACGTGCGGCCTTCTTTCATTTCGCGTTACAATAGATAAGTTCTACACGTTTGCGCGCACCGAAGCGCGCTTGTTGAGGAGGCTACATGGCTAACCAGGTTTTTATCGTAGGTCATAAGAACCCAGACAACGATTCCATCGCAGCAGCGGTGAGCTACGCATATTTGAAGAACGCCCTTGAGGCAAAGAAGGCTGAGCCGGAGGCAGAATATGTTGCCTGCTGCCTGGGCCCGCTTCCTCAGGAATCCGCGACCATTCTCGAGCAGGTTGGCCTGCCCGCTCCGAAGCTTATCGAAAAGGTAGGCGAAGGCGACAAGGTTATCCTGGTAGACCACAATGAGTCCACCCAGATGGTTGATGGCATTTCCGATGCTGAAATCGTTGAGGTTGTAGACCATCATCGTATCGCTGGCGATGTGGTTACCGGCAACCCCATCCTGTACCTGAACATCCCCGTTGGCTCTACGGCAACTATCGTAACCAAGCTCTATGAGCAGCTTGGTGTTGAGGTAACCCCCGCTATTGCTACGGTGCTTCTTTCCGCGATTATGACCGATACCGTAATTACCAAGAGCCCCACCTGCACCGATTACGACTTGGCTCAGGCAGAAAAGCTTGGCGCCATCATTGGTAAGAAGCCTACCGAATTCGGTCTTGAGGTATTCAAGATGCGAGGCGGCGACAACGATCTTTCCGTTGAAGAGCTGTGCACGCACGACTCCAAGGAATTCAAGAAGGGCGACGACGTATACATGGTTGCCCAGCACGAAACGGTAACGCTCGATGTTGCTATGGAGCGCGAAGCTGAATACCGCGAATTCCTGCGTCAGAAGGTTGCCGAAAACGGCTACAAGTTTGCTCTTCTGCTCGTTACTGACATCTTCAACGAGGGTTCCAAGTTCATCTGCGAAGGCGATGTTGCCCCCGTATCCGAGGCATTTGGCATCGACGCTACAAAGGCTGAATGGGTAGACGGCATCCTGTCCCGCAAGAAGCAGGTTATCCCGCCTCTGTCGTAGGAGGCGCTACGACTCCACTCTGGCAACGCAATGTAGTGGGAAACTAGGGACAGGTCCCTAGTTTCCCACTAGAGCGGGCATCCAATTGGGTGCCCGCTTTTGATTTGGGCCTGTTATCCGACTGAAAATAGGCCTGCGGGAAAATGGGACCTGCCCCTAGTTTCCACCGCTCGCTGTTACGTCCGGCGATGTGAGTGTGATTTAATGATTCTGCTAGTTTTGGAGAATAAAAAACGGGCACCCGCATGGGTGCCCGTTTTGCTTCTATGAAAGGGGAGTACTTACTTCAAGTCTTCCAGCTTGCCGTGCTTTTCGTAGCGGGTAAGACGGCTGATCTTGTTGTCGTCGTCTACGAATACCACGTGAGGCGCATGCTCCGGGTCGGCGAATTCTTCGGGAGTCATCTGGCAGTAGTTCATGATGATCACCTTGTCGCCTACGGTGACCAGGTGGGCAGCTGCGCCATTCAGGCAGATCACGCCACTGCCAGGCTCGCCGGCAATAACATAGGTTTCAAGACGATTGCCGTTGTTGCAATCGGAGATGGTAACCAGTTCGTATTCCTGGATGCCGGCTGCTTCCATCAGTTCAGAGTCGATGGTGATGGAGCCGATGTAATCAAGTTCCGCCTGGGTGACGGTTGCACGATGAATTTTGCCCTTAAGCACATTCAGCAGCATAAGGTTTGAACCTTCCTTCTTCGCATGATGTTCCACTCGAGGTTTCACTGCGTAGTAGCCATTATGCGCGGTTGCGCATAACCTGCCGTATTCTTGCGCAATATTGCGCTGCGTGCAAGCTTATTCGTCAAAATCGAACAAGTAATTGTCGATAAGGCGAGTTTTTCCGATGTAAACGGCAATAGCAACCAGGCCAGACTCGCCGAGCGAATCAACGGGCTGCATGTTGCCCAGGTCAACTACTTCGATGTAGTCGATCTGCGCCAAAGGCTCTGCTTCGATGATTTCGCGAACGGCAGTGCGAACGATGTCAGCATTGCGCTCGCCGCCTTCAATAAGATCCTGTGCCGCAAAGATGGAGCGGGAAAGGCACAGTGCCGCCTTACGCTCTTCTGCGGAAAGGTAGCTGTTGCGCGAGCTCTTTGCCAGACCATCCTCTTCGCGAACGATGGGGCAACCGTATACCTTTACGTTCATGTTGAGGTCGGCAACCATACGCTTGATGATGGCAAGCTGCTGGGCGTCCTTCTGGCCGAAGAACGCCTTGTCGGGCTGCACGATGTTGAACAGCTTGTTCACAACCGTGCATACGCCGCGGAAGTGGCCGGGACGTTTCGCGCCGCACAGCGTGTCGGTCAGGGTTTCCATAACTACATAGGTGTTGTAGTTCTTGGGATACATCTCTTCGGGCTCGGGATGGAATACTACGCTAACGCCCTTGGATTCCGCGATAGCCGCATCGCGTTCCAGGTCGCGGGGGTAGTTGTCGTAGTCTTCGTTGGGGCCGAACTGGATGGGGTTCACGAAGACGCTGGTAACTACACGGTCGCATTCTTTTACGGCGCGCTCCATCAGCGACATATGACCTTCGTGCAATGCACCCATGGTAGGCGTGAGGCCAATGGTGAGCCCCTCAGCTTTCCATTCGGCGACCTGTGCCTTCATCTCGGCAACAGTGGTGATGATTTTCATTTTGTTCCTTTCGTCGTTCTGTCGAACGACGAAGGATCGCATGAGACGCCCTGACGTTGCGCGGCGCCCCAATAAGCATCTTGCTCCTCATTCGTCGCTCGCGTACGAAGTACGCTTCGCTCCCTTTTCGGGGCAATCTATCTTATTGGATGCGCCGCTCGCTGACGTATATGCAATCCCTCGCTTGTTTCCTTGCTGTTGGGTAACAGCATAGCGCTATTAAAAAGGAAATGGTTGGGTTTGCGCTCAACCATTTCTACTAATTAATAAAGTTTTTCCAGGGCTTCTTCGTCGATCTTGAAGGTGTGTTCTTCTGAGGGGAAGGTGCCAGCCTTGACTTCTTCGTCGTATGCCTTGAAAGCGGCGGTCATTTGCGGACCAATATTGCCGAAGTGCTTTACGAACTTGGGCTTGAAGTCGCTGAACAAGGCAAGCATGTCCTGATAAACCAGAACCTGACCGTCGCAACCTGCGCCTGCGCCAATGCCAATGGTGGGGATGTCGAGCTTTTCGGAGATGATGGCGGCAAGCTTTGCGGGAACGCATTCCAGCACAACGGCGAATGCGCCTGCCTCCTGAACGGCCAAGGCGTCGTCGACCATCTGCTGGGCTGCTTCGGCCGTTTTGCCCTGTACCTTGAAGCCGCCGAAAGCATTGACCGATTGAGGAGTAAGGCCAATATGGGCACATACAGGAATGCCCGCCTTGGTGATGGCCTTGATCTGCTCGGCAACGCGCACGCCGCCTTCGAGCTTTACTGCGTTGGCGCGACCTTCCTTCATCAGGCGACCGGCATTGATAACGGCCTGTTCGACCGATACTTCGTAGCTCAAGAATGGCATGTCGGCAACGACAAGCGCGTTCTTAGCGCCACGAGCTACGGCGGCGGTGTGATGGATCATGTCCTCCATCGTTACCGAAAGCGTATCTTCGTAGCCGAGCATAACCATGCCCAGGGAATCTCCGACAAGGATCGAATTGATTCCCGCTTCGTCAACCAACTTTGCGGTGGAGTAGTCGTAAGCAGTCAACATAGAGATCTTGGTGCCCTCATTCTTCATCTTCTTGAATGTGGCAACAGTATTCTTCATGTTCCCCTTCTTTCTCTTACGTTGTGCGGCTCCTTACTATATATAAGTAACGCGCTGCACCTTGAAGGCGAAGCGCGCGTCGGAGCTGCGTTGTTTCGATGCCTGTATTGTACACGCAGGCTTGTGTTTCGGAATGGTTTCGGGAATGTTTTGCCGTTCGGCATCTATAAGCGGTAAATAGCTCTTCTTGCATCGGATAAATAAGTCCAGAATTATTTGAAAAATGAGAGGGAATAGGCGATCAGCGCTGAAAGAAACCTTTATTGACCTGCGAAAACAGATTGTGAAGATATAGACACGCCCGGGTGCGTGGCGTTTGACAAGGTATATACCCGGTGATAAAGTTCATTTTCGCGTTTCGGGTAGAAGCGTATGTTTTCGCGTGCGTATCTGCAGAACGCACAGAAAGCAAAGTTAGTAAGTGATAGTAAAGAAAAGGAGCTGAAGCTTTGCCTACTATCAATCAGTTGGTCCGTAAGGGCCGCGCCAAGCAGGTCGACAAGCAGAAGACCCCGGCGCTCAAGGGCAACCCCCAGAAGCGTGGCGTTTGCACCCGCGTGTACACCACCACCCCTAAGAAGCCTAACTCGGCACTTCGTAAGGTTGCTCGTGTCCGTCTCGTAAACGGCATGGAAGTTACCGCATACATCCCCGGTGAAGGCCACAACCTCCAGGAGCACTCCATGGTGCTTATCCGTGGCGGTCGTGTAAAGGACCTTCCTGGTGTTCGTTATAAGATCATCCGCGCTGCTCTCGACTGCGCAGCTGTCGACAGCCGTCGTCAGGCACGCAGCCGCTATGGCGCTAAGAAGCCCAAGAACTAAGTAACCCTCGCGATTCAGTTAGTCGCATAAACCGAAAGGAAGATATATGCCGCGTCGTGCAGCAGCAGTCCGCCGCGAAACGCAGCCGGACGCTAAGTACAACAACCGTTTGGTCACGCAGCTGATCAACAAGGTGTTGCTTGACGGTAAGAAGTCTACCGCAGAAGGTATCGTTTACGATGCATTCGACATCGTTGCAGAGAAGACCGGCCAGGACGCCCTGACCGTATTCAAGAAGGCAATGGACAACATCCGCCCCACGCTCGAGGTTAAGCCCAAGCGTGTTGGTGGTGCTACCTACCAGGTTCCTATGGAGGTTAACTCCCGCCGTGCAACCACGCTCGCCATCCGCTGGATGGTAGACTTCTCCCGCAAGCGCAAGGAGAACACCATGAAGGAGCGCCTCGCAGGTGAAATCATGGACGCAGCCGAGAACACCGGTGCATCCATCAAGAAGCGCGAAGACCTCTACAAGATGGCAGAATCCAACCGTGCATTCTCGCACTATCGTTGGTAGGGGAAGGAACAATGGCTAAGACTTCTCTGGAGCATACCCGCAACATCGGCATCATGGCCCACATCGATGCCGGTAAAACCACCACTACCGAGCGCATCCTGTACTACACGGGCAAAACGCACAAGATCGGTGAGGTTCATGATGGCGCAGCTACCATGGACTGGATGGTTCAGGAGCAGGAGCGCGGCGTAACCATTACCGCTGCAGCTACCACCTGCTTCTGGAAGAAGGATGGTCAGGAATACCGCTTCCAGATCATCGACACCCCCGGCCACGTAGACTTCACCGCTGAGGTAGAGCGCTCCCTGCGCGTTCTCGACGGTTCCGTAGCCGTATTCGATGCTGTTGCCGGCGTACAGCCTCAGTCCGAAACCGTATGGCGTCAGGCTGAGCGCTACGGTGTACCCCGCATCGCATTCATCAACAAGTACGACCGTGTTGGCGCTGACTTCTTCCATGCAATTCAGACCATGCGCGATCGTCTTGACGCACCTGCTGTTGCTGCTCAGATGCCCATGGGCGCTGAGGACAACTTCTGGGGCGTAATCGACCTGGTTACCATGACCGCATGGGACTTCAAGGCCGACGACAAGGGCATGACCTACCCTGAGCCCATGGACGAGATCCCCGCTGAGTTCAAGGAAGATGCAGAGCTCTATCATCAGGAACTTCTCGAAGCAGCTGCAGACTGCGACGACGATCTGATGGAAAAGGTCCTCATGGAAGAGGAAGTTTCCGTTGAGGAACTCAAGGCTGCTATCCGCAAGGGCGTTTGCGAGTGCAAGCTCAACCCCGTGTTCGTAGGCTCCGCTTACAAGAACAAGGGCGTTCAGGAACTGCTCGACGCTGTTGTTGACTACATGCCTTCTCCGGTAGACGTTCCCGCCATCAAGGGCACGAACCCCGAAACCGGCGAAGAAGACGAGCGTCCTTCCGACCCGAAGGCACCGTTTGCTTCCCTGGCATTCAAGATCATGACCGACCCGTTCGTTGGCAAGCTCACCTACCTGCGCGTATACTCCGGCACTCTCGAGTCCGGCTCCTACGTGCTGAACGCTTCCAAGGACAAGAAGGAACGCATCGGCCGTCTTCTGCAGATGCACTCCAACAACCGTGTTGACATCGACGTTTGCTCCGCTGGCGACATCGTTGCCGTTGTTGGTCTGAAGAACACCACCACCGGTGACACGCTCTGCGCCGAAGATGCTCCTATCATCCTCGAGTCCATGCAGTTCGCTGATCCTGTTATCGACATTGCTGTTGAGCCTAAGACCAAGGCTGAGCAGGATAAGATGAGCATCGCTCTGCAGAAGCTCGCCGAGGAAGACCCGACGTTCCGCGTTTCCACCAACCATGAAACCGGCCAGACCATCATCGCTGGCATGGGCGAACTCCATTTGGAGATCATCATCGACCGCCTGCTTCGCGAGTTTAAGGTTGAGGCTAACGTTGGTAAGCCCCAGGTTGCATACCGCGAGCGTCCTGGTCATGAGGTACTCGGTGCTGAGGGCAAGTTCGTCCGTCAGTCCGGTGGTCGTGGTCAGTATGGTCATGCCATCATCAACATGTACCCGCAGGAGCCCGGTGAAGGCTACACGTTCGAGAACAAGATCGTTGGCGGCGTAGTTCCCAAGGAGTACATCCCCGCTATCGACAAGGGTATTCAGGAAGCACTCAACTCCGGCGTTCTGGCTGGTTATCCTGTTGAGGACATCAAGGTTGAGCTCATCGACGGTTCTTACCATGATGTTGACTCTTCTGAGGCTGCATTTAAGGTTGCCGGCTCTATGGCAATCAAGGACGCGTTGAAGAAGTCCGATCCTGTGATCCTCGAGCCTGTTATGGCTGTAGAGGTTGAGACTCCTGAAGAGTACACCGGCTTCGTTATGGGCGATATCCCCAGCCGTCGTGGTCTCATCCAGGGCCAGGAGCAGCGTGGCAACGCAGTTTGCATCTCCGCTAAGGTTCCGCTGGGCCAGATGTTCGGTTATGCAACCGACCTGCGCAGTGGCACCCAGGGTCGTGCTACGTACACCATGCAGTTCGACACCTATGCGCCCGTGCCCAAGAACGTGGCAGAAGAGATTATCAGCAAGGCTGGTGGCAACGCTTAGGCCCTAGGGCTCTAAGCTTTCCCACCGCTCACTATGGAGGTTAAAGTGGCTAAAGAGAATATCCGCATCCGCTTGAAGGGTTACGATCATGAGATCGTGGATCAGTCCACCAAGCTCATCGTAGACACCGCTCAGAAGACGGGTGCTAAGGTTTCCGGTCCTATTCCGCTGCCGACCGAGCGCAACCTGTATTGCGTAGTTAAGGGTCCGCACGTAAACAAGGACTCTCGCGAGCAGTTTGAAATGCGCACTCATAAGCGCCTGATCGACATCCTGGATCCGACCCCTTCCACGGTTGATTCCTTGATGCGTCTCGATCTTCCTGCTGGCGTTGACATCGAGATCAAGCTGTAGGGGAGTGTGATACTGAATGATTAACGCTATCTACGGTACCAAGATCGGCATGACCCAGCTCTTCGACGAAGACGGCCAGGTTACGCCCGTTACGGTTATCAAGGCAGACCCCAACAAGGTATGCCAGGTTAAGACCACCGCTACCGATGGCTACGAAGCTGTTCAGCTCGGCTTCGGCACCATCAAGGAAAAGAAGGTCAACAAGCCCATGGCTGGCCATTTCGCCAAGCAGGGTGTTGAGCCCGTTCGCCATCTTCGCGAGGTTCGCGTAGAGGATGCTTCCGAGCATGCTATTGGCGAAGAAGTTACCGTTGCTGCATTCACTGAGGTGAAGAAGGTAGACGTAACCGGTACTTCTAAGGGTAAGGGCTTCGCAGGTGTTATGCGTCGTTACAACTTCGCAGGCGGCCCTGGCGGACACGGTGCGCACTTCCATCGTGCTCCCGGTTCCGTTGGCCAGTGCGCTTATCCTTCCCGTGTGTTCAAGGGCGTTCGCCTTCCGGGTCACATGGGTTGCGATACCGTTACGACCAAGAACCTTGAAGTAATCCGCGTTGACGAAGAGGCGAACCTCATCATGCTCAAGGGTGCAGTTCCCGGCGGCAAGAATGGCGTAGTTCGCGTTCGCATGGCGTAAGAACGGTGCGAAGGAGTTTATAAATTATGGCAACTATTGAAATGAAGGACGCGAGCGGCAAGAAGGTCAAAGACGCCGAGCTTTCCGCAGCAGTCTTCGAGATTGAGCCTAACGTGCATGTTATGCACGAAGTGGTTCGCTCCCAGCGCGCTGCAAGGCGCCAGGGAACCCACGACACCTTGACCCGCGGTCAGGTTCGTGGCGGCGGCAAGAAGCCTTGGCGCCAGAAGGGTACCGGCCGTGCTCGTCAGGGTACGATCCGTGCTCCCCAATGGGCAGGCGGCGGCACCGTATTCGGTCCTCATCCCCGCTCTTACGCTTTCAAGGTACCTGCCAAGGTTGTAAAGCTGGCTATGCGCTCTGCGCTTTCCGCTAAGCTTGCCGACGGCGAGATCGTTGTTGTTGATCAGCTTTCTTTCGAGAAGCCTTCTACCAAGCAGGCTGCTGAAGTGCTGAAGAACCTCGGTCTTGAGGGTCGCGTTACCATCATCGTTCCCGATGACGACGTGAACACCTTCCTGTCTTTCCGCAACCTCTCCAAGGTTCGCGTGATCGGCGTTTCTGAGCTCAACACGCTCGACTTCATCGATAACAAGGCACTCGTTCTTACCGACGCTGCCCTGACCCGCATCGAGGAGGTGCTTGCATAATGAAGGATCCCCGCGAGGTAATCATTCGCCCGATCATTTCGGAGCACTCTTATGAAGGCATGGAAAACAATGTCTATACCTTCGAGGTAGCAAAGTCTGCTAACAAGATCGAGATTGCTCAGGCAATCGAGGCTATCTTCGATGTAAAGGTCGTTAAGGTTAACACCATTAACGTTAAGGCTAAGCCGAAGCGTGTTCGCTATCAGCTTGGTAAGACCCGCACCTGGAAGAAGGCCATGGTTACGGTTGCTGAAGGCGACCAGATCGAGATCTTCGCTCAGGCATAGGCTGTCTAGCAGAGAACCGCTCTTCGGAGCGGTTCTTTTTTGCCCCTGGAATTGCTGTTGCATTCCGGGGCTTTTCTTTTTTCACCATCTTAAAGGTAAGGGTGTACGCTTAGTTGGTACGCCAAGGAGGTACCAATGCTGCAGGATATAGCGCCTTATTCTTTTTGCAATGATTTTGCATGGATCAATCCAGAGCCTACAGACAGGGTCCTCGTGTACCGAGGCTCCACTGTTCTTGTTTCGATCGATACTCCCCCTCAGAACGCTTCAGAGGACGCCAGGGAAGGCACGTTGCGCTTTCCGACATTTAAGATGCTTTCCGATATCGGTGCTGTGGTTTCCGATTCCGCAGAAGTAATTCAGCGAGCTGACGGAATGACACCTGAAGCGGTTTTCCTATTCACGGTTGGGGATACGGGATACTTTCGTTGCGAGGCAGATTGCAGTGTTCTTGATAAATTGATCGAAGGCAGTCGTTCCGTGCGCGCCGATGATTCATTTACCCAGGCTAAATGGCAATTTATGCCGATTTCCCAGCTCAAGCAATTCGGTCCGAAGCATAGGGCATTTGCTGGGTTAGTAGGTTACGAATACGACACCTGGTATGCAACGCGTAGATTCTGTGGCCGTTGCGGAGCTCCATTGGTGCACGACATGGTGGAGCGTATGGTGCGATGCCCTCAATGTGGTGCCATGGAATTCCCCAAGCTCTTTCCAGCGGTAATCGTGGGTATTGTTGACACTCAGCGTAACAAGGTTCTTGTGTCCCGTTATGCGAACCGTGAATACAAGCGCTATGCCCTTATCGCCGGGTTCTGCGAGATGGGAGAAACCGTCGAAGAAACTGTTCACCGAGAAGTAATGGAGGAAGTGGGGCTTAGGGTGAAGAATCTTCGCTACTACAAAAGTCAGCCATGGCCTCCTTCTTCATCGCTGCTCTTCGGTTTCTTTTGCGAGCTTGATGGCTCGAATAGCATCAAGCTCGACGACCATGAATTGGAGAGTGCCGAGTGGATAGACAGAGATAAGCTTCCTTGCGATGAAGACTATTCGTTAACGCGAGACATGATGCAGGTTCTCCGTGACGGAAGAGAGTCAGACTATTGATTCTCTTCCTACCTATCGGTCGTGATTTTTCCGTATGCGCTTTGAATTGTTGTCTTTCGGTGGGGAGCGTGTAGGGGGTCTGACCAGTCTTGCTCTAACCCTGCTTTGCAGAAATAAAAAACGGGTGCTCGAAATTATCGAGCACCCGTTTCGTGTCTTAGGTCTATTGTTAGCAGGAGACTATTCAGCGGTAGAGGGCTTCCATTCGTCTGCGTCTTTGCCAACCTGGAAGGGTACGCCAGCTTCACGGCGTTCCTTGTAGTCGGCAGTAGCGGTGAACAGCGCGTCGGAAAGGGAGTTAAGGGCAGTTTCAACGGAGTCCTGAATAACGCCGATTACGAAGCCAACGCCCACAACCTGCATGGCGATGTCGTTGCTGATGCCGAACAAGGAGCAGCACAGCGGAATAAGAAGCAAGGAGCCGCCGGCAACACCGGAAGCACCGCAGGCGCTCACTGCAGCCAGAACGCAGAGGATGCCAGCAGTAACGGGGTTGATGGCAATACCCATGGTATGTGCAGCAGCCATAGCCATTACGGTAATGGTAATAGCAGCGCCAGCCATATTGATAGTGGCGCCCAGCGGGATGGAGACAGAGTAGGTGTCTTTGCGAATACCAAGACGCTTGCACAGCTCCATGTTTACGGGGATGTTAGCGGCAGAGCTGCGGGTGAAGAAGGCATACATGCCGGAGTCTTTGATGCAACGGAAAACGATAGGGTAGGGGTTCTTGCGAATGTTGATGAACACCAGCAGCGGGTTCACAACAAGGCAGATGAAGAACATGGCGCCCAAAAGAACAAGGAGCAGCTGACCATATTCGATGAAGATCTCAGGGCCGTTCTGAGAAACAGAGGTGTAGATAAGGCCCATGATGCCAAACGGAGCGCAGGTGATGATCCAGCGAACTACGATAGAGATAACGTGCGACATATTCGCAAAGAAATCTTTGGTGGGTTCGGTGGTATAGCGCATTGCGATACCCAGAAGAACAGCCCAAACCAGGATGCCGATGTAGTTTGCATTGAGCAGCGCATCAACAGGGTTAACTACCATGTTGCCAATGAGGGTGGTAAGTACTTCTGCGATTTCGGTGGGTGCTGCCTTGTCTGCAGCCTCAACGCCCGAAAGGGTGAGCTCAACGGGGAATGCGTAGCTGATTGCTACGGCGGTGAAGGCGGCGGCAAGGGTGCTTACCACGTACAGCACCACGATGGTCTTCATGGATTTAGGAAGCTTGGTGTGGCACAAGGCATTGATAACCAGGAAGAATACCAAGAACGGCGCGACTGCCTTCAAGGCGCTAACGAACAAGGTGCCAAGCATTTCGATAACGGCAAGATCCTTAGGGCCAAAGGCACCAAGCAAAGCGCCGATAACAAGGCCGATGATAATGCGCTTGATAAGGCTCAAGCTCGACCATGCTTCTGCAATTTTTTTCATAGATGTCTCCTTGAATGGGAGGATTGGGGATAGGATGCAGCTCTGAACGTGCAGATGTTCTAAAACCGCAACTTTTTAGTATACCGATCCGTTACAGAATTGTTTCGAGAGTGATTCTATTTAACTAAGCGGAAAAGAAACTAGGTAAACGGTGCATAAGCGTAAAAAAGCGACCCCAAAATAAGGGGTCGCTTTGCGAAAAGAGTGCAGGTGAAGAGGCGGATTACTTTGCCTTGTACTTCTTAACCAGCTGACGACCGGCGATGTAGTCCATGATTTCAGTGGTGCCGCCGCCCATTTCGTTACCACGGAGGTCTGCCCAGATGCGGCCAACGCGGATTTCCTTGGTGTAGCCGATAGCTGCGTAGATTGCCATTGCGAGGTCGGCAACGCGGGTGAGCTCGCGGCAAGCATAGCCCTTAAGCAGTGCAGACTCGAGGCGAGTAGATTCACCGTTGTCGATCATGGTAACAACCTGATACAGACGGGTGCGTACGTTCTGAATGATGTTTTCCATCTCGCAGAGATGCAGCTGGATCTGAGTCTGGTGAGCGATGGGCTTGTTGAAGCAGATACGCTCAGATGCATAAGCACCTGCGTCGTTCAGGGCAGCCTGGGCAAGGCCGAGGGAAGATGCAACAACCAGGCAGCGCTCGAACTCAAGCTTCTTCATGAGAAGCTTCCAGCCCATGCCAGGCTCGCCCAGACGCATGTCCTCGGTGAGAACTACGTTGTCGAAGAACTGGTCAACGAACGGAATGGCCTGCTGGCCAACCTTGTCGAGGTGACCGATGGTGAAGCCAGGGGTGTCGTTGGGAACGAGCCACAGAGAGTACTTATCGTTCTCGTAGGAAGGATCTTCGTCCTTTGCTACAACCATGGTGTAGATGGAGAGGCCGCCCAGGGTAACCCAAGTCTTCTGGCCGTTCAGCAGATAGGTGCCGTCAGGCTGCTTCTTGGTAACGCAGGTCATAGCGTTGTTGTCGGAGCCAGCTGCGGGTTCAGAAATTGCAGAACAAGCGATGCAGGTGCTTTCGATGTTTTCGATAGCGTCCATGATCATTTCCTGCTGCTCTTTGGAGCCGAAGTCAATTACGTCGGTGATGGTGTTGAAATCGGTAACGAAGGGGAGGGTTACGCCAGTGAACTCATGAAGCTTTTCTACCAGGAGAACCTCGGTAAGCTTGTCTACCGGAACACCGCCAACTTCTTCGGGAAGGCCCAGAAGCATGAAGCCTGCCTCGCGGTAAGCCATAGCAGCTTCGATGCTGATGTGATGATCTACTTCATATGCCTGCTTTACTGCTTCATCGGTGAAGTAGCGAGTAGCATATTCATGTGCGCTCTCAATGAGCAGCTCCTGCTCGTCAGTAAGCTTGAAATCCATAATGCGTTCCTCTCCTTATTCCTGTGTTGAATGGAACCGAGATTCAGACAAGAACCGAATCAGCAGCTCAATGGCTATCCTAGCATTTGAACGCGTTTTTCTCTATGCACCTAAGTATTCCTGTTTTGTATAAGAATTGCACCAATTCGATAATTCGTGTTATATCAGGTGTCTCTACGTGTTTGATCAGGTTAAACGCATCAATTCGATTGAGCGAAAACACCACAAATATGGATATTTGACCAGTTGAATCGACGAAGCAGAAAAGGAAGTCGCGCCTTGTTGAAAAGCAAGGTGCGAAAAGCTTCGTTGCACCATGCTGGATAGTTCGGTGCGGTAGGGTTTTGCAATGTCCCTTTCCGATGAACGCCTTGCAGATGGTTCTCCTGGAGTGCGCAAAGGCTCGAGCTGGTAGGGGGGCGGCAAATTCAGGCAGCTAAATGCAGATAACCTGGCGTTTTCGTATTCGGCCATTCCTGCACGTGCAGAATGGGGCCAAGTGAAGGATAATGAACAGGTTATGCCGCCATTAGATGCGGCTGCAAACGCTATAAACAGCGCTCATTGGTGAACAGGAGAATGAAATGAAATACTTTGGCACAGACGGCTTCCGCGGCGTAGCCGGCGCTGACCTTACCGTTGAGCATGCATACAAAATCGGCCGTTTTATTGGCTGGTACTATGGCGCACGCCAGGGCCGCAAGGCCCGCATCGTTGTGGGCAAAGATACCCGCCGTTCCAGCTACATGCTGGAAAGCGGTATGGTTTCTGGCCTTGTTGCCTCGGGTGCAGATGCCTATATGCTGCACGTTATTCCTACCCCGGGCCTTTCGTACGAAACCACCGACGGCGCATTCGATTGTGGTGTGATGATTACCGCTAGTCACAATCCTTATACGGATAACGGCATCAAGTTGGTTAATTCCCAGGGTTTCAAGATGGAAGAGCCCCTGCTTCAGCTTATTGAGCGGTACATTGACGGCGAATATCCCGAAGAAGTGCCTATGGTGTCTGGCGATGCGATTGGCGCAACAGTTGACTATATGCAGGGCCGCAATCGCTACATTGCCCACCTTATTGCCAGCGCGAATTTCTCCCTGCAGGGCGTAAAGGTTGGCCTTGATTGCGCCAATGGTTCTGCCTCTTCGGTTGCAAAACCCGTGTTCGATGCTTTGGGCGCCGACGTTCGCGTTATTAGCAATGCCCCTGATGGCTTCAATATTAACGTTGACTGCGGCTCCACGCATATTGACCGCTTGCAACGCCTTGTTGTGGAGCAGGGTCTTGATGTGGGCTTTGCCTATGACGGCGATGCAGACCGTTGCCTTGCGGTAGACGAGCGCGGCCACGTGGTAGATGGCGATCTTATCCTGTATGTGTGCGGCGTGTACCTGAACAAGCATGGTCGCTTGTCGGGCGGAACGGTTGTCCCCACGGTTATGAGCAACTTCGGTGTGCTGAAGGCTCTTGAGCAGGCTAACTTGAACTACGAAACCACCGCAGTGGGCGACAAGAACGTATTTGCTTGCATGCATGCTAATGGCTACAGCCTGGGCGGCGAGCAATCGGGCCATGTGATTTTCGGCGATATTGCAAGTACTGGTGACGGCATCCTTACCTCGCTGCGTCTTATGGAGGCCATTCGCGCTGAGCGCGAAACCCTGTCGCAGCTATGCGCTCCGGTGAAGCTGTATCCTCAGTTGCTGACCAATGTGCGTGTTGCAGACAAAGATGCGGCCATGAATGATGCGGCTGTGTTGGAATCGGTTAAAGCAGCAGAGGAGTTCCTGGGCGATCGCGGTCGTGTTCTTCTGCGTGCTAGCGGCACCGAGCCTCTTATCCGTGTGTTGGCGGAAGCTCCCACTGACGAGCTGTGCGCTGAGGCAAGCGAGTTCATGCTGAAGGCGCTTGAGCCCCTGCGCGCTGAGTAGTAGCGTTTGCCGCAACGCTATCCAAACGAATTCGAGAGCCCGCTTCGGCGGGCTTTCTTTATATATACTTACGGGTTATGGCAACCTACCAACATATATCCCACGGGTTCGAGCCCGTGTTCAATGAGCGTTCTACCGTACTGGTTTTGGGGTCGTTCCCCTCCGTGCTCTCTCGGAAGAACGATTTTTATTACGGCAACCCCCAGAATCGCTTTTGGCGTGTGCTTGCCGCCATTGCGAAGGAGCCTGCGCCTGAAACTATTTCCGAAAAGAAGGAAATGCTGCTTTCGTGTGGCATTGCGCTATGGGACGTTATCCAGGAATGCGACATCAAAGGATCGAGCGACGCTAGCATCAAGAATGTGGTGCCCGCCCAAGTGGAGCTCATCACGCGCACGGCCCCTATCAAGCGTGTTATATGCAATGGCGCTACGGCGGGTCGCCTCTATAAAAAGTATCTACTATATAAAGTAGGGATCGAAGCAGAGGTGTTGCCTTCCACCAGCCCCGCAAATGCGGCGTGGGGTTTTGATCGCCTAAGTGAACGCTGGCTTGCGGCGCTTGATGGCGTGCAGCCTGCAACAGATGATGAAGTGGATTCGTTCGAGCGCGAACGGAAGAGTGCCAAGCGCGCGGGCAAGGGCGAAGTGGAATATGCCCATGTGCGTATTCCAGCGCCCGATGCATCGAGCTATGCGGTGCATAAATCTATGCAGGGCAACAAGCGCAAAGACACCAAACCTGAGCTTCTGGTTCGACAGCGCCTTCGCGAAGCGGGCCTGGGCGGCTATCGTTTGCAATGGAAAGTTCCGGGACGCCCCGATGTGGCGTGGCCGGGGAAGAGGGTGGCGCTCTTTATTCACGGCTGCTATTGGCACCGCTGCCCGCATTGCAACCTTTCCCTTCCCAAGAAGAACACCGAATATTGGGTGGCAAAGTTCAACCGCAATCAAGAACGTGATGCACAAAACGAAGCGGCGCTTATCGCCGATGGTTGGAAGGTGCATGTGATTTGGGAATGCGAGTTGAAGAAAGACAAGCGCGAGGAAACGTTCGCGAAGCTCCTGCCCGAACTTGCGCGCGAACTCAATAAGGAGCTTCGCTAAGCATATTTGGGCATAAGGGTTTTTGTGTCTCTATTGCATGGCGGCATTGGGGCCTATGGTGAAATAGCGAGGTAGAAGAATTACCGTTTACTGCCAATTTCGGCTCAATTCGTGTCAGGTTGTGAATCTTTTGCGAATAGTTGCTTCAATTCGATTATCTCTTGCGCATTACATAGGCAATCAGTATACTTTTCGGTTGCGTCTGGCTGTTGATGGATACACCCGGACGCGTGGAAACTCGGAATCGCCGAGGGCTGTCTCCCAAAGGCCCCCATGGCGGTGATGGAGTCCACATAAGACCAAGGGTCCGAACCTGCAGTTCGAACCCGTAGAAAGGAAGAAAATGGGAGTAAAACAGTTCAAGCCCACGAGCCCTGGACGCCGCTTCCAGACTGTCTCGGACTTTGCTGAGATCACCAGCACTACGCCCGAGAAGTCCCTGTTGGCGCCCCTGCCCAAGAAGGCTGGCCGCAACAACAATGGCCGTATCACTACGCGTCATCAGGGTGGCGGCAACAAGCGTCGTTACCGCATCATCGACTTCAAGCGCAACAAGGACGGTATCCCCGCCAAGGTTGCCACGATCGAGTACGACCCCAACCGCAGTGCTCGCATCGCTCTTCTGCACTATGCAGACGGTGAAAAGCGCTACATCCTTCAGCCCAAGGGCCTCAAGGTTGGCGAAACGGTAGTATCCGGCGCTGATGCAGACATCAAGCCCGGCAACGCACTGCCCCTGTCCGCTATCCCCGTTGGTACGCTCATCCACGCAGTTGAGCTCCAGCCTGGTCGCGGTGCGGCAATCGCTCGTTCCGCTGGCACCAGCATTCAGCTGATGGGCAAGGAAGGCAAGTATGCAATCCTGCGTATGCCTTCTTCCGAAATGCGTCGCGTTCTCGTAACCTGCCGCGCAACCGTTGGCGAAGTTGGTAACGCCGAGCACGGCAACATCAAGATCGGCAAGGCTGGCCGTAACCGTTGGATGGGCATCCGCCCCAGCGTTCGCGGTACTGTAATGAACCCTGTCGACCATCCTCATGGTGGTGGCGAAGGCAAGAACAAGTCTTCTGGTCGTCATCCTGTTACTCCGTGGGGCGTGTCTACCAAGGGTCATCGCACTCGCAACCCCAAGAAGGCTTCGAGCCGCCTGATCATCCGCCGTCGCAAGAAGTAGCGCCCGATCGCATAAGGAGAAACATTGAGCAGAAGTTTGAAAAAAGGTCCCTTCGTGGAGCCTCGCCTTCTCGATCGCGTTATTGCGATGAACGAAGCTGGCGACAAGAAGGTCATCAAGACGTGGTCGCGTTCTTCCACCATCTTCCCCGAGATGGTTGGTCACACCATCGCTGTGCATGATGGTCGCAAGCACGTGCCGGTTTACGTTACTGAATCCATGGTTGGCCACAAGCTGGGCGAGTTCGCACCTTCTCGCACCTTCCGCGGCCACGACAAGTAAGGAAAGGGTGAAACATGGAAGCTAAAGCAATCGCTCGCTACGTACGCGTTTCGCCCCGCAAGGCACGCATCGTACTCGACCAGATTCGCGGCAAGAACGTTATTGCCGCTCAGGAAACCCTCCGCTTCACCAACCGCGCTGTTGCTGAGGTTGTAGAGAAGACCCTGAACTCCGCAGTTGCAAACGCTGCACAGAAGGGTGCCGCTAACCCCGAGAACCTCGTGGTTAAGGCATGCTTCGCCGACGAGGGCCCCACGCTGAAGCGTATCCGCCCCCGCGCAAAGGGCTCTGCTGCTCGCATTCGCAAGCGCACCAGCCACATCACCGTCATCGTAGCAACCCGAGAGGAGGCATAGTATGGGTCAGAAAGTAAGCCCCACCGGTTTCCGTCTCGGCGTAACCGAGGATTGGCGTAGCCGCTGGTATTCCGACAAGGACTATGCGAAGAACCTTGAGAACGACCTCGCTATTCGTTCTTACCTTGACAAGCAGCTCGCCCATGCAGCTGTCTCCCGCGTAGAGATCGAGCGCGCTGGTGACAAGATCAAGGTCATCATCACCACGTCTCGCCCCGGCGTTGTAATCGGCAAGAAGGGCGCAGAGGTTGACGCACTTCGCAAGAAGCTCAACCAGATCGCCAACGGCCCGGTTTCCGTTGAGGTTGTAGAGGTTAAGCGTCCTGAACTCGACGCAAGCCTCATCGCTCAGTCCGTTGCTGAGCAGCTTGAAAACCGCGTTGCATTCCGTCGTGCAATGCGCAAGGCCGTTCAGTCTGCCCGCAAGAGCGGCGCAAAGGGTATCCGTATCCAGTGCGCTGGTCGTCTGGGTGGCGCTGAAATGAGCCGCCGCGAGTGGTATCGCGAAGGTCGCGTGCCGCTGCACACCCTTCGTGCGAAGATCGACTATGGCTTCGCTACCGCTGCAACCACCATGGGTTCCATTGGTATCCAGGTTTGGGTGTACCACGGTGAAGTTCTGCCTGGCCAGAAGGCTCCGCAGCCCGCACTCGAGGGTTCTTCCCGTCCTAACCGTTCCCGTCGCCGCAATAACGATAGGGGTGATAAGTAATGTTGGTACCTAAGCGCGTCAAGCATCGTAAGGTGCAGCGTGGTTCTATGAAGGGTAACGCCAAGGGTGGCACCACTTTGAACCACGGCACTTGGGGCATTCAGGCCCTGGACCGTCATTGGATCACCAACCGCCAGATCGAGGCTGCACGTATCGCAATGACTCGTCGCATGAACCGTACTGGTAATGTTTGGATCACGATCTTCCCCGATAAGCCCATCACGCAGAAGCCTGCTGAAACTCGAATGGGTAAGGGTAAGGGTAACCCTGAGGGTTGGGTAGCTGTAGTAAAGCCCGGCCGCATCATGTTCGAGATCGATGGTGTTGACGAAGCAACCGCTAAGGATGCTCTCCGTCTGGCTATCGACAAGTTGCCCATCAAGTGCAAGATCGTAAAGCGTGAGGCAGAAGGGCAGGAGTAAATGAAAGCAGCAGAGATCCAGAAACTTTCGGGTGAAGATCTGCAGGCTAAACTGAAGGAGGCTCGTGCAGAGCTCTTCAACCTGCGCTTCCAGATGGCTACCGGCCAGCTCGACAACACCGCTCGCATCAAGCAGGTCAAGAAGGACATCGCCCGCATCCAGACCGAGATGCGCGACCGTGAACTCAAGGCCGCTCAGGCTTAGGGTGCAGCTAGGAAGGTTTGAACAATATGAGTGAAGAACGTAACTCTCGTAAGGTTCGCCAGGGTGTTGTAGTAAGCATCTCCGGCGACAAGACCTGCGTCGTGCAAGTTCACGAGCGCAAGCCCCATCCTGTATATGGCAAGATGGTTAACTCCACCAAGAAGCTTCACGCTCATGACGAGAACAACGAAGCTGGTGTAGGCGACACCGTAACGATTATGGAAACCCGCCCGCTTTCTAAGATGAAGCGCTGGCGCCTTCTCGACATCGTCGAGAAGGCTAAGTAGGCACTTGCTTACTTAGAAGCATCGAAAGGGATAAGCACATGATTCAAATGCAGAGCATGCTCGCCGTTGCTGACAACTCCGGCGCTCGCAAGGTGCAGTGCATCAAGGTCCTGGGCGGCTCCAAGCGCCGTTACGCGGGCCTCGGCGATGTCATCGTTTGCAGCGTTAAGGAAGCAATGCCCAACGGCAACGTTAAGAAGGGCGAAGTCGTCCGCTGTGTCGTGGTGCGCGTTAAGAAGGAAGTTCGTCGTACTGACGGCAGCTACATCAAGTTCGACCAGAATGCTTGCGTTCTGATCGACAACAACGGCGCTCCCCGCGGTACGCGTATCTTCGGTCCTGTTGCACGCGAACTTCGTGACAAGAAGTACATGAAGATCGTGTCCCTGGCACCGGAAACGCTGTAGGAGGAACATCCATGGCAAAGATGAACATCAAAAAGGGTGACAAGGTCAAGGTTCTCGCTGGTAAGGATAAGGGTGCTGAAGGCATCGTAATCGCTTCCAACCCCTCGGCTCAGCGCGTCACCGTTGAAAAGGTCAACATGATGAAGAAGGCAATGCGCCCGACTCAGGCAAACCCTGAAGGCGGCATTGCTACCGTTGAGGCTCCCATCCATGTCTCCAACGTTATGCTGATCTGCCCCTCCTGCAAGGAGGCAACTCGCGTCAACATCAAACGTGAAGATGGTAAAAAAGTTCGCGTTTGCAAGCATTGTGGCGCAGATATCGACTAAAATATTTAGCCGTGCTTTTATGACCCCCGCGTAATGCGGGGGACGCAAGGTCGGAAATCTTGCGTTTAATTCATCGAGAAAGGTTTTTTAGGACAATGGCTACTCCTCGTCTGAAGGAAAAGTATGTAAACGAAGTACGCGACCAGCTTTTCAAGGAGCTCGGTCTCGCTAATGTTAATCAGATCCCTCGCCTTGAGAAGATCGTTATTAACATGGGTGTAGGTCGTGCCGCTGGCGACAAGAAGCTTCTTGACGGCGCAATCGCCGACCTGCGTACCATCACCGGTCAGCAGCCTATGGTTACCCGCGCTAAGAAGTCCATCGCAGGCTTCCATCTGCGTGAGGGCCAGGCAATTGGTTGCAAGGTTACCCTTCGCGGTGACCGCATGTGGGAGTTCTTCGACCGCTTGATGTCCACTGCGCTTCCTCGCGTACGTGACTTCCGTGGTTGCAACCCCAACAGCTTCGACGGTCGAGGCAACTACACCATGGGCCTCACCGAGCAGCTTATCTTCCCCGAGATCGAGTACGACAAGATCGATCGCACTCGTGGTATGGACATCACGTTCGTAACCACGGCTGAAAACAATGAAGGCGCCAAGGCACTTATGGATGCCATGGGCTTCCCGTTCAAAAAGGAAAACTAACTTCTCGTTAAGAGAATTGGTTATAGGAAAGAAGGATTTTGAATGGCTAAGAAATCGATGATCGCCAAGTCCAAGCGAGAACCGAAGTTCTCGACGCGTCAGCACAATCGCTGTGCTCGCTGTGGTCGCCCCCGTGCGTACTACCGCAAGTTCGGTCTGTGCCGCGTCTGCCTTCGCGAGCTCGCTAACAAAGGCGAACTGCCCGGCGTGACCAAGGCTTCCTGGTAGGAACCTTATCAACCCAGTCACGTTGTTGAGTGCCGTTAGTCAAGGCGCATACATCATGGGTGCATGCGAACCGGCTTTTCGGCTCATCATGAACAAAGGAGAAACACAACAATGAGCATGAACGATCCTATTGCAGATATGCTTACGCGTGTGCGTAACGCAAACTCTGCTGGCAAGCAGACGGTTTCCATGCCGTCCAGCAAGAAGCTTGTCGAAATCGCCCGCATCATGCAGGAAGAGGGCTACATCAACGGCTTCGAAATTGAGCCGGCTCAGCCCCGCGACGTTCTGACCATCACCCTCAAGTACGGTGAGAAGAAGGCTCGCACCATTCGCGGCATCAAGCGCATCTCCAAGCCTGGTCTGCGCATTTATGCTGGCAAGGACGAGCTTCCTCGCGTTCTCGGTGGTCTTGGTACTGCTGTTATTTCGACGAGCAAGGGCGTTATGACCGACCGCGACGCACGCAAGGAAGGCGTCGGCGGCGAAGTCATGGCGTACATCTGGTAGGAAGGAAGGAGCACAAATGTCTCGTATTGGTAAGATCCCTGTTGCTATTCCTTCTGGCGTTGAGGTTAAGGTTGACGGCCATGTTGTTACCGTAAAGGGCAGCAAGGGCGAACTTACTCGTGAATTCAACCCCATGATGACCATCAAGGTTGAGGGCGAAGAAGTTATTGTTGAGCGTCCCGACGATTCCCGTCAGGCAAAGAGCCTTCATGGCCTTACGCGCACCCTTATCCACAACATGGTAGAGGGCGTTCATGACGGTTACTCCAAGAAGCTCGAGCTCGTAGGCGTTGGCTATCGTGCAGCGCTCAAGGGTTCTGATCTGGAGATCCAGCTCGGTTACTCTCATCCGGTTATCGTTAAGGCTCCTGAAAACATTACCTTCGAAGTTCCTAGCCAGACCGAGATTATCGTAAAGGGCATCAGCAAGGAACAGGTCGGCCAGGTTGCTGCCGACATCCGCGCATGGCGTAAGCCTGAGCCTTACAAGGGCAAGGGTGTTCGCTATGAAGGCGAGTATGTCCGTCGTAAGCTCGGCAAGGCCGCAAAGTCTGAGTAGTAGCTCAGTAGCGAAGTATTGAAGGGAATCTACTTATGAAGAAGCTTCAAAAGAAACAGGCTGGGCTGCGCCGTCGTCACACTCGTGTTCGTGGCAAGATCTCTGGTACGGCTGCCCGTCCGCGTTTGTGCATTACGCGTTCTAACTCGAACATGTATGCTCAGGTTATCGACGACGTTGCCGGTAAGACCATTTGTGGTGTTTCCACCCTCGGTCCCGAGTTCAAGGCAACCGAGAAGAGCGGTGCTACCGTAGATGGCGCTGCAGCTCTCGGTCTGATCATCGGTAAGAAAGCACAGGAAAACGGTGTTACCGAGGTTGTATTCGACCGCGGTGGCAATCTGTATCACGGTCGCATCAAGGCAGTTGCCGATGGTGCCCGCGAAGCAGGCCTGAAGTTCTAAGAGAGGGTTAAGGTCTATGGCTCGTAAGCAAGAAAACCAGGCAGGCGTTCCCGAACTTCAGGAACGCGTCGTCTATATCAATCGCGTCTCCAAGGTTGTCAAGGGTGGTCGTCGTTTTGCACTCACCGCTCTGGTAGTTGTTGGTGACGGCAAGGGTCGCGTGGGCATCGGCATGGGCAAGTCCCAGGAAGTTCCCACCGCCATCAAGAAGGGCGTAGAGGATGCGAAGAAGAACATGTTCTCCATTCCTCTGACCGAGGCTGGCACGCTTCCTCACGACATCATCGGTGAGTATGGCGCTGGTCGCGTTCTCCTTAAGCCCGCTACTCCTGGTACCGGCGTTATCGCTGGCGGCGCAGCTCGTGCCGTTCTCGAACTCGCTGGTGTAAAGGATGTTTTCGCTAAGTCCCTCGGCACTGACAACGTTCTTAACATTGTTAAGGCTGTTGCTGAAGGTCTTAAGGAAATGCAGAGCCCCGAGGCAGTTTCTGCTCGCCGCGGTATCTCTGTAGCTAAGATTTATGGCTGGAAGGAGAACTAGTAATGGCTGACGCAAAGAAACTGCGCATCACCCAGGTAAAGAGCTCCATCGGCTACAAGTACGATCAGGGTCGCACCCTGAAGGCTCTTGGTCTTGGTAAGATCGGTCGCACGGTTGAGCAGGTAGACAATCCTGGCGTTCGTGGCATGATCTTCAAGGTTCAGCACCTCGTAGAGGTTGAAGAACTGTAAATGCTTAAAGCCCCGCTCATTGAGCGGGGCTTTTCTATTCTCATAATGGGCATTATGCGGATCGAAGTGCAGTGCAAGAAAAAGCCTGAAAGAATATCGTTTTAGGTCTAGTACGGTTACTGCATCCGTGGAGCATTTGATTCAATTGTTGAACTTATGATGGGCTGTATCTAACTTATTGAGTTCTGCCCCGCATTTGATTTCAACCTATGGCATAATGATCTAGTTTGTAAGTTCGTCGGCGGCGAGCTGCCGACCTCTATTCCAATCGGTGGGGTAGAGACAGCGTAAAAAAGGAGAAAAAGAAAACATGGAACTTAAGGATCTGAAGCCCGCTGAGGGTTCTCGTCACAGCCGCAAGCGCGTAGGTCGCGGTCCCGCATCTGGTACCGGCAAGACCGCTGGTCGTGGTCTGAACGGTCAGAAGTCTCGTTCTGGCGGCGCTAAGGGTAACGGCTTCGAAGGTGGTCAGACTCCTCTGGCTCGTCGTCTTCCTAAGCTCCCTGGCTTCCGCAACATCAACCATGTTGAGTACCTTCCCGTTAACGTTAGCCGTATCGAGAAGTACTACGAAGCTGGCGAAGTGGTAGACGGTGAATCCCTTGTAGCTAAGGGCATCATCAAGCACTCCACCGATCTTGTTAAGGTTCTGGGCGACGGCGAAATCACCAAGGCTGTAACCGTTAAGGTTGACAAGGTTTCCGCTTCCGCAAAGGCTAAGATCGAGGCAGCTGGCGGAAAGGTCGAAGAGCCTTGCTAAGTTCCCTCGTACAGGCGTTCAAGGTACCTGAGCTCAGGAATAAAATCCTGTTCACTCTTGGTATCTTGGTGCTATACCGATTCGGCGCTTACCTGCCGGTGCCGGGCATCCCGTTCCAGGCATTTGCTGATTCTTTTTCTCAGCAGGGTGTCTCGATGGTTATGCTCGACCTTTTCACTGGCGGTGCTTTGTCGAACTTCTCGGTATTTGCACTGGGTATTATGCCGTACATCACTGCATCTATTATTATGCAGTTGATGCAAGGTGTTATTCCTGCCGTTGGCCGCTGGGCTAAAGAGGGCGAAACGGGCAGGCGTCGTATTACTCAGGTTACGCGTTACCTTACGCTTGGTCTGGGTCTGATCAACGCTGTTGGTTACCTTTTCCTCTTCAAGTCCGAGGCTTATGGTGTTGTTTTCAGCACCGCTGTTCCTGAGATCGTCACCGACATCTTGGTTGTGTTCACTCTTGTAGTTGGCACTGCTTTGATCATGTGGATGGGCGAGCTCATTACTCAGCACGGTGTTGGCAATGGTATGTCGTTGATCATCTTCGTTTCCATCATCTCTTCGGTTCCGTCGGCAATCTTCTCGTCGATCAACCTGAATGCAGATATGGGTATGGGCATTGCGGTAACCGTTCTTATTTTGGTTGTAGTGCTGCTTTGCATCCCTGCGATTATCTTCGTAGAGCGTGCTCAGCGTCGTATCCCAATTAGCTATGCAAAGCGCGTTCAGGGTCGTAAGGTTATGGGCGGTCAGAGCTCTTACCTTCCTATCAAGATCAACGCTGCAGGTGTTATTCCTATCATCTTCGCAAGCTGCTTGATTTATTTCCCTGCGCAGATCGCTGCTTTGTTCAATGTTGATTGGCTCACCATGGTTGCCAATGCTATTTCGGCAGGTTGGGTGAACTGGATCCTCACTGCGCTGCTCATTGTGTTCTTCGCATACTTCTACACCTCGATTGTTTTCAATCCCGAGGACACTGCGGAAAACCTTCAGCGTCAGGGTGGATTTATTCCCGGTATTCGTCCTGGTCAGAATACCGTGCAGTACATTAAGGATGTTCTGCACAGGGTTACGCTTCCTGGTGCGATTTTCATCGCAGCCATTGCGGTTGTCCCTTCCATATTGTTCTACTTTACGAACAATTCTTTGATTCAGGCGTTTGGCGGTACCTCGATCCTCATCATGATCGGTGTTGCTTTGGACACTATGAATAAGATCGAGTCGCAGTTGAAAATGTACAACTACGACGGATTCTTCAAGTAATAAGAAAGGCGGCAATTAGCCGCCTTTCTTATTTGAGCAATATCACTTTGCTCTTAATGCGCTTCAATTTGTTAAAATAGATTGATCGATTTCTATCGTGTTACGAAAGGAACATTTCCATGAATATCGTTTTGCTGGGCGCACCGGGCGCTGGTAAGGGCACTCAGGCTGCAAAGCTGGTAGAGAAGTATGGCTTTGCTCACATCTCCACTGGCGACATGCTTCGCGCTGCCGTTAAGAACCAGACTCCTCTTGGTCTTGAGGCTAAGAAGTACATGGATGCTGGCGATCTTGTGCCCGATGAAGTTGTAATTGGCCTCGTAAAAGAGCGTCTGCAGGATGCCGATACCGCCAATGGCTTCATCCTTGACGGCTTCCCCCGCACCTCTACTCAGGCCGTTGCGCTTGATTCGGAGCTTTCTTCCCTCGAGCGTCCTCTTGATGCTGCTCTTCTTGTTGATGTTGACAAGGAAGTTATCATTAAGCGTCTTACCTCTCGTCGCATGTGCCGCGACTGCGGTTACATCGGTTCCGACGCTGACGCTGCTTGCCCTAAGTGCAATGGCGAAATGTACCAGCGCGACGACGATAATGAAGCTACGGTACGTAACCGCCTTGATGTTTACGAGAGCTCCACTGCTCCGCTCATCGATTACTACCGTGGTTGCGAGCTTCTGAAGGAGATCGATGGCGACCGCGATCCTCAGGTAGTATTTGACGCAATCGTTTCCACGCTCGGCTTGTAAGCAAGCGTCTTAATGTGTCCCCGCATCGTTTGGTGCGGGGATTTTTTATTCTCGTGCTTCTTCTGAAAGAGCAGTGCGTGGGCAATATGGCGTAAGTGTATCTTGTAAAATGATTCGCTATGAAACCTATTGAAGACATTGCATTTGACTGCATAGACCTCGCCAAAGCTAATCGAGGTCGAATTAAACATGCGCTATCCCGCATTTTCGTGGTTGCTATTGTTGCGTTGCTCCTCGAAATCTTTCTGTTCAATATGAACTATTTTCGATCGGCTACCTATGAGCCGATCAATTTAGCTGATCGCATTAGCCTTGATGCAAACGATACGGGAACTTCGAATTTCGGTTTAGGGCACAGCGAGCAGTACAAGTTTACTGAGTCGAAAACTGCTGTAGATTTTTACGATCTCAACAAAGTAGTAAATAACATTCATCTTGATTTTGATAATTCGCAGCCTGCTCAGAATCTTAAGGTCAAAATCAGCTTTACCGACGCTGCTCATGAAACCTATTTTTCGACGACCGAGTATACATTCGGTGTTCCTGAAATAGACGTTTCAACGTATAGCGAGCAAAGTCAGTATCTATACCTTGAGAGTTCAGGCGCAATCCAGAACTTGCGTATCGAAATTGTGAGCGATGATGCACGGTACCCTGTTGTTCTCAATACGGTGGTCATCAATGAGCGTCAGCCATTTGAGTTCAATGGTCTACGCTATTTCCTGACGTTTGCGGTTCTGCTCTTGCTTTATGTGTTTCGACCTGGCTCGAGCATTTATCGTTGCCGAGTTAAGGAACATCCGAGGTTTTCCCGTGCATGCATCGTCCTGGCAACAGCTTGCGAGATTTTCGTTCTTACTGCGTACCTTTTACTTGGATCAAACCAGGTTGGTATTGCTACGGCTAATTACAATTCGGGCTCCTGGGATGGCCACAGCATTGTAAACACCTATAAGGTTGGTGGAGATAATGCCCAGCAGTATGCTGAGCTCGCGAAGGCTATGGCTGATGGCCAGCTGTATTTGGAGGTGGAGCCTCCCCAATGGCTGGTAGACATGGACAACCCCTATGACAAGGGTGCACGTGATGAACTCCAGAAGCAGACAGGTGAATCGTACCTGTTCGACGTGGCGTACTACGAGGGCCATTACTATGTGTATTTTGGCGTGTTGCCAGTGCTGCTGTTCTATTTGCCGTTCTACTTGCTTACAGGGTCTAGTTTCCCAACGGCAATTGGCGTTTTAATTGCTTGCATTATGTTCGTGCTGGGTGTAACGGCTCTGATGGATCGTTTTGCGCGACATCATTTTAAGCGTGTTAGCTTAGGCTTGTTCCTCTTGCTGCAAATGCCCTTGGTGGCTTGTTCGGGCATGCTGTATCTAGCGAAGTTCCCAACGTTCTATTCGCTCCCAATTGCAATGGCTTTGGCTTTTACGGTATGGGGCTTGTATTTTTGGCTTCACGGGCGGTCAACGGAAAGAGCAGCAGGATGGTACCTCGCTGGTTCTCTGTGCATGGCCCTTGTGGTTGCGTGTCGTCCTCAGTTCCTCATTTTCTCGCTGTTGGCGTTCCCGCTGTTTTGGCGCAAGTTCATTACTGAAAAGCACCTGTTCACTAAGAAGGGGTCAAAGGAATTTGCGTGCCTTTTGGCGCCCTATTTTGTTGTTGCCGCTGGCATCATGATGTATAACCGTGCGCGCTTTGGCTCTTTCTTCGATTTTGGAGCAAATTACAACCTTACGGTAAACGACATGACGCAGCGCGGCATGAACGCTGGCCGTTTGCTGCCGGCTTTGTTCGCATATTTCCTGCAGACCCCAACTACTACCGGCGTGTTCCCTTGGCTTCAGCCAACCACGTTTGATACTACGTACTTAGGTCAAACTATCAAGGAAGTAACATTTGGTGGCATTTTAGTATGCTTGCCTATTTTGTGGGTGCTGGCATTTGCTAAGCCGATACTTTCTTATCGTATTAGAGAACGTTCTACTCATACCGTTGCCAGTGTCGTGATGACCATGCTGGCATCCGCGCTCATTGTTGCTTGCCTTGATGCTCAGATGGCGGGTATTCTGCAGCGCTATACCGCCGACTACAGCATCCTAATGCTGATTCCCTCAATCTTGCTTTGCTTCATTGCGAACGATGCTCTGGCTCCTGATAGAGAGAACGATTGCCGCGATGTTGAACTGAAGGTTGGAAGTTCTGCGGTTCCCAAAGTACTTGCACACCGCCTTTTCCTTCGTGTCTTAGGGGTATTGGTGTTTCTGAGTTTGTTGTATTCCACCCTAGTTTGCTTTATACCCGAAACCGGTTGGTATTCCGATGTATACGCATGGGCCTACCAAGACCTTATCGAAATGGTTGAGTTCTGGACGTAGGCGTATGGTCTCCATGGGGTGCGGAGCTGCATAGCAACGCGAGGCTCGTGAGGTTGCCTCAATTGCATTTGAACGAATTAACGGATCAGATGAGCTTGTCTTGTCTGGTCCATTTTTTTGATTAGGCAACAAGAATACTGAATTTTTTGCGAGCCACTAAAAAGGTACGTATTTTGATTTTCTGCCGTTCGCCCCGACAACCCAACCAGTGGCAACTGCCGAATTCCGTCTACCGACCTATATCTAACACGTTCGGAAACCCCTAAAGGGCGAAAACGTGTGCTCGCTACAATTAAGAAGCTTTCTAAAAAGCAAACCTTAAGCGAGAGGAGAGGTATGTCACAGTTGACCGAAATCCGCTGGCATGCACGTGCTGGCCAAGGTGCGGTTACGGCGGCGAAGCTTGTCGCGGACACGGCACTGCTGCAGGGCAACTACATCCAGGCTATGCCCGAATATGGTCCGGAGCGTACGGGAGCACCCCTGAAGGCGTATACGCGTGTATCCAGTGATCCCATCGAGGTTCACAACAACATTCAGAATCCCGACATCGTTATCATCATGGATGACACCCTGTTGGCTTCTACAGACGTAATGGAGGGTATGCCCGAAGACGGTATCCTCCTGTTCAACACCACAATGACAGCTGCTGAAGCCCGTGCAGCGGTAGGTGCTCCTGAAAGCATGCGTGTTGCTGTAGTTGATGCTTCGGGCATCGCACTTGCAACCATCAAGAAGGACATGCCTAATACCCCGATCGTAGGCGCATTGGCTAAGATCACGGGTCTTTTCCCGGTTGAAAAGGTCAAGGAACGCCTGGTTATCACCTTCGGCAAGAAGTTCTCCCAGGAAATGATCGACGCGAACCTCGCCTCCGTTGAGCGCGCTTATCAGGAGGTGCAAGAATAATGTCCAAGTACCAGTTTGATGGCTCCAACTACGATAATTGGAAGCCCGAAGATTTTCCAACCGGTTATGTGTGCCCCGAAGGCGGCACGTCAACCAACTGCTACACCGGCGGTTGGCGCTCCAATCGTCCCATCTGGGATTCCGAGAAGTGCTCCAATTGCATGCTGTGTTGGGCTTACTGCCCCGATTCCTCCATTGAGGTTAAAGACGGCGCAATGACGGGCATCGACCTGTTCCATTGCAAGGGCTGTGGCGTTTGCGTTCAGGAGTGCAAGTTCGGCGCACTCGAGCTTATCTCCGAGGCTGAAGCCCAGGAGCAGGAAGCGAAGGGGGAGTAACCATGGCAGAAAAGAAGATGTTCTCCGCTACGGGCAACCAGATGGTGGCAGATGCCTTCCGTCAGGTTAATCCTGATGTTATGGCGGCTTACCCCATTACTCCTCAGACCACCATTGTTGAAGGCTATGCAAAGTTCGTTGCCGACGGAAAGGTAACCACCGAATACGTCCCCACCGAATCCGAGCATTCCGCGCTTTCCGCATGTATTGGCGCTTCTGCTGCTGGTGCGCGTGTTGCAACCGCAACAAGCTCCCAGGGCTTGGCCTACATGTGGGAGGAACTGCACATTGCGTCCGGCATGCGTTGCCCCATTGTTATGGCAAACGCCAATCGTGCACTTTCCGCTCCTATTAACATCCACGGAGATCATTCCGACATCATGAGTGCTCGTGACTGCGGTTGGGGCATGATGTTTGCCGAAACCGCTCAGGAGGCTTACGACAACACCATCATCGCGTTCAAGGTTGCCGAAGATCCCAATGTTCTACTTCCGGTTCTCACCACTCTCGATGGCTTTGTTACCACGCACGCTATGGATTGCTGCGTGATGGAAGAAGATCAGGTAGTAAAAGATTTCGTAGGCAATTACGAGCCGAAGTACCCTCTTCTTGATACTGAAAACCCTGTTGGCCAGGGCATGTTCGCAACGCTTGGTAACGGCTACATGAAGTACAAGCTCACCGAGCGCCACGCTCTTGACAACGCAATGGAAGCTTTTGAGCGCCATGGCAAGGAATGGGCTGAAATCACGGGTCGTCCGTTCGAGCTGGTTGATGCATGGGGTACCGAAGACGCTGATTACATCATCGTTGTTTTGGGCTCTTGCGCAGGCAATGCTCGTTTCCAGGCTCGCAAGCTGCGCGAGCAGGGCAAAAAGGTCGGCGTTGTTCGTCCTCGCATCTTCCGTCCGTTCCCTGCAAAGCAGATTGCTGAAGCTTGCAAAAACGCTAAGGCCGTGGCTGTTCTGGATCGTTCCGATTCCTTCGGTTCCCCGCATGCTCCCTTGGCGCTCGAGGTCCGCTCTGCCTTCCATGCAAATGGGGTTGACGCTCTTGTCAACGATTACGTTGTGGGCCTTGGCGGCGCAGACATCACCCTCGAGCAGATGAACACTGTGTTCTCTGACCTTGAGGCGCGCGCTGCAGGCGAGGGCGACGGTTCCATCAAGTATCTCGGCATCGAAGAGTAAGGGGCATCCAATGGCAAACATCAAGCAACTTTCTGCCCGCCCCGACGATTTGGCTCCTGGCCATCGCCTGTGTGGCGGTTGCGGCGCATCTATGGCAGTGCGCCAGGTCCTCATGGGCCGCAACGACTACGACGTTGTGTGCTGCTCGGCAACGGGCTGCCTGGAAGTATCCACTTCCATCTATCCGGACAACGCGTGGAACGTTCCATTCATTCACAATGCATTCGCAAATGCGGGCGCAACTATTTCTGGCGTAGAGGCAGCTTACAAGGGTCTTCAGCGTGCAGGCAAGATCCCTGCAGACAAGAAGATCAAGTTCGTTGCCTTCGGCGGCGACGGCGGCACCTACGACATCGGTTTGCAGTCTCTGTCCGGCGCTATGGAACGCGGTCACGATATCGTGTATGTCTGCTACGACAACGGCGCATACATGAACACGGGCATCCAGCGTTCTTCTGCAACTCCTAAGGGCGCATGGGCAACTACGTCTGAAGTTGGTAAGGAACAGCAGGGCAAGCCCCAGAAGCGCAAGGATCTTACCTCCATCATGGCAGCTCATGGTGTTCCCTATGTTGCTCAGGCAACCGTAGGCAATTGGCGCGACCTGGTAAGCAAGGCGGAAAAGGCAATTGCCGTTGACGGTCCCGCTTTCCTGAACGTTATGGCTCCTTGCCCCCGCGGCTGGCGTATCGATTCCAGCATGACTGCAGAGATCTGCCGCATGGCGGTAAACTCCAAGTTCTGGCCTTTGTTCGAGGTTGAAAACGGCAAGTGGAAGCTCACCCCGGTTCGCGACAAGAACCTTATTCCTGTAAAGGACTTCCTGAAGCCTCAGGGCCGTTTCAAGCACCTTTTCAAGCCTGGCAACGAAGCTCTGTTGGAAGAAATCCAGCAAGACGTTGATGATTTCTGGGCTTACCTCGAGGGTCGCGTAGAAGGCTCCAAGGATCTGTAGGCGCAGTGCTTGGGCTAAGCTAATCCCCAAGTAAAGTTGTCTAACCAAGCCGCGAGATGCACTATCTCGCGGCTTTTTTCTTGACGGGGCGCTATAGTGCGCTATAGTAACCAATGGAAAATGAATACGGTCTTCAGGGCGAGGCGAAACTCCTCACTGGCGGTAACGTGAAAGCTTCTGCAAAGAAGCAATTGCGAAGCCCGCGACCCTTGTGCAAGCAAGGCTGATCTGGTGAAAATCCAGAGCCAACGGTTACAGTCCGGATGGAAGAAGACGATGAATCGGATCGGCTATTTGGCCGCGCTTGTTTGTCATGTGAAAGCCCTGGAACGCTATGTTCCAGGGTTTTTTTCATACAGGACGTATCTCCGTTCGTCGCTTACCCACTCAAGATGGTATTCGCGACAACGAATATGAAAGGAGGTGCAGTTCCTTGACTGATGAGGAGTACATGCAGCGAGCTTTGGAGCTTGCTATGCGCGGTGCCGGATGGGTCAATCCCAATCCTCTTGTTGGAGCGGTTGTGGTGCGCGATGGTCGAATTATCGGCGAAGGCTGGCATCCCGCTTTCGGCGAACTTCATGCGGAGCGCCAGGCTCTTGCCGATTGTCGTCAACGAGGTGAAGCCACCGAAGGTGCAACTATCTACGTAACGCTCGAGCCTTGTTGCCATACCGGCAAAACGCCCCCGTGCACCGAGGCGCTGATAGAAGCGGGCATTGCCCGAGTGGTTATGGGTGCCCCCGATCCCAACCCCAAGGTTGATGGCGGCGGCGTTGCTCAGCTCCAGGCGGCGGGCATCGAAGTTGTCCAGGGCGTTTTGGTTAAGGAATGCCAAGAAATCAACCGAGCGTTTTTCCATTACATCGAAACGGGAAAACCCTATGTCATCCTGAAGTATGCGATGACGCTCGATGGCAAGATCGCCACAAGGAGCGGCAAATCGAAGTGGATTACGGGCGAGGAGGCTCGCAAGCGCGTTCATGCCGATCGTCAACGCTATGCCGCTATCATGGTGGGCGTCAACACCGTCATCAAGGACGACCCATTGCTTACCTGCCGATTGGACAGCTTTGAATCTTCCGATGCAGAAGAGCTGCAAGTGGTTGATGAGTCCGATTTTGAGGATCTGCTTGAAAGGGAGATGGCGGAAGACGAGGCTGCTTTTGAGGCCGATCTAGAGGGTTGCGCTGACTCTACTCTGCGTGGATTCGGCACCTTTAAGCCCCGTTGCTCGAACCCTATTCGCATCATTTGCGACACGCACTTGCGTACGCCGCTTGATTCTCAGGTAGTGAGGACGGCTGCGGAGATCCCCACGTACATAGCAACTTGCGAACGCGATCTGGAAAAGCACTTGCCGTATCGCGAGCGGGAGTGCGACGTCATCGTGGTTCCCGAGGCGGCGGGTCATGTGGACATCGAGATCCTGATGGAAAAGCTCGGAGAGCTTGGTATCGATAGCGTGGTTGTCGAAGGTGGTGCAGAAATCAATTGGTCGGTTTTGGCCTATGAGGTGGTTTCTTGCGTGCAGGCCTACGTTGCCCCGAAGATCTTCGGTGGTGCAGCAGCGCCGAGCCCGGTAGGGGGATTTGGCGTCGAGGCTCCCAAGTACGCCATCGAGCTGTCTAGCCCGAAGGTGACCCAGCTCGGTCAAGACCTGCTCATTGAATGCGAGGTGAAGTAAATGTTCACTGGCATTGTAGAAGAAGTCGGCAAAGTGGCTTCCATTCGCAAAGGAGCCCATTCCTGTGTGCTTACCGTTGCAGCTTCGAAGGTGCTTGAGGATGTTCATCTGGGTGACAGCATTGCGACGAATGGGGTTTGCCTTACCGTGACCGATTTTACGCGTAGCGGCTTTTCAGCTGATGTCATGCATGAAACCCTGAACCGTTCGTCTTTAGGTGCGCTGCGCCCGGGAAGCCCCGTGAACCTGGAACGCGCCATGCTCGCTGGTGGACGTTTCGGCGGTCACATTGTTTCAGGTCATATCGACGGTGTGGGTACCGTGAAAAGCATCGACGAGGATGACAATGCTGTGTGGTATCGCATTGGATGCGACGCTTCCATTCTGCGCTTTATTGTCGAAAAAGGCTCTATAGCCATAGATGGCATCAGTCTCACCGTCGCAAAAGTCGACTCTGAAAGCTTCAGCGTTTCCATCATTCCGCACACACGTGCACAGACCAATTTGGTCACCAAGCATGTGGGCGATGTGGTGAACCTCGAAAACGACTGTGTCGGCAAATACGTTGAACGCCTTCTGGCTTGTTCTCCGGAGCTTGCAGAGGAAACGGTCCGTCAATCTGCTTCGGTCGTAAGCCCCTATGTCGAGAAGGCAAATGGGGCGGTATCGCAGAAGCAGGGCGGTATCACGAAAGAATTTTTGCTGAGCAATGGCTTTTAGCGGCTTGGCTCCTATAACAAAACAGGAAAAGCGCTTCCCCATTTAGGTGTGGGAGGCATGAGAGGATAGTAATGTTCCAGTTCAGTACCATTGAAGAGGCTTTGGAGGATCTTCGCCAGGGAAAGGTGATCTTGTGCACCGATGATCCCGATCGCGAAAACGAGGGCGACTTCATCTGCGCCGCAGAATTCGCTACAACCGAAAACGTGAACTTCATGGCGAAATATGCAAAGGGCCTGATCTGTATGCCCATGAGCATCGATCTGTGCCGTAAGCTTATGTTCCCTCAGATGGTAACCACCAATACCGACAATCACGAAACGGCCTTTACTGTTTCGATCGATCACGTTGACACTACGACCGGCATTTCCGCCGAGGAGCGTGGCTACACGGCCCGAAAGTGCGTTGATGAGAATGCTCGTCCTGAGGATTTCCGCCGTCCTGGCCATATGTTCCCGCTGATGGCAAAGCCCAACGGCGTTCTTGAGCGCAACGGCCACACTGAGGCAACGGTAGACCTGATGCGTCTTGCCGGCTTGAAAGAGTGCGGCTTGTGCTGCGAGATCATGCGTGATGACGGCACGATGATGCGCACCCCCGAGCTTATCGAGCTCGCCGAGAAGTGGGATTTGAAGTTCATCTCGATTAAGGCTCTTCAGGATTACCGCAAGAAGCACGACAAGCTTGTAGAGCGTGTGGCCGACACCAAGATGCCCACCAAGTATGGCGACTTCCGTGCTTACGCTTACATCAACAAGCTCAATGGCGAGCACCATGTTGCCCTGGTTAAAGGCGATATCGCCGATGGGGAAGATCTGCTGGTTCGCGTTCACTCGGAATGCCTTACTGGCGATGCATTCGGTTCTTTGCGTTGCGATTGCGGTGATCAGTTCGCTTCCGCTATGCGCGCGGTTAACGAAGAGGGCCGCGGCGTGGTTCTGTATATGCGCCAGGAAGGTCGTGGCATCGGCCTGGTAAACAAGCTTCGCGCTTACGAGCTGCAAGATAAGGGCATGGATACGCTTGAAGCAAATCTTGCACTGGGCTTCAAGGGAGATGAGCGCGAGTACTTCATCGGAGCACAGATCCTGCGCGATCTGGGCGTGAAGACCATGCGCCTTCTGACCAATAACCCCGATAAGGTCTATCAGCTTTCTGAGTTTGGCCTTGAAATCACCGATCGCGTGCCGATTCAGATGCCCGCAACCGACCATGATCGCTTCTATCTGAAGACGAAGAAGGAAAAGATGGGCCATATCCTTGAATCTGTCGAGGAATAACGGATCTAACTGCAGCAAATACGGGACTGCGTCCCGAAACGAATGGAATTAGCCCCAGGCACCAAAACGCTGGGGATAGCGAAAGGAAACGCATATGAACACTCTCGAAGGAAAGCTCGTATCTGAGGGCATCAAGGTTGGCATTGTGGCTGCTCGTTTCAACGAGTTCATCACCTCAAAGCTGATCGGTGGCGCAATGGATGGCTTGCTCCGTCATGACGTCAAGGACGAAGACGTGGATATCGCATGGGTTCCCGGCGCATTCGAGATTCCGCTGGTTGCCCAGAAGATGGCCGAATCGGGCAAGTACGATGCCGTTATCTGCCTGGGTGCAGTAATCCGCGGTGCAACGTCTCACTACGATCTGGTCTGCAACGAGGCTGCCAAGGGTGTTGCTCAGGTTGGTTTGAAGACCGGTGTGCCCGTGCTCTTCGGCGTGGTAACCACCGACACCATCGAGCAGGCAATCGAGCGTGCTGGCACGAAGGCTGGCAACAAGGGCTTCGATTGCGCAACGAGCGCCATTGAAATGGTGAACCTTATCAAGACGATCGAGGCATAACGTCAAAACTGGTGCGACCCCACTCCGTTGTGTGGCCGCACCCATTTCTCGATATCAAAGAAATGGGTGCGGTTCACCGTTGGAGCTGGGGTCGTTTTTTTGTTTAGAAACACGGCAACAAGTATTCTGTATTAATAGTATTTCGCCGCTGCAACGAAGGAGCTGATATGTCTTTGTTGATTCGTCCTCTTCCTATGGGGAAGGCAAGATTGCGTAATCGCTTGGTAATGCCCCCGATGGCTACCGAGAAATCGGAGGGGCAGGGCAAGGTGAGCGATGCTCTGTGCGAGTGTTACGACGAAAAGACGAAGGGCGGCTATTTCGGTTTGGTGGTCGCTGAGCACAGCTACATTTGCAAGGAAGGCCAGGCGAGCAAAGGGCAGGTTTCCTTTTCCTCGGACGATGATGTTCCTGGTCTGAAAAGGCTTGTTGAGGTTATCCATCGTAATGGCTGTAAGGTGGTAGCGCAGATCAACCATGCTGGTGGTAAGTCAATTTCCGCCCTAGGTGGCGAGTCTTTGACCGCGCCTGCCCCAAGCGCAATGCCCTACACCACAACAAGAGGGGAAGCGGTGCAGGCGCATTCTATGACCCAACAGGAAATTGACCAGGTTGTTGCCGATTTTGCGTCTGCGGCGCGTCGTGCCAAAGAGGCTGGTTTCGATGGCGTTGAGATCCATTCGGCGCATGGGTATCTTCTGAGTCAGTTCTATTCCCCGATAACCAATAAGCGCACCGACGACTATTCGGGCGCAAGCATAGCGGGCCGAACTCGCTTGCATTGTCGGGTCATTGAAGCGGTCCGTAGCGAGGTGGGACCCGATTATCTGTTGGCGCTTCGCCTGGGTGCCTGCGACTATGAAGAGGGCGGAGCAACAAGAGAAGATGCTGTTGCGGCATGCAAGATATTCGAAGAAGCGGGAGTAGACCTACTGGATATTTCGGGTGGCTTATGTGGTTACCGCGGTGACGGCTCTAAGGCCGAAGGCTATTTCGGCGAAGATTCGGCTGCTGTTCGCGCAGCGGTAACGGTCCCTGTAATTGTGACCGGTGGCGTGAGGACCCTAGAAGGCGCCGAACGCATACTGGAGAGGGGCCAAGCCGATTTAGTGGGCGTGGGTCGCGCTGTTCTGAAAGATTCCCTATGGGCAAAAAATGCTATTGAGCTTGCGGGTGGTACCAGCGTTAAGGGAACAGTGTTCTTCGATTTCGATGGGACCCTTCATGACAGTATGGCGATCTATGGTCCTGCATTTCGCAAAGCATATGCTTGGCTGGTTGCTGAAGGCCACATGCCGCCGCAAGAATTTACCGATGAATGGATCAGCAAGTGGCTTGGCTGGACTACGGAAGCTATGTGGACCACGTTTGCTCCCAACCTTTCCGAAGTAATATGGCGCCAGGCGGCGGAAATCGTGGGAAATGAAATGGATCGCCTTACCGAGGAAGGCAAGGCTCGATTGTTCCCGGGAGTACCCGAAATGCTCGATGAGCTCTGCTCGGATGGTTACGAACTCGCATTTATCAGCAATTGCCGCACCCGCTATTGCGAGGTGCATCGTGCGATGTTTGGCTTGGATGCTTGGTTTGACGCCTATTATTGCGCTGAAGATTTTGGCGAAATGCCGAAATGGCAGATATATCAGCAGGTAGCGGAGCGTCATGCCGTCCCTCGTGTGATGGTAGGGGACCGCTTCCACGATGGGGAAGTGGCAACAAAGGCGAACATTCCCTTCATCGGTTGCACGTATGGTTTTGGTGCCGATGAAGAGCTGGAAATGGCGAAGGCATGCGTTTCGGCACCTGAGGAAATTCCCGGTGCCGTTCAGGAGGTCCTTTCATGAAATACTGCATTCACTGTGGGGCGGAACTGGAAGACGAAGACAGATTTTGCGTACATTGCGGCTTGGCTCAAACTCCCGCCTCTGGGCCTACTTGCCAGCAGGAGCCTGCTGATCAAGCGCCCGCCTCGTCGGCTCAGGCGGCGGTATCTGCTCCCGCTGTGGCAAACAGGAAGCCGGTCAACAAAGCGGTGGTTGTTCTTTCTGTGGTCCTGGGCGTTGCGTTGGCGGTTATTGTTTGTTTGGTATTGGTTATGCGTCCCGCTTCGAATGAGACGGAAGCTCCCTCCTCCAATGTCGCCTCGCAGCAGACCGACGATTCCGACAGCAACGCATCTTCTCATGACTCTGCGGGCTCCGACTCCTCTGCTGCCCATAAGAAGGAGAGCTCTTCGACGCAGACCGAAGTTTCGGTTCGTGCATTGTCGGATTTCTCCGGGAATATGGGTGCGTGCCTCTTGAGCAGCTATTCTGCCTCTTCTGTTCTTCCCGCAAGCGAATACGGTACGTACGTTGCAAGCAACTTAAGCGATGGAGATTGGAGCACCGCCTGGGTTGAGGGCTCGTCCGGATCGGGGGCCGGTCAAAGTGTAACGATGTCTCGCGCTTCTGGTAGCAAGGCATCGGTAAGCTGTTTGGAACTGGTGGCTGGTTACGGTAAATCAACCGACATCTATTACAAGAATGCACGCCCGAAGCAGGTTTCTTTGATTGCCGATTCGGGTGAGGTGGTAGCGCAGGTAACGCTTGCCGACTCATATCGAGTGGTTCAATCGATTAGCTTCCCGGCGGTGAGCACCTCTTCGATCACCCTGAGGATCGATTCGGTGTACGAAGGCAATAAGTACGACGATTGTGCAATTTCAGAAATGAGATGTTTCTAGCGGGGGAGGAAGTTGCCGTTCACTCCCAATACGATGCGGAGCTTTGCGTTTAAGTCCTAATAGTTCGACTTCTTTTGCGAGCGACGCAGGCAACATCTATACTAAAAAGGATTGGTAGACCTTGCGGGTGCAAGACGCATTCGCTTTGTAAGGCAGATGGAAGGAAGCATGATGCCCACTTACGCGGAACTGGGGAAGGAAGAGCTCACTACGCTCAAAACCGCACTCACCGAAGAATACGAAACCTATAAAGCTCAGGGGTTGTCCCTGAACATGGCGCGCGGTAAGCCGGGCTCCGACCAGCTCGATTTGAGCATGCCCATGTTGGACATCCTGCCTTCTTCCAATGATTGCAAGGCCGAAAACGGTACCGATATTCGCAACTACGGTGTAGTTGATGGTCTGCCGGAGGCCAAGAAGCTCATGGCTTCCATGCTCGATGACGAAGCGGAGAACACCATCGTTTTCGGCAATTCCAGCCTGAACATTATGTACGACACCATCATGCGTTGCTGGGTGTTTGGCACGCTTGGCGCTACTCCCTGGAGCCAGCTGGACAAGGTAAAGTTCGTTTGTCCCGTTCCTGGTTACGACCGTCACTTTGGTGTTACCGAGGCGTTTGGCATTGAGATGGTTACCGTTCCCATGACCGACGAAGGCCCCGATATGGACGCCGTTGAGGAACTGGTTGCCAACGATTCGGCATTCAAGGGCATTTGGTGCGTTCCCAAGTACTCCAATCCTGGCGGCGTTACCTATTCCGATGAGGTAGTGCGTCGACTTGCTTCCATGAAATGCGCTGCTGAAGATTTCCGTATTTTCTGGGATAACGCCTATACCGTGCATCATCTTTATGACGATGTGGCACAGCAGGATCAGCTTCTCGATATTGCCAAGGCCTGCACCGAGGCTGGCAATCCCAACCGTTACTTCAAATTTGCTTCCACTTCCAAGGTAACGTTCCCCGGTGCAGGCGTTGCCGCTATGGCTGCAAGCCCGGAAAACGTTGCTGAAATCAAGAAGCGCATGGGCGTTCAGACCATCGGCCACGACAAGCTGAATCAGATGCGCCACGTTCGTTTCCTCAAGGATGCTGACGGCATCGCTGCCCACATGGCAAAGCACGCTTCCATCATCCGCCCGAAGTTCGAGCTGGTTCTGAAGATGCTGGAAGAAGGCTTGGCTGGCACGGGTTGTGGTTCTTGGAGCAATCCTCGCGGAGGTTACTTCGTTTCGTTCGATGCTCCTGAAGGAACCGCAAAGCACATTGTTGCTATGGCTAAGGAAGCTGGCGTTACCATGACGGGCGCCGGCGCTACCTATCCCTACAAGAACGATCCCAGGGATTCCAACATCCGTATCGCTCCTACTCTTCCTCCGCTGGAAGAGCTCGAGTCGGCACTGAAGGTATTTGTTTGTTGCGTTAAGCTTGCTTCCGTGGAAAAGCTCCTCGAGGCATAAGCGAAAACATAGCCAGCACTCATCAAGCGCGCTCCTGTTGGGGCGCGCTTTTTTTGCATTCTGGCGCGGCAAGTATCAGGTATTGAAGTTACAGGTTTCTGTGGGTTCTGCGGTTCGAGCAAGAGTAAGCTTAGAGAGAAAGAAAGAGGGCTGAAATGAAAATCGATCGCAGCAAAGTCCAGCAGGCATTCTCCGATTACGTTGAGGCATACGATTCCTGCAATCAGCGCATAGCATTGAAGATCGAGCACTCAAAACGGGTTGCCGGTTTATGCGAGCGGATTGCCGAGAGCAATGGTTTGAAACAGGACGATCTTGACCTGGCGTGGACGATTGGACTGCTGCACGATATGGGTCGATTCGAACAGCTGCGCCGTTGGGGCACGTTTTCGGATGCGCGTTCAACTAATCATGCCAAATTGGGAGCAGAGGTGCTGTTTAGCCAACCTGCTGGGATGCCCCCATTCGAAGTTGTTCCCGAATCGTCTGGCGAGAGGGTTTCACGTCGAAATCCCGGCATAGCTCTTTTTGCTGGGCTCGCCCCTGGCAAGGTGCGCATGAGAGATTTTGTCGAGGGATCCAAGGAAGATCAGCTGATCCGTGCCGCGATAGCTACTCATGGCGACTATCGCCTTCCCGACGATTTGCCTGATAGAACGCGGCGCTTCTGCAACATTGTGCGCGATGCCGACAAACTCGATATCCTTCACACCATCAGCCTTAGTGATGCAGATACTATTCTGGGCGTTTCTCTCGACGCATTGCGCCAAAGCAGGCTTTCCTCCTCGGTGCTCGAGGCGTTTGCCGAGCGTCGTTGCGTAAAGCGTAATGATCGGGTTTTCCCTGCCGATTACGTTGTGGGTTTTCTTTGCTTCGCCTTTGAGCTTACCTATGCTGAGAGCCGTAAGATTTTGGTGGAGCAAGGCGAAATCTTCGAAATTGCAAAGAAGCCCTTGAGGTTAGAAGAAGGCTTTTCCAACGAAAGAACCAAAGCGGAGTTCGAGCGTATGGAAAACGAACTGCGTGTTTGGCTGAAGCGCAACTGCTAGGGTTCCGTTACCGAAAAAGCCGTCTCAGTACTTCGTTAACCCAATCGAATCATGCTTGATAATGGGCTCTATGAACAATTGGCCGAGGTGTGCTTTGCGAAAATAGAGATGCGCGCCGACTATCGGGATCAGGGGGGGATCGTCGGCGCGCTATAAAGGAGAGAATCGCAATTGAGTGCATTGCGAACGTAAGAGGGCTAGGCACTTGCTTCGAGTGAATCGTCGTCATCTGCGCAGATAACTGCGCCTCTTTCAACCATGTCATTGATTTCCTTTGTGGATGCGCCGACCCACGAAAGAACGCTTCGGGTTGATTCGCCAAGCAAAGCGGGCTCATATGATTCGGCTAAACTCGAGTGCATGTTTCCAACGATATGCGGTGTGTTTGTTTGCAATGCAGTGCCAAATCGGGGGTAGTTAACGTAGTTAATGGTTTGAGGGTTTGTCCTAATGGCGAGATCTATTGCTTCGCTTTTGTTGAGACACGGTGCGATAGCGTAGGTTTTATCCGCTAGCCAGCTTTCCCATTCTTTGAAGGTCATCGACGCTGCGAAATCTACAATCGCTTGATATGCGGTGGGATTTTGCTTAGGAGTGTCCTTCAAAGTGTCATATAGATCCGGCCTGCCGATGTCATCGCAAAACTCGTTCCAGAACTTATTTTCGTAAAGCCCGAAAGATATCATCCTTCCGTCTTTTGTTCGGTAGACGTTGTAGCCGACCGACGGATATTCTCTCATGTCTGAAGTAAGTGTTTTGCCGTAGAAGAACCAGCGGCTATCGAGCATTGCATTCCACCAAAGAAGCGAATCGTACATCGAGACATCGACATGGGTTCCCCCTGCTTTGTCTCGAGCGATGAGCCCCGTTAAAGCCCCCTGTATTCCCACCATTGCAGCGGCGAGATCTGATGGCTGCAGCAAGGCAACAGCACCGTCCGTTAGATCGTAATAACCTGTTTTTGCGACGATGTTGATATCGTGAAGGGCGTCAAGACTGCGTGGGTCATTTTGGCCGTAGGCCGAAAAAGACACATAGACAAGATCGGGATTAATGCGATGGAGTGTTTCGAAGTCGATCTTTAATCGCTTGGATACTCCAGGGCGATAGTTTTCGACAAGGACATCTGCACGAGCCACAAGCTGGTAAAAACGCTCAAGCACTTCTTGGTCCTTTAAATTAAGGGATATGCTCTCCTTGTTTCTGTTGAGCGCGTAGTGATAGTAGCTCTCGCCGTTGACTATAGGCATTTCTCCACGAACTAAATCACCAGTCTTGGTGTCCTCCACTTTGATGACCTGTGCCCCCAGGTCGGCAAAAAAGAGGCTGGTGTATGCTCCCAGAAGGTAGCGTGACAGATCTAGAACGATTAGGTCTTCAAATGGCTTTTGCATGGGGATCTCCTTTTGAATCGAATTTGGGCAATAAGAACCTAGGCACCTCCATTTCGGTGCTTTTATAGCGGTTTCAACGTATTGGGTTGTTGGGGGATTGATTAGGTTTTCAGCGCTACTGCTTTCTTTGCCTTTTTGCGAGTCGTCTCATAAGGAAGACAAGGGAATAGCCTATAACGCCAATGACAATGAGTGTGGCAGTGTCGTATCCCGTTATCAGTCCTCCAGCAAGAATCACGAAGATGCCGGGGCTGAGGATGTTGCACAAAAGGTTGAAATCAATCATTTTATTCACTGCCCTTTCAGGATCCGCTGCGTCCAGTTGGTTGTTGGAGCGCAGCGGATCTTTTTGAACGGTACGAAGGTGGTGGGGGATTAGCGCCCAGCAATGTGGGCGGCATGAAGGTTAAGCGCCGATTCCTTCCTTATGCGCTTCGGCGGTAAGTTCAGCGTCGCTCTTGAACCAGGTCTTGCGTCGTGCCTTGTCACCGGCTATCCACGTGTAGCCAAGCAATCCGAAAGTGATGGTCAGGACGATAATGCCGCCGATGAAGAAGCCGTCCCAGCCGAAGGTTTCAGATACGAGCGCCCAGCCAGTTGCCCCGAGTGCGCCAATGCCATTGAAGATCATGATCATCCAAGAGTAGATCTTGTCGAAATCTCGACCACCAAATACTTCGCGAACGATGAACGGAAGCATTGCCGTGGAACATGCGTAGGCAAGTCCATAGAAGAGGCCACCGCAGAACATGGGCCAGATGCCTGCTTCGCCAAACAGCTTGGGAAGCCACCACATCATGCATAGACCAATTACGCCGCCAGCGTAGCCAATGATTTGCGCAATCAATACCGACCGAGATTCGATAAAGCCAATCAGGACCTTTCCGCCTCCCTGGCCTGCGCTTGCGAACGCTTCAAGAGTGCCCGAAAGGAGCAGCAGTGCGACCAGGGCTTGGCCTTCCCAGCCTTCGTGGCCAAGGAACTGAACGTAAGTCGCAAAGAGCTGAGACATCGTTGTGATTGTGTTCAGCAAGCCGGCACCCAGAACAAGGGTCCAGAAGAATGGCATCTTCAACACGTCTTTAGCTGCAAAGCCGGGCTCCTGGATTGCTTTCTTGTCTGCTTCTTCTGCCAGCTCAGCTTCCATTGCTGCTGCATCGAGAGGCATACCATAAGGAAGGGTTCCGCACTCCTGAGGGGTGCGCTTAACAAAGATTGCGATAAAGGGAATCGTGCCAATGGCGATTGCGATGCCGAATACCATGTACAGGGTTCTCCAGCCTTGAAGGTCGGGACCAAGTACGAATTGTCCAATGATGTTCCAGACGACTCCGCCAACGCCGGTCATTGCAAATACAATGCCGGTTACGGTGCCGTAGTTAGTGTGGAACCAGCGGCTTAAGATGCCTGCAGTCATCGTGAATTCAACGCATACAAGGCCAAGTCCGATAATGAAGCCCGCTACCCAGTAGCACCAAATCGCAGGGTATACACAGAATCCCATGTAGGGGATAACTACCATCAGGGCTGCTACAACGCATACTGTTTTAGCGTTGAACTTGTCGAACAGTTTTGCCATTGGGGCAGCGCCGATGCACTGGCCCAAATAAACGAACGTGATGTATAGCGAGACTTGTGATGTCTGAACGCCGAAGTGTTGCGATACTGGCCTGTAACATAGGCCTGCTGCCGTAAACACAATGCCAACAGCGGTTAGCAATGTTAGCGCCATGGTTACCACAACGCCAACGTGGCGGACCGTAAGGCCCTGTCGGGCGATTTTTTCGGTTGCCATTTTTCCTCCTCCTTGCGTGGTTGCTATGTCCATGGCTTAGTGGCCGCAAAAGCCCTTCGGCTCATCCCCCACTGCGGCCACCAAGCCATAAAGACCAAAAACATTAGTCCATTTTTGAACGGGGACCGTAGCTGGGTTCGAACACTGAATCGGGTAGGCTAGGTCCGTGATAGCAGGTGACGGCTTCGCCATCGAGTTCTCGGATTTCCTCATTTGAGTAGCCGTACTCGGTCATTACAGCTGCGGTGTCGTATCCGATGGGCCTGCTTTTGCGAAGAATTGGGTCTCCGACGCTGTCGAGCCTGATGGGTGAGGTTGGTATTACCTTTTCGCCGAATGCGTCGTACTTGACCTTTCTCAGGATGTCGCTCGCGTAAACTTCTTCGTCTTCCAAGATGTCCTGTGGCAGATAGAGCTTCTCGTATGGGATCTCGTTAGCTTTGAAAATGGGCTCCCATTCAGCCCATGTTTTGGTGAGGAATTGGTCTTCGAGAATATGGACGACTTCCGAGTTCTTTCCCGACCCATTGTTGATTTCGGCTGCTTTGTTGTAGCGCTTGTCTCCAACAAGATTGTCGAGACCAATGGTCCTCATGGTGTGATCGTAGAAAATGTCATAGCTTCCATAGCAGATAATGAACCAAACGCCATCTTTGCTTTGGTAAGTATTGTTAGTGGGACAAGTGACGTTGTAGCGCGATTTTGGCCAAGTGTCGCCGAACTGCGTTGATCCAAGCATCATCTGCATAGGCCAAAGCGAACAATGATGTAGGGTTACGGTGACCTTGTCCCCTTCACCCGTGCGGTCTTTGCGTGCGAGTGCTGCAAGCAGTCCTGCAGTTAGGGCAAGGGAAGCGTTCCAATCGCCCATTGCGGCTGGCCAGTTGATGGGCTGGTATCCTTCTCCGGCTTGGGGCAGGCAGGCAAACCATCCTCCACGTGCTGCATATGCCGTTGCGTCAAAGCCTTTCGTGTTCCTGTCGGGGCCGTATTCGCCGTAACCGCGCATTTGACCCCAAACCAGATGCGGATGCATTTTATGGATGCTGTCCCAATCAAGGCCTAATTTGACAAGGGCTTTGTCCCTGAAGCTTGTGACCATAATGTCCGCATCGTCAAGCATTTTGTGCATAAGCTCAGAGCCTTTTTCGCTCTTAAGATTGATGCTTACGAATGTTTTATTCATCGATGCATAATCGAATGCTGGATCATCGATATCGGTTTTCTCCATGCCAAAGCCCGGTCCGTTTGTTCGGTATTCGTCTCCAGAGGCAGGCTCAATTTTGAAGATGGTTGCGCCCATTTCTCCAAGGATCCTTGGGCATGCTGGAGCCGCTACATAGCTTGTGAGTTCAATGACCTTTATTCCCTCTAGTCCCCTCATTACTTCCTCCTTGCATTAAGCTTGGTATCGGGTGAGCGCCAAGCGTGGGCGCATTTCGTGTGTTTCATAGAGTGATTTCATATCGAATGCGAAAATGTTCGGCGACTAAAGGGCGATTCTTTTTGAACCACCCGTATTTGCCGCATTGTTGGGGAGGGGATCATGAATCTTGACCATCTGAATTACTTCAAAACGCTCGTTGAGCTTCGGAGTAGGAGTGCGACTGCCGAAAAACTGTCGATTACACCTTCGACGTTGTCTCTTGCTTTGGGAAAGCTCGAGCAGGAGGTTGGCGTTCCTTTGATCGAGAAGAAAAGGGGTGCGGTTGAGCTAACCAGTGAAGGTGAGTTGTTTTACGAGTATGTTGATGCCTCACTACGTTTTTTGAACAATGGATTGAGGATGTTGGAGGAAAAGCAGTGCGGATCTCAGCGAGAGATAGTGATTGGCACCGTCTTTTCAGTTCAGAGTAAAGACTGGTCTCGCATCATCAATCAATTCAGGGTTCGTACTCACGGTGCTGTTTTGGTCAAGGTCGATCAATCGTCGACCCCGGTACTTATTGAAAAGATAAAGAGGGGAGTAGTTGATGTGGCCTTTGCCGGAACAATGGGCGAAGACCCCGATATAAGGTTTGACCCCTGTTGGACCCAAGAGGCCGTCCTCGTTGTGAATCGTTTGCACCCACTTGCTTCCCGAGATGAAATATCCCTGAAAGAGCTGATGGACCATTATTTAATTTCCTATAACTTGACGGGTCCAATCGGTGCGGAGCTTACTAATTTAGTGAAGGATTACGACCTTACTATCGACTGCCTTTACTCGGATGAGATCACTTTGGCATCGATTGTGGTTGGAAACCCCGATATCATGGCGATAGCTTGTCGTTCCTGGATCCTTGATTCCTATGATCAGGACGTAAAGTTGGTTCGGATTTTGGAAGCGCCTCGCGACTTCCATCAAATGTATCTTTGCTCAAACGCTCGCATTGCTCAATCGAAGACTGTTACGGAATTCGTTGATACCGCATTGAGGTATTGTTCCTGCTTGCGGTGATTGCGATTCGTGCGCATTCGCTATGAAAATCTCAATGTGCCATGCACCCCAGCTCTTCTGAAGTGCATGGCTTATTAATAACTTGCCTATTAATTAAGAACAAGCAATGGTTTCTAAACATTAACTACACGTTTGACTATTTTTAAATTAACGAAGTTGACAATGCTTATTTGAGGTCAAAAGTTGGAATTTGATGGGATGAGACGACAATTATTGATGGCTTCTTATTTTTGCTCACGCAAATTACCTGCTCATTCTTTAACTATTATTAAGTAGCTCGTAACACGAAGCAGACTCCAACGAGAGAACCAAAGCGGAGTTCGAGCGCATGGAAAACGAACTGCGTGTTTGGCTGAAGCGCAACTGTTAGGGTTCCGCTACCGAAAAAGCCGTCTTAGTACCCCGTTAACCCAATCGAATCATGCTTGTCGTATAATCCGTCACTATTGCGTACTAAAGTGCGTAGTGCTGTGTTTCTATCGCAGCGTTAGGTGAAGCCGCTGGGTTTTTGCTCAGCATGGGAAAACGGAAAGCGAACGGTATGGTATCTCACGATTTCTGGGTATTGCTTGCAATGCTCCTCTACTTCATCGTTGTCGTGGTTATCGGCTTCGTGTATGCGAAGAAGTCGAACCAATCAACGGAGAATTACTTCTTAGGAGGGCGCAGGCTCGGCCCATGGCTCACTGCTCTTTCTGCTGAGGCATCCGACATGTCGGGTTGGCTGCTTATGGGTCTTCCCGGTGTGGCCTATTTCACTGGTGCGTCTGACGCGATGTGGACGGCTATCGGCTTGGCGATTGGTACCTACCTGAATTGGCTGTTTGTCTCTAAGCGTTTGCGCAAATACTCTCAGGTTGCTAACAACTCCATTACGCTTCCTGACTACTTCTCAAATCGATTCCATGATTCCAAGAACATCCTTATGACCATTTCTGCATTGGTTATCCTGCTGTTCTTCTCTATTTATGTAGGTAGTTGTTTCGTAACATGCGGCAAGCTGTTTGCTACGCTGTTCGGTCTCGATTACGCAACCATGATGGTTCTCGGTGCCTTGATCGTATTTCTCTATACGTTTGTGGGCGGATATCTTTCCGTTTGCACTACCGACCTTATCCAGGGCAGCATTATGATTTGCGCCCTGGTGGTTGTTTTGGTTGGCTCCATCACGGCTGCTGGTGGTGTCGACAATACGGTTGCATTCTTGCAATCGATTCCTGGCTTCCTTTCGGGCACCGAGATCGCAACGCCTATCTTGGACGAAGCTGGCAAGCAGGTAGTTGAAGGCGGAATGCCGCTGTTCGGCGAAGCGGGATCTTATGGTGTGGTCACCATCGTTTCCGGTCTGGCATGGGGTTTGGGATACTTTGGTATGCCGCAGGTTCTTATCCGCTTTATGAGTGCCACCCATTCGTGCGAGCTTCGTAAGTCCCGCCGCATTGCAACGGTGTGGGTTGTTATCTCCTTGTTCAGCGCGGTGTCCATTGGTCTTATCGGCCGAGCAGTTATTCCTACGGAATTCCTCACGCAGGCAAGTGCCGAAAGCATTTTCATCGTTCTTTCTAATATGATTCTGCCCTCCTTTATGTGCGGCCTTGTGGTCTCCGGCATTTTTGCGGCATCGATGTCGTCTTCGTCTTCCTACTTGCTTATTTCTGGTTCAGCAGTAGCGGAGAACATTTACAGGGGACTAATAAAGAAGGATGCCACCGACTCTCAGGTAATGATCGTGGCCCGACTTACTTTGGTTGCCGTGCTCTTGTTCGGTATTGTTATTGCGCTCGACGAAAATTCGTCTATTTTCCAAGTTGTTTCGTACGCATGGGCGGGCTTCGGTGCTTCGTTCGGCCCGTTGATCATCATGAGCCTGTATTGGCGTCGAACTAACTTGCAGGGCGCCTTGGCGGGTATGCTTACCGGAGCCATTACTGTATTGGTATGGCATGCGTTTATAAAGCCGCTGGGTGGCTTCTTTGCGGTATACGAGCTTTTGCCTGCCTTTGTGCTGAGCCTCATTGCCATCATTGTGGTTTCGCTTCTTACCAAGGCACCATCCAAGGAAGTTACCGACGAGTTCGATTCGTACCTGGAAGCTGACTGCTAAATTACTCAAATTCTGAAAAATATTTTTTGAAAAAAGTTTTTGAGAAACGGCTGATCTGACCTCAGATCAGCCGTTTTTTTATAGCGCAATACAAATGGAAAAAATAACGCTGACCTGGTGTTTTGCAATTATTAAGGAAGGTCCGTGAAAGAAATTGCCATATGGACATGCCCGGGGGCGTGTAAAGTGTTGACACGGGGTGGATACCTAGCGTATTATTCCCTTGCTCGCTTGAACGGAAACAACGTTCGAACCGAGCAGCAGCTTGAAAATTGCACATGATTACAAGCGAATTCGGGAGTGTTCCAGAGCGGTCAAATGGGACGGACTGTAAATCCGTTGGCTCAGCCTTCCAAGGTTCGAATCCTTGCACTCCCACCATCTCGCCCATATAGCTCAGCAGGTAGAGCACTTCGTTGGTAACGAAGAGGTCAGCAGTTCGAGTCTGCTTGTGGGCACCATTTTGGCGGTGTAGCTCAGTTGGTTAGAGCACACGGTTCATACCCGTGGCGTCACTGGTTCGAATCCAGTCACCGCTACCAAATTTTCCGCTTACGCACGGTAAGCTTTTACTTTATCGTTTACAAATTCGCCTACCAAGGCGAATTTGTGCATTCCCACCAATAAGGAGGAATAATGTCTAAGGAGAAGTTCGAGCGTTCTAAGCCGCATGTTAACATTGGTACTATCGGCCACGTTGACCACGGCAAGACCACGCTGACTGCTGCAATTTCCAAGACCTTGTCCAGCAATGATGGTTCTCACGGTACTGCAACCGCAAACTTTACCGCATTCGAGAACATCGACAAGGCTCCTGAAGAGCGCGAGCGCGGCATTACCATTTCTATTTCTCACATTGAGTACGAAACCGACAAGCGTCACTATGCACACGTTGACTGCCCCGGCCATGCTGACTACGTCAAGAACATGATCACCGGTGCTGCTCAGATGGACGGCGCTATCCTCGTTATCGCTGCAACCGACGGCCCTATGGCTCAGACTCGTGAGCACATCCTGCTCGCTCGTCAGGTTGGCGTTCCCTACATCGTTGTTTTCCTGAACAAGTGCGACATGGTTGACGACGAAGAGCTCCTCGAGCTCGTTGAGATGGAAGTAACCGAGCTTCTCGATTCCTACGGCTTCGAGGATTGCCCGATTATTCGCGGTTCCGCTCTTAAGGCCCTCGAAGGCGACAAGGAATGGCAGGACAAGATCTGGGAGCTCATGGATGCTGTAGACGAGCATATTCCTACTCCCGAGCGTGCTATCGATAAGCCCTTCCTGATGGCTGTTGAGGACACCATGACCATTACTGGTCGTGGCACCGTTGCTACTGGTCGTGTTGAGCGTGGCGTTCTGCATGTAAACGACGAACTCGAAATCGTTGGTATCAAGGATACCGAGAAGACCGTTTGCACCGGCATCGAAATGTTCCGCAAGCTGCTCGACGAGGCTCAGGCTGGCGACAACATCGGTTGTCTGCTCCGCGGCATCAAGCGTGAGGACATCCTTCGTGGTCAGGTTCTCTGCAAGCCCGGTTCTGTAACTCCTCACCAGGTATTTGAGGGTCAGGTTTACATCCTTACCAAGGACGAGGGTGGCCGCCATACTCCGTTCTTCGATGGCTATCGTCCTCAGTTCTACTTCCGCACCACCGACATCACCGGTGTTGCACACCTCCCCGAGGGCACTGAAATGGTTATGCCTGGCGACAACGTAACCATCACGGCTGAACTCATTCACCCCGTAGCTATGGAGGAAGGCCTCCGCTTCGCTATCCGCGAAGGTGGCCGCACCGTTGGCTCCGGTCGTGTAACCAAGATCATCAAATAACACGATCTTTATGAATTCGGTAGGGGAGTCTGCGCTGCAGACTCCCCTCCTTATTAATCATGTGCTAATGTCAAGCAATGCTAATACGTAATTTAAAGGAGAATTGATGCGTACTTTGGTCACCCTTGCATGCACTGAATGCAAGCGTCGAAACTATACGACCAAGAAGAACAAGCAGAATAATCCCGATCGTATTGAGTTCAAGAAGTATTGCAAGTGGTGTGGTACCCATACCCTGCACAAGGAAACTCGCTAGAGATTCGGAAACTGAAATAGGCCAGTAGCTCCAATTGGTAGAGCGGCGGTCTCCAAAACCGCATGTTGGGGGTTCGAGTCCCTCCTGGCCTGCCAGCTTGTTAATGAGCAGCTCCATGAAGCTGCTTGTTTGGCGTATAGAGAGTAGTAATTTCCAGAGCAGGAAGTTGTATGGCAAAGAAGTCAAAAACACAGAGGGCCAAAGCATCTGCTAATCGTGCCGCAAAAAAAGAGCGAGCAAAGCAGGCTGAGGTCACCCCGGTAGTAGAAGAGGAGTCCAAGAAGCGCTTCAGCTTCGGTAAGAATTCTTCCTCTACCAAGGCTGCTGCAAAGGCAACCTCTTCGCAGAATCAGCCAAAGAAGGCTGACGCGAAGCCCAAGAAAAAGCGCTTTGCTTTCCTTTCCGCGGTTCGTTCTGAGATGCGTCGCGTAACGTGGCCTACAAAGCAGGACGTTCTTCAGTGGACTGGCGTTGTTGTTCTGGCTTTGCTGTTCTTTGGTGTCTTCGTCACTATCCTCGATGACTGGGTAGTAACCCCCATCCTTCTTGCGATATCGAGTCTGTCTGGTTTGGGGGCTTAAATAATCCATGACGAAGAAATGGTATGTCCTTCACACGTATTCTGGTTATGAGAACAAGGTGAAGAAAAACCTCGAGACCCTCATCGAGACTATGGGTCTCGAAAACAATGTGTTCGCTATTCAGATCCCAACCGAAACGGTAACTGAGATTAAAGAAGGCGGACGTCGTGTGGAGAGCGATAAAAAGGTATTTCCTGGTTATGTACTCGTCCGCATGGAACTTGACGATCGCAGCTGGGCTGCAGTTCGTAACACCCCGGGCGTAACGGGTTTTGTTGGTAGTCAGGGTAATCCTGCTCCACTTACGCGTGAAGAGTACAACAAGATCATGAAACGTACTTCCCATGAGGCTCCTAAGAAGATCACTTCTACTAGCCTTGAGGTTGGACAAACGGTAAAGGTTGTTTCTGGTCCTTTGTCGGAGTTCGACGGCGTTGTCTCTGAAGTATCCCCTGAATCCGGCAAGGTCAAGGTTATGGTTTCCATCTTTGGCCGTGAAACCCCGGTTGAACTTTCTTTCGATCAGGTGGCTACTATTTAATCTTGAATGCAATGCGTCTCACGCGCCCGTATGTGGACGGGGCTTCTCGTGGAGGCGCTTGTCATAAACTGGTAAGCAAGATATTTCAGTTGAAAGGATTTTACTGAAATGGCTGAGAAGAATGTAACGGGTTTTGTTAAGCTCCAGATTCCTGCTGGCGCTGCAAATCCTGCTCCTCCGGTTGGTCCTGCACTTGGTGCACAGGGCGTTAACATCATGCAGTTCTGCCAGGCATTCAATGCCGCTACGCAGGACAAGTCCGGCACCATCATCCCCGTAGAGATCACCATCTACGAAGATAAGACCTTTGATTTCGTATGCAAGACCCCTCCGGCTGCATTCCTGATCAAGGAAAAGCTTGGTCTTAAGAGCGCTTCTGGCATTCCGCAGCTCAAGAAGGTTGGCGAACTTTCTCTTGAGCAGCTCCGCGAGATCGCTGAGATCAAGATGCCCGACCTCAATGCAAACGACATCGAGGCTGCAATGGAGATCGTAGCTGGTACCGCTCGTTCCATGGGCGTAACTATCGAAGGCCGTGCTCCTAAGAAGGAATACAAGGTTACTCGTCGTCTCCAGGCTCTTCTCCAGGGCGAATCCGCTGAATAAGCATTTTATCCAACTGCCGTTTTTGGCATTGGGTGGAAGAACCGCTAGAAGCGCGGTTCGTTAAAACCACGAAAGGAATTTTCAAATGGCACTTTCTAAGAAGTACAAGGAAGCAGCTGCAAAGATCGAAGCTGGTAAGTCCTATGCTCCTCTCGAGGCTGTTGCTCTCGTAAAGGAGATCGCTACTGCTAACTTTGACGAAACGGTAGAGGCTCATTTCCGTCTTGGTATCGATACCCGTCAGGCTGATCAGCAGCTCCGTGGTACCGTTAGCCTCCCCAACGGTTCTGGTAAAACTGTTCGCGTAGCAGTATTTGCTGAGGGCGATGCAGCACGTGCAGCAGAGGAAGCCGGTGCTGACATTGTTGGCTCCGATGATCTCGTTGCTGAAATCCAGGCTGGCAACATTAACTTTGATGCTGCAGTTGCTACTCCTGATCAGATGGCTAAGGTTGGTCGTTTGGGTAAGGTTCTCGGCCCTCGTGGTCTTATGCCTAACCCCAAGCTCGGCACTGTTACCCCTGACGTTGCTAAGGCAATCAAGGAGCTCAAGGGTGGCCGCGTAGAGTATCGTGCTGACCGTTACGGCATCTGCCATGTAATCATCGGCAAGTGCTCCTTCACTGCTGAGCAGCTCGCTGAGAACTATGGCGCCATTTATGACGAGATCCTTCGTATGAAGCCTGCTTCTGCTAAGGGCCGTTATGTTAAGTCTGTTACGGTTGTATCTACCATGGGCCCTGGTGTTCCGGTAGATAGCTCCGTAAACCGTAATTACACCGAAGCTCAGTAACTTCGCTTACCAAATGACTGAAAGGCACCCTGTGGGGTGCCTTTTTGTTTTGTAGACAATCTGCTCATTTTGCCCCAAAAATAGTAGATAAAAGCCTGTTAATGGCGGCAAGCTATAATGAATTTGGAAGATTATATTCTCATATTTCCCCAATATGAGTACTAGGGTGTGCATGCGCCGAATGGAGGATGGAATGAGCGAAAAAACCCAGAACACGAAGGAACTCGCTGCTGAGGTACTTAAAGCAGAAGGAATGCTTGAGGGAATCGTGGCAGCATTGGCGGGTCCTTCGCGTCGTGTAAGGCAGAATGCCTCATCAGTGCTTGCTCAGGTTGCAAAAATCGATCCCGAAAAACTTGCCCCGCATGCCGACGAGTTTATCGATGCCTTGAATCGCCCTGAAGCTCAAACTCGATGGGAGTCTTTGGATGTCCTTACCGAGCTTGTTCCTATCGACTCTCGGGCTTGCGATAAGGCTCTTGCTGGTGCTGAAGCTGCACTCTTCGATGAAGATAATGGCTTTGTTCGCCTTGCTGCTCTACGTTTCTTGTGCGCATTGGGCTCGACAACCGAAAATCGTTCTCAGAAAGTTTGGCCTCTTCTTGATGAAGCTATTCAGTGCTATCACGGCGACTATGAGTATCAGGATATGCTTATCGCTCTGACGTCCTTCGCAGATGGGAAGATTGCCTCTGAGGTGAAAGAAGGCCTTGCCGAGCGTGTGAAATTTGATGCCGAGCATGGTAAGGGTGCCTTAAAGCGCCGCAGCCAGCAAATCATCGAGGTTCTTTCGTAACCCGTTCATCGCTACAGCTACGTTAAATTTAAATTTGTTGCACCACAAAATCTATTTTAATACTAGGATAAAAGGACCAACATTTCTCACCGAATGTTGGTCCTTATGTATTTCGAGCAAGGAGAGTATCCATGGCAAAGCACACCGTAACGCTTATTCCTGGTGATGGCATCGGTCTTGAAACAACTGCAGCAATGAGGCGAGTGGTTGAGGCTTGTGGTGTCGATATCGAATGGGAGATTGCTGAAGCGGGTGCTCATATGATGGACTCATGCGGTACGCCGCTGCCTGAGTCAACTATCGATGCGGTCCGTCGCAACAAAGTAGCGATCAAGGGGCCTATTACCACCCCTGTTGGTACTGGTTTTCGCAGTGTGAATGTCGCGCTTCGTAAAACCCTGAATCTCAATGTTTGCCTTCGTCCTGTGCTTTCGATTCCTGGAGCCGGCGGCCGTTACCAGGATGTCGATCTTGTTATCGTTCGTGAAAATTCGGAAGATCTTTATGCTGGTATCGAGTTTGAAGAAGGTAGCAAAGAGGCCACTGAGCTGATTGAGTTCTGCAAGGACCATAATGCAGGTGTTATTCGCTCTGATTCTGGAATATCAATTAAGCCCATCTCGGTAACCGCTTCGCAGAATATCGTTCGCTATGCATTTGATTATGCGGTTAAGCACGGTCGAAAGAAGGTAACGGCAGCTCATAAGGCTAACATCATGAAGCATTCCGATGGTTTGTTCTTGCGAACTGCAAGGGAGGTTGCTGCCGATTACGAGGATAGTGTCGATTTCAACGACAATATCATCGATGCGTTCTGCATGAATCTTGTTATGGACCCCTCGCAGTTTGACGTGATTGTGTTCCCTAATCTTTATGGTGATATCGCGAGCGATCTCTGTGCGGGTCTTGTTGGCGGCTTGGGTATTGCACCGGGAGCCAATATTGGTCCCGAGTACGCTATTTTCGAGGCTGTGCATGGTTCTGCCCCTGATATTGCAGGAAAGAATATCTGCAACCCCACCGCAGAGATTCTTTCTGCCGCAATGATGCTCGATCATATCGGAGAGCTTGACGCTGCTCAGCGCATTCGTGATGCGGTTCGCAAGGTGTATGCTGAGGGCGAGGTGTTGACTGCTGATATCCGTAAGGCAACGGGATCCGACAAGCCAGCAGCTTCTTGTACTCAGTTTACTGACGAACTGATCTCGGCTCTTGCTTGCCCTGCGTAAGGCGAGTCAATTAACTTTAGTGTAAATTTGCGGCGTTAGGCTAACCTATCGTTTGCTTCATTTGTCGCAGTTGTAAAAGGAGTATTTATGTCAAGTCGTTCCGATGTTCTGAAGGTCGGAAACGTAAGCTATACGTATTACCCGGTGAACCGTGTTGCGGGTTACGAGAAGCTTCCGTTTTCTCTAACGGTTCTGCTTGAGAACATTCTTCGTAATGCTGAGTCCGATGATCGTGCGAGCGAATTGGCTCAACGCTTGGTTGAGGCAGGGCTTTCTGGGGAAGTTGGTAGCGAAATCGAGTTCAGCCCAGCTCGTGTTCTGTTTCAGGATTTTACTGGTGTACCCGTTTTCGTTGATTTCGCGGTTATGCGTGAAGCGTGCATGGATCTCGGCGGGGATCCCAAAACCATCAATCCTCAGGTTCAGTGCGATCTGGTTATCGATCACTCGGTTATCGCCGATGAGGCGGGTTGCGCAGGCGCACTGCAAAAGAACATGGAACTGGAGTTTGATCGCAATAAAGAGCGTTACGAGTTCCTCAAATGGGCCCAGGAATCATTCGAGAATGTACGTATTGTTCCACCTGGAGCCGGTATCTGCCACCAGCTGAACATCGAGCGTTTTGCATCGGTGGCCATGACCAAGGATAGCGGGGAAGGGCCGATTGCGTATTTCGACACGCTCGTAGGCACTGACTCGCATACGCCTACCGCTAACGGTATTGGCGTACTCGGTTGGGGTGTTGGCGGCATCGAGGCGGAAGCAGCGGCTCTAGGCCAGCCCATTACCACATTGGTACCACGCGTAATAGGTATCAAGCTTTCGGGCTCTCTTCAGCCTGGGGTGAGCGCTATGGACGTGTCTCTTACCTTTGCCCAGATGCTGCGTGCGGAGGGGGTTGTTGGCTGTTTCGTCGAATGCTTCGGCGAAGGTCTCGAAAGTCTGAACGCTACTCAGCGTGCATGTATTTCGAACATGACGCCCGAGTACGGTGCAACGTGCACTTTGTTCCCCGTTGACCAAAAAACGCTTGATTATCTTGAGCTTACCGGCCGTAGTGCAGAGCAGATTGCTTTGGTGGAATCCTATGCGAAGGCTCAGGGTTTTTGGAATGATCCGCAGCGTGAACCCCGAACTTATTCCAAGGTGCTTGAGCTCGATCTTTCGAAGGTTCAGCGCAGTGTTGCTGGCCCATCTCGCCCACACGACCGTATTGATTTGGCAGATGTCAAGAATCGCTTCAACCAGCTATGCGGTGAGCGTTCGCTTGATACTGGCAAGAAGGTTTCAGTTGATGTGTTGGGTCAAAGCTACGAAATCACCCATGGTGCATTGGCCATTGCTGCCGTTACCAGCTGCACCACGGCAACAGATGCAAGCATGATGATCTCTGCTGGCGTGCTGGCGCGAAATGCCAGCAAAGCTGGTCTGCGTCCGAAGCCATGGGTTAAGACGATTCTGGCGCCTGGTAGTCGTGCAACAGAGGACATCCTGGATGCTGCGGGTCTTATGCCGGCGCTTCGTGACCTTGGTTTTTACACGTGCGGATTTGGTTGCATGAGCTGTATCGGCAATTCGGGTCCGGTTTTACCGGGAATGCACGACATTGCCAATGAGGTTGAGCTGGCCAGCGTGCTTTCGGGCAACCGTAATTTTGAAGGCCGTATTTCGCCAGACGTGTCCCAGAACTATCTATGCGCACCTGCGCTGGTTATTGCTTATTCGCTTGCGGGTACGATCGATTTTGATTTTGAAACCGAAGCGCTTGGCACTGATGCGGAAGGCAACAACATCTATCTCAAAGATATTTGGCCCGACGAAGAAGAGGTTTCCTATCTTCTCGAGAAGAGCCGTACTAGGGAAGTGTTTGACCGAGCCGCAGCGGGCCTGTTCGACGGAGATGAAAGGTGGCAGTCGCTTGGCAAGGAGGCAAGCGATGTGTTTGCGTGGGACCCCGATTCCACGTACGTTCGTCGCGCCCCCTACTTTAACGGCATGGGGAAGGATCCTGTAGCGCCAAAGAACATAGAGAATGCTCGCGTGCTGCTCAATCTTGGCGATTTCATTACAACTGACCATATTTCTCCTGCAGGATCTATTGCCGATGATTCCCCCGCGGCGCGTTACCTTGAGAACCATGGTGTTGAAAAAGAGGATTTCAACACGTACGGAGCTCGACGAGGCAACCATGAGGTGATGATGCGTGGCGCATTTGCCAACGTGAAGCTGCAGAACAAGCTTGCCGAAGGGAAGCGTGGCGGTTGGACTCGCGACCTTATCGATGGTGAAATCAAGGCCGTATATGATGCCGCCGAGCATTACCAACAGGAAGGCTCTGATTTGGTTGTTCTGGCGGGAAAGATGTACGGTAGCGGATCATCACGCGACTGGGCCGCAAAGGGGCCGATGCTTCAGGGCATTCGTGCCGCATTTGCTGAAAGCTTCGAGCGAATCCATCGCTCCAATCTTATTGGCATGGGTATTCTTCCCCTGCAATTTGAGGAAGGCCAGAATGCCGAAAGCTTGGGTCTTGATGGAACTGAGCGTATTACCGTTGGTGAAGTAGACTTTTCTGGGGGCTTGCCGAAGCCGAGCCATGTTGCCGTTACGGCGAAAAAGCCAGACGGCAGCAGCATCGATTTCACCGCTATCGTAAGAATCGATACGCCAACCGAAGGAAGTTATTACTACAACGGTGGCATTCTGCAGTACGTGTTGCGCCAGCTTTCCTAAATAACACGCGGAAGTGCAAGGAAGCGAGATCCGGGTAAGTTTAACCTCGGGTCTCGCTTTTTTGTTTCGTATATAATGTCGCTTCCTATACAATTGTTTGTTATATACAAACCGAGGGAGGAGACCTATGCCGGATCCTAATCAACAAGGACCCATGAGTTGGGCCGACTTGCTGAATCAATTTGGCGGTGGTGCTGGCGGTGCAGGTGGTTCGCAAGGACCCAGTGCCGGTGGACATCGTGGGGGCAGCGAATTCGAGATGCTGCGAACCCGTTTTGCTCAAATGAGCAAGAAAGCACTTGTTGTTTTAGCTGTCGTAATTCTTATCATCGCAGCATTTTGCTACTGGTGGTTCCATCCGCCAATCAACATCCACAGCGTCGATCTCTGGATGTTCCTCGCCATTTTTGTGCTGTTCCCGGCCTTTTTAGTGTTCTTTATCTTCCATCAGATTTACGAGCGCGGGATGGGCAAACGTGAGAAGAACGAAAAGAAGGCAAAGCGCTTTAAGGGTTTGATGGTCGTTCCCGTAATTATCGCGCTCGTTGGCGTTTTGGGTGCTGTTGCCTCTTTGACCTTGTTCCCTGGTAATGCGGAAAAGTACTCTACCATTCTCAACACAGAGGATGGAGACTTCGCTACGGATATCGAGCAGGCGGATTATTCAACCATTCCGTTTATCGATCGTGATTCCGCTGTTCTGTTGGGCAACCGCACTATGGGTACAATGGCCGACTATGTTAGCCAGTTCGAGATTTCCGACCTGTACTCCCAGATCAATTATCAGGATGCACCAGTTCGTGTTAGCCCGCTTAACTATGCTGACGTGTTCAAATGGTGGTCCAACCACGATACGGGCATTCCTGCTTACGTTATCGTCAATATGAGCACTCAGGATACCCAGATCGTTCGCCTTGAAGATCCGATCTATTATTCCGATTCCGATCCTTTCTTCAATAATGTTGACCGTCATGTGCAATTGAGCCATCCGTTCTACATCTTTGGTGAAAAATCGTTCGAGATCGATGACAGTGGCAAGCCGTATTGGATCTATCCGGTAATCGACTACACGGTTGGTCTGTTCGGTGGCGAAACCGTTTCACGTGTTGTTCTCTGCGATGCGAGCACGGGCGAATGCCAAGATCTTGCGATCGACGAAGTGCCCCAGTGGGTTGACCGAGCATATCCCGCCGACTTGCTGATTCAGCAGTACAACTGGAGCGGCGCACTTTCCGGTGGCTGGATTAACTCCTGGTTGGGTCAGAGCGGTGTTAAGCAGACCACTCCTGGTTCCGATGGCCAGCTTGGCTACAATTACATCGCCAAGGACGATGACGTTTGGGTGTACTCCGGCGTAACTTCGGCAACTGCGGATAATTCCATTATTGGTTTTGTTCTTATCAATCAGCGTACCGCCGAATCCAAGTTCTACCCGGTTGCTGGTGCAACCGAAGAATCTGCAATGAGCTCAGCAGAGGGCCAAGTTCAAAATCTTAAGTATGAATCTACTTTCCCGCTGTTGATCAATGTGGATAATCAGCCCACCTACTTCATGGCCTTGAAGGACAACGCGGGTCTGGTTAAGAAGTATGCGATGATCGACATTCAACGCTACCAGAATGTAGCAGTAGGTGACACGCTTGAAGAAACTGAAAAGTCGTACAAGAAGCTGCTCCGCGCTAACGGCGTTTCGACTGGCGATGATTCCGGCAAAGCAACTAAGGCGGACGGAACAGCAACCGGCACTATTTCGCTGATTTCTCCTGTGGTTCTTGACGGTAATTCCCATTACTATGTCATGCTCAATGGAGACGGCATGCTCTATGATTGTCCTGTAGCCAACGTGGTCGATATTGTGCGCTTCAAGGAAGGCGATAGCGTGACCTTGACGGTAAGCGGCGACAATGGCGATGTTGCTACTGTTTCTGCGGTATCTCAGGCTACGAGTGCTGGCAATGATGCCGGTGGCTCTAATGCTTCTGCGTAGGAAATAGGCGTATTTCGCTAAGCGAATTCAGGGACCCTGCTCAAGCAGGGTCCCTTTTTTGTGAGTGCAAGCCGCCGAAAAGCTTTGCAATATTGAGCTGAATGAGTAAAGAAAAAGCACCTGGAACGAATCTTCATTCCAGGTGCTTCATTTGAGGCTCGGCTCACATAGAGGAGCGGTATTTTCGTTGAGTGGCTATTCGGAGAGCCCTAGTCGTCGATGAGGACTACGCTTGCGTAAACGGGTCCATGAACACCCACGACACGAACCAGCTCGATGTCGGCGGTGTTCGAAGGGCCGCTGATGAAAGTCACGTTAGAAGGCATCTCCTCGCCTTCGGCGATGCGGTTTTCCCAATCATCCATGAGCTGCGTCATATAAGGGAAGATGGTGCTCTTGCGCAACAGGGCAACGTGGCCGATAGGCAAAAGGCATACTGCTCGTCCAGACTTTTCCGTGCAACGTTGCATGATGGTGGCAGTTTCTGCGATGCCCGCGGAAGCAAAGGTGATGCCAACATCGGCACTCTCGGCGCGTCCCATGCTCTTTTCTCGGCTGGTGGGGTTCCAGCGAACGGCTTCGAAGGAAGCGTTATTCAGAACTTCAGGAATGCCGAAGCCGTCGATCTCGGGAACGTCGGAATAGACGATGTGTCCGCCTTGACCGATCTCGTTAACCAAATCAAGCACAACTTGGGATACTTCTTCCGGCTTTGCTTCGCGAACGATGGTTCCCATCTTGGTTGCTTCTTCGGTGAACCATTGAGCAAGCTCTTCAGTGGAGTAATCGCGATAGTCCCCAGGCAACGGTGCCTTGCTTGCTTCGCAAGATTCAATGAATTCAGGGGGCTCAGTGCGGCCAAGTGCCTGGGATATAGGTTTCAGGAATTCCTCGAGGCTTACTGTACTCATTAGTTCTCCTCTCGGTTGGCGTTGTTGCGACAGGCATCGGTAAGGGCTTGGGCGGTTTCAGCGCGCTTTTGCTCCTCTTCTTGTTTTTTATGCTCCGCAAACCAAGAACGAAACTTCTTGCTGCTCATCGTGTCAAGATTACGCGATGCCAACCAGCCGTTCAGGACGGGGATCCAAGTGCTTCCGCGATCGAGCTGATTTGTTTTGCCTGTCATGAGCTTCATTGCAGGTGCCGCCGCTGTCGTAAGTGCTCCATAGGTAACACGATTCGAGAAAGTTGCGGCTGCTGCAGTGAAGATAGCCTTTTCGACAGGAGATACGTAGCTCTGGCTTACTACGTTGCGTCGATGCTGGGAAATGAGATTCGGTAGTGGCACCTTTACAGGGCATACCTCTGCGCATTGGCCGCATAAAGAGCACGCGTAGGGCAATTTCGCTGTTTTCTCGTATCCAACAAGGAGGGGAGTCAAAACAACGCCCATGGGACCCGGGTAAATTGAGCCATATCCATGACCGGTAATGTGGCGGTATACAGGGCAGGAATTCATGCAAGCGCCGCAGCGGATGCAGCGAAGCATGGGGCGGAATTCATGAGCCAGAATATCGGTGCGTCCGTTGTTGACGATTACGATATGCACATTCTTTGGGCCATCAGCTTCGCCTTCTCGACGGCATCCCGTATTAATAGAGAAGGAACCAGAAATCTTGGCGCCAACAGCACTACGAACCAGGAGCTTCATCATTACATCGAGTGAGCGCAGGTCGGGAACAATGCGCTCGGTGCCCATGACGACAATTTGCGTTTCGGGGATGCTCGAAGCCATACGCGCGTTGCCCTCGTTGGAAACAAGGGTGCAAGAGCCGGTTTCCGCAACACCGAAGTTGCAGCCGGTTACGCCAATGGGGGCATTCATAAATTCAGGGCGTAGCGTTTTGCGCAGGAAACGGGTAATTTCCTCGGGGTCATTGGTGCCCTCGTAGCCCTTCTGCTCATGGTAGAGGTTGCGGATAGAGGTGCGGTCGAAGTGCAGCGCGGGCACAACGATATGCGAAGGCGCATTACCCGCGGTTTGGATGATGTGCTCGGCGCAGTCGGTCTCGACTGGCTTGATCCCATGTGCTTCCAGGAACGTATTGAGCCCGATTTCCTCGGTCATCATGCTTTTGGACTTTACACAGGTTTTGGCGCCTTCGGCTTCGAAGATGTCCAGGATGCAATCGAGCGCGTCGTTGTCGGTTGGGGCAAAATGCACCTGTGCACCGTTCTTCTGGGCATTCGTTGCAAATTGGCGAACGTAGTAGTCAAGGTTTTCAAGCACGTGGTCGCGAATGGCTGCGGCATGCGTACGGAAATCCTCCCAGTTGTCCACTTCGGCAACAAGAGCATCGCGCTTGCCGGTAATTACGTCCTGGGCGGTTTCGATGGCGCGATGTTTAAACGTATCGGAAAGCGCACGGTGGATGCGGTCCTCGAGGGGTGCATCGTCGTAGATGATCGGCATTGCCTATGCCTCCAATCGAGAGTCGAGGATTTGCGCAATATGCATAACTTTCATATTGCTGGAAACAACGCCTTGTTCGATGAGGCGATCGAGAGCGCCCTTGATGTTCATGAGACATGCCTGATCTGCGCCGCAGAGGTAGTCGGCGCCGGTGGCAAGCGCGAACGCAACTTTTTCCTGAACCATATGTCCGGAAACCTCAGGCTCTTTAACGCTGAATGTACCGCCGAACCCACAGCAGCGATCAGCTTCAGGCATTTCAATGTAGCTGAGCCCTTCTACATTTTTTAGGAGGGTAAGGGGCTGCTCTTCAACGCCGAGCATGCGGGTGAGGTGGCAGCTCTTGTGGTAGGTGACTGTGCCATCGAGATGGGCGCCAACGTTGGTGACCCCCAAAACATCAACGATGAACTGAGTGAATTCATAAATGCGCGGAGCAAGATCAGCGATTTTCTTGCTGTATTCGGCATCGTCGGCAAAAAAATGAGAATACTCGGCCTTAATCGCCCAAGCGCAAGAGCCAGTGAGCGAAACGATGGTGTCGTAACCGCTGTAGGCATCGATAACCTTTTTCATCATGGGCTTGGCTTCTTCGATGTAGCCCGAATTTGAAAAGGGCTGGCCGCAGCATACCTGGTCATCGGGAAGCTCAACTTCGCATCCGAGTTTTTCAAGTACATTGACGGCAGCGATTCCCACTTCTGGATAAAGCATGTCAACCATGCACCCTGGGAAGAACGCGACTTTCATGGGGGTCCTTTCTCGATAAACAAATTAATGTTCAAGCTTTACCCTTCGAATGGCAAGAACGCGACCGTAGACGCTGAAGCATGGTCAGTGAACGGTGGCAAAGAGGGGCGTATAGGTATAAAAAGGATGTTTCTGGGAATTGCGGAAAAAAATGCTTGACGATGATTTCGTTCTTAGTAAAATACAAGGGCTGTTAAAAACAGTCTTTTGTTTACATAGTTCCGCTGCTCAAGACAGCAGGTACCGAATGGTTTAATCGCTTCATGCGGCCCGCCGAGGTGGTCGATAAGTATCGCGCTTTACGGCCCCTGCGTCTTAGGACGGAAGGGGTCGTTTCTTTTCTCAAGCACGACTCCACCCATTCGGGGCGGAACCCGAGTTTGAGATAAAGGAGGTGTACATATGCCAAGTGTAAAGAACGAAACCAAGCTCGCACAGATCAAGGAAGATCTCGAAGGTGCTGGTGCAGTATGGGTTGTTGACGCTTGTGGCCTTACCGTAAAGGAAACTCAGGCTCTTCGCCAGGCTGTTCGCGAAGCAGGCGCTTCCATGAAGGTTTACAAGAACACCCTCATGCACATCGCGCTCGCTGACGCTGAGCTGCCCACGCTCGACGACATGCTGCATGGTCCTAGCGCATTCGTATTCGCCGGTGATGATGTTGCTGCTGCCGCTAAGGCAGTTAAGGAGTTCTCCAAGACCAACGATACCCTGGAAATCAAGGGTGGTTTGATGGAAGGCGCTGCTGTAAGCGCTGCTGAGGTTGAAGCTATTGCTTCTCTGCCTTCTCGCGAAGAGCTCTACGCACACATCGCTGCTGCTATCAACGGTGTTGCTCAGGGTCTTGCTACCGCTATCAACGGTGTACCCCGTGGTCTGGCTCAGGTCACCAAGGCCGTTGCCGACCAGAAGGAAGCTGCGTAAGCAGATTCCTTGCAGCGTGAATATCGCTGCATAACAAGTATTTTGAAATTTCGGCTGCAATCATAAGGGTTTGCAGCCCAACGAAAGGAAACTAACATGGCTGTTTCTCGCGAAGAGATCATCGAAGCTCTGAAGGAAATGTCCCTGCTCGAGGCTTCTGAACTGGTAAAGGACATCGAGGAGACCTTCGGCGTATCCGCTGCTGCTCCCGTTGCTGTTGCTGCTGCTCCTGCTGCTGGTGGCGAAGCTGCTGCTGAGAAGTCCGAGTTCGACGTTGTACTCGAAGGCTTCGGCGACAACAAGATCGCTGTTATCAAGGCTGTACGTGAGATCACCGGTCTCGGCCTGAAGGAAGCTAAGGAAGTAGTAGAGTCTGCTCCCGCTCCTGTACAGGAAGGCGTTGCTAAGGACAAGGCTGAGGAAATCAAGGCTAAGCTCGAAGAGGCAGGCGCTGCTGTAACCCTGAAGTAACTCATTTTTCGAGTATCTTCTTTAAAGTGCCCAGCTTATGCTGGGCACTTTTTTTATGCGAGGATGTCGGCCTGTGGATTTCCAAGTCTGCTTCTATGTTGCAGCTCGGAAACGCCTTTGGTGTTTGATTGCTAATGCTTGTTTTTGCATATAGGGTAACCATTAAAGATATTCTTGAGCGCTCGAAGTGCTTCAGAGGGCTAACAATGAAAGGATCCTTGATGGAAAAAGGCTATTTTGCGGCAGCGTGGGGTGATGTGGCCAAGTCGCCTGGTTGGGCATCGGTTTTGCTTCGTCTGGGTTTGCTGTGCCTTGTTCCCGTCTTCGGCGTTGTGGTGATGTACGGGTATCTCTTCTCATGGGCTCGTGATATCGCATGGAATGTTCATCGTCCTCTCCCGAAAAAGATATTTGCCAACGAAGACGGAAGTCTCTATAAGCGTGGTTTTTTCATTTTCGTTGTTGGGTTGGTTTTTTCTCTCGTTCCAGAGATCGTTAACTTGTTTATTGGCATGTCTGTCGGCTTTTCGTTTGGCGGCACAGCTTTGTATGGGTCGTATGTACCAGCGCTCTTTGGCTCCATGGTCTGGCTTGCCGGCAATTCGGCTAGCGTAGCCCTTTCGTTCTTTGCTGCTTTGTTTTTCTGGGTTGGAGCGATACGCGTTTCTTTGTATGGAACGCTTTCATCGGGTTTTCAGATCCAAAAGATCTGGGCAATGATGAAGCATGATTTCATTGGGTTGCTGCGTATTGTCGGGATGGCGATTTTGATTGCTGTGGCTATCGCGTTTTCCGCGATAGTTCTCGCGCTGTTCTTCGCTCTGATCTGCAGCGGTTTGATTTGGCTGATGTCGAGCGGTTCGTCGACATCCATGGTTGCCGCGGTTTTGATCGTTCTTTTGGGTGCTGCATTTCTTGCGTTGCTGCTATTTGCCTCCGCGCTTCAAAATGCGTTGGTGTTTCGTGCATTGGGCTATTGGACTCGTCAATTCGATGTGAACCTTTGGAGCGGCCAGGACGACCCAATGCCCTTTGAGTGTAATGATATGCAACATTCCAATAGTGTTTCTGCGCATCAAGGTTTTGTTGCGCAGTGTGCTCCGACATCAAGCCACGTTTCTGGTGCAGCTTATAGCGGCGAATCGTCTGTTGGCCCCATTCCCAGTGGCGTTCCATCTGGCTATGTTCAAACCGCGCCCTTCGCTGGTGCGGATAAGCCTATTGCTCAACCCGCACAAGAATCCCATGCCTCAGAGCCGCTAACCCATAGCTCTGAAGGTAATGGTGATACCGGCACGCAGGTTCTCCAGTCACCGGATGGCCCATCGTTGACTGGAGAGCAGCCACAAAACAGAGAGACAGACTCCCAGGCAAAGTCAGAGGGTGAATCCAAGACTAATTAGTTGCTCGGTGCTTTTCTTCTGCGATGCGAAGAAGGGTTTCGTTTAAGATTTGATACACCTCGCGTGTTTGCCCGTTAAGGCACGCGAGGTGTTTTTCTATGGTTGCCATGTCTCCACGTTCGGCGGGTCCGGTAAGTGAAGCAACAGTTCCTTCGTTGGCCACATGCTGGGCATTTCCCAGGAATAGAGGCGCAAGCGCTTTTTCGGCACTTTCGGAGCTGAATCCACATTTTATCAACTCGTCGCAGGACAGCCGATAGAGTGCAATAACGTGATTTGATGCCATGGCGGCTGCAGCGTGATAGCGCACCTTTTGCTCAGTTTCAATAATCTGATAGGGGTTTCCCATTGCTTCGACTATCGAGATAGCTTCGTTAAGTTTTCCGTTATCTCCTTCGATAGCAAAAAAAGCCTTTTGCAATTCCTCGGTGCTGGTGCATTTCGATGGGATTGCGAAAAGGGGATGGATGGAGTAAGCGTATGCTCCCTTGTCGCCGCATCCGCTAAGCTCAGAAGAGGGAAGAGCTCCGCTGCAGTGGCAAATCAGCATCCCGTTTAGAACCTCGCTGCCATCTGAATCCCTAATTGTTTCCCAGGTAGGTACAATCTGGCCATCTGGCGTGGTGATGAATAGAGCATCGCATTTTGCTGCGAGACCGATCGGCGATTCGAATGCTTGTGATCCCGTCAATTGGGCTGCCTCTTCGGCGGAGGCGTAGGTTTTGCTGGCGTATCCAACGAGTTCGTGTTCTTGCGCAAAGTAGCGCCCAAGCGAGCAACCGACTTTTCCTGCGCCAACAAAGCCTATTCTCATGATGATTCTCTACTCCTCGACAGGGGTTAGTTTTCCTGTAGTTGAATCGATGATAAACCCGCGTACTGTGATTGTTTCAGGGACAAGGGGATGGTGAGCAATAGTTCGGACAGTGGCGCGAACGCTTTCTTCTCCATCGTCGAATCCTTGAAGCCATGTTTCGAAATCGATTCCGCAGTAATGCATCATGTCAATGTGATCTTGAGAGATTCCCGCATTCAACATATGGCTGATCATATCATCAGAATTCATGTGCTGAGCACCACAGTTGCTGTGGCCAACTACCATGATCGTTTTCACGTCGAGCTCAAAAACAGCTACCAGCAAGCTTCTGATAACGCTGCCAAAAGGATGGGATATCACTCCGCCAGCGTTTTTGATTATCTTGGCATCGCCATTCTTGAGTCCCAATGCCGCCGGTAGAAGCTCGGTAAGGCGCGTATCCATGCAGCTTACTATTGCCAGTTTTTTATCAGGGTATTTATCGGTTGAGTATTTGAGATAGCCCTTTTCTTCGACGAATGTCTTATTGTGGGCAAGAATTTCATCTATGGTGCTCATGGCTTTCCTTGAGGTTTTTCTTTTGCGGTATACGTGTTGAATGGCCATAAGCGGGTGGCGGAATATCATCCGAGGTCCACTATAGGCCATGATTTCCTTGATCCTTTGCCTCATGGCAGGTCGATAGCATTGGGTAGGGCATGTGTCGCAGGTTCCACGGTGTTTGTGAGGGCAACGTCGTGTTCGCTCGAGGGAATAGTCGATAACCTTTGCGCATTCGGCGCAGAGTTTTTCTCCTTGAGCGCAAATGTGGTGATGGCCACGGCAAAATACAGCTGCCATGGCCATCACAGTTTTCTCGTCTTGTTCCAGTCTCTTCTTTTCGGAGGGACTAAGAATGGGGTCGGACATACAACCTCAGCTATCCATAGATGCGTTTAAGCTCAGCGTAGGCGGCATCTGCTTCTTCCATTACGTCTGAAATAATCTTCGCAACGGGCTTAACTTCGGTAATTACCGGGGAGATCATGCCAGCAGAAAAGGCGCCGTTTTGGTAGTCGCCGTTATGGGCGCGTGCGATAGATCCCGTGCAGTAGTCATTCAGCTCTTCTTCCGATGCGCCAGCATAATACTTTTCCCAGAAGCCATCGGTAAAGGGGTTCTTGATGCAGCGAACCTGCTTTTTGCCGGGGATGCCGGAAAGTACAGTGGCGTTGTCTTTGGAGTCAACAATGAGTTGCTTATATATGTCGGACACCGTGCACTCATCGGAAGCTAGGAAGATGGTGCCCATTTGAATGCCAACGCACCCTAAAGCCAAGGCGGCAAGGAGGCCCCTGCCGTTAGCAAAGCCGCCCGCTGCAATAACGGGGATATCTACGGCCTCAACTACTTGGGCAACCAAAGGAAGGGTGGTCATTGATCCGATGTGGCCACCGCCTTCAATCCCCTCGCAAATTACCGCTGCTGCTCCAAGCTTTTCCATTTTCTTGGCCGCGCGAGCGTGGGGTACAAGAACAATTGCCTTGATGCCCGCTTCTGCAAGCTTGGGAACGATTTCCGCAGGGTTTCCAGCAGAAACTGTGCAAATCTGCACGCCTTCTTCTATGCAGACATCGGCGATCTCATCGATACGGTTGTTTTCCATGATCAAATTGACCGCAAAAGGCTTATCGGTCAGAGAGCGTGCGGTTTGAATCTCTTCGCGCATATATTCAGGAGTGTCGAATCCACACTGAATAACGCCAAGTCCGCCGGCATTGGATACGGCGGCAGCAAATTTTCCGTCGGTGATATGGGCCATGGCACCCTGGATAATGGGGTATTCGATGTCGAGCAAGTCGCAAAGTTCGGTCTTCATTAATAATTCCCTCCTAATTAAATAATCCCGAAACACAAGTTCGTTTGAACCGCATAAGCGAAGCATAGCATTAATAAGGTTGAGCATTTGCACACACGAAGAGAGACAGTTGCCAAGAGATATTGTTAAGGTAATTGCAAATGCGATCGCTCCTCATTTCCTCCACAATTTAATATCCTGTACTGACCTGGTGCTATAGCCAAATTCTTCGAAATAATGCATAGGATCTTGAAATTTCCCCCTTGCAATCCCCCCGAAGCGGGGTATTATAGCTAAGCCTTCTGACGAGGGGGCGCCCGCAAAGGGCGGCACCGAGTCGGCGAGCGGCCCGCAAG
>CAKTTY010000003.1 GCA_934617065.1 uncultured Eggerthellaceae bacterium
CCCCAGTATCACGATAGCAATTGCCCGTGGTAGGCGTTACATGAGCATAATCTTCCGAAGCATCGGTCGACTGCGCCGAGTTGATGTGAACCGCGACGTCTTTCAGCGTGAAACGCGCCTCGACGCTCATATTCATATCCGGCTTGAACACGCACACGCGCCGCTCGCTCAAGCATGCGCCCGTTTCCTTGTCATACCAGCCCACGAACTCGATGTCGTCATCGAGCATGCCGAGCCGTTCGGCGTCGAGCGCGACGAATTGACCGGCGAAGAGGAGCCTCGAACCCGAAACGTTCGGGACTTCAACGCCCTCCATAAGCGTACGCCCGCCTAAGTCGATCGTCTGCGAGTAATCGACATTCACCGCAACTACCGGGTCGATAGGCTTGCCGGGGTCGGGGTCGGGGTCGGGGTCAGGGTCAGGCTGCTCCTTTTCCCTGAGGATAGCAACAGGATCGCCCTTTCCCTCGACGGTATAGGGAACGGTCGCGGAGCCCTCGCTCCCGACGATTCGGTAAGCGCCATCAGAATAGGCCCAATAATCGATTGACCATTTCGAGGAATCGTAGTTGCACGTGATCGCTACCTCTTTGCCAGGATATGTGGCGAACGTTTCTCCGTAATTGCAGTTGTCAGCAACGATAGAGAACGTCACGTCTTCGACTTCGTTCCCATTCGCAAGATTGAGCCGAGCCTTCGGGGAAACCACGATCTCGTCGGCGAACACGGCAATGAGCACGATAGAGCGCTCAACGGAAAACTTGTATGTTTCCTCCTCGGAAAGAACGTTGCCCTTTTCATCGGCCCAATAAGCGAAGAGCCTGCCGTCGAGCGTCGTTTCGGCGCTCACCGTGCAAGTATCGCCCAAAGAAAACTGGCCGCCGCCCGTTGCTGTTTCTCCCAACTGAGCGGTCGGGCTCTCCACGTACACGGAAAACGCCGTGTTCCCCTCTTCTTGCAAAATACCTGATGAATAGGCGTTAAGAAGATGGTCGCCGTCGTTGTAGGTCACGCATACGGGAGCGCCGTTGTCGGACGATTGGAAGGCCGACCCGTTATCGGGTCCGAAAGAGAAGAATTGACTGAACGCATAATTGCTCGCGAGGTCGGCGTAGTCGAAAGTGCGCTGCGCATCATCGTAGTTGAACTTGACTTGCATGCCGCTAAGGGAAACTACGTCCCCTTTTTGGTATACAAGCTTGCTTGGATCGCTTACGACGCTGATAGACAGATACCTCGAAGCATCGTAGGGCAAGTCATAATTGCATGCTTCCCAATCGCGTTTGACTTCGCTATTTTGGTACAGATCGAGCGAACGTGCAGGAACGAGAACTTTTATAAAGCCATTCGGAAACGTCTGGGAATCGACAAGCACCGCATGGTCGCACTGAAAGTACACGAAGCCGAGTTTGGTTTTGGCAAACGCTTGCTGTGGGAGCTGGGTTATTTTCGACCCTTTTGGCAGAACAAGGCCACCGCTCATATCGGTATTTTCAAAGCAGCTTTTACCTATGCTTGAAACGGTCGTGTTCGTTTCAAGACCCGTAAGGCGCAGGCTTTTGCAGTCCTTGAACGCATAATTTCCGATAGTGGCGATTCGCCCATTCGTCCCTAGGCCAGTATCAGTCAAATGATCGCACCCAACAAAAGCGTATTCACCAATGGTGGTTACCGACGTATTGGCGCCTAACCCTGTATCGGCAAGGCCATAGCAATAAGCAAAGGCGTTAGTCCCTATCGACTGAATGGTCGTGTTTTTGTCCAAACCCGTTTCAACAAGGTCATAGCACTGTTTGAAAACGTCATCGGGAAGTGAGGTAAGACCCTGTATTTTGTCTAAGCTAGTGGTGGTAAGACCGCAACACGAAAAGCAACCGTAACCCATTGTCTGAATAGTAACGGGTTCGTTAAGGGTAAGGCCGGTTAGGCTAACACAGGTACCGAATGCCAGTTCGCCAAGATACCTGATACTCATTCCCGAAAGGTCTACCGAAGCAAGATTACGGCAGTCATAGAAGGCGGTGTCGTCAATCGAGTCAAGCGTTTTGCCCTCGAAGCGCACCGATTTCAGATTATGACAACTGACAAATTGGCGATAACGAATAGTAGTAACCTCAGAATCTACGATGAGGTTAGCAACATAATACGGCTCAACAGGCGTCGCACCTTCTAGCGGCTGCTTGAGCGTTCCCGATTCGTCGCATTCATAAAGATTACCGTCTGCCATAAGCTTGGCGTATTCACGCACGTAATCAATCGAAGACGAGCCGTCTGATAATCCATTGGCTTCATCGCTAGAAGCTGCAGCAGAATCGCTTCCAGAAGCACCAACGGAACCCAAACCCTCATTACCAGCAGGCCCGAAAGCTGTTGAGGAATTGCCTTCACCTGCGCTATTCCCTTCGCTCGCAGCCCCACCTTGTGCCGCTTGATCTGCTGAAGAAGAGGGTTGCGACACATAAGGGTCGTTTTCCCCTACGGTGTTTTCTGGGTTAGATGGTGAATCGTCGGCACTCACAGCAGTAGCGCTATCTGGTTCTACAGCAAACGATGACGAAGGAACAATAGGAACAAACGACACTACAAGCGCAATACTCAAAATCACACGCAAAGCAATATCGGGAATGCGAGTTCTTTTCTTCACGGGAAATCACTTCCAACCGCAGGAAAATGCTGCTTCAGACGTGTGCGAATAGTATGGTGAAAGTATACAGGAACAACCCCTATCCCCCTTAGCTTGGGGAGGGAGCACCTTCGGCCAGGGCCGCGTGTGGATTGGCTATACTAAGCTGGACAGTTTCGTGAGGGCCGCGAGAGCGAGGAGGGGCCCATGGCCGACCCGAAGCACCCCAGGCGTTTCACCGACGAGTTCAAGCGGCAGATAGTCGAGCTCGTCAACGCGGGAAAACCCAAAGCGGAAGTGATGCGCGAGTACGACCTGTCCAAGAGCACCGTCGACAGGTGGGTGAAGGCGATAAACCTGTCGGGCTCGCCGCACGCGGCCGACAACCGCACGCCCGAGCAGAACAGGATCATCGAGCTGGAGCGCGAGAACAGGCGGCTCCGCATGGAGGTCGACGTTTTAAAACAAGCGGCGCTGATATTCGCACGAAAGTGACGGTGATAGCGGCGAACGCCGGCCGCTACCCGGTATCGGCGCAATGCGAGATCCTCGGCGTTGCGCGCTCGACCTACTACTCGATGCGCTCGCGAGCGGAAACCCCGAAGGGGCCCGATCCCATCGAGCCCGACGTGGTGGCCGCGCACGAGGCCAGCCGCGGGCGCTACGGCGCGCGCAAGATCAAGGCCGCGCTGGCGCGCGCCGGCGTGACGGCGAGCCGCAGGCGCATCTGCAGGATAATGCGGGACAACGGCCTGGCAAGCGCCTACGGCCGCAAGAAGTTCAAATGCCACCCCGGCAGGCCCAACGAGGCCGAGCTGCCAAACGTGGTGGCGAGGCAGTTCGGCGGGCGTTCGCCGCGCACCCACGTGTGCAGCGACCTCACCTACGTGCGGGTCGGCGGCGGCTGGAACTACGTTTGCCTGCTGGTCGACCTGTACAACCGCGAGATCGTGGGGCATTCGGCGGGGCCGCGCAAGGACGCCGACCTGGTGAGGTCCGCGTTCGCGACGCTGGAATTCCCCATATCCGACATCCAGGTTTTTCATACCGATCGCGGCTCGGAGTTCGACAACGCCAAGATCGACGGGATGCTCGAGGTCTTCGGCATCGAGCGGTCGCTCTCCAAGAAGGGCTGCCCCTACGACAACGCGGTCGACGAGTCGACGAACAAGATACTGAAGGCGGAGTTCGTCTACCGCGAGGCGTTCGCCACGACCCGCGAGCTGCAGGCGAAGCTTTCGGACTACGTGCATTGGTACAACAATTTCAGGCTGCATTCGACTTTGGGGTACATGGCCCCGGTCGAGTTCAGAAAAGCAGGTTTGGTCCTCCCGGAATCGTCCAAATAGGTATAGCCAATCCAGTGGTGTCACGCCCTCGGCCAGGGCCGCGTGGTGTCGGCCTACCCTATCCCCCTTGGTTTGAGGAGGGGGTGTTCCTATAGTTCCGTCAAGAGGGACTCGTCCTTTCGATGGGCGTTTTTGACAGCGCTGCCGCAGGTCGGGCCGGGCCTGCGGCCTCCGCCTGAGGTTCTGCGCCCACTTGCTCACGGTTCTGGAGTTCAGGCCCGGTTCTGCGCAGCACTCCGTTGTCGGCCCGCCCGTCGAGATGACGCAGTCGGCGGTCCCTCGGGGCTTGTCCGAACTGCAGGCCATGCGCCGGATGACCGCCGTCGAAGCCCATCGGCGGCTTGTCTCTGGCTGCAACGGGCACGGCAAGCGGCAGGCATTGGCAGGTGGCAGGCATTGGCAGGTGGCGGGTATTGGCGGGTGGCGGGTATTGGCGAGGCGCTGGGGTGGGCATCCCTGAGCAAGGGCCAAGCCGTTGAAAGGCGATCCCGCGATGCGGTTGCTCGGGCAGGAGCCCCTGCGCAGGGGCAGGGCCACCGGAGGGCGGCAAGATTCGTGCGCCGTGCATGATCTGAGGGCTTCGGACGGCGAAAACGCCCCTTGGCGGCAAGATGTTCGCGCGGTGCATTCCCCAACGGCGCTCTGCGGGGCTTTTCGGATGCATGGCGCGCATATCTTGCCAAAATTAGCTGTATTAGAATACATGCAGGCGATATGTTGCCACGAAGTGGCGCTTTTCCCGTCCGGGGCCCCTTCGGGAACGCATCGGGGCGATATCTTGCCATGGCCAGTAGCTTGGGAATGCATCAGGGCACAATCTTGCCATCCAGGCGCCGAATGATCGCCACCGAAGCTCATCGGCGGCTTGTCTCTGACTGTAATGGGCACCTTCGGCCAGAGCCGCGTGGTGTCGGCCCACCCTATCCCCCTTAGCTTGGGGAGGGAGAAGCGGGGCTCTCTTGAACCAGCAAAACGGCATACCGAGCACCTATCCACGCGCAATGTGCCGTGGATACCACTTCTGAAACCATGCGGTGAACACCCCCATCAACGCGGGAAGAACGGAATTGATTGCGCCAACGTAGCTTGCCGCATCCGTTTGCATGATGAAATAGGTCCAAATAGGCGTAACCAGGTAAAGCACTCCCCACGCCGCCGTAAGGATGCGGTTCGTTCTCATGAAGATCGGATTGCGCAATGCCGCTTCGCCGTTATAGCTGTTCTTGGAATAATGCGCAGTCAGTGGCACTTTCAGGAAACACGAAACCGTCCACATTAGTCCGAATAACAGGTATGACACCGGGATAACAAGAATCGGCGATGCCCCCGCCAACAACGCAACGGAACATGCGCCTACTCCTAAACCGGAAATCTGGTCATACAACGTAGCCTTTGTCCGATGCATCAAAACGGGCAGCAACACACATACCGCCACGCTGACCAAGCTGCCCCAGAACCCATCAATAGATGCAACAGCCCAGAACACAATCCAGGGAATCAAGAGCAGCAGCATATTGGTCTTCGAGTCGCTGGCGCTTTTGCCGTTGCCCCCATCTCTACTGTTCACGCCCTCGAGTGCATCCGGAACATTTCCGCCCGCACCGGCGCACGCACTCGATGCCGCACCAAAATAATCATCCCAGTGCATCATCAGGTCGAAATCGCCCTCCACGGAGTACAGATGCTTCATAAGCGCTTCATCACCAGCAATCTCGCCGCTTGCAATTGAGCGCCAAACATCGAAGGGCGTGTTGATGCGTGTAGTAAAACCACCAGCAAAGCCATCTTCAGGCTCTGCTTCAACCCGACTCCCGTTCTGCCCGAGAGTAATGCGATAGACCTTGCCGATATCGGTATAGTTCATGTCCAGCACAACATCGTGCTCTTGCCATGACTCCTTGCGATAAAGGGCTGCCATTTGGCGGGTGAATACCAAACTCGGATGTTCTTTTTCACCTGATTCGTCAACGCCCCAGCTAGCATCTGCCATCGCCTCAAAAACATCACGCGGGAATAGGTTCTGGTCAAGCTTGATGCGAGTTTCTCCGGTAATGCCGCCAGAAGCAAATTCCTGCCCCGCTTTCTTTACCCAAGAAAGATATTCGTCAGTGCGTTCCGAAAGCTCCTTCACCCTGAAAAGCTCACCTTGTCCGCAGAAAATCGCGGTGTAGCTGCCTTTTCCGCACAGTCGGTCGTACAGGCTGGTAACGCAGTCGTAGTTCCCTTGGGCCGTGTAGAAGCCGCACGTGGAAATAACCACGGTGCTCTTGCCGCTCATATCGTAGCGAGAAGGATGCCCTCCGCTTTCCGTTTCCGCGCACATGAACGGAAGGGACATAGGAAGCTGACGATCGATGAGGGTTTTCAGCTGACCGGGCAATCCGAAGTAATACAGGGGGAAACTCCAAACAACAACGTCTGCCCACAGGATTTTATTGATAACTCCCTGCATATCGTCGTGAATGCAACACTCCCCTGGCGTCTTGCTCCAACACGAAAAACAACCCAAGCAAGGTTTGAGGTTAAGCGAGCCGATGGTAAGGGTTTCGATTTCAGGGGCCCGAGAACCGCTGCTTTCTTCCTTGGCGGTAATGCCCTCAAGAAAAGCGCTGGTTAAACGCCAGGTATTGCTTCGATTGCCTTTTGGGCTACCGTTGATGGCAAGGATCTTCATTTCGCGTTCCTCAATTCGACGGCACATTATTCGGCCGATTCATTATGTGTTTGAGGGCTTCTTCTGCCGAAACCGGCGGTATTGCTCCAATGCGAGCATTGCTTTGTGCGCCCGTATCCAGAATAGCCATATCGCATTCGTACTAAGAATATAGGACACGACCAGAATTGACACGTTGGGCATGTTGGAAAAAGGTGAAGCCGAAATCATTTTTGAGGCAAGATTGGCAAGGTGAGCCAGTTCCAATTAGCCACAATATTGAGCCATTTGTCCACAAATACGATTCCAAAATGAGACATAGGGCGGTATGAATAATCAAACAGTCAAATAGAATTACAAATATTTACCTGGTCGCTAAACCAACAAAAGAGCGAATACTGCAATTATCGCAACAAGTCGTCATATGCAGTTCCGGGCAATTTAACGAAAAGCAAATTTGTTCCTGCGCAAACCCCAAACAGAAGGAAATGTTATGAGCAAAGCACAGAAACTGATATCCGGCCTCTTCGCATTGATATTCGCTCTAGCGATAGCGCCCACTGCGTCATTCGCCGCAACCAATTACGACTTATCCGTTAACGGTGAGAAGTTCACCAGCGAAAAACTCACCATCCAATGTGGTGAAGGCACGGCAACGTACGACCCCGCCACGCAGAACCTCACGCTGGACAATGCCTCCATCACAAACGCGGTAGACTATGGCGGAATCGATTCGGAGCTAACGAGCGATTTAACCATTACTCTTCAGGGAAGTAACCAAATCACCTTCAACGACAATATGGGCATCAAGGCCACGGGTAGTGTCATTTTCCGTGGATCGGGAAGCCTTGCCATCTCGGTCGCAGGAGACACAATGGATGGCATAAGCGTAGGCGGCGACGCCACCATGCAGAACACAACCGTCTCCGTCCAAGCGCCTGCCGGAATCGGTGTTGGCTGCGATGGCTCACTTATTCTCGGCAACACACAGCTCACTTCCAACGGACTGTATGCAGGCATCGACGCCGCTAATCTAGTTGTCAAAAACGGCTGCACGGTAAATATCTCGGCAACCGAGCAGCATTGCAACGCTGCGTATATTGACCCCCGCGACGGTTCCGCTGGCAACATCAACATTTCAAATTCAACTGTTTCCGCTAAGAGCTTATACCCAGGACTCTTTGCCACAGGCAATATGACCATCGATGGCGGTACCGTCCAGGCCACCTCTACCGATGACTCTCCTCTGTGGGCAAAGGGCAACATCACCATCAAGGGAAAAGCGAAAGTCACGCTTAACGGCGCATACCCTTCAGGCTGCGTCGGCGACTTTACGGTCTATGAAGCAGAAGTCGATGCCAAAAGCACCAGCGAGATGAACATTCCCGCACTTGCCGACTCTCCCACCATCAACGACGATTTCGAGCTGACATACGCCATGGCTGTTGATAGCGAAGGCACAACGATCGATCTCATTGAACACGATGGAGCCGAACAGGCAAAAGGCTACCTTCACCTTTACAAGAGCATCCATTTCATCACTGGCGAAAAAACCGTGACATACTCCCTCCCATTCACAAAGATGGTTAAAAAGGGTGGCGACATCGCTCCTGGCAAACAGGAATTTGAGCTAGAAATCTTCGACGTTGGCGTTGGCCAGATTGAGGATTACAACGATGTAACCATAACGGCCACTGTTGCTACGAATGGCGAAGGAAGCTACGAAGGCAGCCTCACCATCCAAGGCCCTAAGAAGCAAGTGGACAACATTACATGCGAAGGCTTTTGCGTACGCGAAAAGAACACTGGCATTGCAAACTGGACCTATTCGGATGCCGTATACCAAATCTTCCGCAACAACGGCGCAACCGACAATCAGGGAACAGCCCAGCCAAGCTTCGAGGTATTCCCCGTTGAACTGGTAGCAACAGACAACGGCGAATTCTACGAAAAGACGCAGGATACCCCCGTTGATGTCATGACGTTCGAAAACGTCTACACCGAAAAGACCGCTCCTGGTGAAGACGCCAAGCCAACAGAAGATAGCGATCCCAACGCGAGCAATAAGTCCGCCGCAGACAACAAAACAGCGGCAGCCACCCCTCATACGGGCGATGCGAACATGCTAATCGTCGCGATCGCAGCATTGCTGATAGCAGCAAGCGCTTTGTTGGCCTCCACTCTGGCGACAAAGAAGCGTTAAGAATAAGAACATGCTGGCTACGAGCGCCCATCGATGATTACCGATGGGCGCTTTTTCAGCGTTCGCATGCTTAACGTAGAAGCGCAACCCGACAGAACGTTTAGCGACACCCCCGTCACTCAAAAATGGGAAACAAGGGCGCATGCCTGCGGCAATAATGGGACACACGTTCATTCCCTCGCGCATGCGACTGTGGCACTGTCGTATAAGGAACACTTCCCCTAGCTAACGCATGCGAGAAAGGGCGCGAACATGAACAGCGACGTACAGAAAAGCGTTAATGCGAAAACGCACTACTTCGATGAATATCTCATCGTGCCTGATGGCTTGCAGCCCGAAGTGGACGCATTCTGCGCCGAAGTAGTCGCGCTTGGCGAACAGTGCGCAGACTTCGATACCTTCGAGAATCGCTTCGCGTCTGAAGGGCTTTCAGAAAAGTTTGTGGCACTCATCTGCCAGTGCGCCCAGAAACCCTCCCCGCAAACAAAAGAACGGCGGCGGGAATCGCTCAAAACCGCCAAGAGCATGATGCGCGAAAACCGAAAGGAGACAGCAGAATACCTCGCCGACTCCGTACTAACATCCGCCAGAGTTGAAGCCGAAGGCCGCATCCTAAGGGAAAACCGAGAGCGCATGATCGAAAACGATACCATGGGTGACTACACAAGAACAAAGAATGCCATAGAAGATGGCGTCAGCCTTTTCGGGTTCCTTTTGAATAAGTTCAAGAAGTAACGGCTCAGCGCTATCCTCTAAGCACCAACTACAGGGATGATGATCCAAGGAACCCCGATATGGTGTTTATTCTCATAATGCTGTTCATTGCCGCAGCTAACGTTGTAGGCTGTGCCCTTATCAAAAAACGAGGAATCCAAATCTTCCTGGGAATCGCAGCGTGGATCTGGGTTCTTATTGCGCTGGCGAGCGGCCTACTTCTTTGCAACATCAATTACAAAACAACCGATATCGACGTATCGGAATCCCCCGATGACACCCACGAACTGCACTTTCAGCAAATCGGAGAACCGGATTGGCCCTTCGGTTCAACCCACGCCCGTCTTGTTCTCGAAAGCAATGGGAAAACCGTCACAACGTGCAGCTTCGACATTGCCAACGACGGCAAAAACCTTGGTCCTGAAAACTGGGAAACTACATGGGGCAGCGACCACGCATCAGCCACCATATTCGGCGAAGAGCAAAACGACTATCGCTACAACCTCAGCTTGGATGGGGAAATTGAAGAGCTCCAGCTAGACACCTATAACGGCAAAACGATTCCTGACGCACAGAACGGAACCCCAAAGATCGACGAAGACGGCTACCCTACCGCCCAGGACTACCAAGCATACAAACAGGAAATGGCAGCGGTTGCCAGTTACATTGGGGTAGACGGATTCGAGATGGAATACAAAATTACGGCTAGGGGCTACCCCTATGCCGTAATCTCCAGGGAACCAAACGAAAAAACTGGCCAAGTTACCGAGCTGCACATTATCCTGAACGAACAGCACGGCGGATTATCGAACCGCAAATACGTTCTGCAAAAACACCGCTTCGCAGTAGATGGAGCAGAATCCGCTTCTACCGAAATAGTCGACTTCTATTTGGTGGACTGCGCAACACTTGAAGTTATCGACGAGCACACAACCCAATGGCACTAAAGCAAACCGCAGTTAAAACTTCTTATCGAATTGGGATTCAAGCCTATTTCAGAACAGCATCAATAGGAGCAAATAACACTGTTTACCTGGTGAAACGACACTATTATTAAAAAAGTAAACAACAGAATAATTAGAAGAGGTACTTCTAACGAATACCCAAGAAGCTTAACCCGTCCATCTAGATGAACTCGTTCATTGATTTCTAACAATTCTTAATCTATTGTAAAAAAATCAATAGCTTTCGACGCTATTGGGATCTATTTTTGGGGGAGGCTTACATGAAAACTGTTGCTATTATTGGCACTTTTGACACCAAAGGCGAAGAATTCGCCTACGTTAAAACCCGCTTCGAAGAGCTGGGCATCAACACCATCACAATCCACTGCGGCGTATTCGACCCGCAAAGCATGCCTGACGTTACCAACACGGAAGTAGCAGCAGCGGTTGACATCGAAATGTCCACTATCGCCGAAAAGAAAGACCGAGCCTTCGCCACGGAAACCATGACGCGCGGTGTCGAAAAGCTTTTGCCTACGCTGTATGCCAACGGTCGCTTTGACGGCGTCTTTTCCATGGGCGGCTCAGGCGGAACCGCTATCGCAACCGCAGGCATGCGCAAGCTGCCGGTAGGCGTTCCCAAGGTTATGGTATCCACCATGGCATCAGGCGATACCTCGCCGTACGTCGGCGCATCCGACATTGCCATGTTCCCTTCCATCGTTGACGTTGCAGGCATCAATTCCTTCTCTGCAGCGATCTTCAACAACGCAGTTGCCGCTATGACAGGCATGCTCGAACACGTCGCTCCCAAGCACGAGGATTCCAAGCCGCTTGTTGCTGCAACCATGTTCGGCGTAACCACACCCGCCATCCAGAAAGCTCAGGCTTACCTGGAGTCGAACGGCTACGAAGTTCTCGTATTCCATGCCACGGGCACGGGCGGAAAATGCATGGAATCACTGATCAACGGCGGCTTCATCAAAGGCGTACTCGATCTGACTACCACCGAATGGTGCGATGAAATTGCTGGCGGCGTTCTTAACGCTGGCCCCGATCGCTGCAGCGCTGCCGCCCTTAACGGCGTTCCTGCTGTGGTATCCGTAGGCGCTGACGACATGGTGAATTTCGGCCCGTGGGATACCGTCCCCGAGCATTACCAGTCTCGCAACCTGTACAAGCACAACCCAACCGTTACGCTTATGCGCACCACGGTTGAAGAAAACCAGCAAATTGGGCGTGCTATCGCAGGCAAGGTGAATATGTCTATCGGCCCGTGCGCTGTAATGCTGCCTTTGAAGGGCGTTTCGATGATCGACGCCGAAGGCCAACCATTCTACGGCCCCGAAGAAGATGCGGCGCTGTTCCAGGCACTTCGTGATGAAATCGACCCGACGAAAGCCGAGCTCATCGAAATGGATGCCCATGTGAATGACGACGAATTCGCCATTGCTGCAGCACAAAAGCTGATCGACCTCATGAATCAATAACGTATATAAAAAGACGAGAGCGCACAGTTCTCGTCTTTTTCTTACAGAAGGTGCCCGAGCGGCACCACTACGCTAGCTTCATTGGGCCTCTTTCCATAAGGGCAGTATTTCTTATTGGAAAAATGCTCATTAAAGTGACAGTTCCTCAAGGAAAAGGAGAAAACCATGCTTGAATTGTCCCGCGCAGAAATCCTCGACCGGTTCCGCAAGTCCCTCGACGAAGGCAACATCCTGCTCGGTGTAGGCGCCGGTACGGGCATCACGGCTAAATCCGCCGAGGCCGGCGGTGCCGACATCTTCGTTATCTATAACTCTGGTCGATTCCGCATGGCTGGCCGCGGCTCTCTTGCTGGTCTGCTTTCCTACGGCGATGCAAACCAGATCGTTGTTGAAATGGGCGCCGAGGTTCTGCCTGTTGTGAAGGACACCCCCGTGCTCGCTGGCGTATGTGGCACCGACCCCTTCCGCGTAATGAAGAAGTACCTTGCCGAGCTTAAGGAGCAGGGCTTCAACGGCGTTCAGAACTTCCCCACTGTTGGCCTTATCGACGGTACGTTCCGTAAGAACCTCGAAGAAACCGGCATGGGCTACGGCCTTGAGGTAGATATGATCGCCGAGGCCCACAAGCTCGACATGCTTACCTGCCCGTATGTCTTCGATGAAGAGCAGGCAGCGGCAATGACCAAGGCGGGTGCAGACATCATCGTTGCCCATATGGGCCTTACCACCGGCGGCACCATCGGCGCAGAAACCGCACGCACTCTCGAGGATTGCGCAAAGATCATCGAAGGCATCGTAAAGGTTGTAAAGGATATCAACCCCGATGCACTCGTTATCTGCCATGGTGGCCCCATCTCCGAGCCCAAGGATGCGGCTTACATTATTGAAAACGTTCCTGGCATTGACGGCTTCTTTGGCGCAACTTCCATCGAGCGCCTGGCAGCCGAGCGCGGCATCAAGGCTCAGACCGAAGCATTCAAATCCATTAAGAAGTAGCATTACCAGGTCACTTACTTGCAAAGTTAAGGCGCTCGCCATTTGGCGAGCGCCTTTTTTTCGTTCACAAATAAAGATGGCAACCAAAATCTTGGTAAATGCCTAATCTCCCCAATCGCCCACTTTCGGCATGCGCTATTCATCTGTGCTAAAGTTAGCTAGGTTTAACTTAGCCTCTGCGCTTATCCACGAAAGCCCTGAACAAACCTTGCCACCACGAAGTTTCCGTTGCGAAACAAAAGATTTCCACCAAGGAAACCCAGCAACTAGAAACCGAAAGAGGGTGAAACCAATAGAAACCATTCTCGGAATTCTGATTCCTTTTTTAGGCACGACTATGGGCGCCGCTTGCGTTCTCTTCATGAAAAACAATCTGGGAAACCTGGTGCAGCGTTGCCTTGCGGGATTTGCCGCAGGAGTAATGGTCGCCGCATCGGTTTGGAGCCTTCTGATTCCTGCTATAGAGCAATCGGCTTCGATGGGAGCGCTTTCGTTCGTTCCCGCTTTTGCGGGATTCTGGTTCGGCGTGCTGTTCTTGCTTGCTCTAGACCACCTGATTCCCCATCTACATGTGGGCAGCGAACAGTCAGAGGGTCCAAAAAGCAAGCTTAGCCGTACCACAATGATGGTATTGGCAGTGACGTTGCATAATATCCCGGAGGGTATGGCGGTTGGCGTTATGTACGCGGGCTTTCTTGCTGGAAATGCGCAGATCACAGCGGCAAGCGCATTGGCGCTGTCGATCGGCATCGCCATCCAGAACTTCCCAGAAGGCGCAATCATCTCGATGCCGCTTCGGGCAGAAGGAATGAGCAGGAAAAAAGCGTTTGCAGGCGGCGTGCTTTCTGGCATCGTGGAACCCATCGGTGCAGTGCTAACGATCATCGCGTCACAGCTGATCATTGCAGCTCTGCCTTATTTACTGAGTTTTGCGGCAGGTGCCATGTTGTACGTGGTGGTCGAAGAACTAATGCCTGAAATATCTCAAGGCAAGCATTCCAACCTTGGCACAGTGTTCTTTGCGGTCGGCTTCAGCCTGATGATGGTTCTCGATGTTGCGCTAGGGTAAAACACCCTAAAACCCAAAAGAGCTAGGTAGGTAGCAGAGTCCTAACCAGATAGTGATGCTTGCAACAGAACCAACAGCAGCACCGGCTGCAATGCGGCTATTCCCGTTCATATGCCCTTGCGCCAGCATCAATCTCGAGACCATCGCCATGGTCGAGTTCCTTTTCCTTAGGAATGGTTGGAATAACGACCAACATTAAAACCGCCAGGAAAACCGCAACAGCAGCCAGAACAACCCACACGAGCGGTTTTTGAACCAGAAATGCACTAAGGCCCATCACCGAATAGGAGATAACCAAGATCCTTGCCTTCCTGGGTAGCGAAATGCCGCCGCTTTGTTTAAAAGGCTCAACATATGCTCGGTAAATTGGAGTCTGAGCAATCCAAGAGCTAAGGCGATCCGAGCTGCGCGAAAACAGAAACGCCGCAAGCAGTACAAGTGGCGTCGTAGGCAGTACCGGCACAAACATCCCAATAAAACCAAGGGCAAGGCATACGCTGCCCGCAATAATAAAAAGAATCTTCTTTGCAAAACGCATGATGGAGGTCCTTTCGGGATCGGCATGCTCGCAAATGAATATGCGCAGTTATTTTCCTACAGAGACTCTGATTTCCCAGCCCGCAAGCGGGACGCATGGTCGGTATTTCCGATTAACGGGTTAAGCTTTGGTATTCCAACGTATTGAGGCTCGGGGGCGCTTCTATGCTTGCTACAACATCGCACTTTGAACGCAAACGTGCGATAGCTGCCACTTTATATCAGCCTCTAAATCTCCTTATGCAACACGTGCAACTCAAAAGACTTGTGTTGACCAATTAAACAAGGAGCGGAAAGAGAACCATGCGAAATAGCGATGGTTTGCTGCGACATATTTGCTTGGATTTGCCTTATATTAATAAGTTGTTAATTTGTACTCCTTTACCGAATCTGAGGAAGCACACACACGCTCTCGCCCAGATTCAAAAGACTTTGAAAGCGAGATGCCGTGAGCAAAATCCGCATGGCGCTGACCTTTGTTGCAGCATTGACACTCTACGCATTGGTAATGCCGATATCGGCATTCGCGGCAACGCCAACCACTATCGAAGTAGGCAACAGTAGCGAACTCGATAATGCGGTAGCTACCGTAAACGATGCATCCAGTGGCGAATACATTATTGAGCTCACCGACAACATTCAAACTGAAGGAGCCTCATTCTCCTCTTCGCAGCCCGTAAGCATTGTTGGCAACGGGCACACCATAACACTTGGTCAGTACAGCTCGATTTCCGTACAGTCGGGAGCGCAATTGAACTTGGGCGCGGCAGATGGTAGCGACACGCTGAAAATTAGCGGCGGAAACGAACAGAGCAACGATGTACCTGGTCTGTTGTATATCCAAGGCACGTGCAATATGCACCCCGGCGTCACCATTACCGACCGTAAAGGCGATAACTATTTTGGCGGCGGCGTAACCGTGCAGGGTGGCACCTTCCATATGTACGGCGGCACTATCGAAAACTGCGGCATCACCGGCGGTTCCATCTGCTACGGCGGTGGCGTTGCGGTAATTTACGGCGGCTCGTTCGTAATGGACGCTGGCGAAATCAAGAATTGCTACGCCACTTCTTCCTTCAAAGCCTCGGATTACGGCATGGACTCCCGCATTATCACGTCTGCTGGCGGCGGCGTGTACGTTTCCGGCGGATCTTCGTTCGTTATGACGGGCGGAACCATTTCGAACAACAAGGCCAACGAAATGGGCGGCGGCGTTGCTGTTGTTGCGTCAATCGATGAAATCCAGAATGGCGGATGGGGCAACCTTCAAAGCTCCGCGCAAATCCTTGGCGGTACCATCAGCGGAAACGAAGCAAACGATGGCGCAGGCGTTCTTTCTTCCGCGTATTTCTACGCCGCAGCATACGGCCTGTGCGCCGACACACCGAACGTAGGCGCTACCGAAAAACCGGGCTTATTCCTTAAGAACACCACCATAACCAATAACACAGCTAACCAGGACGAAGGCTATGGAGCCGGCGTGCTTGCAGTGATGATGAAATCACCTGCCGCAGCTGAAATTCGTAATTGCACGATAACAAAGAGCAGCGCCGCATTAGGCGGCGGCGTTGCATCGTATGGCAACTTCACCAGCTTGACCATTGACGGATGCACTATTACGGGCAACAAGGCAGCAAATTACGGCGGAGGCTTTGCCGCAGAATCGAATTCCGGCGAAGGTGCAGGCACCACCATCACCAACACCAAACTGTGCAACAACACCGCAGACAAGGCGGCTTCCGACGTCTACTTGGACGGCTCCATTGCAAAATTGTCGGCCGCAAAAGACATGAGCGAACAGTACCTTGGGAAGCCTGACGATGCGACCAACCAGAAAATCGATGGTTGGTACCTAGACGACGAGACATCTCGCTACACCGCCCAGTCGAAAGACGAACGTAACGAGTACACCAACTATGGAAGCATCGAACCTAGAAACAAGGTCTGCCTAATTGCAGCAAACAACCCCACTCTTGCAAAAGTAACCTTCACGAATGAAGACGGTAGCTTGATTTACGGCGAAAAGCACTACGCCGTTGGGACCAAAGCCGACCAAATTGCCATTCCCACCCCCACCAAACCGTCTGACGACACCTACAACTATTATTTCGACTCATGGCACACCACAATCGGAGATGTCACGGGTGACGTTGTTTACAAGGCTCAATTCAAAAAGGTCTTCAAGAAGTTCAACGTCAAGCATGCGTTCAGCTGCGCTTCTTCGGGCAAACAGTTGCCGGACGAGGTTTTAGCGGTACTCCCAAAAGACACAAACAACTACGTGTATAACGATGCACTGAACGCTACTGCGCCCTCCCAAACGACCGTAGAAGTTGCCAACGGAACCTGGATTTTTGTGGGCTACGACAGAGATTCAGCCATTGCCGATATGACTACGGCAGATTCAGAGGGCAATGTAACCTTCACCGGTTCCTGGAAATTCGTTGAGAAGAGTGACACTCCGTCCGCGCCAGACAATAGCAATCAGAGCGGAGCAAATGGCGACGATAAGTCGCAGGTTAACTCTAACGACAAATCTGGAACTGAACAGGAAGCAGATTCGCCTTCCCCCAACACGGCAGACGGCACAAGTGCGGGTTTTTGCTACACGTTGCTTATAGCCGCCATAGTGGCACTGGGGAGTGCTGCGTATGCAAATAGCAGGATAAGACGTAGGCGAAACTATTAATTCCGATCCATATCCGCAGAGTGGTAGAAGCTCCGAATCGATTTCAGAGCAAATACATTACCCAATCAGGGAAAAATGTTCCCAACTGGATATAATTAACAGATGTGAAATATGCGTCGTGTTATGTGCGGCGCATTCCAATCGAATTTAAAGGAGCTCTGCATGGATCCCAATAAGCGCCCTGACGACATGGTTCGTATCACCACCCCCGAACTCGCCCAGGCATTCATCGATGAGCAGATTGCTGCAATTCGCGAGCAGATTGGCAGCAAAAAGGTCCTGCTGGCCCTTTCCGGCGGTGTTGACAGCTCCGTTGTTGCCGCACTGCTGATCAAGGCTATTGGCAAGCAGCTTATCTGCGTACATGTAAACCATGGCCTTATGCGCAAAGGCGAGAGTGAGCAGGTTGTTGACGTATTCAAGAACCAGATGGACGCAAACCTGGTGTACGTAGACGCAACCGACCGCTTCCTGAACAAGCTGGTTGACGTAGAAGAGCCCGAAACCAAGCGTAAGATCATCGGCGCTGAGTTCATTCGTGTATTCGAAGAGGAAGCTCGCAAGGTTGGCAACGAGGTGAGTTTCTTGGCTCAGGGCACCATCTACCCCGACATCCTTGAGTCGCAGGACGGCGTAAAGGCCCACCACAACGTAGGCGGCCTGCCCGATGACCTGCAGTTCGAGCTGTGCGAGCCCGTTAAGTTGCTGTACAAAGACGAAGTGCGCGTTGTTGGACGCGAACTGGGCCTGCCCGAAAACATGGTTGAGCGCCAGCCCTTCCCCGGCCCCGGCCTGGGCGTTCGCTGCCTTGGCGCCATTACCCGCGACCGCCTTGAAGCACTGCGCGATGCCGACGCTATCGTGCGCGAGGAAATCGACAAAGCAGGACTTACCATCTGGCAGTACTTCGCCGTAGTGCCCGACTTCCGTGCAACCGGCGTTCGCGAGGGCAAGCGTGCATACGACTGGCCCTGCATCATCCGCTGCATTAACACCGTTGACGTAATGACAGCTGAGGTGCCAGAGCTTGACTGGGCGCTGCTGAAGCGCATCACCGCACGCGTTACCGCTGAAGTTCCCGGCATCTGCCGCGTCTGCTACGACCTGACGCCTAAGCCCGTCGGCACTGTGGAGTGGGAATAGAACATACGTTCGTTTATATGTTATAATGTCTGCCAACGGGCGCGGTTTCCTCCGAAGCCGCGCCCGTTGCTATATTTGAATCGATATCGGCGGAAACCCAAGCTCAGGGAGGGCTGTTGCGATGGCATACGATTTCAAGAAGGAGTTCAGAGAGCTCTACAGGCCGTCCGGCAAGCCGAGCGTCGTAACCGTTCCGCCTATGAGCTACGTCGCCGTGCGGGGCAAGGGCGACCCCAATGTCGAAGGCGGCGAGTACCAGAATGCGTTGCCACTGCTCTACGGCGTCGCCTACACCATCAAGATGTCGAAGAGGGGTCCGCGGGAGATCGAGGGCTATTTCGACTTCGTTGTGCCTCCGCTCGAGGGCTTCTGGTGGCAAGGCCGTGCTGATGGCGGGATCGATTATGCGCGGAAGGACGACTTCAACTTCATCTCATGCATCCGTCTCCCCGATTTCGTCACTCGCGAGGACTTCGACTGGGCCGTTTCGGAAGCTGCCGCCAAAAAGAAGCTGGACTTCTCAGCGGTCGAGCTGCTGAGGGTCGACGAGGGCCTTTGCGTTCAATGCATGCATACTGGGCCCTACGACGGCGAGCCGGCGACCACAGACGCCATGCGCGCATTCGCGGCGGAACAGGGCTATGCTCCCGACTTCTCCGAATCCCGCCTCCATCACGAGATTTACCTCTCCGACCCGCGCAAGTGCGCGCCGGAGAAGCTCAAGACCGTGATCCGCAATCCCATCAAGCCAATGTAGTGAAACGAACGATGCCGCGCGGTCCGGCTTTTGGGGTTTGGCAATCGCCGGTCCGCGTCGATCGAGCAAGCTGCCCAGTCTCTCGGCAGGAGCGTTATCCCTTTAGTCGGTGCGTCTCGAGATTAACTCTTGGGCCTCCTGTAGCGCGGAGTTTTGATACTCCCAAAAGTGAAATGAGATTTGAGTTTTAGGAGCAGCTCTTGAAAGGCGATAGACCGAAACGCCCGCGATCGCCTCGAGGAGGCAATGCCCTTTCGTGGCACCGACCCCATCAAGGCGATCGCGGGCGTGCGAAGGGCAAATGCCGCGGTGCCCGATTCTTCTCTACGCCACGCGTTACGACCTGCACGGCAAGGCGCTTCTCAAGACGAACCCGAAGGAGTATGTCGTCGACACCGGCTTCGGGACCTGGATGGCCGACTATGGGATCACGGATACCGGCCGCCTGTTCGAGAACGCCGCGTATCTCCAGCTCCTCTACGAAGGGTGGAGCGTGCATGTGGGCAAGCTCTACGGCAAGGAAGTCGACTTCGTCGCGACGAGGGACGGGCGCGTGCTCTACGTGCAGGCGACTGACGAGATGTTCGCAAGCGAGACCAGGGAGCGCGAGATCGCCCCTCTGAAGTCTATGTGGGTGGACGCGCGGTTTTTGTCCCCGAGGGCGGAATGGGGCCGTTTCGGGACCCGTAAAATCCAAATCGAACTCAATGGGCTTTTCGGCGGTCTCCGCACGGCGTTCCCCAGATTGTTAATGGGGAGTAAAGAATCTCGCCATCTCAGGGAAAACGAGAGTAATCAGTGGTCGGCTCATGCGATCGTTCGAGCGGTTCTTGAAAAACCATCACAGGCGTGGTATATAGATTTTGGTGGCCGTTTCGGCTACCTCCAAGTGCCGGGGGCTTATCCCCCGGCTTTTATTCTATCTAGGGGATTTTTATTGGGACGAGACCTGAGCATATTCGTCGACGAGAGCGGAGATCGTGGCGGGAAAGCGCGCTACTATTTGCTCACGCTCGTGATTCACGACCAGGCCGATTCCATATCTGATAAAGTCGCGCGCTACGAGGAGTCCCTCCTCAGGTCCGATTTGCCGAACATACCGTTTCATTCCGAGCCGCCGCTGAACGGTCATGGACCTTACCGAGGGATGTCCCTTGAGCAGCGGAAGAAGATGCTCTACTCGTTCAACGTCCTCGTGCAGAGGCTCCCCATCAAGTACGCGACGTTCGCATACCGAAGAAGCGAGTTCGACGACCTCGCGAAGCTCACCGCTCGCATGAAGCGGGACATCTCCGGGCTCCTGTTCGACCACCTCGACTTCTTTCAGGCGTTCGACGACGTGAAGGTCTATTACGACAACGGCCAGGACATCGTCAAGAGGGCTCTCGACCAGTCCTTCGGGTTCGCCCTCTCCAAGGGTGTCTTGGAGCGCCGCAAGACATCGATGACCGACTATCGGCTCGAACAGGCCGCGGACTACCTATGCACGATCGAGCTAGCGGCGATCAAATACGCCGCGAAGGAAGATGGGGGGGGACTTACAACAAGTTCTTCGGCGGAATCGGCCCCTTTAAGAGGAATTGGCTCAAGCAAGCAAGGCGAAAGGCTATTTAGAGAACGGCCCTCGCAAGCGATGTGCCGATGCGACCTCGGCCCCAGTCGCCGCATCAATCGCAAGCGAAGCGGCCGGAGGGCCGTAGTGAGCACGTCGCGATGGCTTGGAGGTGCGGCCGGACAGGCCATCGAGGCCATAGAATCCCGGAGACATACCAAGACGCACTGTGGGATTTCGTTAAATCATCCCACCTCGAATACGAGTGGGATGGAGATCGGCTGTTGATGAGCGGCGCGATAGATAGCGGTGTCGGTTTCAAATGGAACCGACACCGCTTCTGTATAAGGCTTGCTGCAAATGGCAATCAACGCCCGCGATGCTTCTGCTTGCGCTTCAACCTCCGCTGCTCGAAGCGCTCCCCCGTCCCGTCCGCGCAGCGTTGGCTTCTAGACGGTGCAGGTCTGGCCCTCGCACGTGCCAAATCCTACGCCTAGCCACGACCCGTTCCCGATGACTAGTTTAGAAAATTCGCGCTCGTCGCTAAAAAATAGTTCACCTAGGTTTACTATTAGCCTAGAAAAGTAACAGGTGGCTAACAACAGGGGATAACATGGCGACAAAGCATGTTTACGTCCAGGTCAACGGGCTTAAAAAACACTACGGCGACGGTGACGCGCGCCTTACGGTGCTCGATGGTATCGATACGTCCATCAACCGCGGCGAAATCTGCGTCATGCTGGGGCCTTCGGGCTCGGGCAAATCGACGTTTCTCAACCTCATCGGCGGTCTAGAGGATGCCGACGGCGGTTCCATTATGGTAGATGGTTGCGATCTCACGGTGCTCAAGCCCGCCGATCTGGGCGAGTACCGACGCCGCGAGCTGGGTTTTGTCTTCCAGTTCTATAACCTGGTGCCCGACCTTACCATCAAGGAAAACATCGAGGTCACAGCACACCTGTCCAAAAAACCGCTTGACGTCGACGACCTGCTGCGCTCGCTGGGCCTCTACGAACACCGCAACAAGTTCCCGCGCCAGGTCTCGGGCGGCCAGCAGCAGCGCTGCGCCATCGGCCGTGCACTCGTCAAAAATCCGGGCCTGCTGCTGTGCGACGAGCCCACTGGCGCGCTCGACTACAAGACATCCAAGGAAATCCTGCAACTCATGGAGGACGTCAACCGCACCTACGGCTGTACCATCATCATTGTCACCCACAACGCCGCCATCGCGCGCATGGCAAACCGCGTGCTGCGCCTGCGCGACGGCCGCATTGTCGAGGACGAACTCAACGAGTCGCCCGTTGCGGCAGCCGAGCTCGATTGGTAGGCGGAGCCATGACACCTCTTGCAAAACGACTCCCGCGCGAGTTGCGCCACAATATCGGCAAATACCTGGGCATCTTTTTGCTTATGTGCGGAAGCATCGCCCTTACGTCGGGCTTTTTGCTCGCAGCCCATTCCATCGGCTGCCTCATCGATGACATGCACGACGAGTACACGATTGAGGACGGCCGCGTGACCACCTCCTTCGAGGCCACCGACGAACAGCTCAAGGCTGCCGAGGACGCGGCGGAGGACGTCGGCGGCGTTACGCTCTACAAGAACTTCTCTATCGACGCCATCATCAAAAAGGCGGCTGACGACGACGGCACCAAGCGCACCCTGCGCACCTATGCGCATCGCACCGAGGTTGACATTGCGTCCTACTGCGAAGGCGAGCAGCCTAAGGCGGACGACGAGGTGGCCATCGACCGAGTCTTTGCCACCAACAACGATCTTGCCGTGGGTGATAAGGTCGAGCTCGAGGGGCGCGCCTACACCATCTGCGGCATCATGACGCAGCCCGATAGCCAGGCGTTGTTTCTCAACAATTCGGACTTTACGGTGAACACCATTACGTATGGCGTTGCCGAGGTCACCGACGCCGGTTTTGCCGCGCTCGAGGATGCCGGCGGCGCACCCGCCTACACGTACTCCTTTACCTTTAACGACCGCGACCTCTCCACCGCGGACCGCATCGATGCCGAGCAGGATATGGTCGAGGCTCTGACGGACACCGACGCACGCGTCGACGATCTTACCGATGCCGATTCTAACCAGGGCATTGGCTATGCGCGCGATGACGTGGACGGCGACTCCACGATGTGGACGACATTGCTCGACATCATCATCGTGATCATGGCGTTCGTCTTTGTGGTCCTCACCAACGCCACCATCGAGGAGGAGAGCGCCATCATCGGCACGCTGCTCGCCAGCGGCTATCGCCGTCGCGAGATCGTGCTGCACTACCTTGCGCTTCCCGCCATCGTGGGCGTGCTCGCGGCACTTTTGGGCACCGCGCTCGGCGTTGCGTTCTTTACCGAGCCCATGCGCAGCCTCTATTACGGCTCGTACAGTCTGCCGCCCTTCCAGGTGTACTGGAGCTGGGAAATCTTCGTAAAATGCGCCGTGGTTCCCGCCGCCGCGCTCATCCTCATCACGCTGGTGGGCCTGCTCCGCAAAATGGGCAAGACGCCGCTGCAGTTTCTCCGTCGCGAGGCGAGCGGCAAGTCGGGCACCAAGCGCGGCCTGCGCCTGCCCGAGCGCATGGGTTTTGTCTCCCGCTTCCGCCTGCGCATCTTCCTGCGCAACCTGGGCAACTTCGCCACGCTCTTCGTGGGTATCGCGTTCGCATCGCTGCTGATGCTCTTTGGCTTGGCGATTCTGCCCACGATGACGCACTATGCGGACAACCTGGAAACGAGCCTAGTCGCCGAGCATCAGTACACGCTCAAGGCTCCGCTAGAGCTTGAGGGCACCGCCGAGGAGCGCGAGCAATGGGCGGCGCTCGGGCGCTTGCAGTCGGTGGACGGCGCGCTGCTCTCCGCCGCCCAAGATGCCAGTGACGAGCTCGATGACGCTGCTGATGCCGCGCAGACAGCAGCCGATGCCGCAGCCAGCTCTCCGTCTGCCGAGAGCCTGTCTGCGATGCAACGCGCGCTCACAAACGCTCAGGACAAGAAGGATACGTTCTACGCGCACCTCGACGACTTGGCCGATGCCCTTGGCTGCGACCGCGACGAGGCCATCGATCTGATCGAGAAGGCCTCGAAGATCGACACCGACAACGATGACATTCATCCGGTCAACACGACCGACAACGGTGCGGCTAAGATTGCGCAGGCCGAGAAATACGCCGTTTACCAGCTGCAGTACGATCGCGGCGGCGGAAACGGCGAGGAGACGATTTCCGTCTACGGCGTCTCGGCAAATTCGCGCTACTGGAAGGACCTCAACATCGGCGATGACCGTGTTGTCTTTGGCGGCGGCCTGCTCGACAAGTTTGGCTGGAGCGAGGGCCAGAAGGTTGAGCTCCGCGACAAGTACGAGGCTCAGAATTATTCCCTTGAGTACGCAGGCAAGGACTACGCTTGGGGCTCAAAGTCTGACATGAATATCTATATGAGCATCGATGACTTTAACGATCTGTTCGGCAACGATGCTGCCTACTTCAACGGCTATGTGAGCGATGAGAAGCTCGACCTCGATGCGCGCTACTTTGCAGGCGACACCACGCCCGACGACATGCGTGCCGTGGGCGACCAGTTCATCGGCATGATGAGCAAAATGATCGGCATGATGGTCGGGCTCGCGGTGTTTATCTTCCTGCTGTTTATGTATCTGCTGACCAAGGCTGTTATCGACCATAGCGCCCGGTCGATTAGCTACATGAAGGTCTTTGGCTATCGCGATGGCGAGATCTCACACCTGTACATCCGCTCGATCACGCTGTGCGTGGCAGCATCGCTCGTGCTGAGCCTGCCGTTGATTATCGGCTCACTCACTGCCATTTTCCGCTCCATGTTGCTCGCCTATAACGGCAATATCGAGATTTACGTGCCGGGCTGGTCCATGGCGGCGTGCGTGGGCATCGGCTTTGCAACGTACCTGGTCGTGGCGCTGCTGCATATGCGGTCCATCAAGCGCGTGAGCCTGGCCGAAGCCCTCAAGGTGCAGGAGTAGTCATCGGAGACGGCATCAACGACTGGGCGCCGCGCTTGACTTCAACCCCACTTCAGCGGGTGCCTTCCTCTATGCCTGTAGCGCCGTATAGACCGAGGGGATATATCCATGGCCGCAACTGCGCCCGCCGCACCCGCCGCTTCACCAACCTGCGCGCACGCCAACAACTTGCACTCACCCTTCTGCTGCAGAATGCCATGCGATACCTGATACATTTAGCACAGCACGAAAGGAGTCGAAGGAACCATGACCGAACGCATCGTAGAGCAACTCCCCTTCTGGGATCATCTTTCCTCGAAGGAAAAAGCGCTCGTATCGGAGCGTTCTTTCCTTCGTATGTTTAGCGCCAATCAGCTAATCAGCAACACCGACAACTCCTGCACCGGCATCGTATTCATTGTTCGCGGAGGAATCCGCACCAGCCTAATCTCTGAAGAAGGTAAAGAAATAACGCTCTTCAGGCTGGGCAGCGGTGAATGCTGCGTTACCACCGCTTCTTGCGTTATAAAGCAAATATCCTTTGGCACGCTGGTAACCACAACGGAAGAATCCACGCTTCTTATTGTGCCCGCCAGCCTTTGCGAACACCTAACCACTAACAACATCTATGTCAAAGCCTTCATGCTCGAGGTTGAAGCGGAACGCTACTCCCAGGTTGTGCGCGTGCTGCAACAAATGCTATTCAAGCGGCTAGACCAGCGCGTGGCTAGCTACCTAATTGAACGCGCCCAAGCATGCGGCTCCCCCGAACTGAAAATCACTCAAGACGAATTAGCGCGCGATATCAACTCTGCCCGCGAAGCGGTAACGCGCGTGCTGCACCGCCTTGCCGGCGATGACCTTGTCGAAGTAAAGCGTGGACGCATTCTTATCCTTAACGAAAACGGCTTACGCCAACTGGCATAGCCCAAAACCCGAAACAACGCGCTCAACCGCCACGCACCCCCAGTTTCACCCCCTACCCGCCAGCCAAGAAATATCCCCCCTGAAGGTGACCTAGTCACAGAACGGGCATGCGGATACTTGGCATACTTGCGTTAAGCAAAACAGCAAAGGAGTTAGCAATGGGACTGTTCGACCTATTCACAGGCGCAAACATCAACAAAGGGGTTGAAGAGTGGCAAGCCACCGAAAACGCCGTACTGCTGGACGTAAGAAGCGCAAGCGAATACCAGCAGGGCCATATTCCCGGCAGCGTAAATATCCCCCTCGACAGCATTAACCGCGTACTGAAGAAGTACCCACAGAAGGATACTCCGCTGTTTGTCCATTGCCTAAGCGGTGGCCGAAGCGGGCAAGCCGTTGGCTTTCTGAAACGCGAAGGGTACACCAACGTAAAGAACATTGGCGGCATAAACAGCTACACGGGAAAGGTGGAGCGTTAATCATGAAGGTTGTAATTGTTGGCGGTGTAGCTGGCGGCGCAACGGCTGCAGCGCGCTTGCGCAGGCTCGACGAACAGGCAGAGATCATTGTTTTTGAACGGACCGGCTTCGTATCGTATGCGAATTGCGGGCTCCCCTATTACATTGGCGGGGTTATCGAAGAAGAAAGTGCCCTCACCCTGCAGAGCCCCAAGGGCTTTTGGGACCGCTTCCACATCACCGTGAAAACAAACCACGAAGTAACCGCCATTCATCCAGAAGAGCACACGGTGGAAGTGCATAACCTGGAAACGGGCGAACACTTCATTGAAACCTACGACAATCTTATCCTTTCGCCGGGTGCACATCCCATTCGCCCAGAACTGCCGGGCATCGATTCCAAGAAGCTGTTCTGCCTGCGAACCGTGGAAGACACGCTGCGCATCCACAGCTATGTACAGGAGCACAAGCCCGCTAGCGCTGTTGTGGTAGGGGGCGGCTATATTGGCATCGAAGCAGCCGAAAACCTGCGCAAACTGGGCTTGGAGGTAACGTTGCTTCAGCGCCCGAAGCAGCTGATGAACAACCTCGATTTCGACATGGCAACGTTCGTCCACATGAAAATGCGCGATTCGGGCATTAACCTGCACCTTGGCGCAAACGTAACGGGCTTCCAAGAAGTAGATGGCCGCATCGTTACCAACGTTGCAGAGGGCAGCCCCATCACTGCAGACATGGTGCTGCTAGCCATCGGCGTTATGCCCGAAAGCCATCTCGCAAAAGAAGCGGGGCTGCGGCTTGGCATGAAGGGTGCCATTGCGGTGAACGACCGCATGGAAACTTCCGCCCCTGATGTATATGCCGTAGGCGATGCCGTACAGGTAAAGCATCAAGTTACCGGCGAATATGCCGTGATATCCCTAGCAGGCCCCGCCAACAAGCAAGGCCGCATCGTTGCCGATGTTATCGCGGGGCTGAACGGCCGCTACAAAGGTTCGCTGGGATCTTCGGCAATCAAGGTGTTCGATCTAACGGTTGCCAACACGGGTCTTTCCGAAAAGGCAGCAAGCGCAGCAGGCTACCAGTACGAAAGCGTTGTACTTTCGCCTGGCTCCCACGCCGGCTACTACCCCGGCGCCACCCCTATGACCATGAAGGTAGTGTTCGAGCAGGAAACCCTGCGCCTACTAGGCGCTCAGATTGTTGGCGGCGAAGGCGTAGACAAGCGCATCGACGTGCTGGCAACAGCCATTCAAGCAGGCATTCGAGCAGATCAGTTGAAGGATTTGGATCTGGCGTACGCCCCGCCGTATTCTTCTGCGAAAGACCCAGTAAATATGGCTGGTTTCATGATTGAAAACCTAGCAACCGGCATTGTTAAGCAGTGGCATTGGGGCCAAGAACCAAGCTTGCCCCGCGATGGAAGCGTGCAATTGCTGGATGTTCGCACGGTTGGCGAATACGAGCGCGGGCACATCGAAGGCTTCACGAACATTCCCGTTGACAGCCTGCGCGACAACCTAGGCGAACTAGACCCTTCAAAGCCCGTCTACGTTATTTGCCAGAGCGGCGTACGCAGCTACATTGCGAGCCGGATCTTAACGCAGCGTGGTTTTGACTGCTTTAACTTTTCGGGCGGCTACCGTTTCTTCGCAGCCGTTACCAAAGAACGCCGCGCCAGCAACAACGTAATGCCCTGCGGCATGGAGCAATAAGGTTTCGGAGTTCAGGGAAACCGCCCATCTGCGTTATTCGGAGAGCTCGTTGGCAAGGGCGGCTATTTGGGCACGCGCAGCTTCATCGACAGAGCCACGCACGGTTACTACGGTTTCCGCAAACTCGATACCGGCCATCTGCTCCACCTGCGCACGCATTGCCTTAGCGGCTACTGGAGCCCAGGTGCCAGATTCGATGAAGGCCACCTTGCGGTTTTGATACGCGTGCTCGGCAAGCGTATGGATGAACGTGGTCATAAACGGAAACATATCCCCCGAATAGGTAATGCTTGCAAGCACCAAGCGATCATAGCGGAACGCATCCTCCACCGCTTCGGCCATGTCGTCGCGCGCCAAGTCGAACAGCGAAACAGTTTCGCCTTTTTCCCGAAGGACACCAGCCAGCTCTTCTACGGCCTGCTTGGTATGGCCATACACACTCGCATACGCGATGGTTACGCCATGATCTTCGGGTTCGTAATTAGACCAGGTGGTGTACGTTTCCACGTAATACGTCAGGTTTTCAGAGAGCACAGGGCCGTGAAGCGGGCAGATGTATTCGACATCAAGCGCAGCAACCTTCTGCAGAACAGCCTGTACGTTCTTGCCGAACTTGCCCACAATTCCGAAATAGTAGCGGCGCGCTTCGCATGCCCAGCCTTCAGGATCCTCGATATCATTTGCTCCGAACTTGCCAAAGGCATCCGCAGAAAATAGCACCTTATCCTGCGAATCGTAGGAAAACATGACTTCGGGCCAATGCACGTTAGCTGCGCCGATAAAACGAAGAGCGCGCCCGCCAAGATCAAGCTCAAAGCCTTCCCTGCACACAATCTGACGATCGGAGAAATCGGTGCCAAAATAGGCAGCCATCATCTTGAAAGCCATCTTCGAAGCCACAATTTTCGCCTGAGGGTATTGCTCCATAAACGCGGCAATTCCAGCGGAATGATCAGGTTCCATGTGATGGACAATCAGATAATCGGGCGTACGCCCATCAAGAGCGGCTTCAACGTTACCCAGCCATTCGTCAACGAAATGAGCATCAACGGTGTCGGCGACTGCCACCTTTTCACCGATAACAACGTAGCTGTTGTACGCCATTCCGTTTTCGCGAACGTCGTACTGCCCTTCGAACAGATCGATATCGTGGTCGTTCACACCCACATACTTGATAGTTTCGGTTACCTGCATGAATAGCTCCCATCCCGTTGACAACGCACAGCACTTTGCGCCTAGGCCGCATGGAGCCAAGCGCAACCGTAATAGCAATAGCAGCTCAAAAGCTTGTTTAATTGTAGCGGCGAAAGCCAGCTTAACGCGATTGCAGATACGGCAAGAAAGCACACGGTTACTTTTACTGGCGAACAGCCCCGAAGCGTCTAACGCTTTCCGCAACTAAATTATCTGCCCCGACTAAATAGAAAAGGGAGCGGATTGAACCGCTCCCTACTTCTTCGAATTATTTCCTTTTTACGCTATGAGCCCCACGAGGGTGCTGCGCACGAGATAGCGCGTAGGCACCGCAGGCAACCAATGCCGCAATTACAACAACCGCAAGCCAGAAGAGCACGTTGCTGGAATCTCCGGTTTGGATGCCCTGAGAACCCTTGCCGTCAACGGAAGAATGGTCGGCACCAGGGTCACCGCTGCTGTCTCCCCCGTTGCTCGGAACATCCGCGTCAGGGTCTAAGGGCGTGACGGGAGGATTCTGATTTATTCCGCCATCGCCAGAAGGAACAAAAGTGTTCTTGATCACAAACCCGTTTTCGGCATCACCAGTAATCTCGGCAGAATAGCCGGGAACGCTTACCTCTTCAACTGAATAGTTCTGACCAACAGGAAGATCTGTAAAAGTGCCTTTCCAATCAGATTGAGCGGTAAGATCCATTGAATCAATTATGGTATCGCCATTCTTCAAGTTAACCGTAATCGCTTCAGGTCTGGAAGACTTAGGGTTCGAGCCGTGGTCCCATGTTTTTTCAACAGGGATCTGGCACTTATCTTCCTTGCCGATAACCACACCGCCATTGGCGCCGATTCCGCCGCCTAGCTCAGCTTTGTTGTCGGTGATAATCAGCGAAGCAAGATTGCTACCAAAATCGAATGAGCCATCGGAAGTAACCGCTTTAACCGCCACATTAGGCTTTGCGTCTACAAAAGTGAGCGGATCACCATTGTTTCCGCCTTCAACGAAACGCGGGACATTGGAATTAATCGCTGCAAACATTCCAGCAGGCTCAAACAGCCCGCCATCCTCATACCAAAGAACCTTGCCACCACCAGGAGCACGATTTGCAAGAGTCAGGGTATACGGATCGTCCTTAAAGCCGATGAACACAACATCGTCGCCAACGCCATCCGCCTTGTTCTTCGCAATCAAACCGCCATCTTGAACGTAAGCCTTGCCATCTCCTGTAGGACAGAACCACAAGCCTCCGCCCTGCTTGCTTGCTGAGTTCTGAGTGATGGATGCGTTCTGAACATGAAGAGTGCTGTAGTAGTCGCGGTTGCCTTCGCTGTATACGCCACCACCCATGCTCCATGCGGTGTTGCCTTCGATAACACCAGCGCTCAAGGTAACGCCATTCGAGTATGAATACACGCCACCGCCAGCATAGGCAGTGTTGCCCGAAATGGTTCCGCCCGTCGAAGCAGATCGAGAATTCGCATCGTCTTCGGCCTTCATGGTAAACACGGTGCCCATTTCAGAGCCCGAACCTTGAACGCCTGGATCAACCACGCAAACGCCGCCGCCCTTGCCGCCGTCCGAAGCGCTGTTGCCGCTAATTTCGCCACCAGTCATCACGAATTCGGCATTGCCTTCTACATGAACGGCGCCAGAAGGCGTTCGATTACCAAGCTTGTTGCTTGCGTTGCCCTCAATAGAGCCGCCCTTCATAAGGAAAGTGGCTCGCTTGCCTTCGCCAGCGTCGGGGCCGTAAACCATAACCGCACTGCCTTGGTAACCGCTGTTGTTAGCGATAGTGCCGCCTGTCATTTCCAGGCTGGCATTGCCTATCAGCATTACACCCGCAGAGGAGCAGTAATTACCGTCGCCCTGTGCGCCTGCGACACGATTGCCCTGAATAGATCCTGCCTGCATCAGAACCTTTGCGCCGTCGGCTGCGTGTACAACACCGCAATAGACTTCATCGATATTGCAGCTTTCAATAACACCACCATTCATGGTAAGCACCGCTTCAGAACCCGAAAGATTTACAACGCCTGAATTGGTAGAGCGAACCGTGCCATCATATACCGTTGCATCGCCCGAAATAACAAGCGCGCCCTTGCAGTCGATGATGGCGCCAGCATTGTAACAACCACGCAAAGACACATCCCCCGAAAGCTCAAGGGTGGCACCTTCGGCAACCGAAACCAAGCTTCCTGCAGTATTCTTCTTCGCCAAGATGGTATGGGGATCGTCGCACGTGATAACGATGTTCTTACCCGCCGGGATGTTCAGGGTGGAACCCAGCTTCACATGCTTCTTAATGGCAATAGTGGTAGCAACACCATCAGGCGCTTCGTTTACCACCTGCTGAAGCGTTTTAGCGCCAGCCTCTTCAGAAATGGTGTCGTCCACACTATCATCGATAGATTCATAGAGGTACACAATCTCAACACCGGAGCCTGGAAGATTATCAGTGCCGGAAATATTATCGGCGCTGTTGTTGATCACGATTTTCGAAACAGAGCTTTCGCTGAAAGTCTCCTTGCTAATGGAGGTAAGACCGCTACCGATGGTGATCTCCTTCACTCCTCCTGTTTCCTCAAACGCGCCCGTTCCGACAGAGGTTACGGAATCGGGGATAGCGAAGGTTTCAGGCAAGTCGCACAAAAAGAAGGCATAATCGCCGATGGACTGGAGCGTTACAGGAAGATTATCTTCGATAGTTGCCCAAATCAAAGCCCATTTGCCGATCGACTCCAAAGAGTCGCTGAACTTTTCAACGGTAACAGGCGCATAGCAGAATGCGTATCCGGGAATCTCGGAGAGAGACGACAGATCAACGGAGCAGCTAAGGCTCTTGCAGTTATAGAAAGCATAGGAACCTAGCTTAGTTACTGCACTCAAATCAGGGGCATTTTCCAAACTGGAGCAATTCTGAAAAGCCGAATCGCCCACTGAAGTAAGCTTGCCCTGCAGCGCCACTTCCGTTAAAGCCTTACATCCAGAAAATGCGCTGCTTCCGATTGATTCAATATTGCCCTTAGCGGTAATAGAGGTAAGCGAATCGCACCCCTTGAACATGCTGGAGTGAATAGTCGTAACAGAAGCGGGCAGCGTAATGCTGGTAAGCGAGCTGCAATCGGAAAACGTACCTCCCACGTTTTCGCCAAACTCCACACCATCGGGAAGGTTGATGGTCTCAAGAGCAGACGCACTCGAGAAAACACCTGGTTGGGAAATAGATTTTAAGGTGGAAGGAAGAACGATTTCCTTAAGACTGCTGCAGTTGGCTACCATCATGTTTGCACTAAGCTCTTCAACACCTTCGCTGAAAGTGAGCTTTTCAAGACAATCGCTATTCTGCAAGGTGCAGCTGAAGTTTGTAACGGAACCAGGGATGGTAAGCTCTTTGACTTTTTCAAGCTTCCAGAAACAGTATCCGCTCATAGTTTGAAGCGTATCAGGCAAGACCAGCTGCTCAACATCGCTTCCTTTAGTTCCATAGGGGAACTTGACACCGGTAACCGTATAGTCTTTCCCATTGTTCGCAAGAGACGAAGGAACGGAAACCGTGGTCACGCCATCATCGGCAACGATCTTGGTTACCACTGCGGTGCCGTCGTCTAGGAAGTCGCACGTAAACGTAACACCATCCTGAGATACCTGCACGTCCTCTGCATCATAGGATGCCGCATATGCCGTATTAACAAAAGGACTGCTGAACCCGCAAGCAGCAAAGCCGCTAAAAACAACTCCAATTGCAAGCAGCACAGAAAAACAAAAGGCCGCAGCCTTTCGTCTCCTACTCGATTCTGTTTTCAAACCCCTCTTCTCCTCTTCGGTAACTCGGATGTTTAAAAGGTTACGTTTCATCCGCCATTCTGATAAATGAGAAGCAATAGTGTACAGGGCAAAATCGTCACTTATGGCGAAAAACGCCACTATCTTTTACAGCATCAATGCCGTTCGGCAAAGAGATAGGGGGGTTCGGACCAGCAGGTTAATTACGCTTCGCGCTCGATTTCGCTTACGCATTCGTTTTTGATGGTACCCACCAAGGCTTGCAGCGCATCAACCACGCGTGGCCGAATGTCTCCGCCAATGAGCACGAACATAATGTCATCCCCCACTGCTAGCTGACCATCGGCCAACCAAACACGCACGTATTTGATGCCAGGCATAGCAAGGGCGCTTTCGATAGCAGTCTGAACCTTGGCGGCATCGTAGCTGAACAGCATGCCGCCCACTTTTTTGCCAGGTGCCACCCCATCGGTTTCAACACCGCGCGCTTCCGATTTAGGCGTAGCGCGAACCGTGCCGTTGTGCGTCAAGTACATACCGCATTCTGCGGCGGTAGGGTCGGCCTTCGCTTCGCGCAGCCATGCGTCAACAGAGGGAGCTGTTTTACTAGTATCAAGCATTGGTTTCTCCTTAAGCTTCTACAAACAACATGCTGCCAAAAGCCTTAATCCATGTTTTTCGCCTTAGCTTTCTTCGACTTCTTCATACCAGGCTTAAATACCGAAAGGGCAAATAGCGCAATAACGCACACGAGCATTGCGCCCACCGTTGCCGTCGAAAACGGCAACAATGCAAAGCCAGCAATAACAACAATGCTCAGAACCCACTTCGCCACCAGCCAACTATGCTTGGCAAAACCCCATGAAGTCAGAGCACCATATAGCACTGCCGTTGCCATCAGAAACGGAATGCATGGCACGATGAATTGCGAACGAAATGCATCAATGGCAACAGGCGCGTCGAGGTTTGACAGTCCTAGCGCCGCGCCGTTGCTGAGGGCCAGAGCAAATAGGACGGCAAACCCACCGAGCCAGACAGATGCAGCAAATAGATGAACAAGATCAATGGTTCGTTTTACCATTCGGCTTGCTTTAGGAAGTTCCATGATCATCGATCGCTCCCCACATAATCGTTCGAGCTCAGTAGCCCCTGTTCAACGTCGCAGTTATTCATAAAAAGAAGCCGCGCTTTTACGCGCGGCAAAGTTTTGGATATTCTACCATGCGCCAATCAGGAAACTAAGACGCTTGCACGAATGGCGCGTTTCGCGCGCAGCGCTTCAATGATTAAGTCGGGACCTACCGACGCACCGACTCCTATGGGCAGTTAAAGGTCCTTCTTTCCCAAAATACGGATACTTTAACCGAAAGAGCCACATCGCAGGCGCAATAGAATCGCTGATCTTCCAAGCGAGACAACCCATGGCCGATGCACCAGGTGGAATCATTAATGACTGGCAAGATAAGCGTATTTTGTACGCTCGGGCAGAAATATCATTGCTATTTGGCAAGATCTTGCTGAAATGTACCCTCGGACAGGCTTTTTTGGCGAAATTGGCTTATTTTGTACGCTTTTTACTGGAAAAAAGCTGTCCGAGGGTACATTTCGCGAATATCTTGCCAGAAAGCAGCCTTCTGGCTGCGCAGGGGTACAAAATACGCGTTTTTTGCCGCACATCGGCAGACGCATTCATTCGTGCCTATTCAACGAATCACAGCGGAGCCTTTCTGCCGACAACCTCATATGCATTCGCCCATTGAATCGCAACGGGACTTAGGGGCAACCTAGACTTGCCGCCGATTCGCGATGGGATCCCAAGGGAGCATCGAGCAGCCCCCCTTGGTGCGTTTCTTAGAAACCGATGATCAAGCCGCCGCGTTCGGCATAGTAACTGCAAAGGCCCCTGGTAGGAATAATCTCAATCTCGGAATTACCCCACAGCTGCAAGATGTTTTCCTTCAATGTTTGCGCGACGGCAAGGTTATCGCAATGGCTAATGGCAACACGCCCACCGGCAAACCCTCGCTCCTTCATGCGGTTAATTAGTTCGCGAACGGTCTTTTTCGTTCCTCGGGCTTTACCCTCGACAACAATCGTACCCTCTTCGCTTGCAGTGCCAATCCCCCACATGCCCAATGCCCTTGCAAGGAAACCGGTCATTTTGCCCATGCGGCCGCTTTTAATAAGATTGTCGAAGGAAGAAAGCGCAAAAAGGATCTTGGTTCTTTCAAGGAAGGTATTGGCGCGGGCAACCGCCTCGTCGAAATCAACACCTTCTCGAGCGAGCCTTTCAAGTTCATGCACGCAAAGAACAAGCTCTGGCCCCGTCGACTTTGAATCCAAGACAGCAATTTTCTTTCCTGGATGCTCTTCTAATGCCATATCCATGGCGGCAAGGGCGCTGTTCATGCTTCCTGAAAGCTGAGATGAAATGGTAATGGCAAACGTGTGGCTGGCCTTTTCAAAGTGCTGCAACCACGTTCCGGGAGCCGGGCACGCAGTGTAACTAGCTTCCTTTTCCTGTTCCATATCATGGAGCATTTTTTGTAGATCAAGATCTTCGTCGTCGACAAAATGCTGATCACCAACGGTAATCACAAATGGCACGCTGGAAAGCTCAATAACCTCAGATTGATAACTCGACGGAAGAAGATCGCAACTCGAATCCGTAACAACGTTCCACTTCATGCCGCTCGTCCTTTCTGGCGCGCAAAAAGCACCCGACGCGATCGGGCGCTTAGGCCTGAGTCAGTTACCTCTGTTATCTGGCAGTACAAAGCGATGGTCGACCACACTTAAATATCTCCTGCGTTTAATGCGCCATTCTACCGAAGAGGCGAATCTGTAACAAACCCGAAACCGAAAGATCGACAAACGGTGCTATATACACAGCACTACGGCACAAGAACCTCTCCCCGCAGCTTAATCGGTCCGTTTCCAATTTCTTTACAGATCACCAAAGCGATATCGGAGCCGATACAATGCAACTAATCAGACATGTGGCAGAAAAACAAAAAAGGAACACCCCTAGATGTTGTTCTACTTTTCCGCAACTGGCAACACCAAGCATGTTGTAGACAAAATTAAGCTTAACAACGAAACGATTATTTCCATTGAAGAGGCAACCAGAAGGAGTACGTACCAGTTCCAGCTAAGCGGAAGCAGGCTAGGCATCATAACGCCAACCTACGATTTCGTATTGCCAAGCATCGTCGAAGAATTCCTTCAAAAGCTCGATGTCCGCTTCGACAATAAGCCTTACACCTTCTATGTGGGAACCTACGGCACCACCACAGGGGCAGCTTCAGCTATTACAGACGCAATAATGAAGACAAAAGGTCTTGCATTAGACGCCAAATTCGATATTCGCATGCCGGACACCTGGACGGTGCTGTTTGATCTTTCCAACAAAAAGAAGGTTGCTGAAACCATTACCAAGGCAGAAGTCGAAATCGACGAGCTGAAAAAGCAGTTATCCGCCAAAGTAACGGGAAAGCACATGGGACACACCGCTCCAAAATGCGCTGGATCCATTGGCAAACTTATTTATGACAACAAAGTTCGAAAGACTAAGAAGCTTTCCGTATCTGAAACATGTAGCGGATGCGGTTCATGCGCCAAAAAGTGTCCGGTCCAGGCAATCGAAATGAGGGGCAAAATGCCCGTATGGGTAAAGCAAGAATGCACTATGTGCCTAGGCTGCTTACATAGGTGCCCGAACTATTCGATTTACTACGGGAACGGCAAAGCTACCAATGCTCATGGCCAATACATCTACCGCAAAGCCGCCTCAAAAATGAAAGAGCTTTGCAGCTGAAACTAATCGTCTTCGTTTCTGGGTGTTAGGAAAGCCACCCCGCTTGATAAGCCGAATCGCCTCACGCTTCTTGAACAAAAGAAATGTGAGGCGATTCAGTGCGCTATAAGAGCGCATCAATGCCAGAAACGGTCGAACTGCATTTTTCAAACGGCTTGTTCGACCAGGACAATGCCGCACTAGGAGATTTTGGTAGCTGCCAAGCGCGCCATGTTCGCAATTCCCTAATGAGTCGCACGATGCAAGATGCATTCCGCTGCAACACTAACAGCGATTTCCTCAGGCGTTTCCGCCTTAATGTCCAAGCCAATGGGCATATGAACCGTGTTCAACAGTTCCTCGGACACACCCGCATCCATCAAACGCTGCCGCGCTACTGCGATTTTTCGTCTCGAGCCCATGAAGCCCACATATGTCAACGGCTGACGAAGCGCTTGCTCGAGGATGGCATAATCGAACGCATGACTATACGTCATAATGAAAACGTAATCGCGCTCATCGAATGACATGGACGAAGCAATGTCTTCGTAATCACCCAAGATAATCTGTTCTGCATCAGGAAAATCTTCGGACCGGGCAAACTCAGGACGACACTCGAAAAGCGTGCAAGCGAAGCCCACCTGCGCAAGGGCCGCAATGGTAGCACGACCCACATGACCGCCCCCAAACACAATGGCACGCACGGGGATAGAGACAGGCATTGCGAAGAATCCGTCAATGACACACTTCCGCTTCAAGCCAACAAGCTGCTCACCCGACACACCGCAATCTCCCGCCACAAGCGCGCCTCGCTCATCGAACAGAGCAACGGTGCCCTTAAATGGCGAGCCGCCCTCACGGCACTCCAATGCAAGATACGCTGGGGTGCGCCGTTCAAAGCACTTCAACAACTGGCTTGCCACCTGAGCCCAAGCGTCATCTTCCGCGCATATGGGAACATACAAAAGAACGGCATCGCCACCGCAAACCATGCCAATGCTGTTTTCGGCTTGAGGCCTGAGGGCTAGGTCTTCCACAAAACAAGTGTCCTCACCAACCATGGTGCGCGCTTTTGCAATGGCATGACCCTCAATGGCGCCGCCACCGATAGTGCCGCAAATCAGCCCCGCTTCAGATACCAGCATCTGGGACCCCGCGTTTCGCGGCGTAGAGCCCTTGCTCTCCACCACGGTAACCAATACGACGTTACGCCCCGTACTCAAAGATTCTGAAATATGCTCAGCGATATCGCGCATGATCCACCTTGCCATTATTGTCGATTATCGAATATGCCACTTAGGTGCAGAATAGCTTCCAATACGCCACCCGCCACCGACAAGCCTTTGTCAGAAACCAGTTGGCAATAACGGGCCTCGCCACGTGGATCCACATCACCGCACTTCAAACCTTCAGGAACACAAACACCATCGGCCAGCAAGCCCCGTAAAACTCCCGTAAGCATAGCCACCACAGGAGCGTCTCCAACATAAGCAACGGCTTGGCCCTCTTCAACATGATCACCAATCGAACAAACGCCACGAAACAGGCCATCGGCAGGCGCACGCAAAACGCGCTCGCCCGCAAAGCCACCCACAAGACCAGGCACTGCAGTATTTGGAAGCGCTGAACCCTGGTAATATGCACGTCCTAGAGTATGACCGCGCATGGTTTCTACCACCGCATGGCAGTCTTCGCCCGCAGTGAAGCCAGGGCCCACGCCCACCACAACGGGAGCCATGTCCTTAGAGGTGCCTAAATTTCGTTTCGCCAAAATGGCATCAACTACCACATCGGGCTTAAGCTCAATGCAACGGCACTCAGGATCGATCAAAACAGGAATGGCGTGTTTTCGTTCGAGCACTTCCCTTGCCTGGCGAACATCCTGCACGCATATAGCCAAAACGCCCTCCACCTGCACCTGCCCCAAACGCACCGCTTCGCTGAAAGCAACGGTACGACGTACAGTAAGTGGCTGCTCGATTTCAGTCATAACAACCGAAATGCCACTCCGCCACAGCCGAAGGGCAATGGCGGTAGCGATATCGCCCGCTCCACGAATTATCGCAAGCATCGGAACTCCCCATTCTTAAGACTTCCGGCAACGACTGGCGTATTGCACAGGAAGGCAATTCTCTCGACCATCCGCCATTGAGCGGGAGCCTCCACCTTGTTTATGAGCAACACGTCATGAAGGGCTTCAGCATTCAGCACTGCCACAACCGCTTCGGGCGTTACCTGGCATTCTTGCGAAATGCCCGCCAGCTTCGCATAGTGTTCAGGACGATGACATGTCTCCGAAACAGGCAAACCCACGCCATCTATACCAGCCACGCATACCACCAAGCTCGCACAATCGGGAATGACCGGCTCATATTCAGCATGCGCCTTCAAGGGAAGCATCTTCGCACCGTCAGCTTCCACCAGTACATAGTCAGCCAAACTTACCAGATCGGAAAAAGCCAAGGAAGATTGGGTCATCTTTCCCGTTTCCTCTTGAATTGAGCCAACGCATACCACGGGACTGCCTGAAAGAGCCTCTTGCACTTCACCGAAGGAAGGGTCAATCAAGGACGGACACCACTCCGGCGTCATCATCTTCGCGCTAGTAGCGACAATCACGCTACCACGCGCAGACAGCGCATTTGCAAGCACGCGCAAAAGCGTTGTTTTACCACCGCCGCCAATAATAGCCGTAAGGCCTGGTCGAATATGCAGATAATCGCAAAGGATGGCTATTCCTCCGGTTTCGCAAGCAGAATATGCTCTGGCAAAATCGGTAATTCGCGATGCCAAACACCCGTTGCTCGGTAAATTGCCTGGGTCAGCGCAGGGGCAGGCGTATTGATAACGACTTCGCCGATGGATTTAGCACCGAACGGACCTGTGGGCTCATACGAATTCTCGAATTCCACATTGATATACCCCGTATCCAAGCGGGTTGGCAAACGATACGTGAACAAGCTCGATTCGCGAATCTTGCCTGTCGGAGTGCGAGTTACGTCTTCCATCAGCGTATGGCCGATACCTTGAACGATACCGCCTTCAACCTGGATACGCGCCAAGGCAGGGTTGATGGGAATGCCGCAATCAACCACAGCGGCGTAGTTAAGCACTTCAACCACACCGGTTTCGCGATCCAGCTCGATTTCCGCCATACCCACCATAAACGGCGGCGGGGAAACGGGTGAAGAATGCATAGCGGTAGCCTCGGGGGCCTCACGATTGCTGCACTGGCTCTTAACGGCAATCTCCTGCAAGGAAACCTTCTGACCTGTGCTTTCTCGCAATACGCATCCGTCTTCAAACTGCAGCTCTTCGGGCTTGCATTCGAGGACATCAGCGGCAATAGCGCACAGCTTTTCCTTCAGCTGAGTACATGCCTTTTCAACCGCCATACCTGTAACGTAGGTGGTAGAAGAAGCATACGAACCAGAATCGTACGGAGAAGCATCGGTATCGGCGCCGAATACGGAAACGTTTTCAACGGAGCACTCCATATGCTCAGCGACCATCTGGGCAAGAATGGTGTCACAGCCCGTGCCCATATCGGCGGCGCCAATGAGCATCATGAACGAGCCGTCGTCGTTCAGCTTGACGGTAACCGAGCCAACATCAATGCCGGAAATGCCGGAGCCCTGCATGGACATGCCCACGCCAGCAGCGCGCACTTTGCCATTACCCATTTCGCGTACAGGGTACTTCGCTTTCCAATCAAACAGTTCAGCGCAACGCTCCATGCAGCGATCGAGCGCACAAGAATTGGTAACCTCGCCATAGTAAGCAGGCATGGCCATACCCTCGCGAACCATGTTCTGCTCGCGAATGACGATAGGATCTATGCCCAGCTTTTCGGCAAGCTCATTCACGATGGTTTCAACAGCGAATTGACCCTGCGTCGCGCCAAAGCCACGATATGCGCCAGAAGGTTGCATATTCGTATACACCACATCAGCGGTGAATTTGAAAGCTTCAAGCGATCCCGTATACAGCGGAATGGATTTGTGGCCAGTTAAGCCAACCGTAGCCCAACCGTGTTCGCCATAGGCACCCGAATTGGAAAGCGTGTTGACAGCCAAAGCGCGAATGCGCCCATCGTTGTTGGCACCCAGACGCACGGAGATTTCCATTTCGTGGCGCGGGGAACCACAGGTCTGCGCTTCCTTGCGTGAAAAAATGCACATTGCAGGGCGCCCTGTTTTCATGGTGACAAACGCAGGGTACACCTCACAGACCGCAGTCTGCTTTGCGCCAAAGCCGCCACCGATACGCGGCTTTTCTACGCGGATGCGGCTTTTCGGAATGCCCAATGCATTGGACAGAATACGGCGCACATGAAACACAATCTGCGTTGAGGAAATAACATGCAAGCGGCCATAACGATCAAGTTGAGTAAAGGTACGGAACGTTTCCATCATGGCCTGGTTGTAGGCTTTCGTATGGTAAGTGCGCTCCAGCACAATATCGCAATCCGCAAGCACCGCTTCCACATCGCCATCGCTGTCGGCGGTACCGCCTACCAAGTTACGGGTGTTGTCTCCACCCAGGTCGCACAGCATATGCCAGTTGTCTTCAGGGTGCACCAATACAGGGTTGTCTTTAGCAGTGCGGAAATCCAACACCGGCTCCAGCACGTTGTACGTAACTTTGATGCGCCCAAGGGCTTTTTCGGCGGCCTCTTCGGTTTCAGCGGCAACGATAGCAACCACGTCACCCACAAAGCGCACATGGCGATCGATAATCAGGCGGTCGTAAGGACTGGTTTCAGGGTACGTTTGGCCAGCATTCGAAAAACGCTCGTTCGGCACATCTTCCCACGTATACACATCAACCACGCCAGGAAGTTTCTTGGCCTTTGAGGTATCGATGGTTTCAACGATGGCATTGGCGTGAGAGCTTCGAAGCAATTTCACCACCAGCGCATCGGGGACAATGTCATCGGTGTAAACCGGCTTGCCCAGCAACAGCTGCAGCGAGTCCTTTTTGCGAACGGACTTGCCCACAGATTGGTAATCGGGTCTATTCACGTTCAGCCTCCTGCGCTTTCCCGCTGTTCAAGAAGTTGCGAATACCGCGCTGCTGACCCACGTAACCCGAGCAGCGGCACAGATTTCCGCTAAGATATGCCAGGATTTCCTCATCCGTTGGGTCGGGATTTTCACGCAGCAAGGCAATGGTATTCATAACGAAACCGGGATTGCAGAAACCGCACTGCTCAGCGCCTTGGTCGGCAATGAAGCCTACGAATTCGGACGCCTCTTCCTGCAACCCCTCCAAGGTGTACACGCTGTGACCATCCGCACGAGCCGCCAACGTCGAACAGGACAAAACAGGCTGTTCATCGAGCAAGACTGTACACAAACCGCAGCTTGACGTTTCGCATCCGCGCTTAACGCTAAAGCAATTATGGGCACGAACGAAATCAATCAGCAGCATATCGGCCGGGATGTCGTCGGAAACCATCTTTCCATTCAGTTTGATTTTGATTTCCATTACAGCACCTCCCCCAATGCCATTAGGGTGCGGCGTGTAAGCACGGGGACCAACGCCTTACGATACTCGGCGCTACCCCACATATTTCCCGATACGGGAACAGTGCTCGCCGCATACTCGGCAAAAGACGCGGCGCTTTCTTCCGTAATGCCATTAGCCAGGATGCCTTGCTCGTCGCGAAGCATCATGGCACGCGCAGGACGGGAGCCCACTACCACACGGTACTCATTGCCCAGCTTCGCCGCAGCGCAATTAAGCGAAGGCAAATCAGTACGCTGCTTACGTACCGCCTGATAGGCAAACGCGCCAGGCTGCTTTTTTACAATGAGCCGTACCAGAAGATCCTTGTCGTACTTCATGTTCACGAACTCTTCCAGAGAAACTACGCCGCCCTCAAAAAGCTCGACGTAGCTGTCCATAGCCATAAAAAGAGCAACGATGTCAGAGAAACCCATGCGGCGCCATAAGCTTCCGCCCAACGTGGCACCATTGCGGAACTGCACGCCCACAATATCTTTGAACGCAGCCTCAACCGCACCGCAAGAATAGGCAGCCAAACCAGGATGCTTTTCCATTTGTCGCAGCGTAACCATAGCGCCAATACGGAACTCGTTTTCGGTTTCTTCAATTTCGCCCAAGCCCAAATCGCACAAGTCGATAGCAGTACCGAAAGAGTGCTTGCCCATTTTCAGCCACATCATGCCAGCAACGATGCGATGACGCTTTTTCTGGTTCAATTCCCAGGCCTCTTCCAGGCTCTGCGGACGCACATATTTCTGGAAGGTGATAATGACACTCACCCCATTACTAGAACTTTACATAGATATTGCTATTATACTTTGAACCGATAGCTATCCGCTTAGAGGACAAATCCAACCACCGAATTCGCAAAGGGAACTATCGCCATGCCACACCTTGCCAAACAAATAACGATGAAGCACGGATGCATCATCATGGCATCGGGTATGGGCACGCGATTTGGGGGCAATAAGCTCATTGTCAAGCTAAATGGCACGCCGCTTATTCAATACGTAATTCAGGCCACCGAAAAGCACTTCGAAAAACGCGTGGTAGTTACCCGCCACGATGAAGTGGCAGCACTGTGTCACGCGTTAGGTGCTGAAGTGGTACTTCACGGCAAGCCCCATCGGAATGATACGGTGCGCTTGGGTATGGACGCCATAGGCGAATGCGACACCGTTACCTTCTTCCAGGCAGACCAACCGCTTATCAGTCCAAACACTATTGCCGCCCTTTTACACGCCGCAGAAAACACCCCTGGGTGCATTTGGCGCACCAGCTTTAAAGGCACGCCAGGCGCCCCCGTGCTATTCCCCTCATGGGCATTCGACGAACTTAAAACGCTCCCATCGGGCAAAGGCGGCGGCCACGTTGCCAAAGCGCACGAAAAGCTTGTTAGAACCATCGAGGTTTCAAACAGATGGGAACTCTTCGATGTTGATACGCCTGAAGATCTGAACCTTTTGCAGAAGCACCTAAACTTCTAACGGACGCAAAATCGTACCAGGACGATGGCCGCATCTTGCTTGGTTGCGCTCGCAAACAGGACACGGCCAAAGGCAAGGCTCAGCGTAGAGCTGCATACTCAATGAAGCGCCCCCCATAACAACGAGCGGGCACGCGCTCTGAAGGCATCACGAGCACCCGTGCGGGAGCGCCCTAAACTAACCGCGCTTATCGCAAAAAACGCCCAGTTGGATAAGTCATCCAACTGGGCGCAGAGTAAACCCGAACAGCCAATACCTAGTTGTTCGAATCTTTTTTAAGAAGGGCCGAATCCTTCGGCAGCACAATGTTCAAAAGGATAGCTACCGCAGCTGCAGCAACAATACCGGAGCCACCGAAAATAAGGCTTACCATCTCGGGCGCACCAGCCAGAACGGCAGGGTTTGCGCCAATGCCGTAGCCCAGGCCAAGAGCAACCGAAACGATGCTCAGGTTGCGCGAGGTGAGCGGATCACGCGTAATGAGCTGGATGCCGCTTACCACGATAGAAGCGAACATGATAACAGCGGCGCCACCAAGAACGGACTGGGGCATGATGGAAATCACCGCAGCCAGCTTCGGGCACAAACCACACAGAATCAGGAAGAGGGCACCGCATGCCAGAGCCTTGCGGTTGACCATCTTGGTCATGGCAACCAAGCCAACATTCTGACTGAAAGACGTATTGGGCAAAACACCGAACAAAGCAGCGAACGTCGAGCCGATGCCGTCGCAAACAACGCCACCGGAAAGCTCCTTGTCGGTTGCTTCACGATCCATACCGCCCTGGGTTACACCCGAGATGTCGCCAACCGTTTCAACAGCCGTAACAACGAACATAACCAGCACAGGAGCAATAGCACGCATGTCGAACACAGGAGCGACGGGCATCAACGCCGGAACAGCGAACCAGGACGCTTCGGCCACTTTATCCCAATTCAGAACCCAAGCTTTGGTGTACTCAACGCCTTCGGCGGTAACACCCGTCGTAGGCAGAATTAAGCCCATGATGCCTGCAACGATATAGCCCACGATAATGCCGGCCAAAATCGAAGAAGCACTCACAAAACCCGTGGTGGCGTGCTTGACCGCCAAAATGACAACCAAAACAATCAACGCTAAGCAAAGGTTCTCGAGCGAGCCAAAATCAACTGCGCTGTTGCCACCGCCAAAAGCATTAACGCCAACGCTAATTAGGCTCAAGCCGATTGAAAGCACAACGGTGCCCGTAACGATAGACGGGAAAAATCTGCGAAGCGGCTTTAAGAAGAAGCCCAGAACAGCTTCGAACAGACCACCAATAAGCGAAGCGCCCATGATGGCGCCATAGGCAACAAGACCTCCGCCCATAGATGCGGCAACGGAATTGAATACGCCGATAAATCCGGATGACGTGCCCATGATAATTGGAACCCTGCCACCTACAGGACCGATACCGAACAACTGAACTAACGTTACCACGCCGGCGATAAGCATGGCGTTCTGCAGCAGCGCCAACTGAATTTCCGCGAATTCAGCAGTGGCCAAGCCACAAACGCCCGTCACGATAAGCAACGGCGTTAGATTGCCAACAAACATCGCTAACACATGCTGCAGACCCAGCGGAACCGCCTGAGTAAGCGGAATATCGCCTTCAAACGAGAAAACACCCAGCGACCTACCATTGCCGGTGGTTTCTTCCGAAGAACCTTCCGTACGCACTTCTTCCTTTGCGTGCGGCTGATTCTCCTGTTTTTCTTCGACCACTCATATCCCCCTTCCAAAAGGATAGTAATGGCAAAAAAATATCACCCAATTGTTACGTTTAAAAGCACGACCAAAAATTTCCTCCACAAAAGTCGATCCACACAACCGAAAAACAGTGCCGCCCTTTCGGAACACTTGCCGACCGCAGCTTCCAATACCGCCACTGACGCTTACCAAACGAACGAGTTCGTTACGCGTCTTGAAAGTTTTAAATCCGCTCAACCGACCAGAACTGCTTTTGAAACAGCTATCGATCCCACCTTCATTCCACCTAAATGAACTTTCCCGTAACGCTTTCGGGGCAGTTCCGAATATCCTCCGGCGTACCGCAGGCAACAATTTGGCCACCTTCTTCACCGCCACCGGGTCCCATATCGATAATGCAATCGGCGGCACGGATGACATCAAGGTCATGCTCAATCACGACAACCGTTGCCCCCTTGGCAATCAATGCATCGAACACCCGCAACAATGTCTCGACATCCCTAGGATGAAGGCCAATGGTGGGCTCATCGAAAACAAAAACAGAATCGGTCTGTTCCCTACCCATTTCACTTGCCAGTTTCAGTCGCTGCGCTTCACCACCGGATAACGAGGGGGGTTTCTTCGCCAAGCGTAAGATATCCCAGCCCCAAATCCCGAAGGGTTTCGAGTTTCGGCCGTACGGCATTAAGATTCTGGCAAAAGGCTACCGCCTCATTGACATCCATATTCATAAGCTCGGGTAAAGAGTGCTTCTCACCCTGCTTATTTGCATAACGAACCTGATTTGCCTGTTTCCGATATCTCGACCCACGACATTCGGGACAAGGAATATCGACATCTGGCAGGAACTGAACATCGAGCGAAATAGTTCCAGTGCCATCGCAAACGGGACACCTGAGGCTCCCCGTGTTATAGGAAAACTCGCCCGCTTTAAGTCCAAGCTCCTTCGCATCGGCTGTTCTTGCGTACGTCCTTCGCAACACATCATGCACGTTGGCATAGGTGGCAACGGTTGAACGCACGTTAGCGCCAATGGGCGTTGCATCGATCAACTTCACATGGTTGATGCCTTCCGCCCGAATGGAACAAACATGGCTTGGCATGGGCTTACCGTAACAAAGCGCCTCCAAGCCAGGTATAAGGCTCTCCAGCACCATGGTGGTTTTTCCCGAGCCAGAAACCCCCGTAATTACCGTTAGCTGATGCTTGGGTATGCGTACCGAAAGCGGTTTTACGGTATGGATCGAATTTGTTTCCATGTGTATAGCGTCATCATAATTTGCAGCAATCTGCTTTGGGCATCCATCGGCCACCGTCGCACCGGAAAGGTAAGGACCTATCACGGAATTCGGGTTGCCTTCGATACTCCTCACGGTACCTTGGGCGATAACCGTTCCGCCTTCGGCGCCTGCGTCCGGACCCATTTCGATAAGCCAGTCCGATTCCTTAAGAATCTGGGTGTCGTGATCTACGAGCAAAACGGAATTTCCATCCCGCACAAGATCGTGCATTACACCGTTCAAACCAACGATGTTGGCGGGATGCAGCCCGATAGAAGGTTCATCAAGAACGTATAACACGCCTGTCGTACGATTACGCACCGCTCGTGCCAACTGCATGCGTTGACGCTCGCCCGTGGAAAGTGTGGACGAAGCCCTATCGAGCGTTAGGTACCCCAGGCCCAATTCCATAAGCCGAGCGGCAACTTCCTCATACGACTCGCAGATGCTCTGAGTCATAGCGCGCATTTCGTACGGCATAGCCTCGGGCACGCGTTTAACCCACGCAACGGAATCCTTCAATGTCATCCGACAAGCATCGGCTAGCGATATGCCCATCAATCGCGGTGCTCGAGCTTCTTCGGAAAGCCTTGTACCGTGGCATTCTGGACACATCTCTTCTTTCAGAAACTTCTCAACGCGTTTCATGCCCTTGTCATCCTTAACCTTGTTGAGGGCGTTGAGCACTGTTGCGGTTGCGCTGTAGTAAGTCATGTTCAGCTCGCCAGCCGAAGCGCTGTCTTTGTTTTTTGGGACGTAAAAGATATGCCGTTTTTCCATTGGGCCGTCATAGACGATTTCCTTTTCCCTATCGGAAAGCTCGCAGAACGGGATATCGGTACGTACGCCCATTTCCCGACAGACATCAGTCATCAACGACCACATAAGGGAATTCCAAGGTGCAACAGCACCCTCGTCTATGGTTTTGCTTTCATCGGGGATAAGCGTCGATCGATCGACGGTTCGAACCATTCCCGTACCGCCACAATGCTTGCAAGCTCCTGCGGAATTGAAAGCAAGGTCCTCTGCTCCCGGTGCGAAAAAATGCTCGCCGCATTCCGGGCACACCAGCTCACCATTCATAGCAGCCACGTTGATACTGGGCTCAACATAGTGACCATTAGGACAACGGTGGCTGGAAAGGCGCGAGAACATCAACCTCAAACTGTTCAGCAGTTCCGTTCCCGTGCCGAAGGTGGAACGAATACCGGGGACTGAGGGTCTTTGATGCAAAGCCACAGCCGCCGGCACATAGAGAACCTCATCGACATCGGCACGAGCCGCCTGCGTCATCCTTCTTCTGGTGTACGTGGAAAGCGACTCAAGATAGCGGCGCGAACCTTCAGCGTACAGAACCCCCAAAGCCAACGAGCTCTTTCCCGATCCAGATACACCCGCAATACCAACGATGCCGCCCAATGGAATATCGACATCGACATTTTTCAGGTTATGAACCCGAGCTCCCCTAACCTTTATGCAAGTTGGCCTCTGTTCAGCATTCATCCGACTGCCCTCATCCATAGTCTTTCGCCCATATCCGATATACCGCAGCGCTTTCGCCGTTTGGGTCCTTTTCAGGCTCGGCATAGCGAGCACATTGTTGCACCCCTGTTCAAACGCAACATTGCCTATATCCGCCGCGTTAAAATGCGAAGGTCTTCAACACCTAGACTTTGCTTCTTCGCATAAGCTTACCAACTTCCCACCGAGGCGAACGAATGGCTTAGCTCTGCTAAAAACAAATAAGGCTGGCGACATTTCCGTCAGCCAGCCCCACGTTCCTTAGAGCAAAAGCATTAATTGCCGTGGCCACCGTGGCAACATGCACCGTGTTCGTGGCTGTGCCCCTGACACTCACCATGAACTTGTGCATGACCCTGACATTCCCCATGCGCATGCTGGTGGCCATGATGGCATCCCCCATGGCTATGCCCATGATGATCGCAAACTGGCATAGTGCTCTTCTCGAGAATGCCGGCCAGCAGACACGATACGGCATCGTCTGCCAATCCAGACAGCCCACCATACAGTTCGATGCCTTGAGCTGCAAGCGCGCTTTGTGCTCCACCACCAATGCCGCCGCACAGAAGGACATCGACATCATTTCCCTTAAGGAAGCCCGCCAAAGCTCCATGGCCAGAACCCTGAGTGTCGACTACCTGCATTGCCACAACCTGACCGTCTTCAATGTCATATAGCTTGAACGCCTGAGTTCTTCCAAAATGTTGAAATATTTCGCCATTTTCATACGTTACCGCAACCCTCATAAGAGCCTCCTTCTTCTTGGGATTGCTTACAAATTTAAAATCGGCGCTACCACATGGAGGAAACGCAACGTTACCGCCCTCAATGCACAGCCGCTTACCATTCACCAAACTGTCAGCAACTTTCGAACGAGCCCGTTCGTATATACCCGTTACCGTAGTTCGCGAAACGCCCATATGAGCCGCCGCTTCTTCCTGGCTCATTTTCTCTAAATCGAGAAGGCGTATTACCTCAAGTTCGTCATAGGCAAGCTCTACGGTGTCCCCTGCGGGGATGCCGTCAGGCACGAAACCAACGAATTCGGGCACGATGCCCACGAACCGAGTTCTTTCTTTTCGTCCTGCCATTGCATTTCCTTTTCTGACATATGTCACTATTTAGTCTAGAGGCACAGCCGTACCGGTCAATCCCATTTTCGACATATGTCAACTTTAATCCGCAAACGGCGAATTGGGCAAATATGAACCGAGTTGCAAGGAATGAGGCAGTCGCACCTTCGACGAAGCAATCACAGGATTACAATGTTCGCCAAACACTATCTGCAGAAAGCAGGACACCATGACCCAATCCCACTACTCAATTTTATTCAGCAGCAGCACCGGAAATACTAAGCTGCTCGCTGAAACCATCCGTGAAGTATTACCCGCAGAGTACTGCGACTATTTTGGCGATTGCACGGGAAACGAACCCAAGTCGGACATGCTCTACGTAGGTTTCTGGACCAACAAAGGCATTGCCGACGACAGCGCCTTGAATCTCTTGAAAACGCTACGAAACAAGGAAATATTCCTGTTCGGAACCGCAGGATTCGGAGGCAGCGAAGCCTATTTCAAGGGGATCTTAGATAAAACGAAGGAGTCCCTCGATGAAAGCAATACCGTTGTCGGGGAATTCATGTGCCAAGGCAAGATGCCTCAATCCGTACGAGAGCGCTACGAAAAGATGAAGCAACAGCCCGATCATATGCCCAACATCGATGCAATGATCGAGAATTTCGACAAAGCACTGGCCCATCCCGACGATAACGATCTGAATGCGCTTAAGCAACTTGTGACCAACAACGCGCGATAAGCATCATATTGGTCAAACAAGCAAGATCATCAACGGCGGCTGAAGGATTACCCTTAGCCGCCGTTTTATATCCTCAGAGCTGCTTGCGCACAGCCAATTTGAGTCGTCGCAAAAATTCTTCACAAGCACGAGAGCGTAATCGGTACTTCTTCCAAATTACAAACGAAGCGATCTCCAAAGACGGCTCAAGGGGAACAAAACGCAAATCGGAAGCATCATCGACTTGAAGCAAATGATCGATGCCCATTGCGCAGGCAACGCCCGAACGTACAAGATGAGATGCGTTGCCAATAAGATCAAAACTTCCAACCACATCGAGCTCATCGAAGCTGAACGCTCCGCCTGACCAGGAGACAAGATCGACTGCCTTGTTCGACGTGCGCGAGCTTATTAAGAGCGGCATCTTCGCAACATCAGCGGGGGTCGCCACCTCAAGCGCACCCCAAGGCCCATCGGCAGAAACCGCCAGCCCTACCCGATTTGCATTGGGCATACGAATCCACTCGTATTTCTCTAGGTTTACAGGCTCGATAACAAGTGCAAAATCCAATAAACCGCGCTCTAGGCGCTCTTCCACAGCATCGGCGTTTCCCGTGTAAAGTTCGCAAGTAACACCTGGATAATCGCGTCGAACATCAGCAAAAGCGCCTAGCACCACCTGCATGGCGCGGGTTTCACCAGCGCCAATGCGGATGTTCCCAGCAATTCCAAGCTCTCGGTCGGCAAGCTCTCCTTCGGTTTGCTCGACAAGCGAAATAATCTCTTCGGCGCGCTGACGCAAACGCATGCCATCGCTTGTAAGCATGCAAGAACGATTGGTTCGCTCAAACAGCTCAACGCCCAACTCGCGTTCAAGGTCAGCGATTTGTCTTGAAAGCGTGGGCTGCGTTACATGCAGCACATTGGCTGCCTCGGTCATATTCTCTTCGCGCGCCACGGCCAAAAAATAACGAAGGGTTCGAAGCTCCATGTCCATCCCCTACTGAAATTTCCAATCTCGCAGAATCACTATACATACTTCGTATGTCTAGGAAGTTGTTATAGGCAATATACATCTTCATCAGAGAAATCTACCTTTAAGAAAAGACACTTCAAAGAAAGGATGCAGATGGAGTACATCACCCTTAACAATAACATCGAGATCCCTCAGCTGGGCCTCGGGACCTATCTTCTTAAACCTGATGATGCCCAAGCAGCGGTATCCTCAGCGCTCGGAATGGGCTACGAGCTCATCGACACCGCCAACGCCTATGTCAATGAACGCGCCGTGGGTCGCGGCATGCGCGATTCGAAACTTGAGCGCGAAAGCATTTTCCTCGAAACAAAACTATGGCCTTGCTTCTACAACAGCGAAACCGCCATCGACGAAACGCTCGAACGACTAAACACTTCCTACATCGACCTTATGATCCTGCACCAGCCGGCAGGTGATTTCTTGGCAGGCTATGCAAAGCTAGAAAACGCCTACAAAGCGGGAAAGCTTCGCTCGATTGGTATCTCTAACTTCAACGAGGAAGAAATAGAGCACTTGCTCGCACATTGCGAAATCGTTCCCTCGCTAATTCAGGTTGAATGTCATCCGTACTATCCGCAAACCCATCTAAAGGAAATGCTTGCAAAGCACGACATAGCATTGCAGGCGTGGTACCCACTTGGCGGACGCGACAACGGATGCATCATGGATGAGCCCATCGTGAAACAGCTTGCTACAAAACATGGTAAAACACCTGCTCAAATTATTATGCGCTGGCACATTCAGCAGGGAAATATCGTAATCCCAGGCTCTAAGACCCCTTCTCATATCGCCGAAAATATCGACATCTTCGACTTCGAGCTTTCCGATGAGGACATGACAGCCTTGTCAACTCTCGATCGCGGCAAGCCCTTCTATGAACGCACGCCCGAAAAAATGGATATATACACTACGTGGCATCCCGACGTTGAAGGTCAGAAGTAAGGAAGCACCATGGAATACACAACCCTCGGCCATTCGGGCATCGATATATCAAAGCTCTGCCTTGGCGGCATGAGTTTCGGCGAAGCAAGCCCCAACTTTCACCAATGGACCATTGGTCCTGACGAAACCCAAGCAGTAATCAAAAGAGCACTTGATGCGGGCATCAACTTCATCGACACCGCCAACTGCTACAGTTTCGGCACAAGCGAAGAGTATATCGGAACGGCGCTACGCAACCTGGGCATCGCCCGCCAGAACATCGTTCTTGCAAGCAAGGTGCACTTCAACGAAGGTGGCCTCTCTGCTGCAGCCATCAAACGCGAAATAGAAGGATCGCTCAAACGCTTGGGCACCGAATACTTGGATCTCTACATCATCCATCGCTTCGACTACGACGTTCCCATGGAGGAAACCATGGAAGCCCTTAACGAATTGGTGCGCGAAGGAAAAGTTCGCGCACTCGGAGCGAGCGCAATGTATGCATACCAGCTGCACAACCTGCAAGATATCGCCATCGCGCAAAATTGGGCCACGTTCACCAGCATGCAATGTCACTACAATCTGCTCTACCGCGAAGACGAACGCGAGATGATCCCTGTATGTCGCCAGTTCGACATGACAATTACCCCTTATAGTCCCCTTGCCTCCGGTCACCTCTGCCGTCCCTCCTGGGAAAGTCAAAGCACTCGCAGCACCACCGACAAAACCATGGTGAACAAATACGATCATGACCGAGCTATCGACATGCCCATCATCGAACGCGTAGCAAAAGTTGCTGCCAGCCACAATGTGCCCATGTCGCAAATCGCCCTTGCTTGGCACTGGGCGCGTGGCGTTGAAGCTCCTATTGTGGGCTGCTCGAAACCAGAGCGCGTAGACGACGCCGTGGCTGCACTCGATATTCAGCTCTCTACCGAAGAGATCGACTTCCTCGAAGAACTCTATCAACCCCACGCACTTGTAGGGCCCAAGGGCAGACCCGGAGAAAAACCACTTGCTGGCACCACAAAGGTTATGACCGCGAGGTAGATCGTGGACGAAAGAACTTTAGCAAACCTTCGAGATGCGGGGTGCGACGAAGCATTTGTTGCCGAATTCGACAAGGCGGCAAGCGAATGTGCTCGCATCTGCCTCCTGAAAGGGTATCGGCGTGAACTGCTTAACGGCATCCACGCAGAGCAGAAGAAGCTCGAATACCTTGACTTCCTGATACATCAACTGCGAACAGCCGATGCTGGCGATTGCGCATGCGAATGCAAGCGAGAGGAGTAATCCATGACCACAAAACAAACCGCGGGACATGATGCACTGGGGAAATTCGCCCCCGAATTCGCGCATATTAACGACGACATTCTCTTCGGAGAAATCTGGAGCCGCGAAGACAAGCTGCCGCTGAAATTGCGCAGCATAGTGACAATAAGCGCTCTTATCGGCAAAGGAATTACCGACAGCTCCCTTGCCTATCACCTAGCAAGCGCACGAAAAAACGGGGTCACGCAACAGGAAATGGCCGAAATCCTTACGCATCTCGCCTTTTATGCTGGGTGGCCAAATGCATGGGCGGCATTCAATATGGCAAAGGATGTATACGCAGAAGACGGAGACAGCACCGTGACGAACGGCGCCGAATCCCATGGTGGCTTTTTCGGGTTGGGCAAGCCAAACGACGGTTTTGCGCAGTACTTCAGCGGTCGTTCTTGGCTCAATCCCGTAAACGAAGAAGGCAGCTACCTCCCTATCTTCAATGTGACCTTCGAGCCGGGATGTCGCAATAACTGGCATGTGCACCACGCAAGCAGCGGCGGTGGACAAGTGCTTATCTGCGTAGACGGCGAGGGCTGGTACCAAGAGGAAGGGAAGGCAGCTCAACGTTTACAGCCAGGTGATGTGGTTGAGATTCCCGCCAACGTCAAGCATTGGCATGGCGCAGCAGCTGATTCCTGGTTCAGCCATCTAGCGTTCGAATATCCAGGCGAAAACGCAAGCAATGAATGGCTCGAACCCGTAGACGACGAGCAATACAACACGCTAACTGCGTAACTGCTTGGCAATTCTTGAAGCAAGGATGCGCGGTGGCAAAGCCGAAGATGGCATGCCTGTCGAACCCACGAAGAAAGAATGAGGCAATCGCCGAAACCTGCACGCAAGGCATCGGAAACCACCCTTCACAGGGATCCTGCATCGCACCTAGCTAGACACGCAGATTAAACCGATAGCAGCATTTCAACCAAGGACTGGCTTTGGAATTCATCCAGAGCCAGTCCTTTCTTTTTTTGCAGACGGGTCGTCACGATTCCCACGCCTTTCGGGGCTTGCCCTCCGTTTTGAGGCACCTTCCCCCTGTCTGCCAAGGCAAAAGAAAACCTCCCATCCCCCAAGCTGCCTGTCAGCTCAAGAAATGGGAGGCAATCACAGTAGAAAAAACGCCAAACTCACGCTCGGAATGGCATCCCCTATGCGCTACTCACGCTCGGCGCGCCGTGCGCGTGCCCCACGGCGGCGGCTGACCGTTGCAGCAAAGCCGGCGCCCACTGCAACGGTAGCAGCCAGAATCGCTTGCAGGAAAGTCCAGTCGCCCGTCTTGGAGAGGAAGGAATCACTGCCATCCTGGCCGTCGGGGATTGGAGCGGCATCGTCGGTAACGGAAATGTACGCGGTACCGTCTTCACCGTTTTCGATAGTCACCTTCGAAGAGGCGCCCAGAGAATCGCCGTCGAGTTTAACGGTGCCATCGGCATAGACGACAAGCGTTACCGGGTCGATCGCCGCATAACCATCCGGCGCCTGCGTTTCCGTCAAAACATACTTATCGCCCTCTGAAGAGCCAATAAGCTGCATGTCCTTGAACGCCACGCCATCGCCGTTTGAGGTAAACGTCTTGGTGGCAGAGCCATCGGGGAACGCGCCAGAAAGGGTGAACTGGGCGCCTTCCAATGCTGCACCCTGCTTATTCTGCTTGCTCAGACTTACCTTCAGCGGCACATCGGCGCAGGTAATGCCAATTTCACCTTGATCGTTGGAAAGCGTCCATGCCTCAGGAGCGATAGAGCGCTGAACGAGGCAAATGGTGCCATCATCGTTTATCGCAAAACGAAGCGTATCCTGCACAAGCTCGTAGCCCGCAGGCGCTTTCACCTCGGTGAGAAGGTAACTTTCGCCCGCGACGAGGCCCTCTATCGAAGACGCCTGGCTGAACTCGCCCACCGTTTCACCGCCAAGGATCTGCGCCTCGACATCGGCTATACGCAAGTTGCCCCGGCCGTCCACGACGATGCGCTTCTTCCCTGGCGTCATCTGCCCAGATCCCTGGGCAAAGCTGCCCTCAAGGTCGAATTCGGCACCGGCAAGTGCTTGGCCGCCCTCGGCGGATACCTTGGAAAGCATCACGCTGGTAGGCTCATCGACGGCAGTTATCTGCGCAATGCCCTCGGTATCTTCCGACACAGTCCAACCCTGCGCACCGGCATCCGCATCAAGGGGATTGCCCTCAGCATCCACCGCTACAAGCGTGCCGTCCGCCTTCACCATCACGTTCAGCGGTTCGGCGATAAGCTTGTAGCCCAGCGGCGCACGCGTCTCGGAAATCGTATAGATGTTGCCGGCAACCAGCAGAGACGACCAGCCCTCAGTCCATCCGTCGGTGCCCACCGTCATAACATCGGTGGACTCCTCAGTGCTGCCCGCGAAGACGCCCGTCACCGCGAACTCAGCGCCCGCCATGAAATCAGGATCGGCCGATTCGACTCCTTCGCCGCCGATTGCGCGGCCCTGCTTAAGGATACGGAACTCGATTGCCTTGTCGGCAGCAACTATTGATGCAGAGCCATCCTCAACAGCCCAGCCCCACGCCTCGCCCGCAGGAACCACAGCGCCGTCGTTGCCCATGGTAAACACGAAGGGCTGCGTATTCAGCTCGTACCCTTCGGGGGCGCGAGTCTCGGTAAGGGTATACTCCTCACCTGCGACAAGGCCTCGGATAGCGTTAAGGCCCTCGCCATCGGCAACGGCAGAACCGCCCGAAACGGTAAGCTTGCCGTCGGCACCTACGATCACCTTGGCAGCGTCGCTGCCCACGCGCTCGACTGAACCACCCCGACCATCGCTGAATGCGCCCTCGAGCGTGAACTCGGCACCGCCAAGCGCCTCGTTCGAGTCGATGTCCACCTTAGACAGGGATACCTCGGTAATGGCGTCGGTGGCGGTAACCACTGCCACACCGCCCGCCGCGGAAACCGCGAAGCCCTCAGGGGCTTGGCCTGCGACGGCAAGGGTGCCGTCGCTGTTCACCGTGAAGGAAAGCATGCCTTCGATGAGCTTGTAACCGGCAGGCGCTTTTTCCTCTTCAAGGGTGTACGTGCCGCCCACAACCAGCTGCGCATCGAGCGAGGTTTTACCGTCCGCTCCTGTGACCAGGGTCTTCGCTCCAGTGGTTCCGTCGGCAAAGATACTGCCCTCTGCCGGCGTCACGCTGAACCCAGCGCCCTTCATGGCGGATGCATCGGCGCCTTCTGCCTGCTTTGCCACCGTCATGGAAACAGGATCATCGGTCGCGACAATGAGCACAGCACCGTTCTCGGAGTCGCTGCGATCGTCGATCTCCCAGCCCGCAGGCATTTCGCCTACAACGGTTACGGAACCATCATCAGAAACCTTGATCTTGAGCGCATTCGAAATATGCTTGTAGCCAGCAGGCGCCTTGGTCTCGGTGATGGTGTATTCCTGACCCGCCTTGAGCATCGAGGACAGCGTCTCGGTAAAACCGTCACCGTAGGTGGTAAGGGTTTCTACCTTCGATTCCGTTTCTCCTGCGAACACGCCCTCGATTTGGAACTCGGCGCCGTTCATGGCGCTGTCGCCTGCACCGTCAGAAGCCACCTTCTTGATGGCAACCTCGATAGGATCGTCGGTGGCAGAAACGGTGATGTTGCCTTCGCCTGTCACGGCAAAGCCCGCAACGGCTTCGCCCTTCGCAACGATGGACCCATCGGTTGACACCGTGAACACGAAGTCTGCCGCATTGAGCGCATAGCCCTCAGGGGCAACCGTTTCCTTCAGCGTGTACTCAGTTGCACCATCGGCAATCAGCAGCGCGCGATCAAGCTCGGCCATGCCGTTTTCATCAGTGGTAAGCGTGCGCTGGGAGGAGCCATCGGCAAAAGCACCCGTCAGCTGATACGTTGCGCCCGGAAGCCTCCACAGCCCATCGATTGACGAGCTCTTCTGGATGTACATCTTGGTGGGGCTGTTCCACACATCGCCCGTGAATACGGTGATGGCGGCAGAACCCGAACCCGTCTTTTCGGACTTGAACGCCGCAGGAACGCTGCCCACTGCTTTCAACTGGCCATCGGATGCCACCTGGACCGTGAGCTTCTGCCCAACGCGCTTGTAGCCCGCAGGCGCAACAAGCTCCGAGATCTCGTACTTGCCGCCCACCACGAGCTGGCCCGAAAGAGACGTCTTGCCATCGCCGTCAGTGGCAGCAAGGGTTTCCCCCCCCGTCGTTCCGTCGGCAAATGCAGAGCCGCCAACCGGCGTCACGCCAAATACAGCACCCGAAAGCGCATTCTGGCCAGACTCGTCCTTTTTCACAATGGTGAGCTCAACCGGGTCGTCGACAGCCTTGATGGAAACCTTGCCGTCTTCGATGCCCATCGTGCCGTTTTCAAACGAAGCGCCCTCGGCATTCACCTGATCGATGGTGCCATCGGCATTCACCATGAAAGAAAGCGTACCCTTGATCTGCTTGTAGCCAGCAGGCGAAGATGCCTCCCACAGCTGATAGGTGTTGCCCGCGATCAATCCAGGCAGGGAATACGAGCCGGCATCCATCGTGAACACGCGCTCGGTTTCACCTGCTTCCGCGCTGTCGGCAAACACGCCCTTTATGCGGAACGTGGCACCAGAAATTGCGGAATCGGCGCTGTTATCGCCCTTGTCGGAGCCGTACTTGGAAAGTGTTACCTCGATGGGGTTGTCTACCGCAACGAAGCCCAAGTAGTCGCCGTACAGCAGGTACTGACCGTTCGAGATACCCTGATCGTTCGCTCCCCCTTCGTACACTTTGCCGTCTTCTGACACGGTGAACGTGAAGGCTCCCTGGATCAGCTCGTAGCCATCAGGCGCCTTGGTTTCGGTGATGGAATAGGTTTCGCCCGCCACGAAGCGCAGCGAAGAGATGTCGCTCACGCTCATTCGCTGGTAGGTCTTCTGCTCGGCAACGCCGCTTGTGTAGTCCTTGGCAAACTTGCCCTCAATAGTGAATTCAGCACCAGAGAGCTGTTGCTCTCCGGTATTGCTTCCCCGCTTGGCCAAACCCAACCGAACGGGAGCATCGGTCTGGGTAATGGTTACCGTATCGCGATTGGCAATGGAGTAGCCAACGTTGCGATGGGAATCCTGGCTCGTAGCCGCTGCGCCATTGGCTCTGGTTTGGTCCGAAGAACCCGCAACAACCGTGCCGTCGTCCTTGACGGTGAACGTGAACTCGGTGCCGTCCAACACATAGCCTGCAGGAGATGCCGTCTCCTTGATGGTGTAGGTTTCGCCACCGATAAGACCTTCCACCTTCACCGCACCCTTCAAAGCTTGAGTGGTTGCCGTGGTGTAGGTCCTGGCATCCTGCTGAGGCTGTCCGTCTACGCCACGGAACTTGCCCGAGATCTGATACGTTGCGTTGGCAACATCTATTCCACTGGTGCTCTTCTTGTTAAGGAAAACCTCGATAGGCGTATCCTTGGCAACGAGCACCGCACCGCCATCGGCGATTGTCCAGCCAGCAGGAACCGTGCCCACCGCTTCGACGGTGCCGGCGTCGGTTATCTTAAACTGCCCGGCGGGCAGCTTCTCGTATCCCGCAGGCGCTTTCGCCTCTTCGATGGTGTAGGTTTTGCCCACAACGAACAGCCCGCTTGCCACGAATTTGGCCATATCCCCATCGGGAGCAACCGTTTTCTCGGTGCTACCGTCGCTGAACGTGCCCTTTATCTTGAACTCGGAACCGGCAAGCGGCCTGCCATTCTCATCCTGCTTATAGAAGATGACGCTCGTTGCCTCGTCTTTGACCAGAACGTTGCTCACAGAGCCGCTGACTTGGATTTCCCAGTTCCCCATTGCCGAATCCGTCACGATACGAGCAGTGCCATCATCGCCGATCGTGATCACGATGGAGGCAGGTGAAGGCAGCGAATAACCGTTCGCAGCCTTAGTTTCCGTGATTGTGTAGCTGTTGCCCGCAATAAGCTGACCCGTAAGCGAAGAAGAACCGTCGATCGGCAGCGCCTTGCCTGTCGTGTCCGTGACAAACGCCTTGGAGGCAGATCCGTCCACAAATGAAGAACCTTCATTGGGCACAATGGTGAATTCGGCATCCTTCAAAGGAACCGTACCGTCCTTGTCGGTTTTCCAGATAACAAGATCTGTCTGGCTGTTAGCGATTTGACCTGCATGAAGCGGCACCATCGATGAAGCCTGAACGTTATCGGCCTTGATCTCCATCTCATTTGAGATAGGCCAGCTGCCATCAACCATGCCCACATAGCCGTCAGCGGCCTTGGACTCTACGAAACGATAGATGCCCCACGGCAGGTTCTCTACACCCAGTTCGCCCGCTTTTGAGGTGACGCCGCTTGCAGCATCAGCCTCCGAAACAGCAGTGATGGCACCTGCGGCATCCACCGCAGCACGGTAGCTCTTACCCGTCAAAAGGCCGTGAGCCACATCGGCCCACTGCCCATCGGCATCCTTCTTCTGAAGGGTGAACTGCGCCCCGTCGACACCCTGGCGGTTATCGGAGGCATCGACCTTCACCAGGTTGATCGAGCCATGCAGCGGCGTATTAACAAGCTCGCCGCCAGTGCCCAGCGAAAGGGCCTTTCCGTTGTCTTCGTTTGTTACCGTGAAGTTGATTGGCACCGTGCCGCTCAGGTCGTAACCGGTGTTCGCGATTTCGGTAAGGGTATAGCTGCCCTTCTTCAAGCCGGTAAGCTTGAGCACGCCAGCATCGGTGGCCTTCGAGGCTTCAACCTTGGAGGCGGTGGCATCGAAGGCATACTCCGTGCCGGACCTGAGGTCAGAGGCAATAAGCTCGCCACTAAAGGTGCCGTTATCACGCTTTAGGGCAAACTTTGCTCCCGAAACGGGCTCGCCAGTCTCCGAGTTGGTTTTCTTCAACTGTGCCGATGCATTGAACTCATCGTTTTCCGCTTCGACCTTCACGTTAGGCTGGCTGGTTTTGTTTTCTTCAACCTGGAATGAGAATGCCTTACCAAGCGCATCGACAGTGTTGCTCGATGCGCTCGTTTCCACGAAGTAGTAGTCGCCCAAAGGAAGGCCGTCGCTTGCGTGCCGGTAATACTTGGCAAACTCGCCGAAAGCTTCGTTGACGTTCTGGTAGGACATCATCTCGTCTTCGCTCGAATACCAAACGCCGTCATCCCCTGTAGTGATGCCCGTGGCAATAAGGACACCGCCGCCATTGGCAGCATTACCATCGTAGGCACCCTTGTACAAGTCGAACGTCATATTCGCAACGGCAGCCTTGTTGCTGCCATGATCATAGAATTTGTGCAGCACCACCTCGCCTCGCGTCACCGCATCAGTGACTGAAACGCAGACAACGCCATCGGGGCCTGCCGAGGCTTGGGCATATTTCCCTCCCGACCTCAACGTCACAGCACCATCGGCAGAAACCAGGATCTGGAAATCCGCAGCCTGGACGTGGCCCGCAGGGGTCTTCGTTTCCTTCACGGTATAGGTGCCTGCAGGGAGGCCAACCAAGAAGCCCTGATTGTCGCCGGTCATAGCCACGCCAGGATCGGTGCTGCCAGATGCCCTGCCGCCATGCCACACCGTGCTAGAAACAACGCCTTGCTCGTCACGCTGCCATGAAGCGAACGTCTTCCCGTCTCGCACAAGATCGAACACAACGCCATTCAAACGCTCGCCGTCGGAGCCCGTGGACTTGTCGCCGATCTTGTCCATGGTGAAGCGCGTCGCCGTGTTGGTAATGGTTGCAGTTGTGACGTCACCTGTAGCCTTGTCCACGCTGGCATCGTCGGCATAGCTATCGAAGAAGCCCGAAGCTCCATCGCTCACCTCGACCACACGGTACTGGTACACATTGCCCGCCTGATCGGCATAGGGCAACGAGGAGAACTTGAATGTCCAGGCGCCGTTTTCACCCATAGCCCACTCAGCCTGGGGCGCAGTACCGCCATCCTTTTCGGCGTCGCTCCACGCCAAACCATCAAGAGAGCGCTGCACCTTGAGCTTTACTGAACTTTGAACCTGGTCAAGCGTCGTGGGCGCAAGGCCTGTACCATAGTCGTTGAAGCGCTTGGTACCCGATACGTCCACCGTATTCAAAGTGTTGGTAAAGGTCTGGCCGGGCACGCCGGGAGCATTTGCGCCAACCCCCACGGCAACCAGCTGAACCTTGCCATCGGCGCTCGAGGCCACAAGCGTGCCTTCCGCCTTGTAGCTGCCAACAACCTTTTCAACAAGGCGATAGGTGTATTCCTTGCCATCGACATCTGTCTTGGGCAGGTTCTTGAACGTTGCCGCGGCATCGGCGCCCGTACCTGAAATGGTCGCCTTCAGCAAGGAAGAAGCGAGCTCGCCTTCATTATTGGCAAAGGGACTACCGATATCGGCGCCGTACTCGGACAGCCATTTCCAAGAATTGTTATCACCGGGCGTGGTGGAGCGCTGCACCGCATAGGTAACAGACCAGCCATCGCCTGCAGCGTTCGTGCCGGGGCGCGTTACCCACTCGTTGTCGTTGTCGATCCAGGTTTTCTTCGCCGTAATCGCAGTCGCATCGAGGGTGTTCGTTATGGTGGAGATACACTCTGTTATGCCCTGGCCGTTCACATTCAAAGAAGAAGTCTGCGAGGGTTGATAGGGGTAATAGCTGCCGTATGTGCCATCGTTATCAGGAGAGGCAACCTCTACAACCTTTTCGCTGCTCGAGCCAGCGTTGTATACCAGCTTTTTCTCGACTGCACGCCAGGCAAGGGTGTGGATGGTGCCATCTTCGCCCTTTGCCTGCGCAGGCAGTTGCTTCCAGGTATACGAGTACTCGCTCTTGCCTTGGTTGTCCGGTTCCTTCGCAGACCAAGTCTGCTCAAATGCCTGCGCGGAGCCCTTGTACATGAAGCTGGTAAGGGCATTGCCCTCGCCATCAACGATGCCAAGCTGGTCTTTTAGAACAGCGCCCGCTTCGCCCCACCCGCCATCGTCGACCTTTGCCTGCAAAGCAACGGTCACATCAGGGCGCTGTTTCCAGTCAAGGTCTTCGTTGTCCTTCCAAACCTTTGAAACAGTAAGCTCCGTGTCAAGGTAGTTGACAATCGGAGGAACGGGAACGGGCGCATCGGATTCATGGTTGTCGGCATTGACCGTGCCGCCATTGGCAGAAACAAGATACTTAGAGTTCGTATCCGGAATCTCCTTAACCGTATAGCGCCAAGGCTTCCCATCAGGCGCGTACTCCTCCAGGTTCGAAATGGTGTAAACCCAGGCATCGGTTTGGGAATCCTTATCCCATGAAAGGTAGTTCGCAGCGGCAGGATCATCGCTTTGCAGATGGATGATTCCCTTAGAAGCATCGGAGCCGAGGCCCAATGCGCCCAGGGCAAAGCCAACCAGCCCCGCAGCTTCACCCTGGGAATCGGGCGTGCCGTCTTGATAGGAACGTGTTACCTCAAGGGTGATGTTCTCTGGTCGGATGCCGAAAGCGTTGCTTTGGTCTTGCCAGGTTTTCTTGCCCTGCAGCGAAACAGTTTCATCTTCAGGGTAATACGAGTTCTGGAACGTGACATCAGGCGTGGTGTCGTTCGCCACGGCAGTGGCAGAAGGTTGCGCAAATGTGCCTGAATCAAGAAGGCTTGGTCCCTCGAGATCGGTCGAGGCAATGCCATTGCCCACGAAGCTGCCCCAGGTGAAATCAGAGGTATCGGCAAAGGTCTTGTCGCCCTTGGCCACAAGGGTGCCGTAGCCATCAACCGAATCTTCAACGATGTAGTACACCCAGTATTCACCTGACGGTGTGTAAATGTCCACATTGTCGAAGGTGTAGCTTCCCTCGCCCGTCGTCGTGCCATCAGCACCAGCGCTCAGGGCAATATCGCCCGCTGAAAGGGTGTGCGTTGCCACAGGCTGCGCATCGCTTTTAGTACCGTCCTTCGTGATGTAGTAGCGGTACAGAGCGAAAGTGGTATCGGGAACCTTGTCGCCTGCGTCAAGCCCGTCATAGAGCTTCTTTACCGTAAGCTTGCCCTTCTCCGATGCATAGAAGTTGGCAATAAGGGAGGATCCGGGCATGCCCTGGTACACCTGATACACCTTTCCTGCGGCAGAACCAGCAGAAGTGCTCGTCAGATCGTTTACCGTAAAGCCACCTGGCTTATTCGCCAACCCATCGATCACCTCAACGGCGCGATACTCGTAGAGATGGCCGTTTCTGTCGTATTTCGGCAGGTCGTTTTCGGCAGAAACATCGATGCCATCGCCGTTTTCGCCATATTGGGTAAGGGAATAGCTATAGCCCTGATCGTTTTTCGTCAGCTTTTTCGTCCATGCAACAGCAGTTTTGCCATCAGCGACGCCTTGCGCCGATGCGGTGCTATCCACGCGCTGAACAGCATACCCACCGTCTTCGGTTTCGGTTATAACCAGGTCGCTCCAGGCAACAGGATCGCCCTTTTGCCATGCGCCGGCTTCATCGTACGAACCATTCGCAAGCCTGCGCTGCAGGTACACCGAGATACCAGGTAAATCGACATCATTGAAGCCATACGGCATGTTTTCCCAGTGCTTTTCGCCCTCGGCAGAGTAGGAATTGGCAATCCGATAGTTCAAGGTGCCGTCTTCGCGGATTGCGTCTACTGTACCACCCTGCTCATCTTCGCCTACGACTTCAGTGCGCTTAGCCGCTGCAACCTCATCACTTGCCTCGTCCCACTTGACATTGCCTGGGTCTTCGTCGTTGGCACTGAAGGTATACCACGGATCACCGTAGTCAAGGTTTGCCGTTGAAGAGCCAGGGACACTGGTGGAAAAGCTTGCGTAGTACACAATTTCCTTGCCGTGGCTATCGTACTTGGGCAAGTTCTTGATAGTTGCCTTGCGGTTGTAATCGTCTATCGATTCCCACGTGTAGGCATCGGGGATAGTTACCTTTTCGAGCGTGGTTTTGGGATAGCCATTGCTGTCCATGACCAAATTGCCCTGAGCATCATATTCGTAGACCTGGCGCCACACCGTAAGATATACATCGGGACGCTGCTGTACCTGCTCGTTCACATACCCGTCGTACCATTTGGTAAAGAAGGTAACGTCTTTGGTTTCAACGCGCTTATTGTTGTACGTCACATCGATCGAATCGGCGAAATGCCATTTCGAATCGTAGGACATGGTGCGATCCGTCTCGGAAGAGGCATAGTCGGCAGAATCCTCAAGCCAAGACTCTTCGATCGTCCAGTCAACCACAGCGCCCGCCAAATCGTATTTCGGCAACGTGGCGAATTGCACCTGAGAATCAGAAGCAGTGCTATCTATGCGCACGCAGAGCTTGGCACCCTCGTCGCCGTCGACCCTATTGCCATCCTTGTCAGCAAGCCAAACATCGGCTGAATCGGTTTTGACGTTGTATATCGTTTTCGAGGACAAATCGGAAGAAGTGTACACGTAGCGCTTTTCGTTAGCGCCCGAATCCCCCACGTTTACGTACACGTCGCCGTTTTCGTCCGCATGGAACACATTGCCTTCGCGTGAAGAGGACAGCACGAGGCTCGCTTCTGGACGGTTACTGGGGTTAGACCCTTGATCCGTCCAGGTCTTATTGGAGGTAACGTCCACCACACCAACGCGCCTGTTGCTTACCTCGAGCGAATTCAGCGAATCGTTCCTACCGTAAGAAACATCGAAGGCATAGCCCTGGTTGTCGTTGGAAGAGACAACCATACGCTCATTCCACGGATTGTCCGGATTGGTATCTGCCCAGTTGATCAGGAATTGCTGATAATCGGCGCCAGCAGCGCCGGATGCAACTTCATCGCGGGTGAGCACCAGGTAGTTGCCGTCCGCATCTTGCGCATCGTCAACCGAAAGCTCGCGAATGTAGACATCTTTGGCCTGATCAAGCCCACCAACCCCGATAGGGAGCTCGGAATACCAGCCGTTATCCTCGGACAGCATGGTGTCGCCGATCTTCTGATCCTTGGTATATACGACCTGACCGTCCTTCTCGATATCATGGGCCGCAAAGACACCCACCCTCACAGGCACACGTGCCGATGTGTTACCGCCATCGCTCCAAGTTTTGCTTACCCGCACAATGGAGGCGTCCTCGCCGGGCCTGTTCTTGATTTTTGTGAGATTCGGGACCCCATCGGCAAAAGAATCGTCGGGGTCCTCTTTGTAGTTGCGATGGTACTCGTGCTGACGAACGTAGCCCTCGCTGCCCTCCATGACCATATAGGTGTATTCGGCACCGTTTTCATCGTACTTGGGCAGGCCGGTGAAATCCATGTTCCACGGTGTGGTCTCCTGATAGAAGAAGACAGTTCCGTCATCAAGGGTAACCTTGGTCGGTTCGTCTTGCGCAGTGCCAGTCAGGGTGAACTGATGCAAGGCATTACCGTTCCTCGTAAGCGTGACGCTGACCGGCTTGGCATCGTAACCGAGGTTGCTCGTGTCCTGCGTATATTCGCCTGAGCTCTCGCTCCACCAGTACTTTTCCGCACGGGCGGTGGTCTGGTCTATGTACTTATTTACCAACACGCCCTTTTCTTTGTCGTAGTAGCCCTCGAAAATGAGCGGAACATGTTCGCCAGACGCATCGGTAATGGAAGACAGTACCGCAAACGTGCCCGTCATAAGGCTCTGACCGGTTGTATGATCGATGTCTTGGGCAAAGAAGCTGAACGAATCCGGCTTTTCGACGTAGGACTCGCTCCAACGGTAGACCCATTCCTCGCCGTTCGCATCGAAACGGGGCACTTGAGAACTCACTGTTTGCGTAAGGTTTTCCGCAGTCCAACCGGTGACCGTCTTGTTCTGATCCCCGAAAGGAACGTCTTCGCAGTATGAGAAGATATACGGGAATTCATTGGTTTCCCCCGTATCGGGGTCGGTAAACGTGTAGCTGTCGCCGTTTGCCACCCAATAGCCTAGATTCTCATCGAAGCGGGCGTGCTTCTTTAGAATTCGCTCGAGTTTGAACGTCACCGATATATCGGCAATCTGATCCTGGAAAGATGCTGCGTCCCAGGTCTTGGTGAGCTCAGGCGTGGTTGTCTCGGATCGACGGTTGATGATAGTGCCGCCCGAATACACCGATTTGTCGCCCTCGGCGCGGACGAAGTCCTGGGTGGCATCGACCTTGCCAGAAAAGTCGTCATTGTAGTAGTTCGGCGCAGTATCGCCCGTAACCGCACCGTCTTCGGCATCGACACCGGAACCAAACAGGCGCTCATAACCCGCCGGCGCATCTTCGCGCAGGAAGTACACATAGGGATAACCAGCAGGATCGTATTTGGCGGTAGATACATCTTTATACTTGCTGCGCAAGAAAGCGCCCAGATCTATCGTGCCATCGGGGGCATTTCTACTCTGTTCCGCCGTAAGGCCGATGGAGATATACGCACCACCATCTTCGCGCACGGTCACTTGGGATGCGGTATCGGGACCTTCCCCATCTTTAGCGGAATAGCGCCACAGCGTGTAGTTGGTGTCGGGGCGTGCAGAAGCATCGTCGTCGAGCCACTTCTTCGTAAAATCAACACGCGTGGTGCCCCTGTGGATGACGGATACCGTGCCATTGTTGTATGCCACAGAAACATCCGAACCGTAATTCGGCGTATTGGCGTTGTTGTACGTTACCTGGTAGGAATCGGTATAGGTTGAGCTTGTACCGTCACCGTTGTCGATCGTGGTGGCGTGCTTCTCTTCGTCTTGCTTGAAGCTATAGACCAACGTCGATCCATCGGGGTGATACAGAGGCCAACGAGCAGGACCGAGCGCACCTGATTCACCATCGTCGGAGATGCTCAACTTCAGGCCGCCAGTCGTGATGGCTTTATAGAATTCGCCGTCTTTGCCTTCGCTCCCCTTCTGCACCAGCTCTTCTACAACAACACCGTTTTTCACCTTTTGGGTGATGATGGAAGAGAGCACACCCCATTTTTCAAACCATTTCTCCATGCGCTCATCGTCGGACATGGCGGCAAGCTCGTTTGCCTCGTCACCGACATGCAGGCTCAAATTGAACGTAACATCGCCAAGAAGCTGCAACACTTCTTGGGTGTCGGTAACGTAGCTGGGGTAACGATCCCGAGAGGCAACCACATAGGCATTGTTATATACAACGTCATCGCAATTAAAGCCCTCGTGTTTGATTGCCCACGTGATGTTCTTGGCGGTCTGGGTATAGACAGGATTCTTGTCTTCATCAAGAGCAGGATTTCCCTCATCGTCGCGGAGGAGGGTTTTGGTTATAACCTGCGAATACAATTCATTCGCAGAAATGGAATACGTATTGGTCTGCGTTTGCCTTACCTGAACGATGCGATCATTGCCAGGATCCCGCAACGCCTCGAATTGTTCCTGGGTCATGCCCAGCAGGCGCTTGGCATCTTCCGAAAGAACGTTGTTGCCCGCATCGTCGGTTTGGGTGAGACAATACTGCTTGTCGTCGCCTTCGACCTGGAAATAGATCCGATACTCGTAATTGTTCATGAGCTGGCTGGCGGAAGGACGCATTGCAGAATTGCCGTCGGCCCACACCGTGGTAAATTCTGCTTTGCCCCCACGCTCGGAAGAAAGAGAGGTCTTGGAATCGACCAGCGCGGCAGCATCACCAGCATTGGACACGGCAGCAGGCACTCCTTCGCCACCAAGCGTATTAGCAAGTCCTGCCATAAAGGCAAGCGTCGCCTTAGAGGGAATGGAAAGCTTGACGGATCGATCGTCAGGCGCACCTTGCTGCAGCTTCCAATCGATTTCGCTCTCATCGTCTTGGGCAAGCTGGGAGTCGAAGGAAACGGGAACGCTCACGCTGGCAGACAGAACGGTGCGCGTGGCGCCTTCCGTGTTGACTTCTACTGCGGTAGCCTCGGTGTCAAGGGCGGGTTTGCCCGTGACGGTATCGACCGGAGCGCAGAACTCGAACTTGAGCTTCCCGTTGCCCCATGAAGCCGTGGCGATCTTCACCGTAGTGGCGTTGCCCCCATCATCGTTCTGGAACACGTCGAACTTGGCGGTTTCATCCTGAACCGCAAAGCCCTCGGGCAACGCCTGGGTGAACCAGTCACCTGGAACCACAGCATCATGCGCTGGCGCGGATTCACCGGAGCCGGCATCCGCACGGTTCCATTTGGAAGCATCGAGCACAAACGAAAGGTCCAAGCTTGCAGGGATGCTCGCAGGAAGCTGGACTGCCTGCTGGTCGCCCTCTGCGTTTTCGGACTGGGATGGGGCTTCGGTTGCCTTGCTTTGGCTGGAAGCCTGCTGAAGCGAATCCTTTAGGGCAACAGGGTCCACCACAAGACCTTTGGACGTCAGCTTAAGGGCGTAAAACTGATTGGTCCATTCGGTCTTTTCAAGAGCTTGTTTCCGGCTTTCATCCTGGGCAGTTGCGGCATTGTTCTGCTGGCTTGCATCGGCATTGTGCGAAGGATCCGTTGCCGTCGAACCATTGCCCGCAACCGTGGCGTTCGCTCCATCGGCAGGGCCAGAAGAAGTGCCGGCATCGGTGGGATCAGCTGAATCCGTGCCGTTCTCAGAGCTGGAGCCTTGTGCGGCGCCTGAACTGGAATCGAGGATGGAATCAGTGCCCGTAGCAGCAGAATCGCCGCCATCGGCGGACGCATATTCCTGTGCCGCTTCAGTTGCCGCCTGCGCCTGACGCATATTGGTCAGGTTGCTGGTCAACGTCGTGGGCAAACACAGGGTGAACGCCATGAAGACGGCAAAAACCTTGTAGCCCATCGATTCTTTCAGTGTTCGCTTTACGCGATGCGAGTTCATATGTCGTGCCCTTCCGCAAGCCAACTACGCATTGCCTAGCCGGCCGATTCACGCAGAGTAGAGGCTCTCCCAATAACGAGCGCCCTCTCTGCGTATAGTGATTCGGTATTTCAATCATCTGCTTGAATCTCTGGGCTGCCCTACCGCCCCCCCTCCTAAAGACAAAGGATGGCGCTGATCACACTGCACGACCGCCGATAGCGTCATGCTGCCCAGAAATACGCATATTTTTTTCATTTTATGACTTCTACCTAATCTTGGAGTATTTTTCCTTGCCCGCATCCAGATATGCTCGAATCAAAGTCCGATAGGACACCCGCGGCGAAAACCCGTATCCGGGCCCATCCCCTATCGCAAGAAAGCCCAAGGGCACCATGTAAGGCAACCAGGTGGAATAAGACCTTGCGTCGCTTGAGTTGGATACGATAGACGATACGTAACCCACTTCACGCGTTCAGTGATTTTCTACACCCATTACAGTCTGAGATAGGCCGTCGATGAGCTTCGGTGGCGATCATCCGGCACATGGCCATGGCAAGATATCGTCCTGATGCGTTCCCGTGCTGCCGGCCGTGGCAAGATTGTGCCCCGATGCGTTCCCGAAGGGGCCTCGGACGGGAAAAGCACCGGTTCGTGGCAACATATCGCCTGCATGTATTCGAATACAGCTAATTTTGGCAAGATATGCGTGCTATGTGTCCAAAAAGACCCGCAGAGCGCCGTTGGGGAATACACCGCGCGAACATCTTGCCACCAAGGGGCGTTTTCGCCGTCCGAAGCCCTCAAATCATGCACGGCGCACAAATCTTGCCGCCCTCTGATGGACTTGCCCCTGCGCAGGGGCTCCTGCCCGAGCAACCGCATCGCGGGATCGTCCTTCAACGGCTTGTCCCTTGCTCAGGGGTGCCCGCCCCAGCGCCCCGCCAACACCCGCCGCTTGCCGTGCCCGTTGCAGCCAGAGACAAGCCGCCGATGGACTTCGGCGGCGATCGTTCGGCGCATGGCATATAGTGTGGCCAAGCCCCGAGGGACCGCCGACCGCATCATCTCGACGGGCAGGCCGACAACGGAATGCTGCGCAGAGCTGGGCCTGGATTCCAGAACCGTGAGCAAGCGGGCGCAGAACCGCCGGCGGAGGCCGCAGGCCCGGCCGAGCCTGCGTCAGCACCGCCGAAAACGCCCATCGAAAGGACGAACCCCTCTTGGCGGAACTATAGGAACCCCCCCTTGCCGAAAGGAATGCAATGGCAGAACCAACATCCCGTGAAACCCTGCTCGATCATGCATACGACATCGCGGACAAATACGGCCTTGCAGCCCTTTCGGTAAGGGGGCTCGCATCAGACTGCAACGTAAGCGTTGGAACCATCTACAATCATTTTGCTTCGAAGGGCGAGCTCACCACAGCAACCACAGCACTCTATTTCAAGCGCGCGTTCTACACCGATTTCTGCCACCCCACGAAAGGCGAACGTTATCTGGATTTCTGCATGCGCATGTTCGACAGCATGGAAAAAACCATCCGTCATTTCAGGGAGCACTGGCTTAAAGACTCCGAGGCACTGCCCACGGCAGAGAAGACCATCGCGCGATTCCGCGAAGAAAAACAATTCGACCATATTTGCGAGGGCATGATTATCATCTTCGAAAACGATCCTTCTATCAGGCACGATCTTCCCAGTAGCATCACCGCAGAAGCCGTTTCCAAGTTCGCGCTGCGCAATATCATCGCCGAATTGCGAAGCGAACAACCCGATTGCTCCCTCCTGTTTACCATGCTCGACCGAACCCTCTACGAACAATAGGTCAGCGCGAAATGCTGCATCTGAACATTAGCCCGTAGATGTTCAGATGCCACACCTTCAAGATTGTTCTTGCCAAAAGCAAAGCAATCAGCTGCAAAGCGCAATCTTGAAAGGAGCAAAAGATCATGGGAATCCAAGGTACCCCCAACATGGGAATGGTAATCTTTGCCGCGATTATCATTTCGCTCGCACTCGTCTTCTACACCATCGGCGTATTTGCCGAGCGCCGTTCTGGCACCTTAAGGCCAAAGCACCTGGCTTTCTTCTGGACTGGCTTCGTGTTTGACACCGCGGGAACTACCATCATGTCTATGGTTGCAGGCGAAACCGGTGGTGCAGGTTCGCCCCTCCACGCAATCACGGGCGTACTCGCGCTTTCGCTCATGCTCTTCCATGCAGTTTGGGCAACCGTTGTTGTTCTTCGCGGCAACGAGCGCTCCAGGGCCAACTTCCATCGTCTGAGCATTGGCGTGTGGCTGTTCTGGCTTGTTCCCTACGGCGTTGGCGTCATGCTCGGCGCACCGATGTTCCCGTTCTCCGATTCGATGGCGCTTACCATTACCGCATCCTTTGTTCTGGTTCTGGGCATCTTCTTCTGCCTCAAGGCCAACAAGGCGCGTCTGCATCGATAACGCACATCGCACCACCCCGAAGACGGCTGCAGGTTTCCCAGCGACCGTCTTTTCATTTCACCGCAACCCCAAAGCTCAAGCATTCCGAAGAGCACGAAGCCGTATGCGCTTCCCAAGCAGACCCCGCCCCTGAAAGCAACGAAACTAGGAATCCCCTTTCCTCCCAGCGAAGAGGCTTCCCTTCCTGCACGCTCAAAACGCGATAAAGCTCGCCCGCGGAAAGACCCCCTAGCGATGGAAACAATGCAGATAAAGTCATATTCCGTTTGATCGCTTTCGCAATTAACTTAAGCTAACAACTGAGAATGTAACGGTTTCGCGCCTTAGGCGACGAAACAACGAATAAGGAGCTTGCTATGTACGACAACGGCCCAAAGCCCGGACGCAACGATGAGTGCTGGTGCGGAAGCGGAAAGAAATATAAGAAGTGCCACGGCCCCATTGATAGCCGCCTCGAAAGTTTTTATCTCGACGGATACGAAGTGGTGCCCCGTTCGCTTCTTAAAAGCCACGAAGAAATCGAGGGCATTAAGCGCTCTGCCGCTATCAATATCGGGGTGCTCGATTATGTTGCCGAGCATATCAAGCCAGGCGTTACCACCGCTGAAATAGACAAGTGGATCTATGACTACACGGTTGAGCATGGAGGCATCCCCGCCGACCTTAACTTCGAGGGCTACCCCAACAGCGTTTGCACCTCCATCAACAGCGTGGTATGTCATGGCATCCCCAGCGACGACGATGTGCTCAAAGAAGGCGATATCGTCAACGTGGACTGCTCTACCATTTTGGACGGATATTACTCCGACTCTTCGCGCATGTTCTGCATCGGCGAAGTGAGCCCCGAGCGTAAAAAACTTGTCGACGTAACCTATGAAGCTGTTCAGCGCGGCCTAGCCGCAGTAAAACCCTGGGCAACCGTAGGCGACATCGCCCATGCCGTGCAAACATATGCCGAAGAAAACGGCTTTAGTGTGGTGCGCGAATTCGGAGGGCACGGCATCGGAAACGACTTCCATGAAGACCCCTTCGTCTTCTTCGTGGGCGAACCTGGAGAAGGCGCGGTTCTAGCACCGGGCATGTGCTTCACCATTGAGCCTATGATCAACGCAGGCGGTCCCGAACTGAATATGGAAGATCCCAACGGCTGGACCGTCCGTACTAAAGATGGCTCGGATTCCGCCCAGTGGGAAGTGCAGCTCGTTGTAACCGAAGACGGATACGAGCTTATTTCCTGGTAAAACGACACAACACCAAAGAGGTTTGCGTTCACCTTATTTTGGTTCTCCTGTGGGCAAAATGCTCCAACACAATCGATACTGATAAACACGCAACCGTCCTTATTCGGCTGTCAGATAGATCATCCTGGCAGCCGAATTTTATCCCTGCCGGAAGAAACCCAAATAGCCCGCCAAAACCAACTGGGGTTCCATACAACAGAAAAGGCCCGCCGAAGAATCGTCTTCGTCGGGCCTCACAAACTCGGTTGGCTGCCCCCTATATCAGGCCAGAGACATCAATGCCCAATTCGCCGTGTATGGCTTTTTCGACCGTCTCGAACGCCAATGCATGATCTTCATGGCTTGCCATTCCCGAAATGGTCAAGGTGCCCACCATGCCCGCGCCCTTAATGCACAAGGGGAAGCAACCGCCTGCTGGCGCATAATCTTCATACGACATACCGCGCCATTCGAATGGGTGAAGCCCCTGTTCACACCAGCACTCCCAAAAATATGAGCTCTGGTTGGTAGCGTAAGCAAGATTTTCTTTACGGCGAAGCCAGTTATCGCTTTCGGGTTTTGTTCCTGCCATCGAAAGCGAGAACAATGTACGACGATTCAGCGTGATACGCGTTGCGACAGGCTTGCCCATTTCACGTGCGCGGCGAACCACATAGAAGCCCATCTGAAGCGCAAGCTCTTCGTCGATTCGATCGAATTCGTACATGGTTTCTTGTTCTTTGATGCGTTCCATCAGTGCTTCGATATTGTCTGTTTGTTCCATAGCGACCCCCTAGTATCTCCCAAACCTATACTGCAAATTTTCCCAGAAACGAAACAGTCACACCAGAGATCAGAAAGCTCAAAAATGCACTTGGGTTCCAGGGCATCGCACCGCATAGCGAAACCGATATCACCATGAATCAACTGCAACAAGCCGAATAGCCAGAGCCGCGGCAAACAAAAGCACTCTCTCCTTTGCGGTAGAATTGCAATCATGAAACCAATCGCTCACATCCACACCGACATGCCGCAGAAATTCGGCATTCCCCGAAACAGCTTCCTTGCACCGCACTTGCAGGGAACCATCGTCTTCGAACCGGAGTTCGCCCTGAACTCAGCAGTTGAGGGGATAGAAGGCTTTACGTACCTATGGCTCATCTGGGAGTTCGAGAATGGAACCCCTGGAGGCACCGCCGCCGATATAGCCAACGATGTACAAACCGAAAACAAACGAGGTACCTCAGAAAAATGGTATCCGACCGTTAGGCCGCCACGACTAGGGGGCGCCAAGCGCATGGGGGTGTTTGCCACCCGCAGTCCCTTCCGCCCTAACCCCATCGGGCTTACCTGCGTAAAATTAGAGCGCATAGAGCTCACTGAAAACGGCCCGATTATTCATGTTTCGGGCGCCGATCTACGCGATGGTACGCCTATTTTCGATATAAAGCCCTACATTCCCTTTGCCGATTGCCACCCCGACGCGCAAGGCGGCTTCATCGACGAAACACCTTGGCAAGAGCTCACCGTTCACTGCCCCGCTAAACTGCTGCAGGCCATTCCCGAAGAAAAGCGCAAAGGTCTCCTTGAAGTGCTAAGCCAAGACCCACGTCGCGCAGGCAGCAAGCATGAACCCAAGCGTACGTATCATCTTGCCTATGCAGGGTTCGATATTGCCTTTACCGTTGATAATACAAATCTTCACGTTCAAAGGATCGAACCCGCCATCGCCTAAGGCGTGAACCTACCCCCCCAACAAATAGAGGGAATGCGAAGTTTCGCATTCCCTCTAACTTTTTAGCAATTCGCTGATTGGCTATTGCGTTACAGCATATGAGCACGCAGCTCTTCGCCAGACTTCGCAGAAAGATAAGCCGGCGCAATATCGAATACCGTTTTGCAACCATGGTTGCCCTCAGCAGAAAGACGAGCAACAGCACGAGCATAGCAAGCCAGCACGCAAGCAGTGAACTCGGGGTTGGACTCAAGATCAAGCGAATACTCGATCTTGCAGTTCTTGTCACCAGCGGTTTTACCGGTGCGGATAACCATGCCCCCATGAGGCAGGCCAGCATGATCGCGATCGAGCTCTTCCTGACTGATGAAGTTCACGGTAACGTCATATTCGTCAAAGTAGTTTGGCATTTCCACAATCTGCTTGGTTACCTCAGCAGGATCAGCGCCCTCTTCCAAAACAACCCAGCACTCACGCGTATGCTTTTCGCGCGTGGTGAGCTCAGGGTTAGAGCCCGAACGAACCGCTTCCAGTGCCTCAGGAACGGGGATGGTGTATTGACGAGCATCAGCGACGCCAGGAATACGACGGAGCGCATCGGAATGCCCCTGGGAAACGCCACGACCCCAGAAGGTGTAGTCGGCACCTTCCGGCAGGATGCAGTTTGCGTACAAACGGTTCAAGGAGAACAGGCCGGGATCCCAGCCGCATGAGATCAGGGCAGTTTTGCCAGCACCCTTAGCCGCCTCATCAACCTTGGCAAAATGCGTAGGGATTTTCGCATGGGTATCGAAGGAATCTACCACATTGTACAGAGCAGCGTACTTCGGCGTCTGTTCAGGCAGATCGGTTGCGCTGCCGCCGCACAGGATCAAAACATCAATATCCTCGTTGCCCGTTTCAAGGTCTGAAACCGAGCGGACGGGAACGCCAGGAGTAGCGATAGTTACGGTTTCGGGATTACGGCGCGTATATACAGCCGCCAGTTCCATATCATCGTTTTGACGAACGGCAAGCTCAACACCCTTGCCAAGATTTCCGTAGCCCAAGATACCAACTCGAATCATGTGGCTTCCTTTCTAATCAAGCCCAGTTTATAAAACAGGACAAACTCTCACATTAGAGATTGTACGCTGCAAGCATTGGAGATTTGTTTTGAACGTATTAATACTACGGAAAACGAAACGAAATGGTTAACCACTAGCCAAGCAGTTATCTAGATCAAGCAGATGCGCGCATCTACATCGATTCGATGGTTGAATGGGGCACCGACTATCAAAAGCTCGTCAACAAGGCTTAGGCAACCCACGCTCGTCTTCTTTGCTAGAATAGTCAGCCTGATAAACCCAAAGCGTGGACTTTTCCAGACGCCCTTCGTCTCCTTTTCGCCACGCAACCGCAAAGCTGCATTCACTTTTGCAATGCAGCGAAACGATTGCCCGAAGGAGTTCACGTTGTCTCAGAATGTTCCCAAGCATAAGCCATTTGCCACCGCCGCAGCCGATGCGGGTACTCGAACCAAGGCTGCTATCTTGGTGTTCTTCGGTGGCGCCTGCTACGGTTTCAACGCCACCTGCTACAAGCTTTCCTACGCATGGGGGTTCAGCTCTGCACAAATTGCCGCCGCACAGATGTGGGCGGGCTTCGCGTTGTTTGCCGTATTCCTTCTCTTCAATCGCGCCCAAGGAAAACGATGGGCAAAACTTGGCTGCGCCAATACGCTGAAGCTTCTTGGCATCGGCGCCGTAACCTGCATTACCTCGATCTTCTACACCTACGCTATGAGCGTGTTGCCCGTTGCCTTGGCCCTAACCCTCCTATTCCAATTCACCTGGATAGGCACGGTGATTCAAGTAATCATGACGCACAGGCCACCCGCACTTAGCCAGGTGATATCGGCGATAATCATCGTGTTCGGAACGGTGTTTGCGAGCGGGCTCTACGCTACCGATCTTTCGAGTTGCAACCCGTTGGGCATCGCAGCCGGACTCCTTGCCGCCGTAAGCTGCGCTTCATTCTTAGCGCTGTCGGGCCAGGTGCAGCCAAGATGCTCGCAAGCTCAGCGAGGCTTGATTGTCTGCGGCGGCGCGGTGATTATGTCGCACCTCACCTGCCCTAATTTCATCGTTTCAGGCGTGCTCTTACAGGGCATTGCCCCTCTGGGCTTAATTGCCGGAGCATGTGGGTTCTTCCTGCCAATTCTGCTATTAAGCATGGGAACGCCTCATTTGCCCGCTGGACTATCTTCGGTGCTGGCTGCATCGGAGCTGCCAGCTGGATTGTTTGTGGCCATGATCGTGCTCGGGTCGCCAATCGGCGCCATCGAATGGCTGGGCGTTGCCGTTATCCTGCTTGGCATCTGCGTTTCCCAACTGCAGCTCTTCCCCAGAAAAACGCCACGCTAAACGAATCTTTCCTGAAAGATATCCACATCACTTCCCGGGTTCAAACGAATGCACCAGCAAGGAGCCAGCGAGCATCGCTTCGTTTCAATGCGATAGAATAGAACGACTCAGTTCAATGGCTTAAACCATCGATTAAAGGATCAACCATGAGCATAAAAGAATTCACCACCGACGAGGCGCTGCTCAGCACGCCCTGCGAAAAAGCAACCGCCGAAGACGCTGCCGTGGCGCAGGATCTGCTTGACACCTTGGCTTCACTTGAAGGCGCAGCATGCGTGCATGCGAATCAAATCGGGGTAACCAAGAGCTTGTTCGCTTACCTTGACGAAAACGACAATCCCCACGTTATGTACAACCCTACCATTCTTATCGGATTGGTGCCCAAGAAGGAAACCGAAAGCTGCTTCACCCACGAAGAGCCCACCGTTAATACTCGTTATGAAAAGGTGAAGGTCTCTTACCAAGAGCTGGTAGACGGCAAGCTCGTTTCTCGAAAGAAAGACTTCCATGGCTGGGTCGCTCAGCTTATCCAACACATGGCAGACCACAGCAAAGGTAAGCTCGTTTAGGCATAGCTCAAGCATTGCACAACGGCGTTGGAATCTTCCAACGCCGTTTTTTATTGGAAGGGCCACCAACGAACAGGCGATAGCAAAAATCCGATATCATGAAGCTATGGAACAAACAGTAGAAATAGCTGGGCAAACGATATCGATCCACTCTAGTGGCAACACACTGGTATCTTACGATCCTGTGGTGTATCTACATAGCCTCGAAGGAAACGGCAGTGGAGTTTGGGAGCAGTGCCAATCGCTGCATTGCCCACCCTTTACCCTAATATCTATTCTGACCCCCAACTGGAACGATTCTCTAACACCTTGGAGATGCGAAGGCCTTTTCGCAGAAGATAAGCCTTTCGAGGGAAACGCCCAGCAGTACCTTACTCGGTTTGAGACGATAGTCGCTCAAACCGAGCAGCATCTCGGAATAACGCCACAGCATCGCTGCATTGCCGGCTATTCCCTGGCAGGACTATTCGCCGCCTGGATGCCATTCAACACCACCCTCTTCGACGCCCTTGCAAGCGCATCGGGCTCGCTGTGGTACCCCGACTTCAGTGAATACGTATCAACGAATGCCTTTGCAAAGAAACCTTTGTGCGCCTATTTTTCCCTTGGCTCGAAAGAAGCAAAAACACCCAGCCGCCTTCTGCGCACCGTTGCGCAGGGAACGAAAAGCGTGGTTTCGTCCTTCCAAGAAAAAGGCGTAGAAACCTTTTTTGAATCCAATCCAGGAAACCACTTCAAGGAACCCGATCTGCGCATGGCAAAGGGTATCTGTTGGATGCTTCAGCAATTTGCCTGATGGATTGAAACCCTAAACCCATTCATGAAAATAATGCTATAACACCAGATAAACCTTTAATATTTATGATTTTCATATAAAGTGGCAGATGAAACGGTTCCTTGCGACATCAAAAACGCTATGTTCATACCTGTAAAGCTCTTAGTGAAAGGCCCGTCATGGAATTCAAAGAAGTAGTTGAAGATCGTTACTCTTGCAAGAAGTTCAACGGCGAGCCCGTTACCGAAAAGGCTCTGAAAGCTATCCTGGAAGCAGGGCGCGTGGCACCCACCGCAAAAAACCTGCAAGAACAGCATGTTTACGTGGTGCAATCGCCCGAAAAGCTCGCCCTTATCGATGAGCTTACCCCTTGTCGCTACGGCGCCACCACGGTACTTGTCGTAGCCTTCAACAAGGAAAACGTTTTCACCTATCCTGGCGGAACGCGCGATTCCGGCATCGAAAACGCCACCATCGTGGCTACGCACATGTTACTCGCTGCAAAGAACGCTGGCGTAGACAGCTGCTGGGTGAACTTCTTCAACCCAGAGGAAGTAGCAGGAAAACTCGAGCTTCCCGAAAACGAAGAAGTGCTGATGATGCTCGACTTGGGCTACGCCGCAGAAGATGGAAAGCCGCTGCCGAACCATGCCAGCCGCAAACCCCTCAACGACACCGTAACCTACCTCTAGCCCCCGCTAAGGGCATTCACGCATAAGACTCGATGCAACCCAAAGAGGCCGCCTTTCGGCTAAGAAAGGCGGCCTCTCATAGTATTGAACGGCGTTGGTTCTTTGCCCACGCTTAAGCGGCTCAAACGAAAACAGGAAATCCCGCAGATCAAACAAGGGGCGAACGCTGATCAACACCCAAAGACTAGCGTTTCGATCCCTGCCTTCGGATGCCGCCTTTGCTTCCAGCGGCCTTGTTCGGTCCACGGCCCTGCGGTTTAAACGAGCTTCTTGAGGGGCTTACCTTCCCCTCCTTATCGAAACGAGCATCCTTACGCGAACGAGTGCGCCCAGATGAAGCAGGTTGAGGCTTACCCCCGCTTTCCTTTCCGCCAGAACCAGGCGCTCCACCCCTTTCGCCGTACTTACCACGCTGCAAGGAACCAGCGCTTTTACCATGATGACGCTTGCCCCTAGAGTCAAAATCGGCAGCCGTTCCCTTCGAGCGAGGCCCCGCAGCAGAGTCGCCTCCTCGCCGCTTGCCGCGTTGATCCTTGGCGCTCTTGGCTTGATTATTCGCTTTACGTACCCCGCCTTTATCGGGACGTACCAGACATTTCTCGTCGTACCCAATAAGGTCTTCCCTGCCAGCCGCCTTCAGAGCCTCGATAACCAGCTTGCGATTCTTTGGATTTCGATATTGGATGAGCGCACGCTGCATGGCCTTTTCATGGGGCGTGCGTGGGCAATACACTTCTTGCATAGTGCGCGGGTCAACCCCCGTGAAATAGATACACGTGGAAATGGTGCTAGGCGTGGGATAGAAATCCTGCACTTGTTCAGGGTTAAAGCCCATATCGCGGCAGAACTCAGCCAACTCCACGGCCTCTTTCAGGGTAGAACCAGGGTGGGAACTCATAAGATACGGCACAACAAACTGCTTGAGCCCAAGCTTCTTGTTGGCTGCTTCAAAGCGCCGCACAAATTCCTGGTAGGTATCGTTGCTGGGCTTCCCCATCACCTGAAGCACTTCGTCACTCACATGCTCTGGCGCCAAGCGGAGTTGCCCCGAAACATGATACTGGGATAGCTCGTCGATGAATTCGTCGGCATGCTTATCAAGAAGCACGTAGTCAAACCGCAGGCCGCTACGAACAAATACCTTTTTGACCCCAGGCAAGCTGCGCAGCTCGCGCAGCACATTTAGGTAATCGCGATTGTCCACTTGCAAACTTCTGCAGGGCTTCGGCGCCAAACAACGCTTCCCGCGACACGCACCTTTGTCGAGTTGCTTGGGGCAAGCGGGTTTTCGAAAGTTCGCCGTCGGACCGCCCACATCGTTAATATATCCCTTGAAATCGGGGTCTTGAATGATGGCTTTCGCTTCCTCGACCAGACTTTCTTTACTTCGGCTTTGAATAATGCGGCCCTGATGGAACGCCAAGGAACAAAAAGAGCACTCGCCAATACAGCCTCGATTGCTGGTTAAGCTGAATTTCACTTCACTGATTGCAGGAATGCCACCAGCCGACTCATACATGGGGTGATAAGTTCGCTCATACGGCAAACGATACACCGCATCGAATTCCGAAGTTGAAAGCGGAGTGCTCGGTGGATTCTGAACAACGTACAGGTTGTCCTGCTCGTAGGGCTCAACCAAACATTTGCCGCTGAACGGATCAAGGTTACGGTATTGCAAACGGAAGCTTTCGGCATATTTCAGCTTGTCTGCGCGCATGCTTTCGAAGGAAGGCAGCGAAACGTACCCGTCCATCACCCCCTCAAGATCATGGGAGCGAAATGCCGTGCCCTCAATCCAGGTGATTTGACTAATAGGGATCCCCGCATTCAGGGCATCAGCGATAGCAACAATCGATTTTTCGCCCATCCCATAGCTGATCATGTCGGCTCCGCCGTCGAGCAACACCGATCGTTTCAGCTTGTCGGACCAGTAGTCGTAATGAGCCAGCCGGCGCAGCGAGGCTTCCACGCCGCCCATAATAACCGGGGTATCTTTATAGGTACGCCGAATTAGATTGCCGTAGACCACCGATGCATGGTCGGGACGCAAGCCCATTTCCCCACCAGGGGAATAGAAATCGCGATTTCGATGCTTCTTTGCAACGGTGTAGTGGCACACCATAGAATCCATGTTTCCCGCGCTGACCAAAAACGCCAAGCGAGGTTCGCCGAACACATCAATGCTGGCGGGGTCATGCCAATCAGGCTGCGCAATAATGCCCACCTTGTAGCCATTCGCCTCAAGCAAGCGCGTGATGATAGCCATGCCGAAGGAAGAATGGTCCACGTAAGCGTCGCCGCAGACGTACACAAAATCGCACTGGTCCCATCCGCGCTCTTCCATTTCTTTACGCGTAACCGGCAAAAAGGCCACGGCGTTCCTCCTTTGGTTCATTCAAGCGCTTCCATTTTATCGAATGCCCCTTAGCGTGCGAAAACAAGAGCTCTAGCACAGCAAAGCACTTCGGCATGCCGGCTCTTACCATGAAAAAGTATCGAGAGTAGACCGTACTGCCAGTATCATCGCTGCACGCCTTTTGCATTTCGGCTTCAAGGGCGCATTAGATTCGTACAGCAACCCTAATCGCATTGACTTCGCCAGGCAAAGCCTAGCCAAATAGTCTCAATGCAACAAGATTTTCCTTCGCCCTAAAACGCAATCCGGATACAGAAGCGGAAGGGCTGCTGGGGCGCTATACCATATTTCTTTTTTTACGGTGTACCACGCATTTCCCACATTACGCATCCAGCATGTGTTACACTTGCTTTGCACCCGAGGGCTAACGCCCATTTTTTAGTCGCATTCAAAGAGCGGCAAGTCGGCCCCTCCGTGATTATCGGAGCATTTTTCAGCGACTTACATACTTCACTACAACTGAATAAGAAAAAAGATATGCAGCCCGCCAAGGGATACGTGCATCTTTTTTTCGCTTTGGCTGTTCAGGCCTAGCTCGGTCCTATCCCGAGCTTGTCTCGGCGTACCTTGATGCATCCACCGATGCCGTGGCTTTAGTTTGACACGTCCAAAACCAAAGCTTCACGCCACTATTCCTTTCCGGCGAGTTTGCAGCAGCTTGAAAACCGCATACCACCCACCTATGCATGGCTCAGCCATGCCCAAAAGAAAGGACTAAATCATGGACCAAACATCAACCTATTCCCCACTCGTAATGCAGGAAACCTCGGATGGCCTGCGTCTATACGACATACGAGACGAAATGCTCGCTTCTCGCGAAATAGAAATCACTGGCGCAATTGACGCTGGCTCGGTTTCAACCGCTATTCGCTGCCTTCTGCATCTTCAGAAAGAAGACCAGCAATTGCCTATCACCCTCTACATCAACAGCCCCGGCGGAGAAGTTCAATCCGGCCTTGCGCTGTATGACGTAATGCAGGCCGTCAGCTGCCCGATTCACACGGTATGCCTCGGAATGGCAGCAAGTATGGCAGCATTGCTATTCATCGCGGGAGACCAACGCGAAATGCTGCCCCACAGCCGCGTCATGATTCACGACCCCCTCATCGGCGGAGGCATTGGCGGAAGCGCACTTTCGGTCAAAGCACGAGCGGACGACCTCATGCGCATTCGCGACATCACCGCCCAGGTTTTGTCGCAGCACACCGGGATGAGCCTCGACAAAGTGTTCGAGCTCACCGCCCAAGACACCTATTTCGAAGCCGAGGAAGCCATAGAGGCGGGCTTGGCCGACCGCATCATCACGAGCCTGTAGATACCAAATAGCACATGAAGTCTGCGAGCAAGTCCCAGACTGCGCACATCAACTAAGGAGAACACACGAACATGAACAATTTCGCCGAAAACAACGCCCGTGAAGCATACCAAGGCACCATTGTGCTCACCGAGCACCACAGCGCAGATGCCGACAGCTGGAAAACAGGCATGAACAACAACATCTTGGTGCTGGGATGTTCCGGAAGCGGCAAAACCCGAAACCACCTCAAGCCAAACCTCATGCAATGCAACGGTTCGTATATCGTGCTGGACACCAAGGGGAGCCTTTACGATGAAATGGGCGCTTTTCTTGCGCTGCAAGGTTACCAAGTAGATCAGCTAAACTTCACCACCATGGGCGGAACTTGCGGCTACGACCCGTTACACCAAGTCCGCTTCCAAGATGGCAGGCCCAACCAGCAAGACATCATCGCTATTGCAAGCGCGATCTGCCCCCAGGAAGCGCAAAAATCCGATCCGTTTTGGGGGCTTGCCGCAGCCAACTATCTTTCAAGCTATATTGCCTACGTATTCGAAGCACTTCCCGAAGACGAGTGGAGCATGGCTTCCGTTATAAAGCTCTTCGAAAAGGGAGGCCGCGTAATCCAGAACCTATTCGGTGACCTGGAGAAGCACAATCCCGGCAGCTACGCTGTCTCCCTCTACAACCGATCAAAGGCCACGTGCGGCGCAGAGAAAATGCACTCAAGCATTATGGGCATCATCGCTGCGCATCTTCTGCCTTTCGGCTTCCAGGGTGCATTGGATTCGTACAGCAATCCAAATCGCATTGATTTCAGCTCATTCGGGCGCGAAAAACGAGCCCTGTTCGTTACCGTCGATGACCTTGATCACAGCCTCGAGGGGCTAACAAGCCTATTTGTCCAGCAGGCCTTCACTCATTTATGCGCCAGCGCCGATCACGATTACGCCGACCATAAGCTCCCCGTTCCCGTTCGCTTTATCTTGGACGATTTCGCGAATTTGAATCTCCCCCATATTGATGACGTGCTTGCGGTTATTCGAAGCCGTGAAATCAGCGCGACCATCATCTGTCAAACCGTAAGCCAGCTCGAGGCGCGATACGACACGGCTACCGCAAACTCCATTATCGGCAATTGCGACCGCCACCTGCTTCTAGCGGTCCAAGACGAAGCAACCGCCCGCTACTTCAGCCTCAGGGCCAACAAACCAGCGTTCGCCCTGCTCGAAACGCCCGCTGATTCCTGGTGGTATTTCGAACGAGGCAAACGCGGCGTGCGCGACAACGCCTACCGTCTCGAGGAACACCCCGAGTACCCCTTTCTTCAGGCTATTTGCGAATGCAAACATCAAATAAGCCAAGATGGCCAATTCAAGCTCCGCTTTGAAGAGGAAGCGGCTCTGGCCAACGAAGGCATCACCATAAACACCGATTTCTTCGCCGCTTAAGGAGGCACCTATGAACCCGAACCAGAACAAGTGCACTCTTGATCAGCTTCTTGAGCATGCAGAATCCCAAGCCCTCGAAGACCGGCAAGCAAGGTTTCGCGCCGAGCGCTTAAAGGAGTTCAAAGGATCAGATATCTATCTGGACAACGCAAGCTCCATGATCGAACTCGTTGAACCCTTGCGGCAACTGCTGCCCACCAAAGAAGAGTTCGATTCCTACGCAAATGGCAAACCCCTTTCGCAAGGCAACGATAAAACGCTTGAAGGCATGCGAAGGATCAAAAACCCCGCCATCGTCATGGTTGACGAGGCCCACCGCTGCGAAAGGGACGATTTCCACTCTTGGAGCGACATGAGCGATGAATGTTGGGAAGGGCTGCTTGAGAGCGTTGATTTTATCAAGGACTTCTGGGAAGTAAACGAGTCTGCAAACACGCTCGAACTCGCAAAGGCCATTATCGTGCACACCGTTCTCTACGACGACGGGTTGAAAGATGAAGTATTCCATAAGGCTTCCGAAATGGTACGCATTATGACAATTCCCGCCAGCGACTTAAAAGCCTGGAAGGACAACCTTCCCGAATAGACAGACGAGCCCCGCCTTGCAAACCGCAAACCACCTCTATTAACAGCCAGGGATGGACTCAGGCACCACGCAAGACGGGGCTTTTGCCGTAAAGGAAGTGCGTCAGCGGACGCACTTCCTTTCGTATGCAATGACGCTACAAAGAAGAACTCGTCGGATACGTAAAAGACCAGATGGCGCACTGTTCAGAATAGGTTTACGCAACCATTCCTATTCGATACCGATTCTCACAACATCGAGGAACTCAGACAACGCATTTGCCCCGGGAGCTACCGCAGCAATGCCGTCAGGCGTGAAACGCTGCTTCAGAGCCCACGATGACTGCTGCAAACTCTCTAAATAGTACGATTGCGTCCTACCGCACAGCAACCACAGGGCATCCACCGAAGCACCCTTGACGCCACACGTTTCCAGTTTGTATTTGCGCAAGCACTCCAACATGCAACTCTTGGCATCGTTTTCCGAGCCATCGAACTTCACCGCTGACACCTTGCGGAACTTGGCGTCGAGCACGAGCGTCCTTGTGCCTTCGCATGATTCGTGGACTATGAGGTAATCAGGCGTCCAATAAGAATCGAAACCTGCAGAGGTCAACGTGGTTCGATGCAGGGAAATACCATGTTCCTCACGCTCGTCGCCATAAATAACCGGCTGGTAATACAACGTTATACGCTCATCGCCACGAACCAGGCGAAAGACCGTTGCGACCTGGGTTTCATTTTGAAAATACCGCGAGTCAAGGCTATAGTGCGCCTGCTCAATAGGGTTAGCATCCAATGAACTGTTAGGCGAAAACCCTCTACCATGCAAAGCGGATAGCAGTTCGTAGAGCACATAATATTCGTAGAGCTTGTCCATCTTCCAGGTGTGCAGAACCATGCCATCACGCTGCATTTGAAATTCGCCAAACGTATCCCATGCTCGCATGAGGGCATGGATTTCGGCATAAGCAGGGATTTCCTGGAATGTCTTGGTTCGCTTCGGCAGACGATAGCGAATACAGCGCACATCGGGCAGCGCACGATCAAGCGCCTTGGCTATGCTGCGCATTCTTTTGCGGAGGGCAATGGCCTTGCGCAAAAGAGGTTGCTCTCGTTCAAAGCATGTCCTCAACATCAAGAGCGCCGGAATCAGACCCTCGCCGTCATCAAGCCCTTCCAAGCGACTGATCATAGCTTCGATACGGACAATATCATCCTGCGCTCCCTCGATGATGCGGCCAAGCGCCGCAGCAATCTCTTCGGCATAGGACAAAAGCGCTCGATTCTCCTTGGTGTCAAATGTCTTCCTGGGGCGCTCGGTCCGCATACGGGCGGGAACAACATACCTGCCATTAATACGTAAGGGCGTTTTCGCGTCCGTTGCGTGAAGCACATCAGGATTGCTCGCCAACCAGAGCAATTCCTCGCGCCCCAAACGGCGCATTTGAAGAGGCGAAACCATGACGTTTGTCTTCACGGTACGACAATGAGCATGGGTGCAGAAATAATTGAGGTTTGCCTCGTATCCGCGAACCGCCCTTTCGCAAAGAGCAAGAAACGAGGAAAGCGATTCAGAGGAATCGGAAACCGTGCCCGACTCCACCAAGGCATATCTGCTTTCTCGAGCTTGACCCTCGCCGAACATCCATCGAACCGCCTCGTCATCACTTCCCGAGATCAAGGCGTCAACCATACCCAGCACGGAAGCCTCTTGGTCATCCTTGTCGCAAGCACAAGCGATGTCCTTCGTTGAGAGAGCACGCAGACCTTCCCCGGCCAGACCCACCTGAAGGGAGACCGATGCGAAGCCGTAGGTCATAGAAAAAGGAAACCACTCATCTCCCTTCTCAAAATGCAGCTGGTAAAGATGCAGCTGGGAGCCGTGGACTTCTTCAATATGGTTAGCAACCACGCGAGCGCATAGGGCTATAGGCTCCTCTCCGTTGACCGACCATAAGATGCTCTCCTCTTCGGACGAGCCGAGAGGAGCATCGGTAGCCAATAGAGCACGATACCTATGCGATTCATGGACGATGCCTTCTGCGGCAAGGTCCAAGGAAGCGGGTGCATAGTTTTCGAGCAGAGGAAAATCAACGCGGTCGCTGCTTGATGCATCCACTAAACGCAGCACCCAATTGTAAGAGCCTTTACGCAAAGTACTGGTAATAGCCATTGTCTTCGCCAGCCTCAAGCATGTGATCGACACGAGCCTTGGTCAACGGAAGATTGCTTACCAAGGAAAGTTCTTCGAGCAGAGCCCCTAAGCGCTCTTCGGTACCCGAAAGAACCGGAAGCACTTTTTGCGCAATGGCGTAATCAACGGGAGCATATTGGGTTTGCGCAGACGAGCAATCCATAACGCTCGTCGCTGTGCAAGCGTATGAAAGCATCATTTTCTGGCTACGCGGACTTACGGGGTAGCGATGACGAGCACATAGCTCGACCACTTCCTTCAGCTTCACTTCAAGCTCAACACTTAACAAGGCATTGCTCCTTGGGCCGAAAGCCGCCTGAAGAGCCTGATACGAATAGACACTCGCGTCCTTGTAGTTGAAGGGAGCCAAGGGATCGCCAAGGTCATCCAAATCTAAAGCTTGCGGATCGAGGGTAACCACCCAGCTGCGGTCCAAGAAACGAGGCGACAACTCCTCGGTTGTATGGTCGAAGTTTACGGTCGCGATAAAGCGCAAGTAGCTCGGAACTTTGAAGGAATGGTTTCCGCCCAAAGAAAGCTCGAACGAACCACCACGGAAGGAATCGCAGGCGCGCAAAAACGGCGACCAATAATGTTCGATAGAGCTGAGGTTCGCCTCGTCAAGCAGGAACAAATACGGTGCCGCATCGCTATCCGCAACCCCCTGCTCGCATTCGGAATTCAAAAGCGAGAGCGCATCGAATGCAACGGGATTGGACTTTTCGAGCGACTCGCTAAAGGGATTGTAGTAGCCGATAAAGTCTTTGTAGGAAGTCCAGCCTTTTTCAACCGGCACCTCAACAAAGCGCTTCGAAGCGGCATTTTTCAAGCCAAGAACCTCAGCGAGGATATTCACGAGAGACGTTTTGCCGGTACCGGGCAAACCGGCAAGAGTTGTAATGTAGCCCTGAGTAAGGCAGATGAGCACATTGGCAAGATCGTTTTTGGGAATATCACGGCCGTACGAGGCGCCGATAAGGTCATCGAGCTTCGAAAGCAAAGCCCCAGCATCAGACCCATCTTCCTCGGAAAGCAGTGGCACAGCGGAAGGAGCAGCGTAGAGGCACTCCCCACCATCACCCACATGCTCAGATCCCGACATTCCGCCTACCGTAGAAACAACCTGCTTCAATGCCGCGTTCTCAAGGACCCGACCCATCAAAACTTCTTCATCTGAAAAGGAAGACACCAGTTCGTCGATTTGACGCCGAACCGATTCCTTGCCACGTTCCAGACTGTCTTTTTGCTCTTTAAGGGCATGGACCTCTTCAACTAGTTTGTCTCGCTCCTCCTGGGCGATCTTGACATGCGACGACATTTCTTCCTCGAAACGCTTACGACGCAGATCGAGTTCATCGTCAAATCGCTTGAGCTCATCTTGCACGTGGCTCAGCGATTCCTGAGCCTGTTTTGCAGCAGCCTGAGCCTCCGCGGCTTCCGCGGCATATTGTGCCTTTTCCTTTTCAACACGTTGACGCACCTGATCGCTTTCAAGAACCTTGTCATAGAACGATCTGAAATGCTCATTAGAGAGCACGTATTCTGCCAACTGTTGGGGATCGGCGTTCTCGATGGCGGAATCCCTTACCGATTCAGGAAGCGTCGACCAGCTTTCGTAGGTGCCAAGTAGGCCCAACATACGCTCGCGGCGCTCAGGGGTTAGGGCGATTTTCGCATCTTCATCGAGGCAAGAGGCAATCTCGCTTTTCAAAGCACGCATTTGACCCTTCGTTAAGGGCGTTTCGCCCGAACGGGAAATCCTGCCCAAGGCATCGAGGAGATCTTTGTCGGTAATCCAATCAAAGATGTTGTCGGAGGCAGCTACGTGGGCATCAAGCTCTTCTGCACTGACATATTGAGCAACTATGTTGCCCAGATCGTCAACAAGGTCAATGGAGAAATCGAATTCACTCTCATCGAAAACGCCGATACGTAAATCATAGGAATTACTTGCCTGCAGCTGAACAGCAGCATCTTCAACGCAGGTTGCCTCAAAAGGTCCATAGTACTTGCGTGCGCCAAGCTTGCCCTGGGAAACCACGACGAGCTTGGTTTGAGGAAGAGACGCAACCGAGCGGACATGTACCGGCTGCGCCTGCGCATGGGTTAAATCAACGATTTCTTGAATATCAAGCACCTGCACCAATGAACCGGAAAGGGAATGCCGAGAAAGGGGCATGAACTCAACCGACGATGCACCCTTGGCAAAGAAAGGATCGATAATGCTATTGAAGCGCGATGCTTCACTCTCTGGGTAATTGCGATTACGGCCAGGATGCTCGTCGTTCACCCTCATAACAACAACGTTGCCATACATATCAAGCAACTCGTGAGGAGTAGTACGACTCGTAACCATGGGAAGGCAGCCATTGTCGGGGAAGGCGCTGTCCTCAAGGAGCGAAAGCGTCTCGTCTTCTATCAAGAACTGGGGATATGCAAAGCATCGAGTAGCACCCTTAAAAGAGGGATAGCTGACATACGTGAGCAAATCACGGCGAACGCATTCCTGAAAAGTGCCAATTTCGCCTTCAGAGAGAACCATACCCATAGTTACGCTTTCTTCCCGTCAACAATCGATGAGGTTGTAAACCTTCTAAAAGGTACCGCAAAATGCCCGTTTTCAACCCTAGATCGCTGAATGATTTCGGGATGTCCAATGAGTTTCCCATGCAAAAAAACGAAGCAGGGCGCTTCGGCAAAGGCAAATGAAGCATTCCAGAAAGCAACAGTGACAAGAATCCGTAAAGGCTGTATAAAACAGCGGTTCTTCCTGTGAGCAGACGGCATCTTGCATTAATCTAAAAGATCGCAACTATATCCCTGCCAAAAGGGTTTTCCATAGCAAACAGAAGGAACCACATGTCAAGCATGCAAGAAGAAATCGCCTCAAGGCGCACTTTTGCCATCATCTCCCATCCTGACGCCGGCAAAACAACCCTCACGGAAAAGCTGCTTTTGTACACCGGCAGCATCCAAACTGCCGGTTCGGTTAAGGGAAAAAGCAGCTCCAAGCACGCCGTTTCCGACTGGATGGATATCGAAAAGGAACGCGGCATTTCCGTAACCTCTTCGGTTCTGCAGTTTAACTACGATGGCTGCTGCGTAAACATCCTGGACACCCCCGGACACCAAGACTTTTCCGAAGACACCTATCGCACTCTTATGGCAGCAGATGCCGCCGTTATGGTAATCGATGCCGCAAAGGGCGTAGAAGCCCAGACCAAGAAGCTCTTCAAGGTCTGCACCTTGCGCCACATTCCCATCTTCACATTCGTGAACAAGCTTGACCGCGAAGCCCGCGATCCGTTTGAGCTTATGGAAGAAATCGAAACGGTGCTGGGCATTGGTACGTACCCCATGAACTGGCCCATCGGCTGCGGTCGCAACTTCCGTGGCGTGTTCGATCGTCGCACGCGCCACGTCATCGCCTTTGACGGCGAAGGACGCGGCAATTCTTCGAAGAAGGTTCAGGAAATCGAAGCCGAACTGGGCGATTCAGCCCTTGACGATCTTATCGGCGAAGACAACCACAACAACCTGATGGACGATATCGAGCTTCTCGACGGCGCAGGCGACGAGCTCGACCTGGAAGCCGTACGCAACGGCAAACTTTCGCCAGTATTCTTCGGTTCGGCCCTAACCAACTTCGGCGTAGAGCCCTTCCTGAAAGGGTTCCTGGAACTGGCGCCCACACCGCGCACCTACAACGACTGCCTTACCGACACGCCAGTTGATCCTATGACGGAATCCTTCTCGGGCTTCGTGTTCAAAATCCAGGCGAACATGGACAAGAACCATCGCGACCGCATTGCCTTCGTACGCATCTGCTCGGGCAAGTTCGAGCGAGGCATGGAAGCCTACCATATGCAGGGAAAGAAGAAGCTGAAGCTTGCTACCGGCACTTCGCTCATGGCTGATGACCGCGCTATTGTCGATGAAGCCTACGCAGGCGATATCGTGGGCTTGTTCGATCCGGGCATCTTCTCTATCGGCGACACCGTATGCGCCGCAAAGAACAAGGTGCAGTTCCCCGCCATTCCTATGTTCGCACCTGAAATATTCGCTAAGGTTTCGCAGGTAAACACGCTTAAACGCAAGCAATTTGTTAAGGGCATGGAGCAGCTTGCTCAAGAAGGCGCCATCCAGATTTTCCGCGAGCTTGGTGCTGGCATGGAAAGCGTTATCGTAGGTGCTGTAGGTGTTCTTCAATTCGAGGTTTTGGAACAGCGCTTGAAAAACGAATACAATGTCGAGGTTCGAAGGCAAGGGCTGCCCTACTCGATCATCCGTTGGGTAGCTAATCCCGAAGAAGTTGATGTTCCGAAACTGAACCTTACTCACGACACCTATCGTGTAGAAAACATGCGTGGCGAAAAGTTGCTGTTGTTTACCAGCGAATGGAACTTGCGTTACGGCATCGAGCACAATCCGAACTTAAAGCTTTCTGAGTTTGGTAACGTTTCCTTCAAATAGCGCATTTGCAGGCGGCCTTCGGGCCGCCTTTTTTACGCAAAGCCTAACGCTCAAGCAAGCGCTTCTGCAGCCTGGAGCAAACAACCACCAGCACAACACCCACTAATGCCAGCACACCGGCAATAGTGAAGGCTGGGGCATAGCTGCCCACCGCTTCGAAGGCCGATGCCGCCGCCATGGGACCAACAAAAGAAGCGACCGTATATCCGGGGTATACAAACGAGTAGTTCTGCCCAAAGTTCACCGATCCGAAGGCATCACCAACAATGGCAGGAACGATGCTCATGGTACCGCCAAAACACGCGCCAACCGCAGCAACGGCAACAAGGAAGGTTACGAATGTGGTGGCAGCATGGATGCAGAACAGCATCACTACCGCGTTGGCCGCAAGGGAAAGCGCCAACGCTTTATAGCGTCCAATGCCGTCAGACAAAGCTCCGAAGCCAAAGCGGCCCAAGCAGCTGCCCAGAGCAAGGGAGGCAACCATCACGGCGCCCTCCGAAGCCGTAAGGCCGGCAAGTTCCTGCCCGATATTCGAAGCATGGGCAGTGATCATAAGACCGCTGGTGGAAGCCACCATCATCACCAGGAACAATACGTAATACAACGGCTGCCGAAACATCTGCGTTGCGGAAAGATTCAGCTCCTGGCATGGCTTTTCCTCGGTTTGCTCTTCCCTATTTTCCGTGATGGTTGCAGGCTGCCACCCAGCTGGGGGAACCAGCAACAACCATGACACAGTAAGGTAAATCACCAACCAGATTACTCCCACAATATGGAACGCCATCTGAACGCTGAATGACTCAATAAGGAAACTGCCCAGAGGCGCAAAGAACACCGGCCCAAGCCCGATTGCCCCGATGCATATGCCATTGGCAAAACCACGTTTATCGGGGAACCACTTCATCACAACGGCAACAATGGTGTTGTACAGAAGGCCGTTGCCCGCACCCGCAAATCCGCCAAAAAAGAGATAGAGCATTACCAAATTGCTCGCAAAGCCGGAAAGGAACCAGCCCATTCCAAACAAAACGCCCGAGCACACCACGATGTACCGAGGCTGGATGCGTTGCTGCAACCAGCCAGCCAGCATGCTCGAAAAGCAGCTGGTCAGCAGGAACAGGGAATACGCCATGGAAACCTCTGAGGCACTGAACCCATAGGTTGCCATGAGCGGCTTATTGAAAATGCTCCACATGTAGATGCAGCTTCCGCCCATCGCAGCAAGCGAGCCTGCCGCCAAAATGACATTGCGCTGCGGTTGAGTTCCCCTCATTGCAATCCCCCTTGCGCCTCCAAGCACCGAGCCCCACGCACGAGCTTGTGGTCCTTTCCCTTGTTTTTCGTGTTCGGCGAGCTTTGCCCTTCCGCCCAACACTCAACAAACCATGAGCAAATCCCATCGTTGCTCTACGTCAATTAATAACCAAGTTGCCGCACCATCAAGACCAGAATTTCATTGCATCTTTTCGTCATTCCATAAAGAACGACAATGGAAAACCGTTCAACCAGGTCACGAACGCGTTCACTTGAATTTCCTATGCGGAATCGAAGAAAAGCAAGCGAGCGCGATAGAATTAAGCGCTTTCGCATTAATCGCGCAACGTGAAAGCACGTGCGTTCCACTCTTCGAGTGGAACGTTTCTTTTACCGGCAAGTTTGAACACGATAGTCAGGAGTACGAAAACCCCGTCATGCAACACGATAAGATCAAACCGATTCTATTCAGCGTTATCAAGCACAGCAGCAAAGAAGAACTCAAGAAGCAACTTCCTAAAGACATCGTGTCAGGCATCGTGGTTGCCGTTGTAGCCCTGCCACTTTCCATCGCACTTGCCATTGCTTCAGGCGTCGGGCCCGAAGCTGGCTTATACACCGCCATCGTTGCAGGTTTCCTTATCGCCTTCCTGGGAGGAAGCCGCGTTCAGATCTCAGGCCCCACTGCAGCCTTTGCCACCATCGTCGCCGGCATCGTAGCGACCGATGGCCTCGATGGCCTGTTTGCCGCCACCATTATTGCGGGCGTCGTCCTCATCCTTATGGGCGTGTTTAAGCTTGGCGCACTTATCCGTTTCGTCCCCTACACCATTACCACTGGCTTTACCGCGGGCATCGCGGTAACCATCGTTATCGGTCAGATCAAAGACCTGCTGGGGCTTACCTACCCTGCAGGCACCCCTACCGTAGAAACCACCGACAAAATTCAAGCGGTTGTACAGAACATCGCCACCATTAATACCGAATCGGTGCTGGTTGGTCTGGTTTGCCTGGTAGTACTGTTCCTGTGGCCTAAATTCAACAGGAAGATCCCCAGCTCGCTTATTGCCATTTTCGTAGGTATCGGCATGGTGAACCTGCTGGGTATGAACGTAAACACCATTGGCGATCTCTATACCATCAGCAGCGCGCTTCCCGAACTTCACATTCCCCAACTCAGTACCGAACTCTTCCGCGAAGAGCTTGCCAACGGCTTTACCATTGCCATGCTGGCAGCCATCGAATCGCTGCTTTCCTGCGTTGTTGCCGACAGTATGATCAGCTCGCATCACCGCTGCAACATGGAGCTTGTTGCGCAGGGTGTGGGTAATATCGGTTCTATCTTGTTTGGCGGCATCCCTGCCACAGGAGCTATTGCCCGCACCGCCGCAAACGTCGACAACGGTGGGCGTACCCCCATCTCCGGCATGGTTCATGCCGTTGTCCTGCTACTTATGCTGGTATTCCTTATGCCCTATGCAGCATTGATTCCCATGCCTACCATTGCAGCAATCCTGCTGCAGGTTGCCTACAACATGTCGGGCTGGCGCAACTTCGCGCACCTCTGCAAAACCGCATCAAAGGGCGCCGTGGCAACGCTTTTGCTCACCTTCACCCTAACCATCGCATTCGACCTGGTTACTGCTATCGGCATTGGCATGATCATCACTATCGTACTGTTCATGAAGATGGTCAGCGAAGAAACCGAGGTTAAAGGCTGGAAGTACTACTGCGATGCAAACTCCGAGGTTACGCATCTGCGTGAATTGCCCAAGAGTGTACGCGTTTACGAAATCAACGGCCCCATGTTCTTTGGCATGACCGACCGCATTACCGATATTTCGGTAAAGTCGTTCACCAAGTACCTGATCATCCGCATGCGCGGCGTTCCTTCACTTGACGCATCCGGAATGAATGCTCTGGAAAACCTCTACGACTACTGTACCGAAAACGGCGTAAAGCTGATCTTCAGCCACGCGAACGAACAGCCCATGAAGACCATGCGTCGCGCTGGCTTTGTTGAGCTGGTAGGCGAAGAGCACTTCCGAGCCAACATCGATGACGCTATCGAGCATGCACGCGAACTCATCGAACAAGAAGAGTGCAAACTCTCTGCCTAGACACTTCGCAACAGCCAACAACAACGCCCCCGATTTCCTCTACAAGCACCCCCGTTTCTTGAACGCCGAGAAACGGGGGTGCTTGTAGAGGAAATCGGGGGGCGATTGTTTTTACGGGACCAGGAACACCACTAAACAACAGATTGCCTCAGTGGCTCAGGCGCTAATCATGCATACTTCGATTTGCCAGCACGAGAAAGTGCCTCGAGTGCTAATTTCGCCATAAACTCGAAGGGGGCTTCGAGCTACGCTTTATCGTTTGCTTGTTCAGGCTGAAACGCTCTGGGAAGCGGAATAGCCGCCCCGATCACCGCTGCCACAAGCATCACAACAACACCCTTCAGGGGGAAACACAGCATCAGCAGCAGCGCTGCCATAATAGGCTGACGCATAACCGCCCCCATCAACGCTGATGTACAAGCAGCTACGCAGAACGCAGGAGCTGCTCCGGTAAGCAAGGCAAAACCATAGCCCAAGCTAACGCCAGAAAAGATCACAGGAAAGAAATGGCCGCCGCGCCAACCCAGATTCAAGCACGTTGGCGTAAGAGCGCATTTCACAAAACCAGTAGCTATAAGCACAGCTGCAGGAAGAGCCGAGTATTCTTCTATCAGGCAATGCGCCTGCGATTCACCGGCAAACATGGTGTACGGCAACGCCATACCGCATATAGCCAAAACCACACCGGCAAGCACCGCTTTCGCCACAGGACAATTCCCCATAGCACGCGAAAGGCGCATAGTGCCCTTATTGGCGGCATGAAATACCCAGCCGCAAACCATACCCGCCAAAGCCAACGGCAACAACAGCACCAGTTCGTACGAGCCAACTTCCACCGCGTCGAATCTCGGCAAACCAGAGTTTTCCCCAACCAGTTGGCCCAAAACCAAGAACGCACCCAACGCTCCCGCAATAGCGCAAAGATACACCACGGTTTTCTGAGCTTTCGGAAGAGTGATGTTCTCTTCCCCGCGTGCACCATCAGCCGTCCCGGAGAGCGGGGCCACAAAACCATAGAGCGGAGCGGTGAACACCGCGGTGAGCGCCGCCTGGGTACCAGCAATGGTAAGGGCACGAAAGTCGGCGCCAAACTTGCGCATCCTATCGCCCACCCACGTACATAGACCCGCAATAACACCCGTTAGGCCAGCTTCAGGCCCCACGCTTCCTCCAAACAACAACGGAAGCAACGCAGCCAATGAAAGCTTGCCGATATGGCTGTAGTCATAACGACCATCTTGCTTGACCTTCGCCATCACGCCATTGAGCTCTTCAGGCTCAACCCCCGTATGTTTGGCGTACAGCCCGATTACCAACCCGCCTAGCACACAGACAATCAAAGGGAAGGGCACGAATCCAAAAGGGCCTTGGGATAGAACAGGGAGCGATTCTGCAGTGACGGAGCCTATCCAACCAGGCAGCGTCTGCCACAAAAAGGCAATGCCCTTATCCATGAGAAAAAAGAACAGCCAAACAAAGGCACCAGCTAACGAGCCAGTTATAAGAACGCACAGCAAAAAGAAGACGCGATTAAAGGGTTTTGCAAAACTACCCATTAGCAAACACTTTGCCACGAAATCGGGTTCTCGCCATAATGCGCAAGTAAAGCGTTCGCGCTGGAAAAGGGCCGTGACCCCATGAATGCGCGCAACTCCCCGCCCTGTTTATTTGCGGAAAGAGGCGAAGGGTGGGTTGATCGGAGGATATGCTTGTTATCCAAGCCCGCAGAGCCCTGGTCAGCGGCCTTCGCGCGCGCATCTTCAACAAGAGCTACCGCATGTCTGCCCCAAGCCAAAAACACAATAGGCTGCGGCAACATGAAGCACCGTTCAATCACATAATTGGTTAACACCTGCCACCCCAGTTTTGCATGCGAATTTGCGGCATGTTCACGTACAGTGAGCGTCGTGTTCAACAGGAGAACACCCTGCCCAGCCCAAGAGGTCAAATCCCCGCTTTCAGGCATGGAACACCCAAGATCAGAAACCATTTCCTTATAGATGTTGCGCAGGCTTGGCGGCAGTTTTTCGTCTTCCGGAACCGAAAACGAAAGCCCCATTGCTTGGTTGGGGCCATGATAGGGGTCTTGTCCCAGAATAACCACCCGCACATCTTCAGGAGCTGTAAAAGCCAAAGCGTTCAAGATTTTATCTTGGGCGGGATAGATGGTTTCCGTCTTGCGAAGCTCTTCCACTGCCCCCATAAGCCGCGAAGTGGTTTCAGCAACTTCTAGCGAAGCGCCACTCAGCCAAGCATTGATGTTCTGTTCGTTATTCACTTCCACTCCAAAGAATAAGCAAGGGCCCGGACGGCCCTTGCATTATTAGCGGCTAATACCTGTATACAACAGCCTATTCACCAAGCAAATTCGCAACGGTACGAGCAATGCCTTTGGCATCAATGCCCAAATCGGCAAATAGCTGATCAACTTTACCCTGAGCAACAAAGCTGTCAGGCAAGCCCAAAACCTCAACTTTTGAGGTGGAGCCCATGAGCGCCAAGGCCTCTGCTACACCTTCGCCAGCTCCACCAATACGAACGCCATCTTCAACCGTTACCACGACCCCGGTTTCTGCGGCTGCCGCAATTGCCTCAAGGTCGAGAGGCTTTACCCAACGCATATCAACAACACGCACCGAAAGGCCTTGCTCCGAAAGAAGCTCAGCGGCATCAACGGCATAGTTGACCATACGACCGAATGCCAGAATTGCAGCCTGCGTGCCTCCGCGAACCTCACGAGACTTACCAGGTTTCATCATAAGGGCATCGTCCGGCATAGGAACACCCGGTGCTTCGCCACGGGGATAGCGCAGGGCAACGGGCCCATCAAGTTTCAAAGCGGTATGCAATGCATGGGCAAGCTCGGCTTCATTTGAGGGTGCCAAGATTTTCATATTTGGCACGCACCGTAAAAGCGTCATATCGAACATACCGTGATGCGTGGGGCCATCGTCACCCACCAAGCCCGCGCGATCGAGAGCGAACACAACATTGAGTTTTTCAAGCGCCACGTTGATAATGGCCTGATCGATTGCACGCTGGAAAAAAGTGGAATACAAGGCCACTACCGGTTTACGGCCGCCTAACGCCAAACCGCTTGCCATGCCCACCGCATGACCTTCTGCTATTCCGACATCGAAACACCTATCGGGATGGGAATTCGCAAAGGGGCGCAATCCTGTTCCGTCAACCATAGCAGCAGAAATAGCGCAGATGGAGTTATCCAGCTGAGCTTCTTTCTCAAATGCCTTAGTAAATGCTTGCGTATAAGTAAGGGCCTTGGGGGCGGCCTTCAGCGAGGCGCCTGTAGCAATATCATAAGGTCCCGTACCATGGAATCGGGATGGATCGGCCTCAGCCGGCCCATAGCCCGCACCCTTTTTGGTAACCACATGCACCAGAACAGGAACATCGGATTCCAACGCATGGCCGATAGTCCGTTTCAGTGCAGGAATATCGTGACCATCAACAGGCGGTGTGCATACAATACCCAATTGCTCGAAAAGCATAGTGTCAGGCATGACAAACTGCTTCAACGACTCTTTTGCCGTTTTGCCCAGTTTCACCATGGCCTTACCTGCAGGACCAAGAGAGTTCTCCATAAAATCCTGCATGTTATCGCGGTTCTTGCGGTAATTGCTCGTAACGCGCAGCGCGCCCAAGTGCATAGCCATTGCGCCGACATTGCGTGCAATGCTCATTTCGTTGTCGTTCAAGATGATAACGAGCGGCGTCTGCGCTTGGCCGATATCGTTAAGTGCCTCGAAAGCCATACCACCAGCAAGCGAAGCATCGCCAATAAGTGCCACAATCTTTTGATTGTCACCGCGCAAATCACGCGCACGCGCCAATCCGCATGCTACAGAAAGCGAGTCGGAAGCATGACCAGAAGGATGCACATCATGAGGATTGCTGTGAGGTTTCGGAAAACCCGACAACCCCTTGTATTGGCGAAGCGTGGGGAATTCACTTAAACGCCCCGTGATAAGCATATGGGCATACGACTGGTGCCCAACATCGAACAGAAAACGGTCATGGGGCGAATCAATGAGCGAATGAACCGCCAAAATGATTTCAACCGCCCCAAGGCTCGATGCGACATGACCGCCCGTCTTGGAAGTGACGTTGATGATCTCCTCGCGAATTTCCTGCGCCAATATGGAAAGCTCCTCATCAGTGAGGAGCTTCAACTTGTCTGGGGAATCGATGGAGTCAAGTATGCGGGCCATACGGCACCCCCTCCTATTCGTCCGAGGACGAAATATCCGAATCCGACGAGGCCTGAGCCTCGGCGGATTCGGCTTCCTTAGCGGCAATCCCCTCTTCCATGATACGAGAAGCAGTAAGGCCAATACCCACCGCTTCCTCGTACAGGCTCAAAGCCTCATCAAGAGGAAGCTCCTCATCGCTGACGGCAGCCACGATTTCGTCAAGGCGTGCCTTAATGTCCTCGAACGTCTGAGGAGCCTGTGATTCCATTATGCCTACTCGCTTTCAAGCTGGGTAGCGATACGGCCCAAAATTCCGTTAATGAATCTCGGGGAATCGTCGCCGCCAAACTCTTTAGCCAGGTTAACGGCTTCGTTGATGGATACCGAAACAGGCACATCGTCAACGTAGCTCATTTCATACGTGGTAAGGCGAAGCAACGAACGGTCGACTACAGGCATACGATCGAGCGTCCAGTTGTCGCTTGCAGATTCGATAAGCCCATCGATTGCTTCAAGGTTTTCCTTGGCGCCGTCAAGAAGCATCAGGGCATACTCGCCCAAACCCTGTGTTTCAGGAACAAGCTGGCCATTATCGATAAGCTCACGCGGAGTCTTTTCCAGAATTTCACCCTGATACATAAGCTGCAGCGCATGCTTACGAGCAAGGGTGCGTTCTTCGTGCTGAGAAAAAGCTTTAGACACAAGCACCACTAATCCTGGAATGCGATGCCGTCAACGCGGATATCCACGCGTGACACCGTGAGGCCAACCTGCGAAAGAACAGCATCAGCCACAGACTTGCGAACATTATCGGCGATTTCGTTCAAAGAGCGACCCGACTGGACACGAAGGGAAACCGCAACGTCTACCGTGTTGTCATGAGAAACGTTGACGGACACGCCCTGCGCGGACTGTTTGAACGAAAGAAGGGAACGGATCCCGGAAGGTGCAGCACCAACCGATGCCACGCCGGCAACATCGCGAACAGCGAGGGTAACAATCGTTTCCACAACGCCTGGCGCGATTGCCATGCTTTCGGTATTGATATCTGACATATTATTCATCCCCCATTTCGGTTTCGATGAAATCGGTATACACCCTTCCTTCAACGAAGGCTTCCTTTTCAAGAACCTCCAAATGGAAGGGGATCGTGGTTTTGATGCCCTCGATGCAGAACTCACTCAGGGCACGTTTGCCTCGAGCGATGCACTCATCGCGGTCAATGCCCCACACGATCAATTTGGCAACCATGGAATCATAATACGGAGAGATGCGGTCGCCTTGCTTGATGTAGGTTTCCACACGAACACCAGGACCACCGGGAACCTCGAAGCGCGTGATATTGCCAGGGCACGGACGGAAATCATGCTCAGGATCTTCGGCGTTGATGCGGAACTCCATAGCATGGCCAAAGGGCGTAAAGGGTGCACGCTCAATACAGGAGATGGGTTCACCTGAAGCAATGCGCAGCTGTTCCTTAATGATGTCGGTGCCCGTAATCTGCTCCGAAACCGGGTGCTCTACCTGGACACGAGTGTTCATTTCCATGAAGTAGAACTTGCCGTCCGTATCGAGCAGGAATTCGATGGTACCCGCATTCTCGTAACCCGTTGCACGCACTGCTTTAACAGCAGCAACGCCCATAGCACGGCGAATTTCCTCGGTCAGAGCCGGCGAAGGAGCTTCCTCGAGCAGCTTCTGATGACGACGCTGCAGCGAGCAGTCGCGTTCGCACAAGGAAATACGATTACCATGCTTGTCAGCAAGGATCTGCACCTCGACGTGACGCGGACGCAGAACAAGCTTCTCCAGATATACGTCACCGTTGCCAAACGCTGCAAGAGCCTCGTTCTTAGCAGCCATAAACTGGGATTCCAGATCGGCAGGGTCATGCACTTCGCGCATGCCCTTACCACCGCCGCCAGCAGATGCCTTGATGAGTACCGGATAGCCCACTTCCTCGGCGAACTTACGGGCCTCTTCGACCGTTTCGATAACGCCGTCAGAACCAGGCACCGTAGGAACGCCGCAGGCCTTCATGGTGTCACGGGCGGCAGCCTTGTTGCCCATAGCATCGATGCACTCAGGCGAAGGGCCAATGAACACCAAGTCGTTGTCGGCGCAGGCACGAGCGAAATCGGAGTTCTCAGCCAAGAAGCCATAACCCGGATGGATAGCCTGACAGCCGGTGTTCACCGCTGCAGCGATGATAGAAGGCATTACCAGATAACTTTTATTGGCAGGAGCAGGACCGATGCATACCTTTTCGTCCGCGTAGCGAACGGGGTACGTATCGGCATCCTCCGTTGAATATACCGCCACGGTTTTGATGCCCAGCTCCTTGCAGGCACGCATGATGCGCAGGGCAACCTCTCCGCGGTTGGCAATTAAGACCTTGTCAAACATTTATGCACTCTCCGGACCAACAGCGTCATGGCTCGTGTGGGGCTCGATGTAGAACAGCGGGGTGCCGAACTCTACCGGAGTTGCATCCTCAACACATACCTCGCGTACCGTGCCCATTTCTTCGGCGCCGATTTCATTCATGAGCTTCATGGCTTCAACGATGCACAGCGTCTGGTTTGCGGCAACCTCGTCGCCAACCTGAACAAAAGCAGGCTCGCCAGGAGCGGGAGCAGCATAGAACGTGCCTACCATCGGAGAGGTTACGCAGTACCAATTTGCAGGATGAGAAGCGGCTGCAGCGGGAGCTGCGGCAGGAGCGGCAGCGGGTGCAGCAGCTGCAGGAGCTGCGGCTGCAACAGGGGCAGCAGGAGCGGCCGCAACGGCGCCGGGCATGCGGACTGCGATACGAGCGCCCTCTTCCTCGACTACGATTTCGCCAACGCCGCTTTCCTCGGCAACGCGAACGAGCTCTCGAATCTGATTGATATCCACGTAATCGTCCTCCTTGGTGTTGCTCGATTCCTCTTCAAGAAGGAAATCGACCTTTTCAGATGTACGGTGCTTGCTCAAATACGTACGAGCCTCATTCGGGAAAAGCGCGTACATCAAAACGTCTTCTTCAGTTTTTGCCAGATCGCCGATTTCTTCTTCAAGCTCGGCGAACGTGGTAGTTACCAGCGAACCAGGAGCAACATCAGGATCAAGCATGATGTCGGATTCGCCCACAACACGGTTTACCACCTCTGGGCTCATGGGACCAGGAGCCTTTCCGTAGTAACCGCAAATGTAATCTTTCATTTCCTTGGAAACAACGCTCCAGCGCTTACCCGTCAGAACATTGAACACGGCCTGCGTGCCTACGATCTGGGAAAGAGGCGTTACCAACGGCGGATAGCCAACCTCAGCACGAACGCGAGGAATTTCTTCCATAACGTCGTCGAGGCGGTCGATTGCATTCTGGATTTCCAGCTGCGACATAAGGTTCGACATCATACCGCCAGGAACCTGATGCGAATAGACCTTCATATGGGTAAGAGAGGAAACGCCGCGCTTATAATGGCCGCGCTTGCGAACCTCTTCCCAATACTCGGAAATCTCAAACAGCAGACCCAGGTCAAGCCCAGTGTCGTAACGGCTTTCCTGCATAGCGGCAACGAGCATTTCAACCGCAGGCTGAGAGTTGCCGAATGCCAAAGGTGCGGCAGCGGTATCGACAATAGCGGCACCAGCTTCAGCAGCCTTCAGGTAGTTAGCAGGAGCCATACCACCAACATAGTGGCAATGAACGTGAATCGGCAGACCGATTTCGGCATTGAATGCCTTAACGATGCGCTCAGTGCGATACGGGGTAAGCATGCCCGCCATATCCTTGATGGCAATGGAGTCAGCGCCAAGATCCTTAAGTTGCTGACCATACTCAAGGAAGCTATCGAGCGTATGAACCGGAGAAAGCGTATAGGAAATAGCGCCTTCGAAGTGGCCGCCGCATGCCTTAATGGCCTCGGCGTTATCTACCACGTTGCGAATATCGTTCAGCGCGTCGAACACGCGGAACACGTCAATGCCGTTGCGATGAGCAGCAGCGATGAAGCGGTTAACGACATCCTTGGAATAGTGCTTGTAACCCACCAGGTTCTGTCCACGGGACAGCATGGAAAGACGCGTGTTGGGGGTCTTCGACTTGATAGAGCGCAAGCGATCCCAAGGGTTTTCGTCGAGGAAGCGCAGGCAAGTGTCGAACGTCGCACCGCCCCAAGCCTCGATAGCCCAATAACCTACGCGATCCATCTTAGGTAAGATCGGGAGCATATCGCCGATAGGCATACGAGTTGCCCAGAGGCTCTGCTGGCCGTCGCGAATGGTGGTGTCCATGATCTGAAGCTTTCCCAAGTGTTTCGCACCTCCTCTTCGAAACGCGTTGCGCGCACTATACGCACGTTAAAAACGAAAATTAAGTATAAAGCACGAGGCGCCGTAGCGCCCCGTTGCCAGTAGAGTTTTCAGTTAAGACACATAGAACTAGACGCGCTTAACAAAGCGGCCGTCACGGCTGTCGATCTGGAGAACGTCGCCGATCTCAACAAAGGTGGGAACCTGAATGGTTACGCCGGTTTCGAGCGTTGCAGGCTTGGTGGTGTTGGTAGCAGTGTCGCCCTTGAAGCCAGGCTCGGTTTCGGTAACCTCAAGCTCAACGAACATGGGAGGCTCGATGCTGATGAGTTCGTCGCCAGCGTACATGAGGGTTGCCTCGTCGTTTTCCTTCAGCCAGTTTGCTGCAGAGCCTACGGTTTCAGCAGGAATGGAGAGCTGCTCGAAGGAAGACATATCCATGAAGTTGAAATCGGTGCCGTCGCTATAGAGGAACTGCATCTTCTTGGTTTCAAGACGAACGGAGTCGAACTTGGTGCCAGCGTTGAAGGTGTAGTCAACTACGCGACCAGTTTTGATGTCGCGGAGCTTGGTGCGAACGAATGCACCGCCCTTGCCAGGCTTAACATGCTGGAATTCAACGATCGTGCAGAGCTTGTTGTTGTACTCGATGCACATGCCATTACGAAAATCGGCGGTAGAGATTGCCACGTTATGCTCCTTCAAAAATGAACCATTGCAAAAATAACCTAAACATTATACCCAGAATGCTACGAGATAATAATCATCTCATGGGTACTTTGCGTAAACACCTCATACGAAGTGTCGCGAACTACGCCATAATCCTCTAGGCGCATACCGAATTTGCCCGTTAGATAAATCCCTGGCTCAACCGTAACAACATTGCCCGCGCAAAGCGCTTTCGGGTTCCTGGGCGAAAGGTTGGGCGCCTCATGGATATCGATTCCCACACTGTGGCCAAGAGAATGGCCCATAGCGCCACCGAAGCCCTCTTCTTCCAGAATTGCTTCAGCATGTTGATGGACTTCGGCACCGGAAAGCCCAACGCGCAGCATAGCCTCGCATTCCTCGTTGGCACGGCGGATGGCCCCATAGGCGCGGCGGACTTCATCACTCGGCTCCCCCACAAACACCGTACGAGTCATGTCCGAACAATATCCCGCATAGCGCGCGCCGAAATCCATCACCACAGCATCGCCAAATGCCAGTTTCGTTTCGCCAGGAATCGCATGAGGGGATGCAGCATGGGCGCCCGTTGCCACAATGGTGCCAAACGCCAGCCCCTCAGCTCCCCCTTCAAACATGTAGCGATCCAACTGCAATTGAACCTCGCGCTCAGTCATGCCGGGCTTCATGAACGCAATGATTTTGGCGAAAGCCGCATCAGTGATGCTTTGCGCCTTTCGCATTGCCGTTATCTCGGATTTATCTTTAACTTGACGAAGCTCTTCTACAAAGCCAGAAAGCTCCACCAAATCGACTGCCCTGCCCTCAAACGTACGCTGCAAGGCGCGATATTCCGCCAAAGGCATCGAATCCTCGATGCCAATACGAACGCTATCGCGATCGACACCATCTGCCACCTTGGCAAGTACGGCGCTATGAGCCATCCGGCTATTGTCCACTTCAATATCGGTATCGGCAGCAGCAGACTCCATTGCATCAAAGTAACGGGAATCCGTATGCAGCACACAGTTGCAAGCAGAGACGACAAGGGCGTGGGCCGGCTCATCGTCGAAAACACGCTCAAAGCCCGTAGCCCATGAGACGTTCGAGAGCCCACGGATGTAGAGCACGTCTATCCCCTGTTCGCTCATTACGGCGCGAAGGCGGGAAAGACGTTCGGGATTATGTGCCATTATGATCTCCTTCATAGACGTTATTGCTTTGTGCGTTGTTCCCCATAAAAGAACAGGGCCCAAGGCCCTGTCGATAAGCTACGAGATGCTACGTTGCCATGCTTGAAGGTATTCCAGCACGAACTCATCTTCGAGTTCGCACACCTCCCACTCACCGCAAGCGCGCGGAAGCACAAAGCGGAGCTTGCCAGAGCGCACCTTCTTATCGCCCTTCATAAGATGAAGGAGGCGTTCGGGTTCGGCTTTCAGCTGAAGCTCAGGCAAGCCAAGGGCATCAAGCAAGGCATCCTGAGTCTGCACGAACTCCATCGATGCCCCTAGATGCGCTACTGCCAATCGGGAGGCAAAGCGCATACCCTGCGCAACGGCATGACCATGGGAATACACACCGTAGCCCGCCTCTGTTTCAATGGCATGAGCAAGCGTGTGCCCATAGTTAAGGCACTCCCGCACACCTTTGGTTTCCTCCTGATCGCGCGCTACCACCGACGCCTTGAACACGATGCAACGCTGCACCGCTTCCTTGACCGTTTCCGGCTCGCGGGCAGCGAGCTGATCAGTATGGCTGTACAGCCAAAAAAAGAAATCCTCTGAATCAATAACGGCAGACTTGGCTATTTCACCGCACCCACAAGCCCATTCCCTTTCGGGAAGCGTGGCAAGCGTGGCGACATCGGCGCAAACCAACGACGGCTGGCAAAAGGTACCTACCAAATTCTTGCCCGACTCGAGGTTGATGGCCGTTTTTCCGCCCACAGAAGAATCAACCATGGAAAGCAAGGTGGTAGGAACCTGGACAATGCGCAGACCGCGCATGAACGTAGAACCAGTAAAACCAGCCAAATCGCCCACAACGCCGCCGCCAAAAGCAACTACCACAGAATCGCGATTCAAGCCGCATTCAACCATGGCATGCCAAATCTCGGAAGCACACTCAACCGATTTAGCCGACTCCCCCGCCGGCACCGTGATAACGGAAACCTGATAACCAACCTGCTTCAGGGACGCTTTAGCGGGATCAAGGTAACGCGCAGCTACTTCTGTGTCGGTGACGATAAGTGCTTTCTGATTGCCATCGAAGGCACGCATCTCGGCGCCGAGTCGATCGATCTGTCCCGCCGAAACAACCACATCATAGGCACGTTCACCGGGTATTTCCACAACAATGCGCGCCATGCACTAATCCCTCTTCACCAGCACACCGGCATCAAGCAGAAGCTCAACTACCTCGTCTGCAACTTCACGAATAGTGCGGCCTTCAGTGTCCACAGAAACATCGGCGGCGGCTTCATACTGAGGCTCTCGTTTGACAATGGTTTTGCGGGCGGTTTCAAGGTTCTTAAACATAGGGCGGGAATCGGTGTTGGGGATACGGGCAGCGGCTCCGTCAGCGGAAACCTTCAGGTACACTACATAGCCCGCCTCTTTCATGATCTGGGCGTTAACGGGACGCTTGGTAACAACACCGCCGCCGCAGCCGATAAGACGCGGGGAACGCTTTGCCAGGTCGCGCAAAACATCAGTTTCGATATCGCGGAATGCCTCTTCGCCGTCTTCAGCAAAGATATCGGCAACGATACGGTCTTCGCGAAGCTCAAGATATTCATCGGCATCGATGGATGCAACGCCGCACGTTACTGCGATCTGCTGAGAAATACTGGTCTTGCCCGCTCCCATGAAGCCGATGAAGAACACCGGCTTAGTGAGATAGAACCTGCCTGCATGCGTAGGGTGGTTTGTGGTCATGAAATAAGCTCCTCGTAATTCGTGGCGTTTTAACGGGACATCGTTTTAATACGCTCTTTGTACGAAGCGATGTTCTGTTTTATATCGGTCATATTGTCACAGCCGAACTTCTTCAGGTAGGCATCGGCAAGTACCATTGCCACCTCGGATTCCGCCACAACGGCAGCAGCTGGAACGGCACAGGTATCGCTACGTTCCTTCGATGCTTCGGCAACTTCAAACGTGTCGAGGTTAACGGTATTGAGTGGCGTGGTAAGCGTAGCGATGGGCTTCATTCCGACCGTAACCACCAACGGCATACCCGTCGTCATTCCGCCTTCCAGGCCACCTGCATTGTTAGATGCACGCACAAACCCTTCCGCTTCGTCGAGGAAGATCTCGTCGTGCACCTGGCTGCCCGGGCGACGCGTGGTCTCAAAGCCGATACCGAATTCGACGCCCTTGATGGCGGGAATGGAGAACAATGCGCCACCAAGCTTTGAAGTAAGGCGATCGGTTGGCGTTTCATATCCACCAACAGCAGGGAGAAGACCAGTTACCACAACACGGAACACACCACCCAAGGTGTCTCCCGCCTCCTTGGCCTTGTCGATAGCATCCATCATGCGCTCGGATGCTTCGGTGCTGGGGCAACGGACCTCGCTCATCTCGATGTCGAGCGGGGTGTAAGCGGTAGCAGCGGCCATCGGGTCTTCTTCCTCCATGACTTCATCGCCGATAGACACTACATAGGAATAGATCTCAACACCGAGTTCAGCTAGAAACTCACGCGCAATGCCGGCAGCGGCAACACGCATGGTCGTTTCGCGGGCACTGGAACGCTCGAGAATATTGCGGCAATCATCCATGTCGTTCTTCAAAACACCCAGCAAATCGGCATGTCCAGGACGAGGGGTTACCTCACGAACCAGATCTTGGGGCGGCTCACCAAACACGGACATACGCTCGGTCCAATTCGACCAATCACGATTCGCAACAGACAACGTTACCGGCGACCCAATAGTGTGGCCAAAACGAACACCAGAGGTAACCGAAACCTTATCCTTTTCGATTGCCTGCCTACCGCCGCGGCCATAACCGCTCTGCCTGCGAGCAAGATCGGAGTTAATAGCCTTTTCGGAGATGGTCAATCCTGCAGGAACGCCCGAAACTATGGCCGTGAGAACAGGGCCGTGGCTTTCACCTGCTGTTATGTATTCCATGCTGCATTCCTTATTCGATGTTAGATAAATCAAACATGATTTTAGCAAAACCGCCGTTACTCCATCGAAATAAAGTGCTTAAGGTTTCGAACGTGTTACAGCTCGGCACGACCGAATTCTACGAGAAGCTCTGCGCATTCCGCGCCCCACGCCGCCATAACCGATGACGTTGCCAAATAATCACAGCCAGCGGCAGTTGCCGCATCGTTATAGCAGGCACTTTCACCACAAAGGTCACACACGATATGACCGGGCTCGAAAGCAATACCAGCCCGACTAAAATCTTCGGTGCAGAAAACAAGATCAGCTGCAGCAATTCGAGAAGCTGCCGCAACAGTTCCAAAGAGGAACGAGGCGTTGTCGTAGGCACGAGTTGCAGAAAGGTGGCCAACGCGCTTCTGCTCAGTATCAATGATCTGGGTTCGTTCCTTGCCAAACGCCTCCAAGAAGGCAAGCAAGTTGTTACGCGTACGTTCTTTTTCCGCCCCCAGCAAGGTGATCTCGCTCACACCTGCTCGCGCACATTCGTAGGCCACGTCAAGAGCCGAACTGCCCGACCCCAAAACAACAGCCTTCGCACCGTACAAGGGAAGGAAGAGCCGCTCCATTTCGTCGATAGCAACACGAGCATATTGGCTAAGCACAAGCGTGTTCTTTCCGCCACGATAGAGAATATCGGCGCCTTGCGCCAAACGCGCTGATGCCCCTTGGACCTCGCCAGCCTCAAACACTACCTGGCGAAACGGCGCAGAAACCACAAACGCATGGCTCTTCCGGGCAGAAAGCAAAGCAGCAGCTTCGCCACGTGTGCGGCATTCTTCAATTACAACACTCCATGAAGCAGTCTTTTCCATGAAGGAACGACGGAATGAACCAGCGGCGGGCTTTGCAGCAGGCGCAGCTAGGAACGTAAGGTTTCGCATGCGCTGGCCCCCTCTGGCTCCTTGTCAGAGATGAATGCACGCTCAATCGAACGCACGAACATCGTATGCTTAAGGTCCTCTTCAACCAACGGACATACCAAATACGCCTTCATGCCCGCAAGATGCGCCCCTATAACATCGGTCGAAAGCTGATCACCGATCATCAAAGTGTTTTTACGAGTGCCCCCAATCTTGTTGCGCGCCATGACGAATCCGTGAGGAAGAGGCTTGAGGGCCTTGGCCACAATAGGAAGATCAAGCTCGCGAGCAAGGTCGAATACATTACCGTGAAAATTATTCGAAAGAAAGCACATCTTCACGCCAGCAGCGCGAACGCGCGCCAGCCACTGACGCACATCGGCGGGTACCTGATGATCGGCACGAGAAAGAATGGTGTTATCGATATCAAGCAGCACATGTGTAAAGCCTTTGCCGACGATATCCCATTCAACGTTGATGGCACTCGTTCGCGAAAAATAGCGGTCGGGTTGGATAAGAGACATCGCTACCTCAATAATGCCTACGAATGATCGGCGATGGTCTTCTGGTGCTCTTCGTAAGTTTTATCGAAGAAGTAATCGACCCCACCTTGATCGTTGTTCCAGAACGAGAAGAAATAATAGTCATCGAAATTGCGTTCAGGCGAAAGAACCGCACGCAGCGAATCTATGCTCGGGCTGCAAATCGGCGTAGGGGGCAAACCCTTGGTAACACGGGTGTTGTACGGACTCTTTGTTGACCAGTTGTACGTATCGAGATTGTCGCCCACCTCATAAGCTGTGGTAGCGTCACTGCCCAACGTTCCATATGAGGGATCGCCAGAATTGCCCAAGCGATTATAGAAAACAGCAGCAACCTTGGTGCGCGTGTCGTTGGTAGCTTCCTTCTCTACGATAGAAGCAAGGATCAATGCGTCGTAGTTAGACATATTCTTGCTGCGCGGATAAGAAAAATCGAGAGACGTCACCTCGGAGCGATATTGATCAAGCATCTGACACACCACATCTTCAGCAGATGCATTGACAATCAGCTCATACGTTTTAGGGAACAGGAATCCTTCGAGCGAGTTCTTGCCGGCATCGGTTAAGAACGTGTACTCCTTTGCGTACTTGGAAGCATCCGAAGCTGCAGTTTTAAATTGGTCTGCGGTAATAGAACCGTTATAGGCCTTTTCCACTGCGGTAGCTATTGAATCGAGTGTGGCTCCTTCAGGAACCACCAAATTAGTTATGTTGGCAGTGGGGCCGGCAACAAGCGCATCCACTAAATCTTCGTTGCTCATACCGCCCTCGAAAGAATAGACGCCCGGTTTGAGCGAAGAGGCAGCACCCTTGGCATTGGCAACAGCGGTAAATTCGCCCTTACGAATGACAAGGCCCGCATCGTAGAGGTTGTCTGCGATAACGGGCAATGTAGAACCTTCGGCAATCTGTACTGTAACCTGCTGTCCATCGGGAGCCAGATGATCGTTAGCAGCTTCTGCACAGCTGGTGTTCACGAAGAGCGCCACTATGATAACTACCACAACCGCAATAGCGGCGATTAAGGCTATGAGCGGCGCTTTCGACTTCTTCGGGCGAATTGCCGAAGTGTCGTATGTACGGAATTCCTTTTCGCCCCTCGCATGAGCAGCGCGAGCCGCATGCGTGGACTTGCGGGAATACGTAACCTTCCTAGGACTCATTTGCCTCACCTTTCAAAGAACCAGCCATGCGCTTGTCGAGCCATGACTGGAGGAACAACGATGCAGCGATCATATCAACCTTACCGCGCATTTCCTTTTCAGAAAAGCCTTGCTCGCGCAAAGAGCGTTTTGCCTCCGAAGAACTGAGCCTTTCATCGGAAAACTCCAATGGAAGACCAAGCTTGGAGGCAACTTGTTGGGCAACCTCACGAATAGACTGCGCTTGCGGACCCTTGGCCCCACCCATAGTAAGAGGAAGGCCAGACACGATCAGCTCCGGTTCCCAATCTTCGCACACGCGGCGAAAACTTGGTGCGTTGGCACGCACTTCTTCGGTGGGAAGAACGCACAGAGGAGTGGCGATCTTTTCTTGCGGGTCGCTGATGGCAATGCCACAGCGAACCTTGCCAATGTCAAGAGCCATGATTCTCATGTGTGCGCTCCTCCCTTCCGTTACGTGTTTTATGCGAAAAGCTTGCGTGCGGCATCAAGCGCAGCATCAATGCCAGAAACATCCTTGCCGCCAGCTTGTGCCATGGTGGGCTTACCGCCACCGCCGCCCTTGATCTCACGGGAAATCTGCTTGATTACTGCACCAGCATTGAAGCCCTTTTCAACTGCTTCGTCGGTACCTGCAGCAAGCAAGATAGGCGTGCCCTGATTGTCAGAAGCCAATACGCAAGCGCCTGCTTCGGGAAGGCGAGAGCGTACGATATCCCAGAAATTACGCATACCGCCGGCATCAATGCCATCCTTGCGATAGATGAATACCGGATAGTCGGAACCAACAGTGAACTGGTCAAGAGCTTCGGGAAGCTCGCCCGTTGCCGCAGCTGCCTTATTCGCCTTACGCTTGGCATTAAGGTCGCGCAGCTGCTTGATATTGGCCTCAACGCGAGCCTGGACATCGGACGTGGGCACGCGCAAAGTAGCAGAAAGCTCCTTCATCTGATGTTCAAAGCCATTGAGATAAGCCAAAGCATCGTAGGAAGTGAAAGCCTCGATACGACGAAGGTTTGCACCGACGCTGCTTTCAGAGACGATCTTCACCAAGCCGATTTCGGCAGTGTTGGCAACATGGCAACCACCGCACAACTCGCTGGAGAAATCGCCCACCTTAACAACGCGAACCACATCGCCATACTTCTCGCCGAACAGAGCAGTAACGCCCTCTTCGCGAGCCTTGGCAAGCGAAGTTTCGAAGATATTCGTTGCGGTTGCGGACATGATGACGTTGTTGGCGAGTTCTTCGACCTGCTTCAGCTGCTCAGGCGTAACCGACTCGAAGTGAGTGAAGTCAAAACGAAGACGGTCGGGACCAACATAGCTACCAGCCTGCTTGACGTGAGCGCCAAGAACCTGACGAAGGGCAGCATGCAGAATATGGGTACACGTATGGTTGCGCGCGATGCAAGCGCGACGCTTAGCGTCAACCTGTGCAGAAACGGCCATACCAACCGTGAGTGCCCCAGAAGCAACGGTAGCAACATGGCATACCAAGCCCTTTTCGGGTGCTTTGGTATCAGTTACCTGGAGCTCCACGCCATCAGCGGTGATGGTGCCCGTATCGCCAACTTCGCCGCCCATTTCAGCGTAGAACGGAGTAACGTCAAGCACGACTTCACCCTGTTCACCAGCGGCAAGAGAGTCAACGCGCTCGCCATTGCGCACAATCGCGCATACCTTAGCATCGGCAGAAAGGCGCTCATAGCCAACAAATTCGGTTGCGCCAAGCTCCTTCAAGAGGTCGGCGTGAACGCCACCATAGGTGCTCCATGCAGCTTCGGCATCCTTGACGTTTGCGGCACGAGCACGATTACGCTGCTCTTCCATGCAACGAGCGAATTCCTCTTCGTCAATGGAGTAACCACGCTCTTCGCAGATTTCCGTAGTTACCTCGACAGGGAAACCGTAGGTGTCATGCAGGACAAAGGCAGTAGAACCAGAAAGAACGGTGCCTTCCATCTTGGAAAGGGCATCGTCGAGATAAGCCTGGCCCTGACGAAGCGTTGCGCCAAAGCGCTCTTCTTCGGAGAGAACAACGCGCTTGATAAGCTCCTCGTTCTCGACGAGTTCGGGATACACGCTGCCCATAAGCTCGATGATCTTGTTCACGTAGCTGGTAAGGAAGGCGCCTTCGATACCCAGAGAATGGCCCTTCATAACCGCGCGACGGAGCAAACGACGCAGAACATAGCCGCGACCCTCGTTGGAAGGAAGAATGCCATCGGCGATCATAAACGTGATCGAACGGCTGTGATCAGCGATGATGCGCAGACATACATCGGTTTCCACTTCCTGGCGGTATTTCTTGCCGGAAAGCTCTTCGCCAACACCAACCAAGCTGCGAAGGATGTCGGTATCGTAGTTATTGGTTACGCCCTGCATGATTGCAGCAATACGCTCAAGACCCATGCCGGTATCAATGTTCTTCGTCTGGAGAGGGGCAAGGGTGCCGTCCTCTTGCCCATCGTACTGGGTGAACACGCAGTTCCAGAACTCAAGGTAGCGATCGCAGTCGCAGCCAGGCTTGCAGTCGGGGCTGCCACAACCTACATCGGGACCCTGATCGAAATAAATTTCAGAACAGGGACCGCAGGGGCCGGTGGGACCAGCGCGCCAGAAGTTGTCTTCTTCACCCAGCTTGGAAATATGATCCTCTGGAACGCCAAGGCTCTTCCAGATCTCGATGGTCTCGTCGTCGTTTTCGAAAACGGTAAAGTAGAGCTTTTCAGCAGGAAGCCCCAATACCTCGGTAGAGAATTCGTATGCCCAAGCACACATTTCGTTTTTGAAGTACCTGCCAAAGCTAAAGTTGCCCAGCATCTCAAAGAAGCTTAGGTGGCGAGCATCGCCAATATTGTCGATGTCGTTGGTGCGTACGCACTTCTGAACGGTGGTGGTGCCAATGTACTGGCTATCAAGCTCCTTCTGATGAAGGAAGTAGGGCTTGAACTGAACCATGCCAGCGCTGGTAAGCAGCAGCGATGGATCATCGGGGATCAGGGAAGAAGAAGGCATGCGCTTGCAGCCCTTTTCCTCGAAGAACGCCAGGTATTTCTCGCGAATTTCGGCGGTAGTCATATAGTTCATACGATATTGTTCCTCTTCGAAGTGTTCATCGTTTAGTAATTTGCCAAATGCAGATTCTATCATTTTCCGTGCTTTGCCCCACGCGAAGTAACTTGAGTCGCAGAAAACTCACCAGTCGCATCGGCAACAGGATTCGCCTCTTCGCCCGAAGGGTCCCCCTTGAAAATAACGCCATCAGGCGAAACGATAACGCGACCCGTGCGCTTTTCGAAGTAGTACACAAAAAGCGATTTGATAGCAGCAACTGCGGGAATGGAAGCAAGCATGCCCACAATGTTGCCAACAAAGCCCCCAACGGCAAAGCCCAAAGCAGAACCCACCATCAAAGCCATAATGACCAACGCAGGATGGATATCCACTGAATTACCCATAATTTTCGGGGAAATAAAGGTGTAGATGAATTGCTGCACAGCAATGGTGTACACCAAGGCGACAACAGCAATAAGAGGGCTTGAGAAGACGCCCACGATTGCCGCCATGCCGCCACCTAGCCACGGGCCCACAACGGGAATGATGTTCAGCAGACCAGTGATGACACCCAAAGCCGCCGCACTGGGAATGCCCATAACGGCAAAACCAATTCCGCAACAGACACCGATAAGCATGCATTGGACCAACGTGCCCTTGATGTAGCCGCCCATAACGCGAGTGCCCGTGAGATAGATGATGTCTAAATCCTCTTGGAAACGAGGACCGAACACCCGCTTGATCTCAGCGCCCAATGCAGGCAGTTCCATAAGGACCCAAAACGCTACCACCAGTGAAAAACCAATAACCATGGCAGAGATGGCAACGCCGGAGCCAACCGAAACCATGCCCTCCGCGCTAGCAGAGGCCATCCCGGAAAACCAGGTTCCCACCGACGAGAAAGCATCATTCATCCAATTGGAGATACGCTCATCTTGAAGGATATAGGCGTACTGCGAATACACATCATTCCAGACGTTGCGCACCTGTGAAACTTGGTCAGCAAAGGTTTGAAGCAACGCAGTAAACTGTTCGCCCACGCCAAACATAGGCGAAAAAAGCATCCAGCTGAGCGCCGTTACCACCACGCCCATAAGGATATAGGCCACACATGTTCCCCACAGGCGGCCAATGCCTTTTCTTTCCAGATAGTTAACTGGGCCCCTCAAACAGAAAACGATGATGGTCGTCCACACAACAATGGCCACAGGAGTGGCCAAAATGTTGAGCGCCTGTCCGAGCAAATACAAAAGAGCGAACAACACAATGATGAAGGTGCTCGTGTATAGGCGGCGACGCGATTTCACCGTCTTCAATTCTTCTTTGCGAAACTCGCTATCTGTGAGATGAGTATCGCTATTCGTCATAGCTGGTTAAGCACTCCTATTAGTTTTGAGCGGATTCGGAATCGCGAGAGATTTGAACGGAGAAAGCGTCCTTCAGGCTGGAGGACATCTCATTCGTCTGCGCCTGCGCCTCTTCGCGAGCGGCAACGGCTTCGGCTGCCTCGGCACGCTTCACATCAGCACGAGCCTGGGCGCCTGACACGCACGCCTCAACGCTGTCGAGCTTCTGATCGACCACCTGCGCAACAGCACCAACGCGAGAATCTTCTGCTTTAGCGCCCAGCGGAGCGATGCGGCTGCGAAGACGGCTGGTCACGTTGGAGAGAGCGTCCAAAGGGAGTGAAGTAATGTTGTCGAGAGATTCAGTTGCCTTGGAGACATTACCCGTGATGGTGTTCACGTCCTCCAAGATCTGATCTACCCGCATGATCTCAAGATTTGCAGCATCAACCGTAAGAGTGATGCGCTCCATCAACGGATCGATGCGCTCAAGAGCAGGCTTTGCCGTGTCGAGCGCTTCCTTAGCCTCCACGACCAAAGGATCTACTTTTTCAAACGTTTCCTTCATAGATTTCGTAAGGGTGATGAAAAGGTATGCCATAGCACCCAGCGCAACAACGCCGGCAATGCACAGCAGCACGATTCCCACAGGAATCAGCGATTCGAAGATTTCCATCTTTCCTCCTCTGGTCAGGAACATAAAATTCGCATGTGCAGATTACATTCTATCGGATAGAGGGGCGTCAACGCGATACCTCTCCCAACCTCGTTCCCCAGGCGTGAAAAACGCCCCACGTTCCAGGCCTTCGGGGAGATACCGCTGCTTAACGTAGCCCTCGGCGTAACTATGGGGATACAGATACTCACCGTATTCCTCGGATCCTGGACGATGGCGGTCACGCAAGTAGTCAGGCACAGGACGAAGCGGACCGTTGCGCACCTCGTCGAGCGCTTTGCCAATGCCGGCGTAGGCGGAACAAGATTTCGGGGCTAAAGCCATATACACTGCCGCCTGAGCCAAATTGATGCGGCACTCGGGCATACCGATAACCTCAACAGCCTTAAAGCACGCTTCGGCAACAAGAAGCGCTTGCGGATCGGCATTGCCAATGTCCTCAGACGCCGAAATGAAAATGCGACGAGCAATGAACTTCGGGTCTTCCCCGCCATCGATCATCCGAGCAAGCCAATACAAAGCCGCATCAGGGTCAGAACCACGCATCGACTTGATAAACGCCGATATCACGTCGTAGTGCATGTCCTGCTTCTTGTCGTAGGGAAGTGTGCGGTGAGGAACCGCCGTACGCACCATTTCCTCGGTAATAACCTGGGCTTTTTGAGCACGAGCCAAGTCGGAGGCAAGCGATAAGGTGTTCAGGCAACTGCGCGCATCGCCGCCGGCCAAAAGCAGCAATGCTTTGCGGGCATCTTCATCAAGCGAGAAATCCCCCCTCAAACCTCGGCTGCTTTCCAAGGCATGGTCCAAAATGGCGGAAAGAGCATCGTCGCTGAGCCTATGGAGCTCAACAATGCGCGAGCGGGATATCAAGGCCGAATTCACTTCAAAAAAGGGGTTTTCCGTTGTGGCCCCAATCAAAACCACCACACCGTCTTCAACCGCATGAAGCAAGGCATCTTGTTGCGCGCGATTGAAACGATGAATCTCATCAACAAATAGAATGGTGCGAATGCCTCGATTTATCAGACGCTTGTCAGCATCTGAGATCTCGCGGCGCAAATCGGCAACCGTGCCACCAATAGCCGAAACCTCAACAAAATGGGCGTGGGTGGTCTCGGCTATAACGTGGGCAATGGATGTTTTCCCCGTTCCAGCAGGGCCATACAGGATAACGGAGGAAAGCGTGTCGGCTTCGATAGCGCTACGCAGCCATGTTCCTTTGCCTAACGCATCTTCTTGACCAATAAGGTCGTCGAGCGTTTGCGGACGCATGCGCACTGCCAAAGGAGCATTTGCTGCACGTTTGCTGTTTTCTATGTCTGTGAAAAGTGTGTCCATGAGTTGACCTTAACACGGGCGCTGGAAGAACCGCGCCCAGCGAACCAAACCCCATACCGATCACGCAGAAAGACTTTGCGCGTAGGCTGAAAGAACAGCCTGTTCCAGCACTTCCCTATCCTGCTCCGTAAAGGTATATTCCACCGTTTGCGGCTGAGATGCATCTGCGACGCTTTCCTGCTCCACGCGGACGAACGTAGCCGTAACCCGAGGACTTCCCTGGGCCATAAGCGCCAGCGCATAGCATTGAGCTTGAAGAAGATGTTTACCGAACACCCGTGCGGCAGATTCGTCGGGTGAGCCCCCCGTCTTGTAATCAACCAAGAAGGCAGAACCATCCTCATCAAACGAAACCGCATCGATTTCGCCTTCCAGGTATACCGCATTCGAGGCAACACCCAAACACACCATGAACGGCACTTCGGCCCGAGGGACGCCCTTGGCCACCAACGCACGAGCGATATCGCTTGCAAACCACCTATCGAGCGCAACACCCAGTCGCAACTCCTGCGATGGGGTTAACCCCTGAGCGCGCACCTGGGAAGCAATCACCTCGGCTGCGGGACGCTTCAGCTCAAACCCATCGAATTGAGCTATGGCGCGCTGTGCCAAACGGTGAAATGCCGTACCTAGCGCTGTGGCATTTTCCTCAAAGAGAGCCTGGTCAACCTCGAACATGGGCGACTTGGATGCTTCATCGGGATCTGGATTCCAATGGGAGGCATCGCCAATCGAAGAGTACGAGAACACCTCTTCACGAGAAGCATGATATGGCTGGCAATACGGCGCAGGCGGCAAGGGGGACGCAGGGATAGTAAACGGCTTCCCTTCCTCGACAACACGCTCCACCCGTTCGGCAGGGGTATCAAGCACCGTCAGCTCAAAATCCATAGGCGCGCTTCCACCGTAATCGAGCTTCTGCATCGGGGCGTTTGCCGAAGCTTCCCACTGAAGCGCCTCATGCAGATCGTCAAGAATGCCTTTGCCTTCGTATGAAAAGTTCTTATTGCCCGAATGCGCCACACCGATGAACAACGACTTGCTGGCACGAGTCAGGGCAACGTACAGCAAACGGCGGGCCTCGGACAGCTCCTGGCTGGCAACATAGCCTTTCAGGGAAAGCATCAGATCCTGATAAGTTGACGCCTGCATTATATCGGCCCCTGGCTCATCGCTCTGCTCCATAAACTCATGGAGGCCTTGGATGGTTTTGCGAACCGAACGCAGCATCGGCGAATCGATCCCAACATAGGTTGATGCCGCAATGTTTTCAGCAACCAAGCTTTCAGCCTTTCCCGAAAGGCGTAGATCGGCCAAGGCAACATGGGGAAATTCAAGACCTTTGCTTGCATGAACCGTCATTATTCGCACAAAATTCGAGCTGCTGGCAGAAAGCGTTCCAGGGGCAAGCTTCAACGTGGCCAAGTCGCTCTCAAAGCGATCCGCCGTTCGGGCAAGCCCCAGCCCCAATTTCTCAACATCCTCCAACATTCGCAGCGCCTTGCCAAGGTTACCCACAATGGCCTGACCCTGAGCCTGCTCGCCTTCAAGGCGAATGAGCCACCCGCTCGAACGCAGCAAGGTGCGTACCCCTGCCGCCACACCGAAGCGGCGAACCGAATCAAACGCCGCATCGAGGCAGATGTGGGCAAAGTCGATTTGGTCCTCTTGCTCGGGAGCAAGACCCGTAAGCCCCTTTTCATCCTTCCAGGCAGCAAATCCGTCAGCCAGAGTCCTGCGAAACCTACGGCCCTGACGGCTGGCTCCTGTAGCCAAGTGAAGCAAGGCGTCATCGCCCAAAGCGAACAGGGGCGAAGTGAGCACCGCGTAGAGAGCCTCGTTATCGGTACAGCTCGAAAACAGACGCACCACAGAAGCAACCAACTTAACTTCCTGGGAATTCGAGAACGTAGACCCCCCGGCAACCAGGCACTCAAAGCCCGCATCGCGCAAAGCCTGCGCATATACACCAACATTTGACATGTTTCCCAAAAGCAAAACCATATCAGAAGGCGAAGCTGGATTGCTTGGGTCATCGCGCAAGCCAGCAAAGTGCTCGGCAATGCGACGAGCGCACGCAAGGCGTCCCGCCCCTAGGCCAGGACCCCCCACCTTACAATCAAATAGGGCCATGGAAACACGAGGACGCATCTCAAAGAGCAGATCCTCTTGGTTATTCACTGCTCCCTTAGGTGCCAACGAAAGGAATCGATCGCCAAATACCTGTGGCTGCGAAAATACCTTGTCCACAAAGGAAAGCACATCGGCGTGACTTCTGAAATTGTCGGGAAGGCTCACAAACTGAGCCTCGGGGCACTCCGCTTCAAGGCTTTCGCGATAGCCGAAAAAGACGTTTACGTCGGCACCGCGAAAACGGTAGATGCTCTGCTGAGCATCACCAACCGTGCACACGTTGGAAAGCCCAGGCTGAGCAAGCGCGCTCACCAAGGCAACCTGGAGTTCGTCGGTATCCTGGAACTCATCGATCATGATGATCTTAAACTGGCGTCGGTAGGCATCGGCGATTTCAGGGTAATCGGCCAACGCATGATAGGCCATGCGAAGAAGATCGACGTTGTCGATATTCGCAGCACCCTTCAGGCGCTGATATTCTTCATCGACAGCACGAGCTATACGCAGCAACGCCTGAACATCGCAAGCTGAAAAAGCCGCTTCCACCTGACCTGCAGCAAATGCATAAGCGTCACGGTACTCCGCAAAAAAGGTAGGGTCGCTTTCCTTCACACGGTATTTGGGGCTGGTTTTGGGAAATGAGAAGAAAGCCTCGACAAAACGAGCAGCCTCGAAATCAGGATCCGAAAACGAGGTACAGCCACCGTACTCCAGAAGATACTCATTGGCCATTTCCAAGGCTGCTGTTGCCGCATCATGATTTTTGGCATCGGTCTTTCCCTGCTTGGGCAATCCCTCAAGGCAGGAGACAAACGTCTCTCCCAGTTCGACCATCTGACGCATGAGCGCAGAAGGATCCCCTTCCACTTCAGGAACCACAACGGCGTCAAAGCCCCCTGGCAAAGCAAGGGCGCGCGAAGTGATCTTGTGAACCCAGGCTTCGATACTGGACGAGGCCGCGCCCTGAGAATAAACGTCGAGAGAGCCCACAAAGCTCTTCAATGCCGCGTCATTGCCACCCTGGATCCGTTTGATAACGATATCAAACGCCTCATCGTAATAGCACTTGGATTCCGTTTCCGAGATTACTGAAAAAGCAGGGTCTATACCAAGCTCAAGAGCGTGTTCGCGAAGCACTCGAGAGCACATTCCATGAATAGTGGAAATCCACGCATCATCGACCTTCAACGCCTCTTCGACCAAGCCCATGCCCGCAAGCTGGCGCTTAATACGGGACTTCAGCTCAGCTGCCGCTTTCTTGGTAAAGGTAATTGCCATAACCTGATCGATGCTCTGCAAGGGCGAGGCATCAGGGCCGCCCTCTGAAAGCGCGTAGGCAATGCGCTGGGTTAACGTAAAGGTTTTGCCGCTGCCCGCACCAGCAGAAACCATAAGCGGCTTATCCAGGGTCGTGATAATCTGACGCTGGCCAGGAGTGCAGGTATCAAGATTCACGAGAGCCTCTTTTCGCAGTAGCGGACCGGACAATACGTACATGAAGATTCGCAGAGAGGATTGGGAGCAATATTGCCTTCCAGAAGATCGGCAATGCGCTTGCCCACTTCTTGTTCGACCATGTCTAGATACGATTCAAAGTTCATGTTCACACCACAAGCACTCCGCGCAAACCCCGTAACATCAAGCAGGGACGAATCAAACGAACCGGCAATGGAGCCAGCTGGCTCTTGAGCCCTATAGCTCAGGTACAAGGCGCCAACAGGGCGCGCAGAATCAATAATGCGGCGCAGCGCCTGCGCATAAACAAGCGTCTGGATCTTAGGCGGAATATGGAACTCCTCCTGTTCGTCGGGATCGAACCCCGCATCATGCCCCAAAACGCCACCTTTATAGTCAATCACCGCATAATGACCGTGCTCGGCATCGATATCAACCCTGTCAACGCGGCCCATGAGGCGCACACCCGCATAATCAACGCCTTCGCCAGGCTCAATTGACAGCTCAAACTGCCAAGGGGTAAATCGGGGCAGCATACGAGCTTGAACGTTAAGATTGCCAATCAACGTTTGCTTCAATCGATTCGCCTGAGCATGCTCCGCGGACGAAAGAGGAAGGTAGCGCACACCTTCAGCTTGTACCTGCTTGGCAAGCTCTTCATCGAATACGCGACTCAAGCAAAGTTGAGCCTGTTCCAGATTTCCAGGAGCAACGCGTTTGGCGGAGATATCTTGCTCCAGACAACGGTAGAACGATTCCCAAACCGAATGCACGAAAACGCCTTGCTCCAAAGGCCCGAACAGTTCGTCGGGCGCTTCAGGGCGCAAACGCCTTGCCGTATACCAGCGATATGGGCAATTCACGTATTCCTCTATCGCAGAGGGAGAAAGCACAACGGTAGCTGGATCGTCGGGGGCCCGAAACAGAGAAAGCAACGGTTTGGAAGATTCGCCCACGATGCCTAGCGCAAAAGCCGGTATCACGATGGAATCGGGCTTTTCGCCACCCGCCTGGTAATTCGACGCGTAAGTGTTGCGCGAACCGCCTTCATCGCGGGTGGCAACAACATCATGCAGGTGCTGAGGTATTCCGAAGCTGTCAAGCTCCTCATCCCCCTCCCGCAGGCACTCGCAGAACTCGTCAAGCACAAAAGAAGGGTATACATCTTCGTCGCCGCCAGCATTCAACACGCGCTCACACGCAAAGTACCTTGTTGCACACCCCTTCACGCGCTCAAAAGCAAAACGCGCATCCTGCAGGGAATGGCGAGGAACCTGAATACCGAGCTTCTCTTCAAGCGTAACCAATGCATTATGCGATTCACCTGCAGAAATGTAGCGCGCATCCAAATCGCAACGAACGACAACGTCGAAACGGCTCTGCGCAGAAAGCGAAGATGCTTGCGAAGCGTCCAACACCACAACCCTATTGCCGCCAGAGCCGCACGTGCGTGAAACGTCAACTGCAAGCGAAGACAACGCAAACGCGAACGCCTCGGGGCCTATCTCCCAACGACGGGCGGCTTCGTACACACCGCGCAAGGCCACAATGGCAATTTGCTGCTCGAAAACGGAAGCCGCATCAAGCCCACGCAGCTCTTCCGACAGGTCGATGAATCTGTCGAGCAAAAGCGAAGCATCGGCATCGGCCACCAATTCCTCGAACAAATCGTAGGTTTCCGTGACCAGATGCATCATGGCCTGAAGTTCTTCGAAAGAAAGCGCCCTGTCTCCACGAACCGAAGCATCGATTTTGGCAGCAGCCTGAACGGAAATGCCGGAAAAAGGAGACGACGCGAAATCCATCAAAGCGCGCGGATCGTGACGATCGTCAAGAATGAACTCACGAATCGCAAGGTAGGCACGACCAAAATGCGTTTCCGCAAAAGGCTTTCGCGCCCGAAGAACGCATTCGCATCCGTGAGCAGAAAGCGCTTCGGACAGCGTTTCATACACCGAACAAGGGCGCGAAGTAACCACTAAGACGCTCCCCGCCCTCCCCTTAGCAGACAACGCTTCGCAAGCCTGGCGAACATAGCTGGATATGAGCGCGTTTTCCGCAGATGGGCCTGAAGCAAAAAGGAACTGAGGCTGCACGCCTTCCTTCAAACCGGTGATGCAATCAGCACCATCGCCAAGGGCGGCACAGGGTATCCCCGCCCTTTCGGTGAACTGGACAAAGCATGGAGGCAGTTCCACCCCTTCAGCCAGCGTAAAGGAAATTTCCCAGTTGACACCCAAAAGCGCATTGAGGGCATCGCCCTGTTCGATAAATCCGCGTCGCAACAGAGCAGCCCGATACGGCTCCACTAAAGCAAGAATACTGCGCTCTTGCGCCGAAAGAGCAGTTGGCGGATTGTCGACTACCGCTTCAAGGGCGTCAAAGCCAATTGCCTCAGAAAAGAAACGGCACACAAGAGCAATGCCACCATCGGTAAGCTCGAGCGCCCCAGCCCCAGAGGATTGCCCGAGCAAAGAGCGAACGGCAAAAGAACGGTCGAGCGAAGAGACCAGTGTACGGCCATCGCCATACAGCTCCCAAGCATCAGCAAGCCATGCGGCAAGCGTGGTTGCCTCAACGCCGAAGCAAGCGCCCTGACCCTTAGCAGCAAGCTGCTTCCTGTACGAAAGAGCTTGATCGTAGGTGTTGAAGATAACTGCATTCCTTGTCACTGAGCATTCCTCTATATTTGGTGGCCATTGTGGGTTTTCGAATACTGCAACACGTTGTGTGTCAAGACTTTTTCTTTATCACGATATACCTATACTGAAGTTAGCCGATCCCGTGTCTGCGATGGACCGATGACATTTAATTGGGAGCCTCAGATTGCGTGTGGAATGGAGATTCGCATCTGTTGATGCGAAAGCCAGGAACCAAGCTGCGGGCACCCACCTAGCTAGGTGGGTTCATCCAATTAGCGGGGTCGGTTTTTCTATGCCAAAATGTGCTGTCTTCACCAGCAATTGCTCCGAAAACCTGCTTCTTTTGGAAGCACAAAACCCCAAGGCCAACCGTTACCCGCAGATCAACCTCGGGGCGAACGCTTAATGAACCGCGCCGTAAACATAGCCCCATCCATGAGAAGAGAGCGATGAATTTATCTGGCCGCAAAGACGATCTCGGGTGTAGAGACCAGGAGGCAACAGGTTAAGAACCTCCATGAGCTCGCTGTTGAGTCCGTAAGCCTCACCCTCCAACACCACTTCAAGCCTCATATAATCCTCACGGCCGATAAACAGCCTGTCGATAAATTCCTGGAGCACACCGTAGTCGGAGCTTTTTTCTCGTGCCACGCTTCCCTCTTTCTATAGCAATAACGCAAGCGCGGAGACGCTACTGCGGCACCACAACATCGCTGCCACCAACCGTTGCAAGTAGAGCGCCTGTATAAGCCGGGGTGGCGGCACCCGATGCTCGAAGGAATTGAACTCCCTGAGCACGAAGGCGTACTGCAAGCTCTACCACTGCATCGGCAGTGGGGTACGGGTTTTCGTCGGTAGGCTCAAACTGGCGCCTGTCTTTGCGGCGAACCGAAGCATCCACGAGCAGGGGTTTATCCGTAGCCGAAGCCATCTCCTTGGCAAAGCCAACCAAAACATGCGCAGGGGCATCTGAGACTACGCCGATAACATCAGCGCCATACTCGTCGCACAAGGCAACTCCCTCGGACAAGGTACGACCACCAGGAAACATGCCTTCCCCATTCGGCGCCAAGCTGATAAACACAGGACCATCGTATACCGCACGAGCACCCATAAGCGCACACTGGGCGTCATCAAGGTTCTTGAATCCTGTGAAATACAGCGCATCAAAGGGGTACTGGGTCAGTGCCAAAACGGCATCGTGATACTGTTTCTTAGACTGCTTAAGGGAAACGGCAGAAGTTGGGTCGAGCGGCAAGCCGGTAGGGCCAATTGCCGCAATAAGATGCTGCGGAGAGAACTGGGCTGCGGTTTCATAGGCGATGCGCGCCATATCGTCAGAGCGCCCCTCGAAACGAGCATATGCAAGACGCGCTTCAGTGATTCCCTCTGTGGGGGTGACAAAGCAAGGCACGTCGATAGATTTCTCGAGCTTAAAAGCCTCTTCGATAAGTTCAGGCTCGCACAAAACCACATATTCACGATCAGAAGGTTCAAAACCCTGAGAAGCAAGTTGGTAATCAAGCGGAGTCGAAAGGACAAGCATATCCTTGTTGAAACGCATTTGAATATCAGGCATAGCATCCCTTTCATTGCAACTGTGGTAAAGTAATCAACTCATTATATAGGGTTACGACAAGCGTTGTGGCCAACCAGGTACCCACTAACGCATTTACGCCCTCAATGCTTCCAGAAACACACAGATTTCTATATTTGTATGGAATCGGGAATATCTCCTCTGCGCTCAATCTGCATCGCCAAGAAAACCGCCCCTCTTTATTCAATAAAATGAAGAAAATGAGGAGAAATAGCGCTTGAACCCGTTCAAGGTGTCTTTTTTGCACGTTCACCGTGGAAATCATTCATAAAGGGTTGGCAATTTAGGTCAGAGATCCTATTATTCGAATCAGCAAATGTGGTCCCCTCCCAATTTGCAACTGCTTTTCCCCAAAAAGCAGTCGGTGCTAGATCCCCAAATAATAGGCACCGAAACTCCCTCCTTGTGGGCCTGACGAGATCCCCTCTCGCAGGCCCCTCCTCTTTTCTGGAGCTTTTTATCCTAATTCCCCCACCTACGTAAGTTATTCACGCAGTTTGGCACCTGCGAATCTGTCTTTCATAATAAAAAAGCCGCCCAAAGGCGGCTTTTCGTCAAAAACACCTATTAGATTTATCCGTGCAGCTTCTTGTACAGACGGTTGTTGGTGTCGAGCCAGCTTTCGATGGTGCCCGTGTCATAGCCGTCCTCCGGATCGATAACCAGGGCATACATTTCTTCTTCTTTAAGCACCGCATCAAGCGCATCGGTGAGCTGGATCTCTCCACCAGCACCAGGCTTAACTTCTGCTAGCAACTCCATAACACGCGGGGAAAGAAGATAACGGCCAAACACAGCCAAGTTAGAGGGAGCTTCTTCAACTGCAGGCTTCTCGACGAGCGAAGACACTTTCCATACTTCATCGCTCAATGCCTCTCCCGCAATAACGCCAAAACGATCGACCTCTTCCTTGGCAACAGGAAGAACGGCAATAACACTTGCGCCGTTGTGGGCGTCAGAGACTTCCTTCATCTTAATGAGCATCTGATTGTCGGGAACAAGCACATCGCCCAAAAGCACGAAGAAAGGCTCACCCTCAATACGATCAGCTGCGCAGTGAACCGCATGGCCCAAGCCCAAGGGCTCGTCCTGGTAGACGTAACTTACGTTCAGATTGCCCGCATGAGCCACCTTGTCTGCGTACTTGTCCTTGCCACGGCTGCGAAGCTCCGCCTCGAGGGCAGGATTAGGCGTGAAGTGCTCTTCGATGGACTTTTTGTCATGGCTGTTGATGATGATTACCTCGTCGGCAGCGGATGCCAAACCCTCTTCAACAACGTATTGGATAACCGGACGGTCTACCACAAGAAGCATTTCCTTGGGTTGAGCCTTCGTAGCGGGCAGAAAGCGGCTGCCCAAACCAGCAGCAGGAATGAGTGCTTTCATGAATCCTCCTGATCGATGTTCAAACGTATAGATTTTAGCAAATGAAAACAAAGATGACTGGATAGTTGTCTATCCAGTCAAATTGAGGAAAAGAGAGCTATTTGAAAGAGACGCGACTATACCAATAGCATCGCCATAGTAGGGATCGTTCCCATCGACATAATGGTGGTAAGGAAGGTACCTTGACTCATGCTCTCAACATCGCCATCAGCATCGATGCACATCATGGTGCCACTCGATGCAGCAGGCATGGCCGTGATGAGCACGATGGTCCCAAGCAGAAGCTGATCATCCAAGAAGAAGCCAAACACGAAGTAGCAAGCGAGAGGCATAACCACCAAGCGCGCTACGCTGGCAATAAGCGCACGCCAGTTTTTGAACGCCTCGAGGATAGGGCTTTTAGCGATAGCGGAACCCAGAACAAACATTGCACCCGGAAGCGTGAATTGCCCGATAGTAGTGAGGGTATGCGCCGGAGCGCCAGAATCCGTAACGTTGCCGAGTACCAGCACAACCGAAACCAGGCAGGAGATCATGCAGGGGCTTATCAGAGAAATACCCAACTTTTTCAAGCGTGCCTTCAGGGAAACCACTTCCCCATCCTTCTTGTTCGCAAGTAGCATTACACCGATAGTCCACGTGGCCAGAGTGGAGGGAATATTGAAGATGGCGCCGTACACCACCGCTTCGGAGCCGAAAATAACATCCAACAAAGGAAATCCGATTACCGACACGTTGCTGAACACCATCAGATATTCAAGCGTACCGCGCGTGCGATCATCGGAAGAGACAAAATGCCCGATAACGATTGCAATCAACGTTACAAATAAATAGGTAATGGAACCCCATTCGATAATCTCCAGCACCATATCAAGGCTGGGGAATGCGGTGCTGTTGAGCACCGCAGCCACAATCATGCAAGGCATAGTAACGTTCAGCACCAGGAAAGAAAGCTTGGCGTCAAATTCGTCGGTCATCACGCCCTTCTTACGGCAGCCGAAACCAACTGCAATCATCGCGAAAAGAAGCGCCATCTGAGCAGCTGCCGTCTCGAATATTTCCATCATGCCATCCTTGCTGTTCCATGCGTGCCCATTTAAGGGCCCAATCGTTAATGCGTAAAGAACTATAGGAATCAAGGGCATAACCCTCAATTGTTTTAGGTCCAATTCAGGGTTATTGCAGGTATGGTTTTGCATGGTTTAGACTGTTTATCATGCAAGATTTGAATAATTAAGCTGAGGTATTCCGATGAACCTTTCCCACCTGCATTATTTCAGGGAGCTGGCACAGGTGCAGCACTACACCAAAGCGGCTCACAACCTGTTTATTTCGCAGCCAACGCTCTCCCATTCAATCGCAGCCCTAGAAGACGAACTTGACGTGAAGCTCTTCGAGAAAGACGGGCGAACAGTCAGGCTGACCGATGATGGCGCCCTGTTCGCCCAGTATGTCGAAAAATCGCTTGATGCCCTAGAAGACGGAATCGGCGAGCTCGAAAAACGCAGGGGGCGCCTGTCTGGAACAGTGCGCCTTGGGGCAATTCATTCGGTTCGCTCTGCTTTCCTCCCCGAAGCGGTGTTAGCCTATCGCCGCACCCACGGAAATCTTGTTGAATTGAAAATAGATCAGGGCTCAACGAAAGAATTGCTGGAATACCTCCATGCCGGTGAAAACGACCTCGCTATTACTTCAGAGGTCAAAGCCGATGGCTTCGTGTTCACGCCGCTATTTCGCCAAAGGTTGGTTGTCATCGTCCATGAGGGCCACCCGTTCGCTTCCCGCAGCAGCATCAGCGTTAGCGAGCTTGCCGATATGCCGGTCTATACCTACCGAGAAGACATCATCGTGGGCACAGAGGTAAGCAATTTTCTGGAAAACCACGGACTCGATCTTAGCAAGATGAGCCTGAACCGAGATTCCGACGATGAGGTGATTCTAGGCGGCATCGTTTCACGCGCTCCCGTGGTAGGCTTGGCACTCGACTCTTCTGGGCTGTACCCGTTCCACAATCTAAAGCTCATCCCGCTCGAAGAGCCAGAAGCCCAGGCAATCCATCCCATCGGTGTGCTGAGGCTTGCGGGCAAACGATTCAACCCCGCAACTAACGACTTCATTGAATTCCTGTTCGGCTTTGCGCATAATTTCTACCATTACGACGACCCTGAAAACGCCAACTTGACATCACCCGTTGTCTGCTGTTAAATCAATATCCGCTGGGGATGTAGCTCAGTTGGGAGAGCGCAACGTTCGCAATGTTGAGGTCGTGGGTTCGATCCCCATCATCTCCACCAGCAAAGCACCGAATCGCAAAGCATATTTGCTTTGCGATTTTTTTGTTTTCAAATGCATTATTGGAACTATAGGCAGAACGTGCATCTCGGGCGCATATAACCCACGGGGCTGTTTTAGGCCTCGCCTTGATGCATCCCACAGCAGCATCGCTGCTCCCATCCGCTTGCCGCGCCGCAGATAACCCACATGCAGCTCAGTAGCACTAAAGGCGATGGGTGCCCGAGAACATCGCTACATAACAGTAGAGCCCGCTCAGAAAACTGAGCGGGCTCTACATTCTAGTTGGTTTCGGGCCTTATTCTTCGACGTTTGCCTCAACCGCCACAGGCTCTTCGGTAGTATCTTCTTCAATGAAGCTGCCGAACAGAGGCTGGCCATCCTGGCTGAGCTCGACCATACCAGTAAGAACATCTACATACTGATAAGACTGGCGAGCGGAAGCACCGCGCTTGCGCTTTACTTCCATGATAAACAGCTGCGGATGCACCTGCATGAGCACGCCTTCGCTCTCAACGATTTTCGAACGTCCCATGTTAGCGCGAACGCGAAGTTTTTCGCCTACATACTGGCTAAGCGTGTCATGGATGTTGCCGATAATCTGTGCTTGCTTTGCGAGATCCATATAAGGTTGTTCTTTCCACTTTGGACACAATAAAACTCAACTAGTATATCATCTGTCACTTTGCTACGGGACAATCTCCATCTTGTAACCATAGAGGTGTTATTCCAGATAAGCTCCCGTTTGGCGGTTCCACAGATGAGCATACTCCCCACCCCGGGAAACCAATTCATCGTGGGGGCCATCTTCGATGATTTTGCCTCCATCAAGCACCACGATCCTGTCCAAACTGGCCACCGTAGAAAGGCGATGAGCGACAACGATGCACGTACGGCCTTCCATAAGGGTAGCCAAAGCATCTTGCACCAGCTTTTCGCTTTCAGAATCGAGCGCGCTTGTTGCTTCATCGAGCACCAGCACCGGGCAGTCGGCTAAGAGCGCACGTGCAATAGCGATGCGCTGACGCTGACCGCCGGAAAGCTTGATGCCGCGTTCTCCCGTAATAGTGTCGAATCCCTGCGGAAGCTTCTCGATAAACTCAAGAGCATTGGCCTGTTTGGCTGCTCTTCGAATTTGATCCATGCTGGCATCAGGTTTGCCATACGAAATATTCTCGGCAATTGAACGGTGGAACAGCAGGGCCTCTTGCGGTACATAGGCAATTTGGCGACGCAACGATTGTTGGGTGGTATCGGCTATGTTTTGCCCATCAATAAGAATCTGCCCTTCCTGAATATCGGAAAGGCGAAGCAAGAGCTTTGTGAGCGTTGTTTTCCCTGCACCGCTCATGCCAACCAAGCCAACGCGCTGACCTGCAGGAATATGAAGCTCAAACTTATCAAATACCTGCGTCTTCGCATTGCCATCAGTGTAGAAGAAGTCAATCCCCTGAAAGTCGATGGCTCCATGGCTTACCTTTAAATCCGAAGCACCAGGTTTGTCCGCCACCAGACGAGGTTCATCAAGAATGGCTGTCATGCCGCTTGCATCACCAAAAGCACGGTTGAAGCGCTGAAGGCCGTTGTTGATGAAATTGAACTGATTGGTAACGGTATACGTATAAGTAAACATAACAACCAAAGTGCCTGGAGTTATGCCGTACCACGCGTTGCCTCCTGCGATGAACACGGTTACCACCGACATAATTACCACTGTGATGCAGGCAGTAATAATGCCGCGCGTAAGCGATGCCCACATGCGTTTCGAATCACGCGCCACCACTTCCCTGTTGGCGTTATCGAACAAGCCACGCTCATAGTCTTCGCGACCATACGTTTTTACCGCCAAAATATTAGCTACCGAATCCGACAACTCACCCGAAAGCTGGTTCTGCGCACTCGCAGCCTTTTCATTCAGGGAAAGAATCCGCTTATACAGGTAATAGGAAATGCTTGCGTAAACAGCCAACAGCACCATCAGAATGACAACGTACAGGGGAACGCGCGGAAGAAGAATTCCGCAAGTGAAAATTACCGAACATAGCACCGGCAGGAAAGGAAACATGATGGTTTCGATTAATTGCTGGTATGCGCTCATGAACTTTGTAGTTTGGCTGACAAGCGTGCCGCCGAAGCGGTTCGAGTGAAACGACATGCTCTGATTGCACAAAGCGTCAAAACTCATAGTTGCCAAATCGTATGAGGCGGCAATTTCCAGCTTGTACATGGTGTAATCCTGCAGCTTGCTGGCAGCTTGGCCAAAAACGTTGATCATAATAAGAGCCACAATATAGGGTCCAAACACAGTAAACACTTGATCAGCTTCAACAGGTTGAGCGCTAACCTGGTCGACAATCAGGCTCATCACGTACGGATTGCCGTAGCTCAGCAAAGCAACAAAGGCAAACGTAGACACCATCAGCGCCGCAAACAACGCCTTGTGCCTGCGCGTCACCTGCCAGTAGTAATGAAGCGTCCTGCACGTCAAAGAAGACTTTGCGTTAGCCATCGGGTTCCTTTCTTTAATTCAAAATTTCGGCAACGTCGGAATCGGCAGATTGCATAACGATTCCAGCCCGCTAGGAGAGCACCGAGAGAAAACAACGGAAGGGCACGAGATGCAGCATCTCGTGCCCTTTACACTATTCGTGCATTGCCAAGTAAGCACGACCCAATTCTATAAAGGTTTCGCGTTCCAGCGATTCACCGCGGGCCTTTGCAGAAACGCCCGCTCGTTCGAGCGTTTCAGGAATGGAGGCCAACATGCGCTCATCGTAGGTTTGCGGATTCGAGAAGTACATCTTCAGGGAGTTCGCAATGGTTTTGCGACGGTTGGCGAAAGAAGCGTCTGCCATCACCATGGCGGCGTGACGCAATTCCTCAGGCAGCTGCTCTGCCCTGCGATCGAAGCGGATAACAGCACTTTTTACACGCGGAGGCGGGAAGAAATTACCCTCGGAAACGGCGAAGCGGCCATGATACTCAGCCAAAAGGCCTAACTTCACCGTATAAGCACCGTAGTTCTTCGTGCCGATTTTGGCACACATGCGATCGGCAACCTCCGCTTGAACCATTACCGTTTGACTCTGTAGCGACTCATAGCGTTCAAAGAAATCGAGCACGATGGTAGCCGCAACCGCGTAGGGAAGATTCGCCGCAAGCTTAGTGGGAGCAAAAGGAACCTGATCGGGACTTACTGCCAATGCATCACCTTGGATCAGGGTAAACCTGTCAGCCCATTCAGCACAGGTTTCTGCCAAAACGGCTGGCAAGTCGGTATCCATTTCGATGGAGGCAACCTGACCCGCACGCTGAAGCAAGGCGACCGTAAGCGTTCCGATGCCAGGGCCGACTTCCAGCACCTTGTCTTCAGGGCCCAATTCAGCCAAATCGCAAATATGCTGCACGATACCATCGTTGATAAGGAAATGCTGCCCCAACGCCTTTTTCGTCATAAGGCCATGAGCTTCAAGGACAGCGCGCGTTTCTGCCACGCTTGCCAAATATGAAAGCTTGCCCATCAGGCAACACCCCACTTTCCCAAGTGTTCACGCTTGAGGCGATCAACCCCAATGAGCGGAACCGTTTCTTCAATAGCAAAACCCGCAAGGGCCATAGACGACCGAACGCTAGCAACCAAAGGCTCGTAACCATGCGGATCGCCGCCATCGCCCACCACAAACAACGACAACGGACGCTTTGCCGGCAGGGGCTCCCCCTTCTTCCGTCGCTCAAGATAGGGCCAGAAAAACGGTTGCAGCCTGTCCAGCACGGCTTTTAACTGAGAGGGAGCACCCGCAAAGTAGATGGGTGACACCAAAAACACTCGCTCCGCCGCATCCAGATCGTTAATGAGCCGGGTCATGTCGTCTTCAATAATGCACTCATCGTTCGTCTTGCAGAATTCACAGCCATTGCAGCCAGAAATATCCATACGACCAACCTCATATTCGACAAGGTTCACTTCTGGATAACTCTGCTCAATTGACATTTTCAGCATGCGAATAATGCGTGCGCATTTGCCGTTCAGACGAGGAGAGCCGTTTATCACAACCCACGTGCCCATTTATGCCCCCACAAGCAAATCGGCATTTTCACGTTGCCATTGCGTAGGCTGACGATCGAGTAAACCGAGCGCATTGCCATACATCTGACTCAAGAGCTCTTCCCGTTCCATCTGCGTTTCCGCACCCAAAACCTCGAGCAGCTTTTCGGCCGTGAACACCACGTGGGCAGGACCGCAGTCGATACCACGCATGGGCTCAGGAGTCATATAAGGGCTGTCGGTTTCGGTGAGAAGAAGATTACGAGCAACCTTAGTTGCGGCAAAACGCACCTCATCGGCCTTTTTGAAGGTGATAGGGCCACCGTACGCAATGTAGCAACCGTGCTCTGCCCATGGGGCAAGCGCTTTTTCGTCCAAATTGAAGCAATGAAGCAGTACCCCGTCCTTCGGGAATCCTTCATCCTCCAGGATGGCCAGACCCTCTTCATGGGCTTCGCGCATATGCAGGATAAGCGGAAGGCCGGCCATTTTAGCAAGCTGAACTTGACGACGGAATACGCCGCGCTGCATGGCGCGAGGAGAAAGGTCGTAATGGTAATCGAGGCCCACTTCGCCCAAGGCGCAAACGCGAGGGTCCGCCAAGCGCTGCGTCAACGTGCGCTCCATACGCACATCCCACATCTTAGCGTTGTGAGGATGCACACCCATAGCGATACGCAGATGCGGAATGGCTTCCTTACAAGAGCTCAAGCCAGCTTCTTCAAGGATGCCTTGAGCTTCTTGCTGCCACGCTTCCAAATTGTCGAAAGTAGTATGACTGTCTTCAGCGGGATCGCACATGGCACACACGAAACGCACGTTATGGTATGCGCATTTAGCCAGTTCGGCAGCTGGATTCTTGAGCATTTCCAGATGCGCGTGCGTGTCGGCAACCATGCCCGGCAAAACAGGCGCAGTTACTTCACGGTACTTATGGTGCTTACGTTTCTGAAAAAAGGAAACGCTGAACGCCCCCTCTTCAACGAAAGCGGCGTTCAGCGATTGCGTTTCCTCGGTCATGATAACGGTCGTTTCCTTCTATTCGATGGAAAGATCGATGGCGTCAGCATCCAAACGAGGATAGAGCGGATCGCCCACGGCAACGGCAGAACCTGCCTCAAGCTGGCCCCATACCGTAGCAGCTTCAATATCGGTGATTGCGAAGATGTCGCCCAGACCCAAACGGTTGAATACCTCAGCGGAGGTGTTGGGCATGAACGGAGCCATGTACAACGCAATGATACGGATAGCCTCCAGCGCGTTATAGATTACCGCAGCGAGTTCATCAGCGGTTTCTTCGCTCTTTGCCAGATTCCACGGTGCGGAATCTTCGACATACAGATTTACGCGGCTAGCCAACTTCTGAACAGCAGCGGCAGCATTGGTGAAATCAACCTGACCCATGCACTTGTCGTATTCGGCGTACAGTTCGTCAGCGATTTCGCGCAGCGGGTTTTCCTCGGCGCCAGCAGGTGCCGCGGGAACCTTACCCTCGAAATACTTCTTGGTCATGTTGAACACGCGGCTGCACAGATTGCCCCACGTATTGGCAAGATCAGCGTTGTATACCTGAACCATACGCTCGATGGAAATGGAGCCGTCGTGGCCGAACTGAACGTCGGAAAGGAAATAGTAACGGTACGCGTCAACGCCGAACACCTTTACCAAGTCGGCAGGCTTGAGCGCATTGCCCTTGGACTTCGACATCTTTTCGCCCTTGGTAAGCAGGAAGCCGTGTCCGAATACCGTATGGGTAACCGGCAGGCCGGCAGCCATCAGCATTGCAGGCCAGATAACGCAATGGAAGCGCGTGATGTCTTTGCCTACGAAGTGATACTGCATAGGCCAACGCTGCTCGAATTCGCCTGCGCGCTCTTCGCTGCCGTAGCCGATGCCGGTGAAATACGCCAGCAAAGCATCAGCCCAAACATAGGCAACATGGCCCTCATCGAAAGGCAGCGGAACGCCCCAGTCGAAGGTAGAACGGGAAATAGAAAGGTCTTTCAAGCCGCTTTTCACGAAGGAAACGATTTCGTTCTTACGGGTTTCGGGACGAATGAAATCGGGGTTTTCCTCGTAGAACTTCAGCAGCGGCTCCTGGAATTCGGAAAGCTTGAAGAACCAATTCTCTTCGCCGCCGGCTTTCTGAACAGGGCGCTTGCAGTCTGGGCACACGAATTCGCCTTCGTCGTTCTTCAGAAGGTCGCTTTCGTTGTAATAGGTTTCCTCATGAACGCAATACCAACCCTCGTAGGAACCCTTATAGCAATATCCTTTGTCGTACAAATCCTGCCAGAACTTCTTAACCGTTTCAGCGTGGCGAGGCTCGGTGGTGCGAACAAAATCGGTGTAGGTGATATCAAGCATGTCCCAGCAATCGCGGAAGGCGGGCTCCATGGAATCGCACCAATCCTGAGGCGTCATGCCCTTGGACGCTGCCGTATCGGCGACCTTCTGGCCATGCTCGTCCATGCCGGTTACGAAGGCAACGTCATAACCGTTCATGCGCTGATAACGCGCAACTGCGTCGGCAGCGATGGTGGTATAGGCGGTACCCAAGTGCGGTGCCGCGTTAACATAGTAAATGGGAGTGGTGAAGGAATAGGTTCCCTTGCTCATGCTCATGCTCTCTTTCTTGGCGAAAACGGCTGATGATGCCGCCCGCCGCTTCAGATTACTTGCTTGTTCTGCGCCCTTTTGGCACAGCGTATAACTGAACTATTTTAGCACGAGAAAAAGCTGAGGCACTCACGCGCACCAGAGAGATTGCTTACCGCGGATTCAAGATACGCTCTCGTTGCTTCCAGTCGGGCATCACCTTGGTCATGAGGGCCTTAAAGCCAGCACCATGATTTGGCTCCAGCATATGGCACAACTCGTGAACTACCACATATTCAAGGCATTCCGGAGGGAAGAGCGCAAGACGGATGTTGATGCACACCCGTCCCGTTTCCGGCTGACAGCTTCCCCACCTGCTTTTCATGTTGCGATAATCAAGCTTCTGCACGCGCACGCCCAGGATGCGCTCCCACTCGGCAACCAGCGGAGGAACACACGCCTTCACCACGGTGCGCCATTGCTCGATTTCTTCCTTCGATGCTCTTTCGGCGCGAGCGGCTGGAGAGTCTACCTGTTTTGCTTGCTGGACCCGAATCCAATCAGCTTTCGACCGAACGAATTCGCTTATACGGGCTTTGCTGGTACCGAGTGGCGCCGACAACGTTACTTCACCCGTCGGTTTCACATGCAAGCGAATGCTTTTCATTCGCTTTAGCGTGACATGAACGTTGCTGCCATTAACTTGCAGGGTGTATGTCGTAAACGAAGGCATGCGTATCTTCCTTGATGAGCGGGTGGGAAAATAGGGACAGGTACCATTTTCCCAGTTTTCCCGGTTGGGATGTCGGCATTAAAAGTGGGAAAATGTGAACTGCGTCCCATTTCTTGGAGTCGATAATAGCGATTAAGCAGCTGCTCCGAAAGACTTCCTGAATTCCTCGGGCGTGAGGCCGCCCAGGGCTCCCTGCCTCCTCCTTGCGTTCCAGTGCCGGACGTACGAGTCGAGGTCCGCCTTGAACGACCCGAAGTCCGGCCACTCGTTGCCCCTCGAGAACTCGTCCTTGAGATGGCCGAACAGGCCCTCGGTACAGGCGTTGTCCAGGCAGTTCCCCTTTCTCGACATGCTCTGTACGATGCCCTCGCGCCTGAGCCTCCCGCACCAGGCGGCGTGCTGGTACTGCCAGCCCATGTCGCTGTGGAGGATGGGCCTTGCGCCCCTGGGCATCCTCGCGGCCAGCCCGTCGAGCAGCTCGGCCTGCTGGGCCATGTTCGGGCTCTCGGAGGTCGACCAGGCGACTATCTCCCTGGTGCAGAGGTCGTAGACCGGCGCGAAGTACGCCTTGCCCCACGGCTGGCGGAACTCGGTGACGTCGGTGCCCATCTTCTGCCAGGGGGCCTCGGCGGAGAAGTCCCGCCCCAGCACGTTCCCGAACGTCCGGCCGACCGCGCCCCTGTAGGAGCTGTATCGGCGGCAGGGCCTTTCGCGCCTGATCGCGCAGCGGATCCCCATTGGATTGGCTATACCTATTTGGACGATTCCGGGAGGATCATGCCTGCCTTCCTGAACTCGACCGGGGTCATGTATCCCAGCGTCGAGTGAATCCTGAAGTTGTTGTACCAATGCACGTAGTCGGCCAGCTTGGCCTGCAGCTCGCGGGTCGTGCCGAACGCCTCGCGGTAGACGAACTCTGCCTTCAGGATCTTGTTCGTCGATTCGTCGACCGCGTTGTCGTAGGGGCATCCCTTTCTGGATAGCGACCTCTCGATGCCGAAGGCCTCGAGCATCTCGTCGATCTTGGCGTTGTCGAATTCGCTGCCGCGATCGGTATGGAAAACCTGGATGTCGGAAAGGGGGAACTCGACCGTCGCGAACGCGGCCCTCACCAGGTCGGCGTCCTTGCGCGGCCCCGCCGAATGCCCGACGATCTCGCGGTTTGCCAGGTCGACCAGCAGGCAGACGTAGCTCCAGCCGCCGCCGACGCGCACGTAGGTGAGGTCGCTGCACACGTGGGTGCGCGGCTCGTGCCCGCCGAACCGCCTGGCCACCACGTTGGGCAGGTCGGCTTCGTTGGGCTTGCCGGGATGGCATTTGAACTTCTTGCGTCCGTACGCGCTGGCCAGGCCGTTCTCCCTCATTATCCTGCAGATTCGCCTGCGGCTGGCCGTTATGCCGCGGCGGGCAAGCGAGGCCTTTATCTTGCGCGCGCCGTACCGCCCGCGGCTCGCCTCGTGCGCGGCCAGCACGTCGGGCTCGATGGGGTCCGGCGGCTTCGGGGATTCCGCGCGCGAGCGCATCGAGTAGTAGGTCGAGCGGGCAACGCCGAGTATCTCGCATTGCGCCGATACCGGGTAGCGGCCGGCGTTCGCCGCTATCACCGTCACTTTCGTGCGAATATCAGCGCCGCTTGTTTTAAAACGTCGACCTCCATGCGCAGTCGCCTGTTCTCGCGCTCCAGCTCGATGATCCGGTTCTGCTCGGGCGTGCGGTTGTCGGCCGCGCACGGCGAGCCCGACGCGTTTATCGCCTTGACCCACCTGTCAACGGTGCTCTTGCACAGGTCGTACTCGCGCATCACGTCCGACTTGGGCTTTCCCGCGTTTATGAGCTCGACTATCTGCCGCTTGAACTCGTCGGTGAAATGCCTGGGGTGCTTCGGGTCGGCCATGGGCCCCTCCTCGATCTCGCGACCCTCTCGAAACTGTCCAATTCAGTATAGCCAATCCACCATCTCGCGCATCATCCTCAGCACCGTCTTGTCGGCGATGCTCGCGCCCCGCTCCGCGCGCAGGCACATGGCGATCTGCCTGTGGCCGCATCCGTTGGGCGTGCGGGAGAAGACCTCGGCCACCGCCTCCCGCAGCTCGGGGCGCGTCGGGCCCTTCGGCGGCCTGCGCCTGTTGCTGTGGTAGGTCGACGAGGGGATGCGCGCCGCCGACAGCAGGTCGCAGACGCGATGCCCTTTCCCTGAAAGCTCCGCGATCACCTGGCATTTCTCCCAGGTTCCCGCCTTTCCGCCTCCAGGGACCTCAATTTTTTTAGGTAGGCCACCTCCGCCTCGAGCCTGCGGCAGCGCTCCTCCAGCTCCTGCTCGCGCGTCTTGGGCGCCGCTCCCCTCGGACGGCCCTTCGGCTTCGGGCGAAGGGCCGCGGCCCCTCCCCGCCGGTAGGCCGCGCACCACCTTCCCAGCGTGCTCTCGGCGGCCACCCCGAACCTCGACATCGCCTCCGGCAGCGCCATGCCCCCGTCGACCACGGCCCTCGCCGCCTCGAGCTTCAGCTCGAACGCGTAGCTTCTCTTATCGGTGCCCATGGCGAACGACCTCCCGTGCCCCGCCGTCCAGTAAGACCTCTGCCATTTTCTCACGGCGCTGCCGGTCGCGCCCAGCTCGGCGGCTATCGCGTCGCGGCCGTAGCCCGCGCGGATCATCTCGACCGCCCGAAGCTTCGTCTCGGCAGGGTACCTGACCCTCTTGTCCCTTCCCAAAACCAAAAACACCCCATTTCCTGTGTCCAAGAAATGGGGTGCGGTTCAAATGGGACCTGTCCCTATTTTCCCACCCACCTAGCGCTTCACGCGCATGCAGCGCATAGCGTTGAGGATGGCCAGGATGGCCACGCCCACATCGGCGAACACCGCAAGCCACATGGTAGCTAAGCCAACCGCAGCCAATACCAACACTGCAAACTTCACGCCAAGCGCAAAGATAATGTTCTGCCATACGATACGCATAGTTTTGCGAGCTATGCGAATTGCGGAAGCGATCTTGGAAGGCTTATCGTCCATCAGAACAATGTCTGCCGCTTCGATTGCCGCATCGGACCCCATTGCGCCCATGGCAATGCCTATATCAGCGCGAGTGAGCACCGGCGCATCGTTGATGCCGTCTCCCACAAAAGCGAGCTTTCCCTTTTCAGACGTTTCACCAAGCAGGCGCTCAACCTGGTTAACCTTGTCTTCTGGCAGAAGCTGGCCATGGTATTCATCGAGTCCGAGTTTTTCGGCAACGGCCTTTGCAACCTCGGCGCGATCGCCCGTAAGCATAACCGTCTTGCCAACGCCAGCAGCGTGCAAACGTTTGATGCATTCGACAGCGTCTTCCTTAACCACATCGGCAATAATGATATGACCTGCATATTTACCATCAATTGAAACATGAAGGATAGTGCCGGTAAGCTCGCAGTCGTGGTAAGCGATACCTTCTTCACGCATCAGCTTATCGTTGCCCACCAACACCACGCGCTCATCAACCACCGCACGTACGCCATGGCCGCCTTCCTCGCGAACATCAGCAATACGGCTCTGATCGATTTCGCCCGTAAAAGCTTCCTTGACTGAAACGGCAATGGGGTGGTCGGAATACGCTTCAGCATGCGCGGCAATGGACAAAATGAGGTCAGGGTCAACCTCTGCCGCAGCGTCGGGATGCACGGCAACCACATTGAAACTGCCATTGGTAAGCGTGCCCGTCTTATCGAACACCACCGTTTCGGTATGAGCCAGCGCTTCCAGGTAGTTACCACCCTTCACTAGAATGCCCAAGCGAGAAGCGCCACCAATGCCGCCGAAGAACGAAAGGGGAACCGAGATAACAAGGGCGCACGGGCACGAAACAACCAAGAAGGTCAAGCCGCGCTCGATCCAATCGGACCAACTTTGACCGAACAACAACGGCGGCAACACAGCCAGCACCAGCGCGCCAATAGTGACGATGGGCGTGTAGTAGCGTGCAAAACGCGTAATGAAGTTTTCGGTTTGAGCCTTCTTTTCGCTGGCGCTTTCCACCAGCTCGAGAATACGCGAAACGGTAGACTGCTCGAAGGGCTTGCTCACTTTCACCGTGATCTTGCCCGTCATGTTCACGCAGCCCGAAATCACTTCGGCGCCCTCTTCCACATGACGAGGTACGGATTCTCCAGTAAGCGCAGCGGTGTCGAGCTGAGTGGAGCCCTTCACAACGGTGCCGTCAAGCGGAACGCGCTCGCCAGGCTTCACCACGATTTCATCGCCTACGCCAATTTCGTACGGATCGACCTGAACAAGCTTGCCATCACGCATAACGTTGGCAAAGTCGGGGGCGATGTCCATCATGTCGGCGATGGACTGACGCGATTTGCCCACGGCGTAGCCCTGGAACAGCTCGCCCACCTGGTAGAAGAGCATTACCGCTGCACCCTCGGCCATATGAGGCTGAGAATCGGGGAACAGAACCAGGGCAAATGCGCCCACCGTGGCGATGGTCATCAAAAAGTTCTCGTCAAACACCTGGCCGTTGCCGATGTTGCGCGCTGCCTTCAGCAACACATCGTAGCCTGCAATAAGATACGGGATAAGGAACAAGACGAATTCAAGGTACAGCGCGTTCGTTTCCCCGCCAACGTACTGTGCGAGCGGAACAAACTCCGTAACCGCGAATACCACAGCAAAAATGGCGAGCGCCGCAACAATACGGTTTCGCGTCCTTTTCTGCTTTTTATTCATGCAGATCCCCTTTGTAGCGTATGCAGGTGCATCAGACTTTGGTAGGTCGGATGCCCCGCGTTCGGTTTTATAGAAAGTCACAGAATTGGCAACAAAAGCGAGCGGGACGCTGATGAGTGCAGATGGGTTGAAAGAGGAAGGGGCTGGCCTTCGTGCCGCCCCGACCGATTGAAGCCCAGCTGCGCCATCAGCGTCCCGCGCAGCGTCATCGCGTCTCCCCGAGAACGTCTGTTAGCTGACAAGCTAACGGACAATCACCATGTCGGGTTCGATCTTGTGACAGATCTTTTCGGCTTCATCCAAAATCGCGTCGAGCTTTTCGGGGTCAGCGTCGATTACCAGCTTCTGAGTCATGAAGCTCATCGATGCCGTGTTTACGCCGTCGATCTTCTTGATAGCGTCTTCCATCTTTGCGGCGCAGTTAGCGCAATCAAGATCCTGTAGTTTGAATACCTTACGCATGGCTATTTCCTTTCCTGAAAAGATTCCCCTTTGGGCAGACAGCCCGCACGGTGGTCTGCCTATTCGCAGATATGCGTCATTCCCTGGGCGAGCATCGTGTGGACATGGTCGTCAGAAAGCGAATAGATCACGTTCTTCCCGTCGCGCTTCGCGCGGACCAAGCGGCTCTGCTTCAAGGTTCGCAACTGATGAGAAACGGCGCTTTGCGTCGCACCGATCTCCTCCGCTAAATCGGCAACACAGCGGTCCTTCGTCATAAGGGAGTAAAGGATTTTGATGCGCGTAGTGTCGCCAAACACCTTGAACAAGTCGGCCAAATCGTAGAGCAGTTCTTCGTCGGGCATCATGTCGATGGCTTCATCGGCAGCATTACAGCCGCAGCCACAAGAGCTTTCCGCTTCTGGAGAAACGCTACGATGAGATTGCTTCGCTTCATTCAGTTCCTCTTCGGCCATCTTCACTCCTTTAATATGTGAACAACTGTTCATATGATAAACCGTAAATTAGTCCTCGTAAAGAGCGAAAGGTACTGTTTCGAAAAGAAAAGGACGCCGGACAGAAACGTTGGGGATGCTCTTATGCAAAAAAGAAAGGCCGCAACTCGTAGTGACCCGCATCTTTCGAACTAGGTTTTCCATTTCTTAGCCCAAATTCGAAAGCACGGTTCACGCAGAAGTTGCGGCCTGCCGAAAATCTAAAATGAAGGGTTTAATCGACCTTTTATAAAGGCCTACTCCCCTTTTCGCACCTTGCGGGCAATTTTGTCAGCAACGGAAAGTGCCTCGCGGCGATCCGTGCCCCAGAAGGAAATAGACACCATGCCGGCACCGACATGGCTGCCGATGGTAGCACCGATGTTGTGCTTGATGACCGTGATGGAATCGTCTTGCTTGGCGAGCAGCTCGCAAACCCTGTCGGCATCTTTTTCCGAATCGGCATGGCCGATGAGGGCGAAGTTGCTGTTTTCAGCATGGGCCTTCTCGTAGAAGGAAGCCAGCTGTTTCAAGCCTTTCTTACGACCATGAGATGCACCTGCCAGAGAAAGCTTGCCATTGGTGTCGAAATTCAACAGCGGCTTCAAGTCAAGCTTGGAGCCTGCAAAAGCAACCGAAGCGGGGATGCGGCCACCACGATGAAGGGCATCGAGGTCGTCAACCATGAACAGGGTCTGCACGAAATAGCGTGCTTCTTCCGCCCAGGCAACCATTTCTTCGGCGGTAAGTCCGCTTTCGCGCTGACGCAAAGCTTCCAGCACCAACAGGCCTTCAGGGGTAGAACCGATAAGAAGATCTACGATATAGATAGGCGCTTCGGGGTGTTCGGCTTTCAGCTGGCTCCAAATGGCATAAGCCGTACTGTAGTTGCTGGAAAGCCCGCTGGAAAAGCAAAGGTATACCGTGGGAACGCCCGATTCGATAGCCTTGCGGAAAGCGGCTTCTGTTTCGGCAGGCGCAACCTGCGAGGTGCTTGGAGTAGCGCCATTTCGAATGTTGTCGTAGAACTCCTTGGGTGTAATGGACTGATAGAAATCGTCCTTGAACGTTTTATTGTCAATGATGTAGTTGAAATCGATCAGCTGAACGCCCTCTTGCTGGACGAGTTCCAATGGAAGGTCGCAACAAGAGTCGATGATGAGATTGCACTGAGCGGGCACAATATCCCCTTTCAAACAAGCGCACTACCTGCGCTTTGATAGTTAGCATATCGAAGCACCATTGTAGCGGAACGCGAGACAAATCAGCAGGAAGCCAGAAGACGGCAGGGGCATCACCTATCAGTAAGTAAAAACGCCATATACAGTGGCAAGGTCAAAATCGTGTCGGTTCGACCAACGTTCAAATCGGCGAGCTTTACGGCCGAAACAACATGATACTTCTCGGGATGCTTCAGCACCGTCTTCAAACTTTTGACGTTGCCATCATTCGCTTTTACCTCCACGGGCACGCAACGCCCCTTGTAGCGAATCACGAAATCCAATTCGAGCCCCGAATCCTTGCGAAAATAGTAAAGCTCACGCCCCATCTTTGAGAAAACATCTGCTATAAGGTTCTCGAAAATAGCGCCCTTATATCCGAAAAGGTTGCCATTTAAAACATCAAACTGCGTTCCGTCTTCCAGCATGCTTATGAACAAACCAGTGTCTGCCATGTACACCTTGAATTGATCGTCAATCGCATTCCCATCCAAGGGAAGCTCGGTAATAGAAAGATTACGGCAACGCACTGTTATGCCCGCATCTTCAACCCACTGAAGGCTGCCCGCGAATCGGGCTGAGGTCGACCCCTTCTTAACAAGGGAATACTGAAACTTTTTGTTTTCCTTAGCCAACTGGCGCGGAATAGACTGAAAACACTGCTTGATAAGCGGTTTGTCCGCCGAAGGCGCAAATTTAACCATGTCGTCTTCGTACGCACGGACAATATCACGCTGAATCTGGAGAACCTTGGACATATCGTGGTTTTCAACGAATGACTGAACCGCATCGGGCATGCCGCCAACCACCGCGTAGTCGAGAAACAAACTCCTCATACGAGAATGGATTGCCAGAGGGACAGGAGACTCGAGCTCCAAGCAACCGTGCAGCAGCTCAACCACCGATTCGTTTATGCCATTTGCCCAGCAGAATTCCTCGAAATCAAGCGGGTGCATATCAATAACGGTTTCGTAGCCAACCGGCACCGAAGCGGGCATCTCGCCATAACTGGCCACACCCAGAAGAGAGCCCGTTCCGATAACATCGTAACGACCGTCAAGACAGAAGAACTTAAGGGCGGTGCGAGCCTGGGGGCACTCCTGGATTTCGTCAAATACCAACACCGTTTTTCCCGGAACAAAATTTGCTGACGGGGTTAAATACGCCGATGCCATCATAACGATGTGGTCGACCTCCAAAGAACCTGCGAAGATGTCCTTGGCGCCAGGGTTTTCGAAGAAGTTTATATAGATAACGTTCTCGTAATTTTCCGAGGCAAAATGCAGTGCGGCAAACGTTTTACCGCACTGCCTGCAGCCCTTGAGAATTACGGGTTTATGGTTAGAATCGGCTTTCCAATCTGAAAGTTGGTCAATGATTTTTCGCTTTAGCATAAGCACCCCATTTACCAGCCAAAACAATATTTTTCAAACGACTTTTTCTAGAATTGTAAACTTTTCAAAGGGACTTTTTGCCGTTTGCTCAACTTTTTCAAACGACTTTTTCAGAAATCTGCAACTTTTTCAAGGGACTTTAACGTGCTAAGGGAAGACTACGCCCTGCTTTTTATACAAAATCTTGATGAACGCAAACCTTTTCAACGCCAAAAAAAATGCGACTGCCGTTTTCAACAGTCGCATTAAAAGAATTCGTTTTATCGTTTGCAGCGTCTTGCTCTTCCGCCCATAATCCTCGAAAAGACAGCGCTGGCACCGCTAAGGAAAACAAGCGCAATCAGAAACATAAAAGTATCGCTATCCCCGGTTTGAGAATCGGCATCCGTCAATGAACCCTCATCACTAGCTTGCGGTTCTTCAGACTCTGATTTTTTACCTACGTCGACTTGTCCCGCATCGTCATCTTCCGCTTTCTTTTCAAGCGCATCAATACCATCTTCAATCGCCTTCGCCATAGCGTCAACAGAATCTTGTTCAGTGATGTTCTTGCCCCGAACAACTGATGCTACAGCTAGCTCAACCGTCGAAAAATCCTTGTACTCAGCCTTATTCAGCGCACCTGCTTTAGCGATAGCCTCATCGACTTTGGAATAATCCGCATCCTTATACTCCAATGCAGCCATTGCGTCGTCGATAGCTTTCGCCATAGCGTCAACTTCCGCCTGCTCCCTAATGGTCTTGCTTCGATCAATTGCGCCTATTGCGGCGGAAACCGGAGAGAAGTCTTTATACAAATCAGCATCAAGGGCTTGCGCCTTTGTCACCAATGCATCGACGGCTGCATAGTCGGCACCACGCAAGGTCAAAGCGCCAATCGCATCGTTGATAGCCGCCGCATAAGCATCAACTTCAACTTGTTCGGTATAGGACTTGCCATACACAACGGCGCTTACTGCATTTGTCACATGAGAGAAATCAACATACTCTTCGGCATTCAACGCAGTTGCCTTATTAATCGCCTCGGTTACTGCACCATAATCGGCTTTCTGCAGCTCCTGCTGTTCATACTCGGAATATACCAAAGCGATACTCGAGCGATCGCCAACTGACCCCTTGGCCCACAACGAAGCCAATCGGCCCGACGATGAAAGAATGATAGATGGCTCCGTAGGAAACGCGATGCCATCTTCACCGCGCATACCAAGCGGCAACAAGGGCATCCCGCTTGATGAGCCATCGCGATAATACAGGCGAATATCTTGTTGGGCCGGATCGTATGCTGCAATATAGAGCTCAGATCCATCTTTCGAAATGATTTCGTATCGTACGCTTCCCGTTCTAGACACGTCAGCGATTTTACTTGTCGAAAAGCCCTCAGCCCCGCTAGAGAAACCACTGATTTTCGAGATAGTCCCCGAACTGTAGAAAGCTAATTCAGACAAATCGGATTCAACAACAGAAGGATTCGAATTTGCCAAAGCAACGGTTCGAACAACACCATCGGCCGCTGAAACAAGCTTTAGCTGCTTCGTTTTAACCGCTTCATCGCCTCTCGGGGAAAGACCACCGTATACTGCCTTGCGAAGAACATCGGAGAATTGCGTCCCGTCGGTAGCCTCCTCGAAAAGAACGGCTACAGAGCCATTTATCTCAGCAGCAGAATACGAAGGGATGTACTTATCGTCTTCCACAAAAACCGCCGGTTTCGGATTCCCGTTTGCGTCAACCGAACCATCGATTGACTGAAATCTGTCAGTTTCGGGATCGTAATATAGCCCCTCGACCCTATACGTCCTACCGACATCCTCACTATTGGTGCAAGCAACCCAGGTTACAAGAAGTTTGCTACCGCTTTTTGCAACACGAGAGCCGAAATAGAAGGTATCCTCCAATCCGCCTTCCATAAAGCTATGCGATTTCATGCTACCGTTCGAATCAACGATGGCAATAGACAAGCCCATGGAACTAACCATGGCATCCGTTGTCGTGTATTCGTCGAAGCCTTTATTTGCGTCCGTCCAGGTAACAACCGCCACATTTCCGTCAACATACACAAACGGTTGCATATCCCAAGTTCCGTCATCCTTTAAGGCTTTCGGCACTGCGAATGAATTCCCGTCGCTTGAAAAACTGCAGTAAAGCCTGCCAGCCGACCATTCGTTAGCTGCGCTATCATCGTCGGTATACACGAGGATCTTCTTCGTCGAATTCGGAAACTCAACTAGTTTGACCTCACTAAACGAGGCTACGCCTTCTTTCAAAACATTGTCCTTCGCCGCTTCCGCCGCAAAAGCTGTACCCGAGACGAGCCCCACAATCAGAAGCGAAAGTAACACAACAAGCGTAGTTTTCGTTTTTGCGATAAACCCGTTTTTGACCATGAAAAACCTCTTTCTTGCTTGAGACGCCCCAGAAACTCAAGCACAAAGCAGTCTGTAAAGCTAAATTGTCCCTATAATCGCAAATATGCAATATCAGCTCGAACAATGTCCAAACACGCAAATTTTACCGCATGCAAAAAGGAATGAATCGATCAAAGAAACGGAGTCCCTTATTGCAACCGCAAACTTGCGGAAATTTACTCCTGGATATTCGGCTGTCTAGATGAGCTCTTCGCCACTGGCCCATTCGGCTTCGGGCCGCATCCAACAGCGACGCATGCCAAAAAGGATCCTATTGAGTCAAAATGCCCCTCATTAAAGCGGCACCACAATAGATGCGCCATGTACAGAGGGAAACCTGCCAAATCGTCTTCAGCTTGTAGTGGCTTTGGATTCAGAATGTAGCGCATGCCCACTCGCGGCCAACTGCCGAGTTACAGCGCTTTCTATGAACATGCCTTACGAAGCGAGATTTCCTCGGAAGGGATGACAATGCCCTCCACGTTACGCCGAATGGATATGAACGAACCGATTTCAGTGTAGTTGTACCGATCATCTGCAACAAGCTGTTTAACGAATTCTCGAGCCGACGGCATACTTCTAACGACGAAGATTGTCATATACCCCCACGCTTGAACATCCCCGCTCCTTAGATTTGATTACGACAATATGCCACTCATACGCGAATGGCGCAGTCTAGCAAGAAACAGCCGACACTTCCGAATTTGTCTACACCACAAACTTGCGGAGGTCTATCCCTAGGCGCTCAGCTATGCAGCAAAGCTCTTCGCCATTGGCGCGTTCGATATCCACGACATCGAACGCTGCCGCAGGAAAGCCGGAGAACATGGCTGTGCCGCAATAGTCCAGCAGGTATGCTCGCAGGGCATCTACATCTATATCCACCATTGCCATTACGTAACCTCCATTAAACGGAAATATCGGATTAGCAAGCAGCCAAAGCCATCGAAAGCGCTTACCACCGCCCCGCGCCAAACCAAGCAGCGGCAAGCGTGCTAAAACCCAAAATCTATCGAAGCGAATGAAGCCTCTATGCGGTATTCTTCGCGCCAGGCAATGGTGCCGGTTTTCTTATCGCGCGCCACCAAGTAATACGCATCTTTTGCCGAAAAGCTCAGGTCAGAGCGCAAGTTGAACTGCACTTCCAGCACACGGTCTTGCGGGTTTTCCGACGTTCTGTCAGCTAACGGGTTTCCGTTTGGAAGAAACAGCGCCCTTCCGCTTTTTGTCGCCGAGTGAGGCTTACCATATCAGCTTTTCACGTTTCACGTGTCCACCGCACAGTACACGTAGCGTTTTCATTGATGATACTGTTGCTAGAACGAATGTCCGTATCGAAGCATGATACGAAAGAAGTGGGAATGTGGGGACAGGTCCCCATATTCCCAGTCGGCCATTTAGCAAACTCTCTCTTGACTATAAGTTAGCCTATGCTAACTTGCTTCTTGAAATCAATAGCGTGGTCGACCAAAAAACAGCAACTCCGGTCGGCCAAAAAAGCAAGGAGCAACCTATGAGCAACGTAGCAATCGTATATTGGAGCGGCACTGGCAACACTGAAGCCATGGCCGATTTCGTAGCCGAAGGCGTAGAGGCAAAGGGCGGCACAGCAACCATCATCCAGGCGGCAGATTTTGGCGTAGAGCGCGTACCCGAATTCGATGCCTTCGCCTTCGGATGCCCCGCCATGGGCGACGAAGAACTGGAAGATACCGAGTTCCTGCCCATGTATGACGAGGTCGAGCCACTGATGGCAGGTGAAAAAGTTGGATTCTTTGGCTCGTACGATTGGAACAATGGCGAATGGATGGACTACTGGGTGCAGCGTGCTGAAGAGGCTGGAGTACAACCCGTGGAAACCGTAATTGCCAAGGACTACCCCGACGACGAAGCAGCCGAAGCATGCCATCACCTGGGTGAACTTCTAGCCTAGAGGCGTCTGGGGCAGGGTCCACAACCAACAACTCTCCGCGATTAATAACGGGGAGCCCGGAATCAAACCGAGCTCCCCATCTCGCATGAGCGTTACCTCTTACGCAGCACCACCATGATGGTGTTAAGGTACTCGAGCGCACCGGCCCTCACTGCCGAAGCGTCACATCTTGCGTACTCGTTGTCGCAGGAAAGCCAATCGGCCCAAGCTTCTTCCGTGCACTGCATTTCCCGCATTCCCAAAATGTCGGCATTTTTCGATTGCTCAAAAATAGCCTTCCACCAGGGAATATCGTGAATATAATCCAGTTGATCAGGCGTCCATGACTCAAGTAGGCATGCCGGCGGGTTAGCGCGGCAATCGCGCTTCATGCCGGGAAAGCATAGCGCGACGATCCCGCCGCGCTTCACATATGGCAATAGCTTTGCATCCAGATACTCCGCGCTGCGGCCGAAATAGTTATACGAGTCGATGCTCACCACCGCATCGAAGAACCCTTCCGCAAAAGGCAGTCCCTCCGAAGCATCAGCTTTAACGGGAACGATTTGCCGATTGGTCAATCCGAGGGTTTTGAAAAAACGCATGTTTTCGGTTGGATTGCTCCAAAGATCGACAGCATAGGCAACGCATCCGAACTCCCTGGCCAGCAATGCTGTGGTTATTCCGGTGCCACTGCCCAAATCCAGCACAACGGAACTCGGAGAAACAGCCTCATTACCGACAATCTCATTGGTGGTTAACAGCATCTCCTCGCATAGCTTGAGTGGATTGGGCCCCATTATTTTGGACAAAACAATATCTTGCGAGAAGCTGTTCGCTTTTGGGAACTGCATGGTTATTTCCTTTTCTATAAAGAACGTATTAGCGAATCAAAAAAGCTGAACGAAGCGCGCAATAAAAAAACACAGCAGCACATAAGCCGCGCCCATTGATGGCTGCAGAAAAAGAAGCCTCATGAAAAGAAGGCAGGCTGCAATGCGATAAGCCAATTTCGGGGCATTTTCCCGATTCGCATCAGTGATGAGCACCCACGAAATGGATCGCAAGCATTCTATTCAGTTGCGCGTTCTTTATAGAACAGTGACCAAAAAGACATCCCCTTTTAGGATTTCATAAAGGCACAATAGGCCTTTGCTTAAAAACCAGTATGGCACGGCGGATTTATCGCTTCAATAAGCAAAGAGCAACCGCCGACAAAAGTCGCTGGGAGCAAAGCGCCCGTTTCTTAAGTGGGAAAATGGGACCTGTCCCTATATTCCCACGCAGAACTGAGTTAGGTCGGCTTCGCGGAGAAAAGCTCGCTCGGCCTCGTCATCTTCTTCGGTTTCCAGGAAGATGAAGCCCAAGGCGCCTGTTTGCTGAGGATCAAAACGATAAAACGCTTGCAGGCCCTCGAAGTGCGAAAGGAACCCATCGTAGTCGAAACCGCATTTCCCGGCCGCCAATTCTTCGGGAGCAGGAAGATATCCCATACAGTACAGTTTGCCTTCCTTGCCGCTCAGCAACTCATTCCAGCTGGGCTTTATATCGCGCAAGTAGTAATCATACGTATGGAAACCGTAGGCATGATAGGCAACTTCGGTGCCGCAAATGCCCGCAAAACGCAGCGGGTTGAACTCGATGGGCGTAATTTCGCCATCTTTCATGCGAGCCTCCACATGCACAGGGAAGTTCTTCGCACCGACATACCCGTTTACCTCCGTGAGCCACGAGGCAAACGCCGGAGCATATTCGCGGATCACCGAAGCACCCGTGATGTAGCAGCGATCACTCGTGTCGGCGGCATTGGCAAATTCATGGCGAAGCACATCGAGCACCACCGCTTCACCGTTTTCATCGAAGAAAGCATCGACCACAAATTCCGTGCCCTCCAAATACGACTCGACCACAAACGAGCCTTCGTCTAGAGCGCTTTTGGCATAGCGGGAACGCCACACTGCCATGTTTTCATCGATATCGGCGAGAGCCGCATCCCACTGTTGGCGCGATTCGACAACGTACACGCCCACGCTGCAGTAGCCCACATTGGGTTTCAACACGAACGGCGCGCTGAAGTCTTCAAAGCATACTTCCTTAAGCTGAGCCGTGGGTATTTCACAGTACTCAAGGCTTGGGTACATTGGCGCCAGCAACTTGCGCATGCGCGCTTTATCTTTGAACGTGGCGATGGCCTCTGTTACGGCTTTGTCCTCAATATGCTGAGCGATCCAGCTAAAAGCATTTTCGGACGTGCAAATAAGACGTTCGCCTGCGTTTACGCGCGCAGCGAATTCTTTATCTCCCAGCGCTTTGATGCTGTGACGCTCAAGAATCTTCTCGGCCATGCTGTTCAGCAGCACCGGCTCCTGGGTGCATTCCAAGTATTCAATAAGCTCCGGAGCAGCAAACGGCTCGTCAACGATCATCATGAGCAGGTCCTTTCAATGCAGCTGAATTGCACGTTAATGCGAACAAGGACACTTTATCTTCTTCTTCGCCCAAGACGACAAGAAACCCAGCCCATGGCCACCCATCGCATAAAAAGCCCGCTACTGCACACGCACGGCATAAGTGGGAAAACGGGACCTGTCCCTATTTTCCCAACCCAGCGTCTTTAACGCAGCGTGGCGGAATCGGCTCCGCTTATTTGAATGTCAGCATCGTAGAAGGCCCGTAGCGCACGAGTGGCGAGCATAACATCGCGTGCGCCGGCGGTTTCGTACGCCGAATGCATGGCAAGCTGGGCGCAGCCCACATCAACGCCATGCATGCTTGCCTGTATATTGGACAGATTGCCCAAGGTTGAGCCACCCGCCATGTCACTGCGGTTCGCAAACCGCTGGAACGGTACGCTGGCGTTATTGCACACCGCGCAGAACACGGCACTGCTAAACGCATCGGTGCAGTACTTCTGGTTTGCTGCTTCTTTGACCACAATGCCCTGATTCAAATAAGCGCGATTACCCTCATCGCTCTTTTCGGGATGATTGGGGTGTACCGCATGGGCGTTGTCGCAGCTTATCAACAGGGAGCCTGCCAGTGCGCGGCGATACTCCTCGTCCGTACCGCCCAAAGCCCCATTCAAGCGCATCAGCGTATCGGGCAAGAATGTGGACATGGCGCCCTGCTTGGTGTTGGACCCCACCTCTTCGTTGTCGAAGCAGCAGTACACCGAAATGCCGGAATCGTTAGAGCTCTGCAAAAACGCCTCAGCCGACGCGTAGGCGCACATAAGATCATCAAGCCTGGGGGCTGAAATGAATTCACCAGCCGCACCCCACATGCAAGGTGCCTGGCGATTCACCAAATACAGGTCGTGGCTCACTATCTGATCGGGACGAAGGCCCAGTTCATTGGCAAGAAACGATCGCAGTGTTTCTTTCTCCAGCGCTCCCGTGGAAACCACCGGGCACAAATCGATCCGTCGATTCGGAGCAAAGCCGTTGTTCACGCCATGATCCATATGAATAGCCAGGCTCGGAATAAGAGCCACGTCCCTATTAAGCGAGACCAACCTGCTCTCAATGCGATTCCCCACCTGAACCATAACGCGGCCCGCAAGGGAAAGTGGACGATCAAACCAGGTGTAGTCGATCATTCCGCCATACGCCTCAACGTTTAAACGTCTGTACGAACCAGGGCCTTCCAAATCGGGCTGAGCCTTGATTTTGAACAGGGGCGAATCCGAATGCGAAGCGGTAATCTGAAAATGATAGCCTTCCGATACAGCACTACCCACCTTGAAGGCAATGATGCTCGAGCCGTTGCGCACAGTGTAGTAGCATCCCCCTGGCTTGCAGCTCCAGGTTTGCGCTTCGGGGAGAAAAACGAAACCCGCCCCATCCAATCGAGCACGCAGGGCAGACACCGCGTGAAATGCAGTGGGGCTTTCGCCAATAAAATCCAGCAAGCCTTCCGCTGCCTGGATTTCTTCATGCAACAAGCTTTTATCCGATTCCGCCAACATGCCAACCCGCTTTCTGCTCAAAACAATCAAGACGTTTTCCCAACTAGTCTAACAGCTAGCAATTCGCTATTCGAAAGCAGCCACAATCGAAGTGAAGCTCGGGGTCAAGAGGTAGCGCGCGGTGCAAGCGTCGGCAAAAACCGATCCATCTAAACCAGGACCGAATTCCACCACCAACACCCAAGCGCCAAACGCAAAAGCACGCCCACTAACCCACCCCGCAACCGCAGCAGCAGGCTTCTCCTCTATACTTGGAAGCATCGAGGCAAGGGAGATCATGGGGAACCTAGAGCAGCATAAACAAAGCAGCCCAAAACGTCGGGTTTTGATTGTTGCTGCCTGCATTGCCGCAGCGACGTTTGCCCTCCTCATTTGCGCCGAGATCTTTCTTCCCAGCAAACCACCTTCGTTTTCCGGTCTCGGGTTTGGCCCTTCAAGCACAACGGGATTCATGGTGCTTCTGGGGCCGGCGCTTGCCGCATGGGCCTTTTCCATCTACGTACGCTGCCCTGACGCCACTATCCGCAACCAGCTTGTTACCATCGCCGCCCTATTAGCGTTTTGGCTGCTCGACGTTATCGTGAAGTACCCCATGAAAAGCGACCTGGGCACCTCTATATGCTGGTACCTCTATTACGTACCTATGTTATTTGTTCCTGCATTGGCCTTTACCTGCGCCCTTCGCGCCGCCGACTTCGATACCACCAAGGCAGGAAGAACCGCACGCTCCATCGCTTTTGCGGGAAGTGCTCTACTTGCCCTGTTCGTGCTTACGAACAACCTCCACCATGCGGTATTTTCGTTCAGCTTCGACGATCCTGGCTGGAGCGGTAATTACCACTACGAGTGGGGCTATTGGCTCGTTGCTGTATGGTTCGTCTTGCTTTACGGAGCATTCTTTGCCTTACTATTCCCTGCCGCAAGAAAGCAGCTACGTCCTTCTTTTGCCCCTTTGGCGATTATCGCCGGCTTGGCAATTGCCTACAGCTTGCTCTACATCCTTCGGAACGCTCACTTCTTCAGCACCAACCCGGCACTCACCTACACCATCCTTATTGTCGTAGCGGTCGAAATCACTCTCGCAACAGGGATTCTCCCTTCTTATGCGTGGTATCGGGAAACCTTCTACAAGCTCCCTTTCGATCTGAAAGTGCTGACAAGGAATGGAAAACCTGCCTACTCAACCGCACAAGCAAAGCCCCTTTCGCCCGAAACAGCAGAAAAGATAACCGAGCTTGGCACGCTCAACGGCGCTGCCGTAGACTTCCGCGTCCCCAGCAGCCCCCATACCCTCAAGCGCGCCTACGGCATCAGCGGTGGCACCGCATTGCTTTCCATCGATGTAAGTAAAAACGACGCCAGACGCACCGCACTCAAACAGCGAAAAGAAGACCTGGTCAATGCATCCGAACTGTTAAAGCGCAGCGCTACCATTCGCCAAGGCCTCGCATTACGAGAAGCAGAACGTGCCTTATTCGAGCAAATCAATAACTCGTTGGCAGAGAAAACCTCCGAAATCAATCGCCTTATCGATGAGCTTCCCGAAGACGACTCGCCAGAAAGTGCAGCAATCAGACGCCAGAACTTAACCCGAGTTAAATTCCTTGTCGCCTACTGCAAGCGTAAAGGGAGCCTTATCGTTGCTGAACGCGAAGGAGTTTCCTTCACCCAAGCACAAGTTGAACTGGTATTTACCGAAGCCGCAGCCGATTTCCGTTCCATGGGAATCGAAAGCGCCGCGCTCTTCCGATTGAGCGAACCCCTATCGCCCGCCATCATGGCTCACCTCTACGATTGCGCATACAACTTCGCCTCACTGGCATTTGAAATCAAAAACCCAACCCTGCTCTTATTCGGCGAAAACGATGAACGCAACGCCTTGATAGTTCGCATCGTTTTGCAATGCGAAGAACGCCGAGAGCTTGAGCCTTCACTTCAGAACTTCTGCAATAGCCTGACGAAAGCGGGCATCCGCAGCTGTCATCAAATTGAGGCAGACGAAATCGCCGTCAAAATCGAGCTGAAGGACAGCGCCCTATGAGCCATCTGTTCAACATAAAATCAGTGGTTCTTATTGCGCTTATCATTCTGCTATTTGGGCTTATGGTCGGGCAAATGATCCATGTGCTCTTTGTTGCCACACGGAAAGAAAACCGCAACCCTCGCGGGGCTGTCACCTATGAGTCACTTCTCCTTGCACATCTGCTTATAGCCTGCGCAACGGTATGCTCCGCTTACGCAAACCACGGTGCACTGCTGTTCCGTATGAAGATGATCTCGTTCCCCATCGAACCAATGATGTGGGTTAACGCCATTGCGCTTGCACTGGGTCTCGTGCTCACTTTCGCCCATCGCCGCCCCATAATGATCCCTGAGCTTATAGTTCTTGCTACCTGCACGCCGCCCTTCATCGAAGCGGTTGGCATCAACAGCTGGTTCATTCCCATACTAGACGCTTCGTTCTTCCTTTTCCGCGTGTCGTCTGCGCTAACCATGGATATCAAGCACCGCAGTTCCGCGATTACGCAACTCTCTATCGGCGAAGCGGTAAAGAAGCTTCCCGAGGGCATTCTCTGCATTAATCGAAGCGAAGCGATTGTCCTTATGAACGAAAGCATGCGATCTTGCCTTCAAGCGCTCGGATTGGGCACCAGCCTCTCAGAGGGCTCTCTTATCTGGTCGGAGCTCACCAAACGCGCAACTGCAGGTAACCACACTCGTGATGCCCTGCTTCCCGAAGGAATACGCCTAACCATATCGCCAAACGAAACCAGGTTCTTCATGCGTGATGAGGTGACACTGCATCGCACCTTATGCGAACGCATCATGGCCATTGACGTCACGGTCGAGGAAGACCTCAACGAACGCCTGCATCTTGCCAACATTGAACTGGAAGAATCGAACCGCAAACTGAAGCAAGCCCTGACGCAGCTAGAAGAAACAGCCGCAGAAGAGGCATCGCTCGTCATGAAAACACGCGTCCACGACTCCATCGGCCAACGGATGACCATACTTCATCACTACCTAGAATCAGATATTGATAATCCGGAAATCACCCGAAACATTTCCCGGCTTATGCACAATATCACCGACGATCTTGCCCGCACCTCCCCGGAGGGAAAAGACGAGCTTGCCGCTCTTGCATCAGCCTTTGCTCTTGCAGGTACGAATATCCACATAGAGGGCACGCTGCCCGAAAACCCCAGCTCGGCAAATGCGATAGTTGGGATAATTCGAGAAGCAGCAACCAACGCACTCAAGCACGGCAGCGCCAAAAACGTCTATGTTCGCATAGCGGCCAAGCCATCGGAAACGAACCTGACCATCTTCGATGACGGAGCCGGCGCTGCAGGCACGATTACCGATGGCTGCGGCATGCCCCAAATGCGCCGAGCGGCAGAAGCCCTCGGTGGCACCTTTGAGGTAAACGTACTGGCGCCTTTCACTGTATCGGCAACTATTCCCCATCAAGGAGCATCATCATGATCACCATCGTCATCGTTGAAGATCAGGGGATTCTCCGAGAATCACTCGCATGCACGCTCAACCTGCAGGAAGACATGCAGGTTGCCCGCGCGCTTTCCGATGCAGCAGACGCACTCGACGTAGTACGCGAAACGAATGCCAATCTTGCGCTTTTGGATGTATGCACCGAAAACGGATCGAGCGGAATCGCTGCAGCGAAGCAGATACGCGAAGCCTGCCCCGATACGAAAATCGTGATTATGACAGGCATGCCAGAAATCACGTTCATCGAACAGGCAAAACTCGCTGGAGCTGACAGTTTCGTATATAAGAACGTTGGAACCGAAGAACTGCTGGGGATTATTCGCTCAACCGCCAACGGCTACTCCACCTACCCGAATGCAACCCAGAGCATCTTCTCAGACGCTTCAGCGCTCAATGAAACAGAAATCAGCATCCTGCGATTGGTCTGTGAAGCAAAAACGCGTAAGGAAATTGCAGCTGAGCTTTATTTGAGCGAGGGCACAGTAAAGCGTCACATTTCTGAGATCTTGGCCAAAACGGGCTACGACAGCATTTTGCGCCTTGCCGTGCATGCGGTATCGCAGGGTCTTATCGTTCCGAAGATGGACAAATAGACCATCGTCAACGATAGGTATCACACCCTTCGCCGTTTGGGCTTAATCCGCCGTTTTCAAGGCAAAACCAACCTACGAAATCACCAGATCAATACCCTTGTTTTGTTTTTGAGACACATGGCTCAAAAACGCTCTTTAACTGAGCCGCAGGTCACTTCTTCCAGCGCTTCCCTCACGTCATCATGGAACCACGATGACAAACATAGCTAGCCGCAAAAGCGGCGAGGGAGTCTGAGAGGATGTGGTTGCAATGAAGGCAACGAAGAAGATCATCGCAGTTCTGGTATGCGCTTTTGCCCTGTGCTTCGCACTGGTGGGATGCGATTCTGGAGCCGAACAGTACAAGAAGAACTTCCAGGGCGACTGGGAGCTGGCAGGCCTGACCGAAGGCGATACCACCTATTCCGAGAGCGATATCGCCATGCTTAAGGCATGGGGCATGGAAGTAAAGCTGTCCCTCAATGAAGACGAAACCATGGTTCTCGAGTACTTCGGCGAAACTGCCGAGGGCAACTGGGAGCCCAAGGATGCTACCACGTTCAAGATGACAGCGATGGGTGATTCGATTGATGGCAAGTTGGCCGACGGGATGATATCCATCGAAGTCGAAGGTGCCGAAATGAAGTTCAAGAAGATGGAATAGCGGGGTGAATGACAATGAAGCTCAAGTTTCTAGGAATTGCAGCATGCGCACTTGCACTCTGCTTCACCCTTGTGGGATGTAACTCACAAAAAGTTACCGACTTTACCTGGTACCAGGCGGCAGTGCCCGATAAGTACGAACTGAACACCAGCCTTGGCAGCAATGCAGCAAAGGTGTCGTTCGCCAAGACCGATGAAGGCAAAGAGCTCCGCGTCAACTGGAACGGCGTAAAGGACGCTCAGGGAATCACCCAAGCATTCATGGAATGGGAAGGCACCGGCTCTGAGCAGCTGGACGACATGAAGATCGGCAACTACACTTGGAAGGTTGCTCAGAACACCGAAGCAAGCAAGCCAAAGATCCAGTTCTGCACCGACCTGCCCAATGGACTTGTTGGCATCGTTGACGCCCGCGGATTCAGCGACATCAACGACAAAGACCTGCAGAGCTTCGTTAAATCGGTAAAGTTCGCAGATGATGTGAGCGAAGCATACGACAAAGCCAAGGAAGTCAGCTCTGACGACCTGAAGATCCACTAACACCCTTGGGCGGAGCCGCAATCGAGTTCCGCCCGTTTTCGAAACAGACTGAAGAGGAGGACATCATCATGAAGAAAGCAGCTATCGCACTTCTTGCCCTCTGCATAAGCCTTGTTGCCGCACTTGCCTTAGTTGGTTGCGGAGGAAGCGGGCCTGCGGACAAGAAAGCGGATTTCATCTGGTTTAAGGTTGAGGTTCCCGAAGGCGTAAGCGTCAGCAACTCTGCCGGCGACAACGCAAACAAAGCCCAACTGACATTTTCCAACAACGATCGAATCATCCCATTATGGGAAAAGAAAATGACAGCTGAAGAATTGCTCGCTCAATACGAAGATCGCAAATCTGTGTTTAACTGGAAGACGAATGACCCTGCGACCTACGGCGACAAAACCTGGTTGACCGGCGATTATAAACATTCGGGAGGAACTACTTCCGTTTTCATCATCGGGGTAAATGAGGGGAGTGTGTCTATAGACGTCGATAACTTCGATGATCATAAGGCCGAAGTTGAAACGGTGCTTAATACCATCGAATTCGCTGATGACATGAATGAAGCCATGAAGGAAGCTAAAGAAGTTAAGCTTACCGACATCGACTTGAAACGCTAACCATCCTGCCGTAAAGAAACCAGACTCCTTTACGGCACTCCAAGCTAAGAGAAGGACCGGCACTGCCGGTCCTTCTCTGTTTTGCGTAGTGAATTAGATTGGGGGCCTTCGCCGTCAACGCTTCCTCGCAAGGGCAGGCATTTCCGCCAACAGCGCTGATTACGCCTTCGCTTCCGCCCATAAGGAGCATATTCGGCAAAACACCTATCATCGCCTTGGGAACACGAACCCAAAGCACGACGCTCCGCCTTCGCCAGCTAGAACCACCCGGTATAGGTTTTCTGTAACACGGCGCCGGAAACCCAGTTTGCAAGCGTAATAAAGTCGAACACCGGCAAACCTGTCGCTTTCTGAATGGCCGCCGCGTAAGGAGGCAAGTCGCTGCACTCAAGCAATATGGCCTTGATGTCGGGATGCTGCTGGCACAAGTCCTTCGCCAAGCCACATAAATCGTCGGTGAGCTTGCCGTTGTCAAGTTCATGTCCGCCCCAACGAATAGGAGCGAAGCTTTCCATGTCGCCTACGTTCTGAATAATGAGCCTTTCGGTGTTGCTGCCAACCTGGGCAAGCAGATCATCGTTCAAGCTGGAGCCATCGGCGGCAAACACCGCAATAGAGCCCGCCTGAGCGAAACCCGCTTTGATAACTGGCAGCTGGCACAAGCTCGACATGAATACAGGGACGTCAACCGCCGCCGCAACATCTTTCTGGAAATGGGCAAAGTAACCGCATGCGCCGATAATAGCACGCACGCCCTGCGCCTCCAGCTTCTTGGCAGCTTCGATGGTCATCTGCTTGATGGCGGGATCACCCGCAAACAGCTGCTCAATCTCGAAATCAACTACTTCGTAGCACACCGGATAATTGAAGGTGCACGCATTGGCGACGTTGCCTGGAAGCTTGGGGTAATCCAACTTCACAGCAATGATGCCGAGTACCTGCCCCGAAAAACTACGGGGCGGAAGCCCGTGGGTGCCACGAACCTCCGCCTTCGTTTCAAGCGCACCGTATGCACTTTTCCAATTGCTCATTTACTCGCCCTCAGGAGCCACGTATTCGCCCTCACGCAGATAAGCTTGCATCTGGTCCTTCGTCATATGACCAATGCCCAGCTCATCCAAGGTGAGGCCGGTCTCGAAGAAGTTGGTCTTGTTCATAACGCCGCCCAAAACGATCATGGAATCGATGATCGGCGTGGGGACACCAAACTTCTTGCCCAACTCATGGTACACATGGCAGCCAACGGGAACATCTTCGGTTACATAGCGGTTCTTGATGGTGAAGGGACCGGTGGCAAAACCGACTTCCCACTGTTCCTCGAAGGGAACGTTGCAGCCCTCACCCATGTACTCTTCACCCAGAACGCTGGTGCGCTGGTAGAACACTTCTTTCTTAAAGGGCTGGATGCCAACACCCATAGCTTCCGCCAGAGCAATTTCCTCGTTGTAGAACTGGTACTGAACCTCGGAAATAGAGGGGCAGAAGGAATGGGAGTAAATGGAGTAGTCGTGGATGTTCTTGTCCAGAACCGTGCCGAAGTTTTCCATCGTGGATACGCCCAGAACCGTACCGGGAACATGGATAACCGGGTTCACGTTGGAAAAGCCGATGTCCATAACGGTATCGCCGCACACTGCGCCGTCACCTTCGGTGATGGCATCGAAGCAGCCCAGTGCCTTCGAGCTTTCTACGAAATCTTCCGTATCCTTTGCAGGAAGCGCAGCGCCACGCAACGTAATAGCGCGATATACCAACGAGCAGGTAGGCTTGGCAACGCCGCCTTCGGTATCGACGCGCGTGCCATAGGGGGCGCTTGACCAACCGCCGATGATAACGTTCTTGGTGCAACCCATTTCGCGCATCATCTTGCGAAGCTTCAGGCTGCCGTAGTTATCGGGAATGATGTGAACGATCTGACCGTCTTCCAGAACAGGAATGAGCTCACGGAAGAAAACCTCATGAGCGATGGAGGGGATGCCCACAACAATGAGCTTGGCACCCTTAACCGCTTCGGCTACGGAATTGGTTGCCATAGCAAATTCGCCCTTGCCCATACGACGGAAACCGTACTTGGTCTGCGTTCCCGGCGCCTTATCCTGCAAGGTGATACCCGTACGCATAACGGTGCCCAACGCATTGTCAAAGAACGGATCCAGGTCGCAAATGCGAACTTCCTGACCAGCCAACGCACAGTCGGCACCGCAGGTTTTGCCGACAGCGCCACCACCCAAGATGGCGATAGGAGCACGACGAAGCTCTTCTACGTCTACCAATTCAATAACCTCCTTAAGGGACAGCCTTACGGCCATACTCCGAAAAAACGCATAGATTCATAGCGATGTGAACCCAAACGTTACCTTCATCACTACAGAAGAATACCACGCACAAAACCTCGAATCCGAGTGCGGGCACGGTTATTTCCTTATTACCCTATCGGAATTCTACCGACCCTTTTCCTACCTGCAGAAACAGATATCCCCTTTTAATTGAGGCTGCACTGTTCCATGAAAACAACGCCCATAGCGAGTCGAGATTTCATGATTGATGGTTCGAAACCGCACTATTCAGCGCCGAAACTGCCTTGCATGAAAAAGCACAGCACCCACTACGCAAAGCGCATCTGATACCATCAGAGCAATCAAAATACAGGAGGACTCATGGAAAACGCACCAATGCATCGCCCAATGCGCCAAGCAAGCCGCCAAGTGCGCAACGTCGAGCTGCTTCACGCTATCGTTGAAGCCTGCCATACCGTACGCATCGGCGCATTCGACGAAGAAGGCATGTTTATTGTTCCCATGAGCTTCGGCTACGACTGGGCAGACCCTGAAAGCCCCGGCAACGATGCCCCCACCCCACGCCTAGCACTGTGGGTGCACTCGGCCTCCGAGGGGCGTAAGGCAGAGCTTTTCAATCGCGAGCCGCGCGTTGCTATTGAGATGGATATCGAGGACGGCGTGATAGAAGGCCCCTATGCTTGCGCCTACTCCTATGCCTATCGCAGCATCATGGGTACGGGTACCGTTCATCGAATCCAAGGCATCGAAGCAAAGCGTTATGGGCTCACCCGTATCATGCACCATCTGGCACCCGGAGCTAGCGCCGGATTCACCGACCAAGCGCTGGCCCGCACGAATATCTATTGCATCGACATAGACTCCTTCACTGGCAAACAGCGCGCCTAGGAAAACCGACAAAAAACCGCCCTTCGTTTCTGCGTCAGCATGAAGCGAAGGGCGGTTCGTCATTCGAGACAAGCGAAAGCCGCTACGTCATCGAGCGTATTAGCAAACCAGTTTCGACTCTTCTACTTTTTCGATATACCAATTCAGGAATCTCATCAAAGGCTTGCGGAACACTAGCCCAAGCAATAAGAACGGCACAACGAACAGCAGCAGCAAGCCGATTTCTATCCAGAAATCATTCATGTACACGCCCATCATGGCGGCACGCATGGCATTGATAACATGCGTTGCCGGCAAGAAGGGACTGAGAACCTGGAAGAAGTCGGGCAGCATCTGGAGCGGGAAGCTGCCACCGCCGGAAGTAACCTGAATGATAAGAAGGAACACGGCAATAGCCTTACCCAAGTTGGCGAACGATACCACCAACGAGTAAATGATGAAGGTGAAGACCAAGCCCGCCAGCCAGAAGCAAATCAGGTACAACAGTGGATTGCTTACCTGCACCTGCAAGAACAGCATATTGCCCAGAGCAAGAACCGTGGTCTGGCACAAGGAAACGAAAGCAAATACGCCAAAACGCCCCAAGAACAGCTGATACAGCTTTGGATACCCCAGCTTAATCTGAGCCTTGCGCGACACCTCCACCTTGATAGCAACCGCCAGCAACAATGAACCTACCCACAAAGCCAATGTGGTATACAGCGGCGCCATCTGAGAACCGAAGTTATCTGCAGGGAATACTGCGTTGCGCTCAAGCTGGACGGGAGCCGCCAACGCCGACGCAAGGGCATCGGGGTCGGAATAGAGCACCGTGCGCAGCTGTTCGAGGTCGCCCGAAGCAAGCGCCTCACGCATAGCGGTAGAAAGCGAAGTGAGCTTTTGCGCCGAATCATCCAGATCGGATGCCGTGTCGAGCAGCTTCTGCTTCGATATCGCGATGCGACCGGCAAGGGAATCAGCGCCGTTTTGCAAGTCGTCCCCCACTGAACCAAGGGTGGACGCGCTCGAAGATAGCGAGCTTGACATAGCAGAAACCTGATCCATCAACGCATCAAGCTGGGGCTTGATAGTGTTGTTGTAATCGTCGGAAAGCTGACCCACGCTGCTCTTCGCCTGAGCCGCAAGAGCGCTCACCTTGTCATGCTCCGCCTGAGCCGAAGAAGCGTCCGATCTGATGGAGTCAGCAGCCGTACGCAAGCCGTCGGCCAGCGCCTTTTGAGAATCGGCGGAAGCCTGCAGCTGCACAGCAAGCTGCGTGAGCGATTCCTTCAAGCTGGCATCGCTCTGCGCATTTGCCAAACTCCTTACCTGGCTCGCCAAAGACTCGAATTGCGAAGCCTGAGCCTCGATCGAAGAGGCCTGATTGTCCAAGCTGCTTGCGGAAGTACCCGCAAGGGTATTGGCGGAGCTGAAAGCCTGATCTATCGCACTTGAAACGCCTTCATACCCCGCTGCGCTGTTGGAGATAGCCTCGCCCAAAGCAGCATTGGACGCCTTCAGGGCGTCGCCCATGGAAGAAACGGAGTCTTTCGCTTGGTTGGCGGAATCCATTACCTGAGCCGCAGAATCACCTGCCTGGCCCAAAAGCTCAGCTGAACCCGTTACCAAAGATTGGGAGGCATCGAGTACCTGAGCATAGGTTCTCAGCGTCTGCGACGCATCGGACATCTGACCACCCATAGTATCGACATGGTTTGCCAAATCGCCCAATCGGCTATCGATGTTGGCGTTATCCGAGTATTTCAGCAACGAAGAGGCAACGTTCATGCCCACTTCGGCGAGCGTTTTGGCAAATACCTGGTTCACCATATCAGACGCCTTGCTGGCACCTTGATCGGTAAGCTTCGGCGCAACCACGTTCTTCTTTTCGTTGCTGTAGTAAATCAGATCTGCATGATCTGAATCGCCCGAGTAGAACGTCATCATGTCTTTGCTGAAGCTTTCGGGGATAACCACTGCCGCATAGTATTTACCTGATTTAGCGCCGTCGATAGCGTCATCTTCGTTCGTAAACACCCAATCCATCTGCTCGTTGGCACGCAACGAGCTGGCAATCTGCTCGCCCATGTTCACTTTCATGGGAACCAGATCGCTCTGATAACCCTCGTCGTTGTTCACCACCGCAACTTTCAGGTTGCCGGTGTTGTGGAACACATCCCAGCATGCCAACACGTTGTACCAACTGAAAATAGAGGGCAGCAACACCAAGCCCAAAATAATTAAGCCGGTAATCAAGTTGCTGAAAATACGCTTCATGTCATCGATGAAAAGCTGGCGGATCACTCTCATTATTTCAACCCGCCTTTCAGGTCAACCGGCTGTGGAGCCGGAGAGTCAGAAACGCCATCACGAGCCCGGAACAGCTCACGCAACTCGTCGTCAGACAAGTCGTCGAGGGCAACTTCATGGGCTAAACGATCGCGGATGAACTCAATCACGACAAGGAAAATGATGATGGCCACCAACCAGATAAGCCAGCACGTGAGCATAATCACCTTTTCGAAGCCCAAGAGGGAAAGAAGAGGGGTGACGATAGCGGGCACTGCCAAGCCGAAGAAGAAACCACCTCGCCTTAAGCGGGGGTACAAACCCATAAAACGCTTGGCGCTTTCTGCTAGCTGGCTACGATACTCTTCCCTGTCAGCCAAAACACGGAACAGCTGGTCCATACGATAGCGGCGCGCAGGAAGCTTTGCTTCTTCACCATTCAAGATATCGCTCGCAGCAATCTGCTTGCTGAACATACGATTCACATTGGTGAGGTAAGGGCGCAGCAGGAAGCCGATAACGAAGAACGCCAAGAAATAAAGGAGCAGCATGCCCACTTCGCCAAGCCATTGCAATCCGTAGAAACCAGCAATGGTTTCGCGCAGCGCGTTAATGCCATACGTGAACGGGAACACCGGGTACACAGCCTGGAAGAAATCGGGGGTCATCTCGATGGGATACAAGCCTGTTGCGCCGGGGATCTGCACAAAGATGAGAATGATGCAGAGGCCCTTGCCAACATGCTGCAGCAGCACCGAAAGCGCATACTGAATGCACAGGTAGGTAAGAGATGCGAACATCGCCGTCAAGAAGAACAGGGGCACACTTGCCACCTGAACGCCCAAGAACAGGTTACCGGCACAGCAGACTATGGCCTGAAGGGAAACCAAGGGCGCCAAGAACAGCCACTTGCCCAAGTATCGTTCACGTGAGGAAAGGTTGGGGATGCCTTCATCATCGACTTCTTGGCGCAGGATGACCAAAAGCATGAACACGCCGATCCACAACGTCATGTTCATAAACAACGGTGCCATTGCAGACCCATAAGCATTAACCGAATACAGCTCTTCGGTCTGCAACTCGGTCGGCGAAAGCATGAAGTCGGCGATCTTTTCAGGATTCAAACCATCTTCGCCCAGCAAATCTCGCAAGCTGTTAGCGGTGCCCAAGGCAACGAGATCGGTTCTGACCGTATCGATATCGTCCTGGAAGCCAGCAAGTACGCCATCGGTTTGACCAAGCGCGGATGCCGTGGTTTGCAGCGCGGAATTAAGCTGATCGAGGGCAGTTATCGACTGATCGATGAGCAGCGACTGGTTAGACACCGCCGTCGAAAGACCCGAAAGCGCATTCGAGAGTTTCGTGGTGCTATCGCTTAATGCTGGAAGCGTTTCGCTGGTTAACGTGCCACGATATTTATCGGTGTTTTCGAGCGTGCCTTGAAAGGCAGTATTCACTTTTTCAGATGCTGAAGCTATATCGTTCGAGGCCGACTTCAAAGCTGGATAGGTGTCCTTCACCCCAGCAACAGCGGACTGCAATGAGTTGTTCTGCGCTTCAAGGGTCTTGGCAGATTCCTCGATGGCCTGCTTCGTTTCATCGCTCAAACCAGGCGTTTCCTCAAGCGACCGCAGGGAAGCAATTATGGCGGTGTTCATCTTCACCGTTGCTTCGCCTTGGGCCACCGCGGCGTCAACCGTGCCCTCTGCGCCCGAAATAGATTCATTTACTTTGCCCACGGCAGCGTTTGCATTAGTGGCAGCCTGAGAAGCGAGATTGGAGGACTGGTCCAACACGCCTGTCATCTGCACCACAAAGGGACCCAACGCTTTCTGGGTTTCGGAAAGCAGGTTGGAAGCCTCCGATAGCTGCTGGCTCAAGTTAGCAATATCGCCTTTGGCTCCCTGAAGCTTTCCTTTTGCATCATTGGTCTTAGAGGACAGGTCATTCGAGGCGGACGACAAATCGTTAACCGCGTTACGCGCATCTGACAACGAAGCATTTGCTTTATCCAGCTGCTTTTCGATGGAAGTTCGCGCATTGCCGATGTCGCCCTCAGCCTGCTTCAGACCTTCGTCGATCTCTTCAGCAACTACACCGCTGACCGTAGAGACAAAAGTGGAATTGATGGTCTCGTCCAAGGTATTCGCGCCCGTGTCGGTAACCTTGGTCGAAACGCCACCAGCTTTTTCGTTTACGTAATACTCAAGCTTGGGTTGAGTGATATCGCCCGTTAGAAACGTAGTAACGTCATAGCTGAAATCCGAAGGGATGATAAACGCCGCATATGCTTTCCCCGATTTCACTTCTTCCATGGCGGTATCGCGGTCGGTGAAAGTCCAACCGAGTTGATCGTTGTCGTGCAACTGATCAACCACCTGGCTGCCCAGATCAAGGTCCCCCATTATGTCAGTTGAAGCGCCTTCATCTTCGTTAACCACGCACACGCGGATGTTTCCCGTATTGTCGTAAGGGTTCCAAAAACCTTCCACGTTGAACCAGGTATAGAGGGAGGGCAACACCACTAAAACAAACACGACCACCAAAGCAGCGGGCGCCTTGAGTAAACGCAGATAGTCACGCCTAAGAACGCGTAGGGCATTCTTCACGCCGGGGAACACCTCCTTGCATAGCAATTACGACTGCACCTCCGAAATATCGAGAGCGCAGATACCGAACGTATGTAACCTAGTAATTGTATCTTGCTGCCGCCCATAGCCCTTCGCCTATCAAACCCTTTACAGAAACTCCCCATTTGTGGATTAATTGAACATTTTCAGATAAGTGTCGGCTTAGACCGCACCGAGGACAGACCAGCAACCAAAGGCATTACTCCGCCGATCCCGCAAACGCCCTCCCAAAAAACCAAAGCTCGAAGCGAAACACCGCTCCGAGCTCAATGAAAACCAGTTGTGAGATCTCGCCATACCCCTGCATTGACGGTACGCGACCATTCAAAGCATTGATATATGGCCAGATAACCTTTCCTCTTTCAATGCGCGCACTGTGCCATCTTCGAGAGAGCAATTCAACGCTTTTTCGGCAGAACAAAAGTTATTTTTCCGCCGTAACCTCCAACAGAATGCGGCGGAAGGAATCAACCACCTGCCAGCGTTCGGAGCGCGACGGAATGCCCAGCTCGATGGTGTAGCTCGACTGGGAGGAAAGAGGAATACGCAGCAAATCGGGGCTCGCCATAGGAGAATAATCAAGCATATCAGTTGGGCAGAATACCGCCCCCAATCCTTCAGAGCACAGGGAAAGCAAGGTGGGCATATTGCCACTGGTAGCTACAACGTGGGGTTTGATGCCAGCATTGCGGAGTTCGGAATAGGCAACACGTCCCGAGATATCGTCAACCGATCCAAGGATGAAGGGGCACTTCTTCAGTGCGCCAATGCCCTCCTCCTTCAAAATATCGATAGCCGATTCAGGGCTAGTGCCCATAGCCTTCGAAAGCACATCGGCTCGAACTGCCAAGACGATTTCTTCCTTATAAAAAGGTTCAACCTCCACGCCAGGGCACGTGCCCTCGAAACGCGCAATAGCGACATCCACCTCGCCGCGCTCGGCGCTGCGCAGGAGGTTGCGGTTGGTGTCTTCGATGAGCTTCACGGTAACCGCAGGCAGCTCTTCAGAAAGACGATGAATCACCTTGGGCATAAGATAGCTGCCGCGTGTGTGGGAAATGCCCACCTTCAACACGCCGGCACCGCCACCAGCCACTTCACCGATCTGACGAATCATATCCTGCTGCGCCTGACGCTGCTCGCGCGCATACAGCAAGAACACCTTCCCTGCCGAAGTAAGGGAAATAGGAGTTCCACGCACCACCAGTTTGGCGCCAAGATTGCGCTCAAGCGAAACGAGACGTGCGCTTAACGTCTGCTGCGAGATTTGAAGCTCATCGGCAGCTTTCGTGAAATTCTCATTTTCCGCAAGCTTTATAAACCAGTCCCAGCCTTCGAGCGCCATAACTGCCTTTCCTCACTACGTATTACGGGGCTATTAATATAGGTGGCGCACAAACAAACGCGCGCCCTTTCGCTTAGCGGGGTTGGATTACGAGCTGCCCCAAGGGCCAAACCCAACACGACAATAATGATTGTCGAACCAACCCGCCGAGCGTGTCACGGCATGCAAAACGCTACATGCCGTTCATCGTTAACAGAATACCGCTATCCAACGAATTTTGTTGGATAACAAAATTAATCATGCTTTTACAAAAAATAAACGGTTAGTTCACGTAAAATTATCAAACAACGAAATGCCGAACGCTCTCGGCGTTGGGTTTGCAAACGCAATCTTATATGAGATCGGGCAATCCCAACGCCGAGGCGTTCGACTTTCACTTTTAGCAAACGCAAAAGAAAGAGAGAAGGACATGAAGAAAAAGCTTCTGGCTATTGTCGTCGCAGCTTGCGCCGCGTGCATGGCACTCGCACTGGTTGGCTGCGGAAGCAACAGCTCATCGAGCGACAGCAAGAGCAGCAACGAACTGCGCTTCGTAACTGGCGGCGAATCTGGCACGTATTACGCTTACGGTAGCGTTCTTGCCCAGTACGCAACCAACAACGCTGGCATCACCGTAAACGCTCTTTCCAGCGAAGGATCCAAGGCAAACATCCAGTCCCTCGAAAGCAACGAAGCAGAGCTCGCATTCTGCCAGACCGACGTTGCAACCTATGCCTTCAACGGCACCAACCTCTTCGACGGCGCAGCATACAAGGACTTCTCCGTTGTTGCAGCTCTGTACCCCGAGCAGGTTCAGATCGTTACCTGCAACGCTGACATTAAATCCGTTGCCGACCTGAAGGGCAAGACCGTTTCCGTTGGCGCTGCCAACTCCGGTGTTTACTTCAACGCAGTAGACATCCTTGGTGCTTACGGCATCGATGTTGAAAAGGACATCTCCGCTGTATACCAGAACTTCGCTGACTCCGCCGACTCCCTGAAGAACGGCAAGGTTGACGCAGCATTCATCGTTGCTGGCGCTCCCACCACTGCTATCACCGACCTTTCCACCTCCAAGCAGGCATACCTGGTATCCATGGACGCTGAGCACATCGCTAAGCTCCAGGAGACCTCTCCCTACTATGCAGCTGCAACCATTCCTGCTGGCACCTACAGCGGCATGGACGCTGACACCACCACCGTTTCCGTTCTCTCTGTTGTTCTTGCCAACAACTCCGTAAGCGAAGACGACGTCTACAACTTCACCAAGTCCCTGTTCGACGGTGCTCAGAACAACGCTGATGCACACGCCAAGTACAAGGAACTCGACCTTGAAACCGCTACTTCCATCACCTCCGTTCCCTATCACGCAGGTGCTGCCAAGTACTACAAGGAACAGAACGTAGAGGTTCCTACCGCTTAATTGCCTAACATGGCAAGCCGTTCCTTTAACGGCGCAGCACACAATCAGGGTCGCAGCGAATATCGTTGCGACCCTGCTTTAGTGCTCAGAGCTTTGTGCGCAAGGTGCGCTTTTGCCGCATACCGTTGCGAAAACGCACCTTGCACCCAAAGCATGTGCAAATCGTCCCCCTTAAGGAGAGCTATGAGCATATTTGGAACAGACAAGATGAACATCAGAAAGAAAAGCGACGTCAAGAAAGACGAAACCGTCGTACCTTCCAACGAGGACGTCAACGTCGACGAGGTCATGCGCAAATACGACCGCGAGTCGAACACGCGCATCTGGCAGGGCGTTCCGAAAGCCGTCATCACTTCGGTGATGGTTCTGTTTTCGGTCTACTGCCTACTTATGACGCTGTTCAGCGTCGAACAGGCCGAGACCCGCTTAGCCCGCTTCTTGGCATTCGTCATCATCATTGGCTATCTGATGTACCCCGTTAAGAAAACGGGCCACTCCCCCAACCACATCCCGTGGTACGACATCGTTCTCATGGTGGTAGGCGCCGGGTCATTTGTGTACTTCTCGGTTAATGCCGTCGACATCATGATGATGGGCACCCGTATCGGCACCCTTGAAGTGGTGCTGGGCATCTGCGGCATCGCTGTGCTCATCGAGCTCTGCCGCCGTTGCGTTGGCATCCCGATTATCGTAGTAGTTGGCTGCTTGCTGATTTACGCCTTCTATTGGCAGTTTAGCCATGGCGCCGACGCCTACCGCGCCCTAACCAACATCGTACAGAAGTTGTTCTACACCACTAGCGGCGTTATCGGCACCCCCACCAACGTGTGCTACACCTACATTGTGCTGTTTATCATCTTCGGCGCCTTCCTCGAACGTACCGGCATTGCGAACTTCTTCATCAGCTTCGCAAACCGCCTGGCTGGTTGGTCGTCCGGCGGCCCGGCAAAGGTTGCCGTAATCTCCTCTGCACTGTGTGGCATGGTTTCCGGTTCTTCGGTTGGCAATACCGTTACCACCGGTTCGGTAACCATCCCCATGATGAAGAAGACCGGCTATCGCCCCGAATTCGCAGGCGCTGTTGAGGCAGCATCCTCCACGGGTGGCCAGATCATGCCTCCTATCATGGGCGCCGCAGCCTTCCTTATGGCTGAATACATGGGTATTCCCTACATTCAGGTTGCCACCATCGCCATCATTCCCGCGCTTCTGTACTTCGGCGGCATCTTCTGCACTGTGCATCTGGAAGCAAAGGCACGTGGCCTGAAGGGCATTCCCTTCAACGAACTTCCCACCTGGATCTACCTGCTGAAGAACTGCTATCTCATCATTCCGCTTGTCGTTCTCGTCTGGATCGTATCGGCCGGCATTTACACCATGGCCGTATCTGCCGCCATCTCCATCTTCGTGGCATTTGTTATCGGCTTCATCCACTTCCTGCTTACCAACTGGGAAGAGCGCACCGAGGAAGACACGTTCGGCAGTGTTTTGCTCGAAACGTGCAAAACCGCCTTGTGGACCGCCGCCGATGCCTTCGCTGCAGGCGCCCGCAACTCCATCGCGGTTGCCGTAGCATGCGCGCTGGCTGGCATGATCGCTGGCTGCATCACCGTTACCGGCCTGGCCTCCATGCTCATCAACGCTATCGTTCTTGCTGCTGGCGACTTCCTTATTATCGGCCTGGTTCTTACTATGCTCTGCTGCATCGTTCTGGGCATGGGCGTTCCCACCACGGCAAACTACTGCATCATGGCAGCCACCTGCGCTCCCATCCTGATTCAGCTTGGCGTACCGCTGGTATGCGCTCACTTCTTCGTGTTCTACTTCGGCATCCTGGCAGACATTACGCCTCCTGTTGCCCTGGCAGCCTACGCAGGCAGTGCTATCGCAAAGTCGAAGCCGATGAAGACCGCCGTCACCGCATCGCGCTTGGGCATAGCGGCGTACATCGTTCCGTTCGTGTTCGCCTTCTGCCCCGCCCTTATCATGCAAGTCCCTGTTGAGCCCTACATGATTGTTCTCAATACGGCCATGGCTCTGTTCGGCTTGTTCGGAGTTGCCGCTGGTTTTCAGGGTTACCTGTTCGGTAAGATCAATCCCGTACTGCGAATACTCGCTATTGTCGCCGGCGTTGCCATCATGATTCCCATGTCCGAAGCAGACGGTATAGCCTCCCTTGGCATCAATGCCATCGGCTTCCTGTTCGTGTTCGGCGTGTTTGCCTACCAGAAGCTTGTCCATGGTAAGAAGAACAAGGAAACGAAAGCAACCGCCTAAGCTTTACCGTTACGCCACATCAATCGACGATTTGGCGTTAAAATCACAGGGCTGGTGCTTACGCGCCAGCCATTGCCCCACTTTCAACGCACTTCTACGATAGGAACGATATGGATTACAAAGAAACCATTTGGGTCACTGGCTGCAAAGGCTTTCTGGGTCGCGAAATCGTCAAGCGCTTAGAAGCCACGTACAATTGCACCGTTGTTGGCACCGACAAGGAACTGATGGTTACCGACCCTGAACGCATCGACGCTTTTGCGCAAGATCTGCGTCCTGATGTGGTTATCAACTGCGCAGGCATTTCGCGCGCGGTAACTGGCCTGTCCAACCGCATCCATGCCTACGAAGTCAACGCTCTTGGCGCTCGCAACGTTGCACTTGCCGCAAACAATGTTGGCGCACTTATGGTACAGATCTCAACAGACGACGTGTTCCCCGTACGCATGGCAGAACCCGCCAACGAATTCGACACACCCCACCCCGAAACGCCTTACGGCAAATCGAAGCGCGCAGGCGAGGTAATGGTGCGCGACACCACGCCCAATCACCTCATCATCCGCTCTTCCTGGGTATACAGCATCGACGGCGGACAGGTTAAGGACGCACTTGACGCTGCAGCTGCCGGTAAAACCCTTGTTGCACGCACCGATCAGCTTGCTTCGCCAACCTCGATTTCCACCTACGTTGACTTCCTGATCAAAGCCATCAACCGCAAGGCAACTGGCGTGCTTCACGTCACCAGCCGCGGGATGGCAAGCCGCTACGAGTTCCTCTCTCATGTTCTTAACACTTGCGGCTACGATGCCAACACCATATTGGTGCCCGAATCCGATCTGGTTACCGCAGAGCAGGTTGAGCTCGAAAGCCTGATGCTGGAAATGTTTGGAGCCGAGCTTCCCACCTGGCAAGACGATGTTGAGTCTTACTTCAAGGAAGTTGGTCTGGCAAAATAGCGAAAACCCAAGAAGCGGCTTTTACGCTTTATAGCCCCTGGAGCAATCCAGGGGCTTTTTGCTGTACACGGGATTGGCGACTACACCTTGGCAGACCCGACTCACTCTTGATAAAACGCAAATCGCCCCGTCGCGAAAGGGGTATCGACATCGAAGCAACACGCCTAGAACTTCCCACGGTTCAATTCGCCCTCCAAGGCTCCAACGCAACCTTCCCAATTCTCCCCGCTGAGCACTCGCTCCCTGAACGTGTTCTGCATGATAAAATTTTGAACGTTTGGCACTAATCTGATTACAGGACTATCACCTATGACTAACAAAGCATTCGATACTGCGGCAAATGCCGCAAGCTCGCGTGAGCACTTTGCATCGCGCATTGGTTTCATTCTCATCGCCGCTGGTTGCGCCATCGGCATCGGCAACGTATGGCGCTTCCCCTACATCACCGGTGAATACGGCGGAGGAGCATTCGTGCTCCTATACCTGGTGTTTCTGGTCATCCTTGGACTGCCCGTTATGGTTATGGAGTTTGCGGTAGGTCGCGCCAGCCAAAAAAGCGCCGCACAAGCCTTCGACATCCTGGAACCAAAACGTCGATTTCACTGGTTTTCATGGTGGGGATACATTGGCTGCATGCTGCTGATGATGTTCTACACCACCGTTGCTGGCTGGATGCTTGCCTATATCCCCAAGATGGCAACAGGAACCTTCGACGGTGCCAGCACCGAAGTGGCAGGCAGCGTGTTTAGCGCGCTCCTTGCTAACCCGAGTGAACTTATTGGCTGGATGATTGCTGCCATCGCTATCGGTTTTGCCGTATGCAGCCTTGGTCTTCAGAAAGGCGTAGAGCGCATCACCAAATGGCTCATGGCAATCCTGTTTGTAGTAATGATCATCCTGTGCATCCGCACCACCACTCTGCCCGGCGGCGCAGACGGCATCGCGTTCTACCTTGTCCCCGATTTCAGCCGCATGTTTGAAGGCGGTATGGCAACGTTCGGCGAAGCGGTTTATGCAGCCATGGGTCAAGCGTTCTTCTCCCTTTCTTTGGGTATTGCCGCCATGGAGATCTTCGGCTCGTACATCAATAAAGATCGACGTCTGATGAGCGAAGCGGTTTCGGTAACCGCCCTCAACACGGTAGTGGCCATCCTTGCGGGACTCATCATCTTCCCCGCTTGCTTTGCTTACGGTGTAACGCCCGATTCCGGTCCTTCGCTGGTGTTCGTAACGCTACCTTTGGTATTCGCCCAAATGCCTCTTGGCAGCCTTTGGGGTGCGCTGTTCTTCATCTTCATGAGCTTTGCCGCACTTTCTACGGTTATTGCGGTGTTCGAGAACCTCATCAGCTTCAGCATGGACAAATGGGAAATCAGCCGTCGCCGCGCTGTTGCCATCAACGGCATTTTGGTGCTGGTACTGAGCCTGCCCTGCGCGCTGGGCTTCAACGTGCTTTCCGATGTAACCATTCCCGCCATTGGCGATATTCAGAGCATCGAAGACTTCATCGTGTCCAACAATATGCTGCCTTTGGGCGCGCTCGTGTTCGTGTTGTTCTGCACCCGTCGATACGGTTGGGGCTGGGATAATTTTCTGAAAGAAGCAGACACCGGCATCGGCATTAAGTTCCCCGCTTGGTCTCGTATATGGGTTTCTTACGGCATCCCCGTGCTGATCGTAATCATCTTCATCATGGGATACGCTCCCAAGATCGCTTTCTGGCTGGGGCTTAGCTAAGCCAAGAAACCAGAGTCTATCGACACAAACGGGGGTTCGGCTATCGCCGAACCCCCGTTTTAGGTTTACGCTTCAAAACACCAGAAGACCTAACCCATACAAATCGGTAAGCCACGAATCAAAAGCGCAATGCTGCACGGGCGCTTCAATGGGGCCGCATGATCGACGATAACTCAGAGCCCGCCTCGACCACAGCGCTTCGCGCAGACCACCTCACCGGGATGCAGGGACGCCTTGCAGCGCCATGCCTGAAGCTGCCCACAACACAGAGTCCGCTCAACCCTGCAACAGCGCTGCTTCAGATCTACCCTGCCGACAGCACCGCAACTGAGTTGGCTAAGGCACGCCAGATCCACCCCACCTATGGCGCCACTCTTGAAGCATCTCGGAAATCTGAAAACAGAAAAGCGACGCGGGCTGCAACTTTTTTGCGATTGCGGATTACCGCGTGACTCCAAATCATGAATTTTGGCGCGAAAACACGGTAAATCGGCGGTTCTGCGGTCCCAAAGAGACGAAAGACAATCCGCAATCGCAAAAAAGTTGCAGAGAAACCGGGATTTTTGTTTTCGCGATGGTCGGAGTGTCGCAACGGAGCAAACCGCGTGAGACAAGTACGAAATCCCAAGCGACATCAATGGACAGTTCGTCATAACGGGACAGAACCCGCAAATGATGCGCGGAACCTCAGAGAAGGCAACGAAGACTATCCCATTAAGAAGATATAGGCAAAAAATAAGGCGGCTTGAACAGCCGCCTTATTTCTTACGCATATCCGCCGCGATACAGAACCTCGATCGGAATACCGGGATGCTCGGTAACGTATTTACCCTTGATGAGCATCTTCTTGTACTCAACCGCATAGTCCTTAGGACCGATCATCCTGATTTCAGGTGCAGGATAGGCCTCCAAGAAGGATTCCATCTCGCGCATGAAATCAACGGGCTTGAACGTCTTCTCGGAGATTGCAGTGCCATCCTTGTCCAAAGCTACCGCCATGAAATCGGCGTTTGGAAACCCTGCAATAACGACGTATTGTGGTTCAGCCATAATTTTCTCCCTCTCTTAAATTGTGATCCCTGGTTCGTATTTTACGTTTATTCTCCATAAAAGAGAAGCACCCTAGCCAGATTTCCCAGCTAGGGTGCCTAGAACATGTTCGTCTATAGAAAGGCTTACTCTTTAGAAAGCGCGGAAACGCTCGTAGCGCTGGTCGCGAAGCTCTTCGGGGCTCAAGCGATACAACTCCCGCAACGAGCGCGTCACGAATTCCTCCACATAGGCAGCAGCCTGTTCGGGATTTTCATGAGCAGGGCCATCCCCTTCGCTTACTACTTCTTCGATAATGCCCATATCGCACGCTTCTCGGGCGCTCATCTTCATGACGGCAGCCGCCTCGGCAGCACGGGTGCGATCCTTCCACAGAATCGAGGCAAAGCCTTCGGGCGAAAGAACCGAATACACCGCATGGTCTTGCATGGCAACACGATTACCCATGGCAAGCGCCAATGCGCCGCCCGAGCCGCCTTCGCCCAAAACAATACATACAACAGGAACGGTAAGGCCTGCCATGGCAACCAGATTGTCGGCGATTGCATTCCCCTGACCGCGCTCTTCTGCCTCCATACCGCAGAATGCACCCTGAGTATCAACCAGGCACACAATAGGACGGCCGAATTTTTCCGCTTGCTGCATCAAACGAAGGCTCTTACGATAGCCTTCGGGCTGAGGGCAACCAAAATTGCGAGCAATACGCTGTTTCAAATCGGCGCCTTTTTCCTCAGCGACCACCGTGACAGGCATACCGTCGATCCATCCAATGCCGCCGATGATAGCCCCATCATCGGCAAACATGCGATCGCCATGAAGCTCGAAGAATCCATCAACCATATGGTTGATGTAGTACTGCGAAGTTGGACGATGGATGTTGCGAGCGATCATAACGCTTTCCCAGGCAGGGTTGTCTTCCTTCGAAGAAGCTTTCTTCAAAGGCATTACCGAAGGGGCATCTGCCACGCCGCGCTTCTTAAGGGCGCGCTTAAGCGAAAACGAGCCTTTGACGTTTATGCGTTTCCCAACTTCCCCAGCAAGCCTGGAAAGAGCACCTTCCTCAACTTTGTCGTCTTGGCGAACAGCGACGGCATCCTGCGCAGCACGAAGCATCGCACGCACGGCACCGCCGCCAGGAACCACTCGAGCCATATTCTGATCAAGCTCCACGTCCTTCGGAGCACTATGCAACGCGAGGATGCGCGAAAGGCATTCTTTCAAATCGCTGCGCTCAACGATGGCGTCGATGAGACCATGCTCAAGCGCAAACTCCGCCGTCTGGAATCCTTCGGGTAGCGTCTGTTTGATGGTGTCCTGAATTACACGACGGCCTGCAAAACCAATAAGCGCATGAGGCTCAGAGATGATGATGTCGCCCTGCATGGCAAACGAAGCCGTTACGCCACCAGTGGTAGGATCGGTGATAACAGATACATACAGCAAGCCCGCACGACCATGACGCTCGATTGCAGCGCTGATCTTACCCATCTGCATCAAGGACACAAGGCCCTCCTGCATACGAGCACCACCAGAAGCGGTGAAGATAAACAGGGGCAGTCCCTCATCGGTAGCCCGTTCGACGGCACGGGTTACTTTTTCGCCAACAACCGATCCCATTGAACCCATCATGAAGGTTGACTCCATGATGCAAAGCGCCACTTCGCGACCATCAAGCTTCACTTTGCCGGTGCGCACACCCTCATCGAATCCGCTTCGTGTACGTTGCTTTTCAATGAGCTCGTTGAATTGGGGAAATTCGAGCGGATCGCTTTCGTCCATAGAAGCGTCCCATTCCTCAAACGAGCCTTCGTCAAACAGCAGCGCAATACGCTCGCTTGAGGTAAGGCGGTATAGCTCGCCGCACGTTGGACACACACCGCCCGTTGCCAGAACGGGCTGTTCGTCATGGTACATCTTGCATTTGGGGCAACGGCGCCAATTTGGCTCATGCTCGGCAAATGCAGGATCGGGGTGGCATTCCACCCACAAGCTATGAGAGCGATCTTTTTCCATGGGAGAAAGCACGCAGATGCCATTCTGATGTGCCACCATACGCAAAAGAGGATCGGCTACGAAATTGGTATCGCATACAAGAAGCGCGCCCGCACCGCACATCTTCGCCGCCTGGATAACCGCATACACGTTGGTAAACAAACGAGCATCGAACTTGTCGCCCAACAAGGCAACACGTGCAGATCCCGAGCAGGAAAAACCCTTTTCCTTGTCTTTGGTACCTGTTACCCATATCTGGCTGCACTCGTTTTTCACGCACGCCTTTACACATGCTTTCATGGGAGAGCCGTAACCGACCACCAACAAAGGAGCATTGATTGCCTGCTCGAGCAGCGATAGCTGATATACGACCGTGCTGTCCGCCACGGAGGCGTTGGTTTTAGCCATTATCGCTTCCCCTCTTCCTGCACTTTCGCCATTACATATTTCTGCGTTGCCTGAGCGCAAACCTCGCCTTCGACGCGTGCCACCACATCCGCAACGCACATCCGAGAAGAATTGCGCGTGATGGTGGCCTCGAGAGTAACGGTGTCGCCGGGAAGAACGGTACGACGGAATTTAGCCTTATCGATACCAGCAAGATAGCCGATGCGCCCGGCCTGGCCGTCTTCCGAGAGCAGACAGCAACAGGCAGCCTGGGCAAGCGCTTCCATCAAGATGACGCCGGGAAGAACAGGGTGCCCTGGAAAATGGCCCGCGAACAAGGGCAGCTCGGGATCGACATCGAGCTCAGCCACGATAGACTTGCCAGGTTCGCAGCTAGCAATGCGGCTCACCCACACAAACGGATCGCGATGGGGCAGCAATGCCAGCACACCCTCACGGTCACAGGGAAAAGTGATCTCAAGCCCCATTACTCACACACCTCCGTAAAGGGGGATACCGCCAAAGAGGCATTATGTCCGCCGAAGCCCAGCGAGTTAGAAAGCGCAACCTTCTGGGGACGGTTCACCAAAGCGCCAGACGGAACGAACACTGGGCATTCTGGATCTGCTTCGGAATAACCTGCCGTAGGGGGAACGATTCCACGAGACACCGAGATAGCCGTCACAATGGCCTCGATAGCTCCTGCTGCGCCCAGCATATGGCCTACCGTACCCTTTACCGAGGTTACAGGAATCTTGGAAGCAAGATCGTCGCCAAGAAGGCCATGCCACGCAGCAGCTTCCACCATGTCGTTCACATGCGTAGCCGTGCCATGAGCGTTCAGATGGCCCACTTCTTCCAGAGAGAAGCCACCTTCGGCCAACGCCTGACGCATAGCGCGCACTGCGCCTTCACCGCTCGGCTCAGGGGCAGTCATGTGGTAAGCGTCACCAGTAGAGCCAAAGCCCGTGATCTCGGCAATGATGTTGGCGCCACGTGCCTGAGCATGCTCAAGCGATTCCAGCACCAACGCACCCGCTCCCTCGCCTGCAACAAAGCCGGAACGACGAGCGTCGAAAGGCAAGCCGGCCTTCATGGGATCATCGGACTTGGTGATGGCGCCTAAGTTGCCGAATCCAGCCAACGACATATTGGTGATGCCCTCTTCGGTACCACCGGCAAGTGCCGCATCGGCCAAACCAAAGCGAATAAGGCGATAGGCCTCGCCCACGCAATGAGTGCCCGTCGAGCACGCCGTTACGATGTTCAGGCAATCGCCCTTCAAGCCATAGCGAATGGCAAGATTGCCCGCCGCCATGTTCGAGATCATGGTTGGAATAAACAGCGGGCTTACGCGCTTTGCTCCTTTTTCGTGCAGCACGATGGATTCACGCTCGAAAACTTCCATGCCGCCAATACCAGATCCGAACACACACGCAAAACGAGTGGCGTCTTCTTGTTCCATATCGATGCCAGCCTGTGTCATGGCTTCATCCGATGCCAAGATGGCATACTGCACGAAGGGGGCGAAACGACGCGATTCCTTCTTGGAAAAACCCGCTTTCAGGGGATCGTAGTCAGGAATGGCTCCAACAACGCTCACATTAAGCTGCTCTCGTTTTTCTTCGGGAAGAAGGGTAAAGCAGCACTCGCCAGATGCAACCTTGCTCCACAGCGCATCAACGCCAAAGCCTGCTGGAGAAATCGCACCCATGCCCGTAATTACTACACGGTTGAATCCGCTGTTCTTCTCTTCGTTGCTCATAGCGACATCCCTCCATCGATTGCCAAAACCTGTCCTGTAATGTAGCGGGCCTCGTCGCTCGCCAAGAAACGAACCGCATTCGCCACATCCTGAGGTTCGCCGAATTCCTTCATCGCAATGCGACCGCGCACTGCCTCGATGGCCTTTTCGCCCATCGCCTTTGTCATCTCGGTCCCGATAAAGCCAGGAGCAACCGCGTTTGCCGTGATGCCACGCGCAGCAAGTTCCTTTGCAACGCTTTTCGTAAGGCCGATGATGCCTGCCTTTGACGCCGAGTAATTAACCTGTCCAGCATTGCCGAATAGGCCTACGACACTGGAAACGCTTACGATCCTCCCGTATCGCTGTCTCATCATGATAGGAGCCACATGGCGAACGCAGTTGAAAGCACCCTTCAGATTGACGTCGATTACGCGATCGAACGCTTCCTCGCTCATGCGTGCCAGCAAGCCATCGCGCGTGATGCCGGCGTTATTGACCAGAACATCAATACGGCCCCACATTGCCTGTACCTCTGCCACCATGGCTGCAACCTCCTGAAAGGAGGAAACATCGGCGCAAACAGCCTTGGTCTGAACGCCATGCTCCTGAGCAACTTCCACAGCCAGGCTCTCTGCTGCCTCGAGGCTCTTCTCGCTTGAGCAATTGATAGCTACGGCATAACCTGCCTCTGCAAGCGTGCGCACCACCGCTTCACCGATGCCACGGCTTCCTCCCGTTACCAGGGCAACGGGGAACGCTGCTCTTTCGTTTTTTGGCACGGTCTACTCCTCCCCAATGCCTGTTTGCTCGGAAACAAACGCATTCCACTCACCAAGCGTTCCAACACGAACGCGACCTGCACGTTTGTCGATGCGACGAACAAGACCATTCAAAACCGCACCATAGCCAACCTCGACAAACCGAGCTGCACCCTGTCTGATCAACGCCTGTACGCTCTGCTCAAAATGGACAGGACTTACAACCTGACGAGCCAAGCGATCAGCAGCCTGGTCGACATCGAAAACCTGCGCATCGGTATTGCAGATAACCGGAACCGCAGGCTGCTTCCAGGAAAGCTCGCTGCACTTCTCTCGCACAGCCTTTGATGCCGAAGCCATAAGCGGACTATGGAATGCCCCCGCAGTGTTCAGACGAGCACCACGCTTTCCCAGGCTCTGCCATGCCTTTTCGGCTCGCTCGATAGCGGCAACATCTCCAGATACCACTACCTGACCCGGCGCATTGAAATTGGCGCATACCAGTATTTCGTCTTGAGCGCATTCATCGCAGATACCCTGGGCATCTTCGTGGGTAGCGCCCAGCAGCGCATACATTGCACCAGGGCGTTCTTCGCACGCTTGGGCCATGGAACGAGCACGCACATCGAGTAAAGCGAAACCATCTTCATCGCTCAAAGCGCCGCTGGCCATAAGAGCGCTGATCTGTCCCAGGGAAAATCCGAGCATAGCTTCCGCTTGAACCCCTCGGGCATTGAGCGCATGGGACAGCCCGACGGAAAGAGCCGCAGCCAATACCTGGGCGTTGTAGGCATCGTTCACCTGCTCGGCGCTGCCCTCTCGCGCAAGCGCTGCAACATCAACGCCGCACACCTCGCCTGCAATCGCAAAGGTCTGCGCAACTTCGGCAACCCCAAGAAGATCCGCGCCCATACCGGGCTTTTGGGCGCCTTGGCCCGGAAACATGAATACCGTCATGCCTAACGCACCTCGGCATTCCATGCACGATGAGCATTTGCATCCAGCATGCGCTGAAGGCCCTCGCCTGCCCACGATTGAGCTTCAGCTACCAAATCGTCGACGATTTGAGCAGCGCTCTTCTCATCGTTAACCAGACAAGCAACCTGACCTGCCATCAACGAGCCATTGTCCACATCGCCCGCAACGGCACGATGGAGGGAGCCTGCCAACTCTGATTCCAAAATGGCAACGTTGGCAGGGTCGGCCTCGAGTTTGCGAACATTGCGCGCGAACTTGTTCTTGATACCACGCACGGGATGTCCACCAGCACGCCCCGTAACGATGGTGTCGGAGTCTTTTGCGCCCAAAACCTTCTGCTTGTAGGCATCGTGAACGCCGCATTCGGTAGCGGTAAGGAAGCGCGTACCGACCTGAACACCCTCTGCACCCAAAGCAATGGCAGCAGCAAAGCCACGTCCATCTGCAATGCCTCCCGCAGCAACAACGGGAATGGAAACGGCATCGCATACTGCAGGGGTAAGAGCCATCGTGGTGAGCTCGCCGATATGGCCGCCAGCCTCGCAGCCCTCAGCTACGACAGCGTCGGCCCCACAGCGCTCCATACGACGAGCCAGGGCAGCAGAAGCCACGACGGGGATAACCTTGCATCCTGCCTCTTTCCACATATCGATGTAGTTTCCAGGATTGCCGGCACCTGTGGTTACCACGCGAACCTTCATCTCTGCGGCAAGCTTAGCAAGCTCGGGAGCCTCAGGGTTCATCAGCATAATGTTCAGGCCGAAAGGCTTATCCGTAAGACGGCGAGCTTCTTCGATCTGCTCGCGAACCCAGGAAACGGGAGCAGATCCGCAGGCAATGATTCCCAAGCCACCTGCTTCGCTAACTGCAGCGGCAAGTTTCGCATCAGCGATCCATGCCATACCGCCCTGGATGATGGGCTGTTCAATACCCAACAGCTCGGTAATACGTGTCTTCATATACGTATGCCTCTTTTCACTTTGCGCACTTTGCCACATGGGCATCCCTGTCAAAGAGGGCGGCCTCTTTGCAAACGCTTGAAAGAAGCCGCCTCCTTCGACAGAGCGAAGGAGGGAGAGGGCAGCCAGAGACAATGCCCTCTCCCCAACGCAACCGCATTATCTGCGGCGGCGTCGGCTACAGGGAGTCGATGTACTCCACCAGAGAGCCAACGGTCTCCAGACCCTCAGGCTCACCGAACTCAACGTCAAGACGCTCTTCGATATCGCAGATCAGTTCCGCCATGTCCAGAGAATCGATGCCAAGCTCGTCAAACGTTGCGCTTTCAACAACCTTTTCCGGCTCGATATCGAGGTTTTCGTTCAGGATTTCCTTCAGAGAATCAATAGTTGCCATATTTCTGTCCTTTCTTTATTCAACAGCGCCCTTTTGAAGGAGGCTGCTATTCACCAACGTCGTGCTGTCCCCTTCTCCGCCAACTGCAAAACGCAAACACAGCGAATTTGGGCGCACTGAGCTACACCTGAGTAAGGCGATTACTGAAAAGTTGTTAGTAGAGGGTTATGCTTCTGCAGCGTTTAACTGCTTGCTCTCCTTATCGAAGAAATCTTTGATCTTGCCCAAAGCACTGACAAACAGCTCTTCTTCCTCCTGCGTAAGCGCAGCAAGGGCACTGTCAACCATCTTTTTATGGAAGGACTCATGGGCGCGGAAGGCCTTACGTCCCTTCGAGGTCAACTGCACCAGAACCTGGCGGCGATCCATTTCGCTGCGAGAGCGTTCCACGAATCCCTTTCGCTCAAGTTTGTTCATAGCTGCCGTAAGGGTTGCCATGGTCACATCAAGGCGCGAAGCTACCACTTTCATGGAATTGATCTCATGCAAACCCACTGCAACAATAGTGTGCAATTCCGCAATGGAAAGGCCCTCGGTCAAACGATTCTTAAGCGAGCGTTCCTCGATACGAAGAATGGAATTAAACGTATCTGACAGCAGCGTGTCGACAATCGCCTTGTCACCGCGTTCCTCTTCAATGTCGTCAACGTTTTCCATGTTCACTTCCTTATCAAATCAAATGCCCGGCATTCCGAAGCATTTCCATAATACGAGGTACAAAGAGCCGAATCGTGCAATTTCATCAGCAGTTCAGAGTAGGCAGATAGCCCAATCTGGACCCGCCTTAGGCTTCAGCAGGAGCAAATGCGATGCCGAGAGCGCCCAGACCCAGATGCGTTGCCACCGTGGCTCCACAAGGGGAAGATCCCTCGTCAACATATTCCACGCCCGCCCCATCAAGAGCAGACCTCAGATCCTCAACGCCCTGCTCGTTCGCAACGTGGCAGAAACGAATACGCTGCTTGCCCTGCTCTTCGGTGCGCTTCTGAGCGTTCTGAACATACTGCTTGATAACGCCGCGCATACCCTTGGCCTTGCCGAAAGCAACCAGCACACCCGTTTCGTTGAAGGTGAAAATAGGCTTAATGTTCAGCAGGCTGGCGTTCTTTACTTGGTCGGCCGAAAGGCGACCGCCTTTCAGTAGGTTTTCCAGCGTGTCGCAGGCAACAAGGAACTGAGTTTTTGGAATAAGCTCCTCGATGGCGGCCTGGGCTTCGTCGAGCGATACCTCGGCATCGCGAAGAGCACAGAGCTGCTTCACCTGTAAAGCCGCCTGAGCGGTGCAGCAAGCGGAATCGATAACACGAACGTCAATGTCTACCTGGTCAGCTGCCGCACGAGCTGATTCAATAGTGCCGGAAAGAACGCCGGCAATATGGAGGGAGACGATTCCCTCGTATCCTTCCTGCGTAAGACGCTCATACGCCTGCACAAAATCGAAAGGCGCCGGCTGGGCGGTTTTGGGGAGCTCGGTTGCTTCGCCCATGCGCTCGTAGAATTCTTCGGAGCTGATTTCCACCTGATCCTTGAATTCGTCTTCGCCGACCAAAATATTAAGGGGAACCATGGTGATGTTCAGTGCTTGGTATTCCTCCGCAGACATATCGAGCGTCGAGTCAACAACAACTGCAAATCCCACGTCCTGCTCCTTTCCTCAACGCACATGCCGAGTTCATTTCATGCGCATTTGCTTAGTTTGTCTAACTAATTTTGAAAGGATACGGATCCTCAACGAACACGGCAAGCGCATTCATAAGGTCACCACAGATTATTGGGATATGTTGCTTAACTTTTTCGACCGCCACCGTAGGAGCTTTTGCGGGCACCAAAGGCACTTCCCTTTCGGGCGGTTTTCTTCAATTCACCCAAAACCGCTTCTTCGCTTTTGCCTTCCATCTGCCCACGCAATTGAACGATCTGATCACGAACCGAAGCCGCACGCTCGAAATCCATCGCAGCAGAAGCTTCCATCATCTCGTCCTCCAACGAGGCTATAACACGTAGAATCTCGCTGCGAGAATAACCAGCCAAATCAGCATTGACCTCTTGCGCGCTCCGCTTCCCCTCTTCAGATTCAAGGTAATCGGTAATGTCGCTCAAGCCCTTCTTAACCGTTTGAGGCACAATGCCATGCTCTTCGTTGTATGCCATCTGAATACTACGACGGCGTCGCGTTTCCTTGATGGCTTGATCCATCGAGTCGGTAATCTTATCGGCATACATTATCACCCTGCCGTTGGCGTTGCGCGCCGCGCGGCCAATGGTCTGAATCAGGGAACGATGATTGCGGAGGAAACCTTCCTTATCAGCATCAAGGATTGCCACCAGCGTTACTTCAGGCAGGTCCAAGCCCTCACGCAACAGGTTGATGCCCACCAATACATCGAACTTCCCTTTTCGCAGATCCCGCAAGATTTCAACACGCTCAAGGGTGCCAATATCAGAATGCATATAGCGAGCGCGAATCCCCTGATCGAGCAGATGCTCGGTAAGGTCTTCGGCCATACGTTTGGTCAACGTGGTTATCAGCACGCGCTCTTTGCGTTTGGCGCACTCTTGCGCTTCGTCGATGATATCGTCGATCTGAGACATGATGGGGCGAACGTCGATCTCGGGATCAAGTAATCCGGTCGGGCGAATAATCTGCTCCACCTTCGCCTCGCTCACACGTTCCTCGTAATCGCCTGGAGTCGCGGAAACATACACGAATTGCGGGATTCGCGCCTCGAACTCATCGAAACGCAGGGGGCGATTGTCCAGACATGACGGCAAACGGAAACCATGCTCGGTCAGCGTGATCTTGCGAGAACGGTCGCCTTCATGCATGCCGCGGATTTGAGGGACGGTAACATGGCTCTCGTCAATGAAGCACAGGAAATCGGTTGGGAAGTAGTCGATGAGCGTATAGGGCGGCTCACCTGGCTCACGCCCGTCAAGATGGCGCGAATAGTTTTCAATGCCCGAGCAAAAACCCATGGTCTCAATCATCTCAAGATCATAGGAAGTTCGCATTTCCAGACGCTGCGCTTCAAGAAGCTTTCCCTCTTCATTGAATTGAGTAAGGCGATCTTGCAGTTCATCCTGAATGGTCTTAACCGCACGCTCCAAAGCGGGACGTGCAGCAACGTAGTGAGAGGCAGGCCAAACGGGCAACGCTTCGAAGGTATTCAACACTTCACCGGTTACGTTGTCGATCTCCGAGATTTCCTCGATCTCGTCGCCCCAGAATTCCACGCGAATCGGATTGTCCGCATAGGGAGGAAACACATCAAGCGCATCGCCGCGCACGCGGAACGTACCGCGCTTCAGCTCATAATCGTTGCGGTCATACTGGATGTCGATAAGACGGCGGATAAGGTCGTCGCGGTCCTGCTCCACTTCCTTGTCAAGGAACACCGCCATGCCCGCATATTCCATAGGCGAGCCAATGCCGTAAATGCAAGAAACCGAGGCAACCACGATAACATCGCGGCGGGAAAGCAACTGGGCCGTTGCCGCGTGACGCAGCTTTTCCACCTCTTCATTAATGGAGGCATCCTTTTCAATGAAGGTGTCCGTGGTAGGTACGTACGCTTCGGGCTGATAGTAATCGTAGTAACTCACGAAGTACACCACGGCATTGTTGGGAAAGAATTCCTTCAACTCGGCAGCCAACTGCGCCGCAAGCGTTTTATTGGGAGCCAGCACAAGGGTTGGTTTCTGAACAGCCTCGATGGTTTTAGCCATAGTGTAGGTTTTGCCTGATCCCGTTACACCCAGCAAGGTCTCATAGCGCATGCCCGATTCGATATTCTGGGCAAGCTGTTGAATGGCTTTGGGCTGGTCACCTGCAGGCTCATATGGAGAAACAACTTTGAATGGCTGCGTAGCAAGGCGGGCAACAGGAAGTTTGCCCTCCATGACATGGCCCTCAAGATTGGAAAGATGACTCACTTGCCTCCCCTAACTATCTGTTCCGATCGGCAAAAGAACGACCCGACTCAACGTCTATCAGCATAAAGGGTTTACTTACGCAAAACAGGAAACTCGCTGCAGCGGATGCCTACTAAAGGTATACGCCCATCACTTAAGGCGGGGTGCGATTTCATGTTCCCACCATAGGGAAATCTGGGCTTCAAAATCCTCGATAGAACCGTTGTTGGTAAACACCACATCGGCAATTGACAAACGCTGCTCTTCGGGCACCTGATTAGCCAAACGGTTGCGCGCATCTTCTTCCGAAAAACCACGCGAGTGCATTAAGCGGGCAATGCGAACCTCGGGAGAGGTGGTAACAGCAATAACGATATCTGCCTTCCGATAGAAGTCGTCACGACCATCCAGAATGGCCATCTCGAGCACAACCACTTCATGGCTCTTCCCGAGATCAGAAATATGGCGAAGGCAGCCCTCGTATAAACGCGGTTGGGTAATCGAGTCCAACAAAGCAGTATTCTGCGAGCTAGAGAAAGCGCAAGCAGCTAGTTCAGAGCGAATGATCTCGCCTTCCGAATTGAATATCTTATTCCCGAACGCTTCTCGAAGCTCTTCCTTCATGGCGTTGTTGTGCAAGTTTTCATGCCCAACCTCATCGGCGTATACCACGCCAGCTCCCTTAGCCTCAAAGAATCGCATTAGGGTTGATTTACCCGATCCTATACCACCGGTGACGAATATCGTGATCATGCCCATTCCCCTCACTCGAGCGTCCCTGCTGCTTTCAATTGCCGTTCCGACCAAAGGCGCACTAACCGCGCAAAGAAAAAGCGGTGGGTGCAAAAGCAACCCACCGCTTCATTATCGCATGTTATGCAATGCTATGTTATTCAGCAGCCTCAGGCTTGGGCTCGGGCTCTGCAACAGCGATCTCGATGCCCAGATCCTCAGCAGCAGCCTTCATGGACAGGGAGATGCGACGACGCTCAACGTTAACGTCCATAACCTTAACCTTCACAGCATCGCCAACCTTGACAACCTGTGCAGGAGAATCGATGTGACGCATAGCCATCTCGGAGATGTGTACAAGACCCTCAACGTTTGCGCCGAGCTCGATGAATGCACCGAAGGGAACGATCTTGGTAACCTTGCCGTCAACGATGGTGCCAACGGGATAGGTCTCAACAAGCTTGGTCCAAGGATCCTCGGTGGTCTGCTTGAGACCCAAGGAGATGCGCTCGCGCTGAAGATCAACGTCGAGAACCTCAACCTCAACCTCTTCGCCAACCTTAACAACCTCGGAAGGATGGTTTACATGGCTCCAGGAGAGCTCGGAGATGTGGATCAGGCCGTCGATGCCGCCCAGATCAACGAATGCACCGAAGTCAACGATGGAGGAAACGGTGCCCTTCAGGCGCATGCCCTTAGAGAGCTTCTCGAGGATTTCAGCACGCTCGTTCTTGCGACCCTCTTCGAGGAGAACACGACGGGAGAGAACAACGTTGTTGCGGTTGCGATCCATCTCGATGACACGAGCTTCGATTTCGGTGCCAAGATATGCAGTAAGATCCTTAACACGACGAAGATCAACGAGAGAAGCAGGCAAGAAGCCACGGAGACCGATGTCGAGGATCAGGCCGCCCTTGACGACTTCGATAACCTCGCCGGTAACAACTTCGCCAGCCTTGAACTTTTCCTCAACCTGAATCCAAGCACGCTCGTACTCAGCACGCTTCTTGGAGAGGATGAGACGACCGTCCTTGTCCTCCTTCTGGAGAACCAAGGCCTCGAGCTTATCGCCCAAAGATACGACCTCGGAAGGATCAGCATCCTTGCGGATAGAAAGCTCGCGGGCAGGAATAACGCCCTCGCTCTTGAATCCGATGTCAACGAGTACCTCGTCATGCTCGATCTTTACAACAGTGCCGTCGATCAGATCGCCCTCGTCGAAGTCGGTCAGAGTGCCATCGATCATCTTGTTCATCTCTTCGTCAGAGATGTCCTGAAAATCAATGACGGACGTGTTCTTGATTTCGGTCAAAACGGACCCCTTTCAAAAAAGTATCGGGGACCCTTCGTACGTGTTTGCAGTCAAAACATTAACCATGTATGCCGCGCTTGCCGAACAAGCACCAACAACAAACATGTCTCGGGGGCCTATAATTTCTTGTCTGCCTTTTTACAGACTTGGAAAGTATAGCATAGGGAGCATCGCACAATACGATGCTCCCCCGCTGATTTAATATATTTTTCGCAGCTGGCACAATTTGTCGATTATCGGTTCATGCAGCAGCAAACTGAGGCTTTGCTTTTTACCTACTGGTGGGATTCGGCAAATTCCTTCATGTATTCAACCAGTGCCTTCACGCCTTCAACAGGCATTGCGTTGTAGATGCTTGCACGCATACCGCCTACGCTGCGATGGCCCTTAATGTTTTCGATACCGCGCTTTTTGGCTCCAGCAACGAATTCAGCATCAAGCTCAGCCGAAGCGGTAACAAAGGGAACGTTCATGATGGAACGATCTTCCTTACGAGCGGTAGCCGTGTAGAAATCAGTGGAATCAAGGTAGTCGTAGAGCAGGGCTGCTTTTTCCTCGTTGATCTTCTTCATAGCCTCGAGCCCGCCGAGGGACTTCAGCCACTTGAAAACCTTACCGCAAATGTAGATGCCATAGCACGGAGGAGTGTTCGACATGCTGTCGGCATCTGCCTGGGTCTTATAACGCAGAATGGTAGGCGTGTTGGGCAGCCATTCGTCCTTGATAAGGTCTTCGCGAATGATAACGATTACTACACCGGCGGGACCAATATTCTTCTGAACGCCGCCGTACACCAAGCCATACTTCGAAACATCGATAGGCTCGGAAAGGAAGCACGAGGAGACATCGCTTACCAGCGGAACATCGCCTGTTTCAGGAAGTTTATGGTAGTGCGTCCCGTAGATGGTTTCGTTTTCGCAGATGTAAACGTAATCGGCATCCTCGCGGAACTCGAGCTCATCCACGTTGGGGATGTAGGAGAAGTTACCGTCTTCGCTCGAAGCCACACAGCGAGCATCACCGAACAGCTGAGCTTCCTTGAACGCCTTCTTAGACCACGAACCGGAAACGATGTAATCGGCCTTGCCGTTCAGCATCAGGTTCATGGGGATAGCGGCAAACTGTTGAGTTGCGCCACCCTGCAAGAACAGCACTTTGTAGTTGTCGGGAATGTTCATAAGGTCGCGAAGATCGGCCTCAGCTTCCTCGATGATGCCCTTGAATGCAGCTGAGCGGTGACTCATCTCCATGACAGACATACCGGTGCCCTGATAATCGAGCATTTCCGCAGCGGCTTCACGGAGCACTTCTTCAGGAAGCACCGCCGGACCCGCAGAAAAGTTGTACACCCTTCCCATAGACACAAGTCCTTTCAAAACGCCCCGCCCACTAACGAGGCACACGAATAATGGAAGATACTTTACCAGAATAAAGTACGCACCAAGCGACTATTTTGCAGAAGGCACATTTGCGTTCCCCAACAAAACGATTCAAGCAGAGCATCAACCGCCTCGTTCAAAGAGCGAAGCGAATTTGAACCTCAACCCCCCCAAAGAGTCCAGCAGTTCGGAGAGCGAAGCGAATCCGAACCGAAAAAACGGATCAAGCCCAACTGCAAGCCTCCAGCGGTTCGAAGAGCGAAGTGAATCCGAACCCAACGCTCAAAGAGCAAAGCGAATTTGAGCAAACGCCCAAAGGGCGTTAACCAAAGCCTGGGGCATGCGCCAGTAAATCAGCGAGCGGCGCCCTGGCGAGTGCAGCTGACTTGAAAGCACGAAGCATAGGCCTCATGGCCATGCTGAGCGCTTGAAAGCCAGCTGTGCCGCCAGGGCACCGCGCAGCGTCATCCCGTATGGAGCTTATGCAAAAGAAAAGGCACCCCAAAGGGTGCCTTTTCGAGTGCATAAGCGGACGCGCCAACTATTCTGCGGACTTAACCCAAGAGAACATTTCGCGGATCTTAGCGCCAGTGGTCTCGATCTCATGAGTGTTGATCTTCTCACGCTGCTCGAGGAGCCACTTGTGATCATTCTCGCAGTCGGCAACGAATTCCTTGGCGAACTCGCCGTTCTGGATACGCTTGAGGATGAGCTTCATGGCCTCGCGGGACTGCTCGTTGATGACCTTGGGGCCGGCGTAGTACTCGCCGTACTCAGCAGTGTTGGAGATGGAGTAGTTCATGAAGTGGATGCCGGATTCGTACATCAGGTCGACGATCATCTTCATCTCGTGATAGCACTCGAAGTATGCCAACTCGGGCGGATAGCCAGCCTCGGTCAGGGTCTCGAAGCCAGCCTTTACCAGCTCTACGAGGCCACCGCAAAGAACTGCCTGCTCGCCAAAGAGGTCCTCTTCGGTTTCCTCGGCGAAGGTTGCCTTGATGATGCCGGAACGAGCACCGCCAACACCCCAGCAGTAGGACATGATGATGTCCCAAGCGTTGCCGGTTGCATCCTCGTATACGCAAGCCAGATCAGGTACACCAGAACCCTCAGTGAACTGACGGCGAACAATGTGGCCAGGACCCTTAGGAGCGCACATAACAACGTTAACGCCTTCGGGAGCCTTGATGTAGCCGTAGTGGATGTTGAAGCCGTGAGCGAAAGCAAGGGTCTTGCCGGGCTTGAGGTGCTTCTCGACGTGATCCTTGTAAACCTGGGGCTGCTTCTCGTCGGGAACGAGAATCATGATGAAGTCGGCTTCCTCAGCAGCCTGGTCCATCGTGGTAACCTTCAGGCCAGCCTCTTCTGCGACAGCCCAGTTCTTGGAACCCTCACGAAGACCAACGCGAACGTCAACGCCAGAATCCTTCAGGTTCAGTGCATGTGCATGGCCCTGAGAGCCGTAGCCGATGATAGCTACCTTCATGCCCTGGATTACCTTAGGATCGACATCCTCTTCGTAATAGATCGTTACAGCCATGGTTCATCCCTTCTTCTAATGACTGACTGTTATTACCATATGGCGAATTGCGTCACACGACAGGTGGCTTAGCTCACCTTGGAGCCGCGGGACATTGCAATTATACCCGTGCGAATAATCTCCTTGATGCCATAGGCACGCAGGAGATCTTCGATACCCGAGATCTTCGACTCGGTACCGGTGACTTCGATGGTCAACGACGACTTGCCCACATCGACGATGTTGGCACGGAACACGTTGGCAATCTCAATGATCTCGCCTCGGCGCTCAGGGTTAGCGTGAACTTTGAACAGTACCAACTCACGCTCGATCGCCTGCTCTTGGGTGAGGTCGGTGATCTTATGCACGCTGATAAGCTTATGCAGCTGTTTGGTGATCTGCTCATATGCAACATCATCGGCGATCATGATGATCGTCAAACGGGAAAGCGTCTGGTCTTCGGTTGGGCCAACGGAAAGAGACTCGATGTTGAAACCGCGGCGGGAAACCAAACCGGTAACGCGCGAAAGCACGCCTGGCTTGTTTTCAACCAATACCGAAAGGATATGCCTCTGCTGAGTGCTCATTATCGGCCTCCTTCATTGTTGGCGCTGTGCGCAGCCGCATTTGCCTCGGCAGCGTTCGCAAACGGCAGATTCTCGAATCCCTCAAGCATGTTGGAGATTGGACCAACATTCACCGCACCGATGATATCGTCGAGCGGAGCACCGGGGGCAACCATAGGGAATACGTTTTCATCGCGATCGATGCGCATATCAAGCAACGCAGGGCCATCGTAATCAAGCATCCACTTCATGGCATCTTCGAGCTCGGCAGGATCGGAAACGCGTTTGCCGCCCCAGCCGTAAGCCTCGCACAGCTTCACAAAATCAGGGTTGTCAGGCAACAGCGTTTCGCTGTAGCGCTCGTTGTAGAACAAGCCCTGCCACTGATGAACCATACCCAACGCGGAGTTATTCATAAGAAGAACCTTCACGTTGATGCCCTTGACGGCAGCGGTTGCCATCTCCTGAACGTTCATCTGGAAAGAGCCATCACCCGCGATGCACACAACCTGTTTTTCGGGGCAAGCAACCTTAGCGCCGATGGCAGCCGGGAAGCCGAATCCCATAGTGCCCAAGCCGCCGCTGGAAAGGAACGTGCGCGATACGTCGCGATCGATATGCTGAGCGGCCCACATCTGATGCTGGCCAACCTCAGTGGTCACAATGGAGTTCTCGGGATCGAGCAAGCTGGAAAGCAAATCGAGCGAACCCTCAGGCGAAATAGAGCCAGCAGGCGTGGACACGCCAGGGCTGTAGAACGGATGGCGGCTTCGCCATTCCTCGATTTGAGCGAGCCATTCCTTCGTGCAAGGTTCGTAGCCCGTCTGCTCGAGCTGCTCGTTAATGCCACCCAGAACAACCTTCGCGTCGCCCACGATAGGTATCTGAGGAATGCGGTTCTTGCCGATTTCGGCAGGATCAACATCGATGTGGATAACCTTCGCATCAGGCGCAAAATCGGCAAGCTTGCCAGTAACGCGGTCCGAGAAGCGAGCACCTACCGCAATAAGCAAATCAGAGTTGGTTACCGCATAGTTCGCGAACTTGGAGCCGTGCATGCCCACAAGACCCAGGCTGAGCGGGTTGGATGCGGGGAATGCACCCTTGCCCATCAGCGTGGAAACCACGGGGATCTGCAACTTTTCTGCCACCGCGAGCAATTCCTTTTCGGAATGGGACGCAATGATGCCGCCGCCGATGTAGAGAATGGGGCGCTTCGCTTCCTTCATCATCTCGCATGCCTGGCGGATTTGGCGAATATTGCCCTTAACCGTCGGCTTGTACGAGGGAATAAGCACATCCTCAGGGTACTCGAACACCATCTCCGAACCGGCAAGGTCGGAAGGAATATCAATGAGAACCGGGCCAGGACGACCAGAGTTGGCAATATAGAACGCCTCACGGAAAGTCTTGGTCATATCGTCGCAGCTCTGAAGCAGATAGCTGTGCTTCACGATGGGCATGGTGATACCCACGATATCGGATTCCTGGAATGCATCGGTGCCGATAACGCTGCGGGGAACCTGGCCAGTGATTACCACCATGGGGACGCTGTCCATGTAGGCGGTGGCAATGCCGGTAACCGTGTTGGTGGCGCCAGGGCCGGAAGTCACAATGACGACACCGGTTTTGCCCGTGGCGCGGGCGTAGCCATCGGCCTCATGAGTCGCGCCCTGCTCATGACGAGCAAGAACATGGTTGATCTTCTTCGAATCGTACAGGGCATCATAGATCTTGATAGCTTGACCACCTGGATAACCGAATACCGTGTCCACGCCTTCGGCTTCGAGCGAAGCGATGATAGCCTCTGCTCCCAACATCTTCTTGCCTTGTTTTTCGGTATGAGGACCGAGGCCCATCTTGGCTTCGTATTCCTTATCGATCACGCTCATCCGAAATATGCCCCCTTGTCAGCACTGGAAACGAGCTTTGCGTAGCGAGCAAGAACGCCAACCTGACACTTGGGCTCAGGCTTTGCCCAAGCAGCACGACGGGCCTCGAGCTCTTCATCGGATACTTCAAGCGTAAGGGTTCCTTCATCGATATCGATGTCGATGATGTCGCCTTCATGGACCAAAGCAATAGGACCGCCCGCAGCAGCCTCGGGGCTTACATGGCCGATAGCAGGACCCTTGGTTGCGCCAGAGAAGCGACCGTCAGTGATAAGGGCGACAGACTTGTCCAAGCCCATGCCGCAGATAGCGCTGGTGGGCGTGAGCATTTCACGCATACCGGGGCCGCCTGCAGGGCCCTCGTAACGAATCACCACAACGTCGCCGGCGTTGATCTTGCCGCCGAAGATGGCCTCGCAGGCCTCTTCCTCAGACTCGAAGACACGTGCCGGGCCGCGATGCTTGCGCATATCGTCGGAAACAGCAGACTGCTTCACTACGCCGCGGTCGGGAGCAAGGTTGCCGTGCATAACTCGCAAGCCGCCGTAGGGGCTGTAAGCATTTTCAACGGTGCGAACCACTTCACCATCAACCTGCGGGCATTCCTTGATCCATTCAGCCATGGAGCCGTGACACGTAGTGGCCTCGCCGTCAAGCAGGCCGTGACGGCCGAGCTCACCGATAATAGCGGGGATACCGCCAACCGCATTCAGGTCTTCGATGTGGAGCGGACCGGCAGGAGCGATGCGCGTGATGTTCGGGATCTGCTGGCAAACCTCATTCCAGTCGTCCATGGTAATGGGGCAACCGGCAGCATGACTGATTGCGGTGAGGTGAAGCATAGTGTTGGTGGATCCGCCGAAAGCCATATCGAGCGCCATGCCGTTGCGGATGGAATGCTCGTTGATGATATCGAGCGCCGTGATATCTTCCGCTACAAGCTCCATGACCTTCATGCCTGCATGCTTTGCAAGGCGAATGCGCTCAGAGTACACAGCAGGGATAGTGCCATTGCCGGGAAGGGCGATGCCCAGACCCTCAGACAAGCAGCAAATGGAGTTCGCGGTGAACATGCCCGAGCAGCTGCCGCAGGTGGGGCATGCGGTGTTCTCAAACCACTTGCACTCTTCTTCGGTCATAGTGCCAGCGGTTACCTGACCTACCGCGTCAAACAAGGTGTTCAGGTCGGTTTCATTTCCGCACTTGTCACGACCGGCAAGCATGGGGCCACCGGAAACAAGGACCGTAGGAATGTTCAGACGACAAGCGGCAAGGAGCATGCCAGGAACAACCTTGTCACAAGAGGGAATGAGCACCATACCGTCAAACTGGTGACCCTGCACAACGCACTCAACCGAGTCGGCGATGACTTCACGGCTGGTAAGAGAGAAGTGCATACCTTCATGGTTCATGGCAATGCCGTCGCACACGCCGATGGTGGTTGCCTCCAAAGGCGTGCCACCCGCCATGCGGACGCCTGCTTTAACAGCGTCGGCGATCTTATCCAGGTGATTATGACCGGGAATGATGTCGTTGGTAGAAGAGATAACGGCGATGAGCGGGCGCTCGATCTCCTCATCGGTCAAACCGTCAGCCTTCAAAAGGCTTCGGTGCGGGGCACGCGCAAGGCCTTTCTTGATCGCGTCGCTTCGCATCTGATCACACCCCTTTCTCTATTGGGCTCTTAAACTCATTAAGCGGGTTTCGGAAAACCCGAGCATAAAAAAATCCTGCGCAGCAGACTGCATCAGGACCACAAAGAGAGAGGGGAAACACTGTTCCCACGGACCGATTACGGGGTCACCGATTCAGCCTACTGACCAACCACCGAATCGGAGATCGTCCGCTTCGAATGGAAGATGTTCAGGCAGAACAGCTCAGAGGCGCCTTTCGGACCGTCCAACCATTGGCTTTCAGCAACCGCCAACTCTCTGTGGGAAGGATTCGTCCCTACTTTTCCTCGTCTGCGCTTTTCAATGTTGTCACTATAGCACCATCCAAAGCCAAGAGCGCAACTTTATTTCAATGGAGTGAATTATTTTGCAAAAGCGTCACAGAACACCATAAACCTCAGAGAAACGCGAATAAAAAAGAAGCCCGCCAGACCCTCATCCCCTGAAAGTCTGGCGGACTACCTTCACGCCGAAACAATGTGCTCACCGACGATTTAAGGGTAATGGCTCAAAAAGTGTGTGAATTTCCGACCATATCGCCACGTCGAGCATCGAAAACAGGTCTCCAAGTTGAT
>CAKTTY010000004.1 GCA_934617065.1 uncultured Eggerthellaceae bacterium
GCTCGACGGACTCCTTGCTGTACATGCGAACTCCAATCCGGACCCTCCAAGGTCCAACTTTTCGTCCGCATCCCCAAGCAATCCCTAATCGCAAAAAAGTTGCAATTCTGGTCGTTTTTTTGTTTTTGGTTCTTGGTCGGCTTCGGGACGGTGCCGAGGTGGGATAGGCCCGATGTGGCGCACGGGCAGATGATAATCCGAATATACATCGCAGAAACGAATGTCGGCTTATCCCTTATTGGAATGAGGTCCTTCGAATCATCTTCGTTGCTTCCGTTCTGCAAGGTGTCTGGGGTTCAACTTGCGCGCGGTATAATCGTTACGTTCAAACATGAAAGGAATTCCTATGCCTAAAACCGTTGCTGTGATTGACGGAAACTCTTTGATGCATCGTGCATATCATGCCGTTCCGCCAACCATGACGGCACCCGACGGTACTCCTACTAACGCAGCATTCGGATTCCTTTCCATGTTGCTGAAATTCATCGAAATGGAGCAACCCGACGCTTTGGTCTGCGCGTTTGATAAGGGTCGTCCTAAGTTCCGCATGGAGGCGCTTGAGCAGTACAAGGCGCAGCGACCTCCTATGGACGAAGAACTGAAGGCCCAGTTCCCCGTTATCGAAAACCTATTAGTTTCCATGAACGTGCCGGTTGTGGCGCTTCCCGGTTGGGAGGGCGACGACATCCTGGGTACCGTTGCTGCGCGTGATGAGGAACTGGGCTATAGGACGCTTTTGGTCACGGGAGACAAAGATGCCTATCAGCTGGCCAGCGACCTAACGAAAATCGTAACCACTAAGCGTGGAATTACCGATGTGGTCATTTACGGCCCCGAAGAAGTGGAGGAGCGCTACGGTGTAACGCCTGCTCAGTTTACGGATTTTTTGGGTCTCAAAGGCGACAAGGCCGATAACATCCCCGGTGTTCCTGGCATCGGTGATAAAAAGGCCGCCTCGATGCTTCAGGCATATGGCAACCTGGAGGGCATCTACGCCAACCTTGACAAGTTCAAGGGAAAGCAGTTGGAAAACCTGACTAACTACAAAGATGATGCATTCCTTTCCCGTCAGGTGGCTACTATTGTGCGCGATGCCGATTTTGAACTCGATCTCGAAACGATCAGCTTCCCAGATTTCGATACGGAGCAGGTTACCAAGGCATTCACCGATGTGCGTATGATGGCCCATCTGGCAAAGATCCTGAAGCTCCAGGGGGGTGAAGCTGCTTCCATCGATTTGGGCTCTTGGGATGATTTCGTTGAAGGCGATGAAGCAAAGGCAGCTATCGAACTGCCTGCAGAGGGCTACGTACCAGTTGCGTGGGCTCTTGATCCTCAAGCATCGCTTTTTGGCGACGGGCTGACTTTGGCAGTGAACCTGGGGGATTCAACGGCGCTCTTCCATGATGAGGAAGCCAAAGAGGCGCTTGCTTTCCTTGTCCGCGAACGAGAAATCGCCGCAGCAGATGCAAAGTCATTGCTTCAAGTGGTGTTCCCCGCCGATACCGCACAAGATTCTCTTGTTTCCTGTGGAGAAATACTCGATGCGCATATGTTCGATGTAACCCTTGCCGCCTACGTTGCCGATTCCAATAACGGTGCAGCTACTTTGAATGCCCTTATGGAGCGCTATGCAGGCGCGGTGCTCCCCGACGAAAAGGATCCGCAAAAACAAGTGGCGCTGCAGGCTGCTGCGATTGGCGCCTTGGTAGACCCTTTGGCTCAAGAGCTTGAAAAAGAGGGCGCTCGCAAGGTCTATGACGCTATCGATCTGCCGTTGGTTGGTGTGCTCGCTTGCATGGAGCGCACGGGAGCGGCTTTGGACGTTGATCACCTGAAAGCCTTGAACGAAAGCACCGGCGCCGAAGTCGATCGTCTGCGTGCGGCGATTTATGCCTCGGCAGGGCATGAGTTCAATGTTGATTCCCCAAAGCAGCTCTCAGAGGTGCTGTTCGACGAATTGGGTCTGACTCCGAAGAAAAAGACGCGAAGCGGTTATTCCACCAACGCTTCTGTCCTGAAAGAGCTAACCGACGAACATGAGCTTCCTGGCCTTATGCTGGAATATCGCGAATACGCGAAGATCAAATCGACGTACATCGATGCCCTGCCGCGTATGCGAGCTGAAGACGGGCGTGTCCACACATCGTTCAATGAGATGGTTACCACCACTGGCCGCCTTTCCTCTTCTGATCCGAATTTGCAGAATATTCCGGTTCGCACCGATTTTGGACGCCAGATAAGAACCTGCTTTGTGCCTCTCAATGAGGGAGAAGTCTTCGTTTCTGCCGATTATTCCCAGATCGAATTGCGCCTTTTGGCGCACCTTTCAGGGGATGAGCATCTTATTGCCTCATTCAATTCCGGTGAGGATTTTCACGCCAGCACGGCTTCGCGCGTGTTCGGCGTCCCGATGAGCGATGTTACGCCGCAGATGCGTAGTCGAGCAAAAGCGGTGAACTTCGGCATTGTGTACGGTCAGCAGGCCTATGGCCTTTCGCAGTCGCTTCATATCCCGTTCTATGAAGCGAAAGAAATGATCGATCGCTATTTCGAGGTTCATCCTGGCGTGCGTACGTATCTCGATGACGTGGTAGCGCAGGCCCACAAAGATGGCTATGCCACCACCTTGTTCGGCCGCCGTCGGTATATCCCCGAGCTGAAAGCCAAGAATGCCGCCCAGCGTGGTTTTGGCGAGCGTACGGCGATGAACCATCCTATGCAGGGTACCGCCGCCGACATTATCAAGCTTGCCATGCGTCAGGTGCAAGATGAGCTTGTAATGCGAGATCTTGGCACGAGGCTCATGCTTCAGGTGCACGACGAACTTGACCTTTCGGTGCCCGAGTCGGAAGTGGAAGAGGTTTCGGATCTTCTGACAAGCGTGATGGAATCGGTCGTTGAGTTGTCAGTTCCGTTGTTGGTTGATGTGTCGGCTGGCGCCAACTGGGCTGAGGCTCATTAGGGGGGTATCGCTTTTATAGCGTCCGCGATCTCGTTCCTATTGATTCGCCTAAAACCCCTGTTCGAGTTCGAGGAGTGCTCGGTAGTGCTGGTTGCTGCGCTCGAGTTCTTCCGGTGCCCCGTCAAGAACTATGCGGCCGTTTTCCAGGAACAGCACGCGATCCATGTCCGATACCCCTTGGAGGTGATGGGTGATTAGGACCACCGTTTTGCCTGCAAGTACTTCGAACATGGTGTCCAGCACCTCGTGTTCGGTGCGGGGATCGAGACTTACCGTTGGTTCGTCGAGGATGACAATAGGCGCATCCTGCAAAAGGATGCGTGCCAGGGCAACGCGATGACGCTCGCCGCCCGAGAAGCGCAATCCCGCTTCATCGAGTACGGTGTCGAGACCTTTCGGCAATCGCGCAAGCAGTTTTTTCAAGCCGACGCGCTCAAGAGCGCGTTCGAGCTCCTCGTCGCTTGCTTGGGGCTTGGCTATAAGCAGATTGTTGCGCAGGGTGTCGTTGAACAGGTACGTAGCCTGCTGACAGACGCCGAACATCCGAGGCGCATCGCCCCCAAGCTCCGAGCAGGGAAGCCCTCCAACGGTGATGCTGCCTGATGTCGGGGTGAGGTCTCCGCGCAGCAGATGCGCGAGGGTGGTTTTCCCCGATCCGCTTTTGCCAAGGAGTGCAAGATGCTGCCCCGGCGAAAGGGAGAGGCTGATTCCACAAATCGTGGAGGACTGGCCAGGGTAGGCGAATTCAACGTCTTTTAGCTCGACAACTGGGTGCTTCAGGCCAAGGTCGATGTTTTGTGTGTGCTTGGATTCCGGGCTGGTTCCCGTTTCCCCTTCAACGGGTAGGGAAAGATCGTTGAGCCGCGCTATGGAGTCGAAGTGCCCCTGGGCTTGCGTTGCGGCAACGGGCATTACCGCGAAAGCATCAATAAGGGGGAAGGCCCCCAGCGCAAAAGCCAGAATCCAATTTGCCTGTCCTCCCCGCATCCCGCCAAAGGTGATTGTCGCCCAGCATATGAGGGCAATGATGGCGCATGCGAATAGTGCTTGTTGGGCCAGGTCGCGCTTGCGATCGAAGGCGTGCGCTTGAGCTTTTAAGCGGTTGAGGTCTTCCTGTCCGTTTTCGCATTGCGCCAAGAAATCGGCTTTTCTGCCCGAAAGCGCCCAGTCGGTGATTCCTAGGATGTTGTCGGCATAGGCAGCGTAGCGTTTTGCGGCAAGCTCTTTTGCCATCGATTGACGCTTGCCGTTGATGCTCACTGAAACCGCGGGAACAACAAAGAGTTCGAGCGATACGAAGACAAAGCACGCCAAGCATGCGAGGGGCGAAAAGCAACCGAACAGAACACATAGCCCCACGCCAGCTGCTAGGGCTATTGCGGTTGGGAAAACGCAGCGGAGATAGAGGTTCTGGATATGCTCAACGTCTTCCGCCAGAAGCCCTAGGGCATCGCCAAGGCGGTGGCTGGCACGGAAGAAAACACCTTCTGCATCAAAGGATCGGTAGAGCTGCTTGCGAAGATTCGAAGTGAATCGCAGCACCCAATCGTGGCTCGCTAAGCGTTCGCAGTAACGCAGAATGGGTTTTCCCACGCCGAATACCCGCACGCAAAGCAAGGGTGTGCCCAGCATCAAAACCGAATACGGCATTTCGGCAGAGCCGGCAATGAGCCATCCTGAAGTGAACATAAGTCCAGCGGCGAAAAGAACTGTGCAACAGCCCAGAACAAGAGCCAGTGCGAGGATTTTGCGATAGCGGCCCAGATAGGGTTTAACCCACGCATCGCGCTTAAGCAGGGCGATCGTTTCTTTCAGGCTGCTACTCATCGCTACCCTCCTTCTTGCGGCTTGACAGATAGGTAAAAGAGTTTGCGTTACTCAGCGACTCGAAGGAGCCAAAGCCTCTAACCTGTCCGTCTTCAAGCAGGAGGACCTCATCCATTTCGCTTAGCCAATGAAGGCGATGGGTTGCAAAGAAAACCAGTTTGTCTTCCATCAGAGGAAGCATGCGCTGTTTGAGTTCCCATTCCGTTTCAATGTCGAGATGAGCCGTTGGCTCGTCGAACACCAAGACCCGACAGGTTCTATGCAATATCGCACGTGCAAGGGCGACGCGTTGCGACTGTCCGCCGCTCAACGACCGTCCGCCTTCACCAACAACGGTATCCAATCCTTTGGGCAGTTCGGCAACCAGACTGGTGAGTCCAACCAGTTCAAGCGCGTGGTCAATTTCTTCTTCGGTTGCATCGGGTTGGTAAAACGTCAGATTGTTTCGGAGGGTGGTGCTGAAAATATGAGGAGATTGGGGCAGATAAGCTACTTGTTTTCTCCAGCTGGGCATCGAGAGTGTCTCGATTGCGTGGTCGTTGACAACGATGGATCCTTGAGTGGGTTGCAGGACGCCGGCAAGTAGCTGGGCAAGGGTAGTTTTCCCGCAGCCGGATGGTCCCACGATGCCGTATTTGCGGAAGCCTCCGAAAGAGCAGGAAACGTCTTTCAGAGCTGTTTCCCCCTCATAGGAGAGCCCTATATGTTCGAGGGTGAGCACGCTGCGCTCTTGCCAAGGCTCTAATTTGGGGGCGTCAACCTGCAATTCAGGCGTGCGGTCTTCTTTCTTCGCTTCGGTTCCAGCGGAGCCCCCCAATACTTCCAGTACTTGGGTAAGGGTGTTCTTCCCGTTTAACGTAGCGTGGTAATCGGAGGCGAATTCGCGTATTGGGCGAAAATAATCGGGCATGATCACCAAGACGAACAGCGCGGGAAGCAGGGTAATGGACCCATCCACCAAGCGAAAGCCGAGCATAACGGCAACTGCTGCGAGGGAAATGGTGGAAAATGCGTCAAGCACAGCACCTGAAAGCGTTGCGGTGCGCAGTGTTTTCATCGTTGCTACGCGGAATTGTTCGCTTGTCTCATATACGCGATCGGCTTGTTCGTTGCTACGGCCGAAATACTTCAGGGTATCGATGCCGCGCAGCGAATCGATGAAATGGTTTGCGAGGCGCTGGTATTCTCGATGCTGTTTGCCGGCTTCTGCTTGTGCAGTGCTTCCGATAAGAACCATCTGAAGGATGATGGCGGGAAATACCAGAAGCGCAATAAGGGCGGAAACCCAGTCCTGGAAGACGATCACGGCAAGAAGAACAAAAGGCACCGTGACCAGTGCCACCGTACGAGGTAAAGCGGTGCTCAAATATTGCTCAATGTTGTCGATGCCATCAAGGCAGAGTGTCGAAGCTGCGCCCGTTCCTAATCTTTGGGCTAAGGGTGAGCCTCCTTCATAGAGACGCTTTGCCAGCTGCTGGCGAAACTCTTCAGTGCGCGCCGCCGCAAAGAGCTCGAGCTGCTTGGCCTGAATGGTGCTGACTGCCTGTTTTCCGATGAAGCAGAGCGCAAAGGCGCCAAGCTGAGCTGCGACGTTGGAGAGGGCGTTTCCTTCCCAAAGAAGGGTCAAGGCCCATGCCAGGGTTGCGGCTTGACCCACCATGAATGCCGCCAGAAGAAGGGAGGTGGCAATGCACCAGGCGATAGCGCTCTTTGCGCCGGGAAGGGTAAAGAGCCTCTTATCGAACATGCCTCCTCCTTTCATCTGTAAAGGCAGCGTGTTATGGGGGCGCTGGATACGGCGCCCCCTCTGGCATCTTCAACGAAAACGAAAGCGGCGGCTGCCCCGCTTAGGGTATTTCGCTGCCGCATAGGTTAGTATTCGTCGACCTCATCAGCGCTGATGCGTCCACGGAAGGTGCGATACACCAGTACGTGATATACCAGCACCAAGGGAAGGCCAATGCAGGTGATGCCCGTCATCCATGCGAGGGCCAAATCGGAAGAAGCGGCATTTGCGATGGTGATGCTCGTGCCCGTTGTGGCAACAACCAGGGCGGGGAACATCGAGGCTGCGAACAGTACCACCAGGAGCAGAGCCGATGCGCTGCTTGCCAGGAATGGAAGAAGGTCATTGTCCGTTTCCCTGGAGGCCAAGAAGAGCGCTATCAGTGCGGCAACCACGCCCGCGCAGGCAACCGAGCGCAGCGTTCCAAGGGCAGGGTCGAGGGTGGGCGCAATGCCCATCAGGGCGTATGCACTTACGGCAACGAATAGTGCCATGGTTATGCAGGCCAAAGGGCAGCGCAGCTTGGCGGCGCGCGCCTGCAGGTCAGATGGCTTTTCGGCCTTGAGCGCAATCCAGGTTGCCCCTTGGGTGATGAACACCGAAAGGCCTAGAAGCCCGCACAGAAGCGTGAAGGGGGTGATGAGCCCCAGAAGCGGAACGCCCGCATAATCGCCGTTGGGGTCAAGGGGGATGCCGGCGTATACGTTGCCGATGGCTACGCCGAACAACAGGGCAGGCAAGAGCGACCCAATAAAGAACAGGGCGTCCCAAATCTTGCCCCATTTGGGGTCATGGGCGCGATATTCGAGAGATACAGCTCGGACGATCAACCCGAATAGCACCAGCATGATGGCCAGATAGAAGCCTGAAAACGTAGTAGCGTATGCCGGGGCAAATGCAGCGAACAGTGCGCCGCCAGCAGTGAGGAGCCACACCTCGTTGCCGTCCCAAGTCGGGCCGATGGCTCGACGCACTATGGCTTTTTCATTTTCGTCTTTTGCGATAAAGGGCGAAAGGATGCCGGCGCCCAAATCAAATCCATCGAGGATGAAATAGCCCGCGATAAGCACAGCTATCAGGGCAAACCAAAGGATTCCCAATGCGGTCATGACTACTCACCTGCCTTTCCGATAGAGGCTTCAACGTTGCCATTGCTGCTATTGCCCGTTTTGCGAGCGGTTTCATTGCTTGCTTCGCCGCTCTCGTCGATACGCGGGCCAACTTTAATAAGGTGGATAACGATACGTGCCCATCCGATGATCAAGAACAGGTAGATAAGCAGGAACAGCGCCAGCGTGATGGCAAGTTCGGGAGAGGTTACCGATGCGGAAGAAGAGGCTTGCGTGAGCAGGCTTACGCCCTCGGGGCTGCTGGTGGCGGGGTACACCACCCATGGTTGACGGCCGATTTCCGCAGTGAACCAACCTGCTTCGATGGCCAAGAAGGGGAACAGGGGCGAAGCGATTGCCAGGTTCTGCAGCCAGCGCATCGAGACGATGCGCCCCTTACGGAACGTGAAGACGAAGGCTAACAGGGTGGTAAGTGCAATAAGCCCGAACATTGCCACCATCAGGTGATAGCTTTGGAACACGGTATTCACGGGGAGCTTCGAGATGGTTTCTTCGGTGAAATCAGATCCATAAACGCCGCTCTTTGCCAGGTCGTTGAGACCAGGATATTCCGTATCGAATGATCCAGAAGCCAAGAAAGAAGTGCCACCTGGTATGGCGATGGGGGTAATCACCTTTTGGGACGCTTCGTCAACCCAGCCTACTGCATACAGCGGCATGGCTTCTCCGTTGTAGGCGCCTTCCATCATGGCGAACTTTGTAGGCTGCTCTTCAGCCACTGCCACGGCGGATTGGTGGGCGAATACCACCATAAGGCAGGTTGTGCACAGGGCAACAACGGAAGCAACACGCACCGTCTTCATGGCGAATTCGGTGTGAAGGCCCTTCTTCAGATACCACGCGGCAATGGCAAGCGCCGTGAATGCGCCCATGATGAGCAGGGCATCTACCGTATGGAAATAGCGGGGAGCCGTGGTTGCGTTGAACGCAGCATCAAGGAAGTTGGTCAGGAGTGCCTGGGTGCCGTCTGCGGAAAGCTCGGCGCCTGCCGGAGTTTGCATCCATGAGTTGGCGATGATGATCCACAGCGCAGAGAGGCACGAACCCAGCCAAACAAGCCAGGCGGAAACAAGGTAGAATTTGCCGCTTACCTTCTTGCGCCCGAACAGGAGCACGCCAAGGAATACCGATTCCAGGAAAAAGGCGAGCAGCGCTTCTGCCGCCAACGGTGCACCGAAGATGTCACCCACGAAACGCGCGTAATCGGCCCAGTTGGTGCCGAACGAGAATTCCATGGTGATGCCGGTTGCAACACCTAGGGCGAAGGTTGCCGTGAATACCTTGATCCAGAAACGGGATGCGGCAGCATCTTCAGCGCTTTGGGATCGATAGTACTTGGTCTCGAAAATCGCCACAATAAGGCCTAAGCCAATAGAGAGCGGCACAAACACATAGTGGTACATAGCCGTGAGCGCAAACTGAATGCGTGCAAGCAGTACCGGGTCGGTGAGGAATTCCATTCGCACACCACCTCCTTTTCCACAGCCCATTAAGAGGCTGTTCTTCTACACAAAACCATCATATCACCTATAGAGGCGCAGGTGAGAGCAAATGGTATAAAAATACTAACAATTATCTGTAGGCGGTTGAGACCATTGGTTTAGCAAGGGGCGGGCGGGGCGAGAGGGAGAATGCGACGGGAAGGGTCTTTCTCTTGTTGGCCAATTGTGGAGCGCCTTCACGAAACCTAGGTTTGTTCTTCCATATCGGGCGGTTTCTGGTATCATTCAACAGGTTGCACGAAAGGTGCAGCTTAGGAATAAGTGCGATGATACGCGGAGACGGTGCATACGTTGCAACGAAAGGTGCTTTCGTTGACTTGCTACGGTCACGCTGATAAGCTATCGCCTTGCGTTTATTTCAAATAAGGAGAATTATGTACGCTATTGTTAAGACTGGCGGCAAGCAGTACAAGGTATCCACCGGTGACTGCCTGAACGTCGAAAAGCTCGAAGGTGAAGCAGGCGACAAGGTTGCTCTTACCGCTATCACGGTTGTTGACGGCGCTAAGGTTATCGCTGATCCTGCAGAGGCTGCCAAGACCAAGGTTGAGGCTACCATCGTTGAGCAGTTTAAGGGCGACAAGCAGCTCGTCTTCAAGTTCAAGAAGCGCAAGAACTACAAGAAGCTGCGCGGTCATCGCCAGCAGCTCACTCGTATTCAGATCACCAGCATCGCTTAAGTAGAGGAGGAATACTAATGGCACATAAGAAAGGTCAAGGTTCCATCCGCAACGGTCGCGATTCGAAGGCTAAGCGCCTTGGTTGCAAGCGCTTTGCTGGCGAATTCGTCGGTGCGGGCAACATCCTGGTTCGTCAGCGTGGCACTCACTTCCATCCCGGTGAGAACGTGGGTCGCGGCAAGGACGACACCCTGTTCGCTCTGTGCGAAGGTACGGTAGAATATACCAAGGGCGCACGCCGCAAGGTGCATGTCCGTCCTCAGGCATAAATACCGCCTAAAACTGGACTTAACAAAGGCCCTCTGCATCGCAGGGGGTCTTTTCGTTTAGAATTGAAGGATAATGTTTACAGACAAGGTTCGCATATTTCTTAAAGCAGGCGACGGCGGCGCGGGCTGCATGTCGTTTCGTCGTGAGGCGCACGTCCCGAAGGGCGGCCCCGACGGCGGCGACGGCGGCAAGGGCGGCGATATCGTGCTTGAAGCCGATTCCCGCGTTTCCTCGCTGATCGACTATCGCTTCAAACATCATTTCAAAGCAACGCGCGGTACCCATGGTAAGGGTTCCAAGATGAACGGCGCCAATGGCGAAGACCTTGTTCTCAAGGTTCCCGTTGGCACTATCGTGCGTGAATACAACGATGAAACCAAGGAAACCGGTGAGGTTATTGCCGACCTTACCCATGATGGCGAGCGCATTATTGCTGCTCGCGGTGGCATTGGCGGTCGCGGCAATACCCACTTCGTCACGTCAACGCGTCGCGCCCCTGCTTTTGCAGAGCTTGGTGTTCCTGCGGAAGAATGCTGGGTTGAGCTTGAAATGAAACTCATGGCGGATGCTGCCTTGGTGGGCGTTCCTTCCGCTGGCAAATCTTCGCTCATCGCACGCATGTCTGCCGCCAAGCCGAAAATCGCCGATTATCCCTTCACTACGCTTGTGCCTAATTTGGGCGTGGTGAAAGCCGACGAGTATAACTATGTTGTGGCAGACGTTCCTGGTCTTATTGAAGGCGCACACGAGGGGAAGGGTCTGGGCCACGAATTCCTTCGTCACGTGGAACGCTGCGCAATCATCCTTCACGTTATCGACCTTACCGGTGGGTATGAGGGCCGCGACCCGGTGGAAGATTACCGTATTATCAACAATGAGCTGAAGGCTTATCTGCCTGAGTTGGCGGATCGTCCTTGTATCGTGGTTGGCAATAAGGTAGATGCGCCTGGCGTGGAAGACGCCGCTCGCCGTCTTGAAGAAGAGGTACGCCGCGATTCCATTGAGCGCGCCGGCGGCAATGAATATGCTGAAAGCCCGTTGAACCCTAAGGTGTTCTTCACCAGTGCTGTTACGGGCAAAGGCGTAGATGCCCTGATGAAGGCTACCGGTGCTCGCGTCGCTGAGCTCCGCGAAGCTCAGCGCAAGGCCATGGAGGGTCAAGAGCATTTCGACCAGATCTGGCAGCATCGTCGCGATGCGAAAGATAAGAAGTTCAAGGTTACCAAGCTTTCCGAGGGCGTGTTCCGTGTTACCGGAAAGCAGATTGAGCGCATGGTTATCCAGACCGACTGGGAAAACGATGAAGCTGTTACGTTCTTGCAGCATCGCTTCAAGCGCTTGAAGCTCGATGAGGCCCTTGAGGCTGCGGGAGCGTGCGATGGCGATGAGATTCGCATTTTGGAATGTGCATTCGAGTTTGAGTCGGCACGTATGCGCGAAGATGATTTCGAGGGAATGGACATCTAAAGCATGAGAAACGGCAAGAAGGTCATAGTAATCAAGATCGGTTCGTCAACCTTGGTAAACGAGCAAGGCAAGCTCGATCGTGCATACTTCGACGGCCTTGCCGCTCAGGTCCATGCTTTGCGTCAGATGGGATGGAGCCCCCTTATTGTTTCCAGCGCCGCAATTGCATGCGGCTTGGAGGCATTGGGCATCGAAGAGCGTCCGACCGATATGCCTTCGCTTCAGGCGGCGGCATCGGTGGGGCAGAACGCGCTTATGGCAACGTATGCAGAAGCATTTTCGCGCTACGATGTGCTCACCTCGTGCGTGCTTATCACGCGACACTCCACGGCGCAACGCAACGCCTACTTGCATGCGCGTGATACCTTGGAGCGCTTGATCGATTTCGACGTAGTGCCCATCATCAACGAAAACGACACGGTGTCGGTTGAGCAGATTCGCTTTGGCGACAACGACACGCTTGCCGCCCTCGTTTCATGTCTGGTGCAGGCCGATATGTGCGTTATCTTCTCTGACATCGAAGGTTTGTACACCGCTAATCCCACCATAGATCCAACGGCTACGCTTATTCCTCTTGTGGAGCGCATCACCCCTGAACTGATGGCTTCGGCGGGAGGCGTCACATCGAAAGTGGGCAGCGGCGGCATGATCACCAAGATCCGCGCTGCTCGCGTGCTTATGCTTGCGGGCATCCCAATGGTTATCTGCCATGGGCGCCGCCAGGGCAGTTTGATCCAGCTTGCTCATGGCGAGTCGGTGGGCACCTACTTCGTTGCCCGCAACAAAGCGCATGATATTTCCCCGCGTAAGCTCTGGATTGCCCTCGGCGACACTGCCAAGGGTGTTTTGGTGGTAGACGATGGAGCTAAGCGCGCCTTGGTAGATACCGGATCGTCGCTCTTGTCTGTGGGCATTACCAGCGTGGAGGGTTCGTTCTTCCGCGGGGACATTGTCGATATCAAGGATCAGGAGGGGCACCTGTTTGCCCGTGGTAGGGTTAACGCTCCCTCTTCCGAAGTAAGTCTTGCCCGAGGCCGTTCCCAGAAGGAAATTCGCGGCAACGAATTGCTCGTAAATTTGGGCGATAAGCCCGCAGTCCATCGCGATGAATTGGTGGTGTTCGAATGAGTGAAGCACAAGTTGCGGCGCAGAGGGCCAAGGCTGCCAGCGCTGCTATGGCGAAAGCCTCTACCGAGCTGAAGAACAAGGCGCTGTTTGCAATGGCGGCCGCCCTTCGCAAAGACGCAGCGCTTATCTGCGCGGAAAACGCAGTCGATTGCACTGAGGCCCGAAAGGCAGGAACGAAGGAATCGTTGATCGATCGCCTGTTTTTGGACGAGGGCCGCATCGAGGGCATGGCATCTGCCCTTGAAAGCCTTGCTTCGCTTGACGACCCTGCGGGCAAGGTCCTTGAGCAGCGAACACTCGAAAACGGCTTGCTTATCCGAAAGGTTTCCGTGCCGTTGGGCGTGGTGGCTATGGTGTACGAGGCGCGCCCCAATGTTACTGCTGATGCCGCGGGCATCTGCGTGAAATCGGGCAACGCCTGCGTGCTGCGCGGCGGCTCTATGGCGGTTCGCTCAAATCTGGCAATTGCGCAGGTTCTGCGCGTTGCCATCGAAAGCGTTGGCTTGCCTGCAGATGCGGTAGTTGCCATTGAATCAACCGACCGTGCGGAGACCGATACACTGCTGCGTCTTCGCGGCTTGGTCGACGTGCTCATTCCTCGCGGCGGTGCTGGTCTTATTCAGCATTGCGTGGAGCATGCAATAGTGCCGGTTATCGAAACGGGTGTCGGCAACTGCCATGTCTATGTGCATGAATCGGCTGATTTCGCTATGGCGCGAAAGATAATCCTGAACGCAAAGACTCAGCGCACTGGTGTATGCAACGCATGCGAATCAGTGCTGGTGGATGCTTCCATTGCTCAGGAATTCCTTCCTGGCTTGCTGCTCGATTTGGCTCAGGCAAACGTATTGATCCACGGCGACGAGACGGTTCGTGCGGCAGTGCAGGCAACTGTTGCCGAAGGCCACGCCGAACTCTCTCAGTTCTTCGTTGACGCCACCGAGGAAGACTGGGGTCGTGAGTATCTGGCCCTGGAAATCAGCATCCATGTTGTTGAGGGCGGGGTAGATGAAGCCGTTTCTCATATCAACCGCTATGGTACCAATCACTCCGAGTGCATTGTTGCCTTGAGCGAGGAAGCCATTACGGTTTTCCAGCAGGGAGTTGATGCTGCTGCTGTATATGCCAATGCTTCAACTCGCTTTACCGATGGTGGGGAATTCGGCCTTGGTGCGGAAATAGGCATCTCAACTCAAAAATTGCACGTGCGTGGCCCGTTTGCACTTGAGGCGCTTACCAGCACGAAATACCTGGTGAATGGAACAGGCCAGGTAAGGGAGTAGCATGAGTGCTATCGATGTTATCGAAACCGTGCGCAAAATGCGTGCGCAGGAAGCGGGCTACAAAGAGCCACATATCTGCGAACGCTTCGATGATTTCGGGAAAGACGGCAAGCCCTGTCGTTTAGGGATTATGGGCGGCACCTTCGATCCTATCCATAACGGGCATTTGGCTTGCGCCGAGCAAGCGCGAGAAGACCTGGGTCTTGATGTCATCCTATTCATTCCCACGGGAAATCCGGTCTTCAAGCGTGGGCAACGAATTGCCCCTGCAAGCGATCGTTTGGCTATGTGCCGTGCCGCTATTGCCGATAACCCGTATTTCGATGTGAGCGATATCGAAATTGCGCGTGGTGGCGATACTTACACCATCGATACCCTTCGAACGCTCCGTGGCCATTTTCCGCCCAATGTCGAGCTGTATTTTTTGGCGGGGGCCGATGCTATAGCGACGGTTTCAAAGTGGCGCGGTTCGGACGAAATGGGGTCCCTTGCAAAATTTGTAGGGGTCGATCGCCCAGGCTACGAGCTTTCCGATGAAAAGCGCGCGCAGATTGTGGAAGCAGCGAAAGGCATCTCTATTTCTTTCGTTACCATTGAAGCATTGGAAATATCATCAAGCGAATTGCGGCGTCGCCTGGCGGAAGGAAAATCGATCCGTTACCTTACGCCGCAGGTTGTAGTCGATCACGTGATGGAACACGAGTTCTATCGCGAGGGAGTGGAACATGGCTAAGAAGAAGAAAGCGCAGGTGGCAGAGCCTACCAGAGAAGAGCTCTCGGAGTTTGCCTATCAGCCAACTGGCGCCGAAGGCTTCGATGGGGAAAAGCCGTTTAGCTCGCAGTCGTACAAGCATATGAAGGGCTTGCTTATGCAGCGCGTTAACCCTTCGCGGTATGTGCATAGCATATCGGTAGCGAAAACGGCTCGAAAACTCGCACGCGCTTATGGCTACGACGGTCATATCGCCCGTATGGCTGGCCTGCTGCACGATTGGGACAAAGCGCTTCTCCCCGCTCAGTTGCAACAGCGCATTGCGGATTTCGATTTGAAGGTAAGTCCCGATGTAGTAAACGGCATGCCCTGGGTATTGCATGGGCCTACGGCAGCGGCAGTGCTGCGGCGTGATTTCCCTTGTTTCGGGGAGGAAGTATTTCAGGCAATCGAGAGGCATACGGTCGGCGCTCCAAGCATGGCGCCTCTTGATATGATCGTGTTTGTTGCTGACAAGATCGAGCCCACGCACGACGTAGCCGAATACAAGCGCCTGTATAAGCAGATTGGCACTATGAGCCTGGAAGAGCTGTTCTATGCGGTGCTGAAAGAGGGCATGTCCTATCTGGTTCGTGCCGGCAAGCCTATCAGTTATGATTCTGTCACGGTTTGGAACTGGTACAACGGTGCCAAGCCTCAAGAACAATAAAGGAGAATATAAGTGGAAGAAACATCTTCTCGTGAATGCGCGCTGATTGCTGCACGTGCGGCAGACGAGCGCAAGGCAACCGACATCATGGTCATCAAGGTTGGCGACTTGGTGGACGTCACCGATTATTTCGTTATCGCAACGGGCGCCAACACTCCCCAGGTTGAGGCTATCCTCGACAACATCGAGGAAAAAGTACGTATCGAGGGCGGCGTGAAGCCTATTTCCCGCGAGCAGACCAACGATCATTCTTGGGAGCTCCTTGATTACGGCGAGTTTGTAGTGGATGTGTTCCAGCCCGAATCTCGCGATTTCTATCGTCTGGAAACCCTGTGGGGCGACGCGCCTATCATCGATATCGCCGAAGCAGGCATCGAGCATCCCGAATACAGCGAGCGTATTGCTAAGCTGGTCGGGCATGTGAAGGAAGCGCGTAGCTAAAGCGTACGGCTTCATGGCTTTTCGGGTTGTGCAGTGTTGTTTGACGCGGTTTGCGCTGTGCGGAGGTGACGCTGTAAGTTCCGCATTGGGGCATCGATGCGTTAAATAATCCCTAGAGCTCGCAACTGCAGATTATAAAAGTCCGCGTTACCGAACTGAGTCCCTAATGAGCAAATGTTGGGCCCGGAACGAAGATTCGTTCCGGGCCCTTTTTGCGTTATGGTGCTTCGCCCCATAGGCAGGAGTATTCCTGTGCTTTCGAACCTGCGTAGTGTCATCTCGTTATGCAGGTTTTGATGCTTATCTGCGCTTCAGGATACTTACCGTCTCCACATGGAAGGTCTGGGGGAACAGGTCTACCGGTGTTGCCTGTACCAGCTCGTATCCTGCTTCAGCAAAGCGGGCTATGTCTCGTGCCCAGGTGGCGGGGTCGCAGCTGACGTAGGCTACGCGTTCAGCTTTCGACGCGGCGATGCTTTCGGTAACTCCCCTGGCAAGGCCGGCGCGTGGTGGGTCTACCACAAGAGCATCAAGATGTCCCAGGGTGGGCAGCTCGCGGGCGCTGTCTCCGCCGATAACTTCGATTTCGCCGTCGATCCCCTCCATGTTGCGGCGAAGATCGCGTACGGAAGAAGCCGCGGATTCGACGGCGAACACATAATCGGCGCGTTGTGCCAGTGGCAGCGTGAAAGTGCCTGCGCCGCAGTATAGGTCGGCAACAACCGAAGAGGGGCCAACTTCCAGCCCGTCGAGCACCAACTGGATCATCTTTTCCGCTTGGGCTGTGTTTATCTGGAAGAAGCTCGGAGCGCTGATGCGGTAGGTGTTTCCTGCCAGATCTTCGCTCCAGTGTCCCTTTCCGTACAGTGCTTCAACTTTTTTGATCTTGCGAGCTTTGCCGGGGTCGGCGATTACGCGTACGATGCTGGTGCATTTCAGCGCGCTGGAAAGGGTGTCCGCTGCGGCTTTTCGGGGAAATGCCGAAGGGTTCGTCCAGAGCGCGATTTCGGTATCCTTGGTTCGCACGCTGCGTCGCACGCCGATGCGGAAAATGCCCAGATCGTCGTGTCCCTGCAGGTAAGAAAGGGCTCCGCGCAGTGCCCCCGGTGCTTTTTCGATTCCCTTTGCAGCCAAAAGGCAGGTTTTGGGCGCTGCTGCAAGCTTGCCTCCTCGCTCGTGGAAGCCGAGCATGAACAAGCCGCGTTCGTCGCGTCCGCCTGCGAGCTCAAGTTTATTGCGGTAGCCCAACTGACGTTTGGACCCTACGCATTCGCCCACTAATTCTTCGGCGCGATCTCGCGGTATGCCGCCGATTTTTGAGAGCTGGCTTACTACGCTGGCGCGCTTTGCCTGTAATTGGGATTCGTAAGACAGGTGCATCCAGGGGCATCCGCCGCATACGGCAGCAAAGGGGCAGGGCGCCTCAACGCGGGCAGCTCCCTTTTCGTAGAACTCAGTAATAGATCCTTCGCGGAAACCCTTGGTTTCGCGGGTGGTTTCGACTTCGACCACGTCGCCTGGTGCGCCGCCGGCGACGAACATCACTTTACCGTCATCGGCGCGTCCAACCGCGTTTGCTCCATAGGTCATACCGGTGATCTCGATGCGCATTATGGTCTCATCCTTTGGTTTTCGTGGGGAAATAAGAATGTTGTAAATCATAACGTATAATATGAGCACTTGGGCCCTCTTAGCTCAGGGGATAGAGCGTCTGCCTCCGGAGCAGAAAGCCGCAGGTTCGAATCCTGTAGAGGGCACCATTATTTTTGAAACACGAAGCAGTTAGGGGAAACCATGGCTTTGTACACACCTAAATACCAGCCCAATGGCAATGAGGTTGCAGTAATCAAAACCTCCAAGGGCGACATTCGCGTCGAGCTTGCTGGTAACGATGCTCCCATCCATGTGGGCAATTTTGTGGAACTCGCTCAGAAGGGTTTCTACGACAACCTTAAGTTCCACCGCTATGTTCCCGGGTTTGTAATCCAAGGCGGTTGCCCCAACACGCGTGAACTCGACTCCGAGCAGGTAAAGGCAGCGGAGGGCAATCCCTTTGCTCGTCTTGGCACCGGTGGCCCAGGCTACACCATTCACGAAGAGTACACCACCAACCCCAACAACAAGCACCTTGATGGCACGCTGGCCATGGCCCGCTCTCAGGATCCGAATTCTGCGGGCTCTCAGTTCTATCTGTGTCTCGGTGCTCAGCCGTTCTTGGATTCCGGCTACACGGTATTCGGCCAGACGGTGGAAGGCCTTGACGTTGTTGGTCAGCTCCGCGTAGGTGACGTTATCGAAACCATCGAAATCGAGAACGCCAACTAACAGCGCGTACTGCCCAGGCTAGTATGCTTCGGGCTGATTCTTCTGCGTCCTTAGGGACCAGTTCAAGAAACGCAAGAGAGGAACCGACGATACATGAACAATGAGACTTTTCAGCAAGCGCGCAGCGCGTACGTTTCGAAGCAATTTGACGTAGCGCTTGCAAAGTTCACCGAATGCCTTGAAGACACCTCTGTCGAAAAGGCCCCCGGCGAAGTTGGCTTGCTGTATCACCAGATCGGCAACTGCCTGGTGAAGCTCAAAGACCCGAACGAGGCAATCCACGCGTATTCACAGGCTTTGGTGGATACCTCTTACGATGCCTCTGGCTCGGTAAGCTACAACTTGGGCATGGTTTATGCTTCTCAGGGCGATTTCGAAGACGCTATTACCAACTTCAAGGCGGTTACGGAAGATTCCCGTTACGCTACTCCCTACAAAGCATATGTAGCTTTGGGCAACTCTTTGCTCAAGCTGGGTAAATCTGCCGAGGCGGGCGCCGCCTTCCGTTCGGCAGCTTTGGACGAATCGAACCCCGATCCCACGAAGGCATTGCTGAACCTGGGCGTCTGCTTCATGGCTCTTGATCGTCCGATGGACGCTATCGCATCCTACGAAAGTGCCCTTCAGTTCGACATGAAGCCCGAAACCCGCAACAAGATCTTCGCCAACATGGGCCAAGCCTATGTTGCTGATGGCAAGATGGAAAAGGCGGTTCGCGCATTCGAGTCCGCTTTGGCCGATAAAACCTATGTGTTTAACGATGCTGCAAATGTTGACTATCAGCGCGCCGTTGCCGCCGTTGCTGCTGGTAACACGGGGGAAGTTGAAGCCGTTACACCGGAAGAAGTAACTTCTACCAACACTCATAACGATCTTTCTGGTTTGGATGTTCAGGGCGATGGCGTTCCCATCGAATCGTCTCGTCTCGACCCTTCCGAAATGGGTACCATGCAGCTGTCCGAAACTAGCATTATGCGCGAAATCGCCGCAGCAGAGCAGGCGGGTAGCCAGTATTTCCAGGAAGCTGAACAGGATTTTCAGGATTGGGGCCAGCCTCTTAAGAAGAAGCGCCGTCATCGCGGCCTGAAGGCATTCCTCATCATCCTTATCCTCATCATCATCGTTGCGGGCGGCGGTGCTTTCGCTTACACGCAGGGTTACGGCGTGCCTTCCCAGCAGGATCAGGTAAATGCACTGTTTGCCGATCCTCAAAATGCTGATGTGTATGCTGCTAGCGTTGATGAAAGCAAAAAAGCCCGTATTGCTGATACGGTTGCTCAGGGTGGCCAGGTCACCATCAACGGCACCACCAACAATCTTGGCACTGCCGAGGTTTACGCAACTGCAACCACTTCGCAGGGTGGCGAAGTGCCGTACCAGATTTCCATGGTACGCGATGGCTTGGGTTGGAAGGTTTCCAGCGTGTCGCTTTCCTTCACCAGCCAGTCTTAACCCTATTCGATCCGGGGTTCGCCTCGTTTCATATCGTTAGTAAGAACGAAACGTTCATTTGAAAGGAACCAACATGGCAATTGAAAAGACCTACAGCATGATCAAGCCCGACGGTGTTCGCAACGGTCACATCGGCGAAATCGTTAACCGTTTTGAGCGTGCTGGTCTGAAGATAGAGCGCATGGAAATGGGTATGGTTACCCCCGAGCAGGCTGCTGCTAACTACCAGGAGCACGAGGGCAAGCCTTTCTATGATGGCCTGATCTCCTACATCACCTCTGGCCCTGTTGTTAAGATGGTTGTTTCTGGCGAAGGCGCTGTTGCCAAGTGCCGCTCCCTCATGGGCGCTACCAACCCTGCAGAGGCAGCTCCTGGCACCATCCGTGGCGACTTCGGCCTGATCATGGACGAAAACGTAATCCATGGCTCCGACTCCGTTGCTTCTGCTGAGCGCGAGATCTCCATCTTCTTCTAAGCTTTTTTGGTTGCGTCGTTCATGGAACGGCGCAACATTTGTTTTAGGCGCAATTACGCTACACGACCCTTGATGGCGGCTTTCCGGCAGCTGCACTTATCAGGGGCTCGTTTGATGGGAAAATAGGGACAGGTACCAGATTCCCACTTCAAGTGGGAATCTGGTACCTGTCCCTATTTTCCCTCCTTCACGGTTTCTGCACGTGTATTTATGCTGTGTGATAGAATCTGTTCTTACGATTGCACAATACTGTTTAAGGACGATTAATGTCTTTCCTTGATTTCATACAGAACGCCACCTCGTCGTCTTCGTACGACATGGCTATCGACCTTGGCACCGCCAATACACTCGTAGCCATCACGGGGCAGGGCATCGTTATCAACGAGCCTTCTGTTGTTGCCATCGAGCGCAGCACCCACCGCGTTCTTGCTGTTGGTCATGAAGCAAAGAACATGATCAACCATACGCCAGACACCTTTTCTGCAGAGCATCCTCTGCACGATGGTGTTATCGCAGACTATGACGTGACGGAGGCTATGATCTCCGCATTCATCAACAAAGCAGCTCCGCGTCGTTACCCTTGGCAGCCAAAGCCGCGTATCGTGGTATGCATTCCTTGCGGTGCCACATCCGTAGAGAAGCGCGCTGTTTTCGAGGCTACCATTCAGGCAGGCGCTCGCCAGGCGTACCTCATCGAAGAGCCTATGGCTGCTGCCATGGGTGCCGATCTGCCCGTAACCGAGCCTACTGGTTCGATGGTTGTTGACATCGGCGGCGGCACCACCGAAGTTGCCGTCATTTCTTTGGGCGGTATCGTAACCTCTTCTTCTCTGCGTCTTGCCGGCAATCGTCTTGATGAAGCTATTGCGGTTCATTTGCGTGATCTTCTTGGAATCAAGATCGGTGAACGCACAGCAGAGGTTATCAAGATTAAGATTGGATCCATTCTGCCCTTTGAAGACGGTCGTGAACGCGACATGATCATCTCTGGTCAGGACGTGCTTACCGAGCAGCCCAAGGAAGTTACCATTCAGTCGGAAGATGTGCGTGATGCGCTGCAGGCTCCTATCGACGAAATGGTTGTGCATATTAAGGAAACGTTTAAGAAGACCAACCCCGACTTGGCCTCTGACATCATTTCCAACGGTATTCTGCTTACGGGCGGCGGCGGTTTGCTCGCAGGTCTGGATCGCTATCTTTCGCAGCAGCTTGAGATTCCGGTTTGGACCAGCGAAACGGCGCTCACCAATGTTGTTTCGGGTTGCTTGAAGGTTCTTGAAACCCCCACGGCACTCAAGCAGATTCTTATGAGATCGAAATAGGAGATCCTTTTACGATATGGCCCTGAATTTGAATGAAAAAAAGATCCCATTCGGCGGCCAACTTGGAGGGACGGGGTTGCTGATCATCTTGTTGGTGGTCTCTCTCGTCCTTGTCGTCGTCTATTCCCGCGAGGGAGACGAAGGCGCTCTGCATTCTTTGCAAAATACCACATCAGCGGTTTCTTCGCCCCTGTCTTCTGCAGGGACGGCCGCCGGTTCACTTGCTGCCTCTGCTTCAGCTTCGCTGGAAGACCTTACGGCCGATGGTCAAACCATGAGCCAGTTGAAGGAAAGCAACGCACAGCTTTCCCAGATGGTGGTCGAGCTTGAAGAGTATCGCCAGGAGGCTTCGCGCCTTGAAGCGCTTATCGGCATTCATGACGTGTACGGATTCTCTTCGGTTGCTGCCCACGTAACAGGCTATTCCTCCGATTCCTACAATCGCATTATCACCATCGACGTTGGTAGCGCATCTGGCGTGAAGCCGGGATTGCCCGTTATGGGATCTACGGGAGTGGTTGGCCAGGTGGTTTCCTGCTCAACTTATACATCTGAAGTGCGATTGCTCAACGATGCCCAAAGTGGCGTTGCTGTGATGCTTCAAAACTCTCGCGCCGAAGGCATTCTTTCTGGATCGGTGGAAGGCGTGCTGTACCTTCAGGGCGTTGATGAGAGCACTGAGGTAAAAGAAGGCGAAGCGGTTATAACCACAGGTCTTGGCGGAGGCTATTTCCGCGGATTGGTCGTGGGCGTGGTTTCCAAGGTTGAGCAGCGACAGGGTGACGCGACGCGTACCATTGTCATTTCGCCCAACTCGTCGTTTAGCAATATCAGTGAAGTGCTGGTCGTTTTGGGTATGAGCAATGATGGCGCCGCTTCTAGCGACACCAATGCCGCCAACGCTGTAGTTCAAGCGGTTGGCCCCGATGCCCTTTTGAACAAAAATTCAAGCAGCGATGCAAATGCCAGCTCGAGTTCCGACAGCTCTTCGAAGTCGGGCGACTCTTCTAGCTCCGACTCCAAGAAGAACTCTTCTTCTAACTCTTCTTCTGAGGATGGTGAATAACGCCCATGCGTGATTGGATGCTTCCTCTTATCTTTTCTGCGGTTATCGTAGTAATTCAGGTCGTATTCGCACCGATTCTTACGGTGTTTTCCACGGTGCCGAGCTTTATCGTTTCGTTCGTTTTGGTGCTCTCCATCATGCGCCGACCCGATACCACGTATGTTTATGCGTTTGTGCTTGGCCTTATCACCGACCTTCTTACCCATACGCCAGTAGGTCTTACTCCGTTGCTTTTGCTTGTTGCGGTGTTTTGCCTTTCGCGCGTGTTCGAGGTGCTGGACGATACTTCTTTGGCAATGCCTCTTATCGCCCTGGCGGCAACGCTCCTGGTATTCGAACTGCTATTCGCTATTGCCCTCTTGATTTTTGGCTATCAAGGGTCGTTCTTCGAGATCTTCGCTCAGCGCGTGATCCCTGCCGCAATCTTGAACTCTTTGATCGCGGCTTTGCTCTTTGTTATCATGCGCCGCTTGCCGTTTGCTCAGCCTTCCAATGAAGCATGGCAGGTTCCTACCTCGGGCCGATTCCGCTAAGGGTAGGGGGAACACGTGCTTTCCGCTATTCTCACTACTTTTGCCGCCCTTGTTGTATTGGGCGTTATCCTCGCTGTCGTGTTCCGTGTGCGTGCCAATTCTGCTCATTCGAGAGCTGCCGATCGTATGCGAGTGCGCTCTGTAACATCGGTTGGTATTGCCGCAGAAACGCCAAAGACCACGCATAGCGCTGCGCCGAGCGGCCCCTCTATGGGCGGTGGTGTTGCTGCGGGCGAGGGCTTGCGCAATCGCTTCACTGCGGTTGGCGTCATTGCATTGGGCATTTTTGGTGCGCTCACCGCTAAGCTTTTCGGCTTGCAGATCATTGAGGCTGCCAGTTATAGCGAAGAGGCAGATGCTAACCTCTACACTACGGTAAATACGCCGGCTCCCCGTGGTGTCATCTACGATGCAAATGGCATTGCTATGGTTGCAAACCGCCAGGTGCAAACCGTTCTTGCCGATGCGGATGTTGCAAAGAACTCTGATGTGATCTTGCGCCTCTCTTCCCTTCTGGGAATTCCCTACGAAGTGGTGCGTTCTCGTATTCTTGATTCTTCTTCTGGCGCTCAAAGCCAACGAGTGGTGGCAAGTGATGTGAAGCTGCGCGATATCGCGTATATTTCCGAACATCGCGATGCCTTTCCCGGCGTCAGCACGCAGATTCGCACCACGCGAACCTATCCCTATGGTGCGATGGCAGCTCATGCCTTGGGTTATACGGGTACCGCTTCCGAAGACGACTTGAAGAACGCTGCCGAGGGCCGCGATATCCAGTCTGGTGACGCCGTGGGCAAAAGCGGCATCGAACAAACCTACGATTCGCTGCTTGCCGGTGACCATGGTCAACGTGTTTTGGTGACAAACGCCGCTGGTGTGGTTCAACAGGTGGTAGGAGAGACCGCCCCGAGCAAGGGCAATGATGTATACCTGACCATCGACGCCAAGGTTCAGCACGTGGCTGACCGTGTGCTTCAGGATGCGGTGCGCCATGGAACCGGTACTGCGGCATCATGCGTTGTGATGGATGTGAATACGGGCGGCATCGTGGCGCTTTCGAACTATCCAACCTATGCACCCGAGCATTTTATTGGCGGCATTTCCCAAGACATGTGGGACGCCTACCAAACCGAGGAGTCCCATTATCCGTTGATGAATCGCGTTATCGCAGGTACATACCCTGCGGCATCGTGCTTCAAGGCATTTACCAGCCTGGCTGGTTTGACCTATGGGTTTGCGGATACGTCTCGCGTCTGGGACTGTCAGGGCACTTGGACGGGTTTTGGCGACAGCTTCCCGCAGAAGTGCTGGCAGAAGTCGGGCCATGGGTGGCTGGGCTTGCGTGAGGGCATCGTCGTTTCCTGCGACGTTGTATTCTACGAAATCGCAAAGAGCTTCTACGATGCCCGTGCCTCCATCGGTGATGAGGCCATGCAGGATTTCGTTAAGGAATTCGGCTATTCGGCTGCTACAAAGATCGACCTTTCCGGTGAAGCGGAGGGCCGTATCCCCACACCTGCATGGAAAAAGGAGTATTTCAAAGACGTCCCCGAAGAGGCTCAGTGGCTGCCTGGCGATATGTCGAACATGGTTATCGGCCAGGGCTATGTTCTAGTTACGCCCATTCAGGTGGTTCGTGCTTATGGTGCGGTTGCAACGGGAAAGCTTTTACGTCCGCATCTGCTGAAGGAGGCTCGCAATTCGCTGGGCGATACGGTGCTCTCCTATGGCACAGTCGAAGATACGGCGCCCCAGGTAACAGAGGCAAATCTTAAAATCGTGCGCGATGCTTTGCGTGGTGTGGCTACGGAAAACGAAACCGTTTCTGCCGAATTCAATAAGTATTCTTGGGCTGCTGCGGCAAAAACCGGTACTGCCGAGGTTGCTGGCAAGGAAGATATGGCGTGGTTCTCCTGCTATGCTCCTTACGACAATCCTCAGTTTGCAATGTGCGTGTGCGTCGAGGAAGGCGGCTCGGGCGGTTCTGTTGCTGCTCCTTTGGCGGGCCAAATCATGGATGCCGCAATTCAGTCTGCAGCGGGTACTTTGGAAGAAGATATGAGCGCAATTGCAGCAACGGAGGTGAGCGTTGGTGGCTCAAATTAACGAGATCAGCTCTTTGCGCATGCAGGATCCTGCGGTGGCTCGCGCTACGCGCCCTCGTAGATTCAAGTATGTAAACCCTTCGTTCTACCTGTTCGCCCTTTTGCTGGTTGGATATGGCCTTATCGTTCAGTTCTCGGCTACATCTGCCGATGCCGACTACAGCTTTGCCCGTCAGCTTTCAGGCGTTGCGGTGGGTGTGGTCTTGTTTGTGCTTATCACGCGCATGGATTACCATGCCCTTTCCGGCTATACCACATTGTTCCTGATCATCAATGTTGTCTTGCTCCTTTCGCCTCATTTGCCAGGCATTGGCGTAGAAGTTAACGGTGGTCGCTCCTGGATCAACATAGGCACTCAGATTCAGCCAGGCGAATTCGCGAAGATCACTATGGTGTTGTTGGCGGCTTCGGTTATGGCGCGCTACGGTGGTCGCCTTAACGACCTGCGTGAGTACTTGAAGGCGCTTGGCATCATGGCGGTGCCCTTCGTTTGCGTGATGACTCAGCCCGACTTCGGCACAGGTTTGGTGTATTTGGTCATTGCTGCCTTTGCCCTGATTATCGGTGGTGCCGATTGGCGTTTCATGGTGGGAACGGTTCTTGCCGTTATCCCTCTATGTGCTGCAATCTTGATCATCGACCCCATTGCCGACCAAATCGCTGGTCACGACGTGCTTCTGAAGGACTACCAAAAGTCACGCTTGATGGTGTTCTCGGACTCTACATATGACACTTCGGGCGATGGCTACAATTCGCAGCAGGCGAAGATTGCTATTGGCAGCGGCGGACTGTTGGGCAAGGGCTTTATGCAGGCAACCCAATCGTCCATGGGCTTTTTGCCCGAGGCGCCAACCGACTTCGTCTTCTGCATCTTGGCAGAAGAGTTCGGCTTTGTGGGTGCGCTCGTTTTGCTCGCATGCTATATCGGTCTGATTGTCACCTCGGTACACGTCGCACGTGGTGCCAGCGATCTTTTCGGCACCATCATCGTTATATGCATTGTTGGCATGTGGCTCTTTCAGATCCTTGAGAATATCGGTATGGACTGCGGTCTCATGCCTATTACGGGTATTCCGTTGCCGTTCATCAGTTACGGCTCATCGTTTATGGTTGTGAACTTCGTGATGTTGGGTTTGATAAACTCTGTTTGGGTTCATAGCGGACGCTAACGCGAAAGGGGATCGCATGAAACTTCCAATTGATATTCCCGCTTTATTGACGGCGGCAATCGATATCGATAAAGCGTGCTCTGTCTCGGTTTCTGCAAATATCCTTATCGACGAGTCGGCAACGCCGGAGTTTCAGGTGTTCGTTCGATCGGGGTTCAATAGCGAATCTGCGAATTCCCGCGTTATGGTGAGCTATTTCCCTACCCAGACACCTGATGCGCACGTTGCGAGCGACATTGCGGTTATTGCTGCAGGCTCGAACCCTGATGTCGGGAAGATCGCAGCTGGGTTCCGCGAGCAGGGGACGCCCGTTCTGGTTGTTGCCGAAAACGCAGAAGCGGTCCGTAATGCTGCGGCGAAGGCTGGCTATGCTATTCCCGACGAAGATCTGATTTCGCTTGGTAAAGGCGAAGCCCTGAGCGAAGAGCTTCGCGGAACGCTTGCAGACGAAATCGGCGCATGGATTGTTCGCGCCGATTCAGAAAAGCGCTTGGCCTTCTCTATTGCCTATCCGTTCGTACGCCGCCCCTTGGCATATGAATCGATTCGCACCACTTCTCTGCAGAATGCTGGTGTTGGGGTCGTTGTCTTCGTTCCTGGCGCCGATATGCCAATCATGACCGCAAATCAAGCAAAGATGGTATTGCAGATCGCAGCTGCCTACGGACATCCCTTGAGCGCCGATAGGGTGAAGGAAGTTGCTGGCGTTATTGCTGGAGGCTTTGTATTCCGCGGGGTTTCCCGTCAGCTTGCGGGAGCTATTCCGGCGCTTGGTTGGGCAGTGAAGGGAACCATGGGCTATGTGGGCACCCAAGCCATCGGTCATGCGGCAATCGAGTATTTCGAAGGCGGCGGCGATGTTGCTGGTTTGGCTGCGCTAGTTGGAAAAACCACTTCCGTGGCCGCTGAAGCTGCGGAAACCGTTGCCAGCAAACCAGCGGTGAAAACGGTTGTTGCCGCCGTGGCGCCAAAGGCGAAGAAAGCAGCCGTGGTTGCTCTGGATGCCGCTGCGCCCGTTGCTAAGTCGGCAGCTAAAGTTGCATGGAAATCTCTAAAACCAGGTCGCAGGAACAAGGGCAAGCGCCTGTAACACTGCTTATTCGTCGGCTGGCCTTTGATTCGTTTCGGCTGTTTCGTATAGAACGTTGCAAAGGGATTGGCTTTTTGCTGAATGGCATATGTGCATGCGGAACGATCTGTTTTCTTATTTGAGAAAACTTTTTTAAAAAGGTTCTTGCGCGATGATTCCGTTCCTGTATACTATCTATCGCTGTCGCACATGGGGTGTTAGCTCAGTTGGTTAGAGCGCCGGCCTGTCACGTCGGAGGTCGCGGGTTCGAGTCCCGTACATCCCGCCAGCTTACGTATTAAAGGTTCGCCAATGGCGAACCTTTTTTGTATGGCTTTAGCCCGCCCTCTGCGCCTTTGGCGCGAGAGGCAATAACCCACCCGCTATGCGGGTGGACGGCAACCTGCTTTACAAAACCACCCTCCCGACGGATATTGACGATTGTTCAGGCCGTCAAAAATCCGAGTCGGAAAGGTGGTGGTGGCCATGGCCCAGAAGGCCTACAGCCTGTCGCACACGAAGTGGATGTGCAAGTACCACATCGTGTTCACGCCGAAGTATAGGCGCAAAATCATCTACAACCAAATCAGGGACGACGTCGGCCGGATCCTGCGGAGGCTCTGCGAGTACAAGGGCGTCGAGATAATCGAGGGGCACCTGATGCCCGACCACGTGCACATGCTGGTGTCGATACCGCCGAAGTACAGCGTGTCGAGCGTGATGGGCTATCTCAAGGGGAAGAGCTCGCTGATGATATTCGACAAGCACGCGAACCTCAAGTACAAGTTCGGCAACCGCAAGTTCTGGTCCGAGGGCTGCTACGTCTCGACCGTCGGCCTGAACGAGGCGACGGTGGCGAAGTACGTCCGGGAGCAGGAGGCGGCGGACATCGCGCTGGACAAGCTGAGCGTCAAGGAGTACGAGGACCCGTTCAAGAAAAGGTAGCGCCCCCGGCGGGCCGGTTCGACCGGCCTGCCACGGGTCAAGGGCGATTGGGCCTGAACAGGGTGAAGGCCGGCGTCTTTAGGCGCTGGCCGGCATCCCTTGGGTTATACCCTAAGAGCAAACTACCCGCTATGCGGGTAGTCCTGATTTTCTCTGGTATTGAGTTCATCTCTCTGCGCCTCATGATGCCTTTCTGCGCAATTGAGTTATGGGCAAAAGGAGTTTTGCGCTAATTCGGGCTCATATGCCATCGACTAGCCAGACACATTTTGCCCTATAGCTCCTTTTGCCTATAACCTCCATAGGACTGTTCCGGACATCGCCATGCAGTGCTGAACCTGGTCCATCGCATTCATCGCCGCTCGTAGCTACGCTCCAAATCCACCCATTTATAGCGCATTCCCTATGCTGCTCGAAGTGCTGCTGGGCAAACCTTGCTTACAGCGCCATCCTGAAGTTGCCTCGGGAGCTCAGAAACAAAAAATCCGCCTTGGTTGCAACTTTTTTGCGATTAGGGATTGTTGCAAGCTCCTCAATCGCGGATTGCTGCCCAAAAAAGCGGCGAAAATGGCTGTGTAGAGGCTTATTGCTGCGTTGTCAGGGTGGAAGGGAATCCCCAATCGCAAAAAAGTTGCAAGAAAGTCGGGATTTTTGTTTTCGCAACGGGTTGAGTAGCGCAACGGGACAGATTCGGCGAAAAACGTGCGAGGCCAGTGACGGCAATGGGTCGGATCTATGGAAAGGTGCGGGGTTGCGACGGTGGTGGAGCGGATCACGCGAAGCGAAGGCAGCAGGGAAAATCCCGTGAAAAAGGGATGAAGGGGAGCGGCAGCTCGGCATTGTCGTTGCGTTTTGCGACAGTTGCGTTTGCTGCGAGCTATGAGCAGGATTTCTGAGTCAACGGCAAAGGGTTTGCGACTTTGAGGCGATCAATTGGATGCGTCTAAAATAATTTCAAATAGGGTCTTGTGCTCAGTTTTGATTGCTAGTAAACTATCGCAAGTCGCTTAAGACATGGGGTGTTAGCTCAGTTGGTTAGAGCGCCGGCCTGTCACGTCGGAGGTCGCGGGTTCGAGTCCCGTACATCCCGCCACTTTGCATGTAAGGCTTGCCGCAAGGCAAGCCTTTTTTGCTTTCTGGCTGCTGGTATTCGACCGGCTAAAGAACATGTCTCTAGTTAAGTCCAATCCCCACGTTGGCATGTTTCTTATCGTTTCTTGCATGGTGTATAGTAAGCAAGTTCGACTTTAAATTGCGTATGGCAAATGTTGCAATCGATACCAGGAGGGTGGAAACGCGATGGGCGATTCTCGTCAGACGAAGCCAGTAGAAATTGCTGCGTTCGACTTCGACGGTACCTGCATATCGGGCAATTCTCCAGTTATCTTGGTGAGCCATCTGGTTCGAAAGGGCCTCTTGGGAAAGGGCACCCTTTTGCGCATTCTTTGCTGGGGTGCTGCCTACAAGCTCCGTCTGCCGCAGAATGAAAGCTGGGTTCGCGGTGCAGTGTTCTCCGCCTTTGAGGGTAAGAAGAAGGAAGAAGTCGACGAATACCTGCGTGACTTTTACGATAGCCACCTGGAAAAAATCTTCCGCGTTCAGGCTAACGAAGTAATTGAGGAACATCGCGCTGCAGGTCGTGAGGTGTGGGCGGTAACGGCAACGTTTGAGCCCCTTATCCAGCAGGCAATGACGAAACATGGCTATACACAGGCGTTTTCCACCCGAATGAAAACCGATTCCGATGGCCGCTATACGCGTGAAGTGGAAGGCTTGCCGGTGGAGGGAAGCCAGAAGCTCGAGGTTCTTACCCGTGAGGCCAATGCCCGATTTGGGGAAGGGAATTGGGTCCTAACCCATGCTTATGGTGACCATCATTCCGATCGAACCCTGCTCGCCGCAGCCGAGCACCCTTTTGCGGTTACTCCCGATAGGCCCCTGCGTCGCACTGCGCACAATCGGAACTGGCCCATTTTGAACTGGCGTTAGGCCTTCTCGCTTTTGCCAAATTGCATAAGTGCCCTGTGCGTCGTTTTTGCAGTTTCATCGAGTATTGCGACTGCGGCAACGTTGGCTTAACGCTTTGTAACAGAGTCTGGTCCGCCGTTCACCCTATGGGAATTTGACGGATAATGGGTTTGTTTGAGCCGCACTCATGGGGGCGGCATACAATTAAGTGCGATTAACGAACTCACATATCAGCGTGCTCCCCTTGGCCGGCTGAGCACGCTTGCAACTATTGTTACCTGCCAAGGAGGTGCACCAGGATGAGTGAAGATACCGCAAGTGGCCAAGTTCCCTTCCAGGACAGTCGCTCCAATTCTTCTCAGGCATACCTTAAGCGTGCCGCTTCCGCGGTTGCGGAAGGGGATAGCGTTCTTGGTATCCATCTATATCTTGCTGCTTATGAGCGCGCATTGCGCGAAAGCATTATGCCGGGCGAAGAAGTGCTTGAAGGCATGAGCAAGGCATGGGATTTGGCTATCAAAACCAAGCAACGTTCCCTTGCTGAATATATCTTTGAAAAACTCGAGCCTTATTGGGACAGCAATGAGGTTTCCCGACATGCCGACGAACTTCAGCGTTTGGCTTTCGACAAGCTCGAAGAATACGGCTTCGATCGTGACGCCATTGAAGGCATGGCCGACATGGTAAATCAGGATCTTATGGATGCTGCACCCGATATGCTGTGTCGCTTTGAGAAAAGCGCCCCCGCTTCGACACCGGCTTCGGCTCCTGCTGAAGCTCCTCAGGCTGCTGCGGGTTCTGCGCAGAATGCTTCAGGTTCGGCGGAAGCCAACCAGTCTTCGGCGGACGCCAATCGTGAGCAGGCCGTGAAAGACCTCACCTCGCTCATCTTCGGCCAGACCTCCGAGGCGAAAGCTGAGCCTGCGGTGCCCGAGCAGCGCTTCGACTATCGATCGCTGGTTGGATTTGGCAATGCTATCGCAACTATGGGAGAGTTGGGCGTTGGTCGTTCACGTGACCCTGAGTTTGCGCGCTTCGTCGCCATGCTCAATGCCCGCCATGGCTTGCCTGGCATTCCTCGACTGGGCACCTTGCTGTTCCGCTGCCCCGCTCGCGAAGATTCCAACTACTTTATGGTTGCTACCGCTGGCGAATTGAATATGCCCGCAATACGTATGCGCCTTGATCAAAATGCGCAGGGCCAAGCGGTGCTGTGTGTAATGGCGTCAGCCGATTTCAAATCGCGCATCTCTGGTGTGCCGCGTGCCGGCTTCGAGTCGCCGACTGTGGTTATCCTCGAAGATTTCGATTTGTGGGATCTTCCCGATTTTGATCCGCAGCTTGCCGAGAATCCCGTGCAGGGCCTTCTCCAGATGCAGTTGTCCCGTGGTGCCCGTGAAGCTTTGGCTCTTATCCAGACAGCCCTTGAAAGCCCCGAGGCAACGGTGCTCATTTCCGCATCTGAGCCAAGCGATATCGATCCGTTTTTCTGGGAACTTATCGGGTCTCAGTATCAGATCATTGATATCGAACTTCCCAGCGCACGTGAACGTCGTGAGATTTGGCGAGAAGTCCAGGCGCAACATCCTTCTACTCGAGGCTTGGATGCTGCTCGTATGGTGGAGCTCTCTCGTGGTCTTTCCCGTTTTGAGATCCTTGCCATTGCAAGCGAGGCGGTCGAGGAGGCTTATCGGAAGAGCATTGCCGAAAATCGCTTCTGCGCAGTTGAGACCGGCGCGATGGTTTCGCGTTTGGCGAACTTCCAGCCATTGGATTCTGCGGAGTATCGCTGCATGGAGGATATGGCGGTTGAAGAGCTGCGCCGGAGTACTTCCGATTTCGACGATCTGCTGGAGGGCTAACGGCTAATGAGCATTACGCGTCGTTGCGACTATGCATGTCGCATCATTCGCGCCGCTTATCGTAGCGGCGACACGTATATCTCCATCGCGGAGGTGGCTGAACAGGAAAGCATTCCCTATTCTTTTGCTCGCAGCATTCAGCACGAATTGGTGAAGGCGGGCCTGCTGAAAACCATTCGCGGCGTGAAAGGCGGCCTTGCTCTGGCGTGCGACCCCTCGAAAACCACTGTGCTTGATGTTCTCGAAGGGGTAAATGGCGGCATAAGCATAGCTGATTGCACGTGCGCTGATTACCCGTGCGTCCATAAGGATTGCTGTTCGTTCAATGCCTTGTGGTGTGCGTCGAATGCGTTGATAAGTCATCTTTTTGCTTCCGTTACCTTGGAGGGACTTTTTACCCAAGGCGCAAACCATCCTGCTATTCAGGCGGCATTTGCTTCATGTGAAAATGCGCCGGTTGCCGAGTAGCATGGTTTCCCAAATTCCATCAACCTGTTCTGACGAGCTGAGCCCCGAAGAACAAGCTCTTGTCGTTAAAGTGTGGAACGAAGGCGCACGCCTATATCGCGATTTGCCTTGGCGCAACGTGGACGACCCCTATGCCGTTATGGTTTCCGAGATCATGCTTCAGCAAACCCAGGTTGCACGTGTTGAAAAGTATTGGCAGCGTTTTATGGCGTTGTTTCCGACCCTGGATGCATTGGCAAGCGCCGAGACATCTCTTGTTTTGGAAATGTGGCAAGGGCTTGGGTACAACCGCCGTGCATTGGCGTTGAAGCGTACGGCGGAAATATGCTCACGTGAATTCAATGGGCTGCTCCCCGAGTCTTCGGAAGAGCTGCTGGCACTTCCTGGCATCGGAAAGGCTACGGCGGGAGGCATCATGGCGTTCGCCTACCAGAAGCCCTCAATGTATTTGGAGACAAACGTGCGCACGGTGTTCATCCACGAATTGTTTCCGGGGCGCGAAAAGGTTTCCGATAAAGAATTGGAGCCTTTGGTGTGGCGTACGTGCTCCACGACAGACCCTCGCGGTTGGTATTACGCCCTGCTCGATTATGGCAACTACTTGAAATCAACGATGCCCAACCCCTCTCGACGGTCGAAGCACCATACGAAGCAATCGAAATTTGAAGGGTCGCGGCGACAGAAACGGGCGGAATTGGTTCGTTTCGTTCTTGCCCAACGCGAAGCAGGTTTCCGCGAGCTTGTTTCCGCTCTTTCCGCCTTCGAAAAGAAACAGGGCAGGGAAGCACCTGAAGAAGACCTGGTCCGCTCTATTGCGAACGATTTGGTTGCCGAGGGATTCTTCTCCCAGGAAGGCAAAGGGGAGAATGCTCGGTACTTTGCTGATTAAGGTTTGCTAGAACAGTGAGCCAGGCAATCGCGTGCGCAAGCATGAGGAAAGTGCTCGGTACTTTGCCGCTCAGGGTTTGCTAGAGCATTGCGTAGCGTCAGCTTCATGGTGGGGTCGAAGCAAAGTCTCTTGACGTTACAAGCAAAGCGCCCGCTGCCGTTTTGAACCGCCTCCCATTTTTTGGATATGAGAAATGGGAGGCGGTTCGTTTGGAGGCAGCGGGCGCTTTTGATTGCGATAGGGTGGGTTTTACTCGGCGGGATAGGATCCAAGCACTTTAACTTCGCGGAGCTTCAGGCGGAGGCAATCGAGCGCGGTTTTGATGGCGGGATTGGCCGGCGTGCCTTCGATATCGATGAAGAAGAGGTAATCTCCCAGCCCTTGTTTGGTGGGACGGCTCTGGATCATGGTCAAGTTTACGTTGGCGTAGTTCAGTTCGGAGAGGATCATCAGCAGGGAGCCAGGCTTATCGGCGTTCAGCGAAAGAGCCAGCGTGGTTTTCATGTTGTCGCTCTCGAGTACTGGTTCGTGGCCTTGGCGGGCAATGAGCACGAAGCGCGTCTGGTTGCCGTAATGATCTTCAATGCCTTCTTCGGCAATGGTGCAGTCGAACAACTGTCCTGCAAATTTGCTGGAAATACCTGCCACCGTTTTGTCTTGGGCAGCCTTGCGCGCACCTTCTGCGGTGGACGAAACCGCCAAGCGCGGCACGGAGGGAAAGTGGGCATCGAGCCAGCGACGGCATTGCGCTAAAGCTTGCGGGTGGCTGGCGATGGTGGTTATCTCATCAAGGGAGGATTCCGGATTCACCATGAGGCAGTGGTGGATGTTAAGCACAGTCGAACCCATGATGCTCACACCGCCCTTGAATGCCAAGGTGTCGAGCGTGGCGGTAACCACGCCTTCAAGTGAGTTTTCAATCGGCATAACTCCGAATTCGCAACGACCGCGATCAACCGCTTCGTGGACTTCGTTAAAGGAAGGACACTCCACGAATTCGGGGTTTTCGCAGCCCATCTTCTTTGCAAAAAGACGGGCAGCCTCATCGGAGTAGGTTCCTTGCGGTCCGAGGTAGGCGATGGTTGCGTTGCTCATAGAGCGTCCTTTCTGGGATAACGATAATTTGCCTATGATAACGCTTTAGTAAGAAAACGCTGTGATGCTCGTACTTCTAGCCTTTGGATTTAATACCGCCTTAACAGGGCGGTGGTGTTGTTCTGGCAGTCTGCGTGGGCGTTGTTGTCGGTGGTGGGCTCGATTGCCTATTGCGACCGGTAGGGAGGTATTGAAATTGTTGTCTCAATCCAGGCGTAGACAAACATGTTGCCTATGTAAAAGCAAGGCATTGTTGCTAAGAGCTTCCAGTTCTGAAGGGGGATGCACCAGCGCGGCTATAAGGCGGGATTTTCGTCAAAATGCCGATGGATAAAAAATAAATTCTGGGTAGCAAAGAAAAACTACCTATCCAAAAAACGGATAGGACGAACATCGAAATATGTCCATTTTTTGAAGACCCTGCGGTAATTGCCGAGCAATAATTCAGTTCAAACTCGCTTTGTTTAAAGAATAGAACGGTCAAAATACTCGATATGACCTAAAACAGCTAAGGAATCATTTTTAATCGCCGAAAAGTGGAGAAATAATGTGTTACTCGAAAATAAGGCAGTAACATTTTCTGACCATTGGCGGGAATTACTCGATATTCGGCAATTAACCAGTCTTTTTTGGGAACAAATCAACGAGAATATGCATCAGAAGTTTTGTAGGACAAAGACACCCTTAAGGAGGTGTGCACATGGTAACAGAGGCTATTAGTCCGGAGTTTCTGAGCAAGCTCGAGGCACGCGGTGTTTCTCGTCGTAGCTTCATGAAGCTCTGTGGCTCTCTTGCCGTAGCTGCAGGCTTGTCTGAGCTGGCAGCACCTCGTGTCGCTCGCGCGATCGAGGATTCCGTTATCGGCGCAGAATCTGGCGGCCTGTATCCCGCAATCTGGATCGAGGGCGCTTCTTGCACTGGTTGTACGGAGTCGTTCGCACAGGTAGATGCCCCTGATCCCGCAACCGTAGTGTTGGAAATGGTTTCCCTTAACTATTGTGAGACCCTTTCCGCTGCTGCAGGTTGGTCCATGGAAGAAGCAAAGGCACAGACGATCGAGGCCGGAAACTACATCCTCATTTATGAAGGTGCAGTTCTGGAAGGTTGGAACGGCGAGGCGCTGCGTGTTGCCAATGAGCCCGGTACCGACCACTTGGTCCATGCCGCAGAGAACGCAAATGCAGTTGTTGCTCTTGGTTCTTGCGCAGTAAACGGTGGCTGGATGGGTGCAAACCCCAACTCCGCTGGTGCGCTGGGCGTTCAGCAGTACCTGAAGAAGCAGGGTATCGATACCCCGGTTATCAACATCCCCGGTTGCCCTGCTAACCCTGAATGGCTCGAGGCTGTTCTCGTAGACGCAATCCTTGTTGGTAAGCTCCCTGAGCTCACCGCTGACAACAAGCCCAAGGTCATCTTCAACCAGACCATTCACGACAACTGCGAGCGTCGTGGTCACTTCGAGAATGGCGAATTCGTTTACGCATTCGGCACCGAAGAAGAAGCCAAGGGCTACTGCCTGTATCCCATGGGCTGCCGCGGTCCTCAGACCAAGGCTAACTGCGGTGTTGTTCGTTGGAACCATCGTCGTTCTTGGTGTGTCGCATCTGGTGGTCCCTGCATCGGTTGCTGCACGGCCAACCCCAACGACCCCGGCGAGAACTGGGTTGAAACCAACACCCCCTTCCGCGCACGCTTCCGCGATCTGCGCATTGGCGGCCTGGTTGTTCAGCCTGAGGCAATTGCCTGGACGCTCACCGGCGTTGTGGCTGCCGCACTCGTTATCCACGGCTTTGGCATGAAGAAGATGGGCCGCACCGACGGTGGCGCAGACTTCGAGCCTATCCGCGAGTGGGATAAGAAGCATCCCAACGAGTCCATCGGCCAGTACGACGAAGAAGTTCTGAAGGGAGGCAAGTAACCTATGGCACGTTCCGTAATCGATCCCGTAACCCGTATTGAGGGTCATCTCCGCGTAGAGATGGAGGTTGAAAACGGTGTTGTTTCCGATGCTTGGGTTTCCGGCGGCTGCTTCCGCGGCATGGAGCTCGTAGTTAAGGATCGCACGCCTGAAGATGCTGCTCACATCGTGCAGCGCATCTGCGGTGTTTGCCCCGTATCCCACTCCCACGCTGCAACCATTGCTGCTGAAAAGGCATACGGCATCACCATTTCCAACAATGCCCGTATCATCCGTAACCTCATCGAGGGCGCACAGTTCCTGCACAGCCATATTCTGTGGTTCTACACCTTGGCTGCTCTGGACTACGTAAACCCCCTGAACGCTCTGAAGGCAAACGTAGGTAGCGCCTATGACCTGGTAGAGGCTGCAGGCACTTCCTGTCAGTCCGACCTGAAGGCCCTTCAGGAGCGCCTCGCCAAGTTCGCAGAAAATGGTCAGCTGTCCATCTTCTCCGGCAACTGGTGGAAGAACGGTCAGTCCGATACCGAGTTTAAGCTTCCTGCCGAACTCGACCTTATTGCTACCGCTCATTACATCGAGGCTCTTACCATGCAGTCCAAGGCATCTGAGGTTTGCGGTCTTCTCGGCGGCAAGATGCCTCATGTTATGACCATCGTTCCCGGCGGTACCTCTTTCGTTCCCACGGAAGAAAAGCTCGACGATCTGTGGTCTCTCGTTCACGAGCTGCGTGACTGGATCAAGGCAACCATTATTCCCGACACCAAGGCTATTGCTCCTTATTACAAGGAAGCTCTTTCCTTCGGTAAGGGCTGCGGTCGCTATGTTGCTTGGGGCGTTTTCGAGCGTCCGAGCTTCGCTCTGGCTGATCGCTACCTGCCTTCTGGCGTTATCGATGAGAACCTTAATCTTTCCGAAGTTGACGTTGACCTTATCAAGGAATACATCGGTCATTCTTGGTATGTGGGCGACTCCGACCTCAACCCCCGCGAAGGCATCACCGAGCCTGAGTTCACTGAGTACTACAAGGCTGGTACCCTGCGCGAGGAAAATGGTCACGAGATCGGCGATATCAACGATCGCTACTCCTGGTCCAAGGCACCTTCCTACGACGGTAAGTGCATGGAGGCTGGTCCGTTCTCCCGCGTTCTGGCTGCTTACCTGCGTGGCAACGAGTTCATCAAGCCTGCTGTTGACGGTCTGTGCGCCGATCTCGGTCTTACCATTCCTCAGCTGCAGAGCACCCTTGGTCGCGTAGCTGCTCGTAACATCGAGCCCATCTACATCGCCGAATGCATGGTTGAATGGGTTGACGAGCTCATCGAGGCTGTTAAGGGCGGCGACTCCGAGTACTTCCGCACTCCCGAAACCATCACGGGCGAAGGCACGGGCCTTTGGGAAGCACCTCGTGGCGCACTGCTGCACACCGAAAAGGTTAACAACGGCAAGATCACCGATTACCAGATCATTATTCCTACCACCTGGAACATCGCTCCCCGCAACGCTGAAGGCGTACAGGGCCCGATGGAGCAGGCTCTTATCGGTACCCCCGTTGCTGACGTTGATATGCCTATCAACGCTCTGCGTACGGTACATAGCTTCGACCCCTGCACCGCTTGCGCAGTGCATGTGACTGAGCCTTCCACCGGTAAGCACTTTGAAACCGTTACCAGCCCTTGGGGGGTGAAGTAAATGGCACATTTGGCTCATTACCGTGAAGCGCATCCTCTGCCGATGCGTATCACCCACTGGATCAACCTTAGCTGCATGGTTCTTCTTATCTTTTCTGGCTTCCTGATCCACTTCCCGTTCTGGGCAGCCCTTACGGGTGTTGCTCGTGGTCTGCACGTATTCTGTGGCATTGTATTGCTTGTCAACTGCATCGTGCGCTATGTGCTGGCATTCCTGGTTACCTCTGCTCCTACGGGCGGTACGCGTAACCGTATCCGCGACTACAAGACCTGGATGCCCCAGGACGACAATAAGCATCAGCTTATTCCTTGGATCAAGTACTACCTCTTCATGAAGAAGGATCATCCGCTTTCTGCAAAGCTCGGTGTTCCTCAGAAGATTTCCTACTTTGCCATCGGTATCCTGATCCTTATCATGGCCTACACAGGTTTCTGTCTGTGGATCCCCACCTCTGAGTGGACCTTCTTCGCAGCTGGTACCGCTTTTGTTGGTGGTGCGATGTCTATGCGCATCATCCACTACTTCATGATGTTCGTATTCATCATCTTCACCATGCTGCATGGTTATCTCGTATTCATCGAGGGTACCGCTAACGCAAACCTCATGTTCTTTGGTAAGGAGCATGGTGGTCTGGTTTACGATCCCAACCGTCACGTTATCGTTGGCGAGGATCATTCCGTAGACCAGCACTAAGCAATACCGCAAGGTAGAAGCGCTTAATTTAAGAGCCCAGCCGTAAGGCTGGGCTCTTTTTTCATTTTGCATACTTTTTGTCAGGTGAAGGCAACCGAGGTGGCGGTGGATCAGGTGAGCGGAAGAAACCGAGATGAATCAACTACCGTGTTCTTTGGAATACCAGGTATTCGTTGAGGGCGCCTGTGCGTCCATCTGCCTGAAAGCGAGCCTTTAAACGGCCTTCGTTCGTAACGGCGATTGTAAGGGCATCGATCTCTTCATCTGAAAAGCTGTGGCAATAGCGGTAGGCTCCTGTTTCTTTTTTCCAGCCCAACAGGCAGTCGCCTTTGCCGAATTGCTCTTTGCCGTATCCAAGCTCTGCTATTCCTGATGCAGTGCTTTCTTTTGCCTTGGCGGCAAGCCCTTCGTCGGTCAAGAAACGCCAAAGGGAAACAAAGGCAAAACCGCCTGGCTTAGTTGCCCTTATTAGCGCCTGCAGGAACATCGCACGCCATTCCGGGAGGGGGATATGGTGCAGAAAGCCGAACGATACGCTTAAATCCGCCTGCGCATCGAATCGGAGCACATCGGCTAAGGTGCCTGACTGCAGCTCTTTCATGACATCGCAGTGAGTGAACGAGATGGAAACGTTCGCGGGGAGCTGAACGCCGTTTTGAGCAAGTTCGTCGCAGGCGTCAAGTGCCTGAACTTTGATGGCGGCATTTGACACAAAGTGGGCCAAATGTTTTTCGAAGCGAAGATTTCCGCAGGCGACATCAAGTAAATGGAATTGCTCCTGAAGGGAGTGCAGATGATTAGCCAACCCTGATTCCTCAAGGCAGCGATTCCAACCTGGCCAGGTGTTGTGGCGGGTATCGGAAAATGAATTCGTCCATGTGCGGTAAAAGCGATTGTTCAGCTCGCAGAGTTCTTGGGCGAATAAAAGATCCATGGCTGCCTTTCTTGTTGGTTTGGCTTTGGTGCTAGGGGCAGTGCCTATGTGCTCAATTTGCATGCTCTGCCTGCGGCCGACAGGCTGTGCCAGCCTTCGCGTGCGGGGGAACCTAGTGAACAGCAAGCACTCGAGGGTGTCTATGGTTGCTGCCTGAACGCAGGAAGCCCGAGACGTGGGTGCGCATTACATCCCCGCAAGCGAGGGAGGTAACGTGTCTGTTCGCACGCTATCGGCGGTTTCTTGGTCACGTCTCCGCAGGCGAGGGGCGGGGCTCCAGTTCTGCTGCGGTAGAGCGAGCCACTAAATCAGCTTGCGCATTAAGCTTATTTTCGCATTACTTTCGCTTGCTTTTCGCATCGCTTTCTCATCTCTTTCTCATCTGCTCAATATCGTTGACTTATAAGCGTTTTCGCGAAAAGGAGCAGCATATGAGTTTGGTTTTGAGTCATAGAACGGCACTGGAATTGTATCGCTCTTCGATGATGCCCGTTTCTGGTTATGAAAAGGTGCCTTTCCTCTCGCTTTCGGTTCCAACGCGTAATGATGTCGAGCGCTATCGTGCTTTGCCAATTCGCACTTCCCATATACCGCTTCATTGCGTTGTACCCAAGCCAAGGAACCGTAGAAATATTAAAGATGGTCATTGCCATGTGTTCGGCGGTGAAATGAACGCAATCCGTCTGCATAAAAGCATGGATGAGTCTTTCCTCTGCGTTGTTTCACCTGAGGTGCTGTTTTTGGAGATGGCTGCGCAGCTTTCCGGGATTGAGCTGGTGAAGCTTGGTTATGAGCTGTGCGGGGTGTATTCGCTTCCCATGTCCCAGCCCAACTATGCAGGAACGCCTCGCGGATTTTCCAGGAGGAAGGCGCTCACTTCCGTTGAGAGGTTAACGGCCCATGTTGCATCGCAGGGCAGCAATCGGAGTGTCAAAAAAGCCCGATGGGCGCTTCGTTATGTGCTTGACGGCTCCGCTTCGCCGAGAGAAACAGAGTTGAGTATGTTGATGGTCTTTCCTCGGAAATTAGGTGGGTATGGCCTTGAGAAGCCGGAAATTCGGCATGAATTTGCCACCTCGAGCGATGTGCTGATGTTTCTATCGGGAAAGAGCGCTGCCTTTGATCTGCATTGGCCTGATGCTGGTGTGTCGTTGAGGTATGGAGACCGAACGAGTAGAGGGGATGCTGATGAGCGAAAACGGAATCAACGGCAAACTTCTTTGGGATCTTCTGGATCAAGGGTGCTTCATATAACCAATCGAGATTTCAGGTATGTCGAAAGGCTAGATGAAGTTGCCAATGCGGTAGCCCGATGCCACGGGCGCCACCTTCGCAACGATTTGCAGTACGACTTTGTCGTCAGACAGGCTGAACTGCGCAAACGAGTATTAAGCGACAATTAAAAAAGAAGGCTCAGTTCATTGAACTGAGCCTTCTTTGAAACAAGCTTTATCCGAATGCTACGGAAGGATAAAGGAGAGAACGCTGGACTCTGCGAATACCAGCACGCAAAGAACAGCCAGCATGCCGATGCTCCAAGGGATGACCTTCTTGAACAGGCTCGACTCGTGCTCGCCGGTGGTAACGGCGGCGATGGCCAAGGACTGAGGCGAGATCATCTTGCCGATAACGCCACCCATGGTATTGGCGGCAAGGAACAAATCGGGGGAAACGTGGGCAAGCGAAGCGTTCGACTGCGCAGCTTCATACTGCAAGCTGGAGAACAGGGCGTTTGCGGACGTATCCGAGCCGGTAACCGCGGTTCCAACCCAGCCAAGTACGGGGGAAAGCAGCGCAAAGAGGGAACCAGTGTGGGCAAGGAACTGACCGATGGAAATGGTCATGCCTGAGAAGTTCATGACGTAAGCCAGACCCAGAACCATAACGATGGTCAAGGAAGAGAAGCGCATTGCCCAGAAGGTTTGGCAGAGCTGCTTGCCGGACATGCCCAGGGTGATGCGATACTTGCCCTTCTCGTTGAAGATGCCGTATACGATGGTGGTGATCAAGCCAGCGATAAGGAGCATGGTGCCGGGGTTAGAGAGCAGGTTCAGGTTGTAAGTGGTGCCAGGATCCTTGCCTGCGGCATTCAGGACATTGCCTGCGAGGCCGGGGAAGGGGATCTTGATGTCGGTGCTTGCGAGCAGTGCAGGAATGCCCAGCTTGCAGATGGCGAATACTACTACAACGATGATGTAGGGAACCAGGGCCATCCAGGCGCGTACGGGAGCGAGTTCGGTGCTCTTGCCCTCAGCAATGGGTTCCATGCCGAAGCGTTCGCGAGCGTCGTTGACGTTCTTGGGCTTAACGAAGTGCAGGAAGATAACGCTGATGCCAAGAGAAACAAGGGAAGCAACCACGTCGGTAAGTTCGTAAGCGAAGTGGTTGGAGCACCACCACTGGGTGATTGCGAAGGAGGCACCGATAACCAGAGCGTGCATCCAGCAGTCGCGCAGGCCTTTCTTGCCGTCCAGGATCAGAACAACCAGCAAAGGAACAAAGAGAGCGAAGAGCGGTGCCTGGTAGCCAACGATAGCGGCAACGTGCTGTGCCGATTCGAGGGCAACAGAGGCATCGCCGCCAGCAACCATGTTGCCTGCGGTGGTGATGGGGGTACCGGCTGCGCCATAGGCAACAGGAGCGGTGTTCGCGATGAGGACCGCCAGAGCTGCCTTGGAGGGCTTGACGCCCAGAGCGAGGATCATGGTTGCGGTGATGGCGATGGGGGCACCGAAGCCAGCAAGTGCTTCGAGCAGGCCACCGAAGCAGAAGGCAACGAGGACTGCCTGGATGCGGATGTCGCCGCCGCCAACAATGTCGAACAGGCTCTTCAGGTCTTCAGAGCGTCCGGAAACAACCGTAACCTCGTAGAACCATACGGCCATGATGATGATGAATACGATGGGGAATGCGCCATAGCAGGCACCCTGCAAGCCAGAAAGGGCAGCGAGGTTAGCGGGCATGCCGAAGGCGAATATTGCAACCACCAGTGCAACTACCAGCGCAACGAGCGCGGAAACGTGCGCTTTTGCCTTAACACCCACCAGCATAATGAAGAATGCCGCGAGTGGAATGCAGGCAACCAAGGCCGACAGGGCAAGACTGCCTGCGACTGGATCGACCACAGCTTGGAACATAGGTTTCTCTCTTTCGAATAGGGGACACTCTGCTCTTGCTTATGCAAAAAATAGAACGTCCCAATACTAGGGATTCGAGTTTTGCTGGCGCTGTGAATCTGTCAAACGGGCAAATCTAGGGAATAAAGGGAGCCGTTTTTTTGAAAAATGCATCACAAACGTATAGTGAACGCCGTTCGCCGAGCAGGTAAAACCGCTATGATCGCAGATAGACGAAAGTGTTGCTGGGCACGAATATCTCCTGATGCATCTGTCGATTTTCAAAGGCGCAATAGATTCTGCCTTGTCTTCGTGGAGCTTTATCTCTGCCCAAGTGCTTTCTTGAATCGTACTAGCGAGCGTAAACGAAGGAGTGTCTCATGCCATACCGCTGCCTTTATTCGCCTATCAAGATCGGCCCTATGGAAGTGCCAAACCGTTTTGTGGTTCCCCCGATGGGAAACAACTTCGCCAACTCTGATGGGAGTTGGTCTGACCAGTCGCGTGCTTATTATGAGGCGCGAGCGGCTGGCGGCTTCGGTTTGATAACCATCGAGGCTACGGTGGTGCATCGCGGCGCGAAGGGCGGCCCTTTGAAGCCTTGCCTTTATAGTGACGATTCTATTCCCAGCCTACGTTCCGTTGTCGATGCCTGTCATAGGCACGGAGCCAAGGTTTCGGTGCAGCTGCAAAACGTTGGTCCGGAGGGCAATGCGAAAAACGCAGGAGCGCCATTGCGGGCGGCATCTCCCATTCCTGCGGCATGCGGGCGCGATGTGCCTGAAGAGGTGTCAACCAGGAAGATATATGAGCTGGTTCAAGGCTACGGAGATGCTGCCGAGCGCGCCCTTCGAGCGGGTGTTGACGCGGTGGAAGTGCATATGGCCCATGGCTACCTGGTCAGTTCGTTTATTTCCCCGCGAACCAATAAACGTATCGACGAGTTTGGCGGATCGTTTGAGAATCGAATGCGCTTTTCCCGCTTGATCTTGGAAGAGATACGAAGACGTGTTGGGGATAGGATGGCGGTGCTCTGCCGCATCAACGCGGCTGACGAAGAGCCAGGCGGCATCGATGTGAACGATGCGTGCGCTATTGCTCGATACCTTGAGGAATGCGGCGCCGATGCGTTGCACATTTCCCGTGCGGTCCATTTGCGAGATGAGTTTATGTGGGCTCCCACCTCGGTGCACGCTGGATTTAACGCTGATTTGGTGGCGAAGATCAAAGAGTGCGTTAGCATCCCGGTTATTTCCGTGGGGCGTTTTACCGATCCGTATTTGCCCGAGCTTTTGATCGAACAGGGAAAGTGCGATCTTGTGGCGTTCGGCCGTCAGAGCTTGGCCGACCCCGAGATGCCTCGCAAATACGCCGAAGGTCGCGAAGAGGACGCGATGCCGTGCATCGCTTGCCTTCAGGGGTGCGTTGCCAATATGTATGTAGGTAAGCCCATACGCTGTTTGGTAAATCCCCGTTTGGGGCATGAGTGCGAAACCGTGCCAGCTGCAGTTGCGGCTAAGCGTATTGTCGTGGTCGGCGGTGGTGTTGCGGGGCTGGCAGCAGCTACCATCAGTTCCGAGCGCGGACATGACGTGATTCTGCTTGAAGAGGCGCCCACGTTGGGCGGGAACATGCGTCTGGCATCGTTTCCACCTGGCAAAGGCCTTATTGCAGATATGGTTCGTTCGTGGGTGGTGCGCGCGCAAAAAGCGGGCGTCGAGGTGCGTCTTGGCGTAAAGGCGCTGCCTGACGATATTGCCGCTCTGCGGCCCGATGAAGTGGTGGTGGCTACGGGCGCCCGAGCTTTGCTGCTTCCCATTGAAGGCATCGACTGCCCTGCGATCCTGCGAGGCGGAGAGGTCTTGGCTGGAAAGGCTTATCCAGGGAAGAACGTGTTGGTTGCCGGTGGAGGGATGGTCGGTTGCGAGATTGCCGATCTGCTGGCCGAATTGGGGCATAGCGTTACCGTAGCCGAATACCGTGACAATTTGGCGGCTGATATGGTGGCGGAGCATCGTAGCGTTTTGATGCGCAGCTTTGCTGAGCATGGTGTGCGCCAGGTGCCAAATGCCAAGATCTGCCGCTTCTATGCCGATGGTGTGGAATGCGAGAATGCGCTAAATGGCCAATTGTATGAACTGCGCGGGTTCGATTCGGTGGTGCTTGCTCTGGGGTACGTCGCCGATGACCAACTTTCGGAAGCATTGGCACAGCGTGGCATTTCGGTACACGTGGTCGGTGATGCCGTAAAAGCCCGTCGTGCCATCGATGCCTTGCGTGAAGCCTACGAGTTAGCGGTATCGCTATAAAAGGGCGGTAAAGGCGGTACTGCTTTGGCCGTATGCAAAAGTGTGCGTTGCGAGCGTGGGTGTTTCGGGTATTCTGCAAACGAAAAGAAAATACCTGCGCATGGAAAGAGGTTGCGATGAACGTAGTGTGCTTGGATCTTGAGGGAGTTTTGGTTCCTGAGATTTGGATTGCCTTTGCTGAGGCAACCAACATTCCCGAATTGAAGAAAACCACGCGCGACGAACCTGACTATGACAAGCTCATGAACTATCGCCTCGACATCCTCAAGGAGCATGGCTTGGGGTTGAAAGAGATCCAGGATGTCATTGCCACCATCGACCCTATGCCTGGTGCAAAGGAGTTCTTGGATGAGCTGCGCGAGCTTACCCAGGTAATCATCATCTCTGACACGTTTACCCAGTTTGCTCAGCCCCTTATGAAGAAGCTCGGCTGGCCTACGCTGTTCTGCAATGAACTTGAGGTTGCCGAAGATGGCACGGTTACAGGCTTCAAGATGCGCTGCGAGCAATCGAAGCTCACCACTGTCAAGGCATTGCATCAGGCAGGGTTGGAAACCATTGCCGCAGGCGATAGCTTTAACGATCTGGGCATGATCAAAGCCAGCAAGGCGGGCTTCCTGTTCAAGAGCACCGATTCCATTAAAGCTGACAATCCCACCATACCCGCATTCGAAGAGTATTCTGAGCTGATGGCGGGTATCAAGGCTGCCCTTTAATCGTCGGAGCCGAAATCTGTTGGGCTGCTGCTGGGGCATCCTCCCATGACGCTGTCCCGAGGCTTCTATCCATCCGGGCTCAAACCTGCTGTTTCGCCAACCTGCACGGTTTGCCGCACCAAAAAATAAGCTAACGCCGGATTTATGTTTGTCGCATGTGTCCGGCGTTTTCTTTTTCGAGAAATTGATTAAGCACCTAAACTATTAAGCCATTAAATGGTTAAGGAGCTTCATCTATGAACGAAACTGCCCGCGACCGTTCCCCCGAATCGTTGGAGAACGAGATTATCGCATTGACCCATCGGCTTAAGCGTTTGCGCCCTGCGTTATCTCCAAGCATGGATGGGCTTACTCCGATGGAGGTTCACGCCCTTGTGCTTCTGTTTTGTGCCGATGAAAAGCGGCGCAGCGTCAAGCCTTCCGACATCGCGCGTCATCTGCGCGTTTCCCCCAGTGCGGTATCCCAGTTCCTGAAAAGCCTTGAGCGGAAGGGCTTCATCGTGCGCACACGTGCCGAGAGCGATTCGCGCTCGGTTTGCATAGGCCTCACGGAAAAAGGCCAATCCCTTTCTGCTCAGCTTCGCCGTGAACGCAGTAAGCAGTTTATGGATATGGTCGAAAGCGTTGGCGTTGACAACATGAATCAACTGATAGTGATCTTAGAAAAAATCTGCGATTACGCAGAAGGATCGGATTCGTTTGTCCCCGTTTCCCATGAGTGCGGTATTCCTGGGAGGGGGGTTCCATGCGCATAATCGGGTACTTGAAACAATCAAAGGTTGCCGTTGCTCTGATTGTGGCTCTTCTTATCGTGCAGGCATTTGCCGATTTGTCGCTTCCTCGCTACACGTCCGACTTGGTTGATGTTGGCATTCAGCAGGGTGGTATTGAAGATTGTTCGCCCAGTGTTATGAGCTCCGATACGTTCAACTACATCTGCATGCTGGCGTCTGACGATGACGAGCAGCTGTTGCGCAGTTCGTACGAGCAGGATTCGGATGGGAACTTTACCCTAGCCAAGCAGGGCACGGAGCAGCGCAAAGAGCTTGATTCCGCCATCGCCCTTCCCCTTGTGGTGGTTCATTTTTCCGATCAGATGGCAGAGTCCTTGGGGGGCCAGCAAGGAGAAGGCTCGCCAGCATTCGATGGGGCTTCCGATGTCTCAGGGGATTTCGATTTGCCCCAGCTGTATGCCGCATATCAGGCGGGAGCCATTAGCAAGGACCAGGTTGAAGAGGCGATGACCCAGGCTCAAAAGGCATTCGGGTCCATCGATGAATCCCTTATCCAGCAGCAGGCAATAATGGCAACCAAAGCCGAATATGAGCAGCTTGGCATCGATATGGGAGCCATGCAGATGAACTACCTGGTCCGGCTGGGAGCTCAGATGCTTGGGGTTGCGGCATTGATGATGGTTGCCTCGATCGCGGTTGGCTTCATTGCATCGCGAACGGCGGCAAAAACCGCTCAAGGCTTGCGTGAGCGTCTTTTCGAGAAAGTTATTTCCTTCTCGGATGCCGAGGTCCAATCGTTTTCCGCGGCTTCTCTCATCACGCGCGGCACTAACGATATCCAGCAAATCCAGATGGTGATGGTGATGCTTCTGCGTATGGTGCTGTATTCGCCGATTCTTGCCATTGGCGGTATCGTCATGGTTTCGCAGACGAACGTTTCGATGAGTTGGATCATCGTGCTTGCGGTAGTGGTAATCGCCATCATCATCGGCATTCTTATGGCCGTTGCCATGCCGAAGTTCAAGATGATGCAGAAATTGATCGACCGCGTGAACTTGGTTTCGCGCGAGATGCTAACTGGTCTATCGGTTATCCGCGCATTCGACCGGCAGCAGTATGAGGAAGAGCGCTTCGACGAGGCAAGCACGGCACTGTATCGTACGCAGCTGTTCACGAACCGGGCCATGGCATTCATGATGCCCACGATGATGTTGGTTATGAATGCTGTTTCGGTTCTTATCGTGTGGGTGGGCGGAACCTACATTGATGCGGGCACGATTCAGACCGGTGACATGATTGCCTTCATCACATATTCCATGGTCATCGTCATGTCGTTCTTGATGATTGGCATGATTGCGATCATGTTGCCGCGCGCCGACGTTGCCGCCCGTCGAGTTAACGAGGTTCTGGAAACGGAAAGCTCCATTGCAGACCCCGTTCAGTCGAAAGCGTGCGAGCTCGATTCGGGTGCGGAAGGTCTTACTGTCCAGTTCGATCATGTCACCTTTGCCTACGACAAGGACAGCAGTCCTGTTCTGGAGAACATTGATTTTACGGCTGAGCCAGGTCAGACTACGGCCATCATCGGCCCTACAGGGTCAGGTAAATCGAGCATCATAAAACTTGTCGAGCGCTTCTATGACGTGGCGGATGGAGCGGTTCGCGTAGGCGGTGTCGATGTCCGCGATATGAAGCAGGGTGAACTGCGAAAAGAGCTTGGCTACGTACCTCAAAAGGCGTTCCTGTTCTCGGGCACCATAGGGTCGACCATTGCGTATTCCGATGAGGCAATGGATGAGAAGCGCATTCGGTCTGCAGCTGAAATTGCACAAGCAACCGAGTTCATTGATGCCAAGGCCGAAGGCATGCAAACTGCAATCAGCCAAGGCGGCACCAATGTTTCGGGTGGTCAACGCCAACGTCTTTCGATTGCGCGCGCCTTGGCAACCGATGCCCGTGTGCTGCTGTTTGACGACAGCTTTTCTGCGCTCGATTACGCAACCGACGCAAAGCTGCGTCATGCCTTGTCGCAGAACGCTGCTGGCAAAACGGTGATCGTGGTGGCACAGCGCATTTCTACGGTTCTCAACGCCGACAAGATCGTGGTGCTTGAGGAGGGAAAGATGGTTGGTTGCGGTACCCACTCGGAATTGATGAAGGCCTGTCCGACGTATCGCGAGATTGCCGAATCCCAGTTGTCAGAGGAAGAACTGAAAGGAGGGGATGAGCAATGAGAATCGACGAGGAAGCAAAACAAGAAAGCGAGCCAATTGCTGCGCGTGCCAACACCCAGCCTCGTCGTCATGGGCCGATGGGGCGTGGGGGCATGATGCCTGGCGAAAAGGCGGGAGATTTCAAGGGCTCCATGCTGAAGCTGCTGGCATTTATGGGCAAGTTCAAGTTTGCGCTGGGGGCGGTGTTCGTGTTCGCCATCGCCTCGACTGTGTTCAATATTGTGGGTCCGAAGGTTCTCTCGACAGCTACCACTGAGCTCTTCGAGGGCGTTACGGCGAAAATCGCTGGTACAGGCGGCATTTGCTTTGACGTTGTGGGTGCTATCCTGCTCACGACCCTTGCGCTCTATGGCTTTTCTGCCCTGTGCTCGTTTGTTCAAGGCTGGTTGATGACCCATGTCACGCAGAAAACCTGCTACCTTTTGCGACAGCGTATTGCTCAGAAGATCGATGCGTTGCCTATGGGGTATTTTGAGCGCACCAGCACCGGTGACGTACTTTCGCGCATCACCAATGACATTGATACGCTGGGGCAGAGTCTCAACCAGGGTGTAACACAGCTGATCACCTCCATTGCTACCGTAATAGGCGTGTTGGTTATGATGCTTTCCATCAACGTGCCCATGACGCTCATTGCCCTGTTGGTGATTCCCCTTTCAGCTATCTTGGTGAAGGTGGTTGTTGGTCGAAGCCAGAAGTACTTCCGAATGCAGCAAAACCGTCTGGGTGCCATCAACGGGCAGGTTGAAGAGGCATTTTCCGGGCAGGCCGTGGTGCGCGCCTTCAACAAAGAAGGCGATGTGCTGGCTCGGTTCAAGAAAACGAACGCAGAATTGTATGAATCGGCGTGGAAGTCGCAGTTCCTTTCGGGCTTGATGATGCCTGTGATGAACTTTGTGAGCAACCTGGGCTACGTTGCCGTTGCCATTGCAGGTGCGTTGTTTGCCATTGGTGAACGTATTACCGTTGGCGACATTCAGGCTTTTATCCAGTATGTGAAAAACTTCACGCAGCCTATTACCCAACTCGCTCAGGTGTCCAATGTACTGCAGCAAATGGCCGCTTCGGCCGAGCGTGTGTTTGCGTTCCTTGAAGCTGAAGAGGAGCCGAAGACTGCGGTGACGGCGAAGACTTCAGAGATTTCGGGCGGTGTGGAGTTCGACCACGTGCACTTTGGCTACGAAGCCGGCAAGCCCATCATCAAAGATTTCTCAGCAACAGTTCAACGTGGGCAAACCGTTGCATTGGTTGGGCCAACTGGTGCCGGCAAAACGACCATCGTCAAACTGCTGATGCGCTTCTATGACGTCGACAGCGGCTCGATCCGCGTAGGCGGCCATGATGTGCGCGAGTTTGACCGCAACGATTTGCGTTCGCTATTCGGTATGGTTCTGCAGGATACCTGGCTGTTCAAGGGAACGATCCGAGAAAACATACGTTACGGTCGTCTTGATGCGACCGATGAAGAGGTTGAAGCGGCAGCCAAGGCGGCATTTGCCGATCATTTCATCCGTACCCTGCCTGGTGGCTACGATATGGAGATTAATGAGGATGCAAGCAATATCAGTCAGGGGCAACGTCAGCTTTTGACCATTGCCCGTGCCATTCTGGCTGACAGGCGCATGCTGATTTTGGACGAGGCAACCAGCTCGGTGGATACGCGCACCGAAGAGCGTATCCAGATGGCTATGGATAATCTGATGGAAGGGCGTACCTCGTTTGTCATTGCCCATCGCCTTTCTACCATCCGTAACGCCGACCTGATTCTGGTTCTCCAGGAGGGCGACATCGTAGAGCAGGGAACTCACGATGGACTGCTTGCCAAGGGCGGCGCCTATGCGGAATTGTATAATTCGCAGTTTGCCGAATAGAAGAGAGTGCCAAGGCGCTTTCCTCTATACTTTTCAGCGGAATAACGTCAGTGAAAGTGAGATGCTCGTGTCGAAGCAGGAAAAAAGTCCCCGTCAGCTTAGCCAGGAACAGATTATGGAAGGCTTGCCTCCCGTCAACATAGGAGCTCTTTTCATGCCTCCTATTTGGGGCGCCGCTAATGGTATTTGGCTGGCAATCCTGTATTACCCAGTATGGCTTTTGGCCGATAACCTTTTCTACAGCGCCTACCTCGACCCTCGTCCTCTCACGGTGGGCTTGAGCATCATTGCGGCATTGGCCCTCGCGTTCGTGACCATCGTATTTGCCCGTGCCGGTCAGGGCTATGCGTGTCAGCGTGCTCTATCCATGGGTAAAACCAAGGAACAGTATGTGAAAAGTCAGAAGAAGTGGGCTGTTGCCATGGTCTTGGTCGCGGTGATAATGATCGCCGCAGCAACGTATTACAACTTGGTTATTCGTCCGACGGTTGGTGCATAAATGAAGCGCATTGCAATTTTCTTTGTAGGCAATCGTTTGATGCTTGATGATGGTGTTGGACCCGCTGCTTACGATCTGATCCAGGAAGAATATTTTATTCCGGATAATGTCGATATGTTCGATGTGGGTTGCATGAGTTTGGACATGATTTCCAAAGTCAACGAATATGACTTCATGATCACGGTTGATGCCGTTGATGAATCAGGCTCGGAGCCCGGTACGGTATTTCGCTATCGGCCGCACGATATTGCGCGAACCTGCGGCGCCCGCACTTCCCTGCACGACACGAAGCTCGCCGATCTGTTCGATGCGGCAGCATTGCTTGGATACAGCAGCGAAGGCATGTGCTACGGCATGCAGGTTTTGAACCTGGAGCCTGCGGAGTTCATGGAGGGTCTTACGCAGCCTGTTGCAGATAGGCTGCCTTTTTTGGCCGAGTCGGTTATAGCTGAGCTGGTGCGTCAGGGATGCAGCATCGAACGTAAAGACGGTGTTCCGCTGCCAGAGTTGCTGTCGTAGGTGTATTCGGTACTGCCGCCCCCGGGGGTATCAGCTCCTATTCCTTTGCCGCCCAGAGGCTCCTTCGGGTGAATAGCGTGCGTCTTCGGGCGAAGACTTGGATGCGCTTGCCCTATAAGTCGAGATGGTCCAACAGCGGCTGCTGCTGGACCATCTCGTTTTTGTTGCGGTGCTTGGCGCGACGCTACTTATATCCGATTTGGAATTGGGTTTCGTCTTCGTTTTCACGGGGTAACCAGGCTGGCAAAACGCGATGATTGCAAGCGTAGTTGATGAAATCGCGCTGGGCATCAGTGAGTTCGTCGTCGGCGCGGTGGATCAGGTAAATCTTGTGGAAGTCTCGCGGTAGATCGTCGATGGGGATGCAGACTACATCGCTGAAAGCCTTCATTAAGAACGAGTAGTCTACAAGCGCCATGGCTTCATCGCTGGCGGAAACGATGGAGCACGCAGTAATTTCCTCGCGGAAGCGCTCTTCAACCTGAATGTCAAAATGCTTGGTATGTTCCATAACCAGATCATGGGGAGGGCAGTCGACGGCATAGGAAAGCACCTTCGAGCCTTCCAGCTCCTCAAGTTTGATGGATTTGCGATTCGCCAAGGGGTTGCTTTCGTTCACCGCAAGAACAAGCTCCTGTGACCAGAAGGGGATGTAGTTCAAGCCTTCGGGTGCGTCTTCGAGTTTTGTGGCAAATGTGACGTCGAGCGTGCCTGCGGCCAGATCGCGCAAAAGCCCAGCGCTGAAACCCTGCAAAACTTTTACCGATGTGTTTTCGTCGAGATGGGCACGGAAAGCGCGCATCATACGGGACCAGTCTTCGTTCTGGATGGAGAACGGCACACCGATACGAAGCGTTTCAACCTTGCTGTTGACCATGATCCGAACGCGTTGGCGTCCTGTTTCGATGTTCTTCAGCGCAAGAGAAGCGTAGCGATAGAACTCCTTGCCGTAAGGGGTAAGCAGGAATGTGCTTCCATTTTTGGTGAACAGGGGCGCGCCCAGGTCCTGTTCGAGGTTTGAGATTGCGAGAGAAAGCGTTGAGCGCGCGATGGACAGAGACTTTGCCGTGTTTGCGAAGTGCTTCGAATCTGCCAAGCTAATGAAATATCTCAAATGAGAGAGGTTCATTGTTATTCCTTGCTTTCGATGTCGGCTCTTTGTTAAAGTGCCGTCTTCCCATGATTATTTGAGGATAACAAACGCTTGTTGATTTTACTCAAACAGCACAGGGAATTTACGGATGATGGTGCTATTTTCGGTATTGGATGCTGCCTTTTCGATCTGCTTGGCTAATCCTGGAGGTCTTCTAGATTTCCTGCGAGTTCTTTGGGGCAGCTGGGACAGAGGTCGCGAATGAAGCAATCAGCGCATTTGGGTCGACGGGCTATGCAGGTCTCGCGCCCAAACAGCACCCATTGATGATTGATGGGCCCCCAGTATTCGCGCGGGTACAGCGAAAGAAGGGCGTTCTCTGTTTTTGCGGGAGTATCGGCGGAGGGGCCGGCGAACTTCAGCTTGTGGGCGATGCGAAATACGTGAGTGTCTACGGCGATGCCTTCGACAATGCCGAAGGCCTCATTGAGCACCACATTTGCGGTTTTGCGCCCTACTCCGGGAAGCTTCTGCATTTGGTCTATGTCGCGGGGAACTTCGCCACCGAAATCAGACATGATCATCTGTGCGCAGGCGATGCAGTTTTTTGCCTTGGTACGGTAAAACCCAATTGGTCGGATGATCCGTGCGATGTCTTCAGGGTCGGCTTGCGCCATGGCTTGTGGCGTTCCGTATTTCGAAAACAGCTCGGGTGTTACCTTGTTCACACCCGCATCGGTTGTTTGGGCGGAGAGAAGAACGGCAATGGTGAGCGTGAACGGCGTGGTGTAGTGAAGCGCGCAGGCTGCCTCTTCGTAATGGCCGTTCATGCGTTCGGCAACGGCTAGGGCGCGGGCGAGCTTGTCGGCTTTCTTTTCGCGTGCCATGGCATTTCCCTTCAGTGATGTGCGGTTGGTTGCGCATGCCTTATGGTAACGCCGATTCTTGGTGCGAATTAGCGCATGCGGATATTAGAATAAACGAGAGAAAACGCCCGAAGCATTTGCTTTCGGGCTTGTTGAGGTTGTGATGCCTTGCGGCAAGGCCGAGCGCCGATTGGCCCCAGGGGCCCCTTGGCGCTATATGCCAACGGTGCTGTTGGAGAATGCCTTATCGTCTGCCTCTTTTGCCGATACGGAGGAAGCCCAGACTTCCGCCCTTGGCTTGTTGGCGTGGGGCACTTACCGAAAGGAACGGACATGTTGATAGATATGCTATCTGCGTCGCTTGCTAAATCGGGCGCTCTCGAGGACGCTTGGGCGAAGCTCGATTCGGGGCAGGACGCTACGGTGGGTGTGGCTTCTTCTGCTCGTCCGTTTTTGGTTGCGGCGCGTTTTGTGGCTGACCCTCGGGCAACACTTGTGGTAACGGCAGGGGAAGAAGCCGCCGACACCTTTGCGCGCACGGTGGGCGCCTTCATCGGCGAGGAACGTGTTTTGCGTTTTCCCGATTACGAGGGCAACCCGTTTTCCGTCGATGCCCCGCTTCAGCCACGCCTTCACGGCCGTAGGCTTGAAGCCCTTTGGTCGCTACAGCAGGGAAAGCCTGCTGTGGTGGTTGCTTCGGCTCGTGCCTTGCTGCGTCGCATTGCTCCTGCCAAAGAAGAAGTGGCACGTCCTCTTGCCTTGGTGGCAGGGTCCGACCTTTCGGGGGACCCCCAGCGCGGCATTGCCTGCTTCGAAGATCTAGAGCATTGTCTGGTAGCTATGGGCTACGAAAACAGCGGAAAGCTCGATGGCCCTGGCACGTTTTGTGTGCAGGGCGGCGCCATCGATGTGTTTCCAGGGAACCTTGCGTATCCCGTACGTCTTGATTTCTTCGGCGATGAACTGGATGAGATTCGTCGTTTCCTCCCTTCAACGGGACAGACCATTTCTTCATTGGAACAGGTTGATATCTTTCCAGTGCGTGAGTTCACTCAGACGGATGCGGCGTTGCGTCGCGCCAAGCGTGCCATTTCCAAAAGTGCGGAAACAAACGCTGCGCAGCGTGATTTGCTGGAGCGCCTCGAAGACGACTCTCGCGATCTGCCCGATTTGATGGCGGCGTATCTACTGGAAAAAACGGCGGCGGTGGGCGATTACCTTTCCGCGGATGCCCTCACGGTGCTTATTGAGCCGCGTTCGCTGGTCGATGACGCCATGCATGCCTACGACGAGCTTTCAAAGCGCTGTGTAGGCACTTCGATTCCTGCTTCAGATCTGTATATGGGCCCCAACGAACTTGATTTCGGTGCGAACCCGCGTGCTACCTATGTTTCTATCATGCGCGTAGGTGTGCAGCTCGATAGCGAGTTGGTGGTAAAGCGCGTAGATGTGGCGGGCGATCCAGGGAAGCTTTTTGGCCGATTGCGCTCTTTGGCGGAAATGGGTTTCACGGTGGTTTTTTCCGTGCCTCATTTCCGTGCCCGTCAAGAAATGAAGCTTTCCTTGGTTGATCTGGGAATTCCCATCAACGAAGTCCTTGACGTGGTGGGGGATGCGTCGCCCAAGCTCAAGCGCGGTCAGGTCAACATCGTCGATGTGGACATCCCTTTGGGCATGATCTTCCCTGCGGCAAAGATGGCGCTTGTTTCCCTTTCGGATACACAGGGCGCCATGGCTACGCGCAAGCGGAGCCGTATTGATGTGACGGAGATCACCTTTCCTTTCAAGCCGGGAGATTACGTAGTTCATGCGGCTCACGGCGTGGCATTCTTCCGTGATATCGTGCGTCAAGATGTGGGTGGGTCTGAGCGAGACTACCTGCTTCTGGAATATGCCGAGGGCGATAAGCTGTATGTTCCCGTAGAGCAGTTGGATCGCGTGACCCGCTATGTGGGCCCAGAAGGATCGTCGCCTCGTTTGACGCGCTTGAATACGTCTGACTGGAGCCGTGCCATGGCAAAGGCGCGCAAGGCAACCAAGCAGCTGGCGTTCGATTTAGTTGATGTGTACACGCGCCGCGCTTCGACCCAAGGGTATCGCTATAGGGAAGACACTCCTTGGCAGCATGAGATGGAGGAAAGCTTCCCCTACCAAGAAACGCCCGATCAGTTGGCTGCTATTGCCGATATCAAGGCCGATATGCAATCACCACGCCCCATGGATCGTTTGGTCTGCGGCGATGTCGGATTCGGCAAAACCGAGGTTGCGTTGCGCGCGGCCTTCAAGGCAACGCAAGACAGCAAGCAGGTTATGGTGCTGTGCCCAACTACTATCTTGGCCCAGCAACACTACTCTACGTTCAAAGATCGTTTCGAACCTTTTGGCGTAAAGGTGGAAGTGCTTTCGCGTTTCCGTACCCCGGCTCAGCAGAAGCAAGCTTTGACTGATTTTTCAGAGGGAACGGTTTCGGTGTTGGTTGGGACGCATCGTCTTCTTTCGCGCGATGTCAATCCGCACGATTTGGGCCTTGTCATCATCGACGAGGAGCAGCGCTTTGGCGTTGCCCATAAAGAGCAGCTGAAGAACATGCGTGAATCCATCGATGTTCTCACGCTTTCTGCAACCCCTATCCCGCGCACTATGCAAATGGGCCTTTCGGGTGTGCGTGACATGAGCTTGATCCTGACCCCGCCCGACGACAGGCGCCCTGTGGAAGTGCATGTTGGCGAGTGGGATCCCGATGTGGTAAGCGACGCCATACGTCGCGAGATGGCCCGTGGCGGGCAAATCTACTACGTAAGCAATCGCGTACGTTCCATCGATGAAGCGGTGAAGCGCGTGCAGGCAGCTGCGGGTGAGGCACGTGTTGGTGTTGCCCATGGCAAGATGACCAAAGATCAGCTGGAAGACGTTATGGAAAACTTCGCAGCTGGCGAACTTGACGTATTGGTGGCTACCACCATCATCGAATCGGGCATCGACAACCCTCACACCAATACGCTTATCATTGAGGATTCTCAGCGCCTGGGACTAGCGCAGATGTACCAGTTGAAGGGTCGCGTTGGGCGTTCTTCCGCCCAGGCGTATGCGTATTTCCTGTTCCCTGACAATATCCCGCTTACTGAAGAGGCGGTGGCTCGTCTTACCGCGCTCGGCGAGCACACAGATTTGGGAAGCGGCATGCGTGTGGCTATGCGTGATCTGGAAATCCGCGGTGCTGGTAGTCTGTTGGGTGCTGAGCAGAGCGGTAACATGTCGGCAGTCGGCTTCGATCTGTTTGCACAAATGCTGTCCACGGCGGTGAATAATGCGCGCGAGGGCAATTCGTCGGCTAAGGATTTTTTGCCGCCTGCCCTGTCGGATATTGTGGTGAACGTGCCCGACCATACGTATTTCCCTGAGGAATACCTCCCCGATGCTGATGAGCGTGTGCTGTACTACCGAAAGATTGCCAGTGCCGATACCATCGATGCGGTAAACGACATATACGAGGAACTGTTGGCAAAGCATCCCGAGATGCCTCAGGCTTCAATCAATCAATTTGAGAAGGCGCGCCTTAAGGCGTTCGCTAACGAGCACGGCATCAAGCTTATTTCCGTTTCGGCGGGCAAGCTCACCGTGGAGCCGTTTATGCTGACAAAATCACAGGCTTCCAGTTTGCGCCGTAAGGCGGGTCGCTATTTGGCTGACAAAAAGAAGATGGCAGTTCCCCTGCGTGTCGTGGTTCCCGGCTATGGCAAAGAAGAGGAAGCAAGCGATGCGGGCATGCTCACCAACGTGCTTGCGTATCTGCAGCAATTGGTGGATGAGGGGAAGGAAAGCGGGGAGCGCCCGGCATCGGGGCGCGGCGAGGTTCTGCGCAGTGGCTCTTCTTCGGCGGGCGCGAGCGCTCCTGTGCGCTCTTCCCGCAAGGGTTCTTCAGCGACGGGCTCCGGTTCGCGCCGATCGACTACCCGCAGCACGCGAGCCCAGAGTTTAGGTGTCACCAACTATGTAGGTCGTCGAGGGTCGAGACGGTAGAGGTCAACAAAAAACCAGGGCGAGGTCTGTGGGTACCTCGCCCTGGTTTTGCTTTCAAGTGGCGCAATGCGGCTATTTTTTAAGGGCTATGCCAATCCGGTGGGCTTCATCTGCATGTTGTAAAGCTCGACGTAGGTACCGGCTTCCAGCGTAATGGTGTCGGGTTTGTCTCCCTTTATGAAGTAATTCCGGTACAGGTAGCTTGAATTCTCGTCAAAATCCAAGTCTGCCATTACGGTGCAAGAGCTGTAGTCGTCGGCGCCGTCTCCCACTACGAGTTGGTAGGTGCCCTCGGGGATATCGACGCCAACGCGGTATACGCCGCTGCCATAGGGCGGCATAAATGATTCGGTCATTTGATCGAGGGGAAGCATGCTGCCGTCGTTATCGAGGATGAACACCTCGCCTTCGCGCAAGTCCATCAGATTGTGGCCATAGTAGCTATTGATGTGCACGGTGTCGTAGGTGGTAGCTCCTGCGGAAGTTGGTTGAAGGATGTAGAAGGTGGAGAGATTGGCTTTATCTCCGGTAAACCAATAATCTCCAGCGGGTATATCGGTTCCCACACGATATACCCCTGCGGCATAGGCGCCGTTTGCATCGGGGGCTTTGCCAGCATTGTCGAAGAAGCTCGATTGAATGGCATCAAGCTCTGCGCTGTCGAGGGCGGTACTGCCTACAAGCCCAAAATCTGTTCGGGTTTCCCTGTTCAGAAATTCCTGTTCGCTTATGGGCGTGCTGTAGTTCTGGTATCCCTGATCGAAATCGCCGTGTGTGTGCCAGGTGTCGTCTGCATTATCAAGCGTCGCTGACACCACTGCGGTGCATGCAGCGCAGCCGCCCATCCCAACCAGCAAGGCGGCAATAATTGCAACTGCAACGATAATGCCTGTCTTCTTTTTTGCGGGATGAACAGGTGCCGGCGGGGCAGCGGGGGCGGGAGGCGTGGAAGTTCCTTGGGGTACCTGCTGGTAGTTGCCGTTTGCCTGCTCGGGTCCGTTGTTGACAGGGGTGAACGGCACCTGTTGCTGAGGTGCTGTGCTGCCTTGCGCTGGCGTAGCGGGCTGAGCGCCCATGGGCGGCTCAGGCGCTGTATGCTGTGCCGGCTGCTGGGGAATATTGCTGGAACGAGGCGTTTGAGGAGGGTTGCCCCAATAGTTTGGATCGGGCGTGCTGGGCATGGCCAACCTTTCTGGTGGTGCTGTTTACACATGCTGAATGGTATGCCGCTCTAGGCGGGAGAGCGTAAACAGTTACGGAGGTGTTGCCTTATCAGCAATATGCCTTTGCGGTGATTGGGAGGAAATCACATGCTCCGACCGGGCAAGTGCCTACACAGCAACCGCATGCGGTGCAGAGTGAAACGTTGACATCGGGCAAACCTGTTTCTTCGTTGAAGGAGCGGGCGCCCGAAGGGCATGCCTCGATGCAGGTACGGCATCCGTTGCATTTCTGCTCATCAGTTACGGAGGCGTAGCATTCTATGCTTGCGGCTCGTTCGGGTATGGCTTGTGCCGCCTTTACCATCAGCGCCAAGCGGGGCGAAGGGCGTTTGGAAGGGGCAAGCGGTGTGCCGATGAGCGCTTCGCCGTTGATGCGACCTTGCGCGCGCAGACGCTCCTGCTGCTCGTGGAAATCGGCCACGGTGCCATCGATGCGTTTTCGGTGTGATCCGTCGGCTACATCGAAGCTTTCCTTCGCGATTTTTGTCAGCATGCCCCGCCGGTCGGTGGCATCGACGTTTGCCCAGGCAGCAAGAAGATACTCGCGCTCAGGGAGTTCGTTTACGCGTTCGATTGCCCTGCCGGTCCAGTCTTGCGCCTGGTCGAGCGCATGGGCGTAGAGCGCAGGTCCCATAGGGCCCGCTACAGAGCAGTTTTCGCAATATGATTCGTCGAGGTATAGCTGGACGGGAACATCGTTTGCCAAAAGCGCAGTCCAAAATTCGGGCGGAACGGCGGCTAGGCAGGGAAGGGTAATGACGTTACTGCGTGGGGCGACCCCTTCGAACAGATGGTCGTTGCAAGTAAAGCACACCGCACCTTCTTCTTTTGCCTCGCGCTCTGCGCGTGTGAAGAGGTCTTCGAGGGTGATGCGGGTGAAGGCAAAGGCGTCGCAGATGCCTGCGCACATACCGCAGCGGGTGCAAAGTTCCATGTTGATGTGGGGTGTGCCGCTTTCAAGGGAAAGGGCGCCTGTGGGGCATACCGCCTGACACCGCGCGCAGCCTGAGCCATGTGGAGCGGTGCACCACGACTTTAAAGCTGCAATCTCTTCACGAGGGAAAGGGTCAAGATCCGCTTTCTGCTCGGTTTCGCTTTCGGGGGAACTTTCCGCATCGTTATCCTCTTTGGATTCGAGCGCGAGGCTCTCTTCTTGGGCAGAGGCTATGGCGTCAAGCAGCTCTTCTTCCGAGATCTTTGAAAGGTCGATGCCTGGAAGCGAAGGGTATTCGCTTTCAGGCATCGTAAATCCAGCGATGGTCGTTTCATTGCTGCCATCGCTGGAAGGAAAGGTATGTTTTGGGGCCTTAGGCACCAAATACCTCGTTGATGGTGTAGTCGAGGCGGGCAACCACATCGGCGCGATCCATCAGTTCGATAGATTCGAACAGCGGAGGGGAAACCTGGGAGCCGGTAACGGCAACGCGGATGGGCTGGAATACCAGCTTCGCCTTCAGGTCGAGCTTTTCGGTGAGTTCACGGCAAGCGTCTTGCAGTGGGTCGCATGCCCATTCAATGGACTCGTCGGCCAGGATGGCGCGCACTTCCGCAAGAACCTCGTCGGCGCGGCAGCCTTCTTTCAGCAGATTCTTCTTAACCGACTTTTCGTCGAGCGTAACCTTGGGGCCGTCGAAGATGAATGCCAGCTTTTCGGGGGCTTCGGTGAAGCGCTTCATGCGCTCGGCAACAAGGGGATAGAGCTTTTCGAACCAATCGTGCTTGGCAGCAACCTCTTCTTCGGTGGTGAGGCCGGCGGCAACCAAGAAGGGTGCGGTGGCGTCAACCCATGCAGCAGCGCCCATGTTCTTGATGTACTCGCCGTTCATCCAGTCGAGCTTGGCCTCGTCGAGGATGGCATCCTTGCGCGTGATACGGTCGAGGCTGAACTCGCGGCACAGTACGTCACGCGGGATGATGGTGGTTTCTCCGTCGAGGGACCAACCCAGAAGCGCGAGGAAATTCACCAGGGTGTCGGGCAGGTAGCCCATTTCCTTGTACTGCTCAACTGAAGTGGCGTTACGGCGCTTGGAGAGCTTGCGTCCATCGGCGCCCAAGATCATGGAAAGATGGGCGAATACGGGAATGTCGTAGCCCAAAGCTTCGTAGATAAGAATCTGACGTGGGGTGTTGGAAAGATGGTCGTCGCCGCGGACAACGTGGCTGATCTGCATGTTTGCGTCGTCGCACACTACTGCGAAGTTGTAGGTAGGTGTGCCATCGGTGCGAACCAGGATCATGTCGTCCATGACGTCGGCGGGGAAAGACATATGGCCGTATACGGCATCGTCGAATTCGATGGGGCCGTGGTTTTCGGGAACTTTAAGGCGCCATACGTGGGGTTCGCCTGCATCGATGCGACGTTGTGCTTCTTCGGGGTCAATGCCGCGACAGGTGCGGTCGTAGCCGGAGTAGCCGCCTTCGGTCTTTTCGGCTTCAGCGCGTTTTGCGGCGATTTCTTCCTGGGTACAGAAGCAGGGATACACGGCGCCCTTTTCCTTCAGTTTTTCAAGAGCGGCCTTGTAGGTGTCGAAACGCTCGGTTTGCAAGTAGGGGCCGAACTCGCCGCCAACTTCGGGGCCTTCGTCCCAATCCAAGCCGAGCCACTTCATCGAACGCAGGATAACCTGCTTGTTTTCCTCGGTGGAGCGCTCGGGGTCGGTGTCTTCGATGCGAAGAATGAAGGTGCCGCCCATGGCGCGGGCGAACGCCCAGTTATAGATAGCGGTGCGTGCTCCGCCGATGTGCAGCTCGCCGGTGGGCGAGGGGGCGAAGCGGACGCGAACAGGCTTAGACTGGTCTGTCATCAAGCTCATTTCCTTTCAAGTCGTATGGTCTAAATGATAAACGAAGAGCCGCCGATAAACGACCCAAAGCGGTGCTCCTATTTATGTTGCGGTTTCTGCGAATTTGACGAAAGCACCACCTGAGGGCGCGGAAGAAGTGAAGTGGGAATATAGGGACAGGCACCATTTTCCCACTTCGCCTTTATCGTACGGGGGAGGCGTGTTTCGTTAGCTCTTCTTCCTTGGCTTTTCCGGGCAGGGAGAAAGCGGCGCTTTGGGGAATGCTGCGCGAGCCAGGTTGGCAATGATCCTGGCGTTCTCTTCGCTCGGTTCGAGCGAAGAATCAAGCGAGAGGTGGTAGGCATCTGCTTTGCCCCAGATAGTATTGGTGAAGTGCTTGCAGTGCCCGGCTCGTTCGGCATCGACGCGCTCGATCATGGCTGCGGATTCCATATGGTCGATGTTTTCGCGCTTCATAACGCGACCGATGCGGGGTACGAGCGGTGCGTGGATGAATACGTTGAAGGTGCAGGGGCGTTCCTTCAAGATGGCGTTTGCGCAGCGACCAACGATAACGCAGCTCCCTTGATTTGCGAGTTTTGTGATTGTGTGGGCTTGGGCCAACCACAGATCGTCGAGTTGGCTGGGCTCCACCCCGATGCTCTGATAGTTCTGCATGTAGAGGTTGTACAGCACTCCTTTGCGAACTTCCTGCTCGTGTTTGCGGACGTAGGCAGAAGTAAGACCAGCTTCCTTTGCGGTGAGTTCGATTAGCGTTTCATCGAACACAGGGATGTTGAGCTTTTTGCCCAGTGCTTGCCCGATTTCGCGGCCACCTGAACCAAACTGGCGGGAAATAGTAATGACAAGTGGTGTGTTGTCGCCTTCTTCGGAAGAGGGGTGTGTGTTTTCTTCGGGGGCTGCCATGGTGGCTGCAGTGAGGGTGATGTGCCCGCGTGTGGGGCAAAAACGCTCAAACCGAGGCAGCAGCTTGTTGAATAATGCCACGGTGCTACCTACTGCCAATGCTGCTAGGATGGTGCCTTCGCGCACGCCGTACAAAGCGCCAGAGCATGCCAGCGAAACTGCGGCAGCGACAACCACATTGGTGCAGTCGAAGACAACTTTGACTTTAGGGAATGCGATTCTGGTAACGCGTGATATGGCTAAATTGATGCCTTCTCCGGGTAGAGTAAGGAAACTTGCCTTTACTTGCAGGAATACGCCGAATGCCGTCATGAAGCAGCCGACAACGCTCCAGGTGATTTGCAGTGCGTAGTTCCCCATGGGAATAAGCTCGCAGAGGGGCACGAAAGCATCGATGAGTGCCGAGAATACGAAAACGTAGGGTATCTGCAGCAGCTGCACAGGGTTGAAGTCGCGACGCAGCAGGGCGATTTGGATCAGCACGAAGACAACGTTCATGATAAAGGTCCACGTGCCGATGGTGAGGGGCGTGAGATACGAAAGCGTGGCAGGGAAGCATGATACCGGCGAGGTTCCGAGTCCGGTTGCGCGCGTAAGCGCCACTGAAGCCGAGACAACGGCAACGCCAGCAAGCATTATGATCAGCCGGAGAATGACATTGGGAGTTGATCTGTCGAAAAATGAGTGCCAGGCCTGTGTGGGTCTCACGGGTCTCCTTTCACGCAGAAAAGCCCACAGAAGTGGGCGCAGCAGCATATGGAATAGATGGATTACCATCCCATGCTAGTCCCCGAACATAGAGAAAATGTGATGGGAAAAAAGACAGGTCCCATTTTTCCCGCTTTGCCGCTCGGGGGTAGACGAGGCAACTGCCTGGCCTCGCGGAAGCAAGGCGCGTCCACCTTGCCGCCCGTGTGCAGGCAGGGCCGTTCGACTGCGATGACTACTTTGCATGGACGTCACTTCGCCACCCGTGCGCAGATAAGGCGCGTTTCGCTAGCTCTTCTTCTTGGGTTTTTCGGGGCAGGGCGAAAGGGGTGCGTCGGGGAATGCTTTCTTCGCAAGGCCCGCAATGAGCTTGGCGGTATCTTTCGGACTCTGAATTGAAGAATCCACTATCAGGTGATGTGTCTCGGCGGCATTCCATGCGGTGTTCGCAAAACGGAGACTGTGCTCGGCGCGCTCGCGGTCGATGGCTTTGATTCGCTCGGCGGCTTCCTTCGGGCTGAGGCCATCGCGGTCCATTACGCGGTTGATGCGATCTTCTAGCGGTGCGTGAACGAAGACGGTGAGCACATTCTTTCGGCCCCTCAGGATGGCGCCGGCGCATCGTCCCACGACAACACAGGCACCCTCGTCTGCCAGCTTGGTGATAGCACGTGCCTGTGCAAGCCACATTTCGTCCATCTGCTCGGGTTCAGCGCCAACGCTGCGGTAGTTCTGCATGTAAAGGTTATACAGCAAGCCGCGACGAACCTCCTGTTCGTGCTGCTTGACGTAAGCGGGAGGAAATCCCGACTCTTGCGCGGTGAGGTCGATGAGCGTGTGATCGAATGAGGGTATGCCGAGTTCTTTTCCTACCAAGGTGCCGATTTCGCGTCCGCCCGAGCCGTATTGGCGCTCGATAGCGATAACCAGAGGTGGCTGCCCCTCGTTTTCTGGGGCGTTTGGCTGCTCATCGTTGCTCATGGGTACGTTAATGATGAAGCTAATGTGGCCTTCAACAGGGCAGAAACGGTCGAAATGGGGGAGCAGTTTGCCGATAAGGGCAACAATGGTTCCTGCGGCAAGGGCGGTGATGATGGTGCCTTCGCGAACGCCCTGAAGATACCCCAGCCCTATGAAGGATATGGCAACGGAAACCGCAACCATGGAGCTGTCGAATGCGATCTTGCATTTAGGGAAGGGCTTATTCGCCGCTTTGGCAATGGCAAGAACGATGCCTTCTCCGGGAAGAGTGATAAAGCTTGCCTTGACCTGCAGGAACACTCCCATGGCAAGCAGGAAGCAACCCAGGATGTTCCATCCCAGTTGCTCGGGGTAGTATTGCATGGGCAGTGATTCGCAGAGAGGTAAAAGCTGGTCGATCATCAGGGCAAACACGAATGTGAAGGGGATTTGCAGGAGCTGCACGGGGTTGAAATCACGGCGTAGCAAAATTGCCTGAACTACCAAAAAGCAGGTGTTCATGATGAAGGTAATAGTGCCAAGCGTAAGCGGTACGAGGTAGGAAAGCGTTGCGGGAATACATGAGATAGGGGAGTTTCCCAGACCGGTCGTTCGCATCAGCGCAATAGACATGGCCATGGAAAGAAACCCTCCGAACAGCACCACCAGACGAAGGATAACGTTGGGGATGGGCTTATTGAAAAACGTGATCCAGCGATCTGCCAGGCTCATGGGGCCCCTTTCTCTGATGTGCTCGTACGTTTGCTTGCGGCTAGGTGATTGTACTCCTCAAAGGTAGGGGTTCAGTGATTCCTGCTGTCTATTTTGCCCCGCGCGTATAATGGGGGACGGTCAACAAAGGAGGAACATATGAACTACCAGGAATTGCGTGATGAGATCAAAGCGGCCATGAAGGCAAAGGAAAAGGCCCGTTTGGCCATCCTTCGCCAGGTTCTGGGCGAGATTAAGAATATTGAGGTAAATGAGCGTCGCGAGATTACCGACGCCGATGTTGACGCCATGTTGAAGCGCACCATCAAGCAGACGAAGGAAACCCTTGATGGTTCCATCAAGGCGGGCAACGACCAGGAGCGCACCGATACGCTCACCGAACAGGTGAAGATTCTGGAAGAGTATCTTCCGAAACAAGTCAGCGGCGAAGAGCTTTTGGCCTTGATTGATGAGGTGCTCGCTGAAACCGGCGCAACTACCAAGAAAGAAATGGGTCGCGTCATGGGTGCCCTCACCCAGAAAACGGGCGGCAACTTCGACAAGGCTGCAGCTGCGAAAGAGCTTCAGGGCCGTTTGGCATAGCCGGTCGGGGCTGATGGAGTAGGAACATAGGGACAGGTCCCATTTTCCCGGTTAAGAGGAAGAGCCTTGCTTGCAGGAGATTGTGCAAGCAAGGCTCTTTTTTGTCGATTGTGCCTAACTGGGAAAATGGGACCTGTCCCTATGTTCCCAGCTAGTGCGCGATAACCTTTCCCAGAAGCCCGCATAGAACGGCGCAGATAAGGCTGCAGATAACCCAAAGTGCCGCCATGGCTGCCCAGAACGCCTCAGGGAACAGCTGAATCAAAAGCGAGCTCGCGCTAAACGTCCAGTTTCCCTGCGAAAACAGCATCTGATGCATCCAAGTGAAGAGGCCATCGAAATCGGTGATCGCCCATGCGGCTAGAGCCAACAGCGTTACGGCGACTAGGGCTGCGCCGAGCTGCATTGCACGACCTGCCGCCTTGCGTCCTGCCAGGAAACCCAGCGCTATAAGTCCTACGAGGGCGAATCCCCCCACAACTCCCACCGAAATGCGGCCCGTGGTGAAAATGGGCGTGCAGTCCTGCAGGTGGGAAAGCGCGTTTTGCGGCAGGGTGTAGCGATCGGAAAGCGCGCCCGCCACCGAAGCGGCTTTGTCTTGGTTTGCGGCAATGCCGAGTCCGTTGGCGGCAAATGCTTCGGCAAGCTGGGGATTCGAGTCTTCGAGTGCAGAACGGATGGTATCGGAGAGCTCGTCGATAGGTGCTCCTTCAATGGAAAAGGCACGCGTCGCCTCGGCGATGGCCGCCATGTCCTCTTCGGGGAACACCGAATTCTCCCAGCCAGAAAAGGTGCCGCCGATGGCGGCAGTAGCTTGCGGGGTGGTGCATGCCACGAATCCTAATCCGAACAGGGTGTAGGCCAGGGCTATGCTGGTTGCGAGCGTAAGAAGAGGGGCAAGCGCGCGACGCATGATACTCACGGCGCTACCCTCGAACGCGGATGGTGGCGGCGGTGATGCCCTTCAGGTCCTTGCTGATGGTGGGGAAGGGTCCTAGGCGGGAGAAAATGCCCTGAAAATGCCCGTTGTACAGGTAGAGGCCGCTGAGGTTGTTGTATAAGGCCCCTGTTCGATCAACTTCATCATCGGTCAGGTTCTCGATATCTTCATCAGGAGGCAAGGTGTGGGTTTTGTACGGGGTGAGGTACGTCTGCACAATAAAAGGCGCGCCTGATGCCCCGTTTGCGAATCGGGCAATAAGATCCTCCCATTCTTCCTGGGTGGAGGAAACGCCGGCATACACATCTTTAGCGCCGTAATTGTCGGTGGGTTTGATGATCCAAGCGTCCTTGTTGGCGCGAACTTCGTCGAGATTGATTTCCTTTTCGTCGAGGAAGAGGGTACGGGGAACATGGCGCTCCACAAATTCGTTTTCCTCGGGAGTAAGGATTGCCTTGGTTTTAGGATGGCGCAGTACTTCGAAAATCTGCTTGTCGTGAACCAGGTGGCCAGCGAAGCTGCCGATCAGGGCTACGGCTTCATGGCGCACCGCTTCGATGAGGTCTTGCGACTCGTCCCAGTGATCAAGCACGTCGTTTGTTACGCTGCGACGCCAAATGGCATGGACGGGCAGTCCGTCGGCATCGTACAGGGCTCCGCCGTCGAATTTCAAATCGCGTACATCGCATACAACGCATTCGTAGCCGTAGCGTGCAAAGAAAGAGGAGAACACCTTGAACTCATCGACCACGCCGCATTCAAGGTAGTCGCAGATGGCGAATCGGGCACCAGGAACAAAATGCTTTGAATGCTCGAAGATGCGGATGAACTCACGCACCCATGAATCAAAGAGCTCGCATGCTTCGAGAGGATGCTTCTGGGAGAAAAGCTTGAACGTTTCAGTTTGATCGATGCTGTTGGTGATCTCGCGGTTCTCGTTCATGCCTGCGGACCCATCGCCGTTGAACTCGCAGAAACCGCAGCTAAGATCATCTTCGTTCAGGAATACATCGATGCGGGCGAAGGGCAGCGGATCGGCGTATCCACGCGGAAGAAGCACCAGCTCCCGAAGACGCTCGTCGAAGGTGAACACGTCGCGATATTCGGGTGTTTCGCGGTAATGCTCAATAACCTTGCACAAAATCCGATGCGTTGTTTCGGCGATGGAGCGCAGCGCTTCCCAGCTCTCGTCGTTGTACAGTCGGGGAATGAACGAAGAGGCGACCACCTTTTCATGCACAATGGCGGTGGAATTTTTCATGTATTCGTATGCGCTTCGACGACCAGCGATATCGCCGTTGAGCTCTTCAGCGCAGGCAAAGTATTCCTCGGTTAGCTCGGCATTGCTTTTCATGGAGCTTCCTTTCGCGTTGGTTTCAGCGAAAGTGTACCCGTTAGGCGGGGGGTCTGTTCCTTGCTGCAGGAAAAATGCGGGAATGCGATGTCTGAAAGGCAATCGTCTCCAGGAATACAGCGGGGATCCTGGAGGGAATTTTCGGATTTGGTATCAGTGTTGCGCTTTGGCTCGGCGCGCCAGGGTTCCCGGGAGGCCGTACGCCACGTTGTCCGATATCAGGGAAACGGCTTCATCGAGGGACGTATCGGGGCAGTTGCGAAGTAGGTAAAGATAGGCGTTCAGGATGCCGCCCAGGTAGAACTCGAGCATGATGTCGATATTGCGCTCGGAGCCTGCCGGAAGAGCCCCCGCTTCTTTGCGGATGTGGTCTTTGGCTGCTGCCGTCCAATAGGTGAGGTACTGGTCGAGGGGCACATTCTCGGCAACTGTTCGCAGTTGTTCGCGGGTAAAAGGAAATGAAGCTTCGATAGCGACCAGGAAACGCTTGGTGCACGCGGGGGGATCGGCGAAAAAGTCGCGAAAATCAATTCCCTCCAGGCTTGTTTCGGTTTGGGTGCGAATTACGTCTTCGAGTAGATTGTCCACTGATGAATAGTGGGTGTAGAACGTCTTTCGGTCAACGTCGGCTCGCTTGGCAAGTGCAGTGATGGTTATCTTGCTGTAAGCCGTTTCGGCGAGTAGATCGGTAAAGGCTTTTCGTATGGCGCTTCGAGTGCGAATAACGCGTCTATCAGTCTTTTTAGCTTCAATGGCTGCCATGAAAATCCCCAATCATTGCCGATGTGAACCTTATGATACAAGTTCTTGCCCCTTGGGCATTGAGCCCTTCTTTGAAGCTAATATAATCTACAAATGTAGAAAAATCAACGTATGGGATTTAATGAAGAAGAGGGGCAGCGATGAAGGCAACCGACCACATCAAGAGGGCGGCTTTCGAAAAAGCCGTAGATTATTTCCTGGCAGATCCTGAACACAACATCGTGAAAATCATGGACCTGATTGATAAAGTGGCGCCAAAGGATCTGTTCGCGTCTCAGCGAGCAGCGTTTCGTGGTGCCATCGACGACCAAAGCAACTGGTACCGCCTGATCATGCATATCATGAATGACACCAACCCTGAAGTGCGCGATGATCTTGTGAAAACGCTCATCATCGACGGTAACTTGATGGCATGGCCGGTGCAGGAAGCTAACCGCGATAAGTATGAATGCAATATTCCGTGGGCTATCCTTCTCGATCCTACCAGTGCCTGCAATCTGCATTGCACGGGTTGCTGGGCGGCGGAATACGGCAACAAACTGAATCTCAGCTTGGAAGAGATCGATTCCATTATCAAGCAGGGCAAAGAGCTGGGCACGCATGTGTATATCTACACGGGCGGCGAACCCCTGGTGCGTAAGAAGGACCTCATCAAACTATGTGAGATGCATCCCGATTGCGTGTTCCTCTCGTTTACCAACGGTACGCTTATCGACGAAGCGTTCTGCCAGGAAATGATTCGCGTGAAGAACTTCGTTCCCGCCATCAGCGCCGAAGGTTTTGAAGAGGCAACCGATAGCCGTCGTGGTGCGGGTACGTATGCAAAGGTGCAGAAGGCCATGCAGCTGCTGAAGCGAAACGGACTTCCTTTTGGTGTTTCTTGCTGCTACACCTCGCAGAATGCGGAATCGATCGCTTCGGAGGAGTATTTCGACTACCTCATCGATCAGGGCGCACTGTTCGCGTGGATTTTCTCGTTCATGCCAGTGGGCGCTGGATCTACGGCCGATCTTATGGCCAGCCCCGAGCAACGCGAACATCTGTATCGTTTCGTCCGCGAAATGCGTCAGAAGAAGCCTCTGTTCACGCTCGATTTCCAGAACGACGGCGAATTTGTAGGCGGTTGCATTGCTGGCGGGCGCCGTTATCTGCACATTAATGCGGCGGGCGATGTCGACCCTTGCGTTTTCGCGCATTACTCCAATGCCAACATCCGTGAGGTCTCCCTGCTTGAGGCTTTGCAGTCGCCCATCTTCATGGAGTACTACCGCGAACAGCCTTTCAGCGATAATCTGCTCCGTCCTTGTCCTATCTTGGAAAACAGCGGCAAGCTAACCGAAATGGTCGAGCGTGCAGGCGCTCATTCCTCCGATCTGCAGGAACAGGAAACTGCTGAAGAACTGTGCGCGAAGACCAAGGATGCTGCTGCGGCATGGAAGCCGGTTTCGGAACGCATTTGGAATGACCCGAACGACCCGTTGTTCGAGAAGCGCCATGATGTCACCCAAGGGATGGCTGCAACCGATATGACGAAATTCGAGCGCCTGGGCCGTACCCGCCACCCAATGGGGCAAGGCAAATAGTCCGTTTGCCCCCATAACCTGTTGGCGTTTTCTGTTGACGGCGCAGCATGGGGCGGGGGGACGTTATAGTACTATCGAAAAGTTGTGAGGAGGCAGCTTTGGCCGCCTCCTGTTTTCCCGAAAGGAAACGATAGATGCAAGAAGAACAGCATTCGTACCTGTTTACGAGCGAATCGGTAACCGAGGGTCATCCCGACAAGATCTGCGACCAGATCTCCGATGCCGTTTTGGATGCCATTCTCGCTAAGGAAATCGAGCTGGCGGCAGAGGGGTATGTTGCTCCAGGTGGAATTCCCGCCAACCCGAAAGAGGTTCGTTGTGCGGTGGAAACCATGGCTACTACTGGTCTTATCATGGTTACCGGCGAGGTGCGCACTCAGGCTTATGTTGATGTGCCGGGAATTGCCCGCGAGGTGCTTCGCGAAATTGGATACGATCGCGCTAAGTACGGTTTCGACTGCGATACCTGCGGTGTCTTGAACACTATTCATGAGCAGTCCCCCGACATTGCGCAAGGCGTTGACGAATCATGGGAAACGCAGAACGGTGAAGCTGTTGATCCCTACGACCAAATCGGTGCGGGCGATCAGGGCATGATGTTTGGCTACGCCTGCAACGAGACGAAGACCCTTATGCCTTTGCCCCATTATCTGGCCAGCCGTTTGGCCGAGCGCCTTTCCAAGGTGCGCAAAGATGGCACCATGCCTAATCTGCGTCCCGACGGTAAAACCCAGGTTAGTGTTCGCTATATCGACGGCGTTCCTACTCAGGTTGAAAAGGTGGTTGTATCCACTCAGCACTCCGAGGAAACCGATCCTGCCGAATTGCGCGAAGCGCTTAAGCGTAATGTTATCGATCCCGTGTTTGAAGCCGAGGGAGTAACGGTCGCAGACGATTTGGAACTGTATGTGAACCCTACCGGTCGTTTTGTAGTGGGTGGCCCTATGGGTGATGCGGGTCTTACTGGCCGCAAGATCATCGTCGACACCTATGGCGGTATGGGGCGTCACGGCGGTGGCGCTTTCTCGGGCAAGGACTGCACAAAGGTTGACCGCTCGGGAGCCTATGCTGCTCGTTGGGTTGCCAAGAATGTGGTTGCCGCCGGTTTGGCAACGCGTTGCGAGGTTCAGATTGCCTATGCCATTGGCGTTGCGCGCCCTGTTTCCGTAATGGTCGATACGTTTGGCACGGGCATCGTTCCCGCATCTGACATCGAGGCAGCGGTAAACAAGGTGTTCGACTTGCGTCCTGGTGCTATCATCGACGAGCTTGATTTGCGCCGTCCTATCTATCGCAAAACTGCGGCATACGGCCATTTTGGTCGCGAGCTTCCTGAATTTACCTGGGAAAAGACCGACAAGGCTGAAGAGCTGAAGGCAGCGTGCGGCATCGCGTAAAGCGCCTTCCTCGAATCGAATCAACATCGCGTAAAGCGCTGTTCTCGAATCGATCCAGCATCGCCCAAAGCGTTATCCCCAAACCGAATCAACGGTTGTAAGCCCCGTTTCGACGGGGCTTTTTTACGCAGTGATGCCGCGAGCATGGGGAAGGACCGCGGCTGCGATTTGTCGTCGGTCATCACGGGCGAGTGGCGCCGCGAGCATGGGGAGGGCTTCCGCAAGCTTGGTCCAGAATCCGATTGCTGGGAGCGATGCTACGATCATGAGCCCTTCGCAAGCCTGAGTCTGTATCCAATCGGTGGGGGTGATGATGAAAGCGTAGGGAGGAGTCGGTTCTTTCGGGTGGGCGAATCGCCCTTTCCCTATTGGGGGTGGAGGCGGTAAGGCGAGCTGGCCCAATTTGAGGCAGGGATGCTCCAATCCTTCCGTCGGCGTGGCAAGAAAAGAACATTTTGTACTCTTGCGCAGCCGGAAGGCGGCTTTCTGGCAAGATCTCGCTGAAATGTACCCTCGGACAGCCTATTTTGGCGAGATAGACGCATTTTGTACGCTTTAGGCTGAAAAAACGCTGTCGAAGGGTACATTTCGCGAATATTCTGCCGGAAAGGCCATGTTTTTCTGCCCGAGGGTACAAAATACGCCGATCCGGCCATTCTTTGGCTATCCCGCTCTTTGCATTGAAGGGTATCTGAAAGGCCCTTCCGGGATACGGAAAGAGGCAAGGGGTAGTGGCGATGTAATCCGCCTGTTCTCGTTACCATTTTCCAGCAAAGCAAGAGGGGCCTGCATCTATATTGCTGTAACTATGCAGCTGCAACTATATAACTGCAGCCATGCAGCTGCACCTCTTCTCTCTCGGCATACCCAACCTATCCATAACCCCAGATAAAACAAGGTTATAGCGCATTTTTATAGCGTGCGTTTGGGTATCCCGATAATTGATCCGCAAATAAATCCTACCAATTCCCTTGATATTAAGGGTTATTGCTCTATTCTCTTTAAGCCTAGAAACCTAGTAGGAGAACTAGGAAAGAAAAGGACAGAGGATGAGCGACGCTAACCCTACGCCCGTGTTTGCAACCCGAAATGCGGACGGGATAAACGAGAAGGAACTCGCCTACGCCATAGCGCAAAGCGAGTACGAGCATGAACATGGCCACCACCATAGCCATGACGGTGCGGATTTTTACGACTACACGCAGGCTGTGCGTGAATACAAGAAAACGTTTGCAAGCAAGCAACAGGTTATCGAGCAGACGCCCGATCCGGCCGTGCGCGATATGCTCTTGCGCATGCAGGAGCTCCGCATCGATACGGTATTCGACCGTTTTGATGCCCAGCAGCCGCAATGCTCGTTCGGCATCGCGGGCATCTGCTGCAAGAATTGCTTTATGGGCCCCTGCAAGATAACCAAGAAGGCACCGCGTGGCGTATGCGGCGCCGATGCCGATTTGATAGTCGCCCGTAACATGCTGCGTTCCCTTGCTTCGGGGGCTGCAGCGCACGGTGCTCGTGGTCGCGAGAGCATGCTGGCGTTGAAACGTGCGGGTGAAGGCGCGCTGAATCTTCCTATTGAGGGTGAGGCGAAGATCAGGGCCGTCTGCCAAAAGTTCGGCATAGATGTCTCGGGTAAAACCCTTAATCAGCTTGCGGTGGAAGTGGCCGATATTTTGCTGGAGGATCTTTCTCGCACTGCACCCAGTGATCACAGAACCGTTCATGCCTTTGCGCCGCAAGAGCGTTTGGATACCTGGGAAAAGCTGGGCATCTTACCCATCAGCGTCTACCACGAGGTATTCGAAAGCTTGCACAAAACCAGTGTAGGCACTGATGGCGATTGGCGTCACGTTATGCAGCAGTTCCTGCGTACGGGTGTTGCCTTTGCTTGGACTAGCTGCTTGGGTTCTTCCATCGCAATGGATAGCCTGTTCGGTTTGCCGGAACGCCGCAAAACCACCATGAATCTTGGTGCGTTGAAAAAGGGCTGGGTAAACATTGCGGTGCACGGACATTCGCCGCTTATGGTGAGCGAGATCGTGCGTGTGGGACGTTCTGCCGAATACCAGGAAAAGGCGCGTGCCGCAGGAGCGGAGGGTATCCAGTTCTACGGCATCTGCTGCTCGGGGCTTTCGGCGATGTATCGCTACGGTGGGGTTATCCCGCTTTCCAATGCGGTTGGCGCTGAGCTGGTGCTGGGTACTGGCGCACTGGATTTGTGGGTGGCCGATGTGCAGGATGTGTTTCCTTCCATCATGGATGTGGCGCGGTGCTTCAAAACCACGGTGGTAACCACCAGCGATTCTGCGCGGTTGCCGGGTGCCGAGCATTACGACTTCGACCATCATCATGCCAATTTGGGCGATATCCACGAGCTTGCCGTGAAAATTGTGGAGCGTGGCATTGAAAGTCACGCCAATCGCCGTGAGGTGCCGGTAGCTATTCCCCAGTATGAGGCTGAGGTCGAAGTGGGCTTTTCCGCTGAATTCGCTCAGAGTCGGTATGGCCTTGATGCGATTGCCGACGCTTTGCGTGAAGGGCGCATCCGCGGCGTCGTCAACCTGGTGGGCTGCAATAATCCCCGTATCGTCTACGAAAAAGCCATTGTCGAGGTTGCCGATTACCTCATCGGGCACGATGTGCTCGTTATGACAAACGGCTGCGCATCGTTCCCCCTTATGAAGCTGGGCTATTGCTCGAATAAGGCTTTGAAGCAAGCAGGGGAAGGTTTGCGTGGCTTTCTGGGTGATGTATCGCCCGTGTGGCAGATGGGCGAATGCCTGGACAATGCTCGCGCCTCGGCGCTGTTCTGTGGGGTTGCCGCCGAATCGGGCCACGCCATCAAAGATTTGCCTTTCGCGTTTGTAAGCCCCGAATGGTCGAATGAAAAGGGCATTTGTGCGGCATTGGCGTTTCGCTTGTTGGGCATGAATTCGTACCACAGCGTGTATGCGCCTACGCAAGGCTCCGAAAGGGTAACTGAATTCATGGAGCATGGCACCAAACCCCTACTTGGTTCCGAGATGGTGGTTGATGTAGATCATCGGGCATTGGCGAAAAGAATCGTCGAAGACATGGATGCGCGCAGGCGCGCACTGGGATGGAAGGTGAACGGGTAAATGAAGCTTGCAAAGGGCACGTTGCGTGCGTTGGTGGCGCTTTTAGCCACGTTGGCGCTCGTGGCGACGGCCGTGTACTACAAGGTCGATGAAGCAGGCATCGGCGCCTCAGAGGAGCAAACCACCATAACCATTGCCTACCTGCCCATAACCCATGCGGTACCACTGTTCAAAGCCGCCGATCAGCTTGAGCAGCAGAATAGCAATGTTCACGTTGAGCTGGTGAAATATGGCGGATGGGCCGAGCTTATGGATGCACTTGACTCCGGACGCGTCGATGGCGCATCGGTGCTTATCGAAATGGCTATGGAAGCGAAGAGCCAGGGGATTCCTCTCGAGCTGTCTCTTCTGGGGCACCGTGATGGCAATGTGATCATCGCAAGCAACGATGTTGCCTCGCCTGCGCAGCTGAAAGGCAAGACCATTGCCATTCCGAATGAGCAGTCCTCTCACAACATTTTGGTTCAGCAGCTGCTTAACAAGTACGGCATGAGCGAAAAAGATGTGACGTTGGTCGAAATGGCTCCTGCCGAAATGCCTGCTGGCTTGAAATCGGGGCAGATTGACGGCTATTGCGTGGCGGAACCTTTCGGCGCTAAGGCGGTAGAGACCGGCGTGGGACACGTGCTGGCCACTTCCGACGAGCTGTGGGAGAACTCCATTTGCTGCGGCATCGTGTTCAACACGCAGGCCACCGCCCAGAAACAGGAAGCCCTGAAAACCTTCAAGCAGGCCTACCTTTCTGCAGGCGACTCGCTGACTAAAGACGAAGCGGTGCAGATAGCGGTGAACAACCTGGGTCAGGACGAAGCAACCAGCCAGCAGTCGCTTCAGTGGATTTCCTTCAACGATCTGAGTGTGATCGAAGAAGCATACGAAAGGCTTCGTCAGGAAGTTATCGAGTATGGCCTGAACGACAACCCGCCCACGTATGACGAGTTCGTGGCGAAAAACTAAAAGGGAGTGTGTATTGTGAGCAAAGTTCTAAAAGGGGCAGTTTCGTTTGCGGTGCTGCTTGCGATATGGCAAGTGCTGGCAGTTTCAGGCGCGTTTCCCTCGTCTCTGTTCCCGGGTCCGGGCTCTGTCGCGGGTGCCTTAGCCGAGCGAGCCGAAAGCGGTCAGTTGCTGTTGGACGTAGGCGCTAGCATGTACCGATTCTTCATTGGGTATGTGGTGGCATGCGTGACGGCGGTTCTGCTGGGGCTGGTAATGGGCTGGTGCACGCGAGCTTGGGAGTTTCTGAACCCAGTGGTGCAGTTTCTGCGGCCTATTTCACCTGTGGCATGGCTTCCGTTCATTGTGTTGTGGCTGGGCATCGGGGATGTCCCCGCTATCGTTGTCATCTTCTTGGCGGCGTTCTTCCCGGTATTGCTCTCCACGGTGGGCGCGGTGCGTCGCATCGATCCTGTGTATCTGAAAGTGTCGAAGAACTTCGGCCTGGGCAGCGCGCAGACTCTATTCAAGATCGTGTTACCTGCAGTGTTCCCTGTTATCGCTAATGCGCTTCACATTGCTTTGGGCACGGCATGGATCTTCTTGGTCGCCGGCGAAATGGCGGGCACGCAATCGGGCTTGGGCTTCCTCATCGTGGATGCGCGCAATAACTTGCGCACAGATGAGCTCTTGGCGGCCATTGTCGCTATCGGTGTTTTGGGCGTGCTGCTGGACTGGATCATCAAACAATTCGAGGAAACCGTGAACCGCATATGGGGCACCGGTGCGCAAGGAGCTGAAGAATAAATGGCATATATTGAGGTCAACGATGTGTCGAAGGTGTACCAACGCGAAGGCGAGCCGTTTCATGCGTTGAGCCACGTGTCTCTGAAAATCGAGCGCGGTGAGTTCATCTGCCTTTTGGGTCCTTCGGGCTGCGGAAAAACAACGCTGCTCAATACGCTTGCCGGTTTCGAGCGTCCTGACGAGGGTCAAGTGCTCATCGGAGGAGAAAGAGTTGAGGGCCCGGTTCCCAGCCGCGTTACCATCTTCCAGCATTATGGGCTTTTGCCTTGGCAAACCGTGGAAAAGAACGTGATGCTGGGGCTTCTGGCGAAGAAGATGCCCAAGGAGAAAGCGCATGCTGTTGCGGAAAAGTACATTGACCTGGTGGGGCTTGCGGGTTTTGAGCATGTGCGCCCTGCGCAGCTTTCCGGCGGCATGCAACAGCGTGTTTCCATTGCACGCGGGTTGGCGGTGCAGCCCGATGTGCTGTTCATGGATGAGCCGTTTGCTGCGCTCGATGCCATTACCCGCTTGAAAATGCAGGACGATATCCACCGCATTGCCGAAGAAGAAGGGGTAACGGTGGTGTTTGTTACCCATGATATCGAGGAGGCGGTTGCCCTGGCCGATCGGATCGTGGTGTTAACGCCCAACCCTGGCCAGGTGAAGGAAGTGATAAAGGTCGAGCTGGGGCCTGATCGCTTGCGAACGGCCGATGATTTCCTTGCGGTGCGCGACCATGTGTTCGATGTGTTCGGCATGAAGCCGAACTGGAACGTCGAGTATGTGATCTAGCTTTTCTGGGCGCTTCTCGGAGCGCCCTATTTGCTTTGGCGCCTGGCGCATTGCTGGAGGTTTGGTTTCGCTTGGGCGGTTTGCTCGGGAAGTTGATTGCTGCCCTTTATACTCTTCAGCATGAAATTTGCCTCTGTGATTCTCGACATACCAACTGCAGCACTCGAAACGCCCTATACCTATGCGGTGCCCGAAACTGCCGAAGAACAGGCGCAGCTAGCGGCTGCGAAGTCCTCTGCCAAGATGCCTGCAAAAAAGGCGATGCAGGCATCGTTTGATGATTTGCTCGCTGAAAATCCAATGCAGACATCGCCCACCCACCTAGCCACCGCAGGCTTGATGCAGGCAGGCAATGCGGCGGAAGCAAGTGGCTTTGACGTCGAAATGCTCCCTGCCGCCAATGTCTCACGGGGGTTTTCCGAGGAAAAAGCGTCTGATCCTCGTGCTGCGTCATTGTGCTCGTCTGTCCAGGTCGGTTGCGCGGTGTTGGTCCCCTTTGGTGGGCGCAAAGCTGTGGGTTTTGTGGTTGGCCTGAGCGCAGATGCCCCTAGCGGCCTAGATTTTTCGAAGCTCAAAGCCGTAGAAGAGGTGCTGGGCAAACCCTGTTTCACCGAAATCGGTGCTCAATGTGCGCAATTCTTGGCGGATCGTTATCTTGCGCCGTTTTCTTCTTGCATACGCCTGTTCATGCCACCTGGGGGCGTACCGCGCATGGAGCGCATCAACGGCACCTGGCAGGTGACGCGGCCTATGGTTTCTGAGGTCGATGAGCGTTGGGTGACGCGCACTTCCGAGGCAGATGGGTTCAAGCCGCGTAAGGGCGCCGTCAAGCAGGAGCTTGTGCTTCAGGCACTCAAGCAGGGCGATTTGCGCGTTGCAGAGCTTACGGCTGAATATGGATCGGTCTCCTCCACGCTGAAATCGCTTGAGAAGAAGGGCGTTGTTCGCATTGAGCTTCGCCGGCGCATGCGCGAATACGACCAGCCGAGCGCCGCATTTTCCAAACGGGCGGGGGAACGGCCTGTGCTTACCCCTCATCAGGAAGAAGCGCTTGACGCTATAACCTGCGCCTCCGCGAAGCGAGACGGACATGTGGTTCTGGTCGATGGCGTTACTGGATCGGGCAAGACCGAGGTGTACTTGCGCGCTATTGAAAATGAGCTTGAACAGGGTCGCGGCGCTATTGTCTTGGTGCCTGAGATCTCGCTGACGCCGCAAACGGTTGCGCGCTTTCGTGGTCGCTTCGGCGACACGGTAGCGGTGCTTCATTCCCGCATGTCCCAAGGCGAGCGCTTCGATCAGTGGGATCTTATCCGCGAAGGGCATACCCGCGTGGTGGTGGGCGCACGTAGCGCGCTGTTCGCCCCTATGGAAGATGTGGGCATCGTCATCATCGACGAAGAGCACGAATCGAGCTACAAGCAGGACCAGGCTCCACGCTATGTAACCCGCGATGTGGCTGAATGGATGGTTCGCTCCCACGGTGCCGTACTGGTGCTTGGCTCTGCGACGCCTTCGCTCGAGGCATTGCATCGCTGTGCGGTGGAGCCTTCGTGGAGCCGTGTTGAGATGCCTGGTCGTGCCAACGGAAAACCGCTGCCCGACATCAAAGTGGTAGACATGGCGCGCGAGTTCGGCGGAGGCAATCGCTCTATGTTCTCTCGCGAGTTGCAGAACGTGCTGTTCGAAGTGCTGGACAAAGGTGAGAAAGCTGTTCTTCTACTGAATCAGCGTGGGTTTGCTCAGTTCTTGCTGTGCCGCGATTGTGGGTACGTGCCCGAATGCGACTCCTGTTCAACGTCGCTTACGTACCATGAGCGTGCCGCGAAGTTGGTGTGCCATCATTGCGGCGCCACGCGTCCGGTGCCTGCGGTGTGTCCCGAATGCGGAAGTCCCTACCTAAAGCGTTTCGGTGCCGGAACACAGCGTGTTGAAAGCGAGCTCACATCGCTTGTTGCCGATCGCGAATGCCGCATTATCCGCATGGATGCCGACACCACCGCAAGGAAGGGAGACCATCAGCGCCTGCTGGAACGTTTTGCGGCTCCAGGTGCTGCGATCCTTCTGGGCACGCAGATGATAGCCAAGGGACTCGACTTCGACGACGTTACCCTAGTGGGCGTCATTAACGCCGACACCATGCTTAAGCTTCCCGATTTCCGCAGTTCAGAGCGCACGTTCGACCTTATTGAGCAAGTGGCGGGACGCGCTGGCAGAGCAGAGAAACCAGGGCGGGTTGTGGTGCAAACTTACAGCGCGCACGATGTTGCGATCCGCGCTGCCGCTTCTTACGATCGTGAGCGGTTTTTGACAGAGGAACTGGAGCTGCGCGAGGGATTGGGCTACCCGCCTTACGTTCGCCTTGCCAATGTCTTGGTGTGGGGCCGCGACGAAGACGCTGTGCGATCTGTGGCGAAAGGCCTATATCATGACCTTTTGCAGCTGATACGCGGCAAGGGTGCCGGTTGGCTGGTTTTGCCGCCCACACCATGCGTTCTTGAGCGATTGAAGGGGTCTTGGCGCTACCATGTTGTAGTTAAAGCACCGCTAAAGGGAAACGTCGCGGAATGCTTCGCCTCTTATTTCCGTGAGCGGAAACCGCAGCATGATGTGCGCGTTTCGATCGATATCGACCCCGTTAACCTTTTGTGATCGGCATTTTCTGAAGCTGGTTCCGAGGGCTGCGCATCGTATATGCCGGTATGCAAACTTGAGGGTATCTATATAGGGCCATTGGCGTTATAATGGCATGATGTTTTCAACAGGCTCTGACCTGATTTTGTAGAAGCGTGGGAAGGAAACGACGTGGCAAAGGCTTCCTCACAACAGTCTGAATCCAAGGAAAAGACGACGAAGAGTACGGCCAAGAAAGCGCCAGCCAAGAAGGCGGCTCCCAAGAAGGAAACGGCAAAGGCTAAAAGCGCCGCAGCTTCCAAGAAGAAGGCGGTCGAAGCCGAAGCGGCAGAGGCCCATGATCTCGAGGAAGATGACACCGAAAATATTTTGGAGTCCGACGTTGAGCCCACTGATCTGCACGATGACCATCATGATGTCAAGGCTTCTGATCTTACCGATGAAAGCCTGCTTGAAGGCGTGCCTGAAGAAGAGCTGAAGGCAGCTGCCGAAATCACGGTTCCCAAGGTTTCCCATAAGAGTAAGAGCACGCGCAAGCGCAGCACCCGCAAGTCTTCTGCCGATTCCTCCGTCGCCCTGCTTACGGGCGATCCGGTACGCATGTACCTGAAGGAAATCGGTAGGGTTTCCCTGCTTACCGCAGCAGAGGAAATCGACCTTGCTATGAAGATCGAAGCAGGCGTTGCCGCTACCGCCGAATTGGAAAAGGCGGAAGAAGAGGGCATCGAGCTTGAGCGCCGCGAGCGCCGCCGCCTTACCCGCGTAGAGCAGGTGGGCATCGATGCCAAGCAGCAGCTTATCGAAGCGAACCTCCGCTTGGTTGTTTCCATTGCGAAGCGCTACGTTGGCCGCGGCATGCTGTTCCTCGACCTTATCCAGGAAGGTAACCTGGGCCTTATCCGTGCAGTTGAGAAGTTCGATTACACCAAGGGCTTCAAGTTCTCCACGTATGCTACGTGGTGGATTCGCCAGGCAATCACGCGTGCTATTGCCGACCAGGCTCGTACCATCCGCATCCCGGTTCATATGGTTGAAACCATCAACAAACTCGTTCGCATTCAGCGTCAGCTGTTGCAGTCGCTGGGCCGCGAACCCACTCCTGAAGAAATCGCCGAGGAAATGGGTCTTACCCCCGAGCGTGTTCGCGAAATCCAGAAAATCAGCCAGGAGCCGGTTTCCCTCGAAACCCCTATCGGCGAAGAGGAGGATTCCCAGCTGGGCGACTTCATCGAAGACGACGCAGCCATCGTTCCTCCCGATGCGGCATCCTTCAGCATGCTGCAGGAGCAGCTTTCCAAAACGCTGGAAGGCTTGGCTGAGCGCGAGCGCAAGGTTATCTCCCTGCGCTTCGGCTTGGAAGACGGACATCCTCGCACGCTCGAGGAAGTTGGCCGTGAGTTTGGCGTAACCCGTGAGCGTATTCGCCAGATTGAATCGAAGACGCTTGCCAAACTGCGTCATCCCTCCAGGTCGCAGAAGCTGAAAGATTATCTGGAAGATTAACCTGTTGCGCCGTTCTTTGAGCGGCGCAACGTTTGTGAGGCGTAGGTGTTTCGGCGCGGAAGAGCTCCGTACGGAAACCGCCAAAGGGCGAGGCGTGGCATGGATGCCAGCGTCTCGCCCTTTTCGTTCGACGCAGATCCGATGCAGCAATGCGATTGCATGCTTGGGTTGCCGGAGCCCTTCAGGGTATCTGTTTTTGCCGTTCGCGCATGCCTCTTCAATTGTTTGATTCGATGGCTATTTATCGCCAGGCGATGCAGTACTATCGAACTCGGATAAAACCTTCAACGCAAGGAGCCCCTTATGGACAACGGACAACTTGAGTTTTTTGCTACGTGCCCTCAGGGGTTTGAGCATATTCTTGCCGACGAATTGAAGCGTCTGCGCGCTCAGAGCGTGCGCCCCCTGAAGGGCGGTGTCGCTTTTTTCGGAACGAAGGTGGAAGGCTACCGTGTGTGCCTGTGGTCGCGCATTGCTTCTCGCGTTCTGCGCGTTATGGGTCGCGTTGAGGCCTATAGCGCCGAAGCGCTCTATGATGGCGTAAAGGCATTGCCTTGGGCAGCGGTGATCGGCGATGGCGCCACTATTGCCGTTACTGCACGTGGTACCAACGATGCTTTGCGCAACACTCAGTTTGCAGGGCTGAAGGTGAAGGATGCCGTATGCGACCGCTTGCGCGAAGCGCGAGGCAAACGCCCCGATGTACAGCCTCAGCGTCCTGATGTGCCCATTTGGGTATCGATTCATGGTAAGAAGGCAACCGTTTCAATCGACTACGCCGGTGAATCGCTTCATCGCAGAGGCTATCGTGTGCCTGGTGAAAACGTTGAAGCTCCTTTGAAGGAAGCTCTTGCCGCTGGCATGCTGGTATGGGGTGGATGGGATCGCGTGGCGGCTCCCGCCCTGCGTCGCGCCAAAGCGGAACGCGCTGGAACCGGTGGCTCGGTGGAGGCACCGGTGTTCGTCGATCCCGCCTGCGGCAGCGGAACGCTGGTTCTTGAAGCGGCTATGATGGCAACCGACCGAGCCCCGGGCCTTTCTCGCGATTATTGGGGCTTCGAGGGTTGTGCCGATTTCGATGCAGATGAATTCGATGATCTTTTGGCAGATGCCGATGAGCGTTTTGAACGTGGCATGGAAGATGCGCCGCAGCTGTTCGGCTTCGACATCGACTCCCAAGCGGTGGGCATTGCGCGAGGCAACGCGCGGCGTTTGGGCCTTTCGAAGTTGGTCACCTTCGGTTGCGCCGATTGCTCCGACTTGCCCGTCAACTTGCATCAGAATGGCGTCGAGCTCGATCAGCGTGGCTTTATTGCCATCAATCCGCCCTATGGTATGCGCCTTTTGGCTCATGGGCTCGATGGATTCTACGAGCATCTTTCTCAGGGTCTGCGCGAGCTACCCGATTCATGGAACATGACTGTGATTACCCCCGACGCTGATTTCGATGGTTCGGTGGGCTTTGAGGCGCAACGAACCTTGCCGGTTTACAACGGCGCTATCGAGGCTGCGCTTCGCAGCTATCGTTTGGGCCATTCCAGCATCATCGAGGTTCCCCTTGTGACGCTTGAGGGAGCTGAAGTTAAGGTTGCCGTTACTTCTGATCACGCGCTGCAGTTCGCGGCACGTTTGCGCAAAATGGCAAAAGCGCGCCGCAAGTGGGCGCGAAAGAACAAGGTGCACGCATATCGCGTCTACGATGCTGATTTGCCCGATTATGCCGTTGCCGTCGATGTCTTCGAAGAGCAAGGCTCAGGCGATACGAATTTGCTCATAACCGAATATCAGGCGCCGAAAGAGATTGACCCTGCGAAGGCAACGCGTCGGTTCAAGGACGCGTGCGCTGTTGCTCCCGTGCTTTTGGGTGTACCCGAAGAGCGCCTGTTCACGCGCGTGCGCCGTCAGGCGAAAGGTGGATCCCAATATCGTCGTGAAGAGCATATCTCCCATCGCATCATTGTCGAGGAGGGGGGACATCCCTTCGAGCTCGATCTTTCGGGTTATTTGGATACGGGTCTTTTCCTCGACCATCGTATTACTCGCGGTATGGTGGGCGAAATGGCGGCTGATAAGCGCTTCCTTAACCTATTTGCCTATACTGGCACGGCAACGGTTTATGCTGCGGTAGGTGGCGCTGCTTCAACCACTACGGTCGACATGAGCCAGACCTATCTTGACTGGGCGAAGCGCAACATGAAAAATGCGGGCTTTATGGGCCGTCAGCATCGGTTTGTCCGCGCGAACGTTCTTTCCTGGATTGAACAGGCTGCCGAAGAAGAAGCCGGTTGCTACGATTTGGTATTTCTTGATCCGCCCACGTTCTCCAACTCGAAAACCATGGGCGAGCGCACCTGGGATATCCAGCGTGATCACGCTGAGCTTTTGCGCTTGGTGCGTCGTCTTCTTGCTCCTGGCGGCACCATTGTGTTCTCCGGAAACCTGCGTTCGTTCAAGCTTGATGAAGTGAAAGTGCGTGCTTGCGGGTTGAGCATCGAAAATGTCACCGCAAAAACTATCCCTGAAGATTTTTCGCGCAATCCACGCATCCATTTTTGCTACCTGCTTACCGATTTGCGTGGGTAGGAGCTTCCTCGCATGATGGAAAAGATCAGGGCCTTCCTTTCAAAGGAGGCGGTGCTGGTCGTTGCGGCTTTGGCGGCTGTGACGTCATGTGCACTGGTCCCTTTTGACGAAGGTTATGCTTCGTACGTCGATTGGCGCACGTTGGCTTTGCTGTTTTCCCTGATGGCGGTTGTAACGGGCTTGCGTTTCATGGGTGTGATGCGCCTGCTTGGCAGCTGGGCTGTGTCGCGGGCGTCTTCTGTGCGCGCCTTGGCATTCGCGTTGGTTGCGCTGACCTTCGTTAGCTCCATGACGGTGACCAATGACGTGGCCCTTATCACCTTTGTCCCTCTTGCCCTTGTCGTGCTCGCCGAGGCGGGGGAAAGTCGCTTTACGGCTTCCGTGGTGGTTCTCATGACGATGTCGGCGAATTTGGGAAGCATGCTGTTGCCCGTTGGGAATCCGCAGAACCTTTTCCTCTATCGCGTATCGGGCATGGACTTTTTCCAGTTCGTGTTGATCATGGTGCCCGTTGTTGCTCTGTCTGCAGTTATGCTGGTTGCGGCGGTGCTGATTGTGTTTCGTGGCAATGCAGAAGGGCTTTCCAATCGCACGTCCCGCAAAGCCCTCCCCAGGCCCACTGGTCGTCAAAGGCTTATGTTCGTCTCGTACCTGCTTTTGTTTGCTTTGAGTGTTATGGCGGTAGTGGGTTTTATTGACGCTTTTGCCGTTGCCATCCTCGTTGCCTTTGTGCTGCTCTTCCTTGATAGGCGTTCGTTGGCGAAGGTCGATTATGGTCTTTTGCTCACTTTCGTGGCTCTCTTTGTATTTGTGGGCAACATGGCTCGCGTTCCTGCGGTGCACGAAGCGCTTTCAGCCCTGGTGGGCATCGCGCCGTTTTGTGCGGCAGTGGGATCAAGTCAGGTGATAAGCAACGTGCCTGCCGCCGTTTTGCTGTCTGGTTTCACCAACGACTGGACCGCCCTTATAGTGGGAACGAATCTCGGCGGGCTGGGAACGCCTACTGCTTCTATGGCCAGCCTTATCTCGCTGAAGATTGCCACCGCTTCGGGCTTGGTGGGCAAGCGTCATTACTTGGCGGTGTTCACGGTTTGGAATGTGGCGTTTCTTGCCGCGCTATGCGGGGCAAACATGCTGTTTGGATGGGCTTAGCGCCTATTGGAGCGCCTAATGGTTGGCGCGGCCGCCGGGCTGCTAGTTCGCGCCTCTTTCTCCGCGGAGCAAAGCATCTACCAGATCGTTATCTTCCTTGCTGGGCGACCCCAATGGCAACCCGCACGCCTCAAAGAAGTGGCTGCCCGCAAATTGGCGGGCGCGGAATGATCCATGCACGCCGTCGTCGAGGTAGCGAATGCGGCTGCGGCAGTCGGTGGTGCCGCAGAAGAGCATGCCGTGCTTTTTAATGTAACGTGCGTACGTTTCTGTTTCCGACCACAACATAACGCCTGCCATGTTTTCGAGCTCATAGGCAACGGCATAGTTGGTCCAGCTGATATCTCGTTGCCGCACGTAGCGATCGAGGAGCGATGCCATGCGGGTTACGCGGCGCAGCGTTTCAGTGGCGCCGATGAAGAGCGCATTGCTGGGCACTTCTATTCCGAGTGCCGATATTTTGCTCAGTGCCTCTTCTTGCGTGCGGTGGTCGAGCATGACGCCTGGCACCGTGAGTTTCATGGATTCATCGGGGAACAGCTCTATAGCCGAGTGGCTAGAGCTGCCGGGGATTCCTTTCGATGTGCGGAATATCAGGGAGTCGTGCGCATGCTGGACATGGCAGCTCATGCCTTGTTGGGCAAAGGCGGATCGCATGGCAATCACATGGCTTTCCTGAGCAGCCCTGGAGGGCGTGTCAGCGGCGCGGCGTCCCATTCGGTACAGATACAGGCTGAACAACGGGAGCGGGGCCTCGGAAGGGCTTATACCCTGTGGAGTGCGCAGCGAATCGGCGGGGTACCACACGGTACGCTGGCAGTATTCGCGTATCTCTTGCTTTCGCTTGGTTGCCTTGCTGTAAAGTTCCACTAACGCCGACCCTAACGCAGGCCCCGAGGTGGATCCTTCGCGTATCTCAACAATGCCATCGGCGACATAGGGAGGGAAATCTCCTTCGTGAACCTGAACCACTACGGCGCCCTGGTTGGGGTTTGCTGGATCGGGAATAAAACGTGCATCGAACCGTGGGGTAGGGGAAACATGGTGGCGACAGAGCTCGCCAAATATCTGGGAGAAATCAGCCGATAGCTTCGGAACGGGGCACACTGCTTTGTCCCCATCGGCAATGCCGATTACAAGCCATCCGCCATGGGAATTGGCGAACGAGGCGATAATTTTAGGTATCTTGGTGCGCACGTTGTCGTTCCACGTGCGTTTGAATTCAAGCGCGAATCCTTCTTCGAGATCCTTTAATTGTGCGAGGTCGGCATAAGTCACTTCGTCAAGGCTCTTGGGTCTGCCCTGCTCGTTGCGAAATGGACTGTACATGGTAACCCCCCTCATTTCCCATGAGACCATAATAGCGTGTCGGGGCCTCTTCTTATTCTCCCGAATAAGTGTTCTTGTTTTGCGGTAGGGTTTCTTTTTCCGATTGCCGCTTCGCAGCGTATTCCTCTTCTATCTGCTTGGCGAACTCATCCATCTTCGATTCGCCTTCGCTCTTTATGCCGAACAGGGTGCGCCCGCTTGAAACGCGGGGCTTCACGTCGCCGGCAAGTTCGGTGGCCAGTGCTTGCTGGATGCGCTCCCAGCGCTTTTGGAACTCGTTGTCCATGATTGCGCCCTATGCCAGCGTCCGCTTCAGGTGTTCAAGTAAAGCGATGCATCCTGCGTCCACGTCGTTGAAAGTCACTTCGAAATCGCCCGTGTACCAGGGGTCGGCAACGTCGCGGTTGGCGCCCGTCCAGTCCAAAAGCAGGCTCAGCTTGCCTTCGGGGTCGTTTTTGAACAGACGGCGCATGTCGCGCATGTTGTAGGCGTCCATGCCAACAAGGTAGTCGAAGCGCTCGTAGTCTTCCTTGGTTGCCAGGCGTGCCGCGCGCGGTTCGTAGGGCACGCCGTAGCGGTCCAGCACGCCCTTCGTGCCATAGTGTGTGTCGCTGCCCAACTCGTCGCGATGCATGGCGGCCGATTCAACGTACACGGCACCTTCAAGCCCCGCCTTGCGCACGCGCTCCTTCATAACGAACTCCGCCATAGGCGAGCGACAGATGTTGCCGTGGCAAACGAAGAGGATGTTGATCATGGATTGCCTTTCAGTGGTTTGCGGCGATGAGGTAACTATAGCGTGGTTCTAAGCGTTGGCAAGCTTGAGTAATTGGGGAAGGGTGAGTGACGGGAATAAAAAAAGACCCGCCGTAGCGGATCTTTGAAATTCTGGCTCCCCGGGTAGGATTCGAACCTACAACCCTCCGGTTAACAGCCGGATGCTCTGCCGTTGAGCTACCGAGGAATTCGGTGCGTTCTTCGTGACGCAAGAAATTATTATACGCATCTTGAGAATCGGTGCAACATCTTTTTTGAAAAAAGTTGCAACTCGATTCCCATCAGCGTAAACAGTGAATTAGCGCCTGCGCAGCGAAGGCCTCCTGCGGCCTCTGCCAGTACGTGCTGCGCGCTTAGTGGGGCGCTTGGGGTTGGGGATCAGGCGATCGTCGGCATACTCAAAGCCTTCGACGTCGTGCGTTTCCAACAGATGTTGCGTGTGGTATTCGATTTCGCGCAAATCAAGGAGCTGATCCGGGGAAAGGAACGTGTAGGCAGCACCTGATTCGCCTGCGCGACCCGTACGCCCGATTCGATGGATGTAATCCTCAGGGGAGTCGGGCACAGTGAGGTTGACGACGTAGCTCACATCGGTGATATCGATGCCACGCGCCAGGACGTCGGTGGCAACCAGCACGTCTATCTTGCCCTCGCGGAAGTTTTTCAGCGCGCGGTCGCGTTTGCCTTGATGCTTGTCTGCGTGGATGCTGTCAGCTTTTACGCCCGCATCCTTCAAACGCGTGGCGCACGAATCTGCGGATTGCTTGGTGCGGGTAAACACGATGACGCGTTCCGCCCCTTGCTCTTTGAGCAAGGCAACAAGGAGATCCTGTTTCTGGCGCTCTGAAACAGGCAGCAGGTATTCGTTTACCGTGTCGGCGGTTTCACCCTTGTGGGCGATCTCGATAACCTCTGGATCGGCCTGTACGAGTTTTGCCTTCGCTTGAACGTCGGGCGTTAACGTGGCGCTGAACAAGAAGGTTTGACGTTCTTTGGGCGTCATGCGCACGATTGAGTTCACAGGGGGCCAGAAGCCCATGTCCATCATGCGATCGACTTCGTCAAGCACAAGATAGTGGATGTTTTCCAGGGAAAGAAGGCCCTGCTGCGCCAAGTCAAGCAAGCGTCCAGGGGTGGCAATAAGCACATCGCAGCCCTTTTTGAGCTTTTCTACCTGGGTAGAATATTTTTTACCGCCAATTACGGTAAGCGTACGGAACTTGGTGGTTTGCGCGATGGCGCTAGCGCATTCGGAAATCTGCTGAGCCAGTTCGCGTGTCGGCGCCAAAATCAACGCGTAGGGGCCCTTTTTGGGTCGCTTTGAGCCGAAGTGACGCACCATTTGATCGAAGATAGGAAGCAGATAGGCGAGTGTCTTTCCTGTACCGGTTTGTGCGGCAGCCAGGATGTCTTTTCCTTCGATTCCCGGTGGAATGGAAAGCGCCTGTACAGGGGTAGGTTCGGTGAAGCCAAGATTCTCAATGGCTTCCAATGAGGGCTTGGACAAGCCAAGCGTATTAAAAGTTGAGATAGTCATGCCTTTCAGTGTAGGGGACGGAAGGGCAATAGTCTATGCGGAAGATAAGCAATGGTATACTTTCCCAATGCATCCAACGCCGTTTGAGTGCGGCTCAATCACCCTTACGAATCAAACGAAAGAGGCACTGTTCGTTATGAGCTCTAATAGTTTTGAAGCAAGCCAGAAGCGCAGCGAGGCAATTCGCGCCGACCTTGAAATAAATCCCGGCAAGTACACGATGCTTACGGGCGACCGTCCTACGGGTCGTTTGCATCTGGGTCACTATTTCGGCACTATCAAGGAACGCGTTGCGCTGCAGAACAAAGGCGTTACCACGCGAGTTATCATCGCTGATTATCAGGTAATCACCGATCGCGATACCACGGACAACATTCAGGACAACGTTCGCAACATGGTTATCGACTATCTCGCATGCGGCATCGATCCTGAAAAAACGATGATCTTTACCCATTCTGCGGTCCCTGCTTTAAATCAGCTTATGCTCCCGTTCCTTTCTTTGGTATCCGAGGCAGAGCTCCTTCGTAACCCCACGGTTAAGGCCGAGCAGGAAGCATCGGGCCATGCCCTTACCGGCCTTCTTCTAACTTATCCCGTGCATCAGGCATGCGATATTTTGTTCTGCAAGGGCAATATCGTACCCTGCGGCAAGGATCAGCTGCCCCATATCGAACAGACCCGCCAAATTGCTCGTCGTTTTAACGAGCGTTACGGCTACGTGTTCCCTGAGCCTGAATGTCTTCTGAATGACGACGCACCTGAGATTCCTGGCTTGGATGGCCGCAAGATGTCGAAGAGCTACGGCAATGCCATCAGCCTTTCGTTTACGGCAGAAGAAACCGCCAAGATCATCAAGAAGTCCAAGACCGATTCCGAACGTTTCATCACGTTCGATAAGGAAAACCGCCCCGGCGTATCGGCTCTTCTTACCACGGCAGCCTTGTGCACGGGTCGTACCGAAGTGGAAATTGCCGAGGAAATTGGCAACGGGGGTTCGGGCATGCTTAAGAAATACGTCACCGAAGCGGTTAACGAGTACCTTGCTCCTATCCGCGAGCGTCGTGAGGCAATTGCCGCAAAGCCTGGCTATGTTGAAGAGGTTCTGCATGAAGGCAATCGCAAAGCGAATGAAATCGCCAATACAACTTTGGACGAGGTTCGTGAAGCCATGCACATGGTTTACTAGGGTTTCGATTCACGCTTAAAAACAGCTGGGCGTATAAAACGGCTGAGCATGAAAAGCGGCTAGGCATATGCGCCTAGCCGCTTTTTGTTGGTAAATATCGTGCAAGGTCCGAGGCGCGGTGGGCGGATAAATATCCAAACATCACGGTAAGCGTGAATTACCATGTTTGCAGGGTGCCGCAACGGCTGTGGGGGATCATTTGCGCGTTAATGTGTCGATCCTTGGGAATGGAAGTGGCAAAAGCGGTAAAGTACGCTAGAATAATCAATCGCAGCTTCTGACGAAGCTGCTGCTTCGGGCCCATAGCTCAATGGTGGAGCAGGGGACTCATAATCCTTTGGTTCTCGGTTCGAATCCGGGTGGGCCCACCATCAGGAAACATTGGCCGTCACTTCGAGTGGCGGCTTTTTTATTTGAGCGTCCTTCTTTGATGTGAGCGATATTGCGCGCATCAAAGTGTTGCTGCATTCTAAAGCTATATATACCTGCAGCTTTGGCTCTGTTGGCTATATACAGCCCGTTTGCTGGTTTATGCAACCCTCATTCTGACGGTGCTTGCTCTTCTCTTTGAAGCGGAAGCAGCGAGCAATTTCGCAAAAAATAAGCCACCTGCGATGGCGCAGGTGGCTTATTTAGCCGATGGATGGAATGCGGGGTTATTTAACTTCTTTACGGAAACGCTTAGCCTTTTTAAGCGATGGGCGTTCTTCGTCGATTTGCTTCATCGTGATAATGGTCATAACGATGAGTACGATGTTGATAAGGCATGCAGGGCTGATGATGTGAATCATGAAAAGAGCAACAAGTTCAATAGCGATAGAAATGCCCAACAGAGCGTACATAAGGCCGTTTACAAACCCATTGCTAGCGCGGTCGTACATCCAAGCAAAGCCCTTAAGATTGAGGATTACGCTAGCTACAGCAGTCCATAGGCAAACCAGTGCCTCAATGCGGACAAGGGTGGCAAGACGATAGCCGTTGTATTCCCAACCGCCAGTAGCTCGAAGCTCCCAGTCGGTAAACGTTTCGCCGGAAAACCAACCAAGCAATGTACAGGCAAGGCCCCAAGCCAAAAGGATCATTGCGTAGATAAAGTAAGCATTCCAAATATGATGCATCTTGGTGCGAAGGGGAGTCATAGGGTAGCCATCGTCGCCGATCTTGGTGCCATCCTCTGTGTACCAGATTTCCAGAGGTTTTTTCTGGGGTTTATCTTTTTCCTTCTTTTGTTTGTCCTTCTTATTGAAAAGTGCCATGTACAGCCTTCCTAAAAGGGTGACGCGAAAATACCGAGTTTCAATTCTATATGAACCTCGGATAAGTACAGTCGAGCGAGTGCTCTTATCCGAAGAAAGACAGAATTTACAGTAAGGGATTCATGCCGATGCAAAAGCGGCAGGTTATGGCCGTATAAGGATGCAACCCGTTGCTTTCGTATATGGAGAAGTGGACTAGGTAGATAATCAGCCAACGTGATTTTGCATCTTGGCAACCTGGCGATTTTAGGCAAAACAGGATGCTTGATGTCTCGATAGAGTAAGGGGGGGCAGTCAAACGTGCGCTTACAAAAAAAGGGGAAGCATTTGCTTCCCCTTTTCCCGGAATCTAGCCAAGATAACTCTTGGTTGAAAGAGTCAGAACTAGTCGAGCTTAGAGCCAGCGACCCAGGTCTGGTACTCGAGAGTACCGTCATGATCCTCAACGCCCTTAGCGATGGTGATGCGCTGTACGGTAGGAGCGCCTTCCTCAAGCCACATAGCGCGGCAGTCGCGATAAAGGAGTTCGGTAGGACCATAAGGAGAATCCTCGAAGTAACCGTCGCCACCGAAGATCTCGAGCATCTCGTCGGAAACGAGACGAACGGTGTCGATGGAGAACAGCTTGCAGATTGCAGCCTTCTCGGATACGTACTCGCCGTTGTTGTCCAGATCGAAGTCATCGCAGAAGTCGATGATGGTGCAGCGAAGAGCATGGATCATCATCTGCATGTTAGCGAGCTTTACGCGGATAGCCTGACGCTTGATGATCGGCTTACCGAAGGTAACGCGGTCGCGTGCACGAGCGATGGACATCTCGAACATACGCTGAGAAATACCGAGGTTAGAAGTTGCGATGTGTACGCGGGAAACCGCGAGAGAGTGCATAGCAACCTTCATGCCCTCGCCACGCTTGCCGAGCATCAATTCGGGCTCGAGCTCAACGTTGGTGAACTTGAGGCCGGTGTGACCGGAGCCACGGCAGCCCATCATGTGAGGCATAGGAACGAGTTCGAAGCCAGGACGATCCATAGGAACGAAGAAGGCGGACAGACGATCGTCGCCCTGCTTGTCAGGATCGGTTACGCAGATTACGTAAGAGAACTGAGAGCAGTCGGTGTGAGAAATGAGCCACTTCTCGCCATTGAGGATCCACTTACCCTTTTCTTCGTCCCATACAGCGGTGGAGTGCAGGTCAGCACCGGTGCCGCCAGACTTCTCGGTCAGAGCGAAGTTGGTGAAGATGGTCTTATCCTGGAAGAGAGGCATGTACTTCTCTTTGATCTCGGGCTGACCGAAATCGTTGAGGATGCGCCAGTTCAGGTCAGATGCATAGTGCATGTGCATACGCATGCCCGAAGGACCACGGGAGAACTCTTCCTGAACCTGCAGGATTTCCTTCTCGGAGAGGCCCCATCCACCGTACTCTACAGGGAGAGAATAACGATAGATGTCGTTGTCGATGTTGGACTGGTAGAACTTCTCGGGGAACGTGTTGGTTACCTCGATCTCCTTCTGCCATTCGGTGTAAGGACCTTCGACCATGTCGCGAACCTTCTTGAGGTACGCCTTAAACTGCTCGTCGGTGATGGTTGCATTCGGATTCATAAACCCTCCTAATCGGTTTGTGAATGGAACCTTTCGGTTCCTGATTAACCCTTATGCGGCAGATTCCGGATATTCCGCTACAAGCAGTTTAGCATTCTCGCGTTAAGAGGTGTCCAATAGGATATGCACAATCTAAAAACTTCTATCTATAGGCTTGCTCTATCGTTCATTTTTGAGTAATTTCGCTCGACAGCGCTTCACCTCGCAAGATGTTTTATACATAAATTAGTAGTAATTCCAGACGGTTCGATTCACTAGTTTTTATTGACTATTCGTGATCACGTTCACATACATTTACGGAAATGGCATCAGGGTTGAAAATCAATAGATCTGCCCTATGGAAATCTGCAAGATGAATCGGTAATTTTTTACTCCATCTATCTTTTTCCTATTGGACAGCTTTGTTCTTGCGATTAAACTCAACTACAGCAGAAAGTCCGTTTTCTGGCATGCAATCATGTCAGAACTAGTTCGTTTGCCCTTGGAAGGGGCGGGCGAGGAGAAGGAGAAGATTATGGATTTTGCTCTCACCGACGAGCAGGAACTTCTTGTTGAGTCCCTCAAGGAGTATGCAGACCGCTACTTCGACGATGAGTCCGTACGTCAGATGTATGAAAACCATCAGGTTAGCGCCGAGGCCCAGGACGCATATCGCGACGCAGGCTTCCCCTTCATGGGCCTTCCCGAAGAGGTTGGTGGCATTCCTACGGACCACGTAACTCTGGGTCTCATGACCGAGAAGCTCTATGAGTTCACTGGTGCTATGACTCCCTTCATGACCGGTATGCTCGCTTGCGCTGACCTTGCAGAGTTCGGCACTCCTGAGCAGTCCGCAGTTATCATGGAAGAGTACGAGAAGTCCGGCCAGTCCGTTGCTGCTCTCTGCCTCTCTGAGCCCGCTGCTGGTTCCGACAACATGGGCATGACCATGACCTCTAAGAAGCAGGCTGATGGTACGTATGTTCTGAACGGTCAGAAGACTTGGGTTACCAATGGTGCTGACGTTCCTTACTACATCGTTATCTGCAAGGACGAGGAGCCTGCTCGCGAAAACAACAAGATGTCTCTCTGGCTCGTTAAGCGCGAGACCGAGGGTGTTTCCACCGCTCACCTGACCAAGCTTGGTCAGCACACCGTTCCTTTCGTTGACGTATTCTTCGACAATGTTGTTGTCGAAGAATCCCAGCGCATTGGTGAAGCTGGTGCTGGTTGGCTGCTGCTCATGAAGAACTTCGAGTTCGAGCGCTGCCTCGTTGTTGCTCAGGGTCTTGGCCTTGCTCAGGCTGCTCAGAACGATGCTATCGCTTACGCTAAGGAGCGCATCGCTTTCGGTAAGCCGATCATCACCAACCCCCGTGTTCAGGGCCTCATCGAGCAGAACGAAATCATGCTTCAGCAGACCCGTCATTGGCTGTACTATTGCCTCTGGAAGCTCGATCAGGGTCAGTCCATCAACGCTGACATCGCTATGCTGAAGTCTTGGGGCACTCGTGCTCATCTTCAGATTGCTGATAATGCAATTGAGGTATACGGCGGCCTCGGTTATACTGAGGAAGTTCGTGTTGGTCGCATTTGGCGTGACCTTCGTGGTAATATGCTCGCTGGCGGTACGTGTGAGGTTATGGACTACATCGCCGGTCGTGCAATTCCTAAACTGTATAAGTAACCCTACGCGCACTGCTGCACGTAACTCCCGTTTGTATAGGTAATACAAGGAGAATAGGAGCAAGAAAGTTATGAAAATTGTTGTCGCAGTTAAAGTAGTAGCTGACGACCAGGACATCTTCGTCGCTGGCGATCGTACGCTTGACTACTCTAAGGCTCATCAGGTCATCAGCTCTTACGACAAGAACGCTATCGAAGCTGCAGCTCAGCTCGCTGCTGCTAACGACGGTACCGTTACTGTTATCAGCGCTGCAACCTCCAAGGCTACCGACGCTAAGCTGAAGAAGGATATCCTTTCTCGCGGCGTTGATGAGCTCATCATGGTTACCGATGATGCTTTGGCAACCGCTGACTCCTTCGCAACCGCTCAGGTTCTGAAGGGCATCGTTGAGGACAAGGTTTCCGATTACGACCTGATCCTCACTGGCGACGGTTCCGCTGACTTCTATGCTGGTCAGGTAAACGTTCAGCTCGCAGCTGCTCTTGGTGTACCCACCATCAACGAAGTTACCTCTATCGCTGCTGAAGGCGACAAGGTTGTTGTTGAGCGCACGCTCGAAGATGAAGTTGAGGAGATCGAGGTTCCCCTCCCCGCAGTTATCGCTGTATCTCCTTCCATCGGTGAGCCTCGCATCCCTGGCATGCGTGAGATCCTCGCAGCTGGCAAGAAGCCTTCCACCGTTGACGAGCTTGCTGGTGGCGTAGACGCTAAGATCGAGATCGAGGAGACCAAGGCTCCCGAGCTCGCTCCCCGTAAGCAGCAGATCTTCGAAGAAGGCGACATCGACGCATTTGCGGCGGCTGTTGCTGAGGCACTCAAGTAGAGATAAGGCGGTTCTAAAACATGAAAGCATTTGTTCTTGCAGAATCTACCGATGCTCAGCGCGCTCTCTGCGCTGGTGCTCGTACCATCGCTGACGAAGTAGTACTCGCAGTTGTTAAGGGTGCTCCTCTCACGGGCGTTGCCGACAAGGCATACGACGTAGAGCTTCCCGAAGGCCAGCCCGTTGAGAACGCTGCTGCTGGCGTTCAGGCTGCCTATGAAGCCGCTCAGCCCGACGTAGTGCTCGTTGAGCCTACTCCCCGCAACAAGATCCTCGCTGGTCTTCTTGCTGCTAAGCTCGGCACCGCTGTTGTTTCCGACGTTACCGCATTCGACGGCGACGTTGTAACCAACATGTACTTCGGTGGCCTCGCTGCAAACAAGCAGAAGGCAACTGGCGCTAAGGTTTACACCGTAGCTGGTACCGCTTTCGCAGACGCAGAAGCAACTGGTTCCGACGATGTTGAGACCATCGCTTATGCTGCTCCCGAGAAGGCTCTCGTTCTTCGTGGCACCAAGGCTGTTCCCCGTGAGGGCGCAGACCTCACCAAGTGCGACGTTGTTGTTGGTGCTGGTCGTGGCTTCGCTGAGGAAGCTGACCTCCAGATGGCTCGCGATCTCTGCGCTAAGGTTGGCGCTGAGCTCGGTTGCTCTCGTCCTCTGGCTGAGAACGTTGATTGGCTGCCCCGCAACCTCTACATCGGCGTTTCCGGTCTGCAGCTTGCTCCCAAGGCTTACATTGCTCTCGGCATTTCCGGCCAGATGCAGCACATGGTAGGCGTTCAGGGTGCTGACACCATCATCGCAGTTAACAAGGATCAGAACGCACCTATCTTCAAGCAGTGCGACTACGGTATCGTTGGCGATATCTACAAGGTTCTTCCTGCCTTGATCGAAGCGCTGTAAAAGCGTATTATTGCAGGGCGCAGTTTTCTGCGCCCTGTTTTTTTGTTCACACTCTGAAAGGAACAGCATGTCCGATTTTGACGCGATTGTCGTCGGTGCTGGCTGCGCAGGTTCTGTTGCTGCCTACACCCTCGCATCCGCAGGCAAGTCGGTTCTTGTCGTTGAGCGTGGTCAGTACGCTGGCGCCAAGAACATGACCGGTGGCCGTATCTATACGCATTCGCTGGCCAAGGTATTCCCGAACTACCAGGAAGCTCCTTTGCAGCGCAAGGTTACTCATGAGCGCATTTCGCTTATGTCGCCTGACTCCAATTTCACTATTGACTATGCAGCCCGTGAGCTCGAAGAGGCTGGTAAAGAGTCCTATACTGTACTGCGTGGCCCCTTTGATCAGTGGCTGGCAGAGCAGGCTGAAAATGCTGGTGCTGAATTTATTTACGGTATTGCAGTTGAAGACCTCATTATTGAAGATGGCAAGGTAAAGGGCATTCTCGCATTTGGTGACGAGATTACTTCCGATGTTGTAATCCTCGCTGACGGCGTCAACTCCCTCCTCACTTCCAAGGCTGGTCTTTCCAAGAAGGCTCCTGCTATTCATCAGGTTGCTGTTGGCGCTAAGGAAACCATCGAGCTTCCTGCCGATGTTGTTGAAAGCCGCTTCCTTTGCAATCCTGGCGAGGGCGCTTCCTGGCTCTTCGCTGGTGACTGCTCCAACGGCATCATCGGTGGCGCATTTGTTTATGCTAACCAGGAATCTGTTTCTGTTGGCATTGTAGCCACCATGAGCGAAGTTCTTAAGCAGGACATCCCTGTTTATCAGATGCTTGAGAACTTCAAGAACCGTCCGGAGATCAAGCCTCTTATCGCTGGCGGCAAGACCGTAGAATACTCTGGCCACGTTGTTCCCGAAGGCGGCATCAAGATGATGCCTGAGATCATTGGTGACGGCGTTGTTGTTGCTGGTGATGCAGCTATGCTGTGCATGAACCTCGGCTACACCGTTCGCGGCATGGACCTTGCTGTTGAGTCTGGCGCTATTGCTGCTAAGGCTGTTATCAAGGCTCTCGATGCTGGTGATACCTCCAAGGCTGGTCTTGCTGAGTACAAGACTATGCTCGACAATTCCTTCATCATGCGTGATATGAAGATGTACGAGGATGCTCCTGAATTCCTCGAGAACTGCCCTGGCATGTTCCGTGGTTATCCTGAGATGATCCGCGACATCATGACCCCGCTCTTCAAGGTTGACGGCGAACCTCGCCAGCACGTTATGAAGCTTGCGCTTCCTCCGGTTAAGCGCCAGGGTCTGTTCAAGCTCGCTAAGGTTGCTATGAAGGGAGTGAAGGCACTGTGATCGACATCACTGTTAACGTCGACGAGAAGCTTTCCCTCAACAAGTTTGAGGTCGACGAAGAAAACGCTCATATCAAGATCAAGGAAGGCGTTAAGGCTTCCGATCCTGAGTTCCAGAAGCTCGTTATGTGCTGCCCTGCAGCGCTCTACAAGATGCCCGCTGAGGGCGACGAGCCCATTTTCGACTATGCTGGTTGCCTCGAGTGCGGTACGTGCCGCATGATTTGTGGTGAAACCATTCTCGAAAAATGGGAGTATCCTCAGCCTACCATGGGCGTTCAGTATCGCTTCGGCTAGGAATTTTTCGCATAAGCGTACAATCGTTTCTTGATTGCATTAGCGACCTACCAACGGTAGGTCGCTTTTTTATGTCTTAGCAAGCAGCTATTCTTCTCTAGGTAATTTTCAATGAGGTCAGATCGGGCTCCATGACATGAGTGCTTTCTTGATGTTTCCAATAAATGGCACGCATTATTAAATATTGCATCAAATTATTAAACCTATAAGCATCAGTTATAATAGGGTTGTATTCGCATTATTCGAATGAATTAGAAGTCTTTAAACGGCAGGTCTAACATAAATACGTCTTGATCCGTCGTTTTCATCAGGGGATCTCGCATGGTTCAAGCATTCCATTGAGGGAAAAGAGAGAGGAAGGGGAAGTTATGAGCGCAGCAAAGCAAGCAACTAAGTACTTGTTCGCAATTGCGACAGTGTACATGTGTTATTTAACACACGGCGTTCAGGCGATTATCTTCAGTCAAAACCAGGTGAACTTCTACACGCAATGGGGTTTCACCGACGCAACGGCAGGTGCCGCTGCGGTATCAACAGCAATCATGTGGGTTGGAATTGGTAAGTTCATTAGTGTTTGGATCGGAGGCGAAATCTCTGACCGCATTGGCCGTAAGATCATGGCAGTTGGCGGTGGTGTTCTTTACATCATTTCGTTCGTGATCATGCTCGTTACCGACAACGCTACGGTCGCATGTGTGGCAGGTTTCCTTTCCGGTGTTGCCACTTCTGGTTTCTGGGATGGTTCGCTTTACCCTGCAATTGCTGAAGCAAATCCCAAGTATTCTGCATCTACCACGATCGGCATTAAGCTGGTTATCTCCATTTCCGGTATCGTTTATCCTCTGTTCGTAGCTATGAACAGTGGTGCTAACTGGCACATCAACGTTATGATTCCTATCGTGATGTCCGTTATCGCTACCATCATGGCAATCTGCACTCCGTTTATTTATGACGACGAGCGCAAGATCGCAGCCTCCGACGGCGATGAAGAGGGCGCAAAGAACAAGGCTCAGGAAGAAATCCAGGCAGCCAAGGACGCTATGCTCGAGCAGCCCAATGCTATGGTTAACGCTTGCACGCTGTTCTTCGGCTTCTTGATTATGTTCATCATGTACGGCGCTCAGCAGTACACCAAGCAGTTCGGTATCACCAACCTTGGTCTTGATGCAACCACCGCAGCAGGCTTGACTTCGATCTATACTACTGGTTCGGTAATCGCTGTTTTGTTCTGGGCTTGGATGATGGGTAAGCTTCGTTGGACCCCGATCAAGGTTATCCTGATCGACTCCATCCTGGCTGCTTGCGCATTGGCTTTGGTTATCATCGCTCTGCCTCTCAACCTTGGTGCAGGCGTTGTGTACGTGGCAATCGCCGTTCTCGGTTTCTCCGCTGCTGGCGGTATGCTTCAGACGGGCGTTACACTTCGTCAGATGATGTGCCCCGGTCCTCGTGGTCGTAACGTAGGTATGTACTACACCTTCATGGGCTTCGCATCGGTATTCCTGCCCTTCATCGTTGGCAGCATGACCAAGTCCGTTGGCGAGGGTAGTGCAGTTTGGATCATGATGGTTCTGCTCCTCGTTGCAGCAATCGTAAGCATCTGCATGTCCCTGTATGTAATCTCTCGCTTCAAGAAGCAGTTTGGTTACAGTGCTATGGAAAAGATGCACGACTAAACACATAGCGTTCATGAGAATATTCATGTGCTGTTGGAAGGGCTCCAGGAAACTGGAGCCCTTTTCGTTTTGAGTCGCAATGACTGCCGCGATAAACGCAGTAAGCGAAATGATGCATGATGGTGCAGCGATATGATGATGCACCAATAAGTGGTATGCCGATCAAAGAATTGAACTTGTTAGCATAAAGCAAAAGAATGGCTTATAGGTTAAGCTTGATTTATCGGATTTACGCTATAATTAACATCGTTTTGTCTTAGGTGGAGGCGCGTAGAAGCATGAATCTGTCCCAGCTTTATTATTTTCGTAAACTGGCCGAATTGCAGCACTATACAAAAGCTGCCAAAGAGCTTTTCATTACGCAACCCACCCTTTCTGGCTCCATTTCCTCTCTTGAGCAAGAGCTGGGCGTTTCCTTATTCCAAAAAGCTGGGCGTAATGTGGAACTCACTAAGTACGGTGCGGAGTTTCTTAAGTACGTAAATGCTTCGCTGGAGCAACTGGATAAGGGCATTGCCATAATGAAGGGATATTCTGGTGAAGGTGATGGCGGCGTGATCGATCTTGGTTGCATCATTACGCTTCAGACGGAGTATCTTCCTCGCCTGCTGAACGGCTATTCGACGGTTAACGAGCGAAAAACCGAATTCAACATCAACCAGAAGCCTTCTCAAGATTTGCTTTCCGGCATTGTTGAGGGGAAGCATGATGTTGCCTTCTGTGCTTTTGATGCCGGTTTCAGCGATAAGCTCCATCGGATTCCTGTTGTTGAGCAGCGCTTGGTCGTTGCCATGAGCCCGTCTTCTTCTTTGGCATCTAAGCCATACTTGACGCTTAGCGATCTGAAGGGCGAGTCCCTTATTACCTATCGGGGTGAAGTGCCTCTTGGAAAATCGGTGAAGAATTTGCTCGATGGGTTTGAAATCGACGATGTTCGCTATGTGTATGAGGATGAGTCTATACTTGCGGGTTTTGCTGCAAATGGCTCTGATCTGGCATTGATGCTTGACACATTTTTCCCTCACACGATGGAAGACATTGTCGTAAAGCCCTTGTACAACAACGAGCTGGAAAAACGTCAATACTGCCACACGATCTATCTCGTTTATTGCGATAAGAATTATCGTCCGTACTGCGTGGAACACTTTATTGAGTACGTACGTGGGCATCAGCTCGATCGATCTGCCTCACCGAGCATTTACATCGATTAGGGCTGCACCGGTCTTGTTTTCGCGTGAAGCATGCAGTCGAGCTAGATTGGAGTTTGCTTGCGAAGCAGAATCTTGTGAGCATGAGTTGCGCCGTTGTTTGTGTTTTCATGCGCGGTTTGTAAGTATGCCCCGGCACGTTCGGTTGCATTGCTCGCATACGGTACAATGAATCGTTATGATTTTACAGCTTGAACACATCACCAAATCCTTTGGTTCCCGCGTCTTGTTTTCGGACGTCACTTTTCGTTTGGAAGAGTACGATCGACTTGCCCTTGTTGGCCCGAATGGCGCTGGTAAAACCACTATGCTCAATATCATTACCGGCAAAGAGGATGCCGATGATGGTCGCATTATCTTGGCGAAGGGCGCAAAACTCGGATACCTAGAGCAGGAAGCCATCGAAATGGGGGAGCGCTCTATTTTCGAAGAGGTGCTCTCTGCTCAGCACGAAATCTTGAATCAAGAATGCCACATGCGCGAACTGGAAACTTCGTTGGGTGAAAACCCCACCGAGCAACAGCTTGCCTCATACGGGCGCGCCCGTGACCAGTATGAGGCCATGGGCGGTTACCAACTTGAATCGCGCGTGCGTTCGGTCCTCTTCGGCTTGGGCTTTGGCGAAGACGATATGGATCGCATGACTTCCGATTTTTCCGGTGGTTGGCAGATGCGCATCGCATTGGCAAAACTCCTTACGCGCAATCCCGAAGTGCTCCTTCTTGACGAGCCTACCAATCACCTTGACCTTGAAAGCGTGAAGTGGCTGGAAGGCTTCTTGCGCAGTTATTCGGGAAGCGTGATTGTGGTAAGTCACGACCGCGAATTTCTGGACAACATGGTTGATCGCGTTGCCGAGATCGATTTGGGTCATGTCCAGCTCTATAAAGGCAATTACTCTGCTTATTTGACGCAACGTGAAGAGCGTCTTGAATTGCTGCGCGAACAAGCGCAGAAGCAGCAAGAGGAAATTGCTCACATGGAGGCCTTCATTGAGCGTTTTCGCTATAAGGCAACGAAAGCCAAACAGGTACAGGATCGTGTGCGCAAGCTTGAGAAAATGGAGATCATCCAGGTACCCCCTGAGCGCAAGAGCGTACACTTCAATTTCCAACAACCACCACGTACGGGCGATCTGGTGGTGGAAACCACGAGCTTGTGCAAGTCGTTTGGATCAAAGACGGTCTACGATGGTTTGGATCTGTCTTTGTACCGCGGGGAAAAGGTCGCTTTGGTTGGTCCGAACGGTGCGGGAAAGTCTACCCTGCTGAAGATGATCGCTGGCGCTCTAGAACCTGATGCGGGAACAATAAAATACGGTGCCCATGTGAGCAAAACATACTTTGCTCAGCACCAGCTCGAGGAGCTGCATCCTGGCAATACGGTTTTTGAGGAGCTGGATGGCGCGGCGCCTGGTTGGAGCATTTCTCAGGTTCGAACACTGCTGGGTGCTTTTCTGTTCCAGGCAGATGCGGTAGACAAGAAGGTTTCTGTCCTTTCTGGTGGCGAAAAGTGCCGCTTGGCTTTGGCCAAGATGCTTGTTGCTCCACGTCCCTTGCTTTGCCTTGACGAGCCTACGAACCATCTCGATATCGCGAGTGCGGATATCTTGGAGCAAGCTTTGAAGCAGTTCGAGGGAACCATTCTCCTTATTACGCATGACAGGCACCTGATTCGATCCGTAGCCAATCGCATCATTGAGGTAAAGCCTGGTCAGGTAACTTCATTTGCTGGCGACTATGATTACTACCTGTATAAAACCGGACAGGAAGATACTCGTAGCGCGGTTGATGGCATGCAGGAGCGTCCCTCTAAGGCGGCTCCCGCTGCTGCTTCCTCTGCGGCTTTTGCAAAGGCCTTTTCGAAAGAAGGATCATCTAAGAAGTCCATGACGGCGCCTCGCGGTTCTGCCCCTAAAACCAAGGAGCAAAAACGTGCTGAGGCGGAGGCTCGCAATCGCGCTTATGCCGCACTGAAAAATCAACGTAAGCGTGTAAAGGAGCTCGACAAGATCATTGAGCGAGAAACCGCTCGCATGGAAGAGATCATGGCGCTGTTGGCCGATCCTGATTTCTATACGAACGAAGACTCTTCGAGCGATGTCATAGCTGAGCATGCGAAGCTGAAGCAATCGCTTTCCGCCCACGAGGAAGAGTGGATCATGCTCTCTGAAGAAATCGAGGAAGAGATGAACAAAGGACTCGATGCGTAATGGCGCTCGATCTGCATGTGGTGCTATTCGAACCGGAAATTCCTCAGAACGCGGGCAACATCGCCCGTACCTGTGCGTGCACAGGTGCAACGCTGCATTTGGTAGAGCCGATGGGGTTTCGCTACACTCAGCGTAACCTTGCCCGTGCCGGCCTCGATTACTGGGATAAAGTGACTATCGTTCGTCATCCTTGCGTAAGCCAGTTCCTGAAGGAGCACAAAGGCAAGCGCATGCTGTTCTTTACGGGGAATACCAGCCGATCCTTCTATGACGAGGATTTGGCCGATGCCGGTGAACTCTATTTGGTGTTCGGCCGCGAGAGTCGAGGCATCGATCCCGAGGTGCTTGAAGCCCATGCCGAAGAATGTGTGCGTCTTCCCATGCGTGAAAGCTTGCGTTCCCTGAATCTTTCCAATGCTGTTGCGATTGGCGTGTACGAAACGTTGCGCCAAAATGCGTTCGAGGCGCTTTTGTAAACATGTCGTACCGTGTTCGCATAGAAAGCTTCGAGGGTCCTTTCGATCTTCTCCTGTATCTGGTCAGCCGTCAGAAGGTGAGTATCGGCTCTATTTCCCTTTCGGAAATCACCGACCAATATTTGGCGGAAGTGCAGCGCATGCGCAATGTTGATCTGGACGTGGCGAGCGATTTTCTTCTCGTTGCTTCGACGCTGCTGGAAATCAAGGCAGCAAGCTTGCTGCCGCATGAAGAAGCTGAAGATGCTCCCGAAGAATGTGAGGAAATGTCGGCGAGCGAAATGCGCGATGCGCTGGTTGAGCATTTGCTGGAATACAAGAAATTCAAGAACGCGGCAACTGCTTTGCAAGGTCGCTTTGAAGCGGAGTCCCGCGTTCATACGCGCCCCTTTGGTCCCGACCGATCTTTCCTTACGCTGGTGCCAGATTACTTGGAGGGCATCAAGATCGAGCGTTTAGGTGAGCTGTGCGCGAGCTGCATTGCCCGCCGTGATGTGTTCCTGCTCGAATCCGAGCATATTGCCGCAAAGGTGATTCCCGTGGAAACGCAGGTTCGCACGGTGTTCGATAGGGTGTGCGCCAACGGAAGCGCAAAGTTTTCCGATTTCATTTCGGCTGATGATAGCCCGCATTTAATTGTGGTGACGTTTTTGGCCATGCTGGAATTGTTCAAGCGCAATATGGTGAGCTTGAAACAAGATGATTTGTTTGGAGATATTTCCATCACTTATGTTGAAGGGGCAAACGCGCAGATTTTGGATGATGGCGAATTCGATTCGGCAGGGGAGGCATGATGCAAGAAGATCAGAGCAACGACCAGGAATCCGGCAATGTTGCAGCATATGCGGAAGTCGACCAGGCGTGGCTTACAGGCGCCATTGAGTCGATGCTGTTTGTCACCGATGAACCCGTTGGGGTTTTGACGTTCGCGGACATGCTGCAAGTTGACCCTGCACGCGTTCAGGAATCGCTTGTGTATTTGCAGAGTGAGCTCGAGCAAGCCGAGCGGGGAATTCAGCTTCGCGAAGTTGCTGGTGGTTGGCGCCTGTACACACATCCCCGCTATCATGAGCTGATCGAGCGCTATGTTCTTTCATGGGACACCCGCAAGCTTTCTCAGGCGGCGTTGGAAACGCTGGCTGTTGTGGCGTATTGCCAGCCTATTACCCGCAATGGTGTTGCTTCGGTTCGCGGCGTGAGCTCGGACAGCTCTATCAATTCCCTGGTTGAAAAGGGCCTACTGCGCGAAGCGGGTACACAAGATGCGCCTGGCAATCCGGTGCTGTATGCAACTACCCGAACCTTCTTGGAGAAATTCGGCCTTCGCTCGGTGCGAGACCTTCCTCCGCTAGAGTCGTTTGCTCCCGACGAGGAAACACGCGCCTTTATCTCTGAGCGCTTGAACGTAGTACGCCCGGAAGACGAGTCGTATTCCCTTGGTAGCGGAGAAGAGGCGGAAGACGATCTTCTGCAGCCTGAGACCATGCAGGAAGCGATGCAAACGATGCTCTCCGATGCGCTTGCCGCAGGTGTGGGTGCGGTCGAGAAGATCAACTTCGATGAGTTGGTATTCGACGAGGATGAATAGGGGCTGACGTGCAGGAAAACGAACAGGTTGGTCAAGTGCGCCTGCAAAAGTTCTTGGCACGAGCCGGAGTAGCCAGCCGTCGCGCATGCGAGAAGATCATCGAAGCGGGACGAGTTTCCGTGAACGGGAATGTGGTAACTGAACTTGGCACCAAGGTTGACCCTTCTGTTGACGAGGTGAGCTTGGACGGGGCTCCCGTTTGCAAGCCGGACCAGGCGGTTACGTTGATGCTCAATAAGCCGGCAGGCTTTCTGACTTCCATGAAAGATCCTCAAGGGCGCCCCTGCGTTGCGGAGCTTGTTCCTTGCGACGAGATCCCCGGTTTGTATCCGTTGGGACGCTTAGATTACGACACTACAGGACTCTTGCTGTTTTCCACCGATGGGGAGTTGGGCAATGCCGTTCTGCATCCCTCTCGTCACGTCGATAAAACCTACCGTGCCTTGGTGAAAGGCGCACCGAGCGAAAAAGCCCTTAGCCGTTTGCGTCACGGGGTGGAGCTGGAAGACGGCATGACGCAGCCCGCAGTGGTTTCCCTGGTTGGTCGCAAAGGGAAGAACGCGTTTGTGGAAATTACCATCCATGAAGGCCGAAAGCGCCAAGTGAAGCGTATGCTCGAAGCGATTGGCCATCCTGTGCTTCGTTTGCATCGCGAGTCGTTTGGTCCCCTTGAACTGGGCGATCTGCCCGAAGGGGAATATCGTGTGCTCAACCCGCAAGAGGTTGTGACGCTTGAACAGGCCGCCAGATAGGCGTGGTAGAATCATCCACACGAACAAACCGCTATCAGAAATGAGCAAATTAGCTATGAAGACGCACTTTTCTTCAGTGGCCGTTATCGGCCTTGGACTTATCGGATCATCGTTTGCGGCAATGTATCGCAACGCATATCCCGATGCGCGTCTCGTGGGCATTGACGTTTCCGGGCACGCGGTCAAAGCGGCTCAAGAGCGCGGTTGGATCGACGAGGGCCACGTTTCCAGTGAAGATCTGAGCTCGGTACTTTGCAGTTGCGAGTTGGTGATGATAGCCACTCCCGTCCCTGTGGCAAACGAATACTTTCGCATCATCGCTGCCTGCGATTTCAAGGGCGTGGTAACCGATGCCTGTTCGACGAAGAAGATCGTGAGCCGACAGGCGCAGGAGCTCTTACGTTATCCCGAAAAATATATTCCCGGTCATCCGATGGCAGGTTCGGAGAAAAGCGGCATAGAAGGCGCGCGAGAAGACATGTTCAAAGGCGCTCATTGGGTGCTGTGTCCCGATGAGGAAACATCGCCAGATGATTACGCCAATCTTCATGAAGCGCTTGCGGGCCTTGGCGCGCGCGTGGTTTCCCTGCCGCGCGATAAACATGATGAAGCGGTCGCTATTGTGAGCCATGTGCCGCACTTTGTGGCATCTTCGCTGGTGGAGCTCGCTGTGCGTCATGCTGACGATCAAGAAGCCCTGTTCCGTTTGGCTGCTGGTGGATTTAAGGATTCTACTCGCATCGCCGCAGGCTCCCCTGCTTTGTGGACGGGAATCGCCTTCGATAACCGCGAGGCAATCGTGGAGGGGCTTGACGAGGTGCAGTCTATTTTGCGTGGTTATGCAGATACGTTGCGCGAAGGCGATAAGGCCGGGTTCACCAAGCTGCTTGACCGAGCTGCGCAGACCCGTAGGTCCATTCCCGCCAAATGGGTTCCCGCAACTGAAGACTTGCTGGAAGTGCGCATCCCGCTCACCAATCGCCCCGGCATCATCGCCGAGGTCACTACCATTGCAAGCCAGGCTGGTTGCAACGTGCAGTCTATCAACATCGACCACATCACGTCCTCGAGTGCTGTGCTCGACATGGTGCTTACCGACGAAGGCGATATCGGAAAGCTATCCACTCAGCTTATCAAGGCTGGTTTCAGCATTTCCTTCAACCCTCTATCTAAGGAGTAGTGAATATCATGAGCGAATCCAACATTACGCGCATCGAGCCTTTAGGCGCTCCTCTTGATGGGGCTGCACGCGTTCCTGGCGACAAATCCATATCCCATCGCGCTGTGCTGTTCGCTGCTATGGCGGAGGGCACCTCACGTTTGACGGGGGTCCTCGATTCTGCCGACGTGCGTTCAACCATCGGTGCGGTTTCCGCTTTGGGCGCAAAGGTTTCCTTGGAGCGTCAGGTTGACGGTACGTTGGCTGGTGGCGTTACCGGGTGGGGTGCCGAAGGCCCTAAGCAACCCGAAGGTCCCATCGACTGCGGAAACTCCGGCACCACTTCGCGACTTCTTATGGGTATTTTGGCGCCATGGAGCATTCGCGTTCAGATCACGGGCGACGAGTCGCTTCAGAAGCGTCCGATGCGTCGCATCATTGCGCCCTTGATGAAAATGGGGGTTAGCTTTGAGCCCGAGGCTTGCGAAACCCTGCCGGTGACGGAAATCGGCACTTCGAATCTCAAGGCCATCACATACGACTCGCCTATGGCTTCGGCGCAGCTGAAGACATCGGTTCTCTTAGCTGGTCTGGGGGCCAAGGGCACTACGACCATCAACGAGCCTGCCGTTTCGCGCAACCACACGGAATTGATGCTGCCCGAGTTCGGCGTAAAAGTAGAACATGCGTTTCGTCGCGCTTCGGTTGAGGGCCCTGTTGTGCTTTCCGCTTCAGAGGTTGATGTTCCAGGCGATCCCTCATCGGCTGCGTTCCTGATCTGCGCTGCTCTCTTGAAGAAGGGTAGTTCCATTCAGATTGAGAACGTTAGCCTCAATCCTGGCCGCGTCGGTTTCATTCGTACGCTTGAGCGTATGGGCGCCTCCATCGAAGTGCGTTACCTCACCGCAGAAGGCAAGGAGCCGATAGGCATTATCGAGGCATCGTATACCGATAAGTTGATAGGTTGCGAAATCCCCTCTCAGCACATTGCTTCAGAGATCGATGAGATTCCTGTTCTGGCGTTGGTTGCGGCTCATGCTGCTGGGATTACGGTTTTCCGTGGGGTTAGTGAACTTACCAAGAAGGAATCGAATCGCCTTACCGCTATCATTGAAGGGTTGGATCAGCTGGGTGTGAATGCTTGGGCTGAAAATGACGATCTGTACATTGAGGGCCAACCCGACCTGCAGGTTCCCCAGGGCCTCGTATTCGACTCGCGTAAAGATCATCGCCTTGCCATGACTTGGTCTTTGGTTGGGCTGTGCTCCGATACGCCGGTTGATATTATCGATTTCGACAGTGTTTCTGTCAGCTTCCCCACGTTTCTTGAATGTTTGAAAGGATTGGCGTAGATGATCATAGCGATTGACGGTCCCTCGGGGGCAGGAAAGTCAACCGTTGCAAAGGCTGTAGCGAAAGAGTTGGGTTTTTCGTGCCTGGATACGGGTGCTATGTATCGTGCGGTTGCATGGCGTGCGCTGCATGATGGTGTTTCCTTAGAAGACGCCGAAGCGGTAGGGGCCCTTGCATACGCCTGCACGATCAGTTTCCGCCATGAGCAGGGCGAACCCGTTCCTCGTCGTGTGTTTGTCGATGGCGTCGAGGTAACTGGTGTTATTCGCACCGCCGAGATAGATCGATCCGTTTCTGCTGTTTCTGCTGTTCCTGCCGTACGCCAGGCGTTGGTTGATCAGCAGCGCCGCATTGGTTCGGAGGGCAATTACGTGGTGGAAGGCCGCGATATCGGAACCGAGGTTTTCCCCAATGCCGAAGTAAAGGTATTCCTTACCGCATCTGCTGAGGAGCGCGCGCATCGTCGTGTTCGCCAAAACGCCGATAGGGGAATTGGCTCCATCGATTATCAAGAAGTGCTTGCAGATATTATTCGCAGGGATGAGCTTGACTCGAGTCGCGATACAGCGCCTTTGCGCCCTGCGAAAGATGCGGTTTTGCTTGATTCTTCCAGTATGCATGTGGAGGAAGTTATTGGTTCTATCTGCGGTTTGGCTCGAGCAAGGATGGCGCTTTAATGGCCTTTAACATACATGAAGAGTATTGGGATCGTCCTCTTTCCGGGAACAGCCAGGACAATCGCATTCCCCATGGCATTGCGGTGTTCCTTTCGGGTTTGTTTAGCCTCCTGTGCAAGGTGCTGTTTCGCTTTCGCGTAGAAGGCAAGGAAATCGTAGACGCCTTTGCAGGCAAGACGACTGGCGCTATTTTGGTTTCGCCCCACTATTCGTACCTTGACGTTATCATCATGTTCCTTTCGGTTCGTCCCAAGGGGTGGGTGCGCTTGATCGCCCGCGATTCTCTGTTTCGTGCGGGCAAGGGATTCTTGGGCATGGTTATCTCGAGCGTCGGCGCTTTCCCTATCAAGCGAGGCAGTGCTGACCGAACGGCTTTGAAGCGTGCTGCCCGTATGCTGAAGAACGGAGAATGGGTTGGCATTTTCCCTGAAGGAACGAGGCGCGGCAAAGGGAGCGCTGCCCCAGAATTGCACGGCGGCGCAGCTCTTATTGCCCGAATGGGCAAGGCGCCCCTTATTCCTTTGGGTTTAGAGAACGTGGGCAAGGTGAAGCAAAAGGGGCAACGTGTGCGCTTTCCGCGTATTACTGCGCGCTTTGGCGCACCTGTTGAACTTTCATCGTTCGACTTCCTTCCCAAAGATGAGCGCATGGACGGTTGCTCGTGGTATGTGATGCGCGAAGCATATGCACTTACGAAAGGCTGCAAGCCGGAAGAAGTTGACATGGTGGAGCTGTTCCCTGATTCGAAAGACTACTCTCAGGTATTTGCCGAGCATCCCATTTCGGCATTCGATCCCGCAACGTTGCCTGACTATTCCGACAAGGAGTAACTCCATGGGTAAACTCAAAGTTGTGAAGGCTGCTTATGCGGGCGCTTGCTATGGTGTGCAGCGCGCGCTCGATATGACCCTCAAGGCGGCAGAGGCGGGCGGTTCGGTGTGTACGCTTGGGCCTCTTATTCACAATCCCGGCGTTGTTGCCGAGCTTGAGGAGCGTGGCATTTGCGTTGCCGATTCGGTCGACAGCATCCATGCAGACGGTGTGGTTATTCGCTCGCACGGAGTGGTGCCTCAGGTCATCGATGATATCGAGCAGCGAGGTTTTGCGGTAATCGACGCAACGTGCCCGCATGTTATGCGTGCCCAGCGCGCTGCGGCGAAGCTCGCCAAAGAAGGCCGCCATGTTTTGGTGGTGGGTGAAGCTGGCCACCCTGAAGTGGAGGGGATCTCCGCTCATGCCCGTGTTGCCGGTGGTCGCTGTACGATTGTCGGTTCGCCCGAAGACATTCCTTCCGATTTGTCGGGTAGGGTTGGCGTGGTTGTCCAAACCACCCAATCTCGTGAACGCTTTGAAGAGGTTCTGAAGGAGCTCAAAGAGCTCCATCTCGACCTTGAGGTGAAAGACACCATCTGCTTTGCGACGACGCAACGCCAGCTCTCTGCTGTCGAGCTTGCAGAGCAGGTAGATGCCATGGTGGTAATCGGCGGGCGCAATTCGTCGAACACTACGCGTCTTTTTGAGATTTGCGCGCAGCATTGTTCCCGTGCTCATCATATCGAGCGTGCTGATGAAATCGATCCGTCGTGGTTTGACGAATGCCATGTCGTGGGCGTGAGCGCAGGAGCTTCCACGCCCGATAATCAGATCGAAAGCGTTGTCCGTTATCTGAGCGAGCTGTAGGTCCTCCTTTCTCGGGGGCTGCTTTCCGCTGCTTGTTCTGTTCTTGTTTGGAGTTATTTCTGCAATGCGAACCACCCGATCCCGCCTGAACAAAGGCTTCTCTCTTGAAGATCGTCTTGCTGGTGCCACCCAATCCTACGAGCCGAATCCATTGGGTTGGCGCGGTCGGTGGAACCAATGGGTCCCCCATGAAGGCTTTCGCGCCGATCCATATCAGCATGTTGTGCTGGATTTGGGCTGCGGAAAGGGGGAGTACACCGTGGAGTGCGCCGCTGCGCGGCCTGATACGCTGTTCATCGGCATTGACGTAGACGGCGTATGCGTGGTTCGTTGTGCCGAGCGCGCAATAGCCCAAGGGGTCACCAATGCGGTTTTCGTGTTTAACGAAGAAGATCGTGATCTTTCAGACTTTTTTGCCGAAGGAGAGCTTTCTGCTATCCTTCTGAATTTTCCCACGCCGTTTCCCAAGAAAAAGAAAGCGCCTTTGCGTCTTACCTACTTGGATCGCCTTATGGCGTATCGTCCGCTCTTGGCAAAGGGCGCACCTTTGCGTTTACGCACCGATAGCATGCCCATGCATGAATTTTCGCTTACGCAGCTTAAGCTGGCTGGTTACGAATTGCTGTGGAGTACCGACGATGTTCGTTCGTTGTTCCCCGATGAGCCTTGGAGCGGTTACGAGCAGAAGCTTGTGGCCCAAGGCGCATCTGTTTATGGATTTGCTGCCGTTGCTGGCCCCGAGCCCGAAACGGTTCAGCAGACTGCCCCTCTTTCGTTGGTGAGCTATTTGCCTGACGATCTTGAGGATATGGAATATGTTCCTCATGGTATGCAGGGTTGTGTTCGAAATATGCGCGGTCGCAATCGCAATCGCCGCGCTCGTGGTCTGCCCGAATGGAAGAAGCCCATCGTGTAGCTCATAGGGAAGGCGTGTTTATCCCGTGCTGCTGATGAGGTGGTCAAATTGCGGGTTCGGGTGAGTGGTATCCTGAATCCTTAATAAAGTTACCTTCAGCAATGTTAGGAGCAAGAATGAGCTTGCCAATCGTGGCCATTGTTGGTCGCCCCAATGTGGGCAAATCCACCTTGGTGAACCGCCTTGCGGAAAACAACGAAGCTATTGTTCACGAAATGCGTGGCGTGACGCGCGATCGTTCTTATCATGAGGCGGACTGGAATGGCCGCAACTTCAAGATTATCGATACTGGTGGTATCGAAATGGGTGGCGACGACGTGTTCCAGGGCTCTATTACCGCCCAGGCTCTTACCGCAGCCGATGAGGCAGACGTCATCATTTTCTTGGTTGATGGTCAAACTGGTGTTAACGCGGACGATCAGGCTGTTGCCAATATCTTGCGTCGCAGTAAGAAGCCGGTGCTTCTTTCGGTAAACAAGCTCGATAACGCAGCCGATGAAAGCGCTATGTGGGAATTTATGCAGCTGGGTTTGGGGGAGCCGCGCCCTGTTTCCGCCCTCCACGGTACGGGTACGGGCGATTTGCTCGATGAAATCGTTTCGCTGTTCCCTGAGGAAAGCGACGAAGAGGAGGAGATCGACTCCATCAACGTTGCTATTATCGGTCGTCCAAATGCCGGTAAGTCATCCTTGACGAACAAGCTCACCAACAATGATCGCTCTATCGTTTCCAACGTTGCAGGTACCACGCGTGATGCCATCGATACTATGGTGGAGCATGAAGGTCAGTTCTATACCATCGTTGATACGGCGGGCCTGCGCAAAAAGAGCGTTATCGATGAAGACGTTGAGTACTATGGTTTCGTGCGCGCCATGCGCGCCATTGATCGTGCGGAAGTCGTTCTTTTGGTAATCGACTCCACTATCGGCCTTACCGACCAGGACCAGCGAGTTGCCGGTATGGCAGCTGAGCGCGGCTGCGCTATGGTCGTAGTGCTGAACAAGTGGGATTTGGTGGAGGGCCCGGACGCAAAGGCTGAAGTGCGCGAACGCATCGAAGACCGTCTCAAATTCGTAGGATATGCCCCGGTAATCGCCATTTCTGCGCTTTCCGGCAAAAACGTTCAGCGCATCTGGGGCGCCATCAACGAAGCGTACTCTAATTACTCCAAGAGTATCTCTACAAGTCGTCTCAACAACTGGCTTCAGGATATTCGCGAGTTCGGTCACACTATTTCCAAGGGCAAGCGTATTTTGAAGTTGAAGTACGTTACTCAAACTGGTGTACAGCCCCCGTTCTTTACGTTTTTCTGCAATCACCCCGACCTGGTTGAGCCTTCGTTCGAGCGCTATCTGGAAAACAGGTTGCGTTCCACGTTTGATTTCACCGGTACTCCAATCAACCTCAAGTTCAAGAAGAAGGATTAACAGTCGATGTTGACGGTTTTAGGCCAGTTGGCCTTACTGCTTGTTATTTCGTTTTTACTGGGTTCCATTCCATGGGGAGTCATAATCTCGCGAGTGTTTTATCACACCGATTTGCGTGAGCATGGCTCGGGCAATATCGGCACCACTAACGCCATTCGCACTATGGGAAAAGTGGGTGGATACGCTGTATTCGTTCTCGATTTCGGCAAGGGCATAGTCGCAGGGCTTATTGCTGCGATGTTCGGCACTCAAGTGCTTCCAGGCAATGTGCTTGCTGTTGTGGAATTCGTTCAGACGTTCGGTGGTTCACCGAATCCATTTCTTTATATCGAGCAGGTTTGTCTTGCGGTAGCGTTCCTTGGCTGCACCCTGGGTCATATTTTTTGTCCTTGGTTGGGTTTCAGGGGAGGCAAGGGCATCGCTGTTGCCGTTGGCTGCTTGTTTTCCGCGTTTGGCCCAGTTGGAGCCTTGCTTGAAATCGCGATTTTCGCTGTTCTGGTTGTGGCAACAAAATATGTTTCCGTAGGGTCCATTGCGGCAGCCGTAGCGTGTCCCTTCTTCGCACTGTACTTCTTCTGGGGCAACCCCGTTGCCTTTGTGCTGTGCTTGTTGGTTGGCCTAACCGTGGTATGGGCTCACAGGGAAAACATCGCCCGCTTGCGTGCTGGAACGGAAAACCGGATCGGTTCCAAGAAAAAGGCATAAAGACAGTTCATCTGGCGGGCAGGCAGTTTTGCCTGCCCGCTGTGTTTCGGAATGCCATGGGCATTCTCCAAGGAGGACATATGGGTAAGATCGCGGTAATCGGTGCGGGTTCATGGGGCACTGCTTTGGCTCAAACGCTTGCAGCGGCCGGCAACGAGGTGGTCATGTGGGCTCGCAAGCCAGAGGTGGCAGAGGCCATCACGAAAGAGCATCATAACCCCCGCTATCTGAGTGGCATAATGCTTTCCGACTCCATTTCGGCGACAAGCAATCTGCGCGAATGCGCCGAGCATGCTGAGGCTCTGGTTGTCGTCACCCCTTCGCGCTTGATGCGCCAGTTTGCCCAAGATCTTTGCCCCATCGCCGAAAAGGACACCCCTATCGTTATTTGCTCGAAAGGCGTCGAGGAGGGTACGGGGCTTCTGCCTGTTCAGATATTTGAAGAAGTACTGGGGAATGGCGACAGGCTTGCGGCACTTTCTGGCCCTAACCACGCAGAAGAGGTTATCCTCGGCGTCCCCGCCGGTACGGTAATCGCTTCGCGTTCCAGAGCTACCGCACACTATTTCCGTGATTTGTTCACCACGTCATATTTCCGCTGCTATACCTCTCCCGATTATGTAGGCGTTGAGCTGTGCGCAGCGTTCAAGAACGTTATCGCTATTGCGGTGGGCGCAGCGTATGGCGCTGGTTTCGGCGACAATACCGCCGCCATGATCATGACGCGTGGCATGGCAGAAATGAGTCGCCTGGTGAAAGCCTGCGGCGGGGATGCCCTGACGGTAATGGGGCTTGCGGGCGCGGGCGACCTGATCGCAACCTGCACCTCCGAGCATTCTCGTAACCGTTCGTTTGGCAAAGCGCTCGCTCAGGGCGCCACATTGGGCGGCTTCGAGAAACGAACCCACATGGTGGTAGAGGGCGCTGTTGCCTGCCAGACCATTTGCCCGTTGGCCGAGAAGCACAATGTCGAGCTTCCTATTACCACGGCGGTTCGATCTTTGGTGTGGGAAGGCGCTCCTATCGAGCCTCTGGCGGCCGATTTGTTCAAGCGTCCCTTGACCACTGAATTTTGGGGGCTTGACGAGGCGGGCGAAACGCGCTGATGGAACGAACGTATTTCATCTATCGCACTCCCATGGGAAGGGTTGCCATTGAGTCGGATGGTGCCGCAATAACCCATTTTGCCTTTGGTCCCGTGCAGTTGGCGGGGCGTCGGCATGCAACGGCCTTAACCAACCGGGCTTCTAGCGAAGTGCTGGAATACCTCGCTGGAAAGCGTACCGCTTTTGAGGTTCCCATGCGTGCTGAGGGATCGGCGTTCCAACGTGAGGTTTGGGCGAAGATTTCGGATATTCCCTATGGTGAGACACGCACCTATGCGCAAATCGCAGAAAGCCTTGGTAAGCCCGGTGCTCTGCAGGCGGTGGGACAGGCTTGCGGCAGAAACCCCATTCCCTTGTTCGTTCCTTGTCATAGAGTGGTTGGATCGAACGGAAAAATAGGGGGCTATGCTTTTGGGCCAACCGTGAAGAAATTCCTGCTCGATCTTGAGGCAAGGAATAGGTAAGTTTTGATGCGTCGCTGCGGAGTGCATGCTGCCTTGTCTGGTTTGACGTAGTGCTGCGTGTAGAATAAGCAGCAAGTTACTTTCAAGGAAAGGGGTTGCCGTGTTCGGTGACATCAAGATCTCTCCCTCTATTCTGTCTGCGGATTTCATGAACTTCGAGCGTGATATCCGCATGCTTGAGCGTGGGGGCACTGATTTCATCCACGTTGATGTGATGGATGGGCATTTCGTGCCAAATCTCACATTGGGAGTCCCTTTTGTCTCGCAGTTGAAGAAGATAACCGATATCCCGCTCGATGTGCATCTCATGATTTCCAATCCCCTCGAGCAGCTTGATTGGTATTTGAAGGCTGGGGCAGATTGGGTTTCGGTTCACATGGAAGCGCTTCATGGGGAAGGCGAGGTGCGAGAGTTCATTCAGCGGACTCGCGAGGCTGGAGTGCATCCAGCGCTAACCTTGAAGCCCGATTACCCCGTCGAAGAGCTGGAGCCTTATATTGCCGAGGTTGATATGGTTCTGGTCATGAGCGTATTCCCCGGCTTTTCCGGCCAGTCCTACATTGAGGGCAGCGAGGATCGTGTGGGCAAAGTTGCCGAAATGGCGAAGCGCTTGAATCCCGATCTTCTTATCGAAGTTGATGGTGGGATTAGCGCTGGACGTACGGCGGGCATGGTGTGCGCTCAAGGCGCGGATGTTTTGGTTGCCGGTTCTGGTGTATTCAAAGCGGAAAACCCCGAGGCGGCCATCGGCATTCTGCGCAATGCTGGAGCGGAGGCTCGCTAATGAACAAACCTGTTTACTTGGATTGGGCGGCAACAGCGCCGCTTTGCAAGGATGCTGCCGCCGCTATGACCCCGTATCTTCAGGCAGGAATCGATGGGCTTGTTGCGGGCAACGGCAACGCCAATTCCCTCTACGAGGTTGGTCGTACGGCATTCCGCGCACTTGAGCAGGCGCGTGAAGATATAGCCCGATCCATCAAGGCGCGTCCTGATGAGCTGACGTTCACCTCCGGCGCCACCGAGGCAGACAATGCCGCATTGTTCGGCATCGTTGATGCCGCGATGGCTCGCGCCGAGCAGGAAGGCGATCACGAATGCGTTCCTCAAATCGTGGTTTCCTCCATTGAGCACGATGCCGTGCTAAAGGCTGCGGAAACGTTGGGCCATTGGGGTGCTCAGGTAACCTATGTTGGGCCCGATTCCTCTGGCCACATTACCCCCAGTGCTTTGGAGGAAGTGCTCACCGATAGGGTTTTGCTTGTGTCCATCATGGCGGTCAACAATGAAGTGGGCAGCGTTATGGATATCCCTGCTCTTGCCGCCGTTGCGCACAGGGCGGGAGCGCTCTTCCATGTGGACGCAACCCAGGCATTCGGCAAGATTCCCGTTTCGGTGAAGGAATGGGGCGTTGATGCTCTTTCCATCTCCTCGCATAAAATCGGGGGACCGAAGGGCATGGGCGCTTTATACATTAAGGCTCGTACCCCATTTACAGCCCAGATCGTGGGCGGTGGACAGGAGTCGGGGCGTCGAAGCGGTACTCAGAATGTTATGGGGGCAGTCGGGTTTGCTGCTGCTGTGCGTGCAGCGCTTGCGAATTTGGATGAAAATGCGCAGCGTTTGCGTGCCTTGCGCGACGAGTGCTATGCGCGCCTTCTCGAGAACCCTAAGGTAAAAGCCGCCGTTTCGGTGGAGCCGGGCACTAAGGCGTTTGCTCCCCACGTGGTAAACGTGCTCGTTAGGGGCATGGAAAGCGAAACGCTTATCCTGCAGCTTGATAGGCGTGGATTCTGCGTATCGGGCGGTTCGGCCTGCTCGTCCCATTCCCTTGACCCTTCGCATGTTCTCAAGGCCATTGGCGTTAGCCGCGATGATGCGCTGGGTTCGCTTCGCATTTCTTTGGGCAACACCACCACAGCAGAAGAACTCGATGCGTTCATCGAAGCGTTCAATGAAGTGGTTGGCTAAGTTGATACGATAAGGATGAAAGGAAACGAGGGCGCCTACGGGTGCCCTCTTCATTGTTGCAGGAGATTGCATATGGAATTAGTAACCCAGCACACCCATACCGATATGACGAATCACGGCCATGCGCCCATTGAGGAGCTTGTTGCCCGCGCCCATCAGGTGGGAATTACGAATATTGCCGTTACGGAGCACTATCCGCTTACGCTGCAGGTTGATCCGCGCGACTATGTTTCAATGCATGCGGATCGCTTGCCGGAGTACTTTGAGCGTGTTTTGGCGCAGCGTGCAAAGTACCCCGACATGGAGGTGCTGGTGGGATGCGAGCTCGATTGGCTTGGCGAAGGCGAAGATCGCACGTTCGCTCCTGATGAGTTCGACCGATTCGATATCGTGCTGGGATCGGTTCATTTTCTTGATCTGTGGCCTTTTGACGATCCCGCTCAGCGCGGCTACTGGGACGAGGTGGGCCCCGACTACATTTGGCGTCGGTATTTCGAGGTATGGTGCGAAGCGGTTGTTTCCAAGGCCCCCTTCACGGTTATGGCCCATCCCGACCTCGTGAAGAAGTTTGGTCGTAAGGCTTCGTTTGACCCGGTAGGCCTGTACAAGCAGGCAGCGGAGGCTGCGCGTGAGGCTGGTCGAATGATCGAAGTGAACACTTCTGGGCTTACCTACGCTTGCGAGGAAATGTTTCCCAGCCAAGGTTTGCTGCGCGAATTCTGCCGCGCTGGCGTTCCCTGTACATTGGGAACAGATGCCCATACGGTAACCGATGTGGATAGAGATATAGAAGCGGGGTATCGTTGGATGTATGAAGTGGGATACCGTGAGGTAACCGTAGTGGTTCCCGGTGGTGACCGCCGAACCATTGCCCTGGGGTAGCCAACTCAGCAAGGAGATGTTTACTGTGGTCGAGGAAGTAGTTTCACTGAAAAAAACCGACGCGGGCAATTTGGCCTCGAACGAGCGCATGATGGCGGTGGGCGAGTTAGAGCGTGAGCTTCTGCGCAAGATGCCTGCTTCGGATGCTTGCTCTTGGGATAGGACGGGCATGTTGGTGGGCGATCCTATGGATATCGTGCGTGGGGTGGCGGTCGCCCTCGATCCCACCATCCACGCCGTGGAAAAGGCGCACGCTCAGGGCGCGAATGTCTTGTTAACTCATCATCCCGTGTTCATTGACGCGCCCGACGCATTCATGCCCCAAGCGGCAATGGGTCATGCTCCCGGTGCCGTGGTACGTCGTGCCTGCGAGCTGGGTGTCAGCATTCTCTCGTTCCATACCGCCCTTGATGTGTCCACGGCGGGTCTCGATGCGCTGCCGGCGCTTTTGCGTTTAACGCCTCTTGGCGTGCTCGATCCTCTGCCCGGTACTGCCAACAAGGGGTTTGGGCGTATTTGTGCCCCTTCGTCAGGGGACGAGCCTTTGACGTTGCGTCATCTGAGCGCTCGTTGTGTAAGCGTGTTCGGTACCTATCCTCGCGTGTGGGGATCTCCCGACAAGCAGCTTTCACGGATCGTCACCAGCGGCGGTTCGGCAGGTTCCTTTGCCCGCATGTGCCTCGACCAGGGCATTGGTTGTCTTATTTGCGGCGAGATAAAGTATCATGAAGCATTGGATGCAGCGCTGTCGGGTTTGGCGATAATCGAGCTTGGCCATGATGTGTCCGAGTTTCCGTTGTGCGCATTGCTTGCAGCCTATGCTGTCGAAGCAGGTGTGGCCGAATCTTGCATTACCATGATCGACCAGAGCAACAATTGGTATACGCCTGAATCGTCCAGGCGGTAATTGATAATCAGTCAAGCAAGTTCAGAAGAAAGGCTGTGCGCCCATGTACGCTACCGAACACGACATCGCAACCCTCCGCAAGTTGCAGGAGGTGGATCGAAAGGTTGTTTCGGCCAAAAAGGAGTTTAAAGAGCTTCCCCACAGGAAAGCCATCCTTGAGGTACGCGCCAAGAAAGACGAGGTGCTCAAGCGCAAAGTCCAGGTTCAGGACATGCTTGACGAAGCTGAAGGAAAACTCGCTGCATTCGTGCAGGAAGACGAACTGCTTTCTGCAAAGCAGGATGAAATTACCGAAACGCTTTCGCAGGTGCAAGGCGACTATCGTGCCGTAACAGCCCACACGCGTGATCTCGATGGCGTGCGCAAGCGCCGTGAAAAAGTATCGCTTGAGCTCTCTCGCGTGGAAGAAGAAGTGAACAAGATCAACCCTGTTATGAAGCAGATTATGCAAGCCCTCGCTGAGCTTGATGCCAAGGAACAGGATCTTATCGCCTCGTTCCAGAAGGTGGGCGGATCCCTCCGCGTTGCCATCGATGAGGGCGAAAAAGCGCGCGTTTCCTTGGCCGAGCAGGTCGATGGGGAATTGTTGAAGGTATACGAGAAAACCCGCAGTGCATGTGGTGGCGTTGCATTGGCGGAAGTGCATGAAGGTGCCTGCAGCGCATGTCGAAACACGTTTGACTCAAGCCGTATGAGCAAGATTCGCTCTCAGGCTCCCTTGGCAACGTGTCCAGTGTGTCGCCGTCTTCTGATCGTCGAAGGGGAATAGCCATGAAGCTGGTATCCAGAGAAGAACAGGCCGACCAGGAACACGTGCGCTTCTCTTCGGATGCCGCGTTTTCCGACGAAACGGAAGGAAGGGCGCGTTCGTGCGAGCCTGATCTCTATCGCACCGAGTACCAGCGAGACAGAGACAAAATCTTGCACACCAAGGCGTTCCGTCGTCTTTCCCATAAAACGCAGGTTTTTTTGGCTCCCGTAGGCGACCACTATCGCACTCGCCTTACTCATACGCTTGAGGTTGCCCAGATCGCACGCACTATTGCCCGTGCGCTGGGCTTGAACGAAGATCTCGCCGAGGCAATTGCTCTTGGCCATGATCTAGGCCATACGCCCTTCGGCCACGTAGGAGAGCAGGCATTGGCTGCATGTCTTGCGCGTCATAAGGGCATCGACCCCGATTCGCCTGAAGGCCAGGGACTGTATCGTCACAATGTTCAGAGCCTGCGTGTGGTCGACGTTATTGAAAACGATGGTAAGGGGCTCAACCTCACTGCTGAAGTGCGTGACGGCATCGTGTGTCATACCGGCTCTCAGCGTGCTGAGACATTGGAGGGCCGCATCGTCGCTACCGCCGACCGTATCGCATATGTGAACCATGATATTGATGACGCCATTCGAGCTGGCTCGTTGAGGGAATCCGATTTGCCCGGCTCTGCTCATCGGGTGCTTGGTGAAAACCACTCTGCGCGCATTGAGACTTTAGTTCACGACATGATTGAGACTTCTGCTCGCTTGGACGATATCCAGATGAGTCAGCCCGTTTGGGACGCCATGATGGAGCTGCGAGCATTTCTTTTCCAGAATGTGTATACTGCCGAGCCGGTAATGCAGGAGGTTCGCAAGGCAAAACACTTGGTGGAAGACCTGTTTGATTATTTTGTGCGCCATTACGATCAGGTTCCTGCTGAGGTGCGGGCAATCTCCGATGGCGATCCGCTGCGTGCCGTAACCGACCATGTGGCTGGTATGACGGATCGCTACGCTACCAACTTCTTTAAGAACATGTTTGTTCCTCAGTCGTTCCGCTGATGAAAACGCTGCTCAAGACGAGCAGCGTTTTTTCTTTTGTTGACTTTTCGTAGGGCTTTGATGGGCGGTTTTGCTTCAGGCTTCGCCTGAAGCCGAAGACCCTATATTGGCGCGTCGGCGTACGGGCGTGGGAATCTTTTCCTTTTCGCCGCTAGGCCTTATGGGAAACATGAGACGGACTTCATCCTGGAAGCGTTTAGTATTCGCGATGAACGGCTTATTCCTGCGAGTCTTGCTCGTGAGTGGTATATTGTCTTGGCTATGGACGAAACGAAACCGAAACATAAACAAGATAAAGCTCTTGGAAATGCCCCTGAGAGCGAGAAACCATCACAGCACAAAGGCATTTTCGCGCGCATCAAGGCGCCGTTTAGCGCTGCGTTTCCCGTTATGATCGGATATGTGTTCTTGGGCATACCTTGCGGCATCCTTGCTCAGCAGATAGGACTCGATCCTCTGCAGGTATTCTTGCTTTCCATGCTGTTTTATTCGGGTGCAGGTCAGTACATGATCCCCAATATGTGGCTTGCTGGGTCGCCTGCGCTGGCCATCATCGCTTCAGTCACGTTGGTGAATACGCGTCAGTTGCTGTACGGCGCTTCGCTTTCGCGTTTTTGCCACGAGACCCCCAAGCCGCTTTCTTTCCTGTTCGGAGCCACGGTAACCGACGAATCCTTCGCGGTTAACTTGGGGCGCTTTAGCTCAGGGAAGTGGAAGGTGTCGCAAGCGACGGCCGTTAATCTCCTATGCGAGACAACATGGGCCCTTGCCAACACTCTTGGTGTTGTTCTTGGATCTCTTCTCACGGTGCCTACGGCTTTGGCGTCGTTCGCCATGACCAGCATCTTTCTGTGCCTTTTGTTTTCCCAGAAAGCCACGAAGTCCAATATTGCTGCCGCTTTGACCGCGGTGTTGGGTGTGTTTGTGTGCAAGTGCGTAGGTTTGTCGGGCCCGGCTATCCTTGTTGGTGCCCTGGTCGGCGTTGCTGCAGGCATGATCGTTTCCAGGAAGGAGGGCACCCATGTCGTGGAGTGAGTTCGCCTTTATTGGCATTGCCTGCGCGGTTACCATTCTAATTTGCCGTGTTGTTCCCGTATTCGCCTTGCGCGGAAGGGATCTCCCAGGCTGGCTTTCCCAGGCGCTTGCCTTTATCCCGCCAGCGGCATTTGCTGCCCTTATCTCTAACGACCTGCTTGCTCCAGGGATGTTCGATGCGGGCTTCTGGCCGGCGGCGATTCCCCTCATTGCAGCCGCTGCCGTTACCGTCGTTGCCGTTAAAACGAAATCGTTGGTATGGTGCATCATCGTAGGCGTGGGGGTTTTCGGTCTTTTACTTTTTGTCTAGTTCCTTTTTTGAACTGCTGAAGGCGCTCGGGTTATCCGGGCGCCTTTTATTGTTTCGAACAGGTTTCGTTTGCTTAGTGTCTTGTCACCTGAATTGTCAGGTGTAAACAGCGGTGATAAACTACCGCCCATGATAAACCTGTGACAAAAGAATGTGGCTTGGAAGAAGGGGAAGTGTTCGCATGGGCAATGTTGAAGCCATCGGAGGGAAGCAAGCTAGAGGGCAGGTATCGTCGTCGCAGCAAATGGGAGGTGCTCAAAATCCTCGCGGTAGGGCCGATTGCCCCGCATGCGAAGCACCTTTGAACTCGTTTGCCGCCCAGGTTCCCGATCCGGCGCTGGTGGCAACGATCGATCGGTTGAAGGCTGAGCGCGATGCAGTTATCCTCGCTCATTATTATGTGCAACCTGAGGTTCAGGCGGTGGCCGATTATGTCGGCGATTCGTTCTACCTAGCCAAATTGGCGGTGGAATTGCCCCAGAAAACCATTGTCCTCGCGGGCGTTGAATTTATGGGCGAAAGCGCGAAGCTGCTGAATCCCGACAAGACCGTTCTCTTGCCTGAGCCTGCAGCCGATTGCCCTATGGCGCATATGGTTGATAAGAAAACCATCGATGATGCTCGCGCGCGGTACGGCGATGATTTGGCGGTGGTGTGCTATGTGAATTCCACTGCCGAAATGAAGACATGGAGCGACGTGTGTGTCACTTCTTCGAATGCGGAGAAGATCTGCCGCGAACTGCCGCAGAATCACCTGCTGTTTATTCCCGACGTTAACTTGGGCCGTTTCATTGCGAAGCAGGTTCCTGAAAAGCATGTGATTTTAAATAACGGGTTCTGCCCCCGTCATCAGCGCATTACCCCCAACGAGATCATTGCGTTGGAAGAAGAGTATCCTGAGGCGCTTGTTCTTGCCCATCCCGAATGCACCGAAGAGGTGTTGGCGGAAGCCGACTATATCGGCTCGACCAAGGGCATTATCGAGTTTACCCAGAAAAGCGATGCGGAAGATTTCATCATCGTAACGATGGTTGGCGTGCTGCGTGAGATGGAGCTGCGCAATGCCGGTAGCGGTAAGCGCTTCCACTTTGCCCATCGCGTTCCCGTATGCGAGAACATGACTGCGGTAACGCTGGAAAAGGTTGCCGATTGTCTTGTTAACGAGCAGGTGGGCGTGGAAGTTCCGCTCGAGCTTCAGGATCCAGCCAAGAAAACCCTTGAGCTTATGCTCGAGTATGCAGCACGATAGGGGATTGCTATGCAGACAGAAGAAATCAAATGTGATGTGCTTATTGCGGGGTGTGGCGTTTCGGGGCTGTATGCCGCTCTTAACCTCCCCTCTACGGCAAACATCATCATGGTCACGAAGACGGTTGTGGAAGAATGCGATTCCATGCTTGCCCAAGGCGGTATATGCGTGCTTCATGATGAAGGCGATTACGATGCTTTCTACGAAGACACCATGAGGGCCGGCCATTATGAAAACCGTGCCGAAAGCGTCGACATCATGATTCGATCAAGCCGCTCGGTCATCAACGACCTGATTCGACGCGGGGTAGACTTCGAACGCGAGGTTGATGGCTCGCTGGCATATACCCGTGAGGGGGCCCATTCGCGTCCTCGTATTTGCTATTACGGTGATATCACGGGTGAAGAGATCACCACCACGCTGCTGGAAAATGTCCGCCGTCTTCCCAATGTACGGATTTTGGAGCATATCGAGGTTACCGATATCATCGAGGCTCCGCAGGGAAATCGTTGTGTGGGCGTTGTATGCGCCGACCGTCGCGGCGGCGAAGGAGCCGAACGTCGTCTCCTTATCCGTGCTCCCTATACCATGCTCGCCACAGGGGGCATCGGGGGACGCTATGAGCGATCCACCAACTTCCCCAGCCTCACGGGCGATGCCTGCCGTATTGCCCAAGAGCATGGTGTTGCCCTTGAGCATATGGATTATGTTCAGATTCATCCCACCAGCTTGTATGTCAAGCACCCGGGCCGCGCGTTCCTTATTTCGGAATCCTGCCGTGGCGAAGGAGCCATCTTGCTCGATGCCGAGGGCAACCGCTTCACCGATGAGCTGCAGCCGCGCGATGTGGTTTCTAAGGCAATCTACGAGCAGATGAAAAAAGATGGCACTGATCATGTTCTCCTTTCCTTCGAGCGCATGTCACCTGACGAAATCACCGGTCACTTCTCTCATATCTATGAGCACTGTCTTGAAGAGGGCTACGATCTGTTGAAAGAGCCTATTCCCGTGGTTCCTGCCCAGCATTACTTTATGGGTGGTGTGCACGTGAACAGCGACTCGGAAACAACTATGATGAACTTCTTTGCTTTGGGCGAAACGGCCTGCAATGGAGTTCATGGCAAGAATCGCCTTGCTTCCAACTCGCTGCTTGAATCGTTGGTGTTTGCTCAGCGCGCTGCGCGTGTTGTGTCGTCCCGTATGGCGAAGACGGCTTCGGTGTATGCGGGAGCCGTTTCGACGGTGGGCGCTGTCCAGCGCGCAGCTCATGCCCAGATGCCCCAGCAGGTTACCGCCGATGTTGTCGTTAAGGTGGCGAGGTAGATGGATCTTTCCTCGTTTGTGCTGATTGTTGATGAGCATATAAAAAGAGCGCTTTGCGAAGACATCACCAGCGAAGACGTGTCAACTGCTGCGGTGATGCCTGAGGCGCATCGCGGCACTGTCGAGCTTATTGCCAAGCAAGATGGGGTTATTGCTGGACTTCAGGTGTTTGAGCGCACTTTCAAGATCCTTGACCAAGCAGCAAGATTCGATGCTACGGTTGTCGATGGGCAGCGTATCTCGTCGGGCCAGTTGCTGGGTGTCGTACACGCCGACGTTCGTGCTCTGCTTTCAGGTGAGCGTGTGGCTTTGAACTATCTGCAGCGTATGAGCGGTATAGCTACTAAGACACGCCAAGCGGTTGATATTCTGGCGGAAGCTGGCTCAAAGACCGTTATCGTTGATACTCGCAAAACTACGCCGGGTATGCGAATCTTCGAAAAGGAAGCAGTGCGTTTAGGCGGTGGCGGAAACCACCGTTTCAATCTTTCCGATGGCGTGATGCTGAAGGACAATCACCTGGATGCTGCCGGCGGCATAACGAATGCCGTTAAAGCTGCCCGCTCGCGTGCACCGTTCGTTCGCAAGATTGAAGTGGAATGCGAAACGCTGCAGCAGGTTTCCGAGGCATTGGAAGCGGGGGCCGACATCATCATGCTTGACAACATGAGCACTCAGCAAATGAAAGAGGCTCTTTCGCTTATCGACGGTCGTGCTGAAACGGAATGCTCGGGCAATGTTGATATCGATGCTTTGCAAGGTATCGCAACGTTGGGTGTTGACTACGTGTCTTCTGGCGCGCTTACTCATTCGGCGGGTATTCTTGACCTAAGCATGAAGCATCTGAAGGTTCTCGACTAGCAAGGAGCGGCTTATGGGCAAAGCTGAGGCTATGGCAAGCGCGCAGACGCGACGGGGGCGCATCGTCTCCGACCTTGTGGGGTCGGAGAAGCCGCTTTCGGGTGCGGCACTTGCTAAAGAGCTGGGGGTGAGCCGACAGATTATCGTGCAGGATATTGCCCTTCTGCGCGCAAACGGGCACGATATCGTAGCCACCAATCGCGGTTACGTTCTAGCGTCTCCGAGGGAGCCGCAGGTGTTCATGCGGCGTTTCAAGGTGCACCACGGGGAAGAGCAAACGATAGATGAGCTCGAAACCATTATCGATCTAGGCGGTACCGTGGAAGACGTTATGGTGAATCATCGCGTGTACGGAAAGGTGACTGCGTCTTTGGGCCTGAAGAGCCGTCGCGACATTGCGCGTTTTGCCGAAGATATGCGTACAGGGCGTTCTTCGCTGCTTATGACGGTTACTTCGGGGTACCACTTCCATTTGGTGTCCGCCGAAAGCGAAGAGGCTCTTGATGATATTGAGAAGGCGTTGGCAGATAAAGGGTATTTGGCGGAGTATCTGCCCCACGAATGCGAGTGAACTGGTATCATCGTTGGGCAGCTTCTTCTTACGTCCAGCCCAAAGAAGAGGGAATATGGTGTCAGTGAAGGTTTGTCAATAAAAAGCAATAAACCCCTTGCATGAACATCTGGCTAACAGTATAATTTTCGGCTGTGTCAGAAGACACCCTATTAGTGAAACTAAGTGTTGAGCATATAGAAGGAACGGAAACCATGGATATTATCCGCGCAATCGAGCAGCAGCAGATCAACCCTGAGGTCGCAGATTTCAACGTTGGCGACAACGTAAAGGTTCACTACCGCATTAAGGAAGGCAACCGCGAGCGCATCCAGGTCTTCCAGGGCGATGTAATCCGCCGTCATGGCGCTTCTTCCCGTGAGACCTTCACGGTTCGCAAGATCAGCTTCTCCGTTGGTGTAGAGCGTACCTTCCCGGTTCATTCTCCCAAGATCGAGAAGATCGAGGTAACCCGCCGCGGCGACGTTAATCGTGCTAAGCTCTACTACCTTCGCGACAAGGTTGGTAAGGCTGCCAAGATCAAGGAAAAGGCTTTTAACTAGCTCTTTCAAGACCCGCCTTTGGCGGGTCTTTTTTTTTATTGCGATCTAGACGTAACCAGGCCGCATGCCTTTAGGCGCATCGGAGGCCTGTGGGTTGTTTCCCTGAGAAAGAGCAAATCGCCCTTTTGAAGAGTGCTTCTGGTTTCGATAGCAAATTAAAAGGAACCAGGCGAAGGGCGACTGAATACTTCGCCTGCGCCCATCGTTTCTTCGCGTCCTCGTTCATTTATGGCGATAGGGTAGAATGGGGAGCTGTTTGAGATAGGAGCGATGCATGCAAACAGTGAGTGATATCAAGAAACGGCTTTCTGAGGCTTCGGCAGAAGAGTATGCGGTTTTGGAGCGCTCGTTGTGTGCCGATACGCGCAAGGGGGTACAGAACGCGCTTGCCGTCGCAAAGCGTCGTTTGGCTGCCGAGCAAGCAGAGCGCGAGCGGGTATCCCAGCTGTATTCTTATCAGGAACAGATTACGAATGGTGCCGTAACGGTCGGCCTTGATGAGGTTGGCCGTGGTCCGCTGGCAGGTCCTCTGACGGTGGGCGCGGTGGTGCTTCGTAGGGATGCCGCTCCGATTGAAGGGCTCAACGATTCAAAGCAGGTGCCTGAGGCCCATAGGCCCGCTTTGGCTAAAACGGTTAAGGAGCGGGCTTTGGCATGGGCTATTGTGAATATCGAACCCTCTGAGATTGACGAATGCGGTATGACGGCATGTTTACGGAAGGCGTTTCGACAAGCTGTTGCTGAAATTGAGGCTCAAGGCATAGAACCCGAGGTGATTCTTCTTGACGGCAATCCGCTGCATCTTGACCCTCGCGAAAAAAATGTGGTTCATGGTGATGCCCTATGCGCCTCCATCTCCGCCGCTTCACTCATAGCGAAAGTGTCTCGCGATGCTTTAATGGTCTTTTATGATGAAGACTATCCAGGTTATGATTTTGCTTCTTCCAAGGGATATGGGAGTGCTCGTCATCGTCAAGCTATTGCGGAAAAGGGCCTAACCCCTATCCATCGTGTATCGTTCTGTCAGAACTTTTTGCAGGAATCGTTGTTCGGCTAAGCGGTTTCTTCGTATTTCGGTCCCCGCCTCCAACGGGTTTAAGCTATCTTTCGTTCTTTTCGTCTGTGGGACGAAAGATAGCTTGGACTCATTGTGGGCGGGGTTTTCTTCGTTGATCTCCTTTTGTTTCTGCACCCATCTGCCTGTTTGCCTTGTTTCTCGGGAATTTGCGATCAATTTCGCACGGGATTCTCATCGATTTAAGATGCGACTTCTATTGTGGTCACCGAAAGGAGGCTGCTATGGTTGCTGAAAATGAATGCCTGAAAAACGAAGAGGGTTCGTTCCCTGAGCCGACACCCGAAGAGCGCGAATTGCCCTTGGGCAAACGGGGGGAATTGGCGGCTGCGCGATTCCTGAGTCGCAAAGGGTATGAAATCCTGGAGACTAACTGGACCTGTATTGCTGGCGAAGCCGATATTATCGCCCTGGAGGAAGACACCCTGTGCTTTGTCGAGGTGAAGACGAGGTCCAATGTTGAAAAGGGGTTTCCCGCCGAAGCGGTGGATGCTAAAAAGCGCGAGCGTTACGAGCGAATCGCGGCGTGCTATCTAGCCACGTGCGAGAATTGCGATATACGCGTTCGATTTGATGTTATCTCCATTCTGGTGCTTTCTGAGAATCGTGCGTTCTTGCGCTTTCATAAGAACGCATTTGGGGTGGAATAGGTATGTCTTTCCGTTCGTTTTCGGTTCAGGGTGCCACCATCCGAGGGGTTGAGGCTATTCCCGTTTCCGTCGAGGTTGTGATTTCGAACGGCCTTCCTGGGTTTGCCATTGTTGGCATGGCCGACGCCGCCATCCAGGAGTCAAGGGAACGGGTCAAGGCCGCATTGCGCTCAAGTGGTTTCGTTATGCCGAATGAAAAGATCGTGGTCAACTTGGCTCCAGGCGCTTTGCGTAAAACCGGATCGGGATTCGACTTGCCTATCGCTCTTGGCATTTTGGCCGCAACGGGGCAAATAGATGCTGAAGTGGTTCGTCGTGCTTTGGTGGTCGGCGAGCTTTCCTTGGGCGGTGGCGTGCGCTGCTCGGCGGGTTTGCTGGCTTATCAACGCTGCGCGGTGGGGCTCGGTCTAGACCTGATAGCGGGGGCTCCCGATAAGGGGTTCGTGAGAATCGAAGGCCTAACCTGCAAGTTCCTTGAGCGGCTTTCCCATGTGCGCGAGCCGCGCTTCGTCAATGCTCCTGTGCTTAGCTTTGGGGATATTCATCCTTCAGGCGATTACTCGGAGGTTCTGGGGCACGAAATGGCGAAGCGCGCATTGCAGGTTGCGGCAGCAGGTGGGCACGGGGTAATTATGGTGGGCCCGCCTGGTTCGGGAAAAACGATGCTCGCGCAGCGATTCGGTGGTATCTTGCCTGGCCTCAGTGAGGAAGAGCGCCTGGAAACGGCGCTTATCCATTCAGTGGTGGGCGAAGATATTTCGCCTGTTCTTGCGGGGCGGCGGCCTTTCCGCAGCCCTCATCATAGCGCTACGGCAGCAGGGCTTATCGGGGGAGGCTCGCCTCCACATCCCGGTGAAGCGTCCCTTGCCCATAACGGGGTATTGTTCCTCGACGAAATGTCGGAGTTCAAGGCTTCTGTGCTGCAGACGCTGCGACAGCCTTTGGAAAACGGGGGTATAACGCTTACGCGCGCGGACGGAACGTATTCATTTCCTGCCCGCTTTCAGCTTCTGGCGGCAACCAACCCCTGTCCATGCGGCTACTTTGGGGATCCAACGGGTCGCTGCAAGTGCTCTCCTGCCGCGGTTCAGATGTATCAGAACCGCATTGGGGGTCCTTTGCTTGACCGCATTGATATCCGCATCGACGTATGGCGCAGCGACAGCCGTGAGCTGCTGGGACGGGAAGCGGGGAAAAGCTCTGCTGAGTTGCGGGAAGGCGTTGAGCGAGCGCGGGCTTTCAAGAAGAAAAGAACATGCTTCGAGGGAAATGACGGTAAGCCGGGGAAAAGCATGAGGTATTTAAGGGATGCTTGTTGCTTTTCTGTCGAAACAGAGGGATTCTTCCTCGCCCTTGCTGAAAGCAAGGAGCTTAGCGCTCGCGCATTGGCGAAGACGCTGCTCTTGGCGCGAACTATTGCTGACATAGAGGAGCAGGAACAGGTATCGAACGCTCAGGTGGCAGAGGCCTTTGGGCTGCGTTTTGGAGGGGGATTGAAATGGTAGGAGAGCCTACGACGGAACAGGCAAAGCGCATCCACAAGTCTCGCTATTCGAGCATTCCCGTAGTCAAGATGCGAGGAGCCCGCTATACCTTGAAGAGGGGATCGCATGGCTACCCCGATTCCCTGATGAATGTCCCTGATCCGCCGGAAACGCTGTATGTGATCGGAAATCCGGACGCGTTATGCGACGGTTTGGCAGTGGTTGGTGCTCGCAAGGCAACGCCGTATGGGGCGTCTGCCGCAGCGAAATTTGCCGGCTTAGCTGCGGCTAAGGGAATTCCGATCATTTCCGGTGGGGCTCTTGGTTGCGATTCCCATGCTCATCGTGGAGCGCTTTCTGCAGGAGGCCGGACCGTGGCGGTGCTGGGCGGTGGTTGTGATGTGCTGTATCCGGCTCGTAACGTTTCCCTGTTTCAAGAGATAATCGATCATGGCGGGGCAGTGGTTTCTGAGCATGATTGGGAGTTTCCTCCGTTGCCGTATACGTTCAGAGCGCGCAACCGCATTATCGCCGGTTTGGCGCGAGCCACGCTTATCGTAGAGGCGGGGTTGCCCTCTGGAACGTTTTCGACTGCCGATGAAGCATTGGCCGCCAATCGCGATGTGCTGGTGGTGCCTGGCCCCATTACCTCGCCCACTTCGTTAGGTGCAAATCGCCTTATCTATCAGGGCGCAACGCCTGTCATCGATTCCGTGACATTCGAAGATGCGTTGTTCGGCTTATTCGGTTGTTTGCGCAGGGAGGATATGCGCAGGACCGAAAGAGGGAGCGTTGAGGGAGGCCCCTTGGCTGGAAAGGGGGCCGAAGACGAGGTTGACCCACTTCTTGCTGCGCTTTGCGCGAATCCCATGCGTGTAGAGCAGATGCTCACACTGCCCTGGAATGAAGGGGAACAGGGCCAGGTCGGCGACAAGCTAACCTGGATTATGCTGAAATTGGCGGCTTTTGAGCGTGACGGGCTGGTTGAGCGATTCCCCGACGGTCGTTACGGTCCAGCTACGGTATGAAGCGGGAATGTGCCGGGAAAATGGTATCTGTCCCTATATTCCCATATGAACTGGCTGGCTTGCGGGGGCTACTGCCTGGTGAAGGTGATGTTGTCTCCATCGGGGTCCCATACCATCGTGTTCCCGTGGACCTCGCAAGTAACCCTGACCGTGCGGCCGAATTTGTACAGAGTTGTTTTGGTTTGGATGAGGAGGTAGCCGTCATTCATCTCGTAGGTGAAGTCAACGTTATCGGTTGACTTGCCGGCGTCGTACAAGGTCATAGTTCCTGTGCCGCCTTGATCGAAGACGACCTCGACCGTTGTTCCGCTCTCTTCGGCGACCCATGTTCCCGTGATGTCGTTGTTGAAAAAGAAGAACCAGCTTGCTCCTATGGCTACGACGGCTATAACCGCCACGATAACCCAGGTTAAAGGACTCTTTGTGGTTGCAGTGGTGGCCGCTGACGTTGCTGAGGCGACTTGGGTGCCCGTTGGCGTAGGTGTTGTTTGGGAGGGGCAAGCCTGACTTGGCTGGCTGTTCGTTCGCTGCAAAGGGGAGCCGCATGTTCCGCAAAACTTTGCGCCCGCCATGATCTTCGAGCCGCATCGGGGGCAGAAGTTGATAGCCATAATGTCTCCTTAGCAGTTGATTGAGAGACGAATAATCCCTCGTGCCTGATTTTAGGGAAAAGCCTGGATAATGAAAAGTTCAGCATGCGTTAAAGATCTGCTCAGGTATAGTTCCTTCTATGGAAAACAACACAGTAGATATCATTGGGGCAGGCCTTGCAGGAACCGAGGCTGCCCTTCAGCTTGCCCAGCGTGGTATTGCGGTTCGTTTGTTCGAGATGCGCCCGCTGGTTCAAACCGATGTGCATCGTAGCGGGAATGCCGCCGAATTGGTGTGCTCGAACTCGCTGAAATCAACAAAACCCGACAGTGCGGCCGGAATGCTGAAGCACGAGCTTTCCTGTTTGGGATCGTACCTTATCTCGTTTGCGAATGAGACACGCGTTGCAGCAGGTGGGGCGCTCGCAGTTGATCGTGATCTGTTCTCGCAGCTGGCAACTGACGCTCTTGAGGCGCACCCTCTCATCACGCGTGTGAATGCGGAGGTAGTTGGCTTGGGCGCGGAAGGCGAAGTCCTCGTGGCGAATGGCGATGGGTCCGATGCTGCGCTGTACGCGCCTGCCGATGCTGTCATCGTTGCTTCGGGGCCGCTTACCTCCGATAGGTTGGCTGCCTATATGCAGAAGCTAACCGGGCAGGGCCACCTTGCGTTCTATGATGCGGCAGCTCCGGTGGTAATGGCCGATTCGCTGGATAGGTCCAAGGTGTTCAGCCAGAGCCGCTACGAAGATGGTGGCGGTGATTACCTGAACGCTCCCTTCGGCAAAGAGGAATACGAGCGCTTCATGGAGGAGCTCGTGGCCGCCGATCGCGTTATCAAGCAAGAGTTTGAGACAGCCGATCTGTTCCAAGCCTGCCAGCCTATTGAGGAGATCGCGCGTCGCGGCTTCGATGCCCCTCGCTTTGGGCCGTTGAAGCCCGTTGGTCTCACCGATCCGGCAACAGGGCGCCGTCCCTGGGCGGTAGTTCAACTACGCGCCGAAGATACCCACGGGCAGAGCTTCAATTTGGTCGGCTTCCAGACCAACCTCACGTTTTCCGAGCAAAAGCGCGTATTCCGAATGATTCCTGGCCTTGAAAATGCCGAGTTTGCCCGATATGGCGTAATGCATCGAAATTCGTTCATCGATGCCCCTCAGATGCTCAGCCGAACGCTTCAGCTGAATACCGAAGCTGCGCAGGCTTTGCCGGTGCCGATTTTCGTTGCGGGCCAATTCGGCGGCACGGAGGGTTATTGCGAGGCCATTGCTTCAGGGTTGTATGCTGCGCTGAGCGTGAGTGCCCAGCTGAACGGCGAAAGCGCCCCTATGCTTCCCGATGAAACTGCTTTCGGTGCGCTCATCGCCTACGCTACTAGCCCTGAAACGCAAGACTATCAGCCGATGCACGTGAACTTCGGCATCATGAAGCCCTTTGAAAAGAAGATTCGCAACAAGCGCGAACGCTATGCCGCCTATGCTAGCCGCGGAGACGAAGCGCTGCAGGGCTACGTGGAGGCGCTGCACAAGAAGGGCTTGATCGGCTAATATGGATCTTATCGAGCAGCCCGACATGGCGAAGAAAGCGCCAAGCGGCAGGGATGCTGTGTCCTTGGAGGGGGAAACCCGCATATGCGGGGAGCTGCCCTGCACCGGGCTGCTCGATGCGTTTTGCTCTTCGCTCTCCTCCGAACTCAATGCTTCAGCGGAAACCGTTCGTGCCTATCGGGCTGACGTGAGCGATTATCTTCGCTGGTGCGAGCGGTATGAGATTGCCCCGCTGGAGGCAACCCATCGTCATGTACGACGCTATCTTGCCTATCTCGATCAAGCTCGTTACGCGCGCCGCACGGCGAACCGCCACCTGAGTTCGATCAAGTCGTTTTATCGATGGCTCGTTGTGGTTGGGCATGTTCCCTCGAGCCCCGCTGAGGTGATCCAGGGTCCCAAACAGGACAAGCCCTTACCGCGCGTCATCAAGCAAAGCGATATGGAGCGGTTGCTCTCAGCGACTTTTGCGGGAAAAAGGCCGGAGGATATTTCCGCTATCGACCTTCGCGATCAAGCTCTCCTTGAATTGCTGTATGCGGCTGGTCTGCGTGTTTCCGAGGCATCGGGGCTTCTGTGCTCACAGGTGTTCATGGACGAAGCCCTGCTTCGTGTTATGGGCAAAGGGTCGAAGGAGCGAATTGTCCCACTGCATAAAACGGCATGTTTGGTGCTTGCCCGTTATTTCAGCGAGGGACGCCCCGCTTTGATGAAGGGGTCCAGCCCGTATGTTTTCCTTTCCTCTAAGGGGAACCCCATGAGCACCAATGCCATCCGCGCAGTGTTCAAGCGTGCTCTGGGCAAAGCTGGCCTGGATCTTTCGTTGACGCCTCATGCCATGCGTCATTCATTTGCCACCGATTTGCTGGCTGGGGGAGCCGATCTTCGCAGCGTACAGGAGATGCTGGGCCATGCAAGCCTTTCCACCACGCAGATTTACACGCATATGACCCCCGAGCGATTGCAGGAAGCCCATCACAAAGCTCACCCCCGAGGATGACTCGCGGGTTGTCGCATCGGTGCGTTTTTGGTTCACCCGCGCGGGTTGCAATTGTGGAGCATGCGAGCTTTGCCTTGTTCTGCGGTAAAATCTTTTGTTACGAAAAAAGAGGAAGAGGCCAAACATGGGGCAGAGCTCAATCGTCATCAAAGGTGCGCGAGAGCATAATCTCAAAAACGTCGACGTGGAGATCCCACGCGACAAGCTTGTCGTTATTACCGGGCTCTCGGGCTCTGGGAAAAGCTCCTTGGCCTTCGACACCATTTATGCGGAAGGCCAACGTCGCTACGTGGAGAGCCTCTCCAGCTATGCCCGCCAATTCCTCGGTCAGATGAGCAAGCCCGACCTCGATTCCATCGACGGCCTTTCTCCTGCGGTTTCCATCGATCAGAAGACAACGAGCAAAAACCCCCGATCTACGGTTGGTACCGTTACGGAAATCTACGATTATCTGCGCCTTCTTTTTGCGCGCGTGGGCGTCCCTCATTGTCCTGAGTGCGGTCGCGAGATCAAGTCGCAAACCACTGATCAGGTTACCGACGATGTGTTGGCTCTAGGCGAAGGTGAGCGCGCTCTTATCATGGCGCCGGTTGTTGCGGGCCGAAAGGGTGAATTCACCAAGCTCTTTCAGGATTTGCAGAAAGAGGGCTTCTCCCGCGTTCGCATCGATGGGGAAGTGACGAAACTCGGCGGAGAGCCTGTTGTTCTGAACAAGAAGATCAAGCATTTCATCGATGTGGTGGTTGACCGCGTCGTCCTGAAGGAAAGCGCACGCGCGCGCATTGCCCAGGCGGTCGAAATGGCCTGCCAACTTGCCGAGGGGCGCGTTTTGGTGAAGGTGATGCACAAAGGCGAGGAGGCTGCCAACGTGGTAACTTCTTCGGGTGCTACGGGCGGTTTGGCGGAAGGCGAGCACTTGTTCTCGCTTGCGTTGGCCTGCCCCGAGCATGGTTATTCCATGACCGAGCTTCAGCCGCGCGATTTCTCATTCAATGCGCCGTACGGTGCGTGTCCCGATTGCCTGGGAATCGGTAGCCGCGAAGAGGTCGATCCGAGCTTGGTGGTTCCCGATAAGTCGCTTTCTCTTTCCGAAGGCGCAGTTGCGCCGTTTAGGACGGGCAACTATTACCCTCAGGTTATGCGGGCGGTGCTTGAGCATTACAACGTGAGCCCCGACACCCCTTGGGAAGATATTCCAAGGAAGGTTCAAAAAATCATGATGGAGGGCGCTCCCGACGAGAAGATCCGCGTGGATTACGTAACCGTCGACGGTCGCGAAACCTACTGGTTCATTGAATGGGAGGGCATTTGCGAAGCGGTAATGCATCGCTATAAAGAAGCGTCCTCCGACCGTCAGCGTCAGAAGTACGAGCAGTATTTTTCCATCATTCCCTGTGCAACCTGCGGTGGCAAGCGTTTGAATCCCCAGATCCTTGCAGTAACGGTTGCCGGTAAAAACATCCATGAGGTTTGCGAGATGTCGTCCCGCGACTCGCTTGCGTTCTTCGAGAACTTGGCTTTTTCCGATGCGCAGGCGGTTATTGCGGTGCCTATCGTGAAGGAAATCAAGACTCGCTTGCGTTTCTTGGTTGACGTGGGGCTTGATTACCTCACACTCGAACGCGCCACGGCGACGCTTTCAGGTGGTGAAGCGCAGCGTATTCGCCTCGCTACTCAGATTGGTGCAGGCTTGATGGGCGTGCTTTATATTTTGGACGAACCTTCTATCGGCCTGCACCAGCGCGACAATGAGCGTCTGATTGGCACGCTTGAGCATTTGCGCGATTTGGGCAATACCGTGGTAGTGGTCGAGCATGACGAGGATACCATTCGCAGCGCTGACTACGTAATCGATATGGGGCCTGGCGCGGGTGAGTTGGGCGGTGAGGTTGTTGCCGCTGGCACGCCCGAAGAGGTAATGCGGGTTCAGGATTCGCTTACCGCGCAGTATCTCGGCGGCCGCAAGTGCGTTCCTATCCCATCTGAGCGTCGGCATCCGCGTCGCGGATCCCTTCAGTTGAAGGGAGCGTGCGAGAACAATCTGAAGAAGGTCGATCTCACGGTGCCTCTTGGCACGCTTACGCTTATCACGGGCGTATCCGGTTCGGGGAAAAGCTCGCTTATCACCGATACCTTGGCGCCGGCGCTCGCCAATCGCGTGAACCACGCCCATCGCAAGGCGGGTGAGTACCGTCGACTTTTGGGTGCCGAACGCATCGATAAGGTTATCAACATCGATCAGAGTCCTATTGGACGCACGCCGCGTTCCAACCCTGCAACCTACATTGGCCTATGGGATGATATCCGTGCTTTGTTCGCCTCCACGCCAGAGGCGAAGGTGCGCGGCTATGCGCCCGGTCGCTTCTCGTTCAACGTGGCGGGCGGTCGCTGCGAGGCGTGCAAGGGCGATGGCCAGAAAAAGATAGAGATGCATTTCCTGCCTGATGTATACGTCGACTGCGAGGTGTGCCAAGGCAAAAGGTACAATCGCGAAACGCTGGAAGTGACGTACCGAGGCAAGAACGTGTACGACGTTTTGGACATGACGGTTGATGAGGCTCGCGGTTTCTTCTCGAAGATCCCTGGGTTGGCGCGCAAGCTCGACACTCTGCACGATGTGGGCTTGGGCTATATTCGCCTGGGTCAGCCCGCCACTACGCTTTCCGGTGGTGAGGCTCAGCGTGTGAAGCTGGCAAGCGAGCTTCAACGTCGCCAAACAGGCAAAACCTTCTATATTCTCGACGAGCCTACTACTGGTCTCCACTTTGATGATGTTCGTCAGTTGCTTGAGGTGCTGCAGCGCTTGGTGGACGCGGGGAACACTGTGCTTGTTATCGAGCATAACCTCGACATCATCAAAGCCGCCGACTACGTGGTTGACCTCGGCCCTGAGGGCGGCGATCGCGGTGGCACCATCGTGGCGTCCGGCACGCCCGAGGAAATCGCCGCGGTGCCCGAAAGCCATACGGGTCGTTTCCTGGCTCGTATCTTCGCCCAGAGCGAAGGCGGCCAAGGTGATCGTGGCTAGCGTGGCAGAATCGGGTTCTCGATGAAGAAAGTATCACGTGAAAAGGCGGCGCTGGTAGTGTTTTTCCTGCTGGGGTTTTCCGTCCTTACCATAGCCATTGCCTACATCTGCACCTTGGGCCACTCCTTGAATGTTGCCGCCAGCTCCATCGATGATGCTGCTGGAAGCTTGGATGGCTATACGGCGCTGGTATACGAGGGGACTGCTGAAAACCATCGCGAAACAGTGGTTGACACTACAGGTGTGAAAGATGGCAAATTGACGCCACGCTCCCTCAACAAAGAATCAACTCAGAAAAGCGAGGAAAAAAAGGGCGAGCTCAGCGCTTCCCAGGCATCGGACGTTGCCAAGGAAGGGGAAGGCGAAAACTCGGTGTCGCTCTTTTCGCTGCGTTGCTCATATGTGGAAAAGCAGGCAAGCGTGATCGTGGTTGACGTTGCCGATTTGGGCCGGTACAACGAGCGCACCGTTGTGCGTGCGGACGGTCGCACGTTCGGTTTCCTCTCTATCGATGAGGTAACGGCGCAGCAAAGCTATTTCGCCAAGCGCGTTGCCGACTACAAGAAACTTGGCGTTGACATGGTTGTGTGCGTAACGAAGGATCTTTCGCTTCTGGATAATTATGCAGGTGCCACCATCGTCGTATCGAGCCAAGACGAGGGCCTTTCTTCTCACGGCGCTTTGGTGAAGGGCGTGTTCTACGACGATGCTGCCATGGTGGGGCAGGTGGGAACTGTGTTGGTTTCCCCTTCTCGAACCATTACAGCAAAGGATGTTTCCTCGCTTTAGAGCCCGTCGATTTCCCGTTCGGGCCGCCTAGCGACCGTTGAACGAATGAAAATCAAAGAAGATTCGTTCACCTTTCTGCGTTTTTTGCATTGTGAGTTACAACTGCAAGGTGATTTGTTATCATAGCGAAGTTGTCGCCCTGGACGGGTGGCAAACGTCGCGTACCAAAATGCGGGTGTGGCGGAATTGGCAGACGCGCCAGGTTTAGGTTCTGGTGGGTAACCCCCGTGAAGGTTCAAGTCCTTTCACCCGCACCATTTACGCGATTCAATGTTGTACCCAAGAAGGAGTTTATTCGTGAACATCAAAGTAGAGGCTCTCGAGAACAACCAAGTGAAGTTCAGCTTCGAGGTCGACGCTGACGATGTAGACGCACGCATCAAGCGTACGTATCGTCAGGTTGCCAAGCGCTACAGCTTCCCTGGCTTCCGCCCTGGCAAGGCTCCTCGTCCCGTTATCGACAACATCATGGGCGCTGATGCAGTACGCACCACCGTTACCGAGGATCTTGTCAACGAGGTATACCCTCAGGCACTCGAAGAGAACAACATCGTGCCTCTGCAGCGTCCTGACTATCAGTACGAGCTCGAGCTTGTTGAAGACCACAAGCCCTTCAACTTCACCGCAACCGTTCAGGTTAAGCCCGAGTACGAGCTTTCCAGCTACGAGCCCGTTGAGGTAGAGGTTCCCACTTCCGAGGCTACCGACGAAGAGATCGACGCTCAGATCGAAGAACTCCGTAACTATTACCACGACTTCAAAGATGCCAACGCCAACACCAAGGTTAAGCCTGGCGAATTCGTGGAGCTCACCCTTTCCGCAACCGATGCAGAGGGCAACGATGTTCCTGCACTTTCTGCCGACCATCGCCTGTACGAGCTTGGTCAGGGCGTATACCCTGAATCCTTCGATGCAGAGCTCATTGGCCTGAAGAAGGGTGCAGAAAAGTCCTTCGACCTTGATCTTTCCGAGGACACTTCTGCTGTTGCTGCTTCCCTTGAGAAGAAGGGCATGTTCCACTTCGACGTCAAGATCGACGTTATCAAGAAGAAGATCGTTCCCGAGGTTACCGAGGAATGGGCAAAGGAAACCTTCGGTTTCGAGGGTCTCGAAGATATGCGCAGCAAGATTGCCGAGAGCATCAAGACTCAGAAGGGTTCCAGCATGGTTCGCCGCAAGGAGAACGAGTGCCTTATCGCTCTGGGCAGCCGTCTTGAAGGCGAGCTCCCCGAGGCAATGCTTGAGCGCGAAGAGACCAACCTGCTCCAGAATTTCTATGGCCAGCTTTCCAGCATGGGCTTGACTTTCGACAAGTATCTCACTGCTATGGATATCACCGCTGACCAGTTCAAGGAAGACAACAAGAAGCAGGCTGCTGACGTGGTACGCCAGGACCTCGCTCTTGATGCTTGGGCACGTCACTTCGACATGAAGGCAACCGAGGAAGACGTTCATAACGAGTTTGCTCAGGCTGACCTCGACGATCCCGAGCTCATCGAGAACGAATGGCGCAAGGAAGGCCGTCTGCCCATGATCCGCGAAAGCATCGTTCGTGCAAACGCACTGCGCGATGTTATCGCTCAGGCCAAGGTTACCGAGGTTGAAGAAACCAAGGAAGCCGAATAGGACTAACAGAGCTTCTGCTCGTCCTTGATACTTTAGTAACGCGGGGGCAGCTGTCGCTTAGGCGATGGTTGCCCCTTCGATCCATAAAAGCCCTGTCGCATTAGCGACATGAATGAGTGAAAGAGGTATCCATGTTCATAAACCCCACTCAATCAGCTCTCGTGCCGTACGTTGTGGAGCAGTCGCCCCGCGGCGAGCGCAGCTACGACATCTACTCCCGCTTGCTCAATGAGCGCATCGTATTTCTTGGCGAGCCCATCGACGACGCCGTTGCGAATACGGTAGTTGCTCAGCTCCTGCACTTGGAGTCGGTTGATCCCGATAAGGATATCTCGCTTTATATCAATTCTCCCGGAGGCTCGGTTTCTGCCGGTCTTGCCATCTATGACACCATGCAGTACATCAAGTGCGATGTTTCTACCATCTGCATGGGGCTTGCAGCGTCTATGGGTTCTGTTTTGCTTACTGCTGGCGCACCTGGCAAGCGTATCATCCTGCCTAACGCTCAGGTAATGATCCATCAGCCCATGGGCGGTTCTGGCGAGCGCACTCAGCAGACTGATTTTCAGATCTTGGCAACCGAGATGAAGAAAACCCGCGATCGCCTCGAGGGGATTATCGCCAAGCATTGCGGTCAGCCCGTAGAGCGCGTTCACGCTGATTCCGAGCGCGACAATTGGATGACGGCGGAAGAAGCTTGTGCCTATGGCTTGGTAGACAAGGTTGTTGCATCTCGCTTCGCCTCTGACGAAAAGAAAGCAGAGTAAGTTAGAATGACCGATCAGACGGGATCCGTCCCCCCTGCACGCGAAGATATCCGTTGCACGTTCTGCGGAAAGACGCCCGATCAGGTTAACGCCATGATCTCAGGCCCTGATGGCATTTTTATCTGCGATGAGTGCATTTCTCTTTCCGCGGAGGCCATGATGGCTGATCTTAATCTGCGCGGACTCGAATCTGATGCGCTGAACCATGTGCTTCAAGTTACCGCAGATGCCGATGACGATGGTTGTTCTGATAGCGGTGTTCCTGTTCTGGAGAATCTTCCTACTCCCCGCGAGCTTTTCGAGCAGCTCTCAGAGCATGTTGTGGGTCAGGAAGAGGCAAAGCGCGCGCTCTCTGTTGCGGTGTACAACCATTACAAGCGCGTAAGTCTTGGAGAGGCCGCAGATAGCGGTGATGTTGAGCTTGCAAAGAGCAACATCATGCTTCTTGGCCCTACCGGTTCGGGAAAAACGCTGCTGGCCCAGACGCTTGCCCGTACCCTCAAGGTGCCATTTGCCATTGCTGACGCTACAACGTTGACGGAAGCGGGCTATGTTGGCGAAGATGTTGAGAATATCCTGCTGAAGCTTATTACCGCAGCTGATTTTGATATTCCACGCGCCGAAGTCGGCATCGTTTATATCGACGAGATTGATAAAGTTGCTCGCAAGGCCGAAAACCTCTCCATCACTCGCGATGTGTCGGGCGAGGGCGTTCAGCAGGCGCTGTTGAAGATCGTGGAAGGCTGCGAGGCATCGGTTCCTCCTCAAGGTGGCCGCAAGCACCCCCAGCAAGAGCTCATTCACATTGACACGACCAATATCCTGTTCATCTTGGGTGGAGCTTTTGTCGGTTTGCCTGACATCATCGCTGAGCGTGTTGGCAAGACCAATATCGGTTTCGGCTCCGACATGCCCGAATCGAAGCGCGCTGCCGATGCGGAGCTGCTTACTCAGGTGCTGCCGGAAGATTTGCATAAGTTCGGCATGATCCCTGAGTTTGTTGGCCGCATCCCCGTTGTCACTGCCCTCAAGGAGCTTTCCGAGGAAGATCTGGTGCGTGTTCTCACCGAACCCAAGAATGCCCTGGTAAAGCAGTACACCGTGATGTTCAAATACGAAGATTCCGATCTGGTATTCGAGGATGATGCGCTTACCGCTATTGCGGAGCGAGCAATCGAACATCAGACCGGTGCACGCGGTTTGCGTAGCATCTGTGAGAAGGCATTGATGGACGTTATGTATGAACTCCCCGAACATGAGGGACATACCCGCGTTGTCATTCGCCGTAGCGACATTGAGGGGACCACAAAGCCTGTTATCGAACAGGTAAGTGCCGAATTGGTGGATACTGAATAAAGAATTATTTCCTATTGCCGTCGCATTCCTGCTTGCTCAGGGTTGATGCGGCGGCTTTTGGACTGTTTACTGGAATTAACACAATCTGACATTTTGGAAGGAAAAGGCATGGCATCTGACAAAAAGGCAGAGCAGTCTTACCAAGACTGGGAAAAGCCGCTTTTCGACGCCTGGAAAGAGAAGGGGTACTTTGGTCGTACGCCCGGTTTCGGCAAGAACGGTGCAGACACCTACACCATCGTTATCCCTCCGCCGAACGTAACCGGTATGCTGCATATGGGCCACGCCTTGAACGACACCATCCAAGACACCTGCATCCGTCGTGCTCGCATGCAGGGGTATCAGGCTCGTTGGATTCTCGGAACCGATCATGCGGGTATTGCCACCCAGACCAAGGTGGACAAAAAGCTTGCCGAAGAAGGCATCTCTCGTCTCGAAATCGGTCGCGAGAAGTTTATCGATGCCTGTTGGGATTGGCGCGAAGACTATGGCAATACCATCGTGAAGCAGATTGCTGGCATGGGGTGCTCGTGTGATTACGATGACGAGAAATTCACCATGTCGTCTGAGTACGCCAACGCTGTTCGCAAGGTGTTCTGCGATTGGTATCACGATGACCTTATTTACAAGGGTCGCCGTATTGTGAATTGGTGCCCCTCCTGCACAACCGCTATTGCCGATGATGAGGCTGAATATGTGGATGAAAAGGGCCATCTGTGGTACTTGCGCTACCCGCTTTCTGAGCCAGTTGATGGAATGGAATATGTGGTTGTTGCTACCACCCGTCCTGAAACCATGCTGGGTGATACCGGTGTTGCGGTAAGCCCTAAAGACGAGCGGTATAAGCACCTTGTTGGCAAGACGATCGATCTTCCTATCGTGGGTCGCAAGATTCCTATTTTTGCCGACTACTACGTTGACTCCGAGTTCGGTACTGGCTGCGTGAAAACCACTCCTGCTCACGACCCGAACGACTACGCTATGGGTCAACGTAACAACCTTGAGCAGATCAATATTTTCGATGAGCACGCTATCGTCGTTGAAGGCTATGGCAAGTTCAGCGGCATGACGCGCGACGAGGCTCGTGAAGCCGTTGTTGCGGAATTCGAGGCTTTAGGCCTTCTCGATCATGTTGAAGACCATGATCATTCCGTTATGACGTGCTATCGCTGCCACACCAAGCTCGAGCCCTGGCTGTCGGAGCAGTGGTTCGTTGCGGTTGACCGCTTGAAGAAGCGTGCTGCCGAAGTGGTGGAAAATGATGAAATTCAATTCCACCCCGCACGCTGGAAGCAGGTTTATCTCGACTGGCTTGAGAACCTGAAGGATTGGTGCATTTCCCGCCAGCTCTGGTGGGGTCACCGCATCCCGATGTTCTACTGCGATTCCTGTGGCTGGGAAGACGCTCTGATGGAAGATACCGAGGTTTGCCCAAAGTGCGGCGGCCATGTCCATCAGGACGAAGACGTTCTTGACACCTGGTTCTCCTCGCAGTTGTGGCCATTCGCCACGCAGGGCTGGCCAGAAAACCCCGATGAGCTGAAGCCCACCTATCCAACGCAGATGCTTTCCACTGCTCGCGATATCATGGGTTTGTGGGTTGCGCGTATGGTAATGTCTTCGCTTTACTTTACTGATCAGATCCCGTTCAAGGACGTTATTATCCATCCCACGGTTATGGCCGCCGACGGCAAGCCGATGTCGAAGAGCCGTGGCAATGGCGTGGATCCCCTGAAGTTGATGCAGGATTACGGTGCCGACGGCATGCGCTTCGGTTTGCTCATGCAGGTTACCGGTGCCCAGGATCTGAAGTTCAACGAGAACAAGTTGGTAAGCAGCCGCAACTTTGCCAACAAAGTCCGCAATGCTGCCCGCTTTGTGAATATGAACCTGGACGGCTTCGTTCCCGGTGAACCTGAGCCTAAAACGGAGGCAGATCGCTGGATATTCTCGCGTTTGGCCCGCTTGGTTCGTTCGCTCGATACCGCATACGATGGCTTTGAGTTCGCTGATGTCGCTCGAGAGCTGTATGCGTTCTTCTGGAATGAATTCTGCGATTGGTATATCGAGCTTTCGAAGGCTCGCCTGAATGCTGGCGGGGAAGAACGTGCTGTTATGCAGAGAAATCTGGTGTTCGTTCTTGATACCGCTCTGCGTCTGCTTCATCCTGCAATGCCTTTTGTAACCGAACAGATCTATCAGGAGCTTCCGGGCGAAAAGGAAGCACCGTATCTGATGGTTGCATCGTGGCCCGATGCCGACAAGCTGGAAAAGTACATCGACCCCGAGGCCGAGCAGGTTATCACCATGGTTACCCAGGTTGTTTCCGGCATTCGCTCCATTCGCGCTCGCTACGGAATATCTCCTCGTGCAGAGATTGAAGTAGTGGTTAAGGCTCAGGACGATGCGGCGGCAAGCCTCTTCGCGAGCCAAGTTCAGCTGATTTCTGCGTTGGCGAACACCAAGGTATCTGCGGTTTCCGTTGATGCGGCACGCCCCGATGAATCCAGCGTGTGCCTCGCCGATGGGGTGGAAGCCTATGTGATCCTGTCCGGTTTGGTCGACTTCGACAAGGAGCGTGCTCGTTTGGAGAAGGAAATCGGCAAGCTGGAAAAGGATTTCACCAAGTTTGACAAGAAGCTTTCCAATCAGGGCTTCCTTTCCAAGGCGGCTCCTGAGGTTGTAGAGAAGGACCGTGCGAAGCTGGCAGACATCACCGACCGCCTTACGCGTTTGCGTGTTGAGCTTGCTGAGATTTCCCAGGAAGGATAATCATGAACGAAATCATGTCCCAGTTCCTTACCAGTGAGGTTCAGACGGTGCTGCTTGTGCTGCTGGGCATTGTTGTTGTCCTGTATCTGCTCTCCATTTTTTGGGCTGCACGCGATGCTCGGGCTCGTGGCTTCGGCTGGGCATGGGGCCTGCTTTCCGTTGTCCCTATCGTAGGCTTGGTGGCCTATTGCATGATTCGCCCTCCTCTTCTTAAGGCGGATCGTGAAGAGCAGGATCTCGAACTTGCCCTGAAGCAGCGCGAGCTTATGAAGTTTGGCGATTGCGCCAAGTGCGGCTATCCGGTTGAAGCCGATTACGTGCTTTGTCCGAATTGCCATACGCGCTTGAAGAATCTGTGCCCTACGTGTCACCATGCGCTTGATCCTGCATGGACTGTGTGCCCGTACTGCACAACCAAGATCAAGTAGCTGCCTGTTTGCGAACAGGGTAGCGTGAGGGCTCAGCCGATCCTGTCTCTTTTATGCGGGGAAGGACTGGCTGGGCTTTCTGTATTTGACAACGGCTCAAGGATTATGACAGCTGGTGTGCTAAGGTAAGGCGAGCTCTGTGGTAACATAGCTCGTTCGTTGATGGTTGTATGGGCGCCTTTGCGCTCTATGCAAGAAAGGAAACGATTGTGGAAATCATTCTCCCAGATGGGTCGAAGAAGATTCTCGAGGAAGGCGCCACGGTTTACGATGTGGCAGCATCTATCGGCACCAGTCTTGCTAAAGCTGCGCTTGCCGGCAAGGTTAACGGTGAGCTGGTGGACGTTACCGCTCAGGTAACCGACGGGGCAACCATTGAAATTATCACTAACAAGAGCCCAGAGGCTCTTTCCATCATGCGCCACTCGTGTGCGCATATTATGGCTGAGGCTGTTCAGGAGCTCTTCCCTGGTGCGCAGATTGCATTTGGCCCTGCTACCGACAATGGATATTTCTACGATTTCGAGTTGCCTGAGAATATCTCTTCGGACGATTTTGCCGCTATCGAAAAGAAGATGGCTCAGATCGTGAAGAGGAACGAGCCGTTTGTTCGCGAGGTTGTATCGGTTGAAGAGGCGAAACAGATCTTTGCTGACCAGCGCTTCAAGCTCGAGCATATCGATGATCTTACCGAAGGCGAAATCTCGGTGTATCGCCACGGTTCTTTTGTGGATCTGTGTGCAGGCCCCCATGTCCCTTCTGCTGGTAAAATCGGCGCATTCAAGATGATGAAGCTCGCTGGTGCGTACTGGCGAGGTGACGCAAGCCGTGAGCAGCTGCAGCGTCTCTACGGTACGGCGTTCTTCAAGAAGGCCGATCTGGACGAGTATCTGCATAATCTTGAAGAGGCGGAAAAGCGAGACCATCGCCGTATCGGGCGCGAGATGGACATCTTCATGATGCGCGAAGAGGCTCCGGGCTTCCCCTTCTTCCTTCCTAACGGCATGATTCTGAAGAACACGCTGCTTGATTACTGGCGAGAGATCCATCATGAGGCTGGTTACGTGGAAATCTCCACGCCGCTTATCATGAGCAAGCAGCTGTGGGAAACTTCCGGCCATTGGGATCATTACAAGGACAACATGTACTCCACGATCATCGACGAGGAGGAATTTTGCGTTAAGCCCATGAACTGCCCTGGTGGCGTTCTGGTATACGGCTCCAAGCCGCACAGCTATCGTGATCTCCCCATTCGTGCCGGTGAAATCGGTACGGTTCATCGTCACGAGCTTCGCGGTGCTTTGCATGGCCTGTTCCGCGTCCGCTGCTTCAATCAGGATGATGCGCATCTCTTCGTGCGTCCCGATCAGCTTACCGATGAAATTGTGGGCGTAGTGAAGCTCATCGACTCGGTATACCAGCAGTTTGGCTTCAAATACCACGTGGAGCTTTCCACGCGCCCCGAAGATTCGATGGGATCGGATGAGGATTGGGCAGCAGCTGAGGCAGGTCTTAAGACTGCTCTCGATCAGCTGGGCATGGAATACGAGGTCAATGAAGGCGATGGCGCTTTCTATGGTCCAAAGATCGACTTCCATCTGCAGGACTCTATTGGGCGTACGTGGCAATGCGGTACGGTTCAGCTTGACTTCCAGATGCCCCAGAACTTCAACTTGGAGTACACCGACCACGATGGCTCCAAGAAGCGTCCTGTTATGCTGCATCGCGTATGCTTCGGCTCCGTTGAGCGCTTTATCGGCATTCTTATCGAGCATTATGCTGGCAAATTCCCTGTTTGGCTTGCTCCGACGCAGGTAAAGATCTTGCCCGTTTCCGAAAAGAGCCGCGACTATGCCCATAAGGTTGCTGAGCAGATCGAAGCTGCCGGCATCCGTGTAACGGTCGACAACCGCGATGAGAAGATCGGTTACAAGATCCGCGAGGCGCGTAGTATTGACCGCGTTCCCTACATGCTGATCCTGGGTGAAAAGGAAGCCGCCGAGGGCAATATCTCGGTACGCGACCGCTCTAACGAAACTGTTCCTTCAACCGTTGAGGACTTCTGCGCAAAGGTCAAGGAAGAGATTCGTACTCGCTCTTAGTCGAGCAAGGCCTGATAAGCTTTTTTTCGAAAGTAAGCCGCAAAGCAGTTTTACCGCTTTGCGGCTTTTCTTTTTGCTTATCCATCGAATGGGAGAGGGATGATCGGACGTGTTTGCTGGGGCAAGATCTCAAAGGAGCACGAACGCTGCTCTGCCGCGTTTGTCGTTCCTCTCATTTTGCGTTTGGCGTTTTTATCGCTAGAACTTTTCTGCTTTGTTTTAACGTATGGCTTGGTTTTGGTCTTTTTGCTGCATGCCCTAGTTCCTTTCCGGCATTTTGTGATCTCCTCGTCAGATGAAGAGCAGGTGACGATAATGAAACGAGAGGCGCATGCATCAGCAAAGAGGAACGAAAATGGTAGAAAGGAATCAGACATTCGGCAAAAGCGTGCTAGAATGAACTTGTTAAATGATACTTATAAAGTTGCATTTAGAGAAGGGAGTTTGCTATGGTGCCCCATATCACCCAGTCCGAATTCGCTGAAAAGGTCGAGAACGTTCCGTATCCTGTATTAGTTGACTTCTTCGCCACCTGGTGCGGGCCATGCAAGATGATGGCTCCCGTTCTTGATCAGGTTGCGCTTGCCAAGCAGGGTAGGGCGGCGGTTTACAAGGTTGATGTTGACCAGGAGCCTGAACTTGCCCAGCGTTTTGGCGTGATGAGCGTTCCGACGCTTATCGTATTCAAAGGTGGATCCATTGCTCGACAGTTCGTGGGCGTTCAGCCTGAGCAGACGTTAGTCGAGGCTCTGGATTGAACCTGCGAGTTATTGGCGATGCCCTTTGGTGAAGTCGCGATACTTTTGTTCAAGCTCGGAAAGCTCATCGGGAGAAAGCTCGGTGAGCTTTCTCATTTGCTCATCGAAGGCCATGATGCTGTCGTTTTTCCGTAGTCTCATCATTTCGTTGTAGTAATTGACTACGGTGCCGGTGATCAGGGCAACGATGACAAGCGAAGAAAGCCCCATGAGAATCGTGATAGCGCGACAGATGGTGGTATGGGCAACGATATCGCCAAATCCAATAGTGGTAATGGCTTGAAAGGAATACCAGACGGCATTGCCGAAAACGGGGAAAGTCTCAGGCTCGAGGATGCAAAACAATGCGCAGCAGACTAGGAGAAATGCTCCATAGGCGGCGAAGAGTCCGCAGCCTCCAATCTGCTTAAAGGCATTGGCAAGCACTGCAAGTGATTGTTTGGCGGAACGGAGGGGCTGATTCTTTTGGGGCGTACTCATAGAGGCTCGTTTCTGTTTGGGTGCTGCTATTGTACGCTCAAAGCTCCTATAGGGTGTTCGCATTGTTCGCTGAAGCTCTTGCAATGTCGGGACGAAGAAGGGGAGGGTGCTTCCTATGGTGGAGAAAAAAATTACCGATATCGTGATCGTGGGTGCAGGTCCTGCTGGGCTTACCGCGAGTATCTACGCTGCACGTGCTGGCCTTTCTGCGGTGGTTCTGGAAGAGCTTGGAGCAGGAGGGCAGCTTCTCTCCATTGACAATCTTGAGAATTATCCAGGGTTTCCCGATGGAATCAATGGATTCGAAGCTGCCTATTCTCTGAGGTTGCAGGCGGAGCGGTTCGGTGCCGTGATCGAAAGCGATAAAGCCATAGGCATTTCGTTGGGCGAAGGAAATAGGGGTGGCGCTCGGTTTGTTGTGCAAGGGACGCAGGGCACCTATCCTGCACGCAGCGTGATTATCGCTACCGGAGCGAAGCCCGTGCCTCTTCCCGTTGATGGAGCCGCTTCCTTAGTGGGGAAGGGCATCTCGTATTGCGCAACGTGCGATGGCAATTTCTTTCGCAATAAGGATGTGATTGTGGTGGGCGGTGGCGATAGCGCTGTTGCCGATGTGGTGTATTTACACCGCGTTGCGCAAACCGTTCATTTGGTGCATCGCCGCGGAGAGCTGAAAGCGAGCCCTTGGTATGCCAAGCAGCTTAAGGGCATGGAGAACCTGGTAGTGCATTGGAACAGTATTGTGTCGGATGTCTTGCAGGAAGAGGGCCGCGTAAGTGGCGCTCGGTTAAAAAGCGTTTTGACGGGGGAAACGAGCACGATTCGTGCCCAGGGAATCTTTGCTGCCATTGGTACGCACCCCGATACGGCATGGCTTGACGGGCTTGTTGAGCTTGACGGCTCGGGCTATATTGTCGCCGATGAGGGCGGGGCAACATCGGTTCCAGGCTTATTTGCTGCAGGTGATGTGCGCACCACGCCTTTGCGCCAGGTTGTAACTGCGGTATCCGATGGTGCTCTTGCTGCGGAGGCGGCTGCTAGTTTCTTGTCTTCATGCTAAAATATATGGCTGTGAATTTTCCGAGCATATGCTTGTGGGCACATGCTCGTGAGCCAGTTGATGGAACTGGCAATTGAAATGCGAAAAGGAAGAACATGCGCGAAAAGCTTGAGAAGATCATCGATGCATATGAAGAGCTGGAGCAGAAGCTGGGCGATCCTCAGGTTCTTGCCGACCAGCATGAATACAATAAGCTCGCAAAGAGCTACGCCGACCAGGGTCCGCTTGTTGTAGCTGCTCGCAAATATGTGCAGGATCTCAACGACTTGGCAGAGGCCAAGGAGATGCTCTCCGATGCCGATATGAAGGAATTTGCTCAGGAAGAGATCTCACGTATCGAAGGTGAACTTCCTCAACTCGAGGAAGACATCAAGTTCATGCTTATCCCCTCTGATCCTGCTGACGAGAAGAACATCATCGTTGAAATCCGCGCAGCTGCAGGTGGCGATGAAGCGGCAATTTTTGCCGGTGATCTGTATAAGATGTACCTGCGTTTTGCCGACCATCATGGGTGGAAGGTGGAGGCTATGGACGTCTCCCCATCCGAAGCGGGCGGCTATAAGGAAATACAGTTCAAGGTAACGGGTAATAAAGTGTATTCGGTCATGAAGTTCGAATCGGGCGTTCACCGCGTCCAGCGAATCCCCAAAACGGAAAGCCAGGGCCGCATCCATACCTCAACGGCTACTGTTGCCGTTCTTCCCGAGGCGGATGAAATCGATATCGACATCAAAGACAGCGATCTTCGTATCGACGTGTTCCGTGCTGGCGGGCCGGGCGGTCAGTGCGTTAACACTACCGACTCGGCGGTCCGCATCACGCACTTGCCTTCCGGTTTGGTGGTCCAGTCTCAGGATCAGAAGAGCCAGCTGCAGAACAAGATTGCCGCAATGGCCGTTCTCCGTGCTCGTTTGTACGAGAAGATGCTTGCAGAGCAGCAAGCAGCCGAAGGCGCAAAGCGTTTGGCCCAGATCGGCTCGGGCGATCGTGCTGAGAAGATCCGTACCTACAACGCCCCTCAGGACCGTGTGACCGATCACCGTATCGGTTTCAACTCCACCTACAATGGGGTGCTTATGGGAGACTTGCTGGAGGATGTAATTACTGCGTTGCAGGCAGCTGACCGAGCTCAGAAGCTCGAGGAAGCCGTTTAGCGTCACCGTCGCTTTGCGGTGACTGACAGTGTTGTGCGAGATTTGCGATTCGAGAAGAATCTGAAAGGGTAGGGCGTGGCCTAGGGTCGATGTCCTGCCCTTTTTTTATGTGACATTGCTGTCTGGCGTATGTCTGGCAAGCGTGATGAGCGTGCATGTTGTTCGCGCTGAAGCTCGGTGCGCCTGGCTTGGTATGTGGTAGTGAAAGGTGGCCGGTATGGCTGATAACGATATGTGGACCATAAAGGCGGCTCTTGATTGGACGGTAGGGTTCCTTGAGCGCAAGGGAGATGATAATCCTCGTCTTTCAGCGGAATGGCTGATGTCTGAAGCTACAGGCTTGAGCCGGATCGAGTTGTACGTGAATTTTGAGCAACCCCTTACGCTTGATGAGCGAGCTGTTCTGCGTGATTTCGTTGCCCGTCGCGGCAAGGGGGAGCCGCTGCAGCTTATCAGCGGTAAGGTTCCTTTTCGCTATATAACCGTTCTGGTTGCTCCGAATGTCTTGATCCCTCGCCCCGAAACTGAGGTTTTAGTGAGCGAGGCGTTTGCGGAACTGAAACTCCCGCGTGTTGCTGACCATATTGCCGCAGGCGAAAATGGCGAGGAAGTCGTTTCCCCCGAATTGCCCGAGCTTCGCGTTGTGGATCTGTGCACGGGGTCGGGATGCATTGCCTGCTCGATTGCCTCTGAATATCCAGCGGCGCATGTTGTGGCGCTCGACATTGCCCCCGAGGCTTTGGCCCTTGCCGGAAAGAACGTTGAAGCGCTTGGGCTCGGGGATCGTGTCGAAGTTTGTGAAAGCGATCTCCTTGGCGCTCTCGATCCCGGCAAGAAGGGGAGTTTCGACCTTATTATCTCCAACCCACCTTATGTGCCCACAAAGGTATGCGACGGCCTTCCTCGAGAAGTAAGCGAGTGGGATCCGCGTCTGGCTTTAGACGGCGGGGAGGATGGCCTCGATTTGTTCAGAAGGTTCCTTCCAGATGCTCTTTCGTATTTGAAGCCTGGTGGCGTTTTGGCGGTCGAATTGTTTGAGGGGCACCTTGATCAAGCGTTCAGCTGCGCTTGCGATGCTGGATTCGAGCAGGCTCGAATAGCGCAAGACTTGACAGGTCGGCCGCGAGTGCTGGTGGCCCGAAAACCCCGTTAATGTACTCCTTTGTCTTTGAAGAGCCGCTGTTCTGCGAAGGAACAGCGGTTTTTTGTTAGCGCGGCTTGATTCGCAAAAACCAGATTGCATGGAACGCGTACATAACAAGAAATTTTGAAAGCGCAGGTCGACAGGTCGCAAAATAATAGTTAGATACATAGTTTGTGATAATCAAACAACAGTTAATTAATTTGAAATCGATGTTTGATGTTCATCTGAACTCGTGGTTTAATGGTCTTGTTCGATTGGAACGCGTTCATTTGGAAATCGTCTTCGGGTCTGGGGAGTCCTGAAAATGAATGAGCGAACGCGATTCGATATAAGGGCGAGTTTCCGCATAATGCGGGAGGGGTTTTAAATCGGGGTTATGGCTCAAAAAGTGTGTAAGGGGTCTTTCCGCTACCGCCTGAACTCGGTGGGCATATGGAACTCGTTCCA
>CAKTTY010000005.1 GCA_934617065.1 uncultured Eggerthellaceae bacterium
TGCAGTCCGTGGGAGGATAGGCCGTTCCGCTCATGCAGGGCGTTTCCGTTTTCCGAGGGCCCGAGGGGCCCTTTCTTATTTGGGGCCATGAGCCCTGCTTCACTCCGTCGGGGCGGCTCCCCTCGGCCGCGCAGCCGCGCGCCGGCCCTGCCCTCCCGCAGCGGGCCCGGGCGGGCTCCGTTGCGTTGTCCGGGAACTAGATCTCACTCCAATCATTTGTTCTAGCAATGCTTTTCAAAAAACCATAGTGCCGTTGAATCATTGATCGGTTTCCCTATAGAGCAATTTTCCTTATTCTTTTCTGAACTGGCATTATTTCAATTTTTGAATTATCAAAATCTAATTTGATCTGCAATACATTCACGATAACTATTAAAATTTGCTAATATATAGAACCAGATGGTAATCCGTTGCTCAGGAATCAACGGACTTTTTATATTCTGGATTGCTATTCGCGATCAGCAAAGAGGGGTTATATGAATCTGGCGCAGTTGTATTACTTTAGAACGCTTGCTAAATTCGAGCATTATGGCAAAGCTGCTGAGGCGCTCTACATCACTCAACCTTCACTTTCTAACTCTATTAAGAATCTCGAAAAAGAAATCGGTGTTCCGTTTTTTGAGAGGGTGGGGCGCAACGTTCGTCTCACTGAATATGGTGAAGAATTCAACAAGCATATCTGCTGCGCTTTAGATGAAATCGATAAAGCGGTTGAAATTATGAAGGCCTACAATTCCGGCTTGAGCGGCAGGATTCGCATAGGAACCGTTATTAGTATTCAACGTAATTATCTTCCTCGTTTGCTCAGCTCTTTCAAAGGTGCCTTCGGTGACGATGTTGTCTTTGATATCTACCAGGGAACAACCTCCGAATGCCTTAAAGGCTTAGCTGACGGTAAATTTGATGTGGTGTTCTGCGGCAAGATGGATCGTTTTGATGATATTGAGTTTGTTCCTCAATTCTCGCAGAACGTTGTGCTCGCAGTTAATTCCCATCATGAGCTCGCCGATAGAGAGATGGTTTCCCTTAATGATTTGAAGGGGATTACCCTTACCTCTTATCGCAGCCAGTCGTATGCCCATACTATCTTTGAGGGCTTCTTCCAGCGCTATGGTCTTGACGTTAAACAAGGTTTTAATGACGAGATCAGTGCTGCTACGCTCGTTTCTTCTGATCGTAACGTTGCGGCTATAATTCTTGAGACGTTGGATGACCTTTCTCTTGAGAATCTCGTGACTATTCCTATCGAAGAACTGCAAGAGCCGTTCCATATTATTTACCTTGGCTACAACAAGAAGTCATTCCATTCTCATTTGGTTGAGGAATTTATTAAGTTCACGCAAAAGCATATTAAGTTTCCTGCTGGTGTAATTCCGCTAGAAGAGTGCTATATCAACGATAGTGACCTGTAGAATTCTTACCTATATATAGGTAGAAGCAAAAGCCCGTTCCAGTAAATCTGGGACGGGCTTTTGTGTATAGGATGGCCTTGGTTTGATGTGGCATCGTAGTGCAGACCTACAACTATGCAAGTTGTTCGGTCACAAGAGGCACTTCGTTAGACAGGCTGCCTAATTGTAAGCGCTTTTGTTCAAAGGTCTCGTTTGATAAAAGTTCATCGCATAAGTTGGATCTCTATAGTGCTGCGCTGATTCGACGTGTCTGTTTTCTCCTCAATGTGCATCTTTCTTTCTTATCGTCATAACTTTGTGCATCTTTTTGGCGTGATTTGCTCGCGTTGCTGAAGTCGTACTAAGTTTTTAGTGATCCTTGTCATGCCGCAAGATGCCCATCAATAAGTTGCAACAAATGGGTTGCTTGATTTCGATACAGCAAAAGAATGCCTTGTTGCCGTAACGTTAGATTTGCGCTGCGCGCAAAGTGATTCGATGCGAATGAATCGCAAATCTTCGATCTATGGTTTTGTCCAAAATCGAACAAATAGCTAGGAAAAACTAGAACGTGTTCTATCAGTTAGGGAAAATCGATAGAACGCACTGAATATCATTGGGCTTTGCTATTAGAAAGCATTCCGCGGCAATTAGACCCGCTTTCACTTCTGGGCGAATATACAAACAGCTTCGGAAACGAAAGCAAAAGGTAATTCAAGGGAGACTCACAGGAGTATGGATCCCTTGGCAATACAGAGGAGGGTTTTAAATGTCCGAGAATTGGTTCGCAAAGCAGCCTAAGGAACATCTTGCAGGAAAGTGCGCCATCGTAGTTGGTGGCAACTCCGGCATCGGCAAGGCAGCAGCAGAGGCTATCGCTGCAGCTGGTGCTAACATGGTTATCGCTGGCGTACCTGAGGCAGGTTGCCACGAGGTTGCTGAAGAGCTGAAGGCTCAGGGCACCAAGGCTGTTGGCGTTGCATGCGACGTAACCAGCCAGGAGTCCATCGACAACGTAATTAAGGTTGCAGAGGAAAACTTCGGCCAGATCGACATCCTCGTAACTTCCGCCGGCATCGCATTGCCCCGTATGAACGCTGTTGACGTTGCTCCCGAGCAGTGGGACAAGCTGTTCAGCATCAACCTGAAGGGCAACTTCTTCCTGATGACTTCTGTTGCTCGCGCAATGGAGGCAAAGAACATCAAGGGCAAGATGGTTGTTGTCGCTTCTGCTCGTGGCATCAACTCCATGGAGAACATCGCTCCTTACTGCATCGCTAAGGCTGGCGTTATGGGCATGGTTCGTTCCTTGGCTGTTGACTTCGCCAAGAAGCAGATCCTGGTTAACGGCATCGCTCCTGGTTATGTTTACACCCCGATGGTTGCAAAGGTATTCGAAGAGCAGCCTCAGCAGGAAGCATATGTTAAGAGCCGCACTCCTCTGCCCAACTACACCGGTACGCTCGACGAAATGGGCGCTGCAATTCTGCACCTCGTTCTCCCTGTTACCGAGTACACCACTGGTCAGACCCTGGTTCTTGATGGTGGCTGGTCCATCCAGTAACAATGAATTATTGGCCAGCGCTTGATGCGAGGGGCTACAAGCGCTGGCTTCCTGTTTGAACTCTTCGAAAGGAAGTTACCCATGGAAGGTAAGATGAACGCACTTCTCAAGACCGCCGCTGAGCCGGATGCAATGGAGTACGTAGAAGATTTCGATATTCCTCAGATCAAGGATGACGAAGTACTGATGGAGATCAAGGCTGTAGGTATCTGCGGCACCGATCACTCTCTCTATCGCTGGAATCCTGCAATCGCAAATTCCTATCACATCCAGTATCCTGCAATCTTCGGCCATGAGTTCTCTGGTGTAATCGCTGAAGTTGGCAAGAATGCACCTGCAAACCTCAAGGTTGGTCAGCGTGTAACCGCAAATCCCGTACTGTTCGACAACACTTGCGAGTATTGCGATCGCGGCGAGGTAAACATTTGCGACAACCGTCCGTTCTATGGCACCGACCTTCCCGGCGCATTTGCTAAGTACATGGCCATCCGTGCAACCAATATCATTCCGATGCCCGATGATGTTACTTTCACCCAGGGTGCTCTGCTCGAGCCTCTCTGCGTAGCAATGAACGCTGTAGAGCGTGTAAATCCGCAGATCGGTGAAACCGCAGTTGTAATCGGCCCTGGTGCTATTGGTCTGCTCATGGTTGCTCTGTTGAAGCAGGCTCGTGGTATCCGCAAGGTTATCGTAACCGGCCTCGATGCAGACGCTAAGCGTTTCAAGGTTGCAGAGCAGCTCGGCGCTATCACGGTTAACGGCTCTGAGTGCGACGTTGTTGAGAAGGTCAAGGAACTCACCGGCGGCAAGGGCCCCGAGTGCATCTTCGACGCAGCTGGTCACTGGACCGTATCCGAGCAGGCTGTTCAGATGGTTGCTAAGGGTGGCCGCATTGGCATTACGGGTCTTCCTGCAAAGCCTTCTTCCATCCCGATGACTGACATCGCTATGCGTCAGATCAGCATTATCGGCAACCGTGCTTACGAGCGTAAGCATTGGCGTCAGGCTCTGAGCCTGTTGGCTAATGGCTTGGACATCTCCATGATCTCCAACATGGTTATTCCTCTGAAGGATTGGCGTAAGGGCATGGAGTTCATCGAGTCTGGCGAAGGCCTGCGCGTAGTTCTGGAGCCGTAAGAAGAACTCATTCTTGTTTCATGAAATAACAAGAGACTAAAAAGGGTGCTGACACCACGGTGCCGGCACCCTTTTTCGCAAAATTTCGATGTGCTGAAAGGCATATTTGATCGTTAGGAGAATCCAATGGCAGGATTGCAGGGAGTTAAAGTAATTGAGCTTACCCAGTATGCAGCTGGCCCGGCCGCAGGTCGAGCCCTTGCTGAAATGGGTGCTACGGTTATCAAGGTTGAGCCGTTTACGGGTGACGAGCAGCGTACTCAGGGCTTGGCTTGGGGCATGAAGTTCCGCACCGAGTTTGATGACGTTGCATATGACTGCGGTTCCTTCAACAAGGAATGGACCGCAATCAACTGCAAGAGCCCTGAGGGCCTGGAAGTTATGTATCACCTTCTTGAGACGGCAGATATCTTCCTTACCTCTCTTCGCTCTGGCGCACTGAAGCGCCTTGGCCTTGACTACGAGACGTTGCACGAGAAGTTCCCTCGTTTGGTTTGGGCTCAGAACCGTGGCTATGGCGAGCACGGCCCCATGAAGGATGCTAAGGGCTTCGATGCAACCGCATTTGCAGCTCGTTCTGGTTTCGTAAGCGCAATTCCCCAGGCAAACGCCCATTATGAGCCCGGCAACTCTCCCATCGCTTTTGGCGACTGGAACACGGGTTGTGCACTGACCGCAGGTATTCTGGGCGCTTATGCTGGCGCTCTCCGCACTGGTGTTGGTGATAAGGTTACGGGCTCTCTGTATCATGTTGGCACTTGGGGCATGACTTCTGCTCTGATTGCTCAGCAGCAGGGTTGCGATTACCCGAAGGACCGCATGGAGGCAAAGTGCCCCACCAACAATTCTTATGTATCTTCCGACGGCATCTGGTTCCTCATGTGCTTCGGCAACTACAACAAGTATTGCAAGCTGGTATTCGATACTTTGGAAATGGATCCGAAGTACTACACCGAAGAGCAGTACAACACGCTTGAGGCATTGGCTGACAACGGCAAGTATGTCGAGGTTGTAGCTGAGATGCATCAGGCATGCAAGAAGTTCACCTACGAAGAGCTCGAGAAGCGCTTCCGTGAGAACGACATTCCGTTCGAGAAGATCCAGACCGTTTCCGACGTTCTGCAGGATCAGGAAGCATTCGACAACGACCAGCTCCGTTACATGAAGTACGAGAAGCAGGGTCCCTCGAGCCCCTATGGCGAAGAGGAAGACTACGTAATCACCACCATGCCGTTCCGTCTGGACAGTATTGGTGATCCTGTTCTGCGTCGCTCCCGTCCTACCGGTTACGACACGCGCAAGATCCTCAACGACTACGGCTATGACGACGCAGCTGTCGACAAGCTTGTCGAGGACGGCGCAGTAATGTGCTACACCGGCGATCCGCTGCCCGCTTCCGTTTTGGAGCCCAGCTACGGACCGAATTCTAAGAGGGACTAGGAGGATACCGACATGTCACGAGCAAACACTCCATTTTCTGGACTTACCGTTCTCGACTTTTCCCGTTACCTGCCAGGCGGTTATGCAACTCAGGTACTCGCTGACCTTGGTGCAACGGTAATCAAAGTTGAAGACACCGGTCTTGGCGACTTCATGCGTCACGACTATCCTACCAAGGGTGGCGGCATCTCCTACTACATCACCGCACTTGGTCGTAACAAGAAGTCGGTTTCGCTGAACCTCAAGAACGAAGAGGTTGTTGATTGGTTCAAGAAGATGGCCAAGGAAGCCGATGTTATCGTTGAAAGCTTCCGCCCTGGTGTAACCAAGAAGCTTGGCATTGATTACGATACGATCAACGAGATCAACCCTCGTATCATTTACTGCTCAATTTCTGGCTATGGCGCCGAGGATCCTCGCTCCAAGAAGGCTCAGCATGACTTGAACATGCAGGCAACGAGTGGTTACCTGTCCGTAAACCATGGCTCCACCTCGCCTCTGCATCTGTGCGACCTTTCTTCTGGCATGGTTGCAGGACAGGCTCTTCTTGCAGCTCTGTATGCTCGCGAGCAGACTGGCAAGGGCACGTACATTGACACTTCGATGTTCGATTGCTTCGTTTGGTGGAACTCGCTTCTTGATTCTCGCTGGTGCTTCAACGACGGTGAGTGCAAGCGCGACGACCTTGAGTATCCTTCCACCGCTTACAACGTGTACGAGACGGCAGACGGCGGCAAGCTTGCTCTTGGCATGGTTGAATCCAAGTTCTGGGAGCCCTTCTGCGATGCAATCGGTCATCCTGAAATCAAGGGTGACGGCTTGAAGCGCCGCTGGGAAGCACCTGAGTCATTCAAGATCGTTGAAGAGGTTATCAAGAGCAAGCCTCTGGCAGAGTGGATGGAATGGCTCGAGGACAAGGACTTCTGCATTGCTAAGGTCAACACCAAGACCGAAGCGGTTGAGCAGATTACGCGTGAGAACCCCGAGGCTTTGGCATGGGTTGACTTCCCCCGCGTAGGCCGTGTTCTTCAGACTGGCCTTCCTCATCACCTGTCCACCATCCCGGTTAACATCGCTGATTTCGAAGAGGCTTCTGTCCTCGGTGGCGATACTGCTGAGTACCTCAAGAAGGTCGGCGCAGACGATGAGACCATCGCACGTCTTAAGGCAGAGGGCGGCATTCGCCTCGGCGACGATATCGTTCCCGAAGAGGACCGCGCTCCCGTAGCTCCGGTTGAATAAGAACAAACAGTTCAAGCTGCTTTGATGAAAGGCGCCCCTAGTGGGCGCCTTTCTCGTTGTTCTGGCGTGTGCGACGTGACGGAAGAATCTCGGTCAAGACGCTGAGTTATGTCGTAGGGGGGGTACCCCCTATGGCTTCGTCGATGATTCGCTTTTCGTGGACGTTTCGCCGAACGAGCACCAGCGAAACGAACGGCGACCAGCCTGTGACCGTAATGGGTGATCAGTCTTGCGTGAAAGCAGGGTAGGGTGGTTCGTTTGCTGGTGCTAAAGCGTTCTGACTGAACATGTTTTACCTGTTTGCTCGCTGAATAACTATTTTCTTGCGATAAACCAATTATTCAGGCATGACAACTAAAAGCTATTCATTTGCCTTATAGCTTTTTAAGAAAAATGACACCCTTCGAAATTTGAAATATAACCTGTTCACCGTAAAATAAGACCTGTAAGCAAAAGCTTATGAAACTGCAACGGTTAGGGGGACCAATGAATCCTAAAGCTACCATTACGGATGAGCAGTTCCAGGCATACCTCAAGCAGATCCGCGAATTGGCAGAGGGCCCATTCGACGAGATGCAGAAAGAGATTGAGGTAACCAATACTTTCCCGGAGAAGTTCTATGAACTCGCCAAGGAAAACGATCTCTATCGCTTCTATCTTCCCGCAGAGTACGGTGGATGGAACCTCAACGAGCTCGAGATCCTGAAGGTTCAGGAAGAGTTCTCTCGTGGCCCTGGCGGAATGCGTATGCATCTCCATCATGCTGCTGACATGAACTGGCGTATCCTTGAGGACTACGGCAAGCAGGAGCTGAAGGATCAGCTCATGGATAAGTTCCAGGACAAGACTGTTTACTGCAACTTCGCTATTACTGAGAAGACCGGCGGTACGGGCGCAGACCTCCACACCACCGCAGTTAAGCAGCCCGACGGTTCTTATGTTCTGAACGGCGAGAAGTGGCTCATCTCCCACACTGACTGCTCCGATTACACCTATGTAATCGCAGTAACCGATCAGGAAAGCGACAAGGACTCCCGTCTTTCCGCATTCCTCGTACCCAATGATGCACCTGGCTTCGAAATCATCCCTATGCCTCACATGATGGGCTGCAAGGGTGCTGGCCATGCAGGTTTGAAGTTCACCGACCTCAAGCTTGATCCTATCTACCTGCTCGGTGAAGAGGGCCAGGGCATGGAAGTTGCTATCCACTCCCTGAGCGTTTCCCGCGTACACATCGCTTGCTCTAACTTGGGCATGGCACAGCGTATGCTCGAGATCTCCCTCAAGCGTGCTGCTGATCGTGTAACCTTCGGTAAGCCGATCATCAAGCGTCAGGCAATCAAGATGAAGATTGCTAACATGCAGATGATGATTCATGCACTGCGCACCTTGGTTTACGACTTCGCTCGTGACTTCGACATCGACCAGAACAACGAGTTCATCGACGAGAAGGCTGCAATCTGCAAGCTGTTCTCTATCGACACGGTTCGCCTGGTTTCCGATGAGATGCTCGAGATCTTCGGTGGCGACGGCTACTTCGAGGATTCTCCTTACGGTCCTACCGAGCGTCTGTATCGCGACTGCCGCGCTATGTGGCTCGAGGAAGGTGCTCCTACCGTTCAGCGCATCACCATCGCTCGCGAGTGCGAGAAGCATGGCGGCCGCATCGAGTACCTGCACTAAGGCTTCCTGAAAGATTGCGATTGCAAATCTTTTGACAAACCTGGTCATTTAAAGGCCTCCGTCCTATAAACTGGGACGGAGGCCTTTTTTTATGCGAGGTGTGAGGGGTCGCAATGAATCTATCGCAGTTAAGGTATTTCAGGAAGCTGGCGCAGGTCCAACATTTTACTCGGGCAGCAGAAGAGCTGTTTATCACTCAGCCTGCTCTCTCTAATTCCATTAAGCAGTTGGAAGGCGAGCTTGGCATTCCTCTGTTCGAGCAGCACGGTCGTAACGTTAGGCTTACGAAATTCGGTAAGGAATTCAATGAATACGTGTCCGAAGGCCTCGACGTTATAGATAAGGGAATCCAAGTAGCGCAGGAACATGCGAACAGTCTGTCGGGAACTATCGATATTGGCACAATTTTTACTCTGCAGGCGGACTATCTGCCGGCTCTTTTGAGGGAGTACCGTTGTCGGTATGGTACTCATGTTGATGTTCGTTTGTATCAGGGGCTAACCCAAAGTTTGGTCGAAAGCCTAACCGATGGAATGTACGACATCGTGATCGGTGCGTATGTTGAAAATCGTCCCGATTTGGAATTCGTTCCGGTTTCGGCTCAAGACTTGGTGGCCATTGCCCACGAAGATAGTCCTTGGGCTAAGAAGGACACCATTTCGCTTGACGAGCTCAAGAACACCGAGATAGTTACCTATCGCCCCGAAACGCCCGTTGGCGCTGAGGTGAAAGAGCTGGTTTCCGCTCATAACCTTACTGTGCGTCAATGGTGCGACGATGAGATCACCTTGGGAAGTGTGGTCGATGTCGAACCTGAATTAGTGGGCATTTCGCTGAATACGCTGGGTCTTGCTCCATTCCCTCAGCTGCATACGATTCGAATTAAGGAAGTCGAGCCCGGTTTTCACCCGGTGTATTTGATTTACCGCAAAAACGCTCATAAGACTCGTGCGGTAGAAAACATCATTTCGCTTGCGGAGAGCCTTCGATGGGATCCAGCAACCGAGACGCTTCGCGAGAAGGGTGCGAAGGCGGATAGCTAATTGCGGGGTTGAGACCAATTGCCAATCTGCTTTTCCGCGATCATCGGACATGTTTTTGAGAGTCTATAGGTAAGTTGCCCAGAGGGGAGGGCGCATGCTAGACAGGATTGCCAACGTAGTTCCGTACGTAGCATTTCTTGTTGCGCTCTTTTTCGTGGAACTGCAGTTGTTTGGAGTGGAGGATGCGCTGTTGGGCGTTATCTTCCAGTCGTTCGCTCGAACAATGGTTGAATCTGCGGGGCTTTCGTTCATCAACTATCTAAAGCATGCCGCGCTGTTTCTTGTTATGAGCCTTTGCTCGTCGCTTGCGGGCCTTCACCCTGTGTTGTTGGTGGCTGGTAGCGCGGTGTATATGTTCTGCATTACTTTGATGAATTCCGATGATTACCTCCCTCGAAATTTTTTCATGCTGGGTTTGGGCTTTCTGCTGTTGGAGATCTATCCCATTTCTGCGCATGAGATACCGATGCGTATGGTGGCAACGCTGTTTGCTGTTGCCTGCACCACCGCGTTTATTTATGCCATGCGCCATTTCTCGGCGCAAAGCGAGATAACCCAAGATCGAGGCTTCGTGATGAGGGCATTCGATGACATCGGATTTCAGCTGATCGATCTTTCGAACCTCGACGTGAGCAAGCTCGATGCCCATAGGGTGTACGACATTACTCGAGAGTATTGCAACAAGGAGTATGGCAACGTCTTCCGCCAAGGCGGTGTATTGAGTGGGCGGCAGCGGTATACGTTTTCGCTTTTGATATGCGCCGAGCAAATAGCCGACATGATGCACGGCGCCTCACGTAACGTGCATTCCATGGAGCAGGCGGAACGTGACTATCTGCTCGATCTATCCGAAGTCTTTCTGGGCTTTGGGCAAGGGCGCATTAAACAGGTTCGCGCCATGATATCGGCGCTTCAGGAATTTCTGGATACACATCGGTTGGAAAACCTTGAACACGATACAGCGTGGCGCGCAACGCTCGAGGCGATGATGTACACGTTGAGCGACAGCAAAGCATCACGTGATAATTCGACGCCGTTTGGATTGGGAATTCGTTATCGGTTGCACTTTATCAAGGACAACTTCAGCCTGAAGAATTCTCAGCTTAGGTTTTCTATTCAGCTTGGCGTAATCGTTGGAACGTCCTTCGCGGTTTCTGAGCTTATGCTGCTCTATATGGATACGCATTTCGGCGCGTGGATTCCCATCACTTCGTTCCTGATGATGAACACGTACCGCGATGAAACAATGAGAATGATGGGCAAGCAGCTTTTGGGCATGCTGGTTGGCATGGCGGTGTTCGTGGCCGTCACCCATTTCATCCCCGGATCTGTTCGAATATTCTGCGTTCTTGTTATGGGCTATGGCGTCATTTTGATGAACTTCGGTCCAGCAGTTTCTATGGCTGCTGGTACGCAGTTGGCGCTTGCTGCCCTATATCCCACCATGTCGCTTGGAGACACGCTGATGATGCGTTTGGTGTTTGTTCTTCTGGGAACCCTCGTGGTGTTGTCGATCATTTTCGTTTTCTTGCAATCGCGCAGATCGATGACGATTTCTCACAAGATGAGTGAAATGGAACGCGTGGACGAAAGGCTGCTGGCTCAGATACGAATCGATATCGATCATGGGCAAGCCGACAGCGATCGAAGTATCCAGCTGCTGTACTACCTCCATATGAATGCCTCGATCTTGGGTTCGCTGGCAAATAAAGTTGACGACACTATGGCTGACGAAGTGAAACGGCTCATTGAAGCGAATTATCAGTTCGCCATGGACGCTGCCCATGCCATTGTGTTCTTGAACTCCGATATCAAGAAGCAGCGTTTTGCGCACTTGAGAGGAACCACGAGCAAGCTACGGCTTAAGATCGATGACTTAGCGTTGGCCAAAAGCGACACTGAGTAAACGAGCGTTGGCATGGCAGGCAATAGGGCTGGCTGCTGTTGCGTGCTAGGTGGGAATCGAGTCTGATGTTGCATGTCATCAAGGAATAGTGCCGCGGTTGCTGCATGTGACTTCGTTCTCTGGATAGATTGGCATTGCTTCTTCGTGTGACTGTGCTGTCGGTGGGGCAGCAAACGCTGCTGGAAGCAGCATTTATGCAAGGCGTTCGGCGGCCTGAAGAGTGTTTATCTGCGATCGATCCTAGAGAAACAGATGGGATCCTGCCGTGATCCTTCAAATAGGTATAGCAAAATTAAGCCACCTTCCCGCTTCTTGGATAACGACAGGCAGGAAGGTGGCTCATATATGGGCTTTGGCGTCTATTCGTCGATGAAGAGGTTTGAAGCTTCGTTCTTGTAGGGCTGGATAGATTCAATCATTTTCGTAAGCTTCTTCTCGAATTTCTTAATGGAATCTTTGCCAACGGGCAGCCAGAGGGGAAGAGGGTCCGGCGAGCTTACCACCTTGTATACAAACTCGGCAGCTTTTTGAGGGTCGCCGTGTTGTTGGTAATTGTGGTCTAGGCAGAACTCTTCCGCGCCGCGAGCCGGCGTGTTGTCGTATGCATCAAGAGGGGCATTGGGTGTGCGGATGGAGGTTCCGTCGAAGAAGTTAGTGCGGAACATGCCTGGCTCTACTACCATGCTTTCAATGCCGAAGGGCTTCATTTCCAGCGAAAGCACCTCGCTTACTGCAGCAACGGAAAACTTCGTTGCGTCGTAGAGGGCTCCACCAGGATCGCAGGCAAAACTGGCCATAGAGCCAATGTTTACTATGCGTCCTGAGCCCTGATTGCGCATATGAGGCAGCACCGCGCGGGTAATGTTCATCATGCCGAATACGTTGGTGTCGAAGATGGCACGCGTTTCCTCATCGGTAGTCTCTTCGAGTGATCCGAAGATTCCGTAACCCGCATTATTCACCAAGACATCGATGCGGCCGAATTTCTCAATTACCTGATTTATGGCTTCTTTGATTTCGGATTGGTTGGTCACATCGAGCTTTACAGGCAAAAGCTGCTCAGATTCCCCGAAGGCTGCCTGTGCCGCTTCCGGCTTGCGGGCGCCTGCTGCAACGCGGCAGCCATGATCGAGCGCTGCCTGAGCGAATGCCTTGCCGAATCCTCGGCTTGCGCCGGTGATAAGCCAAACGGGAGTTTCCATTTCTGTTCCTTTCTTCGCGCGTCTGCCTGCGAAGAACAAGAAGCCGGGCAGTCGCTCGTATTCATGCTCTGCGGGTTAACTTGACTGCGACACCTTATTTGAGAGCGTTGCGATGCTGTCGCTGCTCTTCTTGATTTTAGCTTCAATGCGGTTTTTTTCGTCGCCCGTTGCCGGGGTGGGCTGGTAGTTGTTTGAGTTGGAAACAGAAGAAATCGAGCAGGGGATAACGTTGATGTTGTCGTCGGTGGCAACATCGTTGCCCGTTACCGTAAACGTTTGCTGGAAGATCATGCAGTCTTTATCGGATGGGTTGGGGTTGCCGCCGAAGCAGAAGTTGCCCAGGCTGTATACGATGTAGCGGCCGTTGTACTTCTCGTATCCCTGTATTACATGGGGGTGGGACCCGATAACAAGATCGGCCCCCTCGTCAACGGCAATGTGCCCCAGCTGAATTTGCGTTTCATCGGGGACCGTTTCCTTTTCGGTGCCCCAATGGAAATAGACGGCAACAAGTTGAGCCCCGTTTTCTTTGGCGGTTTTGATGTTCTGCTTGAGTTCGTCTTGAATGTCGAGATGCTTTGCCAGTTCGTAGGTACCAATGAGGGCAACCTTCACGCCGTTGACATCGCGATAATCGATGCGGTCGTAGCCAAAGGTTCCGATCCCTGCATTTTCCAGCGCGGAAATGGTGTCAGTGTAGCTTTGCTCGCCGTAGTCACGCGAATGATTGTTGGCGAGCGATGCTGTTTCAACGTTGCCCTTCACGAGAATTTGCGCGTAATCGGCGGGGCCTTTGAAGGCGAAGGTCTTGTCCTGACGTGTGGAGGAGGTGGTCAGGGTTCCCTCCATGTTCACCACGGTAAGATCGTCGCTTTTGAAGATGTCGGCAACGTTGGCGAGGAAATAGGATGGGTCGTCGACCGCTTCATATTTAGTATTGAAGCTGGTATCGGAGCTGAAATTAACATCGGTTCCCAAGGTGCAGTCGCCAGCGAATGTAACCGTAAGCGTAGTGGGCGTTGGCGCCTCATCGGTGGCAGCAGGCGTCTCTTCTTGGGTGTTTTGGCTCGAGCCGCCAAGAGCTCCGACCAGGGTGGTCACAAGAAAAACAACGACAACGAGGGCCGCTGCTCCACCAACGAAAAAGGGCAGATTGCTGCGCTTCTTCGAGTATTCATGGCGAACGTAGGTGCTGGTTCCTTGGCGAGGCGTAAGCGTCTGGTAGGAATGTTGCTCGTGGATAGGCGTGCGGCTTGTTCTACGAGAAGACGGAGTGGTTCGGCGGCTGGAAGCGTGCCGTTGGCTGGGGCGTTGCTGACCTCGTTGCGGTGGCTGTTGCCGACGGCCCTGCTGTTGGCGCGAGCGTGCTGATTGCGCCGATTCGCGTGGATCGGTACGGAAGGTGTTGCTGTGGGAAGGTTGCGTGAAGGACCCCTCCGAATAATCGGATGCATGGCTTGCCTGTCGGCGAGGCGCGGGGCGTCCGTCTATCTGGTGGCGCTGCGTAGTGCGATTGCTGCGCGTTTGAGCGCGGCGGTTCGTGTTGCGTTCGTTCATGGGATTCCTTTTGTTGTGCGATGAGACCATGGTACCAAAGCTCGCCATTATCAGGGCGGATGTGAGCTTAGCTTTCCTTGAGTGAATTGTGTGAATGGGGGATGAGGCTCATATACTGGAAGAGATAAGCGGTGCTTGGCATCAGCGTCGTGTGTGGAATGAAGGAGAGAAGGGGGCGTTGCTCATGGGCGAAGGCTCATTGTTCGCAAAACTGACACGAGCCGCATTGTGCGTAGTGATCGCGATGGCTCTGGCGTTTTTCCCCTTGGTTCTCTGTTCATGCGACTCGCCCGATCAGAAAACCCACGTTACCGTTTCGGTGTGGGACGACTCTGTGCTCACTTCAGGGTTTGCTCAGTACGTCGAAGAGCAGAACCCCGATTATGAAATTGAGTGGATCGTGGGGGATGACTCACTTGATTTCTATGACTATCAGGCAAAACACGGATCGCTGCCCGATGTCATCCTGACGAAGGACTTCAACCGCGTAAGCGCTGAATCGCTGTCTGCTTCGCTCTACGATCTCGGAGAAACGGATATCGCGGCGTCATATAGTGAAGATACGCTCAGGTCGATCCCCGGCAATTCCGATGCGGTGAAATATTTGCCAGGTGCAAGTGGCTTCGAGGGCATAGTAATCAATAATTATTTATTCGATTTGTACGGCATTTCCGTTCCGAGTGACAAACAGTCGTTTATTGGGGCATGTAAGTCTTTCTCGGAAAGGGGAGTTGAACCGCTTGCTGCAGGCATGGCAGATACCGAAACCTGTTATGAGGTCATGCAGGGGTTCGCCGATGCTTCGCTGGTGTCCGAGACGGAAGATTTTTTGAGCCAGGTGCTGAAGCGCGATTCGAGCTCGGTTTCCGTAGATGCCTCCTCGTTCCCCGATGCGCTTTCTTATTTGGGCGATCTTATGGCCCAGGGTGTTATCAGCACCGAAAGTTTCAATGAGACGCCCGATCAAGCCGAGCAGAAATTCTTGGACGGGAAAGCAGCAATGCTGTTCTTGCCCGATGGGCAGGCCTCGTCGTATGGCGCCCAGCATAATATGACCGTGAGAGCCCTGCCGTTTTTCGGGGACTCTTCGAGTTGGGCATTTGCCCAGCCGGTATTTATGGGAATGGTCAGCGATGTGAAAACCCAAGGGGTTGCCTCTACCGCGAGCGACGAGGTTATACACAAGGCTGCGGTTGATGTGCTTTCGAGCATTATGAGCGTCGATGCCCAAAATTATTATCTGGGTCTGTATGGCATAGATAAATTGGTATCTACTTCCGCAGACGATCCGATTCAGCTTCCCGATGCACTTTCCTCTCTTTCGTCGAGCCTGGAAGAGGGAAGTGTCCGAACGTTTCTGCCTAATCGGCTCGCATCGAATGCGGTCGGCGAAACACTCTCAGATGTTGTAAAGGGAGAGGTTGACGCTGCGGGCGCCCTTGATGAGGTGGAGGGTCTGTTGAAGGCTGAGCAATCTGAAGATAAAAAGGTGCTCACTTCGTTTTCGGAGGGCGTGAGCGGTCTTTTCGACGACACGAAGGGTAACGTTGCTGCTCTGGACATCGCCCAGGTGTCTTTGCAGGTACTGAATACCGATGCATTTGTCGTTTCGCCCCATGCTGCGCGCTGTCCCCTGTATGCGGGAGATAAGACGGCAACGGATTTGGCCTATTCGGTTGCAAAGATGCCCGTTGCCGTGGTCTCTCTTTCGGGAGATGAGCTTACCGAGTATCTTTCGCGTTGCGTGGCGGCGGCAAAAAGCCCCTACGATTTGCCCGTTGTAAGCGGGCTGCATCTGGAGATAGCTCAGAAAAACGGCACTTTCCAGCTTGAATCGGTGGCGAAGATCACCTCATCAGGCCTGCAATCTGGTGGAACCGACACTTCTTCGGCCAACGAAGGACGAGAATCCACGGTCGATTTACGTTCTGGGGATACCTATACCGTGGGCATCTCATCGTTTTCCTGGGAGACGGAACTCTCTGAAGCGGGCGCTTACGACCCTGTTGAACAGAAAGGCTCCCTACAGGATATCTGGGTAGATGCATTTCGTGATGGCAAGGTTGCCGGCTTGCCTGCCTATCAAGATTACTTTGCTTTTTCCTAGGATGCTTTCGGTGTATTCTGACTCTGATAAACGTGTAAGAAAGGTAATCAGAGCATGATCATAAAGAAGACCCCCCATCAGATTGAGGAAATGGCTGAAGCGGGCCGCTTGTCAGCTAAGGTTTTGCGTGAAGTAGGTGCGCGGGTAAAGCCAGGCGTGTCTACTGCCGAACTGGACCGCATCGCCGAGATGATTATCCGCATGGAGGGCGGCATCCCCGCTTTCAAGGGATATGGCGGATTTCCTGGTAGCATTTGCGCATCAGTGAACGACCAGATCGTTCATGGCATCCCCTCCAATTCCGTCATTCTCCAGGAGGGCGATATCCTTTCTATTGATACGGGCGCTATCGTGAAAGGATGGGTTGGAGACAACGCTTGGACGTATCCGGTTGGCAAGATCTCTCCCGAAAAGAAGCGTCTGCTCGAGGTTACCGAACAGTGCATGTGGGCTGGTATCGAGGCCGCTCGCCCCGGCAATCATTTGGGCGATATCGGTCATGCTATCCAAGAGATTGCCGAGCGCGCTGGCTACGGTGTTGTGCGTGAGTATGTGGGTCATGGCGTGGGTCGCGATATGCATGAAGACCCCAATGTTCCCAACTACGGCCGAAAGCACACTGGTATTAAGCTTGAGCCGGGCATGGTTATCGCCATTGAGCCTATGATCAATATCGGTACCTATAAAACTAAGGTTATGAGCGATGGTTGGCTTGTCTGCACACGCGATGGTAAGCCTTCTGCGCATTTCGAGAAGACCGTTGCTATTACTGAAGATGGCCCCCGTGTTCTGACCACGGAGCCTGATTACCGTCGTCCAGTGAACAAATAGCTTCGGCTTGAGGACGAATAGTCCTCATCGGGCGTTCGCTTGGTCGCCTCTTTTGCATCAACTGACATAGCCTTTGATATTATTCGTTCCCCTAAGCGCCTCTATGGAGGCGCTTTTTTTGTTGCCTGATTGGCTGCGGGCTGCGACGGCGAGCATGCTTGAGGTAAAGGGTTCTAGCGTGCAAAGGGTCTTTGCGCGGCGGTTGCCTCGTGCGGGCTTGCTTGCCAAAATGCCATGGTGTTTCGGCGCTGTTTCCATATCATTGAGCGCTCTGTTAACTGCCAATCTACCTGCGTTTTTAGAATAATATGCGAAATATACGCTTTTGACCTGGTGTTTTGTAAATCTCTCATCAGCTTGATGGGCGTTCATGTTAAGCGTGCGTTTCGAGGCTTTTGACCCTTTGTTAAACAGAGCGCATCGCGCTTGTCGCGGGCAAAAGCGGTTCTAATATGAGCCTGTCGAGTTCAACGAAGAGCTCGAATGTGTGATTGCCCTCGATGCGAAGCCTCTCTGGAAGGCATTTTGGCGAGTACGGCAATATGAATGGCTCAACGGCGAGTCTCTGGCAGCTGCGTAAGTAGCTGGCGCAAGAATATCGATCTTACGCAAAAGGAGTGATCGCCTTATGACACCGCCAACAGATGCCGCCGTTTTGGGTGGCATAACCGCAGAATCGAAAGAATACTTTGAAAAGCGTTCCCTTAAGAAGGGCGCCGTAAACTGGGTACTGCTTATGAGCTTGGGCATTGCCTACGTAATATCCGGTGACTTTTCTGGATGGAACTACGGCATAGGATACGGTGGCTGGTTCGGAATGCTTATCGCATTCTTGGTCATGGGAGCCATGTATTTGTTCATGGTGCTGGGTCTGGCTGAAATGTCTTCTGCTATGCCCGCAGCTGGTGCTGGCTATGGCTTTGCCCGCCGCGCCATGGGCAAGGTAGGTGGCGCGCTGACCGGGTTCGCCATCTTGATTGAGTATACGATTTGCCCCGCCGCTATCTCGACGTTTATTGCTGCGTATGTGCATGCGTTGGGCCTGTTCGCCGATATTCCCTCGGTTGCCATCATCGGCTTCTTCTTTATCGTCTTCGTTGGTATCCACCTTATCGGTGTTGGCGAAGCATTAAAGATCGTATTTGGCATTACCGCTATTGCTATGATTGCCCTTATCGCTTTCGTCGTTGGTATTGCACCTCACTTCGAAGTGGCAAATCTCTTCAATATCACCCCTGCTGTAGATGGTGGTACGGCGCTTCTGCCTTTCGGTGCAGCTGGCGTGATCTCTGCTCTCCCATTTGGCATTTGGCTGTTCCTCGCCGTTGAGGGCGTTCCTCTGGCAGCGGAAGAATCGGCAAACCCAAAGAAGGACATGCCCAAGGGCATTATCGGTGCAATGCTGACCCTCATGGTTACGGGCGCTTTGGTTCTGTTCCTTACTGCAGGTGGTGCTGGCGCTGAGTTTGCTGGCGCTGCAGCTGCCCCGCTGGTTGACGCATTGAACGAAGTTGGCGAAGGTTCTCTTGCGACGTTTGTAAACTACGCTGGTCTTGCTGGCCTGGTCGCTTCGTTCTTCTCGACGGTATTCAGCGGCTCCCGCCAAGCATTCGCCCTTTCCCGTGCTGGCTATTTGCCTAAGTTCCTTTCCGTCACCGGTTCCCGCAAAACCCCGTTTGTTGCCCTGCTTGTTTTGGGCACCATCGCCTTTACCTTGGCTGCCGTAGTTCAAGACGGCGACATCCTCCTGAACATGGCAGTATTCGCCGCATGCGTTTCCTACGCAATGATGAATCTTTCCCACATCATCTTGCGCAAGAAGGAGCCAAGCATGGAGCGCGGCTTCAAGGCCCCTGGCGGAATTGCCCTTACCGGTATCTCTTTCGCTCTTTCCCTGGTGGCTATTGTTTCGACCTTCACGGTTGATGCCTTTGCTGCAGGCTGCACCCTCGCAGTTCTTGCGGGACTGATGGTGTACTTCTTCGCCTATTCGCGAAAGCATCTGGTGGGCAATGCACCCGAAGAGGAATTTGCCGCTTTGAAGGCTGCAGAAGCTGAGCTGAGTTAGACCGTTGCCGCAGGGGCGGTTTGACCCCTGCGGCACGTATTCCCTGCTGTGAGGGAAAGGAGATGCTGTGATTGATTCGGTGATTTTCGATTGCGACGGAACGCTGCTTGACTCGATGCCCGCATGGCATGCACTGCAGGAGCGATTTGCCCAAAAGGCAGGAATTGCCCTCAACCCTATGCAATTGGTTCGTTTGAATGCGAACACTCTTCCCGAAACAGCAGCCTTTTTCCATCGGGAATGCGGTTTGGGCGGTTCGGTCGAAGAGGTTCTGGATGATGCCCACCAGATCCTTCTTAGCGAATATCGCAACAACGTTCTGGCCCGAAACGGCGCGGTGGAACTTGTCCGCCGGCTGAGCGACGACGGAGTGAAGCTTGCGGTTGCCTCGTCAAGCCCTGTTGACTTCCTTCAAGCGGGCTTGGAGAGGGCGGGCATATTCGACTTGTTCAATGTGGTTGCCTCTGCGGAAGGCGAGGGCAGGACGAAGAGCGATCCCCAGTTCGGCGCAAGCGTCGCTTTCAGGCTTGGCGCAAATCCTGCCAACAGCTGGTGCGTTGACGATTCGGCGTATGCATTGGGCGCAATGGCGCAGGCGGGTTTTATGACTTTGGGCATTTACGACTCCGATAACGCAGGCACGAAAGAAGATCTGCGTGAAGCAGCCGATAGCTTCATAAACGGTTTCGAAGAATTGGATTACGAGTGCTTTGTGCGCGGCTGGAAAAGAGAGAGCGTTGCCATCCGTTAAGGGAGGCAAGTGGAAGAGCCAGCACAGGGCTGAATTGACTTAAGTGAGAGGAAGAAAATGGGTTGCAAGAGTGAAGACGTTGGCATCCTTGAATCTAATAGCTTCAACGTTGCCAATATTGATTCTTTGGAAGGCGATCTGAAGAGCCTGGTTGAACGCCGAGCGGTGTTGGGCCCTTGTTATCGCCTGTTTTACCAGAAACCATTGCATTTGGTGCGCGGCAAGGGAACGCGCCTGTTCGACGCCGACGGCACCGAATACCTTGATATGTATAACAACATTCCCTCGATGGGCCATAGCAATCCGGCAATCACCGAAGCAGTTACCGATCAGCTGCAGCTGCTGAATACGCATACTCGTTATGTGCATGAGAATATCCTGGACTATGCCGAGGACTTGCTTTCAACCATGCCCGAGGAAATCGATCGCGTGATGTTTATGTGCTCGGGCTCGGAGGCCAATGACCTGGCGGTACGCTGCGCTCAGCTTTACACGGGCGGCGAGGGAATCATCGTTACCGGCGAAGCGTATCACGGAAATACCGCCTTGATCTCCGGTCTTTCCCCTTCAATTGGCAAAAGTGTTGCCATGAGCCAAACCATGCGCATGATTCCTTCTCCTGATACATTCAGGCTGGAAGTTGACGATTTGGGTGCATGGATGTGCGAGCAGATTTCCATCCAGATTCAGGACATGCGTCGCCACGGCATCAAGTTTGCTGGCGTGCTGTTCGATAGCATCTTTTCCTCCGACGGCGTTATTCCCGGTACGCCAGGCTTCTTGAAGCCAGTGGTTGACCTGGTTCACAAAGAGGGCGGCGTGTACATTGCCGATGAAGTGCAGCCAGGGTTCTGCCGTACCGGCGATGCCTTCTGGGGTTTTGCCCGTTACGATATCGTGCCCGATATCGTAACCATGGGTAAGCCCATGGCGAATGGCATTCCTTGCTCTGCCATGGCCATAAAGAGTGAGGTTCTCGATGCGTTTGCGCAGGACAACCCCTACTTCAATACGTTTGCTGGAAACCCTGTTTCTATGGCTGCAGCTCAGGCGGTTCTTAACTACATCCGAGAAAACGACATCTTGGAGCATACCCGCATCATGGGTGAAAAGCTTCGCGCTGCCGTGAGCGACATCGCAACGCGCCATCCCCAGCTTGCCGATGTACGTGGTGCTGGCTTGTTCACTGGTGTGGAAGTGGTCCACCCAGGCACGAAGGAAGCCGATCGGACTTTCGCTGTCTCCCTTATCGAAAAGCTGCGTGAAAACCATGTGCTTATTTCCCTGTGCGGTCCTTACGGCAATGTGCTGAAGGTCCGTCCGCCGCTGGTGTTTGACGACTCCGATCTCGATATGTTCGCAAGCGCTCTGGAAGCCTCGCTTTCTCAGCTTGAGGCTTAGTGCATGATGTCTGCCCTGTTTTGGTGGGCGAATTGGAAAGGATGCCCTCATGGCTAATAATTTTGAGAACCCCGAAGTATTTATGGAAGTGGCAAAAGCCGCAGCTGAACACTATGCCGATTCATGTGCGGTGAAGCTCCTTGCGTTTTCCGAGAATGCTACGTATTTGGTGTACGACCCCGCAACCGATGAAAAGCTGTTTGTGCTACGTGTGGGGCGCCCTGGCTATCATACGCGCGAAGAATACGAAAGCGAGATAAGCTGGCTTCGCCAGATCAACGACTATACGCCGCTCAAGGTTGCCAATCCCATTCCCGCAACCGATGGGTCCTATATCCAGGAGATTGAGAAGGACGGGGTAACGTACTTCTGTGTAGCGACTGAGTTTTTGACGGGCGAAACACTGGAACACGATAACTCTCCGGAAGCGGCTCCTGCCCATTTTCGAACGCTGGGAGAAACGACGGCCTACCTGCATCGCCAAACCGAGATTTGGAACGGCACCAAGGACATCAAGCGCTTTCACTGGGATTACGAGAACATGATTGGCGAAAATGCCGTTTGGGGCAATTGGCGCGATTACCCCGATCTGTACCCAGAAGCGGAAGCGAAGATCGAACGCTGCTGCCAGATCATCAAGGCGCGTTTGGATCGCTATGGCAAAACCGACCTGAATTATGGCGTAATCCATGCTGACTTGCGCGATACCAACATCCTGGTTGATGGTGATGTGATCAAGGTTATCGACTTTGACGATTTCGGTTTCGGCTGGCATCTGCATGATCTGGCAGGTGCGCTGACTTTCATCGAGGATAGGGAAGATGTTCCTGATTTGGTGAATGCTTGGCTTGATGGATATCGCAAGGTTCTTCCCTTTACTGATACCGATTTCGTGGAAATCGACACGTTCATTTTGCAGCGCCGTATCCAGATGATGGCTTGGATGGGAAGTCATCAGGATTCCACCCCTGTTCAGGGATATATGCAGGGGTATATGGAAGGCACCATGAATTTGGTAGAGCGCTACCTGCGTCTATTTGGTTAAAACGCAGTCTACTTGGCTGGATTGACCTCTGCCGTCTTTCAGCACCGAGGATATCCTCTGAAGGCTCTACCGCCTTGCGGCTTACCAATTTATGTGAACGAAAGAGAGAACACTTATGAAGGAAATAGAGATCATCATCAACGGCGACAAACTTGAGCGAGTAAAGCGCATCCTGTCCGCCTTCAGCAAGAACGGCATTTTCGTGAGCCAGGGTTTTGGCTATGGTCATCAGCAAGGCTACCATCAGGTGTACACGCGTGATGACAACCGTGGCGTGAACATGCTCCCCAAGGTTTCGGTCCGCACTGTAGTAGCGGATGACTTGGTTGACCCGATTGTGAACGAGATGGTTTCGAGCATGGGCAACGCAACCTTTGGAGATGGCAAGATCTTCATAAAAGACGTCGCCGAGGCAATTCGCGTGCGAACCGGCGAGGTGGGTGATGCGGCTCTGTAGCGGAGAGCCCGACGGTCTAAGCCCTAAATGCTACGAAGCGGCTCTGCTTGCCTGGTTTTAGGGGGCAAAGCCGCTTTTGCGTTGGGGGGCTTGCAGGCTAAGCGAACGTGGTGGTGCCGTGCTTGGTGGTTTCGCGCTCGGGTGGTGGCACGGATGGGACTCCTGCATGTAGAGGGCGCCCAAGATCCGTTAAGCGCGGACTGGTACACGCCCGCTTGCGGAGCGGCTAATGGCTTGCTTCGTAGCCCAAGATAATTGCTTCGGCAACTTCCGCTAGAGGCTTGCGCGTGTTCATAGAGATCTTCCGCATGCGACCGAATGCCTCTTCTTCTGTTGCTCCCGCTTCGATGAGCAGGCATTTTGCTTTGTCGACAAGACGTCGCGATTCCATACGTGCTTTTAGCCGATCAAGCTCACCGTGCAGCTGCTCTTCTTGCTTGAAACGGCTGGTGGCAACCTCGATGGCGGCAACCAGATCCTTTTCGGCGAAAGGCTTCGTCACATAGCCGAATACGCCCATCTTGGATGCTTCTTTGACCTTGTCCTTCTGCGCGTAAGCGGTAACCATTACAACAGGGCATAGCTGCGCCTGCGCGATTTCCTGAGCTGCTGCGAATCCATCATCGCCATCCATATGAGCGTCCATAAGCGCGCAATCGGGCGCAAAGGCGAATGCCTTTTGAACCGCTTCGCTTCCGCTGCGTGCCTCTGCGACAACTTCATAGCCCAGATCTTGCAGGGTTTCCTTCAGGTCCATGCGGATGATCGCTTCGTCTTCTGCTATTAGGAGCTTCATTGTTCCTCTTCTGGTGTTTGGGTCTGTTCGTTAAGGATGGAGTTGGGTATTTCGAAAGTGAAGCATGCTCCAATGGGCGTTGCCACTTCTTCGAGTTCGCTGCGAAGGTCGTCTTCAACCAGGGTGCGCATGAGGGTCAATCCCATGCTGGTTTGTCCTTGGATAGTGAATCCGCTAGGTAACCCGCAGCCGTCATCGCTGATGGTTGCGCGCAGTCCTTTTTCGGTCTGCTCGAGACTGATGTTCACGTTTCCTTGTGTTTCTTCGGCAAATCCATGCTCAAAGGAATTGCACGTGATTTCAGCTATGACAAGCGCCAAGCTTATGGAAACGGATCCGGGAATAAGGCGCGGGGTTCCGGTAACCGTGATGCAAAACTGACTTGAGTCACCGCACATACTGGTTTTGACCTGCTGTGATACACGCCAAGCAAGTTCGATGACGTCCACCTGCTCCTTGGCTGCCTCGGAGAGCATCTCGTGCGCTATCGCCATGGAGCGAAGGCGCCCTGCCGCTTCAACCAAGACGCTTCTTGCCTCTTCGGAGGGGCAGCGGCGAATATGCAGGCGCATCAGTGATTCGACGGTTTGCAGATTGTTCTTCACTCGATGGTGAACTTCATGGATGAGGGCGTCCTTCACGCGTATCTCACGGGCAAGCGCTTGTTCTCGTCCTTCTGTGGCGGACCCGTTTGGGCCAGTGCGCTTTTCCATGATGAGCCTCCTTCGATGTGCGCATAGTTTCCGCAACCGATTGTAGAAAGGCGGTATTTCGAGTCGGTTTCTCCGTGGTTTCCAAACGATTTGCTTTTGATACGCAAACTTGAGCGGGTGGGCCAATTAGGCTTGGGCTTCATCTGATTTGCCGGACCGGACCTTAGGGCACTTGAGTTGGCGCGAAACGAAAATGCCCCGCTTTTGGGTTTCTTCCGGCCCTCAAGGAAGGGCACGGCTACCAAAAGCGGGGCATGGTGAGGCGAAACGGAGCTTGCCTTTGCGCGGCAAGCAGTTCTTGCTATAAGCGTTTCAGTTACGAGAAGAACACGCGCGAAGTGCGGCCGTAAAATGATTCTGCCTTATAGCGCAGCAGCACAGTGGGCTCTTCGCCCGACTGAACGATAACGCGGCGGATGGGGCGATCGATGGGGATAAGCTCGCCATCGATGAACATGGTTGCTTCGCGGTTCGCGCTCGAAGGGTCCATCGCGATTTCGACGATATCGGAAGGGCCGGTAACCAGCGCTCGAGAGTGCAGGGAATGGGGCGCGATGGGCACTACCACCAGGCCGCTGTAGCCAGGGGCAACCAGCGGGCCGCCTGCGGAAAGGGCGTAAGCGGTAGATCCGGTTGCGGTGGCAACGATAAGACCGTCTCCCTTAACGTCGGCAACTTTTTCGCCTGCAACCGTGTAGGCGCAGTCGATGACGCGACCCTGGGCACCACGGGCAAGGGTGAGTTCATTCAGACCGAAAAACTGCTGCGAGCCCTTCATGGGGGCATCGGGACCGCCATTGGCTCCTTCGTCACCTTCGCAGAAAACATCTATGCGCAAGTTCGTGCGGTATTCGGTGGTCAGCTCGCCGGCGAGCGCTGCTGCAACCACGGGGATAATGCCGTCTTCGTTGGAGTTGGCCATGAATCCCAGATGGCCGAAGTTCACGCCCAGAATAGGGATGCGGCGGTATTTGATTTGAGCGGCGGTGCGCAAAATGGTACCGTCGCCGCCTAACACTACGGCAAGATCGAAGTCGTCGATATTTTCGACGCGGCGCTGGAAAAACTCGGATGAAGCGCGGAGATCGTCCGTATCGAAAGCGGTGAACTCGACGCCCTGGGAAGCCAGGTACACCTCGAGGAGCAGCGCTGACTCGAGCGCTTTGGGGTTGTAATTATTGCGAACAATAAGAATGCGCATAGATTATTCCTTAGTATGGTTCCCTGGAATCTGAACAATTATAGACAACCTTGAGGACCAATGGCCAACGACTCTAAAGACAGCATACTTAAAAATACGGGGCTCATTACCCTGTGCACGCTCGGTTCCCGCGTAACGGGGCTTTTGCGCACGTGGGCGATGGCGTTTGCCCTGGGCAATACGTTGCTCACCTCGGCATATCAGATTGCATACAATATGCCTTCTATGATTTACGAGCTGGCGGCTTCGGGCCTTCTTGCCACAGCGTTTCTGCCTTTGTACTTGCTCCAGAAAGAAAAGAAGGGTAACGGGGAAGCCTATAAGTTCGCTTCGAATATCCTGACCCTTACCATTGTGCTTTTGGGCATCCTGGCACTTGCCTGTTCGGTGTTTTCTCCGCTGGTCATCGAAACGCAGACCTTTACCGTCGGTCAAGGCGACTCGAAGACCTTGGCCATCTTCTTCTTCCGCATCTTTGCTATTCAGATCTTGTTCTACGGTGTCGGCGCGGTTATCACGGGCATCTTGAATGCCGAGCGAACCTACCTTATGCCGTCGTTGGCGCCGGTTATGAACAATATCGTGGTAACTGTGGTGATGTTTGGCTTCGTGCCGCTTTCGGCTTGGAACGGGGAGTTTGCGCTGTGGTGGCTGGCAATCGGCACCTCTTTGGGCGTGTTGTGCCAGTTCGGCATTCAAATTCCCGCATTGGTGAAGCAGGGTTTCCGCTACCATCCTCATATCAATCTGCGTGACCCTATGATCAAGGAAGCGCTTAAGGTTGCCGGCCCTATGTTCCTCTACATTGCGGGTACGATGATCACCTTCAGTTGTCGCAATGCATTCTCGCTCGAGGCGGCGCCGAATGGTCCTTCCACCTTGAACTATGCATGGACGTGGTATCAGCTTCCCTATGGCGTTATTGCTGTTTCGCTTTCCACCACGCTGCTTACTGAGCTGTCCGATTGTGCAGCGCGCGGAGACTGGGAGGGCTTCCGAGGCTTCATTCGCTCGGGCTTGCGTTCAACCTTTTTCCTTATTATCCCGTTGGCGTTGTTGGTGGGCGCCTTGGCTCAGCCGCTGATGCAGCTGTTCCAAGCGGGTGCCTTTACCGCCGACGAGGTTAACAACGTCGGAAGCATCCTTGCCGTGTGGGTTTTGAGCTTGCCGTTCTATGCGGGGTACATGTATATGTACCGTGTGTTTGCGGCGTTGCGCAGCTTCCTGAAGTTTGCCCTCATCGATTTCGCCGTGCGCTTTGTCCAAGTGGCGGGATATTGGTATCTGTGTCAGCCCGATGTGCTGGGGCTGGCGGGCATTCCCGTTGCCGACTTGGGATTCTATGCGGTGATGTTCGTGGTGTGCTCGTTTATCGTGCGCGGCAAGGTTGGAAGCTATGGTAATCGCAGCATTGTGGTCATGGTGGTTAAAACGGTTGTTGCCAGTGTGGTCGGCGCTGTGGCGGCGGGCTTGCTTGCCAATGGCATGGGCGTGCTTCTTGCCGGTGTTGCCATCAGCGCGGTAGTGAAGGCGGTTGCCATCCTGGCCGTTTCGGGCATTGTGGGCCTGGTAGTTTCCTTCGGCTTGTGCAAGGTGTTGCGTGTGGAGGAATTCGCCGTGCTCTCGCGTATCGGCAGCAAGTTCGCCGGCAAGCTCGGTCGCGGCAAGAAGGGCAATCACGCGGCGTAAAAACGTCAATGTTACGAATCTGAAAACACTTCGAAACAGGGATTTCGCGCGGTTCGTTCTCGCTAATATAGAAAAGCGTTTGAAAGCAGTTTTGTGCCTTCAAACGCTTTTTTGTTTTCTGGTGTTGGGTTCATTGAAGGAGAATCATGGCAAAGCATATCTTTGTAACTGGCGGCGTTGTTTCGTCCTTGGGCAAGGGCATTACGGCAGCATCGCTGGGTCATTTGCTCAAAGCGCGCGGATATAAAGTAACCATGCAGAAGATGGACCCGTATCTGAACGTGGATCCGGGCACCATGAGCCCCTTCCAGCACGGCGAGGTATTTGTTACCGACGATGGCCATGAGGGTGACCTTGACCTGGGCCATTACGAGCGCTTCATCGATGAGAGCCTTTCGCGCGAATCGAACTTCACCCAGGGCTCCATTTACAAGAGCCTCATTGCCCGTGAACGCCGCGGCGACTTCCTGGGTGGCACCGTGCAGGTTATCCCGCATGTAACCAACGCCATTAAGGAACGTCTGTATCGCATTGCCGAGCAGTCCAACGCTGACATCGTAATCTCTGAAATCGGCGGTACCATCGGCGACATCGAATCGCAGCCCTTCATTGAGGCGGCGCGCCAGTTCAAGAAGGAGCGCCCCTACGGCGATGTCCTGTTTGTGCATGTAACGCTAGTTCCTTACATCGCCGCAGCTCACGAGGTTAAAACCAAGCCCACGCAGCACAGCGTTAAGGAATTGCGTTCCATCGGTGTTCAGCCCGATTTCATCGTGTGCCGCTCCGACCATGAAATTTCCGAGCAGGTTCGAGAAAAGATCGCCCTGTTCTGTGACGTTGCTCCCGAAGACGTACTTGCCTGCATCGATGCACCTTCTATCTACGAAGTGCCACTTTCTTTGTATGATCAGCAGTTTGATACCAAGGTGCTGAAGCGTTTTGGCTTGGAGCAGCCCGAAATCAATCTTGATCCGTTGAAGTCGTTCCTTTCTGCGGCGGATGCCGTTGAGGGCACGGTTGATATTGCGGTGGTGGGCAAATACGTAAGCCTGCCCGATGCCTATCTCTCCATTATCGAGGCGCTGTACCATGCTGGCGTTGCCAATGGCGTCCACGCCGAAGTGCATCTGATTGATGGTGAAGAGCTGAACGCTGAAAACGTGGAGGAAACGCTTGGCTCCATGGATGGCATCTTGGTTCCCGGCGGCTTTGGTCAGCGCGCTTTCGAAGGAAAGATCGAGGCGGCTCGCTATGCCCGCGAGAACAACATTCCGTTCCTGGGCATTTGCCTGGGCCTGCAGGCGGCTGTGTGCGAGTTCGCGCGCAATGTTGCGGGCCTTACCGGCGCAACCTCTGCTGAGTTCGACGAGAACGCCGACTATACGGTTATCGACCTTATGCCCGAGCAGGAAGACGTTGAAGACAAGGGCGGCACCATGCGTTTGGGCGCCTATCCTTGCAAGCTGGAAAAGGGATCCCTTGCTCATGAGGTGTACGGCGAAGAGGTTATCTACGAACGTCATCGCCATCGCTATGAAGTGAACAACGCCTACCGCGACACGTTGACGGGTGCTGGGTTGCGCATTTCCGGTCTTTCTCCCGATGGGCGCCTGACGGAAATGGTGGAAATTCCCGATCATCCTTGGTTCTTGGCAAGTCAGGGACATCCGGAGTTCAAGAGCCGACCCACCAAACCCCACCCGCTGTTTGTGGGATTTGTTGGTGCAGCCTTGAAACACCACGCATAACATCGTCTGTTTTCGCTTTGCTATTGCGAGGGCTCGCTTATTTATGCGGGCCCTCCTTTTCTTTTTTCAGTTCGGCAAGTTCTTTTTTACGTTTTGCACTTAGCAGTTTATCGAGGTCGAGTCCCTCTTTTCGGCAGCGAGCAAGGAGAGGTGAGCCCCATCCCTTGGATTGAATGTCCTTGTCGAGTGCATGTTTGAGATCGGGCCAACTTGAAAGCCACTTTTTGATTCGCTCACTGCCGGTGGTTTTTTGCTCATGGGCAAAGAGCCGCTTGCGTATGGCGTCTATGCTCATTTCCTTTTGGAGGAATAAACGCCTAGCCCATGCCTTCGATTGTGCCGTTCGTTCGTTGTGGGCTGCCTCACGGCATCGATCGCTGCAGTATCTCTTTTCTATCCCGCGGTGACCGGCTGTTGAAAAGCCTTTGCCGCAGCGAGCGCAATAATGAATGCGTGCTTGTCCGATCCCTAACGAGAAGTCGTACCATAGCCAGCTCAAATAGCTCCCGAACACGAAGGGGCCTGTCGATTCGTCGGTTGAGAAAACATCTACCTGGATATCGTTCATGTGGGCAACAGCGAGTGTCCGACAAAGCAGCCCCAGGATTGGCCGATCTTCTTCGTTGAAGGAAAGCTCCGTTTCGGTGAGAGTGTGATCGCCCGATCGCTCAGGTTGGGTGGGGACGGCGTTCCTTTTGCCCGTTGCCGCGCTGGCCTCTTCGGCAAGTTGAGCTCCCGTTTCGATGCTGAGGTCAAACGCTCTCATAAGTACGGAAAAATCACTTGCAGCGGGTTCTTCGGCGAATAGCGCGAGGGCTATTTCGAGCGTCGATGGAGGATAACCTGTTTCGTTTCCGAGCAGGAAGGCGTAACCGATACGCTCGCCAATCACTTCGCGACGTATAAAGCAGGGGGCGCCAAGCCAATGGGCGTATGACGCGCTTGTGGGGCGGGAGATCAAATACAGCTCAAATGACTTGCCCTCATTGGCTTGCAGCCTCCAATGGGAAAGGCCCGCTAGGATTTTTTGGGCGTTGCGCATCGGAAGTGCTCCTGATGCGAGCTCTGCTGCCAATGTCGCGATGTTAGCTGTCAGCGCTGCGGATGCCCAGAGGGATGTGCTCTCTTCGATGGATTGCAGACGACCTTGCGCACAGAGGTTTACGCAAGATGCCGGTTCGCGTGCGATGAGGGGCCCATGCTTCTTCGCGAAATCGATCAAATCGGCGGATTTGACGTGTGTTTGCAGGCGCATAGAGCCGTCTGGTTCTATCGCCGAGCCTGCTGATGCGCAGGAAGCGAGCTCGAGCAAAGTCATCGAGGCACCCGCCGGCTTACGATGTGGATCTTCTGCGCTTCTTGGCGTTCGGTTGGTTTCTGCTTTCGGGGTGAATAGAACTCCAGAAAAGGGTGCGGCTATTTTGCTTTCCGGCATCTGTTCGCTTCCCTGTGCAGGGCAGGCGTCAAGACCCGTAACCTGCCCAGTTGGGCTTCGGCGCTGAATCAGGGGGTCTGCGGAGATCACGACATTTTCCTTCTGTGAGACTTTTCTGCCGATGTTGAAATTTTTAAACGGTCAAAATTGCTTTTTCGTGTCCACTGCTAAGCGTACTATACAAATCGCTGAAATGAGCTACGACGAAGGAGAAAAGCGATGTACTGCGGCGAGTGCGGCAGCAAGATATCAGATGATGCAAAGTTCTGCCCAGCGTGCGGGGCGAAAACGGAGAGGGCGGCATCTGCGTCTGCCGAGGCTTCTTTCTTTACTGCTGAGGAATTGGCCAAAGAATCCCCTGCGCCCTGGACGGGTTTTGACCATGGGCCCCTTCAAGCCTCGAGGGCGGGCGGGGCAGATGATCTTGGTGGCCAAATCAAGGCCGTCCGTGCGCGCAGCCGACGCAAAATGCCCCAACTGGTTCTTGTCGTTATCGTGATCTTGGCTCTTTCTTCTGCAACAGCGTTTGCTGCTATGTGGGCTTACCGGACTTTCGTTGCGCCTCAGCCTGTCGCTGTCGAACAGGGCAACCCTGAACCGGCTGACCCTTATGTTGGCCAAAAGGCAGTTTTTGATGATGTGCTTACTCATTACAAAGGCGCATCCGACAACGGCTGGCCGACAACATCGTACGATGATGATCTTTCGAACATAAGCGAGGTTCTTTCGGGGAGGATGCTCTATGTTGGCCAAGCCCACCAGACGGATTTCCAGGGTGCAACACTTTCCTATGCCTACAAAGACCTCAATAGCGATGGAACGCTTGAACTTGTTATTGCGGCGGTAACTGCAAGCGATTACATTCCCGTTGCTGCATATGGAATCCATGATGGCGCGCCGCAGTCCCTCTTCGAAGGGAAAGGGTGGCAAACATCGACCTGGACTCTGTTTGCGAGCGGCAAGATGTCCCTTAGCGGTGGCGGCCAGTACAGTGCTGGAGTGACGGTATTTGCCCTGGAGGACGGCATGGCGCAAGAGATTGGGGAATACCAGCTGTCTCGCGGCGATCGGGCTCCCGACATGGGTGAGGCTTACCTCCTTTCTGATTTCGAATGGACTCCTTTGACCGACTACCAGCCAACTAAGTGATGTGTTTACTTGATATCCCAAATGAAAGGAACAGCTATGTTTTGCCAGAATTGCGGTGCAAAAGCATCTGACGAATCGCTGCATTGCCCCGAATGCGGTGCCAAAATCGAAGTGCCTATCGAGCTGGGCCCTGGGGTCGACTCGGCTGCAGGCTACCGCGAAAGTGCAACGAGCCCCTCGGGAGGGACGCCCAATAGCTCGGGCGACGAACCGCGCAAGCGCAAACGGATCACGGTAATTGCCGTGATGGCCGTTCTGCTTGTGATTGGTTTGGTGTTCGGCGTAAGTGCGTGCCAGGCTAACGATCAGCGTACCGCGAAACACCACGTAACGTTTGCGGTAAACGCTGAAGGGTTGGACACTTCTACGGGCACTATGATTCCGCTTTCCGTTAAAGGGACCGATGTAAGCGGCAATTCGGTAGAGGAGTCGTGTTACGTTGGCAATGATTCCGCCTCGCTGGATCTGGTGGCTGGAACCTATACCTTCGAAGTAACGGCTTCGCCTATTGCTGCCGATGGCACTCTGTATTCCATCGAAGGTGCCTATGCGGAGGAAACGGTCGGTGAAGATGGAACCCTTTCTCCCGGAGAGGCAATCACCTTGAAGCCCTTACCGGCCGGCAAGACCACTTATAAGCAAATCGATGACGCCTATGAAGCCGCAAAGAACGGTGGAGCGGCTAGTGAAGAAGCTGCTAGCAAGCTAAAGGATGCAGCCACCAAGCGCGTCGATGCGGCGAAGGCGCAGCAGTCTGCTTCCAGCACCTCAAGCCAGGCAAAGAAGAGCGAATCCGCTTCTGGGGGAGACGCTTCTTCGAAGTCCACGACGGATACTGAAGGCACCTATTCTGGCATGGTGTACGTATTTGCGAGTGATGCCGAAATGGCAGAGGCGTTAGGTATAGAAAATCCGAACGGACCAAGCTCAATAAAAATTGCCACGGCGGTTATGAAGCTCGATAGCGCCAAAACGGTAAAGGCCAAAAACGGCGATGGCTCTGGATCTCGCAGCGGCACGGCTCATTACCTTGTACTGGCGCACGGGACGGGCGCAGGTTCCTGGACGCCGTACAACGGCAAACATGTTAGCGTTTCCGCCCCTTCGCTTGCCTGGCCTTCTGACACGAGGATGCCCCTTGGTGAGCCCGGCGTTGTTGGCGGCGCATCGGTTGTCGGCTAACTGCCCGCTAACGCGCTTTCGTTGAAAAAGCCCCTCGACCTTTCTGTCTGTTGGATAATGGCAGGAAGTCGAGGGGCTTTTCTGCGGAGGCGCTGGGTGTTTTACCTTGAGGATTACATAGGCTATTTGGTTGCTGAGCGGGGTGCGTCGCCGGCTACGGTGAGCGCTTATCGCGGCGATTTGCAAAAGTACTGCCTTTTTCTGGAATCGGATCGTGATGTGTGCGAAGCCTCCCTGGTGCAGCGTAAAGATGTGGCAGCGTTCGTTGCCGATATGAGCAACCGTGGATTTGCCCCTAGCACCATAGAGCGGCGGCTTTCGGTGGCGAAAGGGTACCATCGTTTCTTGGTGCGCGAGGGCTTTGCCGATGCCGACCCAACGCAAACGGTGCCCTTGCCCCGCAAGCCCCACGCATTGCCCGACGTGCTGTCCGTTGCCCAGGTGTCGAAGCTCCTCGATAGCCAGCCGAGCTCGACTCCCATCGAAATGCGCAATGCATGCTTGCTCGAGGTTTTGTATGGCTGTGGTTTGCGCGTAAGCGAACTGGTTGGCCTCGATGTGGATCGTGTCTACTTCGATGAAGGCTATCTGCGCGTGTTGGGAAAGGGCTCTAAAGAGCGCATCGTTCCTTTTTCCGGAGTGGCCGTGAAACGAATGCGGGAATACCTGGAAGAAGCTCGTCCTGAGTTGCTGGGCAATGCGCAGCATCCTGTTCCTGCGGTGTTCCTGAACGCTCGTGGCGGTAGGCTGACCCGGCAGAGCGTGCATCGCATTACCGCGAAAGCAGGTATGATCATCGGGGTGGAAAACCTGCACCCTCACACGCTTCGTCATTCGTTTGCCACCCACCTTCTGGAAGGCGGCGCCGACTTACGTGCCATCCAGGAAATGCTGGGGCATTCCGATATTTCGACCACGCAAATCTATACGCACATTCAAGCAGCCCAGCTGAAAGAAGAGTACTTCGCTGCCCACCCGCGTGCCTAACGCTGCCCGCCCATGGACCCGCCGCCGCTGCTCGCCCATGTGCCCAGCGCCGCCCATCCGCGGGCCTAACACCGCCCACTTGCAGGCCCAGTACTGCCCGCCATGTGCCCAGCGCTGCGCTATCGTGTGCTTGCTGAGGACCTGTGGGCTGCCCGGGTCCGTTCGTTGCGGCGGTTTTCAATTGCAGAAACAAAAATCTGGGTGTTTTTGCAACTTTTTTGCGATTAGGGACCCCTTTTCGCCTCTGCAAAGCGAAAACAGGCTGTTGCGAAGCTGCTCACCTGCGGTTTTACGCTGCCGATCCGCACCTTGGCGCCCTGCGACAATCCCTAATCGCAAAAAAGTTGCAATCTAGGTCAATTTTTTGTTTTTGGATTCTGGTGCGGGTTCAAAGTAGCATGGTGCCCTTGGTGGGCCTCCCACTTTCTCCCCCTTTTGCCCCTAAAGCGAGCGAATAGGGCCGCATTGCCCTGAAATCGAAGGTTTAATGGCGCGATTTATGGCGAAGATGTAGACGAACACAGGGTGGATGGAAAAATTCCCCCACCTTCTCCCACCGTTCCCAAAACCGATACCTAGGGGTGCTTTTTGGCTTATAGGCACAATATATAGTGACGTACTGAGAAATTGTGCGCCTTTCAACAACATTAGGTGGGGGAGTAAGGGGGAGAGAGTGGGAGAAAATCCCATTTTGTGTTGCGAGGTGGCGAAGCCTGACCTAAAATAGCTCTCACGAGATACCCCCAAGGAAGGAGGGAGGCATGAGCGAACTTCTTGGCGAATTCAGCCGCAAGCTTGATGCCAAGGGACGTTTGTCTTTGCCTGCCGATTTCCGCAAGGAACTCTCCGACAATCTCAGAATGACGCTGAGCCTTGATGGCACCTGCCTGTATATCTTCGAAACCGAGGATTTTAACAAGTGGGTAGATAGCCTTTTCGAAGCTCGAGGCGGCTTCAACGTTGGCGATAGCAATATGGTCAGACTTAAGTTGAAGCTGAATTCTCGTGCTTCCAAGTGCGAAGTCGACAATGCAGGTCGTATCAACATCTCGCCTTCTTTGCGTGAGACGGTGGGCTTTGATAAAGACGTGGTCATTGTTGGCAATGGCGATCATATTGAGATTTGGGATGAAGAGCGTTGGAACCAGTTCCTGCTTGATACGGATCTTACCGCCCTGTGCATGTGATTGGTTAGGACGCGCGAACGATGACAAGCGAATATCGGCATATTCCCGTTTTGCTCCCTGAGTGCATGAAGTACTTGAAGCTTTCCGAAGGAAAGACGTACGTAGACGCAACGCTCGGTGGGGCAGGGCATTCCCTTGAAGCCGCAAAGCTCATTGGCTCAACCGGCCATCTGCTAGGCATCGACCAAGACGACGTGGCACGTGCTGCCGCATCTGAGCGCTTGGCCGCCTTGCCCGACGATGTCCGTCCAGAGGTCGATGTACTCGCCGGCAACTTCGGGGAATTGGATTCTCTTCTTGTGTCTGCCCAGATCCCCTCTATCGATGCGATTCTGTTCGACATCGGGGTTTCTTCGGTGCAGATTGACACGCCTTCTCGTGGCTTTTCCTTTAAGGAAACTGGCCCTCTTGATATGCGGATGGATCCGAGTAACCAAACTTTAACCGCAGCTGAGATCGTCAACACTTATACCGCAGCAGATCTCGCTCGGGTCATCCGTCATTACTCAGACGAGAAATGGGCTAGTCGCATCGCCGATTTCATCGTGGCGGCTCGCGAAGAGGCGCCACTTACGAGCAGCGAACAGCTCGTAGATGTCATCAAGGCCGCGGTGCCCGCTTCGGCGCGCCGTGCAGGTGGTCATCCAGCCAAGAGAACATTTCAGGCTTTGCGAATCGAAGTGAACGGTGAGCTTGATGTGCTGAAAAGCGGACTCGAGTCGGCCGTGCGCTGGCTTGCTCCCGGTGGGCGCATCGCAGTAATCAGTTATCACTCCCTTGAAGATCGCATCGTGAAGGATTTTTTCCGCGAGTATTCAAAGGGCTGCACATGTCCGCCCGATTTGCCTGTATGCGTTTGTGGGAACAAGCCGATACTCAAAGTGGTCACGCGCAAACCAGTGCTCCCGTCTGAAGAGGAAATTGAGCGTAATCCGCGTTCGCGTAGCGCAAAGCTTCGCGTTGCCGAACGCCTGGACGAAAACGCATAAATTGATATGTCGAACAATAGGTCGTAAAGCAAGGAGGTAAGCAGATGTCAAGCGCGCCCGCATACCGCTACGATCATGCCGCTACGCGCCCTGCTCGCCACCTTGAAAGCGCCCCTTCTGTTCGCGTCGTGCCTGGCCGCAAGCATACGGTATACCCTACGCTTTCCGATGGTGCCGTGTTGGGCATCAAGGCCATCATTGCATGTGTAATCGTGTTTTTGGTTATTGGCTTTGTTCGCGTAGGCCTCTCTTCTGCCGCATACGGCATTGCCTCGCAGTCGAGCGACTTGCGCGCTCAGATTTCCGATGCGCGTACTACGGGCGAATCGCTCGCCGTGCAGGAGAGCCTTCTTTCCAATCCTAATAACATTCGCACCGAAGCAGGAGAGCGTCTTTCCATGACGGCTGCTACGAATTCTTCCACCATGACGCTTTCCGCCGACCCTGTCGCTATCGATTCCGCGGGCAACCTTTCCTTCTCGGAAAGCGTTTCCCGTCTTGCCTCTGAGGGATAAGCGCTTATGGACGATAGGTCCTCTTCGCGTCGCTCCCAGCGCCAAGGCACAGCTCCTCGATCTCAGCGCCAGCAGCTTCCCGTGCGCCCTCAGCGTGGTGGTCGCGGCATGCATATGGATATGGACGTATTGAACGGCCGATTGGCAATCTTCTTGATGCTGTTTTGCGCGTTTGCCCTGATCCTGGCCATACGTCTCTTCGGCTTGATGGTCATCGATGCTCAGGCGAACCTCAATCGTGATTCTTCGCGCGAGGTTACCGTTGACGTTCAGCCGCGTCGCGGCACCATCTATGACCGCAACGGCACCATCCTCGCAACTACCGTTGATGCTTACAACGTCTTCTGCCATCCCCATATGGTAAGTTCCGACAAGGTAGACCAGCTGGCTCAGGCGCTTGCCGATACTTTCGGTGGGGAAGTGCAGGATTACAAGAACAAAATCACTACCGATTCCAACTTTGCTTACCTCTATAAAGGTGCCGACGAAGATGGCATGAGAAAAATCAAGGATCTGGGTATCGAGGGCGTCGACTTCGAAAAGACCACTAAGCGTGTGTATCCATGCGGCGCAACGGCAAGCCAGATCATCGGCATTTTGAATTCCGACGGTAAGGCTATTACCGGCTTGGAGCTGTATTACGACGATATCCTGGGCGGCACAGCTGGCCATAAAACCACTGAGTACAGCAAGGAAGGCGTGCCTGTTCCTGGTTCGGAAAAGGTAACCGCGGAAGTGGTGAACGGTCAGGACATCGTCCTTTCCATTGATGTCGATATGCAGCAGAAGCTGGAAGAGTCGCTCGCCCTTCGCGTAGAAGAGGTGCAGGGCAAAGGCGGCTCGGCTATTTTGATGGACTCCGCAACTGGTGAAATCTACGCGTGCTCTTCTTCGCCGACGTTCGATATTACCGATCTGAGCGAGATTAAAGAGGGCGCCACGAACCTTTCGGGTATTTCTTCGGCATATGAACCCGGTTCGATTATGAAGCCGCTAACCATGCTCGCCGCATTGCTCGATGGCAAAGTGACGCTTGACTCAACCTATTACTGTCCTGCGGCTCTCAAGGTAGACGACTACACCATTACCGACTCCCACGAGCGTCCTTCGGAGGATATGAGCGTATCCACCATCATCGCCGACTCCTCGAATGTCGGTATCTCGCTGGTGGCGAAAGACCTCACCTTTACGCGTCTGTACGAATACATTCAGCAATTCCAGCTGTGCGATAAGACGGGCGTTGACTATCCTGGCGAAGCATCGGGCAGCATTGCGCCTAAAAATGAATGGTCTACCGTTCAGGGCTACAACATCAGTTTCGGCCAGGGTCTTACCACCACGCCAATAGAAATGGTGCGTTTCTATGGTGCGCTCGCCAACGATGGCGTGGCCTGCACGCCCCATTTCCTAACTGACGTCCCCAGCGAATCCGAGCGTCGTAGCTATGAAACGGTCCAGATCACCGACAATGCGGGTGCTATCAGCGATCTTGAATCGATGATGCAGCAGACGGTAGAGCGCGGAACGGCAACCGATGCCCAGATCAAGGGCTATCGCGTTGTGGGCAAGACCGGTACGGCGGAAATAGCCTCTGATACCGGCGGTTATAAGAAGGGCATGTACAATCTTTCGTTCATCGGTTATTTGCCCGATACGTCCACGAATCTTGTGTGCTTCGTGGGGGCTACGGATGTTCCTGGCGAAAGGAAAACGGTAGGGACGTTTCGGGATATAATGGCGTTTGCGATTGATCGCTATAACATCACTCAGAATTGAGGTTCTCATGACTCAGAAGACATGCGGAGAGCTGTTCGAAGGTATTGATTGCACCATCATCGGCAATGCAGACGAACTGGTTTCCGGCATTGCATACCGAAGCGATTGCGTAAAGCCAGGTGATGCATTCTGCTGCATCGTGGGCTTGAAGAGCGATGGCCACTCCTACGCTCAGGACGCCATCGATCGTGGCGCACGCGTTTTGATTGTTGAGCGCAAGATCTATCTGGCAGATGCCACCGATATCACGGAGGTCGTGGTAAAGGATTCCCGCAAGGCCATGGCGCGCATGGCATCCCGATTCTACGGCGAACCCTCCAAGGAATTTTCCTTGGTAGGCGTTACGGGCACCAACGGCAAAACCACTACCACATATCTGGTTGATCATATTGCCCAGCATTTGGGCAACCGTACCGGCCTCATTGGCACGGTAGGCATTGAAATCGGTGGCGAGCATCGCCCTTCGAGCCATACCACTCCCGAATCTCCCGACCTGCAAGAGCTGCTTGCTCAGATGCGCGATGAAGACTGCGGTGTCGTTTCCATGGAGGTAAGCTCCCATGCGCTCGACCTCGACCGCACCTGGGCAACTTCCTTTGCGGTTACTGCGTTTACGAATCTTACGCAGGACCACCTTGACTACCATAAGACGTTCGAATCGTACTTCGCAGCGAAGGCTCGCCTGTTCTCGAAGGATTACCCTGCCAAGCGCGTTATCAACATCGAAAGCGCGTGGGGCAAAGAACTTCTGAAGCGTTGTTCGGCAAACGAAGATGCAATCATAACCACAGGCTTCGATGCTTCCGCCCAGATTCATCCGGTTGCTGTTGAGTATGGCGCCGCTGAAACTACGGTTACGCTTTCCGTGCGTGGTTCGAATATCACCTTTACGTATCCTTTGGTTGGTCGTTTTAACGTTGAGAACGTCATGACCGCATTTGGCGTCGCCATGCAGCTGGGCTATTTGCCTTCTGCCATTGCCGAAGCACTTCGCGATGCACCGGCTGTTCCGGGTCGCTTGCAGCGTGTCCGCACCGAGCATGACGGCGGCGTTTCGGTGTACGTTGACTATGCCCACACCCCTGATGCCCTGGAAAACGCCATCGCCTCGGTTTCCGCATTGGTCGACGACGATCATAAAACCCTGGTCGTGTTCGGCTGTGGCGGCGACCGTGATTCGAGCAAGCGTCCCATTATGGGCAAAGCAGCGCTGGCTGCCGATTACGCAGTGGTTACTTCCGACAATCCCCGCACCGAGAATCCGCAAACCATCATCGACGACATTCTTGATGGTATGCGCGAAGGCGAGGGTCGCTTTGACGTTGAGCCCGATCGCCGCAGCGCTATTGCCCGTGCGATTGCCCATGCGTCTGCCGGCGATGCCATTCTTATTGCAGGCAAGGGCCACGAGGATTATCAGATCATCGGCACCGAAAAGCATCATTTTGACGATCGCGAGGTAGCGGCCGAAGAACTTGAGAAGGTGTTTGGTTAACTCTATGCGTCTTCCTATTGGCAAAATCGCCGAATACACCTCGGCTGATTACCTGATTGAGCCTCAAAACTTTGAAAAAGAGGCATGCGGCGTAACGTGGGATTCCCGAGAGGTGAAGCCCGGCTTTGTGTATGTTGCCTTGCCAGGCGAGCGCGTTGATGGCCACGATTTCGTAGAGGGGGCCCTTCGTTCGGGCGCCGTTGCCGCATTGGTGATGCACGAGCTGCCCGATGCTGTGCTCGAAACTGCGAAAGCAGAAGGAGCCGCCATCCTGCGTGTCGACGAAACGGCTCAGGCATTTACCGCTCTGGCTCGTGGTTGGCGCGGCCATTTGCAGGGCAAGGTCATCGCACTTACAGGATCGATGGGAAAAACTACGACGAAAAACCTCGTGCGCGATGTTCTTTCCACCACTTTCAAGACGGTGGCAACCAAGGCAAACCAGAACAACGAGCTGGGTGTTCCCCGCACGCTGTTGGAGGCCAACGCTGATACCGAGTTCGTTGTTGTCGAAATGGGTATGCGCGGTTTGGGTCAGCTTGAAGAGCTGTGCGCGTTCGTGAAGCCGGACATTTCGCTTATCACCAATGTGGGCGAATGCCACATGGAGTTATTGGGTTCGAAGGAGAACATCGCGCGAGCCAAGGCCGAAGTGCTCGATGCTTTGGGTGACGGTTCGGGCATTGCCGTGCTGAATGCCGCCGACGGATACTGCGCCAAGCAGCGTGAGTGGGCGAAGCTCGACAAGCGGAACATCAAGACGCTCCTTTATGATGGCTCGGGCGTTTGCTCCAGCGGGCTTCCCGAGGCCGAGCTTGCCGCTTATGCGACCGACATCCAACTCAACGAAGAGGGCTGTCCTTCGTTTGCCCTCCATCTTCCCGACGGGGTTCATCACTGCGCGTTAGCGTTGCGCGGCGCCCATAACGCCCACAATGCTTGTGCGGCAGCTGCCCTTGGTTGGGCATGCGGTGTTTCTGCTGATGCGATTGTTGCCGGTCTTGGCTCATCGCAGGCGGAATCGGGCCGCCAGGAAGTGGTTCGCGCCCAAAGCGGTATCACCGTCATCAACGATGCTTACAACGCCAATCCTGATTCAATGTGCGCTTCGCTTGCTTTGCTCTGCTCAATGAAAGTTGAGGGCCGTAGGTTTGCGGTGCTGGGCGACATGGGTGAGCTGGGTGATTTCACGCAAGAGGGGCATGAAAAAGCTGGCTCGTTCGTTGCATCGTCGTCGCTTGATTGTCTTTTGTGCGTTGGCGAGTTGTCTCGCTTCATTGCGCAGGCGGCAATCCGAGATGGTTATCCTGAGCAACAGGTGCACCAGATGCCCAGCCGCGAAGCGGCGCTTGCCTATTTGAAAGAACATATGACTTCGGGGGATGCGGTCCTGGTAAAGGCATCGCACTCCATGGAGCTTGACCGCATTGCTAAGGGGTTGTTGAACTAGCATGCTTTCTTTTACGCAATATCCGACGTTCGTAGTATTTCTGGCTGTTTTCCTTGGCGCGATTGTCACCATGGCGTTCATGCCGGTCTTCATTAAGTTCCTGCGCTCGCACCTTATTGGCCAGCAGGTTCGAGCCGATGGTCCGGAGAGCCATTTGGTGAAGCAGGGTACGCCCACCATGGGCGGCATCATTATGCTCATCGCCGCTACGGTTGTGGTTGCCGTTCTTGCCGAGCCGGTTCCCGAAACGTGGCTCATCATGGCTGCCGTGTTGGCAACGGGCGCGTTGGGCTTATTTGACGATGCATCGAAGGTTGCCCACGAACGCTCCCTCGGCCTTACGCCAAAAGCAAAGCTCATCGGTCAGTTCTTTATCTCGACTGCCTTTGTGCTTGCTGCGGTTAACTGGTTGGGGGTTCCTCCCACGGTTGACATTCCGTTTGTCTGCACGCTTGATCTTGGTGTACTTACTACCACTTTGCCCATACAGGTGCCTGCTGGTGGCGAGTTCGCTATTCCTTGGATCTACCTGATCTTTGCCGATATCCTGCTTATGGGTATGAGCAACGCAACCAACCTCACCGATGGCCTTGATGGCTTGCTTGGCGGCACCATTATGGTCGTGATGGTGGTAATGGCTGCTATCACGTTCCGTGCCGGCGTGCTTGATGCCGCTATCATATCTGCAGCAATTGCCGGCTGCTGCATCGGCTTTTTGTGGTTCAACTCGTATCCTGCCGACATATTCATGGGCGATACGGGATCTCTTGCTCTTGGTACGGCGCTTGGCTGCTTGGCAATCGTCTCCAAGACGGAAGTGCTTTCACTTATTATCGGCGGCTTGTTCGTTGTGGAAGCCCTTTCGGTAATCATTCAGGTGCTCTATTTCAAGAAAACGCGCAAACGTCTGTTCCTTATGGCGCCGCTCCATCACCATTTTGAGAAGAAGGGCTGGAGCGAAGTTAAGGTCGTTATTCGTTTCTGGATTATCTCTGCAGCATTGGCCGGTATTGGATTCTGCCTGTACTTTGCGCAGTCGTTGATGGGATAAAACATGTCTGTTTCTTTTGATACCTCCAAAAAACATGCGCTCAATTCTTTGGGCGCTGTCCTAGTTTTGGGCCTGGGCAAGTCGGGTGCCGCCACAGCGCAGTATTGTGCAGCCCTGCTTGGTTCGCGCGTTTCGAAATTGGTTATCGCGGCAGGCGAAGCCACGGAAAAGAGCCGTGCTGCTGCCGCCGAGTTCGAGGCGAAGGGCGTCACGGTGCTCTTCGATACGTATAGCTTTGAAGACTCGTTCGATATATGCATCGCCAGTCCGGGCATTTCCGAGAATTCCGATTTCTATCATGCGGCTCAGGAGGTTTCGGCAGAGGTTATCAGCGAAGTGGAATTTGCGTGGCGTGAAAGCGCCGCCGATTCCGTATGGGTTGCCATAACAGGCACTAACGGTAAGACCACAACTACGGCGATGGCTGCTCATATCCTTACCGCATGCGGAAAGAAGGCCCAGGCGGTAGGCAACATCGGTGACACATGCATCGATGCAGTGGCATCGGGCGAAGTCGAATGCTACGTTGCCGAGGTTTCCTCGTACCAACTTGCGTCCACAAAGCTCTTCAAGCCCGAGGTCGCCGTGTTGCTGAACATCACGCCCGATCATTTGAAATGGCATGGAAGCTTCGAGGCATATGCTCAGGCAAAGCAGAAGATATATGCCAACTGCGATGAGAACTGCACGGTGGTGCTTGATGCCACGAATGATGTTGTGCGCTCCTATGTGCGCGAGTTGAAGAAACAGCCTGTCGAACAGCGTAAGTTCGCCTACATTCCGCTGGGTACCTGTCATGGTCTTAACGAGAGCATGCGTGAAGATGCCTGTGGCTCCGATGCTGCGGCATTCCTTGACAATGGCGTACTCACGGTAGATTTCAAGGGTGTCAAGCATGCCCTTTGTGCTGCTTCTGAACTTCAGATCAAGGGCGAGCACAATGCATCCAATGCGCTTGCGGCGGCTTCTTGCGCCATCGCGCTGGGCTGCGACGATGCGAAAATCGAGGAGGGTCTGAAATCCTTTGCTCCCTTGGAGCACCGCATTGAGCCCTGTGGAACCATCGCAGGTGTTCATTGCTACAACGACTCTAAAGCAACTAACGTTGATGCGACGTTGAAGGCGCTTGCCGCATTTGGCGAAGAGCGTCCCATTGTCTTGCTGGGTGGATGCGATAAGGGCACCGACCTTGCCGATTTGGTGGCTGGCGCCGAGGCTCATTGCAAGGCAGTAGTGTGTTTTGGCGCGGCGGGCGCTCGCTTCCTTAAGGCATTTGAAAACGCTCAGCTGCCGGTCTACGCTGCAACCAATCTCGAAGGGGCGCTCGACGAAGCGCTTGAACATGCCCAAGCGGGCGACATCGTAACCCTTTCTCCTGCCTGCTCGTCGTTCGACGAGTTCTCGTGCTTCGAGGAACGCGGTGAGGTATTTAAGCAGCTGGTAGCTGATCGCACCGCAAAGCGAGGTGCATGATCGGTCTATGGCTCGGGAGCGAAATACAGAACAGAAACGCAGAAAAACGCCCCCGCGATCCCTTTTCCAGAGCGCACCAGCGCAGGTGATGGCCCCTCGACTTATGGTCATCTTGTCTACGCTGGCGCTCTTGGCAATAGGCTTGGTCATGGTGTACTCATCGTCTTCTATTACCTCGTATGTGGAAGAAGGGGATGCGCTCGGCGAAACCCTGAAGCAGTGCGCCTTCGCCTTGCTGGGAATAGTGGGCGCTGTTGTTATCGCCCTTTTCGCTAAGCAAGACGCGATGCAGGGAATGCCTGGTGTAATTTTTTGGGCCATTTGTTGCGCGCTCATTCTTATAACCGCCCTTCTTGGTACGGTGGGCTTGGGAGCGAAGCGTTGGCTTATCATCGGTCCAATCAGTATCCAGATTTCTGAGTTTGCGAAAATCGCTTTTGTGATGATGGCGGCTCGCATTGCGGCTCAGTATCGTGAAGGCGAGATCGATTCTGGGACTGCTGCCAAACTGGCAATCGGCATGGTCCTTTTACCTCTCGGCTTCGTGTTTATTGCGCAAAGCGACATGGGAACAACCATGATCTGCTGTATCGGCTTGTTTTCGGTCGTTGTTCTTTCGGGCCTTTCCGGCAGGGCTACTGCAGTGTTAGTGGGTCTTGGTATTGTTTTCGGACTTATCGCTGTGCTTTCGAAGAGCTATCGTGCCGACCGTCTGGGAAGCTTCGCTGATCCGTGGGCCGATGCGCAGGGAACGGGCTACCAGTTGGTCCATTCGTTTAAAGCTCTTGCGTCGGGTGGTTTGCTAGGTGCGGGCATCGGTAACTCTTACGAGAAGTTGCAGTATCTGCCTGAAGCGGAGACCGACTTCATTTTTGCGATCATCGGTGAAGAGTTGGGCTTGGTCGGCGCGCTTCTGGTTATCATTGCCTTTTTGGTATTTATGCGTGGCGGCTTCCTCATTGCCAGCCAGGCAAGCACGCCATTCGGCTCTTTGTTGGCAGCGGGCCTTACCGTGATGATCGTGTTCCAGGCTTTTTTGAACATATCGTGCGTGGTGGGCTTATTCCCTACGACAGGTAAACCCCTGCCCTTCATTTCGTCAGGCGGCTCTTCGTTGCTTTCATCGCTTGCTCTTGTTGGTGTGCTTCTTTCGATATCCTTTGATTCAAATAACGAAGGAGAGTATCGTCAACGTCGCGATAACTTACAGGTAGTATCTCGCGTTTCGCCAGCCGATCGATCTGGTCGAGGCGGACGAAACTCGGAGGGGAGGGACGTACGAGCGCGTCGCTCGTCGTCTTTGGAACGTGACGGATATCCGTCTTTGCATATTGTCAGGGGAGGCAAGGCTCCGGTATATGCAACAGAGGTTCGCGCAACGCGAACGCAAAGGAGGTAGCACTCATGCGCATAGTGCTTTCAGGCGGTGGCACCGCTGGTCATATCAACCCTGCACTCGCATTAGCGGAAGTTCTTATCGAGCGCGGCCATGAGGTGATGTATGCAGGCACGCCTAACGGTGTTGAATCGAAGCTGGTTCCTGCTGCTGGCATTCCCTTTAAGGGGTTCGAGGCGGCGGGCTTTGATCGCAGCCATCCTTTGTCCTTGGCTAAAGGCCTACGCAAGATCTCGAAGTCCTCAAAGCTGGCAGTGAAGTGGTTTCTGGACATTCGCCCCGATGTGGTTGTGGTATTCGGCGGTTATGTGTGCCTGCCGGTAGCCCAGGCTGCAAAGCGCATGGGCATCCCCGTGGTAATCCACGAGCAGAATTCCGTTATGGGCATGGCAAACGACTTCATCTCGAAAGACGCCACTGCCGTATGCCTGACCTACAAGGCTGCCGGCCATGGCGTTAAAGATCAGTCGAAGGTTTTGGTTACCGGTAACCCCGTGCGTTCTTCTGTGCTTAAGGCAACGCGCGAAGAGGGTCGCGATTATCTTGGGATCCCTCAAGACGCCACGATGCTCTTGGTATTTGGTGGTAGTTTGGGCGCGCGTCACATCAATACGGCTCTTGTTGCCATGAAGGATCAGCTTCTGGCTATGGACGACGTGTATGTGGTGCATATTACCGGCCCGAAAGAACTCGATACGGTAACCGAAGCGCTTTCCCTTACCGACGAAGAGAAGAAGCGCTATTTCGCTATGGGATATCAGGATCATATGGGCGAAACTCTTGCCGCTGCCGACCTGGTAGTTTCCCGTGCCGGGGCGTCGTCGCTGGCTGAGATCTCGGCGCGTTGCATCCCTTCGGTGCTCATTCCGTTCCCTTATGCCACCGCCGACCATCAAACGGTTAATGCTTCGGAGTATGTTGGCCGAGGGGCTGCGGTGTTGGTCGAGGACGACAAGGTCGAAGACCCCGAATTCGCCGATAAGGTATTTGAGCTGCTTCGTAACCCCGAAGAGCGAGCAAAAATGAGTGAAGCGGCTGCCAGCTTCGAAACCCAGGATGCGGCAAACAAGCTTGGTGACGTAGTCGAACTCGTTGGCTTGGAGCGTAAGAACAAATAGCATCTGCCTGCGCAGAAGTTGTGATGCTGCGCGGTGTTCAGGGGCATTTCTATACAATGAAGAGCGATCTCAAGGAGGCTATTCGTGGCAGAGTATCGCATTAATAAAGTTCATTTCATCGGCATTGGCGGAGTTGGCATGAGCGGTATTGCTCGTGTTGCAAAGGAAAAGGGCATGGAAGTGTCCGGTTCCGATCTTCGCGAAAGCCGCTATACCCAGCAGCTGCGTGAGGCGGGCGTTAAGATCTTTATCGGTCAGAGCGCGTCCAATCTCGAAGGGCTCGATCCCGACGTAGTGGTGGTTTCCACTGCTATTCTTGAAAACAACGCTGAGCTTATCGAGGCAAAGAAACGCAACTTGCCTATCTGGCATCGTGCCAAGATGCTGGCTGCGCTGGGCGTTGGGCACGATACGTTGGCTGTTGCTGGTACGCATGGCAAAACCACCACGTCTTCTATGCTGGCTTCCACTCTTGATGCCATGGGCTTCGATCCCACGTTCCTTATCGGCGGCATCGTTCGTGCCTACGGTTCGAATGCGCATTGCGGAAAAGGCGAATACTATGTGGTAGAAGCTGACGAGAGCGATAAATCGTTTACGTATCTCGACCCCACTTCAGTGCTTGTTACCAACATCGAAGCTGACCATCTTGACCACTACAGCGGGTTGGATGAAATCTACCAGCTGTTTGGCGATTTCATGGGCTCGGTTCATGAAGATGGCTGCTGCGTGGTGTGCGGTGAGGATGCCGGCTTGGTGGAAACCGCTAAGAAAACGGGCAAGAAGGTGCTTACCTACGGTTTCTCCGAGGAATGCGACACAGTTGTTTCCCAGTACGAAACGCATGGGGTGTCAATCTCCTTTACCGTTACGTTGCCCGATGGCACCGCGCTTCCCTGCAGCATAAAGCAGAACCCCGGTCGTCATAACGCGCTCAACGCAGCAGGCGTGCTCACGCTTTTGATGACGCGTGGCGTGGATATGCAGAAGGCTGCAGAGGCTCTTTCTGGATTCATGGGTGTACGTCGTCGCTTCGATTTGGTCGGAGAGGCCGATGGCGTTACGATCCTCGACGACTATGCCCACCATCCAACCGAAATCGCTGCAACTATCGCTGCAGCTAAAGAGCTTGATTTCAAACGCGTGTGTGTGGTGTTCCAGCCGCATCGCTATTCGCGCATCCGCCTGTTCACCGAAGTACTGAAAGACGAGTTCGGCAAAGCGTTTGATCAGGCCGACATGGTGACATTCTTGGACGTCTATCCTGCTGGTGAAACTCCGGTTCCAGGCGTAACAGGCAGGACGTTCATGCAGCCGATCTATGACAATCCAAATCACCCCGCCGATCTCAACTATGTGGATCGTCGCATGCAGGTGGTTCCGTTCTTGGCGGAAAAGCTTCAGCCGGGCGACTTGATCATCACAATGGGTGCAGGCGATGTGACTTCTGTCGGCCCTGAGCTTTTGGCGGCATTGCAGGAGCGCGAAAAGAGCCGCAAATAATGGCTGCTCGCCATGCCTCTGAGTTGGAGCTTCTTCGTTTCGACGATGAGTTCGAGGGAGACATAAGGCTCAACGAGCCTATGGCTCGCCATACCACCTACCGTATCGGTGGGCCTGCTCATGCGTACGCCCAAGTGAATAGCATAGCCGCTTTGGCCACTGTGCTGAAAGTGTGCGCCGACGAGGGGCTTTCGTGGTTTGTCTCCGGCAAGGGGTCGAACCTCCTCGTGTCGGACGAAGGGTATCCGGGCGTGGTTATCGCATTGGCCGGAGAATTTAGGGCGTGGCAGTTCGACGAAGAAGAAGGCACGGTGGTCGTAGGTGCGGGCACCATGCTTTCCCGCTTGGTGCAGGAGGCCTTCCACCATGGCTTTTCCGGGATGGAATTTGCCGTGGGAACGCCAGGTACGGTAGGAGGGGCCCTGGTCCAGAACGCGGGTACCGCTCAAGATTGGATTGGCTCGCGCGTCGTTTCGGTCACCACATTCAATGCGGAACGTGGTCTTCGGCGCTATGTTGCTTCTGAGCTTTCCTGGGGATATCGCTCTTCGTCGTTTTCTTCCGATGAAGTGATCGTCGAATGCGAGCTTCGTTTGCAGAAAGCATTTTCAAGCGCGGTATCGGAGCGCATGAATTCCTTGCTTTCGCGCAGAAAGGAAAGTCAGCCGCTCGAATATCCAACGTGCGGCAGCGTCTTCATGAATCCAGAAGGCGAATCGGTTGGCAAGCTCATCGAGGACGCTGGTTTGAAGGGTAAGCGCTGCGGCGATGCTCAGGTGTCCGAAAAGCACGCCAATTTCATTGTGAACAGGGGCAGCGCCACAGCGCAAGACGTGGCGACGCTTATCAAAGAAGTGCGACTAGAGGTTAGGAGGCGATATGGCATCGAACTCCAGACGGAGGTCAAGTTCCTCGGGTTCCCGAGCGGTTTCTTCGAGGAATAGGGTTTCTACCAGGCCCACTTCGGTAAAGGGTCGCCCCAGCCAGGGTCGCACTTTACGCAGTTCGCAGCGTTCTGGCTATGCCTCCGCTCCCGCACCGCGTCCATCGGCGCGAAGGTCTGCCCAAACAAGTGCGCGTAGGCCGTCTTCAGGAAGCGGCGCGCGCTCAGGTCGCGGGAACTCCGCTTATCGGCAGAGCGGCGGGTACCGCGATGGCGATTTGCGTTCGGTAAGCGTTTCCGAAGTGCGCAACGCCTCGCGGTACAGCAAAGCGCGCACGGGATCATCGCGAAAGGTGATGGGGGTTTTCGTCACCATAGCGGTGCTGCTGGGGGTATTCGGCATCGGCGGGTTTGTGCTCTCGAATTCCGGAGCATTTGCGGTTGAACAGGTTACCGTTTCTGGCGCAGATCATCTTTCCGGCGATGAGCTTACCGAATTGGCCGCGGTACCCGCGGGCTCCACCTTGCTCAATGTCGACGCAAATGGCATTGCTACAAGGCTGGCTACTAATCCGTGGGTGAAAAGCGTTTCGGTCGATCGTGTGTTTCCTAACACACTGAATCTAAACATCACTGAGCGAAGCATTTCCGCAGTGGTTGCCGTAACGGTTGATAGCTCGAATACGGTTGAGCGTTGGGCTCTTTCTTCCGATGGTATGTGGCTTACGAAGATTCCCGACGACCGCAACAGTGCCGAAGGCAAGGCTTTGCCTGATTCGGTGTACAACGATGCGGAAAACGCGCTTGAGATCACCGATATCCCGTATGGGTCCACGCCGGAGGCCGGTTCCTATTGCAACAACTCAAATGTTGAGAACGCGTTGGGGGTAATCGACGGAATGACCACCGAACTGGCGGGCCAGGTTAAAAGCGTGGCAGCAGCCAGCAGCGATTCAACCACACTCACCTTGCAAAACGGCATCGAAATTGCCTTTGGAGACTCTAACGACATTCGCGACAAAGAGCGCGTGTGCCTGCAGCTCATGAAAGAGCACGAGGGGAAGATTTCGTATATAAATGTGCGTGTTGTGAATAAACCGGTTTGGCGCTCCGTTTAACGCCTAGCAGGAAGCTGGTTGTTTTGCAATCAGCAGGCCATTGTGTAAAATGATCCAAGTGTCTCCTGGGGCTTTCTGTCCTCGTGGGGCAGCGCTGAAATGAAATCGAAAGCGAGCACATAATGCAACAGATTCTTGGCAACGATAATCTTGCGGTTATCAAAGTTGTCGGCGTTGGCGGCGGCGGCACGAATGCCGTAAACCGCATGGTTGAAGCCGGCATCAAAGGCGTTGAGTTCATCGCCGTAAATACCGACCGTCAGGCCCTTCTTCTTTCCGATGCTGATAAGACCATCCACATCGGCGAAGAAATTACCCGTGGCCTGGGCGCAGGCGCCAACCCCGAGGTTGGCTGTCAGGCGGCAGAGGAATCTCGTTCCGAGATTCGCGAAGCTCTTGCCGATGCCGACATGGTTTTCGTTACCGCAGGTGAAGGCGGCGGCACTGGTACCGGTGCAGCTCCTGTAGTTGCAGAAATCGCTCGCGAGGAAATTGGTGCCCTTACCGTTGGCATCGTAACCAAGCCCTTTAGCTTCGAAGGTCGTCTTCGTCGCAACCAGGCAGAGCAGGGTATCGACTATCTCTCTCAGAAGGTTGACACCCTCATCGTTATCCCGAACGATCGTCTGCTTGAGATCGTGGAAAAGAAGACCAGCATGCTCGATGCATTCCGCATTGCCGACGACACGCTGCGTCAGGGTATTCAGGGCGTTACCGACCTCATTACCATTCCTGGCCTGATCAACCTTGACTTCGCCGACATCCGCACTGTTATGAAGGACGCGGGTACGGCAATGATGGGCATCGGCCTTGCTTCCGGCGACTCTCGTGCGTTGGATGCCGCACAGCAGGCAATCAACTCCAACTTGCTGGAAACCTCTATTGCGGGCGCTTCTCGCATCTTGTTCTCCATCGCCGGCGGTCCCGACTTGGCTCTTTCCGAGGTCGATGAAGCTGCTAAGGTCGTCGAAGCTGTTGCCGACGAAAACGCCAATATCATCTATGGCCAGATCGTTGACGAAGAACTGGGTGACACCATCCGTATCACGGTTATCGCAACTGGCTTCAAGGCTACGAGCTCTCAGCCCGCTATCGACTTCGGTCGCCGCGATAACGCATTCGGCTCTTCTACCGCTTCTGCTCAGAAAACCAGCAGCTCTCAGCGCCCGCTGTATCCTTCCGAGCCCCGCTTTGCCGATGAGGATTACATTCCCGATTTCCTGAAGCGTCAGTAAATTACATACTTGCATTGTTTGCTTTCAACGTAAGAAGGCTTTTATGACGACCCTTGTTCTGCCCGACCCTGAGTTGACCAAGGGTCGTTTTGCGTCCATTTCCGCTTATTCCGACGAAGCGCTTTACGCTGCTACTGGCGTGCGCATTGCATTTACTACGCGCGAAGGCGGCGTGAGCGAAGGACCGTACGCTTCGCTCAACCTCGGCTCTCATGTGAAGGACGACCTTGTCAGCGTCCAGGAGAATCGCCGTCGCGTTCAACAGGCTTTTGCATGCGAAGACGCGCCTCTGTTTGTGCCGAATCAGGTTCACGGCGATGTGGTGCTTGGGTTGGGTGATCCTGAAAACATCGACGCGTCTCTTACGCCTGCCCAGGCGCGTGAATTGGCGCTACAGGTGCAAGATGGTGCCGATGGGCTGGTGGTGCATGCCTCGAATACAGCAGCTCTCCTGTGCTATGCCGACTGCGTACCCGTTATCATTGTTTCCCCAACGGGGCGCTTTGCGGTAGTGCATGCGGGTTGGCGCGGGGTGGACAATCTTATTTCCGTGAAGGCGGTGCGCAGTATGGCGTATGCGGACGAAGCCCTGTTGGGTACCAACGCCGCTTCGACCTACAACGTCTATATTGGTCCGCATATTGGGCCAGAGTGCTTTGAGACGGGCGCCGATGTGCATGCTCGTTTCGTGTCTCAATTCGGGGAGGCGTGCGCTTTCGACGGTAGCCATATCGATTTGGCGGAAGGCATTCGCATCCAGCTTGATCAGGCGGGCGTAAGTCGTTCGCGTATCTGCGATTTAGCTAAATGCACGGTATGTGAGAATAGCGAATTCTTCTCATACCGCGGGCAGGGCGGTACCTGCGGACGCCATGGTGCCTTTGCCGTCAGGACCCGCTAACGCCCGATTCAGGCAGGGGGAGTGGTAGCTGGAAGTTCGTGCCGCTGTTTCTTTTGCTTGCAATCGAGGTGGGGATCGCGTCATTTTTGGTCTTCTGTTGCTGGTTCGTTGCTAAAAATATGTCTGGCAGCATGGTAGGCGCGGTATGCTAAAACGTAAATCGAAAGGAGCGCCCCCTATGAGCACGGCAACGAGATATAAGCATGTACGTTCTGAGGTTGACCAGGTTTGCAAGGAGCTTGGTCGCGACCCGGAAGAAGTGTTGCTTCTGGCTGTTTCCAAGACGGTAGACGTTGACCAGGTGCAACTGGCTATCGATGCGGGCGCAAGGGCATTTGGCGAAAACCGTCCTGATGAACTGGTTCGCAAGCAAAAAGCCTTTCCTGATATGGAGTGGCATTTCATTGGTAACATCCAGTCGCGCCGCATTCCTGAAATTGTTTCTGCTGCTACGCTTATCCATTCGGTATGCAAGGAAGCGCATCTTGCCAAAATCGATGCTGCCGCTGCGGCAATCGGTAAGTGCCAGCGCGTTCTGCTTGAAGTCAACGTTTCGGGCGAGGAAAGCAAAAGCGGCTTTGAACCCAGCGAGGTTAAGGGCATTATCGAGCGTGCCCGTAGTCTTGAGCATGTTAAAATCGAGGGCCTTATGAGTATGGCGCCGCGTGCTGAAGAAGAGCTCATCAACATAACGTTTTCTGGCCTTGCTAACTTGGAAAATGAGCTTAATGGCACGTTTTCCCAGGAAGAGGGCACTGCTCGTTTGTCTGCTCTTTCTATGGGCATGACCGAAGACTGGCCCGTGGCGTTGCGCTATGGTTCTACCATAGTGAGGATTGGGCGTGCTATTTTCAGCGATTCGTTCGAAAACGTGTAAGGCAGCCTCTTTATTTGTTTGATTGATCAGAAGGGAAGACCATCATGGATTTTCCGCGTCCCTCTATGTCGGCAAGTGAACTGTTCGGCGATTTGAAGGACAAGCTTGGTTTCGGCGGCGGTCGTTCGGATCGTCGTGACGATTACTACGATGATCCCTACTACGACGAGTATGCCGATTCCGAGCCAGCTCAGGGTTCTTATGATTCTGGTTACGACCCGGACACCTACGGCGATCCTTATGATCGCCTGGAATACACTACGCGTTCCACGGGCTCTTCTCGTCCTGCAAGTTCGCGATCGAGCCGCTTCTCTTCGGCTCAGTTGGTAAGCTCGGGCGACATTCGCGCAACTACGAGCGCTTATGGCGTATCCGATGTTGCCGCAAAGCCCACCATGGAGCTTCCCAGCGTGCCTCATCGCACGGAAGCTGAAGAAAAGGAATCGGTTTCCAAGATTGCTGAAGATTTCAGCATCCCTGCATCATCGTATACCGATTTCGTTTCGCCCTATAAGCAGAGCTCGTCTGCAAGTGCTTCTTCTTCGGCTGGCCTCGACTCCCTGTTCGCCCCATCTGCGGCTCCCTCCAGCTCTGTTTCTGGTTCGGCTGATGGTGTCAATGTGAACTCCGCCCATGGTACGAGTCTTGCTCGCGAGATTGTCGTCCTCAAGCCGGCGTCATATGAAGACGTATCCTCGATTGCTCAATCGGTTCGTGCGGGCAAGATCGTGGTGCTGTATCTTCGCCAAACCGACCCGGCTCTTTCCAAGCGCGTACTTGATTTTTCGTTCGGCGTTGCTTCTGCCCTCACTGCGCAGGTTGATTGCCTTGCCGAGAAGACGTTCGTGGTCCTTCAGGGCAAAGAACTCACGCTCGAAGAGAAGCATAACCTGGCTAAACAGGGCGTGTTGAAGTCGTAGTCTTTCATAAGGTGCCCATTGCGAGCATAAGGAGTTTTAGTACATGATCAGCATGCTTTTGGTCAGCTTGGCCGATGCATACAGTTTTGTGATCTTCGTGTATGTGATGATGTCCTGGATCCCCATGGGTGGGGGCATCGTTACCGATGTTTACCATGCGCTGGGAAAGATCTGCGATCCGTTCCTTGACCTGTTCAGGCGCTTTATTCCCCCTATTGGAGGAATGGTGGACGTTAGCCCAATCGTGGCATTGCTTGTGTTACAGTTTGGGGTACGTCTGATAGTAAATTTTTTAGCTGTACTTATCTAACGCAGCTGTTTGAATAGCCAGATAAGGGGAGTTTTCTATGGCCATCACCTCTTCCGACATCCAAAATCAGAGCTTCAAGATCGAGCGTCGCGGTTACGACGTTGACGAAGTAGATGTATTTCTCGAGCGCGTTGCTTCCGAAATCGATGACCTGAACGACGAAATTGCTCGTTTGCGCGTCCAGGTCAAAGAGGCGGCTTCTGCTTCTCGCACCGAGGTCATCTCCGAGCGTCCGGTTGCTGCGTCTGACGAAGAGTCTAAGCCTGCAGGCATCGACCCTGCCTTGGTCGCCGAGAAAGACGCCATGATCGCCGAACTCGAGGCGAAACTGCGTGACCGCAAGAGTGACGATACCGCTATTGCACAGGCTCTTATTGTTGCTCAGCGCACTGCCGATGAAATTGTTTCCAAGGCTAAGGCCGATGCTGGGCAGACCCGCCAGAACGCCGAAGATGAAGGCCGCCGCATCCTCGAGAAGGCCAATGCCGAGAAGCAGAAGGTCATCGATCATATCAATGAGCTTTCTTCCAGCCGCGAAAAGGTTCGCGAGCAGTACCAGGATATGTTGAAGGAATTCATCGGCTCTGCAACCCAGCGTCTTGCCGAAATCGGTGGCGAGGTTACTGCCGGTATCGACATTCCTGCCGAATTGCTTGAAATGACTACGTTTGATGCTGCAAGCTCCGCTGGCACTCAGCAGAAAGTTGAGGCTGAAAAGCCCGCTGCTTCCACTTGGGAACCCAGCCCTGCTGTAGCAACCTACACTACGCCTACGGTAACGCCTGGAGCCTCCGCTCCTGCAGCGCCGAAGCCTTCAGCCGCATCGAAGGATTTCTCCGGTTATGGCGATGCAGACGACACCTTCTCGTTTGACGATATGGACTAGCAGAAAGGCTCGCTTACAGCGAGCCTTTCGTTCGTTTGAGACGCTATGACGCTGCGCAGTTTGGTTGCGCCGTCCTAACGGACAGCGCAAGTCATGCGAAGTGCAATGACGCTGCGCGGCGTTCTGACGGCACAGGAAAATTTCAAAGCCCATGGGGCGGCGCATTAGGCCAGCCCCATGGGCTTTTCAATTTCCCTGCACTCGTCAGAACGCCGCTCGCTGATTTACTGGCGCATGCCCGGACTTTTGATAAACGCCCCTTTGGGCGTTTCGTTTTGGCAAACAAAAAGTGAACAGGGGAAGCTGCTCACTTTTTGAAGTAGATGGTTTCGGTGTAGGCTATGCGTCGGCCTTAGCCGTTACCACGAACGTGGTAGATGCGGGCATGTTGCTGGCGTTGCCGCAGAAGGCACCTTGCTTTTCAGTGTAGTCACGCAGAGCGGAAACCAAGTCGAGCTTGCCGTTGATGCTGCCACGCATTTCCGAAATGGCGGTTTTCACACCTTCGCTCATGGCTTGCGTTCCCTGGTTGAGTTTGCTTGATGCCGCTGTGATCTTTTCGGTTGCCTCGCCTAGCTGCTGGTAGCCAGCTTGAATCTTGGTAAGTCCCTCACTGATGCTGGAAAGTCCTTGGGTTAGCTGGGCTGAGGCATCGCTTGCTTTGCTGAGGGCGGCGCTTGCGGAAGCGGTTGCCTGCTGGGCTGCGGCAAGGTTCGTCTTGGCGTCTGCGGTTGCCTGCTCCAATGCGGTAATCTGAGTTACGGTCATGCCTTCAGTGTCGATGGCCTCGAGTTCCGCAACGGCGGCTGCTGCCTTGTCTTGAGCTGCTTTGGCCTGCTCCAGCTGTTGGGAGGAAGTGCTGATAAGTTTGCCGATACCTTCAGATCCCCCAGAGAGTTTGCCTAGGCCATCGGTTGCATTGGGGAAGGCGCTGTTGAGCTTAGCCTGCCCTTCACTGATGCCAGAAAGGGCCTGGCTCACTCCTTGCATACCTTGGCTCAGCTGCTCGGTTGCCTCCTGAATGGAAGATACCTGGCCAAACGCATCGTCCAGATTGGAATCAAGGCTGTCGGTGGTGCTTTCGTCAATCATGCCCAGCGTTTGATTGGTTGCCATGGTGGTGATGTCGGGCATATCGAATCCGACAACATCGGCAGTGATGGTAACGCTTTCGGGGAGTTCCATCATATCGTCGAGTTCAAGCGATTTTGCAAGGCCGGGCATTGCCATGCCCATTGCGATGAACGAACCGTCCTGGTCCATTACCTTGCCGTTATCAACTTTTACATTATTAGCGTGTTCGGCATCGAACGATACCAGCGATACCATGGCGTAGGGCTCCTTCGCCGTATGCGAAGTGCTGCCCGCATTCACTGTGACAGAAGTATTGTTCTGATATTCCAGGGAGATCTCAAGCTGGCCGGTCGCATTTTTTAGTGCAGAAGGGTCCACTGTTTTGCCGTTGAGCTTGCAAGAATAGGAAATGGAAAAGGGAAGTTCTTTGTCGGTGATGCCGGAGTAGTGTACATCTTTGCCGTTGGTGATCCAATCAAGTTTCGTACCATCTTGCGTGAAGGTGATCTTGTCGTCATCGGTGGCAATTGCCTGTAGGCTCGATTCGTCTGAAATCACATCGAGTCCTTCGGGGTTCTTAAGCCATTCATCTACAGCAATGCTCTTGAACTCACCGGAAAGCGCGGTGGTTACCTTCACGGTTTCGGCCTTTTCATAAGCCGACCCATGGGCTGTTATGGAATCCCGTTGCTGCTCTTCGTTGGGTTGCTCTTGGGTAGCTGTTGCAGAGGCATCGTTTTCGTTGTTTTGCGAGTTGCTGCTACAGCCGGTGAGGAATCCGCAGCCGAACAATGCAAGACAGGAGAGAAGACAGCAGGTTGCAGCAAGGCGCTTTATTCGATGTATTGCAGTCATAGTCGGTACCTTTCGGAATAATCAGTTCGTTCGATTAAGAGTTCGCCGCGGTGTGCTATTTGCCAGCTTCCCCCCGTTTCGTCAAAAGCGTCGCGACTATAAGAGCAAAGGCGCCTACGGTGCCGAAGCCCGCCAGAGGCAGAAGGTCGGCGCTGCTTGGCATATGTCCGAAGTAGGTGATGGTGCGCACGCCGTTGCCAATGTGCGCCTGCGGAGCCCAGGAGCATACCCAATCGCCCCAGAAAGAAGGAAGCATCTCGGGTGCCAGCATGGCGGTGCCCATACCTAGGGCGAAGGTTCCTACGGAAACCAATGCGCCCAAGGGGAAGCAGGCATCGCAGAGGGCAACGAAGCACAGCATGCAGCAGAAGCATGCGAACCAGATGAACAGATATATTTGTCCGGCAGGAAGGGAAAGCCCGCCTGCAACGGTGTCGATGAACAATGCCAAGCCTGCCATGATGGCGGAAAGAACCAGAACGAATACTGCCTGTGCAGCGGCCGCAAGCTGCATATTCTTCTTGCGCGACCCTGTAGCATCTTTGTGCCAAAAAATCAGGGAAGTGACGATGGAGCCGATCATGCTAAGCATGAACAGCGGCATAACCAGCATCTGCACCGCCATGGTTTCTGACATCATGCCATTGCCGATATTGGCATCGTTTGCCATTTCGATGTTTACCGTAATGCCCTTTTTCAGCATGGCTGCGGTGAGGGTGGTCTGCATGGTCGTTGCCATTTGGGGGTTCTTGCCTTTGTTTAGGTATACGGTAAGCTCGGGCGCATTGCTCAGCCCCACGGCAGAACTCATCTGCTGGGAGGTGAAATTGGCGGGTATCACGATGCCGCCATAGTATTCATTGTTAGCAAGCGCTTCTTTGAGTTCCTCTTCACTGGAAAGCTGCGTCCAGCTTACGGCGTCGGAAAACGAGTTGCTTGGCGATTCGCCTTCATCGTCGCTGCCACCCAATGAGGTTTCGCCAGAAACCAGGTTATCGGCCATGGCTTTGCCGATGTTGCTGTCGCCAGCAATAGTTACGGCCCCTTTGTCTAGGTTAACGATGGCGAAGGGCACGTTTTGCGGATTTGCGCGAAGCATGGGAGCAACTGCCAGACTTAAAATGCAGCACAGCACAATGCCAATGCCAACAGGCGCGATAATCGCTTTCTTGCCCAGTTTTTCGAACATAGGCCCTCCTTGGGAACGTCGAAATCGGTACATTTCCATGCTAATTAGATAGAATGTCTAATAAAATGGTTAAATTAGAATGAGCTTCTAATTATTGGGAGGAAATAATGGCGCGTCCAAGGAAAGATCAAACGGGTCCTTCGGCGGTTGAGCGCATCAGGGAAGCGTTTTGGGCCCTGCTTGAGGAAAAACCCTATTCATCGATAACGGTAAAACTCATAACCAAACGTGCGGGTGTGAACCACAATACCTTCTACTACCATTTCCAGAACATTGAGGATATGGCGCTGCGTTTTTTCGAGGACAACATTCCTGCACGCTTGATTGGCGTAATGGCGGAAGTTTCTATGGGTAAGCCCGTGGATGTGCAGGCTATCGCGAATGAGCCAGGAATCGATTTGCACTACAAGCGAGTCCGATTGGCGCTTCGTAGCGGTTCGATTGATCTGGCGAAGCAGGGAAGGCAGCGACTCATCGGTCACTGGCTGCAGCAAACGGGGCTGGCTGAAAGCGACCTTTCACGTGCTGATCGAGCACGCATTGGCTACATCTGGGGTGGCGTAACTGCAGTGATAAGCAGCGATGACGCGCCAACGGTGGAAGATTACCTTGAGCTTCTGCAGACCGGAATAGTGGATGGGGTGGGCCAGCTTATCCATCGCATTGGCGAAGAGCATGGGATAGGTTTGTAGCAAGGGGCCAGGTAGTAATTGGCTCCAATGAGTTTTCCGCTTACGCTTTGATATGGACTTTGGACGGCTTTCGAGCAACGGAAAGGGCTTCGTGTGCTATTGCTTTGCTGGGGTTACAGTGAAAGGGGACGCATGAAGTTTTCTGATAGCGTTGTTATGTTTGATTATGCCAAATTTCCGATTCTCGGAAATTTGGCAACTGGGGCAGTGATCGGATTGGATTCTGCCGAAGAGCGTGTTTGCAGAGATGCGTTCGAGGCTGGGTCTAAGGAACTATCTACGGACGATTTTTCTCATGAGTTCTGTAGCGCTTTGAGCGAAGGGAAATTCTTTCGAGAAGAGCACGATGAAAATCTATCAAGATCAGCATATCTTCATGTGACACAAAGATGCAATTTGAATTGCGTCGGGTGCTATTCCGTGAATTCGAAACGTAATGCTTCGCCCGATCTCCCTCTTGCGGATATCGAAGTCATTCTTACGAAATTGAAGGGACTGAATGTCGATAGCCTGGTTATTTCAGGCGGGGAACCCTTTTTGCGGAAAGACTTGCCCGATATTGTTTCTTTTGCAAAGACGAAGGGTATAAGGAGCGTTTCCGTAATAACGAATGGAACTAGCATAAAGAGAGAGATCCTCCAAAGGTTGGCTGGTGCTGTGGATAGAATTGCTGTTTCGTTTGATGGCTCTTCTGCTAGTTCCGAATCGTATATCCGTGGATATCAGCGGTTTGCTGATCTGAAAAAGAGCATCCTTGCGATTGAAGAAGAAGGGATAAACGCTCATATCATAGCGACGATTCACGCTTTTAATATTCAGGATATTCCTTCATATTTTGAGTTAGCTCGCTCTTTGAATGTTGGCATCAATTTTAGTTTGCTGTCATGTGCTGCTGATGATAAGCATTCGAAGAGGCTTATTCCCGACGATAATGCACTTGAGCGCTTGGCTGAAATCTTGATAGAGAACGCCGATCAAAATGCACTTTCTTGTGGCTTTAATTTGAACGGTTCTATTTCGGCAAGGGGTTGGTGCGGTGCCGGCCGAACCTGCTTAAGCGTATCCCATGAGGGGCTCCTGTATCCCTGTCATATGTTGCAGTTTGATGGCTATACCATTGCGAACTTGTTGAAGGATAGCCTTGCGGACGTCGAAGAAAAAATTGATAATTCGCCCTTTTCGACTCTGGACGTTGAATCAATTTCAGGATGCTCGAATTGCGGCATGAAGTATTTATGCGGCGGAGGCTGCCGTGCCCGTTCATTGTATGCCTATGGTGACGTCCGATCCTGTGACCCGTATTGTGCCTTAGCCAAAAAATTTTATGGTCTGCTTGGCGATTTGCTAAGAAGATCCTATGCGTAACCGATTGATTCCTACCGTTAACATGAACAATTATGGACATAGCTTATTGGTGATAGTAAGCAATAATTAGTTAATCGCTTTTATTAATTAATTAAGGAGATAGAATGCTTTTTTATTCCATTCCAAATCAACAAGTTTCAAGTTGCTTGAATATAGGGCTTCCTAATGGCTGCGTGACCATTGGCCTTCAAAGTTTGCCTCTCAAAAAGCCGAAGTTGGATTGCTGATAACGGAAGGAAGACATAGTTGTTTGGGGAATCAAACGAAGCAAGGGCTTCTTTACTTCGCCTGGAGAATATCGCAAAGCCATTGTATGTTGCCTTGCGAGTCGTTATGGCGACATTCATCATTGGATGGAGTTTGCTCTTTGCCGCATTTTTCGTTTCCTTGGTAACCTCAGAAGTTGGTTTGTATGACTTGGTCTGTCATCTTCTTTACGCTGTTCCTGTTGCGGTGTCTGCTTTCATAAACATTTATATCCTTTACGTAATTGGAAGTATTTGCGATTCGATACGCCATGGGAGCAGCCCGTTCACTATGCATACTTCTCGGCAAATTAAAGTAGTAAGTTTTTTGCTGCTTGCCAGTTTTGTCCTTCAGGCGGTTGTCTCTGTGATTCCTTTTGATGGTTATTCTCTTGGCGTTATGCGAATTGGCTTGGCGAAGCAAGGGGATGGAGTGGTGGCGGATCTGAGCATTTCGACCTTGGTGGCTTCGGCTATTGGCTTTGTTCTGTCATATGTGTTTAAATACGGAGCATTGTTGCAGCGGTTGTCGGACGATACAGTTTAGGGGCATGTTTTGGCTATAGTGTTCAACTTGGACAAATTGCTTGCCTCGAGAAAGATGCAATCCGTAGAGCTGGCAGAGAAGCTTGAATGCACAGTTCAGACGGTATCGAGGATAAAAAACGGGAAAATTCGTGCGTTAAGAATCGACAGTCTTGATAGGATTTGTGAGGTTTTCGATTGCCAACCTGGTGATTTACTTGAGTATCTTAGCGATGAAGAGGCTGAAAAAAGATACGGTGAGACCTTTTTGGAGGAGTATAAAAAATATCATAGTCAATAGATCTTATTGCGCTTGATGATGGGCACTGGAATTCACCAGCGCCCATTTTTTATGTTCAAAAACCGCTTACCGTTCAGGTCAACCGCCTATCATCGGTTTCTCTCTAAGTACTAGTAAATAATGCTTAACTTTAAGAAGTTAAAAGAAACAGTTAACTTCTTAATATATTATTTCCATTAGGGAGGCTATTATGAGGCATGGTTACCAAAACTTAACCAATTACAGAATGCTTCATATTGCCAAGGATTCGCCATTTTTCGAAGAGTATGCTCAGGCGAAAAATACAGAGTCTTTTTCTTGCGAAGTCCCTTCGGATTGGGCGTGTCAGTTTGATTCAACCTGGAGGTATTTATTTCCCGCAAAGGTGAACTTGCCTGATCAGGGATGGAAGATCCACCTAAGCTCATGTCCCACGGAAGCTCAATTGCTGCTCGATATTGTAGGTGGCTTTTTAGTCAAGAAGAGAGTTGCTTTCAAGCATTTGGCATCGTATGGGAGCTTTCTGAGACTGAACGGTAAGAATGCAAATAGGTCCTCTTCGGGCAAATTTATAACAATCTATCCAGGGTCAGTTGGTGACTTCCTTGCTCTTTTGGAAGAGCTAGAAGGTCTTTTGGGAAATTTCCATGGTCCCTATGTGCTGTCTGACATCAGGTACAAGGAAGCTCCGGTTTTCTTCCGCTACGGTGGTTTTCGATATCTTTTGGAAGAAGATGGAAAGGGTGTCTCCAGGCTGGCAATACGAAGACCGGATGGCTCTCTGACTGAAGATCAGAGAAAGCCATTCTTCGTCTTGCCTGATTTTGTTTCCGTCCCCTTTGGCATAAAGAAACAGGTCGATGCCCGTATCAACCCATCAGATGAATTTGAGCTTCTTTTTGCTCCTTATTCAATTTTGGAAAGCCTGCATTTCAGCAATGCGGGTGGGGTTTATCGTGGGGTTAATCTCAAGACTGGTTGCGAGATTGTGGTCAAAGAGGCTCGGTCGTATGCTGGCTATTCTTCTCCCGATTGCGATGCGGTGCGACGTTTAAGGCATGAGCGGTCGATGCTCATCAGACTGCAGGGAATTGAGGGGATTCCCTCTTACTACTCGTATAAGACAGTTTGCGGACACGAATTCCTGGTCGAGGAATATTGTGCCGGGGTCACTTTGCAGTCTTGGGTTGCCAGTAATTACCCTTTTCGTCTTGGAGAGGACGATGCTCTTCGCTATTCCGAGAGAGCCTTGGTAATTGCTCGACAAATGTTGGGCCTCTTGGACGCAGTTCATAGCGCGGGCGTTGCCTTGATGGATGTTAATCCAAAAAACTTTATCGTTGATAAAAATCTTGCAGTAAGCCTTATCGATTTTGAGGCATGTAGCGATATCGATGGGGCTGATTCGGCGAGCTTGGGGATGCCTGGTTTTTCTCCGCTCTGCAAATGCGCCAATAAAGAGAGGGACGAATTCGGCTTGGCATGTGTTTTGTCCTATCTCTTTTGGCCTTCTTGGAGTAGCTCTTTCTCTCCACGCTCTCTTTATGAGCGGCTTCCTCTCATAGATAAGCATTTTCCATCTTCAGTTAAGGACATGCTCGAAGAGCAATTGTCTTGTATGACTTCCCGTGTATTTGATTCCCCGTTTGGCTTGGTGCCGGTTGGGAGTGAAAAAATCGATTCGTGTAGCTTTGCACAGCGTTTGGCTGCAGGAATCGCAAAATCGAGAAGACCCGATGATTCGGAGGGCCGTCTCTATCCTGGTGATGCTACGCAATTCTTGCATGGGCCTTTAGGTCGATTAGACATAGAGACTGGCGCTGCGGGCGTTGCTCTCATGCTTGGTCGTTTTGGGCTTGATGTTTCCTCTGATGTTGAATGGATTACGACGAAGCTTTTGAAAAGCGAAATCTCTTTGCATTTTCATGGACTGCTTCGTGGAACAGTGGGAATAGCAAGCGTTTTTTCGCAGCTTGGATATTGTGAAAAGGCAATAGGTCTGCTTCCTCTTTCTTTACCGCATGGTCCCTCTGATGATATTTCGATAAGAAGCGGAATTGCCGGAACGGTTCTTTCTCTCTTGCAAATCAATTCAGATTGCGGCTGTCCCCAGGTGAGAAAACTCCTTGGAGAATCTGCTGATTTTTTGCGAGATTCCGTATTGAAGAATCTCGAACCAGTAAGTGATGGCGCGGAAACCGGGAATGCTGTTGGACTGTTCGATGGCTGGTCTGGTGCGGCGTTGGCTTGCCATGAGTTGGCTGCATGCTTTGTCGAGCAATCGGCTGAGTGGAATCGCTTGGCTAACGTTTGCCTCGAACGCGAACTTTCGGGACTCGATGTAAAACCTGATGGCTCTTTGTCAGTTGATTATTCGGGAATTGATTTCGGGTACTTATCTGAGGGCATTGCGGGTATTGGGGTTTCACTTGCCTTATGCAATGGGGATGGATATGCAAATGAGCTTAAAACTATTTCTTCTTCGCTCAAAGAATACGTTGCCCTGAACGGTGGCTTGTTCCATGGACTATTAGGCAAAGCAGCGGCACTTCTCTGCATTGATGGGGAGGAAAACGCTGATGTTATTTCAGCAATGGCGAGGAACGTGATAGGGGAGTTTTGCTTTCGGGAGCAAAGCCAAGATTTCGAGGGGCCAATTTGGGCCTTGGGAAATGGTGGTTCTTGCTTATCGGTTGATTATTCAACTGGTTCCGCTGGGCTGATTGGATTTCTCCTGTCTTCGGTCGAGCATCCTTTTGGATGGTTTCCCGTTTCTCTTCATTGATATAAACATGCGCACAAATCAAGGAAGGAGGTGAAGGAAATGGGTTCTATGTTGGATCTTCAGTCGCTCGAAGCCTCTAGCGATGCGATCGATCCTAGGGCATCTGGAGCTAGCTTTATGTGCAATGGCGATAACAGCTCTGTGAGCCTTTGGTGCGGCTAAGCAAAGATAGCGCCGGGCATGCTTTCGCATGCCCGGCAATTGCAGAAAGGGCGTGATTCTTCGATGTCGGCTTTGATTGATGCAAGAGGAATAGAAAAGTCTTTCATATACGGCAAAGGAAAAAAGCTTCGGAAGAACAGGGTGCTGAATGGGATTGACTTTTCGGTTAACGTGGGTGAGTTCGTTTCTATTGTCGGCCCAAGTGGGTCGGGAAAAACGACCCTGTTGAACTGCCTTTCGGGCCTCGAAGAGATAGACTCGGGCTCTATTGCCCTTGATGGCAATTTAATTTCATCAATGAACACTATAGAGAGAGACGAAGCTAGAAGGCGTTTGGTCAGTTTCGTATTTCAGAATTTAAATCTCATTCCATCGCTGAATGCCGTAGATAACGTTTGGATTCCCGCTCGACTTTCTGGAAAGAAAGCCACGAAAAAAGATGCGCTAGCTTTGCTTAGCGGCCTTGGTATCGCCGATAAGGCAAAGGACTATCCGGATTCATTGTCGGGAGGAGAGCGGCAGCGTATAGCAATAGCGCGATCCATGGCTACTGATTCTCCAATAGTATTTGCAGACGAGCCTACAGGATCTCTTGATATTGATAATACGCGAGCGGTAATGGATATAATGCGTCGCGAATCGAAGCAGGGTAATCGTGCTGTTGTGATGGTGACCCATGATCTGACGGCAGCTTCATATTCCGATCGTGTTGTGATTCTGAAAGATGGGATGGTTGCTGCGGAACTCAACCATCCCGCCCCGCATGAAATAGCCCTTTTGCTGGAGGGGTAACCATGTGGCGTTTGTTCATTTCTGACTTAAGGAATAGATGGCTTGATTGGGTGGGTATTTTTCTGGTTGCCTTCTTTTGTGGCGTTGCTAGCGGTTGGTCTGCCTTGCTCATATCTTCGTCTTATGGGCTAGAGGGGGCGGCTTCGAGGCAACTGCTCAATGCGGGAACCGCAACACTGTTTCTGACATGGATTGCTTCCATTCCCGTATCTGCCTCTGTGGCGCGACTTGTTGCAAAGAAAAAAGAGTCATCTTACTCTGTGTGGCGGTTGCTAGGCATGCGCAGGAGATATGTAGGACTTTGCTTTTTTGTTCAGATAGCAATTGCTTCGTTTCTTGGCTTGATGTTGGGTTTCATTGCTTTCGACTTTGCGATTCCTTACTTTGATGTCTTTGTTTGTTCGGCGGCTTGTATTGATTTTCCGGTTGTCGCCTTGGTCACTTGCGTTGAGCTCCTTGCGTTTGTTCTTGGTGGGTTGAGCAGTGTGCATTCTTCCCTGAATGTTTCCCCTCTTTTAACCCTGGGCGGTCAATTGCCATATAGAAAGAAAATCGGCGCCTTCCGCATCGTTGCCTGTGCCTTGTTGGTTGTTGGCCTTTTTTCGTTGATTGCAATTTCCGTCGAATCAGACCCGCTGGCTCGAATCAGTTGTCTTGTATTCCTCCCCTTTGTTGTTGCTTTGTTCTGCTCTGTCGTTTTGAGGCCGTTGCTCCCTTGGGTGGTGAAAACGTGGACGGCTGTTGCTCCTTGGAGGGGCTCTCCGGTCTGGCTTGTTGCCCAGAGCAAGGTACTTTTCTATTCCGATGAATCTGTGGCGATCCAAATGCCTATTGCAATAGGCATTTCGCTGGCTGCGGGGCTCATTGCTGTTGTTGATGCTCTGGTTGTCTATCTGAGGGGTCAGGGAATCGAAGCAAGCGGGATAAGCACTGGACAGCTGCTGTCCTTTCTCGGTGCCCCTATTTTAGTTTGCGTTGCTGGAGCTGTGGCTGTTGTTGCAATGTCGGCAAACGATAGGGTTCTTGAAGGAAGGACGCTCATTTCGTGTGGGTCGAGTCATAGATCAATCTTCGAAATGATGATATGTGAGTCGTTCATCCATGCGTTTAATGCGCTCATCGTTGGCATGGCGTGCGCATTGTCTTCTGGGGCTATTGCTTCTGCCGTTTGTTCGGTTGGCCTCCCCCTATCTGCCTGTCTAGTTTCCTCGCTGCTGATTTTCGTGCCTTCCTTTGCGGTCGTCCTATCTCCCATGCTGATGGTGCTGCCAAGTGTAAGCGCTGGAAAAGTTCTTTTAGCTCGTAAGGCCGTGGAATAGAAAAGGGAGGTTGCTTTGTCGTCTTTTTCTCCGATAGAGGGAGTCCGATTCCATGCGAACAATATTTGTATTATTAAAGAGGCATGTCCCTTCTTTGGGGCGGGCGTTTGTCGCTTGCTTGGCTCTGGGGCTACTCGGGCAGATAATTTTGCTGGTTCAGCCCCAATATGGTGGAGCTTTGATTCAGGCTGCACAGGAAGGGGCAAATGCTTTCGACCCCTTGATAATCCTACTGATCCTTCTTGCTGCAAGTGCCCTATTGACTATGGGCCAGCAGGTTCTGATTGCCAAGATAGGCGAGGGGCTAGCTAAGCGAATAAGAGGCCGTCTATCCCGTTCGTTCTTTGCTTTGTCGGTTTTGGGCCAGGAAGCTCGACCTTCAGGTTGGTATTCTCAGCGCATTGTAAGTGATGTTGAATTGGTTAAGAGACTCCCTGGGCAGCTTGTTTCTCTTGTTCAGTCCTTGTTCGTGTTTTTCGGATCATTTGTTGCCCTGGTTCTCATTTCCCCCATGACGTTCGTCATCGGTTTGGGGTTTGGATTACTATCCTTGCTTTTTTCGGTCGTTGCATCGCGTCCGATGTCAGACTACAGGAAAGAGGTTCAGGAGCTTCTTTTGCGTATTACAGTAAAAACCCAGGAATTCGCTCTTACGAATCGGGTTTTGCGATCTTATAACGCATGGAGCTCGGCGGAAAAATCTCTCGGAGTCGAAATAGACGCTGCTGCAAAAGCTGGCTTTAAGTTGTCTCTGCTTGCCGGTTTTCTTTCTCCGATATCGTCTGTCTTGATGCAGCTTGCGAATATTGGAACGATTTTGTTTGCATCCTGGCAGGTTGCTGCGGGCGCAATGGCTTTTTCTGATCTTGTAGTTTTCTTGATGTACTTCTCTTATTTTTCTTCTTCGGTAAGCCAATTTGTTGGTTTTATTTCATATGCGCGCGAAGCCGCTGTAGGCGACGAGAGAATTAGAGACCTTGAAACCCTAGTTCATCCTAGGAGCCTTCCTTCTTCTTGCCGTAAAGAGGGAAGCATTTCTCCTTGCCCATCTTTTACTTTTTATCGTGTTTCATTTTGCTACCCATCGTCCTCGAATAACTCTTTGAACGATGCCTCGTTCAGCATTCCTCCTGGGAAAGTAACTGCGTTAGTTGGAGCTTCGGGTGGGGGGAAGTCAACGTGCTTGGGTTTGATGGAACGTTTTTTCTCTCCCTTAAAAGGGAAAATACTCCTTGATGGTATTGAGTTGTCCGATATCCCCCTTGAGGATTATCGGGATTCAATTGGTTTTATAGACCAGTCCGCTTGTTTGATTAGCGGTACCGTCGAGGATAATTTAAGGCTTGCAAAACCCTCAGCTTCTCGCTTTGACATGGAGAATGCCCTCGATTCTGTTGGATTAGGTGATATTCCTTTGGATAGGGACGTTGGTGAGCGGGGCTTGGCCTTGTCGGGAGGGCAAAGGCAGCGTATTGCATTGGCTAGAACTATTATCCGCAATCCTAAAGTGCTCATTCTCGACGAGCCAACTTCGAGTCTTGATGGAATTTCCGAGCGCGAAGTAGATTGTCTCTTGAGGAGCCTCTTTGATGGACGGACGATTGTCTATGCGGCTCATAGGTTGTCATCCATTTTAAGCGCCGATTGGATCGTCGTTCTTAATGAGGGAAAAATCGAGGGGCAGGGAATGCATCACGACTTATACGAGAACTGTTTGTACTATCGTCGTTTGATTGATTCTCAATCCGAGATATAGGTTGATGCCGATATGGTTAAAAAATGCCGCCCAAAGGGACGGCATTGAAATGCGAGTGAGCCTATAAGCCGGGTTCTGTAATCAGCAACCATTTATCTCGACTTTGCGTCGCCGCAAAGCTCAAGCACGCAACCCGAATGCACGGAAGGGCGGCCGTATGGCATTCCTATTTGCGCTTGCTCCAGATGGGGTTTACCAAGCTACGTTGTTGCCAACGCACTGGTGCGCTTTTACCGCACCGTTTCAGCTTTTCTCCTGCATGCAGGGGAGTCTTCTTTTCTGTGGCACTGTCCGTCGGGTCGCCCCGCCCAGCCGTTAGCTGGCATCTTGCCCTTGGGAGCCCGGACTTTCCTCATGCTTGCGCACGCGATTGCCCGGCTCACTCGAGGTTATAGTATACATTGTTCTACGAACAATGTATTGAATTGACGCTGCGGTCAAGCCGGGCACCTTATCTTTCCCCTGCGAATGCGCTTGACGGGCGAAGCCCGCCCGGAATTCTGCTCAGGCAAGCTGAGCAGAATGCATCCGCTCGGATGCCTAGTTTGGGACCAAACATGCCGCTGGCATGTTTGCCGACGGAAATCTAAGGCACCGGGCTTGCCCTCGCTTCCTGATATGGACCTGGGAGTTTGCGCCTCAACCTAAGGTTTTGCCTTGGTTGTGTCCCGGAAAGGACCTGCTTATGAAACGTTGCTTGCTGGTTGGAGCCGCCCCTTCGGCCCATAAAGAGCTTGACTACATCCTGCAAACGCAGGAATTCGATGGGGTGTATGCGGTCGATGGCGGGTTCGCGGTGTTGCAGAAACGTGGCATTGTGCCCGATGCGGTGTTTGGCGATTTCGATTCGCTTGGCGCGGTGCCGCAGCATCCGTGCGTGTTCGAGTACGACACGCACAAGGATTTCACCGATATGGATTTGGCCATTGGTCATGCCGAGCAGCAGGGCTTTGAAGAACTGGTTATCTGCGATGCGTTTACAGGCAGGCTCGACCACTCCCTAGGCAACTTGCAGTTGCTTATCCAGGCGGCCGCTCGAGGAACATGCGTGTGGGGTGTTGGCGAGGAAACGGTAATAGCCCCACTGGTGGCGCCAGGTCCGTTCTGCTCGCTTTCCTTTGCGGAAGGCGCACAGGGCACGTGTTCGGTGCTTTCTCATAGCGATGTGTGCAAAGGCGTTGCCGAAGTGGGCCTGGAATGGGAGCTCGACGGCGCAACCTGCACGAACCGGGCGCTGTGGGGCATTTCGAATGAGCTTGTTGGCAAGCCTGCCAGCATCAGCCTGGAAGAAGGCTCGCTGTGGGTTATCTTCCCCCTTTTGGAATTCCCGCGCGCGGCGTATACCTATATACGAGTACAATAACGTAACCACATAACAGGGGAGCTAACCGCCCGCGATGCGCGGCTGTTCGGCTGAGAGGGGGCAAGGCCCCGACCCATAGAACCTGTATGGATAATGCCAACGAAGGGAGCCGTGATGACGCAAGAACGTCTCATCACTCAAATCGACTATGCCCGTGCGGGCAAGATCACGCCTCAGATGGAGGCAGTTGCCGCCAAGGAGCATAAAACGCCTGAAGAGATTCGTGCGGGTGTTGCGAAGGGCTGCATTGCCATTCCCGCCAACATTCACCATACCGCTTTAAGCCCCGAGGGCGTAGGCGAAGGCATGCGTACCAAGGTAAACGTTAACCTGGGCATTTCCGGCGACCTGATGAACGCCGAAATGGAACTTGAGAAGGTACGTACCGCTATCGAGCTGGGCGCGGAAGGCATTATGGACCTTTCCAATCACGGCAAAACGCATGATTTCCGTAAGCAGCTTATCGACATGAGCCCTGCCATGATCGGCACGGTGCCCATGTATGATGCCATCGGCTACTTGGAAAAGCCGCTTATCGGCATCAAGGCGCAGGACTTCTTGGATGTTATCCGTGCCCATGCGGAAGACGGCGTTGACTTCGTTACCATCCATGCCGGCATGAATCGTCGTACCATCGAAAACTTCAAGGAAACCGGCCGCCTGATGAACATCGTAAGCCGCGGCGGCTCGCTTATCTTTGCCTGGATGGAAGCCACGGGCAACGAAAATCCTTTCTATGAGTATTACGATGAAGTGCTGGAAATCTTGCATGAGCATGATGTGACCATCAGCATCGGCGACGCTATGCGCCCCGGCTGCAACTACGACGCTACTGACGCTGGGCAGATTTCTGAGCTTATCGAGATCGGCAAGCTCACCAAGCGCGCATGGGATGCAGGCGTTCAGGTTATGGTTGAAGGTCCTGGCCATATGGCATTGGACGAGATCCCTGCCAATATGAAGATTCAGAAGCGCTTGTGCCACAACGCCCCGTTCTACGTTCTTGGCCCGCTGGTTACCGATATCGCTCCTGGATACGACCACATTACGTCTGCTATCGGTGGCGCGGTTGCCGCATCGTGTGGTGCCGACTTCCTGTGCTATGTAACGCCCGCCGAGCATCTGCGCCTGCCCGATGCCGATGATGTGCGTGAGGGCCTTGTTGCAACCAAAATTGCAGCTCATGCTGCCGATATCGCTAAGGGTATCCCCCATGCGCGCGATGTCGACAACCGCATGAGCGACGCTCGTCGCCGTATGGACTGGGAGGAAATGTTCAGTCTTGCCATCGATCCGGTGAAGCCGCGCAAGTACTTTGAAAGCGCGCCGCCTTCAACGGAGGGCACCTGCACCATGTGCGGCAAGATGTGTGCAGTTCGTACGGTTAACACCATCATGGATGGCCTTACCATCGACCTCGGCGAGGAAATGGCCGACAAATAGCAATTATGAAGCGGCTGTCCCTTTGGGCAGCCGCTTTTACCTGTGATGCAAGCGGTAGATGGTCGAGTGCTGGGGCGGCTAAGCCTTCTTCAGCACTCGAAGCTGCTAGTTTGCTTTGAGCAAGGAGAGAATATGAAAACAGCGCTAACCATTGCTGGTTCTGATTCAAGTGGTGGAGCTGGCATTCAGGCAGATATCAAAACCATGAGCGCTTTGGGGATCTATGCGGAATCGGTTGTCACAGCGCTAACCGCGCAGAACACCATGGGTGTCCAAGGAGTGGTGGCGACGGATCCTGATTTTGTATTACTGCAGATGGAAAGCGTGTTTTCCGATATTCGCCCCAATGCGGTTAAGATCGGCATGCTTCCTACGGCGGAAGTGGTACGTGCGGTGGGGCAGGGCTTGCAGCGTTTTGACGCTCAGAATGTCGTGCTCGATCCGGTCATGGTTGCCACAAGCGGGGCTGCGCTTTCGGAGGCGCCTGCAGTGCAAGCGCTCTTCGACCTGCTTCCGCAGGCTTCCGTGGTAACGCCAAACATCCCCGAAGCCGAAGTGCTTTCAGGTATACCCATCGAAACTAAAGAAGATATGCTGACTGCGGCAAAGGCCATTCAGTCGAAGGGGGCGCAGGCAGTTTTGGTGAAAGGTGGCCATTTGGCTGAAGAAGCCGACGATGTGCTGCTGGAAGCAAACGGTGCGGTAACGTGGCTTTCCGCTCAGCGCGTGGAAACGAAGAACACGCACGGCACCGGCTGCACGCTTTCTTCTGCTATCGCTTCGTATTTGGCGAGGGGCGAAACCTTGAAGCATGCCGTGGCTTTTGCGAAGCGCTACCTTACTGAGGCAATCCAAGCAAATCCTGGGTTAGGGAAAGGCAATGGTCCCGTGAACCACTTATTCGCGCTGCGTTAACGGGGCGGTTAGGATTGCATGAACCGCTTCGCCAATGCCAGAAGCGATTCGCGTTCAGGGGCCACCTCTTCGTTGGCCACGGCGCTGAACAGCTCGTTCAGCACAAGTCCAACATGTGGTCCTTGAGGTACGCCGAGAGAGATAAGGTCGGTGCCATTAATTGGCAAGTCGGCAGGTGAAAGCACTTCGCCTTGTGCAATCATCTCATCGAATAGGCTCTCGGCTGCATTGATCTTCTGAATCCACTTTGTCGCACGGGTTGATTTTCCCCTTGCGTCGCCCCGCATCAAGTCGCAAATTGCGTGGAAGAGCCTCTCATCGTGCTCCACTAGGGCATACAGCTTACGTACGCCTTTTGTTGTAGGCTCGGGTCTGTCGCCGTGGTAGCGGATGATCAAGTCGAGATCATGCTGCATCTTCTTGCTGAAATGCAGCGTTTTTGCGCTGTCGCGCATGTGATGAACGCTTGCTATGGGATGGTTGGGCATATGCCCTAAATTGTCTGCTCCAATAAGGAACGTGTCGGGTTTACCCGCATCGTGAAACAACGCCGCCCAACGCACCAAGGGGTAGGCGGGGGTGCTTTCGACCACCGCAGCGGTGTGCTCCCACACATCGTAGATGTGCCAAGGGTTGTGCTGGTCAAAGCCGTCCATGGCTTCAATGCAGGGAACGACATAAGCAAGTTCGCGGGGGAACCGGAGCAGGGTTTGGCGCACATGGTTTCCGCAGAGGAGCTTTTCGAGCTCTTGCCTTAAGCGTTCTCCCGCGACACTGGTGAGGGTAGGCGCGCATCTGCGTATGGCGGCTTCAGTATCAGGATCGATCCAGAATCCGAGCTGCGAAGCGAAGCGCATCGCGCGAAGGACGCGCAGGGCATCTTCTTGCAGGCGTATATTGGGGTCGTTGACGCAGCGGATTATCTTGTTGGCCAAGTCGTTCTGCCCGTCAAAAGGATCCACGAGGCCACGGACCGGGTGGAATGCCATTGCGTTGATGGTGAAATCGCGTCGTGCCAAGTCTTGCTCGATGGTGTCAACGAACAGCACGCTATCGGGGTGGCGGTGATCGGTGTAGGTGCCTTCGGTGCGGAAGGTGGTAACTTCGATGGGTTCATTTTTGTAAACCACGGTTACCGTGCCGTGCTTCGTCCCCGTTTCGTGCACCGCCATGCCGCTTGCCAGGCACGCTTCGCGCGTTTGCTCCCAGTGGGCGTTGGTGGCAATGTCGGCATCATGGGGCGTGGCACCGCGAAGGGCGTCGCGCACGAAGCCACCGACGATCCACGCCTCAAAACCGCGCTTCTCCAAAGCGTCGATAACGGCGCACACCGATGCGGGAAGCTGGGCAAGCGTTCCGTAGGCTTCGATATGTGGTGCATCATTGACAGACATAACCCCAAGCTTTCGTTACGGGTATGTTTCAGTATACGGCTTCGGAAGCGATTCGTGCGTCCATACCAGAGATATGTCCTGAGGCATTAGGCTGTTGGCGTGGTGGTTTGTTGCGATTGCTTTCGCATGTCTTTCGAATTCGGTAGCGTAAAATCAAACGGTGAAAGATACAAATACGGTGCGCCGAGCACTTAAAAGGGGTTGCCATGATTGATGAAGTGCATATTCGCGATGTGGCGTTGATCCACGAGGCAACGTTTGTGCCAAGCCCTGCCTTTACCGTGGTAACGGGCGAAACAGGCACGGGTAAAACCGCTCTGTTGAATGCGCTGAAGATCCTGGTCGGCGAGCGCGCCGGCGCGTCATTTGTGCGCGAAGGCTGCGAAGAGCTCCAGGTGGAGGGCCGTTTTCTTGGCGAAGGATGCGGGGAAGATGGCGTGGTGGCTGCACGCCGCATCGGCGCACAAGGGCGCAGCCGCGTTTCTATTGACGGTTCACTTGCTTCGGTGAAGGAGCTTGCCGGCGGCTTGGGCCAGACGGTCGACCTTTGCGGGCAGCACGAACATCAGCGCTTGCTTTCGCCGACTTATCAGCGTGCTTTGCTCGACGAATGGGGCAAAGAAGAAATCAGTGCGCCGCTGGAGGCGTATCGAGCATGTCTTTCTGCGGCAAACGGTGCGTCTGCCGAGCTTGTTCGTTTGCAAGAATTGGAATCGGCCGATGCTGTTGAGCTTGACAGGGCACGCTTCGCTTTAGAGCAGATCGGCAAAGCGGATCCCCAGGAAGGTGAGTACGAAGAGCTCATCGAGCGTATGCCTCGCCTGGAAAACGCCGAAATGCTGGTCCATGAAGCCATGTCTGCTCAGCGCAATCTAACAGGGTCGGGCGGTGCAGTGGAATCGCTCGAGTCTGCATTGGGGTCTCTTGAGCGAATCGCGGCGGTGGACTCTTCCGTTGAATCCGTGTTGGAGCCTGTGCGCGAAGCGTTCTTTTCGCTGGAGGATGTGGGTCGCGATTTGGCGACGTACAAAGATGGCGTCGATTTCCCCCAGGAAGAGCTGGAGGCGGCGCAAGACCGCATCGCCGAATTGCAAGGTCTTATGCGGGGCTTCGGTCCGCGTATGGAAGATGTGTTGGCGCAGCGCGCCGAAGCAGAGGCGAAAATTCGCGAATACGATGGGCGCGACGAGCTTATCTCCCGGGCTCGAAAGAAGCGTGATGCGGCGGAATCGGCGCTTGCCGATGTGGCGCGTGCCTTGGCGGAAGCTCGTGGCAGGGTTATTCCTCGTTTTATTGATGCCGTCCAAGCCCAGATGGCTCGCTTGGAAATGAAGGGCGCACGTCTCGAGGCAAGTATTACGGATCTGCCGCGTGGGCAGTGGGACACATGGGGCTCGCAGTCTTTCGAGTTCCTTTTTGCCGCTGGTGAGGGCCTTAGTGCTCAGCGGCTCGGCAAAATTGCTTCGGGCGGTGAAATGAGCCGCGTGATGCTTGCCCTGAAGGTTGCATTGGGTGAATGCGACCAGGTGGACACCCTGGTGTTTGACGAGATCGATGCTGGTGTGGGCGGCAGTACCGCTCGTGCGCTTGGTGCCGTTCTTCGCGATTTGGCAAAAACCCATCAGGTCATTGTGGTAACGCACCTTCCCCAAGTTGCCGTGTACGGCGATACCCATTATCTGGTAACGAAGTCCGATGATGCGTTGCCGCAAACCTGCTTGACCCCTGTTTCGGGCGATAGCCGGACGGCGGAAATTGCCCGTATGCTTGCCGGCGAGGTAAGCGAAACGTCTCTTGCCCACGCCGCCGAACTGCTTAGCGAGCAGGAGTAGCCGGCTCTTGCTCCATCCTGTCATATGCAAGGCAAAGAAAAGGAGAATGCATGTCCGAATATCAAGCCGTATTGCAGCAGCCGACAGATGGGCGCATGCCCGTTATCGGTTGTCACCTTTCTTCAGCTAAAGGGTATGCTGCAATGGCGAAAACGGCAGCCTCCATCGATGCCAACACGTTTGCGTTCTTCACGCGAAACCCGCGTGGTGGGAAGGCGAAAGCGATCGATGATGCTGATGTGAAGGCGTTTGCGGAAGAGGCGGCGCTGGCGGGTATCGGTCGCATCGTTGCGCATGGTTCGTATACCGTGAACCCGTGTGCGGCGAAAGAACAGGTGCGCAGTTTCGCGTTCCGGGCGCTTGCCGAAGATTTGGCGCGAATGGAACGCACCCCAGGCCAGTTGTTCAACATTCATCCTGGCTCCCACGTGGGACAGGGAGCGGATGTGGGCATTGAGCTTATTGCCGAGGTCTTGAATACCGTATTGGCGCCCGAGCAGACTGCCACGCTTCTGTTGGAAACCATGGCGGGAAAGGGAAGCGAGGTGGGCCGCACCTTCGAGGAGCTGGCTGCCATCATCGATCGTGTTGAGCTCAACAGCCATCTGGGGGTTTGCCTCGATACCTGCCATGTATGGGATGCGGGGTATGACATTGCGAATGACCTGGATGGTGTGCTCGAGGAATTCGACCGCGTGATCGGGCTGGATAGGCTGCGTGCTTTGCACATTAACGACTCCCTCAACGAATGCGGCGCCCATAAAGATCGCCATGCGCGCATTGGCGAAGGCCGCATTGGCAAAGAAGCGTTGGCTGCCGTAGTGACGCATCCTCGGCTGTTGGGATTGCCCTGCATTCTGGAAACGCCGAACGAGCTGCCAGGCTATGCGGAGGAGATCGCATTTTTCCGTTCTTGCGTTGTGTAAAACGATTGTTTACCATGAACGAGTCTTATTAATTCCCCTTAACAGCATATTTGCAGGTGGCCTATTACGGGCGAAGTGTGCCTGCACGGTTATTCATTTCTTTTAAGGAGGATCCAGTGAAATTCTTTCTGGACACTGCCGATCTCGATGAGATCGAAGAGGCAGCAAGCTGGGGTGCGTTGGCTGGCGTAACCACCAATCCGTCTTTGTATTCTCGCATCGGCGGCAAGCTTGATGACTTCCACAACCACATCAAGCGCATCTGCGACATCGTTGGTCCTGATTGCCCCGTTTCCGCAGAATCCGTTGCTATGACGCGTGAAGAGCTCATCACCGACGGTCGCGAGCTTGCCGCTATTGCTCCTAACGTTGTTGTGAAGATTCCCACCATGGTGGAGGGCCTTGCCGCAACGCATGCACTCGCAGCCGAGGGCATTCCGGTGAACATGACGCTGTGCTTCAGCGTTCCTCAGGCCATCCTGGCCGCTCGCGCTGGTGCTCGCTACATCAGCCCCTTCATTGGTCGTTTTGACGACATCTCGGAAGACGGCCTCGATCAGGTTGCCAATATTGTTACTGCGCTGAACAACTACGACTTCACCTCCAACACCGTAAACGGTGAGCAGGTCGAGGTTATTGCGGCTTCTATCCGCAGCGCAAACCACGTTACCCAGGCAGCGTTGATGGGCGCCGATATTGCAACGGTTCCCTTTGGCGTGCTGAAGAAGATGGTTCAGCATCCGTTGACCGATCGTGGCCTTGAGGCGTTCCTCAGGGACTGGGAGAAAGTCCAGAACGCATGAGTGATGCAGAAGTAGTCGAAGAGTCTGCGCCCGAGGAAAAAAAGCCGGCACGTACTACGCGTCGTCGTACGGCGAAGGCCTCCGACAAGCAGGAGGGAGCGGCTGCAGCGGCCGCGCCCTCCGATTCTGCTGAGGTAAAGCTTGCGGCTGCCGAGGCTTCTTCTCCGGAAGAAAAGCCCAAGCGCCGTAGGGCAAGCAGGAAGAAAGCCGAAGAAGCTCCTGCCGATACCGAAGCCGAGCAGAAGCCCAAGGCGGCGAAGCCCGCAAAGCCCAAGGCTGCTGAAAAGAAGGAAGAGCCTCAGGTTGAATCTTCCGATTCGCAGAAGGGCGATGCTTCCTCTGAGGACGAGCCCAAACCAAGGCGAACCCGCACCCGATCCAGGTCGAAGGCCAAGACCGAAGAAACGCCTCAGGGCGAAAATGCGCAGGCAGCTCCCAAGCAGGAAGCTGAGCCTAAGCATGAAACAACTTCTGAACAGGCTTCTTCTGCCGATCAAGAGACTCCATCGAAGCAAAAGGATTCCTCGAAGCAGGAATCGGCTCCTTCTGAAGGGGCGGAAAAGCAAGAGTCCTCCGAACCCTCGGATGCTTCTGACGCTGCCGAAGAAAAGAGTTCCAGCGAACGTGAAGAGCGCGACGACCACAAGGGCCGTCGTCAGCGCAAACCCCGCCAACAGAGGGGCGGCGATCGCCAGAAGGGTGATCGAGGCGACCGCCAGAAGAACGATCGTTATCACAACAGCCGTCGCCAGCACCAGCAAAACCGTCGTGAGCCAGTTGCTCCTCAGGTTTCCAAGGAAGATCTCGCGAAACTCAAGGTTGTTGAGCTTCGCGAAAAGGCTCAGGAGTTGGAGATCGACTTCAAGGGCCTTAAGAAGGCAGAGCTTATCGAGGCAGTGTTTGCTGCCAGCATGAAGGCCGAGGGCTTTGAGGAGGTCAGCGGCATCCTTGATGTGCTTTCCGATGGCTATGGCTTCTTGCGCACGAGCGGCTATCTTCCCGGTGAAAAAGACGTCTATGTGGGCACTTCTACTATTCGTCGCAATCATCTTCGTAAGGGCGATTACCTTACCGGCCAAACGCGTCCAGCGCGTCCGAAGGAAAAGTTTGCCGCCCTTCAGCGCATTGATACCGTGAATGGGGTTCCGCTGAACGAGGTTGGCAAGCGTGTTCGCTTTGCTGATTTGACGCCGGTATTCCCTGACGAACGCCTGGTGCTTGAGCACGGACGATCCTCTATCACTTCTCGAGTTATCGATCTGTGTGCGCCTATCGGCAAAGGTCAGCGTGGCCTTATCGTTTCGCCTCCCAAGGCGGGCAAAACCACGATTTTGAAGGATATCGCAGCATCCATTACGTCGAACAATCCCGAAGTGCATCTGATGTGCCTTCTGGTTGACGAGCGCCCCGAAGAAGTTACCGACATGGAGCGATCCATCCATGGCGAGGTAATTTCCTCGACCTTCGATATGCCTTGCGAAAACCACGTTGCGGTTTCCGAGATGGTTATCGAAAGAGCAAAGCGCTTGGTGGAAAACGGGCAGGACGTTGTTATCCTGCTTGACTCGCTTACGCGTTTGGCGCGTGCCTACAACCTGGCGCAACCCGCATCGGGCCGCATCCTTTCTGGCGGTGTCGATTCGACGGCGCTGTATCCGCCCAAGAAGTTTTTGGGCGCTGCCCGCAATATCGAGGGCGGCGGAAGCCTTACCATCTTGGCATCGGCTCTTATTGAGACGGGCTCGAAGATGGATGAGGTTATCTTCGAGGAGTTCAAGGGTACCGGCAACATGGAAGTGAAGCTCGATCGCTCTTTGGCGGAGCATCGCATCTTCCCTGCAATCGATCCGGTTGCATCAGGCACCCGTCGAGAAGATCTGCTGCTTGATCCTCAGGAAGCGCCGCTCATTTGGGCAGTGCGTCGCGTGCTTGCCAATCGCAATAACGTCGAGCGCGCCATGGACTCGCTTATCAAGTCGCTTAAGCAGACTAACGATAACCAGGAATTCCTGATGCGCGCCGCAAAAAAGGCGCAGCAGGGACGTCATTTCGACGAGAGCGGAACGATCGAAATCTAATAAATGAGATTTCGGTTCGCGACGTGATCTGGCTGCGTTAGAGCATATCGTCATCGCTTATAATTACGAAAAAATGGAACCCTGCCGTTCGGTGGGGTTCCGCAGTGTTTACCTGTCTGTATTTATAGGGAGGGCATGTGCCTCAAGAGCCATTATCTCAGCATCCGGGCGGACCCCAACCGCCAGTAGGGTATGAGCAGCCTGCGCCTCAGCCCCCGTTTGAGCAAGCGCCGCAATCTGCTGCGGCGGCAACCGTCTATCGGAAAGAGCCTCGCAAATCACGCGGGTGGATTGTGGCGCTCGTCGCAATTGTCGCGGTGTGTTTGGTGTCGGTTTTCGGCATTGTGTCCTGCACCTCGGCTATTGCCGGCCTGGGCGGATCAAGCTCCTACGACAGTGAGCCGCTGTTCCCGAACACGGTTGCGGTTATCGACATCGACGGCACCATTCAATACGACGGTACCACGAACAGTCCCGATGGCCTGAAGCAGCAGCTTGACGTAGCGGCAGACGATAGCAGGATCATTGCGGTGGTGCTGCGTGTGAACTCAGGCGGCGGTGTTGCCACGGCTGGTGAGGAAATGTCCACCTATGTGAAGGAATTCCGGGAGGACACAGGCAAACCAGTAGTGGTTTCGAGCGCTTCTACCAATGCGAGCGCCGCTTACGAGATATCCAGTCAAGCGGACTACATCTTTACGGCGCATACTACCGCCATCGGCGCAATCGGTACGGCGATGCAGCTGGTCGATTATTCTGGCCTAATGAGCATGCTCGGTATCTCCACGGAAGACATCACTTCTGCCGAAAGCAAGGATTCCACCTACGGTACGCGCAAGCTCACCGACGAAGAGCGAGCATACTATCAGGCTCAGGTAGACCAGATCAACGAAACGTTCATCCAAACTGTGGCTGATGGTCGTAATATGTCTGTCGACGAGGTGCGTGCTTTAGCTACGGGGCTCACGTTTACCGGCGATGACGCCGTGAAAAACGGTCTTGCCGACGAAATCGGCACAAAGGAAGATGCTATCGAATACGCAGCTAAGCTTGCGGGACACGCATCCGATTACGAAACGGTGAATCTCAGGCAACATAGCTCGGACGATATTTCTACCCTGCTCGACCTGATATCTGAAAATAAGTCTATTTCCGCTGATCAATTGGCTTCGGCGTTGAAGGAGTTGGAGAGCAATGGCTCCATCGCAAAATAAGAATGAACGTATCGAGTGGCCGAAGCGCGCCGTTGTAACGGCGGGCATGCCTTATGGCAACAAGTCTCTGCACTTCGGCCATGTGGGCGGCGTCTTTGTGCCTGCCGACTGCTATGCTCGCTTCCTCCGCGATCGCATCGGCTCCGAAAACGTGGTATTCGTCTCTGGCACCGATTGCTTCGGTTCTCCTATCGAAGAGGGGTATCGCAAGGAAGTTGAATCCGGTTCTTTCGAGGGAACTCTGGAAGACTATGTTCGTCGTAATCACGATCGCCAGAAGGCAACGCTCGATGCGTACGACATCAGTCTTGATGTGTACGAGGGCAGCGGCCTCGGTCATTGCGGCGAAGTTCATCGCTCCATTTCTGCCGCCTTTGTGCAGCGTCTTCACGAAAAGGGATTCCTGCATTTGGAAAGCACTCTTCAGTTCTATGACGCTCAGGAAGGTATGTTCCTGAATGGCCGTCAGGTGGTGGGGCATTGCCCCGTGCAGGGCTGCAAAAGCGAAAAAGCCTATGCCGATGAATGCGACCTGGGCCACCAGTACGACCCAGTTGATCTCATCAACCCGATTTCGTCGGTTTCGGGCACGGTGCCGGAAATGCGCGAGGTGCGTAATTGGTACTTCGACCTGCCTGGCTTGTCCAACGTGGTCCGCGATTACGTTGATGCCCTGGAGGGCGATCCGCGCATTCGTCCCGTTGTCACCAAAACCATCAAGGAATTTCTGGTTCCGCCCATCATTTACATCAAGGTGGAACTGCATGACAAATATCTGGAAATTGCAGACAAATTGCCTAAGCATGTGTATCGCGATGCCGCCAAGGGTAAGCAGAGCTTTGAGATCGAATTCGAGAATATCTTCGATCGCGATAAAGCGCGTACCGTGTTGACTGATGCGAACATTCGCTTCCGAACCGGTAAGGCATTGGTGCCATTCCGTATTTCCGGCAACGTTGAATGGGGCGTGCCTGTTCCTGAAATCGAAGGGGTGGACGGCCTCACGGTATGGTGCTGGCCCGAAAGTCTTTGGGCTCCGCTTTCCTTCACCATGGCGCGCAACGATGATCGCGGTCTTTCGCGCTCGGCATGGCGCTCTTTCTGGTGCAAAAAAGACGCAACGGTGTATCAGTTCATTGGTCAGGACAACCTGTATTTCTATGGCGTTGCCCAGCCTGCATTGTTCGCCGCCCTTCAGGAAAAGCAACCCGTGGTTGCCGATGCCCCTGAAGGCGAATTGCAGCAGACGAAACTCATTGCCAATCACCATATCTTGTTTGGCGACAAGAAGGCTTCTTCCTCTGGCTCGGTGAAGCCGCCTACGGCAGACGAGCTTTTGGAGCATTACACCTCCGAGCAGCTGCGCGCTCATTTCCTCGCTTTGGCGCTTGACCAGAAATCGGTAGGGTTCAAGCCGAAAATCTTCGATCCTGACCCCGAAAAGCGCGAAGATCCGCGTGTTGCCGACCCTGCCTTGAAGGAAGGCGCGCTCCTTACTAAGGTATTCAACCGCCTTGCCCGTAGTTGTTTCTATGAGGCGGCAAAGAATTTTGAGGGATATATGCCCCTCGGTACGGTAACCACTGAGGTACTTGCCAAGGTGAATAAAACCATGCACAAGTACGAAGAGCTGATGTACCACGTCGACCTTCATTCCATCATGGCTTTGATGGACGAGTTCATCCGTTATGCCAATAAATATTGGTCAAGCGGCATTCGCGAAGCGGAGGCCAATGAGGATGCCGATGCTCGCCGTCAGGTATTGGTTGATTCGTTCTATCTGCTGCGTATCGCAACGTTGCTGATGCATCCGGTTGTCCCGCGTGGTACTGAGCGCATCTGCGACTATATGAATTTTGAGTTCGAAGACTTCTTCAGCTGGAATTATGATTTCGACAGCATGGAAGAGTTGTGCAACGCTATGGAGCTTGACGAGCGCCGCCATCGCGTTCGCGACCTCCCTCCGCGCACCGACTTCTTCAAGTTCCATCCCAGTCAGATCAAGAAGAAATAGGTTTTCGAAGAGCCTCGTTACACCCGTCGGACGCCGTGTTGCTCTTGGGGCAAAGATTTATCCCGGGAGCAACACGGTGGATTCGGCTTCGCGTGCGGGGTTCTTTTTGTTGTGCGGCCCTCTTTTCTCCGATAAAACCTTGTTCGATAGGGCGTTGTCTCTGAGTGCGGAAAAATATCGGTGTTCACAACTGTGGCCCCCCTGTTCGGTAGGGCGTTGTGAAGGAACAGGGAAGAAGGCCCCACATCCTTGCGAAAGCGCGCTTCTGCGCTATACTAAATAGGCTTATCTCGCCTTGGTCGGAAACCAAGGCATAGTAAGGAGAACCAATGAAAAAAGATATCCATCCCGAGTACGTTGACTGCACGGTAACCTGCACCTGCGGCAACACCTTCCAGACTCGCTCCACGAAGTCGGAGATCCGCGTTGACATCTGCAACGCTTGCCATCCGTTCTTCACCGGCCAGCAGAAGCTGATCGACTCTGGCGGACGTGTACAGCGCTTTGCTAACAAGTTCGGCGCTGCTACCGAGGCTGTTGCTGCTCGCGAGGCTGCTAAGAAGGCAGAGCGCGCTGCTGCTATCGAGGCTGCTGAAGCTGCTAAGAAGGCAGAGCGTGAGGCTAAGGCTGCTGCTAAGGCTGCTCGTGCTGCTGAGTTCGCCAAGAAGGCTGAGGCGGAAGCTGCTAAGGCTGCTGCAGAGGCTGAGGCTGCTGCTGTTGTTGCAGAAGGCGAAGCAGAAGAGGCTGCTGAAGAAGCTGTTGCTGCTGAGGTTGCAGAGAACGCTGCTGAATAGCATTTTATTCGTGCTTAGGCAAAGGCGTCCGCTTTATGCGGGCGCCTTTTTCGTTTTGGACCGCAAGCCTGTTGGCTAGGGCGCGTTTCAGGCGTCTCTTTGCGGCAATGTCCCTCATGCCGTTCATCTGCCGCTTTGCGGCGTTGTGCCCGGATCACTCCCCACAGCATCGCATCCACCCCGCTCCACTTATCGCATTGCGCCCGGGTTGTTCCGCCCGTGGCTTTGCCGAAAGCTGCTGTGGGAGCCTGAAAACAAAAAATCGGTGCGGATTGCAACTTTTTTGCGATTAGGGATTGTCGCGTGGCTCCAAATCGCGGATCGGGGCGTGAAAACGTGGATAATTGGCCATTAAGCGGCCGATTTTCGCTTTGTGGGGGCGGAAGGGAGTCCCTAATCGAAAAAAAGTTGCAGAGATCTGAGAATTTTTGTTTTTACCCTTCCTCAGGGGACTGTTTCTTCCTTTTGGTCTCCCGTAGTGGCTATTTTCCCCTATTGTGCAACGGCTTGGCATCATCTTTGCTTTCTCGACGGTTGCGATGGTTTATGCCCGTAAGCTGAGTTCGATGCAGGAAAGCGTGGGGCGCATGGGTGCTCGGTTGTGCTGTGTATATTGGGCTGGTTCCATCTTTGCGGAAAGCGTAAGGGACGCGACGGGAAGTGTCTGCTTATTCTTCCGCACGATGGTGCTGCTGCTCTTGCGCGCGATGGGAGTACGGCCGCGCCTAGCTTATGACGGGCAATGGCTACGCTTGGCCTGCGACGGGGTATTGTTGCCTTTTGCCGGCAATAAGCATCTTGTTTGTTTTGCTACATTTGTGCGCAGGTAGGAAAAGGAACCGCAATGAATAACGGTGATAAAACAACGGTAGTAAACAATGGTGATTCATCCGCTAGCGGAGTCTCGGCTGAACCTGAATATGTAGTTCCCGAAGTGTTGCCTATGGACGACGAGGAGAACCCGAAGCATAAAATAAAGGGGGCAGCCCAAATAGCGGCGGGTACTGCCTTGACCGCCGCAGGCGTTCCCATGCTTGTTCTGCCTGGCCCTGGTGCTGTGGCAATTGCGGGCGGTGCAGCCTTGATAAGCAAGGGCCAGCGTAATTGCTCGGGTCGTTCGGCAACACCTTTCGAGGAAAAACTCGACAACGTTGCCGAAAAGGCCGCCGTTACGGTTAAAGCCTCTGCCGAGAAAACCGCTCACAAAGCAGCCGAAGAGGCCCCGAAGGTTGCGAAGAAGGTTATTTGCGAAGCGCCGCTTGTTGCTGGAGCGGCGGTTCGCGCGGCAAAGCCTGTCGTTAAAGGCGTTGCCGGTGCAGCAGCTCAGGTAGCAAAGCCTGTTGCGAAAAGTGCTGCGGGTGCGGCAGTGGCTGCAGGTAGTCAGCTAACCCAGAAGGGCTTGAAATACTTGCGAGATAAGAAAAGCACCAAGAAATAAGCCCGTTTACCAGGCATTTCTTGCTGTAGCCCATAGCACTTCGTATTCTATGATCACAGCTAAGCAAAGGGGAGGTTTGGGAGCTATGGATAAAACTGCATTTCGATCGCTAACCTACGGCATGTACCTGGTTAGCTCCTTAAGGGATGGAAAACCTGTTGGTTGTGTGGCAAACACGTTTACGCAGGTTACGAGCAACCCAGCTCAGGCAAGCATTGCGCTGAACAAAGACAACTTCACTACGCAAGGCGTGCGCGAGGCGGGCGCGTTCGAGGTTGCGGTGCTTGACCAATCCGCTTCGATGGAACTTATTGGAGCCTTCGGATTCCATTCAAGCGCTGATACCGATAAGTTTTCGGCTTTTACCACCGAAACGTCCGCGCAGGGTATCCCTTATGTGGCCGAACAGGTATGCGCACATTTTTCGGTGAAGGTTGAACAGGAAATCGATCTGGGGTCCCACGTGCTCTTTATTGGCACAGTTACCGATGCCGCACCTCTTGGCGGCGAAGATCCTATGACCTATGCCTACTACCATCAGGTTAAAGGAGGTAAAACGCCGCCCAAGGCACCGAGCTTCAATGAAGACGCTCCTGCGAAGAAAGGGGAATCGGACCCTGCGGCGGGTCGTACGTTCGCGTGGCGTTGCACGGTTTGCGGCCATATCGAATACGTCGACGAGCTTCCAGAAGACTTCACCTGTCCGATATGCGGAGTGGGCAGGGATTTGTTTGAGCGTATAGAACTGTAGGCCCAATTTCGGCAGCGAGCGCAGCTGCAACGCCTCTCGGAAGGGCAGCGAGCGCTAGCATGATGCGCCTCGGAGGAACAATTCTTCTGGGGCGCATTTTTTTTGATGGTGCGCCCTTCCGCCGCTTATTAGCGTGTTCTTTCCGCGAACCAGTTTGTTGTGGGCAGCTGTTTGAGGGCGGTTCGCTATTATGGCGCAAGAAGAGAAAGGACAAGCCCTATGAATGTAGAGCTTTTGCAATACCCTGAACATCCCGAACGCGCGGTGGCAACGGCGGCACGTCTTTGCTATGCCCCCGTTGGCGCAACTGAGCTTATGGAAACCATGCCACCGGAGCGCGTGCAAAGTGTGCTTTCTACCATTATGAAATCGGGCCATTTTTCTACGCTGGAACACGTGAGTTATACCTTTGCGGTAGACGGCGTTTCTCGCGCGCTCACTCACCAGTTGGTTCGCCATCGTCTGGCCAGCTTCAACCAGCAGTCTCAGCGCTACGTTAAGTTCGCAGGGGATGTCGAAGTGGTGAAGCCCCCCACGGTTGCCGCCCAGGAAGATACCTCCCGTGTGTTCGATGAGGCTATCGATGCCGTTGTGGATGCATACCATAAGCTTCTTGATGCGGGTGTTCCCGCCGAGGATGCCCGTTATCTTCTTCCCAATGCTGCAGAAACAAAGATTGTCATTACCATGAACATCCGTGAGTTGCTTCATTTCCTGAGCTTGCGCTGCTGTAATCGCGCTCAATGGGAAATCCGCGAGCTTGCCAATCGCATGCTTGAGCTCGTTCGCCCCACGGCACCTTATATCTTTATGGATGCTGGTGCTCCCTGTGTTCGCGGAGCGTGCCCCGAAGGTAAAATGACCTGCGGAAACCCCTATCCAAAAGTAGTAAGGGAGTAGCCTTTCCCCATGGGAAGCGATCTGAAACGAGCATTTACCGAAGACGGCCAGCGTCGTACCCATATTGGCGGGCAGGCGCTTATCGAAGGCGTGATGATGCGTGGCAAGCTCAACTGGGCTGTTGCTGTGCGTGAGCCCGATGGCCATATGCACTCCGAGGAGCATCCTCTGTCCAAGAAGGGAAAGCGCGCCAAGTGGCTTTCCTGGCCGTTGGTACGCGGGTGCGTGGCCTTGGTTGATTCATTGGTGTTGGGATATAAGGCGCTTGAGATTGCCGCCAACCATGCGTTCGACGACGAAGACGAGCAAGCAGAAACAGTAGCCGAAGAAGTGGCTGCGGGCGGCTTGTGCATCGACGGCGATTTTGACGGTCAAGAATACGATTTCGAGGATCAGGGCTCCATTGACAATGGGGGCCTTCGAAAATCTGACGGCAGTCAGGCCAGAAGGAGCGAGCCCGAACAAGAATCCCCGTTTTCTTGGAAACATGATTTCGGACGTCCGGATACCATGATCGACGCCCTTGGTGCCCAGCGGACGCTTGAGGTGGTAACCGAACCCAACGAGCAAAACATGCAGGGTGGCCAAACGGGGCCGCTTCATGCATCCGAGGGTCAAGGCGTTCCTGCTCACGCCGCCAAGGAGGAAGAAGAGCCGTTTTTCGGGAAAGCGGAAATGGCAATTTCCCTGGTTATGGGCTTGGTCCTAGGAGTGGGCCTGTTTATCTTCCTGCCGGCATTGGCGTCCAATGTGCTGGTCGGCGAATACGAAACCAACCCCTTTGCCTGGAATATCATCGATGGCTTGATGCGTGTGGTGATATTCGTCTTTTATGTATGGCTGATCGGGCGTATGAAAGACATCAAGCGCATGTTCTCCTATCATGGCGCTGAGCACAAGACCATCCACTGCTACGAGCACGGGCTTGAGCTTACGCCGGAAAACGCGCGGAACTTTCCGCGGCTGCATGTTCGGTGCGGTACGGCATTCTTGATCATGGTTATGATCATCGCCATTTTGGTGTATACCATCATTCCCCTTAATTTGCTCATCGAGGGGTGGGGGATCAGCGGCCCTGCCGCATTCGCCCTGCTTATCGTGGTGCGCATTGCGCTTATGCCCCTTATTGCTGGAATCTCATACGAGATTACCGTGAAGTGGGCGGGCAGCCATCCCGAAAATCCCTTGGTGCGTGTTGTCTTGTGGCCGGGTATGCAGATGCAGCGCCTAACCACCAATGAACCCGATGATTCCATGCTTGAATGCGCCATCGAAGCCATGCGCTTGGTTTTGGACCGCGAAAAGGAAGAGCTGCAAAACGCGACGAATTAGCCCCATGCTTCCCCAGTGGGTCTTTCAGCGGAGCTATGCGGATCCGTTATCAAGTTTTTCGCTTCGAGCTTCTCAATTCGGGTATGCTGAATCTTGCTACGCAGCAGAGGGGCTCCAGGCGTAGCGGGCGCGGCGCAATTCTGCCGCATAGCAAAGGCTGTGCTCGGGAAGCACTGCCAAACAAAGGAGCAAATCCCCGCACACGTTAATAAGCAAATCGGGGTTAAACCGTGTGAATAGCGGCTGGGCTTAAAGCTCGGCAGAAAAGGAGGAACCGCGTGAAACTGGTTGTTACCGAGAAGAATGACGCGGCTCAGAAGATCGCAGATTTGTTGGGCGCAACAAAGCCCAAAGCCGACAAGGTATATTCCACTCCCGTATATCGCTTTACCGTCGATGGCGAAGACTGGGTCACCATTGGTCTTCGTGGCCATATCTTGGAACCCGATTTTGCCACAGCTCTGGTGTATAAGAAGCGCGGCGGATGGCGTGGCGTTTCCGCCGATGGCGAAGTTATGGAAGCCGATATTCCCAAAACGTTGCCCAGGCCACCTTTTAAAAAGAAGAAACCCTTCACCGAAGACGGCGTGGAGCTGAAGGCCTGGAAGATGGATGCGCTGCCGTATTTGGTGTATTCGCCTATCGAAAAGCGCCCCAAGGAAAAAGATATTATCCGTTCGCTGAAGAACTTGGCGAAGAAAGCCGATTCGATCATCATCGCAACCGACTTCGACCGCGAAGGTGAGCTTATCGGTTCGGACGCGCTTTCGTGTATTCAAGAAGTTAACGACACGGCGCCTGTCTCACGTGCGCGTTATTCCGCATTTACCAAAGAAGAGATAACTCACGCATTCAGCAACTTGGTAACGCTCGATACCAATTTGGCTAGTGCGGGCGCTTCGCGTCAGGACATCGACCTCATCTGGGGTGCGGTGCTTACACGCTACCTTACCCTGGTGAAGTTTGCTGGTTACGGCAACGTGCGTTCTTCTGGCCGCGTCCAGACGCCCACCTTGGCGCTTATCGTCGCCCGCGAGCGCGAGCGCTTGGCGTTTGTTCCTGAAGATTACTGGGTAATCAAGGGTTCTTTCGACGAAGACGAAGATGCCTTCATCGCCCCTCATGCAACGGCGCGTTTCAAGGCTGAGGCGGAAGCCAATGCGGTAATGGCCCATGTCGAAGGCCAAACCTCGGCACGCGTTGAGTCCATCACGAAGCGCAAGCGCACCGTGGCGCCTCCCGTGCCGTTCAACACCACGAGCCTTATGGCGGCAGCTTCTGCTGAAGGCCTTACCCCTGCGCGAACCATGCGTTTGGCGGAAAGCCTGTACATGGATGGCTATATCAGCTACCCCCGTGTAGATAATACGGTGTATCCCTCTTCACTCGATTTGGCAGACACCGTGAAGAAAATTATGGGCAATCCCGCTTATACCCCCTATTGCAAGCAGCTGCTTTCGGGCGGCCCTTTGCATGCAACACGCGGCAAGAAGGAAACTACTGACCATCCGCCTATTTATCCTACAGCCATGGCAACGCCCGACAACCTTCCTGCGGCGGAGTACAAGCTCTACAACCTTATTGCCCGTAGGTTCCTGGCAACGCTCTCCGATGCTGCCATCGTAGAAGGCACGAAGGTCTCTCTCGTTGTGGGTGGCGAAGAGTTTGTGGCCAAGGGCGATGTTTTGGTGAAGCCGGGCTTCCGCGGCATTTATCCTTATGGCTTGAAGAAAGACGAGCAGCTGCCCGCGCTGGAAGAAGGCCAGGAGATAGCTTTCAATGGCGCAACCTGCACGAAAGACCAGACCAAGCCTCCAGCCCGCTACTCGCAGGGCCGCCTTATCCAGGAAATGGAAAAGCTTGGCTTGGGCACGAAATCCACCCGCCACTCCATCATCGAGCGTCTGTATACGGTGAAGTACGTGCAGAACGATCCTATCGAGCCTAGCCAGCTCGGTATGGCGGTGTGCGATGCCCTCGATAAGTTTGCGCCTCATATCACCCATCCCGAAATGACGGCAGAGCTCGAAGAAGAGATGGACAATATCGCCGAAGGCCAGAAAACAAAGACCGAGGTGGTAACCAATTCGCGCAATTTGCTTTCCGAGCAGTTGGCAAGCTTGCTTCCTCATTCCGAAGAAGTGAAGGACGCTCTTGCCGATGCCGTCGCTGCCGATGCCTACGTGGGTCCGTGCCCCAAGTGCGGTAAGGATCTGCAGCTGCGCTCTTCGCAGAAAACGCGCTCAATGTTCATCGGTTGTGCGGGCTGGCCTGATTGCGACGTCACCTATCCGCTGCCCAAGGGCAAGATCGAGGCGTTGGAAGAGAAGTGCCCTGTTTGCGGCATGCCCCAGATCAAGGTCACGGCATTCCGCTCCAAGCCGCGCGTTCTGTGCATCGACCCAGAATGCGAAACAAACAAAGAGCCCGACCTGGAAGTGGGTATTTGCCCCACGTGCAAGGAAAAGGGCCTGGAGAAGAAGCTTATTGCGCGTAAGAACCCGCGCACGTTGAAGCGCTTCATCCGCTGCGAGAACTACGATGAATGCGAAACGGGCTATCCGCTTCCGCAGTATGGCAAGCTTACGGCAACGCAGGAAGTATGCGAAAGCTGTGGCGCTCCCATGGTTATCGTCACCACGCAGCGTGGCCCCTGGAAGCTCTGCCCGAACTTCAATTGTCCCGCCAAGGAAGAGGCGGCAAAGAAGAAGGCCGAAAAGGCTGAGGCGAAGAAGGCTGCCAAGAAGCCTGCGGCAAAGAAGAAAACCGCAGCCAAGAAAACCACTGCCAAAAAGGCAGCTGAAAAAAGCGAGTAGTTCTTGAGAGCGCCCCTTGCGGGCGCTTTCTTTATGCGCGTTCCCCTTTGAGCGCTCGGGGGGGGTGAGCGGCTGGTATGCAAGAGTAGCTTGTGTTTTTCCATAGAGGAAATAAAGAAAGAGTAGAATAAAACAATTACGTGCCGTGCGGGCACGTGGCGAATCCAAACCGTTCAGGAGGAATAATGAGCAAGGTCACTATCGTAGGTGCAGGCAATGTTGGCGCAACTGCTGCGCACATCATCGCTTCCAAGAATCTCGCCGACGTCGTTTTGGTGGACGTGGCAGAGGGTCTGCCCCAGGGCAAGGCGCTTGATATGATGCACATGCGTTCGGTGGAAAAGTTCACCGTTAAGGTAACGGGCACCAACGACTATGCGGCAACCGCCGATTCCGACATCGTGGTAATCACTGCTGGTATCGCTCGCAAGCCCGGCATGACCCGCGAAGACCTGCTTGGCGTTAACTCTGGCATCATGTCTTCCGTTATCGAGCGGGCAATGGCCGCTTCTCCGAACGCTATCTACATCTGCGTTACCAATCCGCTTGACGTTATGACCTACCTGGCCTTCAAGAAGTCTGGTCTGCCCTCCAACCGCCTTATGGGCATGGGTGGCGTGCTCGACTCCTCCCGTTTGTCTTTTGCGGTATGCGAAAAGCTTGGCTGCGACCCCGCTGATGTTACCGCTTGGGCGCTTGGTGCTCACGGCGAAGGCATGGTGTGCTGGCCTCGCTTCACTACCGTCAAGGGCACTCCTATTACCGAGCTTATGAGCGAAGAGGACATCGCCGAGGTTACCAAGCGTTGCACCAAGGGCGGCGCTGAAGTTGTTTCCTTCCTGAAGACGGGCTCTGCTTATTACGCTCCAGGCGCTTCCATTGCCAAGATGGTCGAGGCTATCCTTACCGACTCCAAGGAAGTATTGAGCGTTTGCGCTTACATCGACGGTCAGTACGGTCTGAACGACCTGTACATGAACATTCCTGTCCGTTTGGGCAAGGGCGGCGTTGAAGAGATCGTCGAGTTCGACCTTACCCCCGAAGAGCTGGCTGCCCTGCAGGAATCTGCTGCCAGTGTTAAGAAGGGTCTCGAGAATCTTCCCGAGTAAGCAAACGTTCTAAGGTGACTACATGCTAACGGTAACCCCCGGCGATATCGAGGCGACACTGCTGCCTCTTATTCCTCAGCTTGCCACGCGCGTTCCCGACGATATCTTGTCGGGTTTGGTTACTGCCCGTGAAACTGAGACTGGCGCCCGTGCGCGCATCGTTTTGGACCAGCTGGTGCAAAACGCTTGCGTTGCTGCAGATGACTGTGTGCCTATCTGCCAAGACACGGGCACGGTATGGGTGTGCTTGGAAGCAGGCCCCGACGTGCTGGTTCCTGGTGATGTGTTTTCTCGAGTGAACGATGCGGTTGCGAAATCCTACATCGATGCGCGTTTGCGCAAATCGGTGGTAAAGGATGCGCTGTTCGACCGCGGCAACACGCAGGACAACACGCCGGCTTTCTGCGAGGTTCATTTTGTCGATGAGCCTGGGGTTTGCCGTTTGCATGTGATGCTGAAAGGCGGCGGCTCCGACAATGCCAGCCGCGTGGTTATGCTCACGCCAAGCGCTGGCAAGCAGGGCGTTATCGATACCGTGCTTGCCTGCGTGCGTGAAAAGGCTGCAAATGCTTGTCCGCCTTTGGTGGTGGGCGTAGGCGTGGGTGCCACGTTCGATAAAGTCGGTGGCTTGGCCAAGCGCGCTTTAATGCGTCCGCTTGGTACCGTGAACCCCAATCCCGATGCCGCTGCATTTGAGGCGGAGTTGCTTTCCGCAATCAACGCAACGGGAATCGGTGCGGGGGCGTTGGGCGGCCAAACTACGGCATTGGGCGTACGTGTTGCTACGGCTCCGTGTCATATTGCCGCGCTTCCCGTGGCGGTGAACATGAGCTGTTCTGCCACTCGTCGCGCAACGGTCGATGTTCCCACTCATGTTGTCAAAGTGTCTGAATCGGAAGGGGAGTAGTCATGCCAGCTGATCCAATACGCCTTACTCTTCCCTTAAATCCTGAAGAGGCAAAAGAATTGCGCGCCGGTCAAGCATGTTTGCTTTCCGGTCCTCTTTTCACGCTGCGCGATGCGGGCCATCAGCGTCTGCTTGCCGAAATGGGGGACAGCAAAGAGCTGCCGTATGGCTTAACGGGCCAGACCATTTTCTATGCAGGGCCAACCCCTTCGGCAGCAGGGCGTCCGTTTGGCGCTATCGGCCCCACCACCGCTTCGCGAATGGACTTTGCGGCTCCTCATCTTATGGATTGCGGTCTTGCCGCAACGGTGGGTAAGGGCCATCGCTCCGAAGCGGTTCGCCAAGCCTGCATCGACAACGGTGCGGTGTACTTTGTGGCTGTTGGCGGCGCTGCTGCGTTTCTTGCGAAGTGCATAGAATCGTGTGAAACGTTAGCGTATGATGACTTGGGTACCGAGGCGTTGCGAAAGATCATCGTCTCCGATTTCCCCGTTTTCGTCGGTATCGACACGATGGGCGAAGACATTTACTCTCTCGACTGATAGGAATTAACGAGTGACCACTGCGCAGGATACTACTGTCGGACCTGGAATCTTCATCACCTTTGAAGGTGGAGATGGCGCCGGCAAAACAACGCATATCACGTTTTTGGCTGAGTGCCTGCGCAAAATGGGGCATGAGGTTCTGTGCTTGCGCGAGCCTGGTGGCACTACCATTGGCGAAGCGCTGCGCTCGATCGTTCTCAATCCTGAGAATTCCGCCATGTCTGATCAGGCCGAGTTGCTTATCTACGAAGCCGCTCGTGCCCAAATCGTAAAAGAGACCATCATCCCCGCGCTTGCGCGAGGGGCGGTTGTTCTGCTCGACAGGTTCTATGATTCCACGGTTGCCTATCAGGCGTATGGTCGCGGTCTTCCCGTATCGTTTGTGCATCAGGCCAATGTGTTCGCTTGCCAAGGGGTGCATCCCTGTCGAACCATCCTGCTTACCACCGAAGCTCCTGCTGAAGAAGGGCTTGAACGAGCCACCCATCACGGAGACGCTGACAGGCTTGAGCAGGCGGGAGCCGATTTCCATGCGCGTGTGAATAGCGCATTCATGCGCATCGCGGCAGAAAACCCCCAGCGCATCCGCATCGTTTCCTCTGCGGGCTCCAAAGACGAAACAGCTCGAACCATCTTCAGGGAGCTTTCCGATATCTTCAGCTGGGATGCCTCGAGTCCTGTGTGGCAGCCCGGATTCTTCGAATCTATCCTCGAGCGTAATACCGATAAAAAAGCCCAGATCAGCTTAGGTGAGTAGTACGGTGGCTGATGTCTTCGACGGAGTGCTCGGTCAGCCTCGTGTGCGCGAGTTCTTTCGTGCGACGATAGCTTCGGGTCGGGTAAGCCATGCTTACTTGCTTACGGGCCCTGCCGGCTCCAACAAAACATCTGCAGCATATGCTTTCGCCCAGGCAATCCTGTGTGAAAAGAATGGCTGCGGTGAATGCGACGATTGCGCCCGTGTGTTGCGTCGCCGTCATCCCGATGTGCACTATTACGCCCCCGAGGGTGCTCAGGGCTACTTGGTCGAGCAGGTCAGGGAAATCGTTTCCGATGTTTCGCTTGCTCCCATTCGCGCAAAGAGCAAGGTGTATATCCTCGATCGTGTCGATCTTCTGGGAACTCAGGCGGCGAATGCTTTTCTGAAGACTCTTGAAGAACCAGTGCCTGGCGTGGTATTCATCCTTCTGGGCCGCACCCGCGAAGGCGTGCTTCCCACCATAGTTTCTCGCTGTCAGGTGGTTCCTTTTCGCCATATTCCTGCTCAGGAGGCGGCGGGGATTCTTTCCCAAAAGGTTGGGATAACCCCTGAGCGCGCCCGTATGGCAATCGAGGCGTGCGATGGCTCCATTACGCAGGCTATCTCGTTTGCCAAAAGCAGCGAACGCACCGAATTCCGCGCTCGCGTGATGGAAGTCTTGGCCGGTTTGTCTGTTGCCGATGCCCGCGATGTACTTGAGTATGCTGCTGAACTCATTGAGCGTGCAAAGGCCCCGCTCGATAACGTGCGAACCGAGCAAAGCGAGGAATTGGCGGAGTCTGCTGATTTCCTTACGAAAACAGCCATGCGCCAAATCGAGCTGCGCCATAAACGCGCCCTTACCCAGGCAACGCGTACTTCGCTCAAGCAAATGACCGCGATTATCCGTTCATGGCTGCGCGATGTCCTTATGGTGGTTTCGGGCACTCCTGAGTTGATGGTGAACATCGACCAGCGTTCTGTCGTAGAAGCGGCGGCAGCCAGGGTAAACGTTGAGGGTCTGATGCGCGCATTGCGCGAAGCGTACAAGACCGACGAAGCGCTTAGTTATAATGTTTCTCCAGAAACGTGCTTAGACACGCTTCTGTTCACGATAAGAGAGGTTCTACATGGTTCGGGTAACACCTATTAAGATGCAGGCGGGAACCAAGGTTCTCTGGTTCGACCCGGGCGACATAGACGTTAAGGCAAACGACCACGTAATCGTTAAGACGGAACGAGGAACCGAATTCGGCACGGCAACGGCCGATATCATGGAGGTAAGCGATGAGCTTATCGCCGATCTGAAGTCGCCGTTGAAGCCGGTTATTCGCATTGCGACGGAAGAAGACGTCCAGCGCGCAGACGAATTGGCCCAGCAGGGCGAAGAGGCGCTGGTTGTGTTCAAGGAGTTTGCCGAAGGCGCAAGCGATCAAATGCGTCCCGTTATGGTGGAGTTCCTGTTCGATGGCGACAAGGCGGTGTTCTATTTCGAGGCTGAGGAGCGCGTAGATTTTCGCGACTTGGTGCGTAAGCTCGCCGGTCACTTCCATGTGCGCGTAGACATGCGCCAGATTGGCGTGCGCGATGGGGCTCGTTTGGTGGGTGGCTTGGGCCATTGCGGCCAAGAGCTCTGCTGCAAGCGTTTGGGCGGAGAGTTTTCTCCTGTTTCCATCCGTATGGCAAAGGAGCAGAATCTGTCGCTCAACCCTCAGAAGATATCGGGATGCTGCGGCAGGCTCATGTGCTGCCTGCGCTACGAGTATGAAACCTATAAAGAGGTTAATTCCCGTGCCCCCAAGCACGGCGCAAAGGTTGAGGTGCCTGGCGGTGTCGCCCGTGTAACGGAAATCAACGTTCCATTGGAGCGCGTCACCCTTCAGCTGGAAGACGGCAAATCCATCAAGGTTCCGCTTTCGGAAATGGAATATAACGGCGAAGGAAAACGCCCCACCGGCGTATCCGAGGAAGTGTTCGAGAAGTATGCTTCTCCCGATCCTCTCGATATTTTCGGCGCCACTACCTTCGAAGTTACCTCGTTCAGCGGCAACGAAAAGCTCGCTGATAACGAGTCGCGTAAAGCTCGCAAGAGCGAGCGTGAAAAGGAAGACGCCCATCGCAAGCCCCGCCGCCGTCGTAGCCGCAGCGGTTCGTCGGGTGCTGAAGGCCAATCCGCCAACAAGGGCGAAGGCTCTCAGGATCAGAAGAAATCTGCTTCTCAGAAAAAGAACGAGGGTCAGTCGCGCCGTTCGCGCCGTGGCTCAGGCAAGGGAAGCAAGCCTCAGCATCAGGGCAAGCAGGGTCAGCAAAATCAGCGCAGTGAAGAGCGCAAGAAAAGCAATTCCGACCAGGGTGCAAAGCGTCCCGGCCGTAAATCTTCGGGCGTGCGCAATGCGCCCCGAAAGCAACAAGGGGAGCAAACGGCCAACGGTTCGAATGCCGGCAAGCAGGGCGAAGTAGCCCATCGCAAGCCCCGTCGCCGCCGTCGTAAGGCTCAGGGGGAAGGCAGCACCAATGAACAACAATGATGACTATGCTCTTTTAACGGACCTGTATCAGATAACCATGGCCCAGGGCTACTGGGCCTGTGGAAAGCTCGAAGAAGAGGGGTGCTTCCATATCTTCTTCCGCGAGCCTCCTTTCAAGGGCGGATACGCTATCGCCAGCGGCATGGATCATATTGCCGAAGTGGTAGAAAACTTCTCGTTCTCCAATGAAAGCGTGGAGTATCTTGCCTCTATCGATGCGCCGGGTGGCGGGAAACTGTTTAATCCGGACTTTCTTGAGTACCTGCGCACGCTTGAGCTTACTGTCGAGATTGATGCTGTACGTGAGGGCACGGTGGTGTTCCCGAACGATCCTATCGTTCGTGTAACCGGCCCCATCATCCAGTGTCAGCTTTTGGAAACGCAGCTGCTGAACTGCGTTAATTTCGAAACGCTTGCCGCAACTAAGGCAGCGCGTGTTTGCCTTGCCGCTGAAACTCCTGTGGCTGAATTCGGTTTACGTCGCGCCCAGGGCGAATCGGGCGGCATGCGTGCTTCTCGCGCATGCATCGTGGGCGGCTGTGCTTCCACTTCAAACGTGCTTGCTGGCCGTGAGTACGGATTGCCGGTCTCTGGCACCCATGCACATGCGTGGGTTATGGCGTTTGACGATGAGCTCGAGGCATTTCGTGCGTATGCCAAAGAATTTCCTACGAACTGCGTGTTGCTCGTAGATACCTACGATGTAGCTCAGGGCATGAAAAATGCCATTACCGTTGGTCTTGAAATGAAAGCGCGCGGCGAGCACCTGGCGGGCATCCGCATTGACTCGGGCGATTTGGCATGGAATGCCAAGCAGGCTCGCGCTATGCTTGACGAGGCGGGGCTTACCGATACTGGCGTGGTTCTTTCGAACGATTTGGATGAGTTTTCCATCAAGTCTATCCGCGACTCGGGTGCCAAAGTTGCTTCTTGGGGCGTGGGCACCAAGCTGGTTACCGCTTACGATCAGCCAGCGCTTGGCGGCGTATACAAACTGGCGGCAAAGCGCATGAAGGGCGGAGAATGGGAACCCTGTGTCAAAGTTACGGGGCAGAGTTCAAAGCAAACTGTTCCCGGAATTCTCGACGTTCGTCGCTATTTCCACGAATCGGGAACTATTGCGGGGGACATGGTTTTTGATGTTCTGTATCCTGTTTCGAGCGAACGCATTGTTGATCCTGCAGACGAGTTGCGCCAAAAAGATCTCTCTGGTCTTCGTTACGAAACGCTCCTCGAGCCGCTTGCTCGTGCGGGCAAGGTCGTGCTTGATGCCAAGGCGCGTGACGCTCTGGTTGCACGAGATCGTTGTCGGGAACAACTTGCTTTGCTTGATGAAAGCCAGAAGCGCATTGTCAATCCGCACTCATATCCAGTCGGTTTGGAACACTCTCTGTTCTATCGCCGACGCGATTTGGTCTCGCGTCTTTTGGGACTTTCGTAAAATCCTAATAGCGCTTGATATCGTCTCGTCCCGCAAATTGTCTGCTGCTGGGGCGATCCCGAAATAGTCAGCAGGTGCTTAGCTCAGCCGCGATAAGGCGGCTGCGCTTTTGCGCGTTGCTTTTGCGAAAGGAGCTGTGCCGAATGATCAAAGTCGTTACCGACTCCGTAGCCTCGTTGCCTAAGGAATTGATCGAAGAAGAGAACATCGAAGTAGTGTCCTTGTTTCTAAACGAAAACGGGCACGAGCATGTTGACGCTACGATGGATCTCGATGATTTCTATACGCGCATCTACGACATGGCCGACAACCCTCCAACTTCAAGCCAGCCTTCACAGAGCACGCTGGAAGAGCTGTTCGAATCGTTTGCAAAGGCGGGCCATGAGGTCCTGGGTATTTGGATTTCTACGGGTCTTTCCGGTGCCTTCGATGGCGTGTTGCGCGCTGCTCGTTCTGTAGAGTCGCGCAATATCAACTTCAAGTATTGCATGATTGACTCTTCATCCTGCGGCTTTGACGAAGCATTTCCCGTTTTGGAGGGAGCTCGTGCAGTGAGGGAAGGCAAGACGCTTGCCGAGGCCGCCCAAACGGTTCTTGAGGCTATCAAGAGCACGCGTTTTCTCTTTACGCCCGAATCGCTCACCTTCTTGAAGAAGGGTGGTCGCATTGGCGGTGCGGCGGCGCTTCTGGGCAACCTTATCAAGTTGGCGCCAGTTTTGACGGTGGTCGACGGTACGCCCGAGCCTATGGCGAAGGTCCGAACCCGCAAGAAGGCTCTTATCAAGATCCAGGAAATCTTGGAGCACGATATTGAGACCTGCGGTGGTTTGAAGGACTTGGTGGTGCACTATATCGGGGACAAGACCCCTGCGGTAGAGTGGGCGAAGGAATTTTTCGAGCCCTTCCTCAAGCGAGAGGTTCGCGTGATTCCTGTAAGCCCGGTTGTTGGGCTGCACGTAGGTCCTGCTGTGGGAATTTCGTATATATGCAATAAGCCGCTCGAAGGCAAGATCACAGGTGATTTGAGCAGCCTTGCCGTGGCTAACTAGCGAACCCCCCGTTGTGAGAGGCAACCGTAATGGATATTAAATGCAACTTAATCATCGATTCATGCTGCGATTTGCCCTACGAGGTGGTAGACCGCGATGGTGTGTATCTGCTTAAGTTCCCTTACATCGATGATGAAGGTGAACATCTTGACGATTTGTATCGCTCGCGTTCGGCACATGATTTTTACGAGTCGATGCGCAATGGCTCTGAGCCTCAAACTGCCCAAATCCCTATGCCTGCACTTCGAGAGGCGTTCGAATGGGCTCATGAGCAGGGAAAACCAACGGTGTATTTGAGCTTTTCGAGCGGCCTTTCGGGAACGTTCGATACGGCATGCGTCTTTCTCGATCAGGTAAAACAGGAAATTCCTGATCTGGATGTCCGCATGGTGGATACCAAGCTGGCATCTATCGCCGAGGCTTTTTTGGTGTATGAGGCATTGCGTCAGCGCGAAAAGGGACTGACCGCCGATGAGATGGTTGCCTGGGCCGAAGAGGCGCGCTATTTCGTGGACCGCCAGTTCATGGTGGACGATTTGGAAGCGCTGCGACGGGGCGGTCGTATTCCGTCATCGGTTGCCTATGCGGGCTCCAAACTTGATGTGAAGCCCCTTTTGGGCATCGACGCCGATGGGAAGCTGGCGCTTACGGGGGTTGCTCGCGGTCGTAAAAAGGGCATTCGAGCCCTGCATGAATACTATATGAAGCGACGCAGCTCTGATGCTCCAGGTCAGAATGTGGTTATCGGCAATGCCGACTGCCCCAAAGACGCCGAGCGCTTGATGGGTCTTCTCTCTAAAGAGGACGACTCGATTATGTTCCTGGAAACGAACATCGGCCCGGTTATCGGGAGCCATGTAGGTCCGGGAATGATCGCTATTGTGTTCTGGGGGCAAGATTGCCGCGCAGATATTTCCATGGCCGACCGCATTGCGAACAAGGTCCGCGGAAAGAAGCAGTAGTTTCCCGAGCCCGCTCTTTTGAAATCTCTACGCATCGTCGGCGGGCTGTTTGAGGGGTGCGTGTTCCCGAATTGCCGAATGGGCTATTCGATAACTTGGAAAGGATGTGCATATGGGCACTCAGGATTTGACATTTGCATTTGCCGGCGACGAGCGCGTGGGCGCTGGCGTAAGCGGCTTGCTTGAAGCGGCGGGTTATCCGGCAACCGATATCTCCAATGCCGATGTAGTGTTTACGTACTGCACCAATACCTCCGCTTTGGAAGATCTGTACTACGACACGGAGGGCCTGCTTCGCGGCACCAAGGAAGGTGCCATCTTGGTCGACCTGAGCCCTTCTACCGTTTCGTTCGCTTGTGAGCTTGATGCCGTTGCCTGCGTGAACGGCCATGCGGCTATTGACGCTCCCTTGGTGGTGAGCGACATGGTATGCGAAGAGGCATTCGTTAGTCGTGAAAACCTGGGCATTGTTGCTGGCTGCCGCGAAGACGCTGACTACAAAACGGTAAAGCCCTTGCTCGATGCTATCGCTCATCGCGTAATGTGGATGGGCCATGCAGGAGCTGGCCAGAAGGCCAAGGTTGCCCTTACGTTGCAACGTTGCGCAACCTTGGTCGGTGCGGTCGAGGCTCAGGTCGCTCTCGCGAACGTCGGCAGTGACGTAAACGTGATGGTCGAGGACGTTATCGACTTCATGCATGACATGAATAGCATTTCTCCTGCCCAGGAAGCTTTTGCTCAGGCTTTGCTCGATGAAGAGTACGATGCTTCGTTCACTATCGAGCATCTGATGGGAGAAGCAACGGCTGCCCTTGCTTCCTTGGAAGATGAAGAAATGATCCTTCCTCAGGCGGAAGCGTGCTATCGCCTTATGGAGCTGCTTGCTTTGGTAGGTGGAATCGACTTGAGCCCTGCTGGCTTGAAGCTGGTATTTGCCGATGAAGAGACCGCTAATCGCTACGGGCTCGATTGGTCCCGTGCTGAAGGCGCCTTCGAGGGCTGCGATTGCGGCTGCGAAGACGACGAAGACCATGAGTGCGAATGCGGCCATGATCCTCACGAGGAGCATGAGTGCTGCGGCAAGCACCATCACTAATTTGGTGAGCTTGTGGGTGAATCGGTGAACAATGCCTTTGATTTAAGGGAATCCCGTGTGGGGTTCCCTTATTCTGCGTGCGGTTTATGCCCTCGGCAATGCGGTGTGAACCGCGAAGAAGGGGAGCGTGGTGTTTGCGGGGCATCTGACGTTCTTCGTCTGGGGCGTGCTGCTCTGCATTGGTGGGAAGAACCATGCTTGGTGGGGGACAAAGGCAGTGGTGCCGTGTTCTTCTCGCATTGCCCTCTTCAATGCGTGTACTGTCAAAACAAGGAATTGGTGTCTGGCTCTGGAATCCAGATAAGCCTGCAGCAGTTTAAGGAAGTGCTGCTCCGTTTACAGAACGAGGAGCATGCAGCGAATATCAATCTGGTTACGCCAACGCACTATACGCCTAGCATCGCTGCTGCTTTGGGCGAGTTGCGGGATTCGGGGGCGCTTACTATTCCGGTGGTGTACAACACCTCAAGCTTCGATTCGCTTGAGGCGCTGCGCCTCATGAAGGGAAAGGTGGATGTGTATCTCGCTGATTTCAAGTACGCGTCCGCGCTCGAGGCAGGAAAGCTTTCCCATGCTCCCCGTTATCCCGAAATAGCACTGGCCGCTATCGAGGAAATGGTTGCTCAGGTTCCCGTATGGGAGGAAGACGACGAAGGGCTGCTGCTTAGGGGTGTTATTGTCCGTCATTTGGTTCTTCCTGGCGGGGTCGAGGAATCAAAGCGCGCGCTCGCTACGTTGCATGAGCGCTTCGGCGGTAGTGTTCGATTGAGCATCATGAGCCAGTACACGCCTTTAGCGTCAGGGCTTGAGCGTTATGGCCTTGCCGGTCGGGTAACCGAAGAAGAGTACGAAGAGGTGCTTGATTATGCGGATTCGCTTGGGATAGAAGATTATTTTTGGCAGCAGGGCGATGCTGCTCAGGAAAGCTTCGTTCCCGATTTCAATGGTGAAGGTGTGCGGTAGCCGTTCTTGACGTTTGCCGCTCCGAGCAACTGCTCAACCTATTTGGTGCGTTTTCCGTGATGATGGCTCAACTTATGGCATAATTGGCAAACGGTTTGCCGGCATGGCGCAACGGTAGCGCAACTGATTTGTAATCAGTGGGTTGCGGGTTCGATTCCTGTTGCCGGCACCATTAAAAATGCAGGCCACCGCGGGTTTTCCCTCGGTGGCTTTTTTGTTTTCAGGTTCCCGGAGCGGCCCTGTGTGCCAAATATGGTGCGAAACGCACCATATGCGAGTCTCTATTTGCCCTTAAATTCGCCTTCTTTGGGCCTATTCTGCTCTAGGTGTTAACGAACTACTCGTATTCGGAGGTTTCGATGATTTCCAGGCTGTCAACCTTGATGCATGCCTCGTTGCCTTCGTCATCCATATACCAGCAGTAGCGTCCTTGCGCATCTTCAGTGAAGGAAAGGACGTCCCAGGCAAGGTAGAGGCGGGCGTTTTCTCGAGTGGGTTCGATGTCGGCAAGCTCCAGCACGTAAAGTGCTGCTTTGGTTTGCTGTTCGTCAAGTTCGTCGAAAGTCATAGGTGCTCCTTAGCAGATAAAGCAGAGCCCCGACATGGGATAGCCATGTGGGGGCTCGAATGGGCTGTTTCTATTATAGGTGCAGTTGCGTTGCCGGGTAGCGGTAGCGATATCGCTATTCGCTCTTTTGAATAACGGCAACAAAGCTCAGCATATCGTTACCAGAGTTCAAAATGCCATGGAAGCTCCCGTCGGGGCAGTAGAGCACATCGCCCTTTTCGACGTGGTATTCAACGTCGTTTTCGGTGTACGTTGCGCTGCCTGCAGTAATGAAGTACATTTCCGAATCACCCACATGCTGATGGATGCCAATCGAGCAGCCCGGCTCAAGCGAGATCTGCGCTACATAGCTGCAGATTCCACCAAGTTGATCTCCTTCAAGCAGACGGTCGCGCTGCATCCTGCCGATACCGCCTTCTACCTGTTCTGCATATTGCGGTGTGCGGTTATTGAAAACGGGCATATCATCCTCCTTGTTACTATGACCCTCCTGGCTCCCATTATATTCCGTTGATTTGTGGAGGTGATATGCAGGAGGCGTGATGATGTGAAGGGAAAATGACCCAATAGGTGCGTTTTGTCGGGTTGGGGAATGAGCGTGCGCCAGCTCGTTTAAAAAGCGTCTATAATCCCGAAAGCAAGAAAACGCCTACGGGTGTAGGTTGTCATGCGCCAAAACAACGATGTTTTGGTTTTATTGGGGTTCGCAGTTTTCGTTCGCGAACATCGGAAAAGGAGCATTGGTGCTAGACCAGTTTTTTTCGTCCCTTTCGTTTGTGGACATCTTTAACTTCTGCGTCTTTCTCGTGTTCTCTGTTTGCTACGTGTACCAGATTTTCTACGTATTCGTAACGCTTACGAAGAAGCCACCGCAACTGACAGCGAAGAAGAATCATCGCTATGCGGTTATCGTTGCCGCCCGAAACGAAAATGCTGTTATTGGTGACCTTATTCACAGCATTCGCGTGCAGAACTACCCGCAAGAGCTCATTGACATCTTTGTTGTTGCCGATAACTGCACCGATAATACGGCCGCCGTTGCTCAGGAAGCTGGTGCCATCGTATTCCCTCGCTTCAACAAGGAGCATATCGGTAAGGGTTACGCCCTTGATTACGGTTTTTCGTGCATTCGCCAGCACTACAGCGAAAATGAATACGAGGCGTACTTCGTGTTCGACGCCGACAATGTGCTTGACGTGAACTACTTCCGCGAAATGAACAAGACCTTCGATAACGGTGCGGTTGCCTCAACCAGTTACCGCAACTCGAAGAATTACGGTTCCAACTGGATTACCGCAGGCTATGCCGTATGGTTCATGCGCGAAGCGAAATACCTTTCCCAGGCTCGTCTTACCTTGGGAACCAGCTGCGCAGTTTCGGGCACGGGCTTCTTCATCAGCGCGAAGATCATCGATGAGATGGGTGGCTGGAAGTATCATATGCTCACCGAGGATATCGAATTCTCCACTGCCTCTATCGTTCGTGGCCGTCGAATTTCCTATACGCCTACCGCTATGCTCTACGACGAACAGCCGCTGACGTTCCGTGACTCGTGGAACCAGCGCTTCCGTTGGGCAAAGGGCTTTTACCAGGTGTTCTTTGGATATGGCGGGAAGCTGGTCAAGGGTATTTTCACCAACCCTAAGGGTTCTCGTTTCGCATGCTACGACATGTTGATGACTATCTGCCCTGCAATGCTGCTGACCATCATCACCATTGCATTCAATGCGATTATCGCCGTGCTGGGCGTTACCGGCGTAATGTCGACGGGCGTCATGATCACCTCTTCTCTTTCCTCGATCTTCTTCTGCCTCTTCAACTTCACGCTCTTCATGTTCATGTTCGGTGCGCTCACCACGTTTACCGAATGGGACAACATCCATGCACCTGCGCGTAAGAAGATTTTCTACATGTTCACCTTCCCGTTGTTCATGATCACCTACATTCCTATTGCGTTGGTTGCCCTGGTCAAGAAGGCTTCTTGGAAGCCCATTCAGCACAGCATCTCGGTTGACGTTCAAGAGTTTGCGCAGGCCAACGCCAAAGACGCCGATCGCATCTAGGGGCGCTCTACGGGGTGGTGCGGTTTGCGTTCCAACTCCTTTTTGCTCTAGCGGATCCAAAACAGCCAGACGGTATCGTCTGGCTGTTTTTTTGTCGTTCTGCGCGGTGGGCTTATGCTCTGATGAAGGTAACCGCATAGATCTCCTTCGCGCCTGCTGCCCGCAGGGTGTTTCCGGCGGTGAAGAGGGTTGCCCCTGTGGTGAATACATCGTCGATCAATACGATGCGGGGCATGATGCCCAAACGCGCTTTGAGGGCGTTTCCGTAGGGAAGTGCCTCATTTGGTTGGAGGTCGAACGATCCAACCATGTTGGCGAGCCTTTGCCTTGCGTCAAGTTCGCGTTGGTCGCGGCGGGGTTTCGCTCGGAGAAGGGAAGTAAGGGGCATTCCGGTTATGCGCGACAGCTCAGCTCCGATAAGCGAAATGTGATCGAATCCGCGTTCTCGGACGGCGCTGGTGCGCGCAGGTATGGGAACAAGTGTCGCTTCCGTTTGCCAGGAGGGCGGAAGGGCATTTGCCATATGACGGGCAATTATCCCTGAAAGCTGTTGCTCTCCGCGATCTTTGAAAACGGTTACGATGCGCTTTGTTTCCGGTGAGAGCAATACCGTAGAAACGCAGCCGTCGAGGGGAAAGCGTGCCAATCCCTTCCAATGTAGGGTTTGCTGATTGCATTCGCAGCAGATCCCGCGTCCCCAGGGCGCTCCGCATAGGGGGCATGCTAAAAGCTGGTCCAGGTAGGGCAATTCTCGTGAGCATTTGTCGCAAAGTGCTACTCCTGGCACATCGCAGATAACGCAACGGGTTTGCCAAACGGCTTCCGAGAGCCCAAGCTGAAGGAGCTTTAACGAGCCTTTGATTTCTGCGAGCACTTTACTCTTCTTTCCGATGCTGCCTTATATTGCCGGCCTTGGCGATGCGGGGTAGGGCCGTTGCCAACCCCCGCCGTCAAACCTGGTTCGTGGGGTTATCATCCGATTCCAATAACGACTATGATCGGGAAGTGCGAAACAAATGCGAAGGATATGGGAAAAGCATGCGCAAGAAGCCGATCAAGTTGCCTGTTCTGCTAGACTAGGAATGCTCTATCCAGGTCTGTGGTTGCGGTTTTTTCCTAGTCCAAGGCAGATGCGGTCAAAAGGATCCACGTAAGTTATCGGCTTTCCGAAACGAGCATGGCGCATCCTAGAGGTAAGACGTACCGTTCGGGTTTTATGCAACATAGGGTTGCACGAACGAGAGGACGACGTCCGCTTTGCGGGCTTGGTTCCAGTATGCGAGTGTGGGGTCAAAGACCAGGTCAGCTGGAAGAGCGTTAGTATCGGTACCAAGAAGGGAAGCCTCGATGAAACGCGCATCGATTCTCGTTGTCACGTTGGTGATGGCGCTGTCCATGGCGGTGGCTTTATGCGGCTGCACGTCGAACAATTACACGCCCCAGGCGAAGGAGCAGACGATCAGCAATTCTGCCCTCAAGTCTTCCGGCACGTTGCGCGTGGGCGTAAACGCGTCCAATGCCCCCTACGCTGCGGAGTCTTCCGGCAGCATCGTTGGCATCGACGTCGATATCGCGGCTGCCCTTGCTGACGAACTGGGCCTTAAACTCGAATTGGTGGATGTCGGTTCTTCGGTAGACACTGCCTTCACCAAGGATAACGTTGACATTGTCATGGGCGTTACGAAGTCGAATTCCGCATACTGGATGTCTGATTCGTACATGAGCTCTGCGGTAGCTTTGTTCTCACTTACCCAGAACGCCACGGCTCCCACCCAGTCTGGCTCATTCTCCGTAGCAGCTCAGTCTTCTTCCATGAGCGCATGGGAAGTAACCGACCACTATGGCGAAAGCTGCTTGCGTAACAGCGCCGATCTTCAGGGTGCTTTCGAATCGCTGCAGACTGGTTCGGTAAACTATGTAGCCGCCGATAGCACCATCGGTGCCTATGTGGTTCACTCTTCTTCGATTGAGGCTTATCCGGTGGCTCTGCTGCAGGATCCTTCTTCCTACTGCGTTGCCGCTCCCACCACCAATGTCGAACTGCAGAAAGCCGTGTCTGAGGCGTTGAGCTCTTTGAAGAACGGCGGTGTAATCAGTGTTATCCAGAAGAAGTGGTTGGGCGACCAGGCCGATATCTCCGCGCTGAAGGTAATCCAGTCCACAAAGAGCGAATCTGACAGCGAAGATGCCGCTTCGACCGACGCATCTGATTCTTCGAGCACTGGTTCTTCGAGCAGCACCGGATCGTCGAGCAGCTCCAGCTCATCAAGCTCGAGTTCTTCGAACTCCACCTCGGGTTCGACCGGCTCCAGCACGAAAAGTGGGAGCACTCAGAGCAGCTCCAACGATTAGCGCGGGAACAAAATAAAGGCGCTTTGTTGAAAAGGTGTCATAACGTAAACAAACGGAAGGCAGGTTGCATCTTGCCTTCCGTTTCTTTTTATTCTGGGTCATATAAGCTGATCCGCGTAGAGCGGAACCTATTTGTTGAATCAAGGAGCATCGCATGAACGACCAAGGCAATTCCTCTGGTTCGCCCATTCCCCCTAATGGATGGGGGAACCAGGGTGCAACACCTCAGCAATCCGATACAGCAACGAAGAAGGCCCCTTCTCTTCTGAAGACGTTCCTCGTTGCTTTTGGCGGTGCCGCAGTTGCCTGTGCACTGGTATTGGGTGTCTATTCTTTCATTCACCCCGCTTCATCCACGGTGCTGGGGGGCAGTGGCTCGGGGACGAACATCACGGTAAGCGGGGAAGACACAACGCTCGCCGAAGCGGTTTCTCAGAAATGCCTTCCTTCGGTGGTTAACATTGACGTGTATACCAAGCAGTCCAGCCAAACTATGATGGGCATGATGGGCCAGACGAGCGACGAGCTTGAAGAATCATCTCTTGGTTCGGGAATCATCCTGTCTTCCGATGGTTACATTCTGACTAACTATCACGTTATTGAAGGCGCCGACCAGTTGAAGGTAAATGCTGGCGGTGAAGAATACACCGCTCAGGTGGTGGGCACCGACGAATCGAGCGACTTGGCGGTTCTGAAGATCGATGCAACTGGTCTTACTGCCATCGAGGTTGGTTCCTCTTCCGATCTTACTGTGGGTGAATGGGTAATGGCTGTGGGCAGCCCCTTCGGTCTTGAGCAGTCCGTTTCCACCGGCATCGTTTCCGCCACCAGCCGCACCACGTCTGCTCTGAACGATTCCAGCAGTGGTTCCAGTGCCGTTTACACCAACATGATCCAGACCGACGCTGCTATCAATCCGGGCAATTCTGGTGGCGCTTTGGTGGACAAGGACGGTAAGCTTATTGGCGTTAACACGCTTATTGCCTCTTCCTCTGGTTCCAGCTCAGGCGTTGGTTTCGCAATCCCCGTCGATTATGCGATGAATATCGCTCAGCAGATCATCGACGGGAAAACCCCTTCCCATGCACAGCTCGGCATTACCGGCACTACGGTTAACAGCCAGCTGGCAAAGAGGTACAACCTGCCAGTTGAATCGGGCGCCTATGTGACGAGCGTGTCTGCTGGTTCTTCTGCTGCCAATGCCGGCATTCAGGAAGGCGACATCATCACGAAGCTGGGCGATACCTCCATTTCCTCTTCTTCCGATTTGGTTTTGGCGGTGCGTTCGCACAGCGCGGGTGATAACGTGCAGGTGACCTACAACCGAAATGGCCAGGAGAACACCGTTTCGGTAACGCTCGGTTCCGATTCATAAAACGTATAATGTGATAAATAATTGCTAAAACTCCCTGAACAATTAGGCGTTATGCTCTTGTTCAGGGAGTTTTTTATTGGGGCAGCACGTTACATGCGCTCTTATCTAGGAAAGGGGAAACCATATGTCTGAACGAATAACCGGCCACACTGAGCTTATCGGCTTGATGGCGTATCCAATCCGTCATTCCGCTTCGCCTGCCATGCACAACGAAGCGTTTGCGGAACTCGGCTGCGATTACGCTTATCTTGCATTCGAGGTTGGTGCCGACGAAATCGAGGCAGGCGTACAGGCAATTCGAACGCTTAAGATGCGCGGTTCCAATATCTCTATGCCCAACAAAACACTGGTAGGGCAGTATCTCGATGAGCTTACGCCCGCTGCTCAAATGTGCGGTGCGGTAAACACGGTAGTGAATGATAACGGGCATTTGACGGGAACTATTACTGACGGCGTGGGCTTTATGCAGGCCGCCGCCGACAACGGCATAAGCCCGGTTGGCAAGAAGATGACTATTGTGGGTTGCGGTGGTGCTGGTACGGCAATCCAAATCCAGGCAGCGCTTGACGGGGTTTCGGAGATCAGCATCTTCAACCGCAAGGATGATTTCTATCATCGCGGAGAAGAAACAGTGCAGAAGATCAACTCGCAGACCAACTGCAAGGCAACCCTTTATGATTTGGCTGATCTTCAAAAGCTGAAAGAGGAAATGGACGATAGCTACCTGTTCGTGAACGCTACAGGTGTAGGCATGAAGCCGCTTGAGGGTCAATCGGTGGTGCCCGACAAATCATATTTCCGTCCAGAATTGAACGTCGTGGACATCATCTATGCCCCTCGCCTTACCAAGCTTCGCGAAATGGCAAAAGAGGCTGGCTGCAAAACCATGAATGGCCTTGGTATGATGTTGTTTCAGGGTTCTGCTGCTTTTGAATTGTGGACGGGCGAGCCTATGCCAATTGAGCATATGAAGGAAACGCTGGGAATCGATTACGACGAATAACCAATAGGTAAGGAGCTCGGGTATGAAAACGGTAAACGCACGTGGGGTGGTTTTCGGCGAAGGCCGCCCGAAGATCATGACCTCCCTATGCGGCTCTGATGCTGCGGGAATGATAGAGCAGGCGCAGTTTGCGAAGACGCTTCCGGTGGATGTGCTTGAGTGGCGTATTGACTTTCTTGACGAAGCGTATGACGTCGATTCGATCGTCGATTGCGGGCAGAAGCTTCGTGCCGCAGTGGGCGACGATACGCCCATTCTCATGACGTTCCGCACCGCGAAAGAGGGCGGGGAAAAGCCGGCAGAGCCTGAGGTATATGCCAATATCAACATTGCGCTCGCCGAAAGCGGCATTGTCGATTTGATCGACGTTGAGGCATTCACGGGCGATGAAGTGGTAGAGCGCATTATCTCGGCGGCTCATGCGGCTGGGGTATTCGTAATTGCATCGAACCACGATTTCGAGAAAACGCCTCCCAAGGAAGAAATCGTTTCCCGTCTGTGCAAGATGCAAGATCAGGGCGCCGATATCCTCAAGATCGCATTGATGCCGCAGTGTCGTGCAGACGTGCTTACTTTGATGGATGCTACGCGTGATATGTTCGAGAACCACACCGAGCATCCGCTTATCACTATGAGCATGGGTGGCATGGGCGTAGTAAGCCGCTTGGCTGGTGAATCGTACGGAAGCGCCGCAACGTTTGGGGCGGCTGCGCAGGCGTCGGCTCCGGGTCAGGTTGGCATTGCCGATTTGGCGCAGGTGCTCGACATTGTCCACGCTGGTCTGTAAACAAGAGGCCATGAGCTTTAAGGGGCTGCGGCGCAATGTCGCAGCCTTTTTGTGTTGCGTCCGAACGCGATGCGTGTTTTACGGTAATATGGCAAGGATACAGGCTATGAAAGGAAATGCCCATGGCATCTGACTATAAGTACAAGCGTGTTCTCCTGAAGCTCTCTGGCGAAGCATTAATGGGAGAGGCCGGCTACGGTATCGATCCTAAGGTCGTTGAAGAGCTGGCTGTTCAGATCAAGGAAATCGTTGACGACGGAATTCAGCTTGCTGTAACCGTTGGCGGCGGCAACATCTTCCGTGGTCTTGCTGGTTCTGCAGAAGGCATGGATCGTGCTCAGGCCGACTACATTGGCATGCTTGCCACCTGCATGAACGCACTTGCCCTCCAAGACGCTTTTGAGCGCCATGGCATCCCCACGCGAGTAATGAGCGCTATCGAGATGCGCCAGGTTTCCGAGCCTTATATTCGCCGTCGTGCCGTGCATCACCTTGAAAAGGGCTATGTTGTTATTTTCGCAGCTGGCACGGGCAATCCTTACTTCACCACCGACACCACGGCGGCTTTGCGCGCATGCGAAATCAATGCCGAGTGCCTGATGAAGGCAACCAAGGTCGATGGCATCTACGATGCCGACCCGGTAACCAACCCCGATGCTAAGCGCTTTGAAACCATTAGCTACCTCGAGGTTCTTTCTCGTGAGCTTCACGTTATGGATTCCACGGCAACTTCGCTGTGCATGGACAACAAGCTTCCCATCCTGGTGTTCGACCTGATGGTTCCTGGCAATATTTCGCGCATCCTGAAGGGCGAGAACATCGGTACTACCGTTACCGCGTAAACCAACTTTCATCGTGCCTGATTTACAGGCATCACAACAATACGAATCAAAGGGGAAGGACCCAAGATGACCAAGGAAATCATGGATAAAGCAGCAGAGCGTATGGCAGGCGCTGAGCAGCAGCTGCTTTCCAACTTTGCTTCTGTTCGCACTGGCCGCGCTAGTGCCATGATCCTCGACCGCGTAAAGGCCGATTACTATGGCGTTCCGACCCCTATCAACCAGATGGCTGCCATCAAAACGCCTGATGCCCACACCCTCGTTATCGAGCCGTGGGACAAGTCGGCTCTTGGCGGTATCGACCATGCTATCCAGGAGGCAAACCTGGGCGTTATGCCTAACAACGACGGTTCGGTAATCCGCCTTTCCTTCCCGCCTCTTACCGAGGAGCGTCGTAAGGAATTCGTAAAGGAATGCCGCGCCTACGCCGAGGAAAGCCGTGTGGCGGTACGCAACGTTCGCCGCGATGCCAACACCGCCGTTGAGAAGGCTGTAAAGAACGATGGTCTTCCCGAAGACGAACAGCGTCGTGCTGAGGCTGAAATCCAGAAGCTTACCGATGCTGCTATCGCCAAGATCGATGCTCATCTTGCTAAAAAAGAAGAAGAGTTGATGTCCATCTAGTTTTGCCTCTCTTCTGAGGGCAAAGATATCCATGGGGCAGAGAACGCGCACTTTGCGCTGTCGATAACGCGGTAGGGTTTCATTCGGGAAAGGCAACTCCAGGGTTGGCCCGTGCTTTCGCCGCTGTCATCGGTTTTGCTGCCCTGATGATTTTGAATTTCTGCCCGCCAGTCCATCTGGCGGGCGTGTTTTGCATGTGCGGGGTTTGCAAGGAGGAGCGGAATGAGACAGCCACTCGAGTACATATTCCCGGATCCGCCTATGGGGATAGATCCTAAAGCGCTTGACCAGAGTCGCATACCCCGTCATGTCGCCGTCATCATGGACGGCAATGGGCGTTGGGCAAAAAAGCGTGCGTTAAACCGACTTCGCGGTCATAAAGCTGGGATCGAAGCAGTGCGCGAAACCATTCGCTGTGCCAACGATTGCGGCGTAGACTACCTCACCATCTATTCGTTCTCCACAGAGAATTGGAAGCGTCCGAAGGAAGAGGTAAGCGGCCTGATGGAGCTGTTCGCCAAAACCATGTTGGCAGAAGTGGACGGTCTGCATGAAGAGCATGTGCGTGTTCGCACCATTGGCGACCTTTCCATGCTTCCCAAGGAAACGCGCGATGCTTTTGACGCTGCATGGGAAAAAACCCGCAATAACGATGGCATGACCTTGGTGGTTGCCGTGAACTACGGCTCGCGTCAGGAAATGATGAATGCCGCCCAGGCATATGCGGACGCTGCTATTGCCGCCCATGAAAAGGGCGAAGAGCTGGTTCTTACCGAAGAGCTATTCGAGCAGGGCCTCGATACCGCTGATATTCCCGATCCCGATTTGCTTATTCGCACTTCGGGTGAAATGCGAATAAGCAACTTCCTGTTGTGGCAAATTGCCTATTCCGAATTCGTATGCACCGATGTGCTGTGGCCTGATTTTAATCGCTATGATTTCTTGAAGGCATTGCTTGAGTTCCAGTCGCGCGATCGTCGTTTTGGGGCGGTGTAGTGCATGACGAAGACGCGTGTGCGTAAGCCGTTTATACGAGAGGATGCCCAGGCGCATCCTGGCCTTACCACGGAGCTTGAGGAATTTCCCGCGATCGAGCTTCCCGGTGAAGAAAAGCGCTCTACCAAAGTCAAGAACGCCGCCGCAGCGAAAATGCCTGAAAAGGTAAAGCATCCCAGTAATCTGATGGTACGCACTGCAACGGGCGCTGTGTACATCCTTCTTACGGTGGTGTGCATTTGGGCTTCCGAAGCATCTACAGCGGTATATCTTTCGGTGCTCAGCGCCATCTGCGCAGGTGAGTTTTATTACATGCTGCGCTCCGATGCCAAGTTGCCCAATGAGTTTTTGGGAATTTGTGCCGCTGCATTATTCCCGCTTGCTACTTGGCTATTCGGCATTTCCGGCGTGGTTGTGGTGTTCGCCATTTTCGTATTGACTTTGCTTGTTTGGTACGTCTTTTGGCAACCCGCACGAATCAGCGATGTTGCAGTAAGCCTATTTGGCGCGGTGTACACAGGCGTCATTATGTCATGCGCCATGTTGCTACGCGTATCGCTTCCTGAATTCTGGGGCGCGGTTTTGATTCTGGGCTTGTTTGCCAGCGTTTGGGGTAACGATGCCTTTGCCTATCTGGTCGGATCGGCAATCGGCAAGCACAAGCTTGCGCCCCATATCTCCCCAAAGAAAAGTTGGGAGGGCTTCATAGCCGGTCTTGTTGTTGCCATGGGGTTCTGGTGCTTGCTCACGCTCATTCCCGGGGTAACCATGTCTATTCCTCAAGCATTGGTGTTCGGCCTGATAAATGGGCTTTCGGGTGTTTTGGGCGACTTGGTGGAAAGCCGTATCAAGCGCAATTCCGGATTCAAGGATTCGGGTACCATCATGCCAGGTCATGGCGGTTTGCTCGATAGGTGTGATTCGCAGTTCCTGGTAATCCTTACGGGTACCATCATGCTTGTTCTAGGAGGCTGTATTCCTTATGCAATCTAATGTATCTCCTCAGGTCCGCGTCGCTTTTCAGCGACGCGTCGTTGTTTTGGGCTCAACGGGTTCCATTGGCGTTCAGACGCTTGATGTGGCGCGCCGTCATCCCGACCGCTTGAAAATCGTTGGCTTGGCTGCAGGCACACGTGGTGCTGAACTGCTGGCTCAAGCTAAAGAATTCAATGTGGGGCATTTGGCCCTCGGTAGGCCAGAAGCGGTTAGCGCTTCGGTCGTGGCTGAGCTGGAAGAGCAGGCTGCAGGCTTTGTCGGTGCAAAGGGCAGTATCGGTTTTGGACCTGATGCGGTCCGTGAGATGGTTCATCTTGAAGAAGCCGATGTAGTGGTGAACGCTTTGGTGGGTGCTGCCGGTTTACAGGCGAGCTATGAAACGCTTCGCGCGGGCAAGGTTCTTGCTCTTGCCAACAAGGAATCGTTGGTTGTGGGCGGCAACCTTATCATGCCCATGGCAGCCGAGCCGGGCATGCTGATGCCCATAGATTCTGAGCATGGCGCCATATACCAGTGCCTTTTGGGTGAAGACCCCCGCGAGGTAAGCAAACTGTGGGTTACCGCATCAGGTGGCCCATTCCGCGGGAAGAAGCGTTCCGATCTGGAGAACATTACCCCTGCTCAGGCTTTGGCTCACCCCACGTGGAATATGGGCAAGAAAATCTCTATTGATTCATCCACCCTTATGAACAAGGGTCTTGAGGTTATCGAGGCGCACCATCTGTTCCAGATGCCCTACGACCGCATCGAGGTCGTGGTTCAACCCCAAAGTGCCATTCATTCCATGGTCGAATTCACCGACGGAAGCGTAAAGGCGCATCTTGGCACTACTGATATGCGCATCCCCATTCAATTCGCGCTCAGCTATCCCGAGCGCTGGGATGCTCCGGTTGAACCGCTTGATTTCCGCATGTTGGGTTCTCTCGATTTTGCCGCGCCTGATACAGAAACGTTCCGCTGCCTTGCCTTGGCCTACCATGCAGGCAGGGTAAGTGGCACTTTGCCGTGCGCTATGAATGCCGCCAACGAAGTGGCGGTAGCCTCGTTCCTGGAGGAAAAGCTGCCATATCTGGGCATTGCCGAGTGCGTTGAGGCCGTGATGTCGCAGCATGAGGCACGTGGCGTTCAGCAAGTTATGAGCATCGAGCAGCTTCTTGAAGTTGACGCATGGGCTCGTAGCTGCGCACGCGCATGGGTGTCTGCCCGCTAGAAGTACACTTTAGCTAGTTGCGCCCCTCGTTCCTGTCGGGTGGGCTGCCTGTCGTTTCCGACGCTAAGGGAAGTGATGGGCGGTTTCTCTGATGGGGTCGAGGGGCTTTTTCGCGCAACGGGTATGTATTTGGCGGCGTAATGCCGTGTCTTGCAGGGTTTGCTCGCTGCTGCGAAGACGCGCACGGAACTGTATTCGTCGCTTATTTGCACGTTGGCTGGCGGGGTGGCTGCAGTTCGTATGAATTGGAACGGGAGCGCCATGATGCTCAAATATAATGAGCATCATGGATATACTCATCATGCTCATAACGGTAACCCTTCTTCTGGGGTTCCTTGTATTCATTCACGAAGGTGGCCATTATCTTGCTGCGCGCGCATGCGGGGTTCGCGTAAGCGAATTCATGATTGGTCTGCCTGGCCCCTCGATCGGCTTCACCCGCGGAGAAACGCGCTTTGGTATCACTGCTGTTCCGCTGGGCGGCTATGCGAGCGTCTGCGGCATGGCTCCCCCTAGCAACAGCCCCCATCTGAAGCGTGTTTTGGGCTACGCCTATCGTAAGGGCACCGTGTATATGGAAGACGTTGCCCACGACTTGTTCCTTACCGATCAGGAAGCCTACGATCTGCTCGAAGAGCTGTGCGATTGGGGCTCGCTCAAACGTCCCCGCCGCAAGGACGAGCACAATGTGTATCGCACGCCGGCTAAAAACGGCTTCGAGGAAGGACAGCCTCGCACCATTTCCAGCAACGAGGAGTTTTTCGCGTCGGAAAAGGCGCAGCAATACTGCACGTTGCCGTTCTGGAAGCGCTGCGCCATCTTGCTTGCAGGTCCATTTATGAATCTGCTCTGGGTGTTCTTGGTGTTCATTTTCATCTACTCCGTTATGGGGCTCGATCTCCAGAACACGCAAACTGGCGAAACATTCCATTACACCTGGACTCCCTGGGAAGCCATTGTAATGGGGTTCAAGTACCTCGGCATGGTGGTAAGCGCAATTGCGGCGTTATTCAATCCCGCAACTGCGGCGCAAACCGTTTCCCAGTCAACTTCGGTGGTGGGCATTGCGGTTATGTCGAAAAGCGCCTTGGATGCGGGCTTCTTGAATTTCCTGTTCTTCACGGCCATCATCTCCGCATCCTTAGGCCTTATGAACATGCTTCCCATCCCTCCGCTTGACGGTGGCCGATTTGTGGTGGAAATATTCCAGAAGGTATCCCGTAAGGTGGTCTCGCTTCGCGCTTTGGGCTATATGTCCACCGTAGGCATCGTGCTCTTTACCGGATTCTTCTTGGTCATGGTCAATCAAGATGTTCAACGATTCATATTTGGGAATTGGAGCTAATACATGGCGAATACTGCTCCCAACGCAAAAACACGTCAGGTCATGGTAGGTTCTGTCGCCCTAGGTGGCAGCGCTCCCTGCGTGGTTCAATCGATGCTTAATCTGCCCCTTGCCGATGTGGAGGGGAACCTGAATCAGATCAAGCGTCTGCAAGAAGCTGGTTGCGAAGTGGTGCGCATCGCCGTTCCTCGTAAGACCGACCTGGATTTCTTCGAGGAGATCTGTAAAAAGTCCCCTTTGCCGGTTGTTGCCGACATTCATTTCAGTGCTGAGTTGGCCATAGAGGCTGCTCGTCGAGGGGCTGCAAAGCTGCGCATCAACCCTGGCAACATTGGTGGCTTGGAGGCTACGGTCCCAGTGCTTCAAGCTGCAAAAGTAGCTGGAATTCCTATTCGCATAGGAGTTAACGCAGGTTCGCTCGATTCTGCGTTGGCGGAACGAAGCGACTTAACCTTGCCTGAAAAGCTTGTTGAATCGGCCACTGCATACGTGGAATTCTGCCATAGCCAAGGATTCTATGATGTGGTGGTTTCCGCCAAGGCCCACGATGTGCCTACCACGGTGGCAACGTATCGCCTGCTTTCGCGGCGGATGCCCGAAGTTCCCCTGCATATCGGCGTTACCGAGGCGGGCACCTTGTTCCAAGGTCTTGTCAAATCCGCGAGTGGCCTGGGCATCCTTTTGGAGCGGGGAATAGGGGATACCATGCGCATCTCCTTGACCGACGATCCCGTAGAAGAGGTGCGCGCCTGCTGGACGCTGCTTTCTGCATTGGGCTTGCGTCGTCGCGATCCTGAATTGGTAAGCTGCCCCACCTGCGGTCGCTGTCAGGTTGACCTGATCCCCATTGCGCAGGAAGTGGAGAAGAGGTTGCGCGACGTGCATCGTCCCATCCAGGTGGCAGTTATGGGATGCGTGGTAAACGGTCCCGGTGAAGCAGCCGACGCGGATATCGGCGTTGCGTGCGGAAAGGGGTCTGGTGTGGTATTCGCCCACGGCAAAACCTTGCGCAAGGTCGAAGAGGCCGCTATCGTTGATGTACTTATGGAAGAGATAGGAAATCTGTAATGGAAATCATGCGTTTGAGCCAGCAGTATGCTCCCACGTTGAAAGAAGATCCCGCCGACGCCGAGATTGCAAGCCATCGTTTGCTTGTTCGCGCAGGCATGATCAGGAAAGTTGCGGGCGGTGTGTACACCTTCCTGCCATTGGGCATGCGTGTTCTTACTAAGATCGAGAACATCGTGCGCGAAGAAATGAATGCCATCGGTGCCCATGAGATCCTCATGCCGGCGCTGCAGCCTGGTGAGCTGTGGCACGAATCGGGCCGTTGGAACGATTACGGTCCCGAGCTTATGCGACTGGAAGACCGCCATGGTCGTGGCTTCTGCCTCGGACCAACCCATGAAGAGCTGGTAACCTCCATCGTTCGCAGCGAGTTGCGTTCCTACCGTCAGCTTCCCATGACGCTCTATCAAATTCAGACGAAGTTCCGTGACGAGATCCGTCCTCGCTTCGGTCTGCTGCGCAGCCGCGAATTCGTCATGAAAGATGCTTACAGCTTCCATTCCAGCCAGGAATCCCTGCAGAAAACCTACGATGAAATGTACGATGCCTACGGTCGCATCTGCGAGCGTTGCGGTCTTGATTACCGTCCCGTTGTGGCTGATGGTGGCCAGATCGGCGGCAGTGTAACGTGCGAGTTCCACGCTTTGGCAGAAGCCGGCGAAGACGATCTGGTTTATTGCCCCGATTGCGATTATGCGGCAAACAACGAAGCAGGCGTATGCCATGCCCATCCGGTTGAGTATGCCGCCGCTGAGTGCAAGAAGGTTGAAACCCCGGGCGTTTCCTCCATCGAAAGCCTTGCGAAGTTCCTTGGCATCGAAGAGGCTGCCACGGTTAAGGCTATGGTGGGCAAGGACGCCGAGGGCGCCGTCTTCGCTCTCTTTATTCCCGGCGATCACGAACTGAATGAAATCAAGGCAGAGCGCGCGGTAAATGGCTTTACCCTGCTTACCGATGAAGAGCTTGAGGCTGCAGGCCTCCATAAGGGTTCTATTGGTCCGAAGGGTCTTCCTGAAGGCATCAAGGTTATCGGCGATGTGAACCTGAAGAACATTGAGCGCTGGGTTGTGGGCGCAAACGAAGAGGGCTTCCACTTCGTGGGTGCCAAGCACGGCGAAGATTTCCAGGTAGACGAGTGGGCCGATCTTTCGCTCGTAATGCCGGGCGATGCCTGCCCGAAGTGCGGTGCTACCCTGCAGGGTGCACGCGGCATCGAGGTTTCCCAGGTATTCCAGCTGGGCGACAAGTACTCCAAGACCATGGGTGCTGTGTACTCGGACGAAAATGGCGTAGATCAGAACTTCCTTATGGGCTGCTATGGCGTGGGCGTTTCCCGTACGCTGGCAGCTATCGTCGAGCAGCATAACGACGAAGATGGCATCATCTGGCCTATGTCGGTTGCGCCGGCACATGTTTGCGTTATTCCTCTTACCGTGGGCGACGAAGAGGTGTTCCCGGTTGCTGAGCGCATCGCCAAGGAGCTTGCCGAGCAGGGTCTTGAAGTTGTGCTGGACGATCGCGACGAGCGCGCTGGCGTCAAGTTTGCCGATGCCGACCTTATCGGCTGGCCCGTTCAGGTTGTCGTGGGCAAACGCGGCGTAAAGGAAGGCGTGGTCGAGGTTAAGCGCCGCGGCGAATCCGAAAAGACCAAGGTTCCTTTCGCTACGCTTACCGAGGCATTGGCATTCGTAAAGCGTGCTGCCCGAAACAACAAGTTCTCGCGTACGTTCTAAATGCCCGTGCAGAGCGAAACAAACAAACCAGAATTGCTTGCTCCCGCCGGTGGGTGGGAGCAGCTTCAATACGCGCTTCACTTCGGGGCCGATGCGGTGTACCTTGCGTGCGACCGCTTCGGCCTGCGCGCCCGTGCCAGCAATTTCTCGCTGGAAGACCTTCCTCGTGCCGTTGCGTTGGCGCACAGCGCTGGTGCGCGCGTGTACGTTACCTGCAACGCCTACGCCCACGATGAAGACCTAGCGGCTCTTCCCGAATACGCTCAAGCTATGGAAGCTGCGGGCGTCGACGCCGCTATTGTGAGCGATTTGGGCGTTATGTCGGTGGTGCAGCAGCACGCGCCTTCGGTTGCCATCCATGTTTCCACACAGGCATCGGTATCAAACGCCGAAGCTGCGCTTATGTGGTATCGCCTTGGTGCCCGTCGCGTGGTATGCGCCCGCGAAATGTCGGTTGCAGAAATTGCCGCTATGCGCAAAGCCATTCCCGCCGATATGGAAATTGAGGTGTTTGTACACGGTGCCATGTGCATGGCTATTTCGGGCCGTTGCCTTATCAGCGATTACCTTACCGGTCGTCACGCCAACAAGGGGCAATGCGTTCAGCCGTGTCGTTGGGAATATGAGTTGAAGGAGCTTTCCCGCCCTGATCAGAGCTTCGGCATAGAAGAGGGCGAAGACGGCACGTACCTGCTGAATTCCAAAGACCTGAACATGCTTGCACATCTTGACGATCTTGCTGCGGCAGGCGTTTCTTCGGTGAAGATTGAAGGCCGCGTGAAAAAGGCGTTCTATGTGGCAACGGTGGTAAATGCGTATCGCCACGTGCTCGATGGCGAGCCGGCATCTTTGTGGGAGCATGAGCTTGAGATCATCTCGCATCGACCCTATTCAACGGGTTTTTATTACGGGGATGCCGAGCAAACCACCGACAACGATATCTATGTGCAGCTTTGCGACTGGGTGGGGGAAGTGGTTTCCTCAGCCGCAACCGAACAGGGTCAATGGCGCGTGAAGGCAAAGTGCCGCAACCGTTTTTACGAAGGTGACGAGCTGGAGGTGCTAAGCCCCCATAAGCCCATTCAAACTGTTAAGGTTCAGGACTTGGCTGAAGTCTACGATGGGGCGGAAGTTCCCTCTGAAGTGGCATGCAAGGCCATGGCGCCGTATGCATTTACCGCTTCTTTCGAGCTGGAACCGCGAGACATTCTGCGTGTTCGTCGTAAAGACCCAACGAAGAAGAACTGATGGATTGACGCGAATGCTTAGACGGAGCATTCGCTAATTGAGAGGAAAGGGGCGCAGAGGGATGCGTCCTAGAAAGCAAGGAGGAACATATGGGAAGGCAATCTGACGAGGCGCTGCAGCTTGCGGATGCGGACGAACTGGTGAACTACCTGATGGGAGCTCACTGCGCATATATGCAGTGGCGTGAACTCACCTACTACCTTACCGATGCAAACGACATCTATTGGCGTGCGCAGGATACCAATGAACTGAACGACAAAGGTCATTTCCCTGATTGCAGCGAGTTGGTTGCTTCGGTACGCGAATTCGTTGACTTGCCGTTTTTGGATGAAAAGCATTCTATCCGCGAGGTATTTCCTGAGGCTACCTTCTACGGTTCGGTGAAAATCGAGGGGCAGGGCACGCCTGTTCCCGTTGTTTAGTAGAGGTTGTCAGGGACGGGCATCTTTTGCCACCGCCTTCAGTGCGGCGCTTTTGGTTCTCAGTTGGCTTGCGTAGTTGATTGAGCATTTGAAGTATTGGCTGCTTTCCGTGAACCGAATGAAGCGGGCGCGTAAGCGCCCGTTTCTTATTTCCGGGTTGAATATCTCCTGTTTGAGGACGTTCCTGCCTGGCAGGACGAAGAGGATCTCGGGGAGTGCGGTGGTTTTCTCCGAAATCCATCTGACGGGGAGAGCGAAACTCGCATTGTCTAGCTGCATAGACAGGAAGAGCCTAAGAAGAGTGATGCGGGCCTTGTTATTTAGGGAGCGCAATCGCGCGGCGAATACGATCCGATAACGAAATGCTGGCTGGCTTTTTCGTTGCGCTATCATCGGTTCATTCGTTTAAAGCGAAAAAGGGGGATTGATGGCGCGTTTGCTCATTGTCGAAGACGATGTATCTCTGCGAGAGAACCTTGTGCGCATGCTTCAGCTTAAGGGGCATGAGTGCGTTTGCTGTGAGTCATTCGAAAATGCTGCAGCCGAAGCCCTTGCCGTTTCCCCTGATTGCGTTTTGCTCGATCTGTCTCTTCCTGGCGCATATGGCCACGAGATCTGTCGCTCTATTCGTCAGGAAAGCGACGTTCCCATTATTGTGCTCACTTCTTCCGACAGTGAGTTCGACGAGGTTATGAGTATGAGCGTTGGTGCGGATGATTATGTGGTGAAGCCCTATCGCCCTGCCGTGTTACTAGCCCGTATTGATCGTGCGCTCGCTCGAAGCGGCTCTGCCGATCTAGCGCACAAGCGGCTTGAGCACGGTAGTGTCTCGCTCGATCCCGTGCGGGCGGAAGTCTCATATCGCGGCAAAATTGCCGAATTGTCTCGCAACGAGCTCCTGATTTTGCGCATTCTCATGGAAAACGCCGGCTCTATCATCTCGCGCAGCGAACTGATGGACGAGCTGTGGCAAACCGACGCATTTGTCGACGACAACACGCTTACCGTGAACGTGAATCGTTTGCGCCGCAGTCTGCAATCCATCGATGTGCCCGATGACTTCATCACCACCCGTCGCGGCTTGGGCTATGTGGTCCGATGAGCGGTTCGATTCGGGAAAACGATGCGCCGACTGCGGTGCCTGGGTCGGCGGGCGGCCCGAAGCTCAACTCACCTGCCGAACCGCTGCGTGGCCCCATGCCCGAACAGCCCGCCGCCGACAGCCGCGCTGATTGCTCGGAGCGCACCTATTCTTTCGGCGCGTACCTCCGCTCGCGTGTTGGGTTTGTGCTTGCCATGGCTGCCCTGATGGCTGTGGTGGCGAGCGCTCTGGCGGTCACTGGCTCGAACGCCTCCGTAATTGCGCTCGTTTCCATCTGTGAAGCGCTGTTTGCCTGCATCGTGCTCGCTGCTGGGTTTTTGCGCGATCGTGAGTTCTACCAGCAGTTGGATCTGTTCTGTAATTCACCCGAAAACGCACGGTATCTCTCTTCGATTTTGGACGAGCCGAGAACCTTGGAAGGCTCTATCGCCTATCGCGCGCTCGCCGTGCAGGGCAAGGCGGCTTCCGATGAACTTGCCACCCGCTCTCGCGACATGAAGGAATATCGCGACTACATCGAACTGTGGGTCCACGAGGCTAAAACGCCCATTGCGTCGGCGCAGCTGGCTTTATCGAGTCTTCGCGGTCCTGAAATCAATGAGGTGCGTGGCGACCTCGATCGTATCGAATCACGCGTTGAACAGGCGCTTTATTACGCGCGTTCGGCAACGTTAAGCGAAGATTTTTCTATTGAAGGGCTGAATCTTGCGGCGGTGGCGCGCAAGGCGTGCCGGCAAAGATCTCGCACGTTGATCGGTGCGGGGGTGTCACTCGATTTCGCGATTGATGATGCCCTCGAAGTGCTCGCCGACGCGAAATGGGTCGACTTCATCATCGGTCAGGTTCTGGAGAACTCGGCGAAGTACGGCGCAAAATGCATTCGTTTCGAAAGCGCGGTTAGGGATGTGGGTACGAAAGACGGCTGCGTTGAGCTGTCGATAAGCGACGACGGCGACGGCGTCCCCGCCGCCGATGTGCCGCGCGTGTTCGATCGCGGCTTCACAGGAAGCAAGGGTCGCACGCATCATAAAGCAACGGGCATGGGGCTTTACTTGGCTGCCGTTGCCTGCGAAAGAATGGGTCTTGGCCTGCGCATTTCTTCGGAAGAGGGGCGGGGCACGTCTATCACGTTGACCTTCCCGCTCGATCGTACGCGCATGGATTTGGCGACAAACCTTACAAGATCGTAAGATTGCGGTAAGGCCCTTCGATGGCTCTGGTTTCGCGATCTCCGCATTATGGGGGTGTACCGAATCGAAGAGAAAGGAACTCCCATGTCTGTGGTTACCGCAACCCCTCCAGCAGGTATTGCAAATAACAATTATCCCGACAGCCGCAAGGCCTTGCTTTCTGTACGTAATGTCCAAAAAGTGTATGGCTCGCGGGAGGCCGTCACGCGCGCGCTCGACGATGTGTCGTTCGATATTTGTGAAGGTGAATTCGTCGGTGTGATGGGCCCATCGGGCTCAGGCAAGAGCACGCTATTGAACTGCATCTCCACCATCGACACCGTGACCAGCGGGAACATCATCTTGAACGGGCTTGATATCACGCAATTGCGCAGCCGTCAGCTGTCCAAGTTTCGTCGCGACGATCTGGGCTTCATCTTTCAGGATGCGAATCTGCTCGATACCCTGACCGGTTTTGAGAATATCGCCCTGGCCCTCACCATCAAGGGAGAAAAGGCCGATGCCGTTCGCGCGAAGGTCGATCGCACTGCCGATCTGTTAGGCGTGGCAGACGTTCTGCAGAAGTATCCACGCCAAATGTCGGGCGGTCAGCGCCAGCGCGTGGCTGCGGCGCGCGCCATCGTTGCCGACCCGAAGCTGGTTCTAGCAGACGAACCCACCGGTGCGCTTGACTCGCGCAACGCCGCTGTTCTTCTTGAAACCCTTGAGGTTCTGAATGCGAAGCTGCATGCCACCATCATGATGGTCACGCATGACGCAGTTGCGGCATCGTACGCCGATCGCATTCTCTTCATCAAGGACGGCAAGCTATTCAACGAGCTGCGCCGCGGCGATAGCGCAAGGACCGATTTCTATCAGCGCATCCTTGAGGTTCAGGCGTTCCTTTCCGGCAAGCAGGGCGATTCCTCCGCAATCGGTTTTGTAGCTTCGCATGTCTCTGCGCTGCGCAACTAGGCGGTGATTATCATGTTGATGAAACTTGCCTTGCGCAACGTGCGCCGCAGCATGCGCGATTACGCTGTGTATTTCGTTACCCTGACTTTGGGCGTGGCGGTGTTTTACGCCTTCAATGCCATCGAGGATTCCCGCGTGTTGTTCGAGGCGCAGGAAGGCGCCGCAAACGTGTTCCTGGCGTCGGGCGCGAGCATTTTCGACATCCTTGCGCAGGTCATGACCTATTTCAGTGTCGTTGTTGCCGTGGTTTTGGGCTTTTTGGTCCTGTACGCCAACCGGTTCGTAGTTCGCGCCCGCAAGAAGGAATTCGGCACGTACTTGCTGCTGGGCATGAGCCCACGCCAGGTTTCCTCGGTGGTCCTGATGGAAACGCTGATCGTCGGCGTTATCGCGCTAGTGGTCGGCCTTGGCCTCGGCTTTCTAATCTCGCAGGCGATCGCCTTCGCCACAGCGGGGCTCATCGGCGTAGCCATCAGCGACTACCATCTGCTGTTCAGCGCCCGCTCCGCCGAGCTGACGCTGGGGTGCTTCGCGCTCATCTTCGTTGTGGTCGCCCTGTTCAACGCCGTGCAAATCTCGCGCTGCAAGCTTGCCACGCTGCTTTCGGCCAACTCCCGCAACGAGCGCATGCCCGTACGCAACCCCTTCATCTGCCTCATCGTGTTCGTGGCAGCATGCCTGGTGTTGGCGAAGGCGTATTCCGAACTCAACATTGACGGTTTAGTCTACTTCGGTGAACACTTCCGTATCGCGACCGTGCTGATGCTCGTTGGCACGCTGGGCCTGTTCTGGTCGGCGTCGGGGTTCTTCATCCTGCTGATCCAACGTTTGCGCGGCGTCTACTTCAAGGGACTGGCCATGTTCACCATGCGTCAAATCGCTGCAAAGGTGAACACCGCGTTCGTGTCGCTGTGGGTGGTAAGCACCCTTCTGTTCCTCAGCATTGTCGTATTCTCCACGGGCTTCAGCCTGGCGTCGCTGTTCTCCGACCAGCTAGAGGAGAACACCCAGTTCGACGCATCCATCCGCGCAAGCCTTATGTCGCTCGACGTTTCCGACATGGAAGCAGTACCCGCCGAGCAGTACGGCGGGGAAGACGAGAAGGCGGCCGCGATTCGGGAGGCCAAGGCCCAGCGCAACGAGATCCACAGCCTGTGGCAGGCGAACGGCGGTTCCACCGCCGCGTATATGGAGTCGCTCATCCCCGATTGGGACGAGCGCGTGACCGGCTCAGCTCAGGTGGACACGTGGCTTGCGAATGATTTGACGGAAAGACAGCTTGTCGATGCGTGCGGCTTCACGCTTGCCCAAATCGGCTCCGATGAGAACTCCAGCATGGCCGACGAGGGCGTGCAGTATGTGCCGTTATCGCAGTTCAACGCCGCACGCCAGCTTATAGGCGAAAAGCCAATCGAGCTTGCTGCAGGCGAGTACCTGGTTGACAACACGGTCGATAAATCTGTCGACTACGCGAAGGCCCTTGGCCAGAAAGGGCGCACCATCACCGTTGACGGCCATGAGCTGACCGCATCCGGGCAGGTTGTCTCGCAATCGCTCCAGGTGAGTAGCATGAGCTGCCTGATCGCTGTGCTGGTTGTTCCCGACGAATTGGCGGCCGACAGGCTCGCCGCCGGCAATCTGCCGTCTATGAGCGAGTTGAACGTCAACCTGGCAAGCGATTCGAAAGAACAGGCCATGAAAGACCTGATGGCCGAGTACGGCAAGGCAGTTCCCCCGAGCGAAGAGCATGCCGAGATGGGCTTGACCTACGAGTCTCGCGCATGGCCGGTGTCTTACTACGACACGAGCGAGGGCATTATCGCCGATAGCATGGGGCTTAAACTTCTGTTGGTTTACCTGGCTCTTTACGTTGGATTCATCTTCCTGATGACCACCGCGGCGGTCCTTTCCGTCCAGCAGCTTTCCGAGGTGGCGGACGGCATCCCTCGCTATCGCCTGCTGGCTCAGCTGGGATGCGACAGGAGCATGGTGCTGCGAAGCCTGCGAACGCAGGTCGGCATCTATTTCGTGGCTCCGCTCCTGGTCGCAGGCTGCCATTCCGCATGCGCGATCAGCCTTCTGTACAAGAACCTGCTGTCGTTTTGGGACACGGGAGCTGTTACCAGCACGCTTGCCGTCGGCATCGCACTGGTAGTTGCGGTGTACGCAATCTACCTGACATCCACGTACCTGGTTGCGCGATCGGCGGTAATCGCCGGCGCAGGTAAGAAGCTGCTTGCATAGGACGAAGAGTTTCGAGTGAAGCGCGTGTGCGGCGCGCGAGGGTGGGGCGCACAACCCGCGAAGGCAAGTCACTGTCTGCGGCGGAACCTCAAGCCGTCTCTTTAGCGCCCTTTTTCATTGGCTCATTTCGCTCCTTCCTCCAAAAGGCGCAGTCTGAGCCCAGCTGGACGTGCTTGGTTAACTTTGAAGAGCGAAGGGGCAGGTCGGGCCGATTTCGAGCATCGGCGCTAGATCGATTGTGAGCCGCGTTCCATAATTCTGAAAATAATTCTTGACCTAGCGTGGTGGCGAGGGTATATTAATCAAGCACTTCGGGGCATTAGCTCAGCTGGGAGAGCGCATGGCTGGCAGCCATGAGGTCAGGGGTTCGATCCCCCTATGCTCCACCATTTATTCAAAAGGGTTCGCTTTTAAGCGGGCCCTTTTTGCGTTGCCCACAATTTTTTGAGGGTTATTTTTGCAATGCCCAGACGGGAGATACAGGGAGAAAAGTACGACTTGGGCTAATTTGCCCTATAGCGCTCTCCCTAGGATGTCCACGGCACTGCCTGCCTGCCCTGTCTATGGCACACCTGACATCTCGGGGCTCAGAAACAAAATAACGGCATAGATTGCAATTTTTTTGCGATTGGCAATTGTTGCGGGTTCTTCAATCGCGGATATGGGCGCGGAAGCGCGGAAAACCGGCCGCCAAACGGTCTATTTCCGCTATTCGATGCGAGGGAGGGAATTGCTAATCGAAAAAAAGTTGCAAATAAGTTGAGATTTTTGTTTTCGCGAGGGATGGATCGCTGTAACGAGGCGGGTTCAGTGAAAGACGCGCACGGGATCGATGACGGCAATGGGGCAAATCCCACGAAAGAGGATAGGCACTTTGTCAATGTTGCTATAGCCTTTTTGGTTGCATCATTCTGTACATACCCATTTGCCATGTTGATGTAGTTCTGGCGGGTGTTTTTCGGCGACGGGAGATTATCGTGAAAGTTGCAGTTAGCGCTTGCTTGCTTGGGGTTCGATGCCGCTTCGATGGTCGCTCAAAGCCTTCAGCAGAAGTGCAGCGCTTTCTGGAAGGCCACGAATGTCAGGTGGTGAAAATCTGCCCAGAGGTTATGGGAGGGCTTTCCATTCCTCATCCTCCCCACGAGCAGCGCGTGCTTGACGGGCGCGTTCGCGTGGTCGACGCCGAAGGGAACGATCATACGGAAGCGTTCGAGGCGGGTGCTCGCGCTGTTTGCTCGCTGGTTTGCGATTCGGGTTGCACCCATGCCATCTTGAAGGCGAAAAGCCCTTCATGTGGCGTTGGGGAAGTGTATGACGGCACCTTTTCAGACGCGCTGGTGCCAGGAGATGGCGTTGCGACAAAAATGCTCAAGGAAGCAGGCGTTGTTGTGGCAACTGAAAAGAATTTCCGGGAACGTTTCGGTTGCGAGTAGCGTTTGAAGCCGCTAAGCAGCTAGGGCGGGGCTAGCGGGGAAGGCGTACGTATTCCCCAGAGGCATTTGGCAAAGCTGATCCTTTTTTGCTGAGTGCATTCATCCGGTGGGTGCCCTGCTATGGGGTTATCTCAGCACAGCTAATTCTTCGGCGCTTGCTTGCTTCAAATAGTTATCGGCAGCGGTAATTGCTCGACCATGTGCACCTTGCACCACGGTGATGCCGGCAGCCTTCATGCTTTCTGCGTCTTTTTCCGAAATGGTGCCGCACAAGAGAACCTTGACCTCTATCTGTCGCAAGAAATTTGCTTGCGATCCGCAAAGGTGCCCTTGGCTGGGGAGGTTCCGAGAGTCTACGAGTTCACCGTTTTCAACCTGATAGAAGTTAAAGTTGGTACAACAGCCGAAATGGCTGCTGACATCCAAACCTTCACTTGCAACGGCGATTCTCATGGCTTCCTAACATCATTTCTGGCATCTGAGTCAACGATAGTCTTTTCTACGGTTTTGAAATACACCTTTCGTCCAAGGGTGTTATCTGGGGTGCGATAGGGATCTGAAAAATATTTTTGAAAAAGTACTTGCCATATTTTCTGAGCTTTGCAATAATAACCGAGCTGTTGCTTCGCAGTAAGCAATAAGTCCCCATCGTCTAGCGGTTAGGACGCGGCCCTTTCAAGGCTGAAACACGGGTTCGAGTCCCGTTGGGGGCACCATGAATGAACAGGCTCTGCTTTGCAGGGCCTTTTTTCTTATGTTGGCAGACAAAGGAGTTGGCTTGAAGAAGCTCATCGCCCAGTTCATGAAATTCGGTATCGTTGGTGTCATCGCATTTGTTATCGATTACGGTGTGATGATCTTCCTTACTGAGGTATTTGGCGTTCCCTACCTCATCAGTACCACGATCTCTTTTGTCGTTTCGGTTATTTTCAACTACTTCGCTTCGATGCGCTTCGTGTTCAAGCGCAAAGACGATATGAGTCGCAGGCGCGAATTCATCATCTTTATCGTGCTTTCTGTTTGTGGTTTAGGCATCAACGATCTTCTTATGTGGCTCATGGTTGACAGCCTCTACATCGACTACCGTCTGTCAAAGATCGTTGTTACGGTTGTTGTGGCAGTATGGAACTTCGTAACCAGGAAGATTTTCCTCGAAGCCCACGATTAATTCGGGCGATAATAATCTTTGCTGAAATGGTGCAAGGCAGACATTTCAGGGGAGGAGAGGCTCATGAATGTATCGTTTAAAACCATCCGCCGTTCGGGCGATAAGGTTTACATCTTGTCTGAGATTTCCGGTTACGACGAGCGTCTTCCTGTAGTGCTTGCCGCTTCGACGGAATCGGGTGCCCGCATCCCGTCGGATACCTTTCCCTATTGCGATGTTGCCGATCCTCTGGCTCTGCGTCAGGTTCTTTCTGACGGTGCGTTAGCCAATAGGGAAATGCCTTTCCCGCCCCTTCATACCAAGAACTCTGCTGGTGTGCGCTTTTTTGTCATCGCGCTTCCTTGGTTGAGCTGTCGTAGGTGGGAGCTCGAATTCAATGCCATAGATTCATCGGGCAACGTTATTACCTCTTGCCGCAAGGTGCTCGATGTCCGAGCAACCAGCCTGAAGGCGATGGCGCCTCAGCGCAGCGGGGCGGTGCCTTCCCTTATCGAAGATCTTGATGGTCGCTTTATCCACGATCGTATCCACGTGAGCTTTTTGCGCGCATTTGAAACTGGCGACAAGATCCGTGTTTCAGCATTGTTGGAAATGCCGTACCACGAAGCAAGTGTGGTCGAGTGCGATTTCCTTGATAAGACGGGGCGCCGACTCGATCTCAAGCCCGTTATCGTGGAGGATTCCGTCTCGCAAAGCCCCGGGTATGGCGCTTTGCGGCGTCGCTATATCGAGCTTTCCTTCTTGGTCGACGCAGATAGCCCTCAGGTGTGCCTCTGCGCAACCGATACCGCATCTACGGTGGCTCCTGGTTTTGCCATGCTGGGCAATCGCACTCTCGAATCTGTCGTTTCCGAATTCGACGAGCAAACAACGAGCGCGGCGCTTGACCCCGAATATCACGAGTGGTTTGTGAAGCAGCATCGCGCCGATGTTCCTGATCTGCTCGAACAGGTGGCAACCCGTTTCGATTACGAGCCTCTTTTCAGCATCGTTTGCGTGCTTGACGACACCCCATCGCACCACGTCCACGACCTCATGAACTCTATTGCGCTCCAGAGCTATGGCAGTTGGGAGCTCATTTTGGTCGATGCTGGATCGTCGGGTAGTGAAGCCGCCGATTTGAAAGATTCGCTCGACAGCGATCGCGTCTACGTGGTGGAAACCGACCAATCGCTTGGTATCAATGAACGCTTTGCAGCGGGTATGGCTACCGTGGAAGGCGATTTCGTCGTGTTCATGAAGCCGTGTGACGTCATGGCTCCCGATGCGCTGTTCGAATGTGTCCGCGCTATCAATGAGTACCCCGATTGCGATGTGCTTTATACCGACGTGGATGCTTTCGATGCTGATGGCGTGCATTTCCAGCCCGTATTCCGTCCGGACTTCTCGCCCGAGTTGCTGCGCTCGTATAACTACTTGCGTGATCTGGTGGTAATGCGTTCTTCCCTGCTTTCCGGTTTGCCCAATCTCCCATATGCCATTATGGGCGCTGCGGGCTACGATTTGGCGTTGCGCGTTACGGAGAAGGCTCGCCGCGTATGTCACGTTCCGCGTGTTCTCTGCCATCGTCGTTTTGCCACAATCGATACCTCTGAGGGCTTCAAAGCCACGCAAATTGAACAAGAAGCGGGTCGCAAGGCGTTGGTTGCCCACTGTCAGCGCATGGGGATCAACGCCGAAGTGCTGAACGACCATGAACCGGGCCATTATCGCGTACGTCACGTGCTTGCTGGATCACCCCGTGTTTCGGTGGTGCTTATCTTTGAGGGCAATGCGCCGCTGCTTCGTACGTGCGTGCGCGACCTGTATGAGAAAATCGACTACGCCAATTTTGAGATCGTGGTGGTGAGCACTGCTGCGTTTGCCCAGGAAACTAAAGCCTGCCTTGCCGAATTGGCAGAAGATCACGATAGCCTTTCGGTTCTTGAGTGGGATGGCCCATTCAACAAGGCGCAGATTGCCAACTTTGCGGTGAAGAACACGCAGGGCGAATTCTTGTTGTTCCTCAATGACGACGCTCGCATCCTTACCGATGATGCTCTTGAGCAGCTGCTGGGCTATTTCCAGCGCCCTGACGTGGGTGTAGTGGGCCCCAAGCAGTTGTTTATCGATGGCACGGTTGAGCATGCCGGCATTGTGGTGGGGGGTTCGCGCGTGGTAACGCCTCTCTTCCGCCACATGGATGCGGAAAGCCAAGGGTATTTGGATCGCGCCGTTGTTGCCCAAAACGTTTCGGCGGTTACCGGCGACTGCATGATGCTTCGCCGCAGCGCCTTCGAAGAGGTGGGCGGCTTCAGCGAGGAATTCACCTTGTTCTACGCCGATGTTGATTTCTGCCTCAAGGTGCGCAATGCCGGCTACTACACGGTATTTACGCCCTATGTGCTTTTGAGCCACCTTCACAGCGTTTCGCGCATGCGCATCCGCTCCAAGGAAATCAGCATCCGACGCCGCAGGGAAGCCGCCTTGCTGCAGTCGGCATGGCCGAGCATCTTCGTTGAAGGCGATGCCTTCTACAACCCTAATTTGAACCCCGACAGCTCCTACTTCGCTATGAAGCGCGGAAAACCCCGAGGATAATTGCATGAACGCACGAATTGAAAGCATGAGTCACGGCGATGGCAAGGTCTACCTGCAAATGGTGCTTGATCGCATGCATCCCGATGCCGAGGTGCTTCTTGATGCCCGCCTGAAGGATGGCGCCAAGATCCCCGCCCACTTGTTCCCTTTTAATCCGCTGGAGGAAACATCTCAGGCCAATTATGTGGTGGTGCTTCCTCATTTCGATGTACGCGAAGTTGACCTGACGTTCTTGGAGTACGCAGGGGAGGGTTCTCCGCTTACGCAAAGCCGTCTTACCGTGGAACTGAACATGATGCGTTGGCGCACGCGCTTCAACGCGTTTGTCCATAATGAGCTTTTGGAGCAGATGTTCGATATCGAGCGCGAATACTGCTCAGGCCGTATGAACGTATATTTCACCGACGCCATTGAAGACGGCGATGAAATCGTGGTGAAGATGCTCGCGGATATGCCTCATGCCGAAGGCTCCGATGTGATGGTTGATTTCACCGATGGCTATGGTACCGAAGTCGATCTTCCGGTGTATCCGTTGGTGGATGAGGTGATTCCTCCCGCAAACTATGGCGAGGGTGAGCGCCTTCGTATCGGCTTTTCCGTGCGCGTCGCCGCTGCCGCTAAGGATTTCTGCGTAACGGTTTACGATGCCAACGAACAGATTCCCGGAGGATTCGCCTATTTCTGCGATGAAACGTTTGGGCCGCTGCGCGAGTCGTTTTCTTATTGTGCGATAGACGCTTCCATCGATACTCGCTATGGCCGCTGGTTCGTGCGCCATTGTGAAACGCTCGCTGGTCTTGAGGAACAGCGTTCCCATTTGTTTGCCGTTCAGCCTCAGATCAGTTTGGTTATGCCCCTGTATCCGGGCGACGAATGCTATCTGTCTGCTGCCATGGCTTCTTTGAGCCTTCAGACCTATACCCACTTCGAGCTCATTCTGGTCGATATGGGCGCCAACGAATTGAGTCTCACCTCGGCTCTCCGCGAATGGGAGGGTGACGAGCGCATTGTCCATTTGGTTCCCGAGGCCGAACTTGATGAGGGCGCAGCGCGCCTGACGGGTTTACTCCAGTCCAAGGGTGAGGTTTGCGCCGTGTTGGAGCCGAGTGTTGTCTTGGCGCCTGAGGCTCTTTACGAATATGTTCGCCGTATCAACGAAGTGATGGACGAAGAGGGCATCAAAAAAAGCCATGGTGTGGGCCCGTGCGATGTTGTGTACACGAACCACGACAGCTTTGATCGTGACGGCGGCTTGCATACTCCTCAGTTCAAGCCGGTTTTTTCGCCAGATTTGCTGTACTCCTATAACTATCTTGGTCCTTTGGTTTTCCTTTCCCGTCGCGTCTTGGAAACGATCCAATCGTCGATGGGCTTTTCCTCCGAATCGTTCGATTACGACTTAGTGCTGAAGGCAACTGCCCAGGCAGAACGCGTAGAACGAATCGACAAAGTTCTGTATCACGTTCAGAATGCCGCCTCAATTTCCCCCGATGCCGACAGGATCAGCTCGCGTCGCGAAGAAGAGGCGTTCCGTACGGGGAGAAAGGTGCTCGCCAACCACCTGCGCCGCAATGGCATCGACGCACTGGTTCTTGCCGATGTTTCCGATCGCCTCTATACCGTTCGTTATCGAATGCCCGATGAGACGCCAACTCTTTCGGTGGTCGTGCTTGCTGGCGACGATGCATCGTTGCTTGATGCTTGCCTATCCTCGATCGAACAAAGCGTAATACCACGCGACACGCCTATATATGTTGTGGTAAGTCAGGAAACATCCCGTGATGTCGTGGTGTACGGAGAGCATCTGGTGCGGAAGAACCGTGCCAGGGTTATTGCCTATCAAGGCGCCAACAACAGGGCTGCTATGGCAAACCTGGGCTTTTCCCAAAGCACTTCCGACTATGTGCTGGTGGTTGATGGGGACGTTGAGTTTGCAGATCCTGAAGCGCTGAACTGCATGCTGACCCATTGCATTCGCAAGGGCGTGGGCGTTGTGGGGGCGAAAACCCTGTTCGCCGACGATACCATTCGCCATGCTGGCATGATGGTTGGTCCGTATGAGTCGGCTTCAGAGATTGGCGTGAATATGCCCCGTAGTGCCCGTGGCTACTTGGGGCGTTTGCGGTGCGCTAGCAATGTTTCGGCGGTTTCCCTATCGGCCATGATGGTAAAGCGCACTGCCTACGATAGCGCCAAGGGCTTCGATGAACGCTTCCAAGTCTGCAATTGCGATGTCGATTTCTGCCTGAAGGTAGCAAAAGAGGGCTACCTGATCGCCTATAACGGTGGGGTTGAAGCGTATCGCAAGGGGAGTGATTCTGACGGTCGCTCAGCGCTTACCAAAAAGCAGCAGCTGCGAGCCGAGCGGGAAAAGGCCTTCTTGCATTATCGTTGGCCGCATCTGTTCGTGGACGGCGATCCGTATATGAGCTCGTGCCTTGATCCGCATGCGCCGTATTTCTTGCTTGGCCCTGTTCAATAGCTATTCTCTAAGCCTATTGCCAGTTATTAGTTTTATGTATAAGCCACATACAGGTTGCGTTGTGGCATTTTTCTGCCTATGCCCTGGGCTGCGGTATGGTAGGTAGGCTGTTTTATGCGCGCTAAGTATGCTGCGCTGTGTAAAAGGAACAACGAATGATTCAAATCGAACATCTTAATAAGACCTACGTGTCGCGTCAGGGGGAAACGCATACCGCTCTGACCGATATCAATTTGACCATCGAAGACGGATCTGTGTTTGGCATTATCGGCCAGTCGGGTGCCGGCAAGTCGACCCTCGTGCGCTGCCTTAATCTGCTCGAGCGTCCAACTTCTGGCTCGATCATCATCAATGGGCGCGACATCACGAGCCTTTCTGAAAAGGAATTGCGCGAGTTCCGCAGCTCGGTAAGCATGATCTTCCAGAACTTCAGCCTGCTTCAGCAGCGTACGGTTCTTCGCAACGTCATGTTTCCACTCGAGCTTCGTCATGCCGATAAGAAAGAGGCGGAAAAGCGCGCTCGTGAACTGTTGGAACTGGTGGGCTTGGCCAACAAGTGCGACAAGTATCCCAGTCAGCTTTCCGGCGGTCAGCAGCAGCGTGTTGCGATTGCGCGTGCTTTGGTGAACAACCCGTCCATCATGTTGTGCGACGAGGCCACCAGCGCACTCGACTCCATGACAACGCATTCCATCTTGAAGCTGCTGAAAGACATCAACGAAGAGATGGGCGTAACCATCGTGCTCATCACCCATTCGCTGGCCGTTGCGGAGCTTATCTGCGACAACGTGGTGGTAATTGATGAGGGCAAGATCGTGGAAGAGGGCAAAACGGAAGATATCTTTGCGAACCCGCAAAGCGAGGTTGCCCGTAAGTTGCTGGAGAAGAGGTTGTAATCGTGGAATACTTGCAGACGTTCTTCGCCCAGTACGGGGCGCTTTTGGCGCAGGGAACTTGGGACACCATTGTTATGAGCTTGGTTTCCACAGCGCTTGCCTACGTAATCGGTATTCCCCTCGGCGTATTCTTGGTGCTAACCGATCCAAAGAAGGGTTTGTTGCCCCATAAGGCGGTTAATGCCGTTCTTGGTTGGATCGTGAACATTGGCCGTTCGATTCCGTTCATCATTTTGCTTGTTGCCATTATTCCGTTTACTCGCTTGGTTGTGGGCACTTCTCTGGGCGTTCCTGGTGCAGTGGTGCCGCTGGTTGTGGCGGCTGCGCCTTTTGTTGGCCGTATGGTCGAGCAGAGCTTGGCCGAAGTTGACGCCGGCTTGGTTGAGGCAGCTCAGTCTTTCGGTGCTTCTACCTGGCAAATCGTCGTGAAGGTGTTCCTGTGGGAAAGCTTGCCATCTCTGATTAGGGGCTTTTCCATTGTTCTCATCACGCTGCTTGGCTATTCCGCAATGGCGGGCACCGTTGGTGCAGGCGGCTTGGGCGACATCGCCATCCGCTACGGTTATCAGCGCTACATGGTCGATGTGATGATCGCTACCATTATCATTCTCATCGTTCTGGTTCAAATCGTTCAAAGCGGCTGCGACCTGGCTGCTCGTAAGATCGATCGCAAAAAGTAATTTGAAATGGCTCGCGCAGGCGGGCCATTTTTATGCTCGCCAACCTAGCGTTGTCGTCCTTCGGGAATATAGGGACAGGTCCCATTTTCCCAACTAATTGGGAAAATGGGACCTGTCCCTATATTCCCGAGGCGTCATCTTTTGGTGGAAAAGTGGATTTTCGACCTGAATGATATGCAACAACTATCAGTTCAACGGCAAAAGAATTCGGCGAAACGCGCTTGTAACACCTTGCTTGCTACAATGAAACAAACATGAGCAAGCCATGGAAGGACAAGCTATGAGCACCAGCCCAGACCAGGATTTCGTCCTTAAGACAATAAAAAGCCGCGACGTGCATTTCGTTCGTTTTTGGTTCTGCGATGTGCTGGGCCACATGAAGTCTTTTGCGGTTATTCCCAGTGAATTGGAAAACGCTTTCGAAGAGGGGATGGGCTTTGACGGCAGCTGCATTCGCGGTTTTGCCTCTACGAGCGAATCGGATATGCTCGCATACCCCGAAGCTTCCACGTTCCAGATCCTGCCCTGGCGTCCTGAGCGCAATGCTGTTGGACGTATGTTCTGTTCCATCAAAACGCCCGAGGGCGATTTCTTCGACGGCGATTCTCGAAACGTGTTGAAGCGCCAGGCTGCAAAGGCCGAGCGGTTGGGCTACGTGATGAATGTTGGCCCCGAGCTTGAGTACTACTACTTCAAGGACCCCAACGGGACTGAAGTGCTTGACCATGGCGGCTACTTCGACCTAACCTCCCTCGATATGGCAAGCGACCTTCGACGCGACACCATTCTCACCTTGGAAAAGATGGGCATTCCCGTCGAGTACTCCCATCATGAAAACGGTCCCTCCCAGCAGGAGATCGACTTGCGTTTCGCGGATGCGCTGAGCATGGCCGACAACGTAATGACCTACAAGATGGTGGTCAAGGAAATCGCCATGAAGCATGGGGTATATGCATCATTTATGCCTAAGCCCATCTCCGGTGCTCCTGGCTCGGGTATGCATATTCACCAGAGCCTATTCGATGAAGAGGGCAACAATGCATTCTTCGATGCCAGCGATCCCGATGGATACAACCTTTCCAAGGTGGCAAAGCACTATATCGCCGGCTTGCTCAAGTACGTTCCTGAATTCAGCCTTCTCACCAACCCCAGCGTTAATTCTTATAAGCGTCTGATTCCTGGCGGCGAAGCACCGGTGCATATCTCGTGGGCGCGCAATAATCGCTCTGCATTGGTGCGCATTCCCGGCTACAAGCCCGATAAGGAAGAGGCATGCCGCGTAGAGCTGCGAAGCCCCGATTCCGCTGCTAACCCGTACCTGGCATTCTCTGCGGTGCTTGCTGCCGGTTTGAAGGGCATAGAGGAAGAACTCGAGTTGTGCCCTCCCATGGAAGAGGACTCTGCTCGTGGACTTTCTCGCCAGGAGCTGCGTGCACGAGGGGTTGGATCTCTGCCCGACACGCTTGGTGAAGCTGTGGAGTTGTTTGCCGAATCTGAGCTGATGAAAGAAGTGCTTGGCGAGCATATCCATTCGTTCCTCGTGAAGGTAAAGCGCGAAGAGTGGAACGAGTATCAGCGCCAGGTTTCCAACTGGGAACTTGACCGTTATCTGGGCGTACTGTAACGGAGGCGTATTATGCAACAAAGAAAAAATGTCATTTTTATTGCCGATAGTCTCGATAACGCCCATAAGTTTCAGGCGGTGCTTTCCAGCCTTGATGTCGATGTGGCGGCAGGCTCGTCTATGCAGTTCAAGAAGCTTTTGGCCGACAATCCCTCGTACGATCTGGTTATCTATGAGGCAACCGCAGAATCGGCGCAAACGCTGATTGCGGTCGAGCAAGCACTTATCGATGATGGCGGCGTGCCGATGCTCATCATCGTGAAAGAGGACATGCTCTCAGGCTTCCGTTTGCCTGTTCAGATCAATTGCGATTTTGTTGTGCATGGGGCAAGCTCGGAGGAATGCTCCCTTCGTATCCGACAGCTATTGTGGCCGGGAAATGAAAGCTCGACAAACGATTTCATCTCGGTTGATGGCATGACCATCAACTTGGCAACGTATCAAGTTGCTGTAAACGGTGAGCCAATCGATTTCACCTATCTGGAATATGCATTGTTGGCATTCCTCGTAACGCATCCTGGACGTACGTATTCGCGTGACGCTTTGCTTCGTCGCGTTTGGGGATTCGACTATTTCGGCGGCTCTCGAACGGTTGACGTTCACGTTCGACGCGTGCGCGCCAAGCTCGGTCCTGAACTTTCTCAGCACCTGGAAACCGTTCGCGGCGTTGGGTATCTGTGGGATTAATCGATTGCATCGTTATGTAAGCGGCATGGTGTTTAAACAAAAGCGACAACGTCGCATTTGACGTTCGCCATTGTGGGGCAAGCTTCTTCGGAGGCTTGCCCCTTCTGTTTTGCGGATTTGCTTCGTTTCGGCGATCAATTCGTTCCAGAAACAAAAAACCGAGTGTTTTTGCAACTTTTTTGCGATTGCGGACTCCCTCCTGTCCCTGCAAAGCGGAAATAAGCCGCTGCGCAGCCGTTTTCGCGGCATTTTTGGCCCTCAATTCGTGATTGTGGGCTCCGAAGGGGGATGCGGACAATTTCCTGGACCGCTCACTAGACGTAGCCCAGGCTCCTGCGGTACTCGTTCGGGCTCATCCAGC
>CAKTTY010000006.1 GCA_934617065.1 uncultured Eggerthellaceae bacterium
GCTGGATGAGCCCGAACGAGTACCGCAGGAGCCTGGGCTACGTCTAGTGAGCGGTCCAGGAAATTGTCCGCATCCCCTTTTCGCTCGGATAGACCAAAAAATAGGCTGATTTTTTGGTCTATCCGTAAGATATGAGACAATAGACCAAATAATTACCGACATTTTTGGTCTATTCGGGATGGTGTCTCATGTCGTCAAAATATCGGGACCTAAGAACCCTATTTCATATCTCAGAAAATGACGCCAGGCTCGTGTACGAGCAGCGCTTTAATTCCAAGGACGCCGTGCGTCTTAACTTTCAGATAAGCGGGAATCAAGCATTCTACGTAATGGACTCCGCGATTTACGAGCTAATTATCAAGGCGATGGAGCTCGATAGAGACATTGACCGCACCATAGGGATGTTGCCGCAGAGGGCCATTGAGCAATACATGGACAAATGCCTTATTGACGAAATCGTGCTTACTAACGGAATCGAAGGAGTTCACTCGACGCGCAGGGAAATCGACGATGCCCTTGAAATGCTCGCCGAAAAGGACAAGACGGGCAGGTTTTTAGGCATTGTTGAAAAATATCATGCGCTAAGAGTGCGTAAAACGATTCCTATCGCTACTTGCGCTGATGTGCGTGCTTTGTATGACGAACTGGTTCTCGATGAAGTAAGAGCCGATGATCCGTCACATGTGCCCGATGGTCAGTTCTTCCGCAAGGGGCCAGTAAGCGTTCTGGATACCTCGCATAAGCCGATACACCAGGGCGTTGAACCCGAATCAAAAATCATTGAACTGATGAATCAGGCATTAATGATCCTTGCTGATGGGGCCATCCCCGCGCTTGTGCGGGTGTCGGTGTTCCATTTTCTGTTCGCCTATATTCATCCGTTTTACGATGGCAATGGGCGAACCAACAGGTTCATCAGCAGCTATGTTCTTTCTCGCAGCTTTAGCCCTATAGTCGGGTATCGCCTTTCGTATTCCGTGAAAGAGCGTATCGAAAAATATTACAAGGGGTTTTCGATTTGCGAGCGTCCGCTGAATAAGGGAGATATAACGCCTTTTGTGATTTCCTTTTCGGAGCTGGTGGTTGATGCGATGGAAAGCATGCTGGATTCGCTGCAGGCAAAGCAGAGCGATTTGGCTGATGCGGTTGGGGCGGTAAATCGTGCCATCGTTACCAAGGAAGAAGATGCTGGTCTTTGGCGAGTTGCGTTCATTCTTGCCCAGGCAGAGCTGTTTTCGGAAAACGGCGCAACTACTGAAGAGCTGTGTGCGGCAGCCGAGATGTCTGAGCCCACAATGGCCAAAAAGCGCAAGCTAATTAAAGAGCTAGGGTTTTTGCGGGAGATGCGCAAGGGCAGGCAAAGGTTCTACTCTTTGAATTTGCAGAAGATGGGATGCTTATCGGAAGGCAAGAGGGTTGGGTACCGTTAAGGGGCATCCGGTTAGACTTTGCTGACATTTCCGTAATAGCCGTTTTGACGAATAGGGGCATAATGTATCGGTTCAAAATCAAAAAAATAAACCTTAAGTCTTCAAGTGGAATTTTTCCCTTGAGCCCTAGGTCCGTTAATGTTGTGGTCGGGCCAAACAATTCAGGTAAGAGCCGTATTCTTAGAGAGATAAGAGATTATCTCCTGGGCGATGAAAGTGATGTAAAAATTGTTGAAGGCTTTGAATGCTCATTTCCTGAATCGTTCGAGGAGCTAGACGAATCCTACGGTATTGCAAATAGGATGCTTCCCGATTCGAACGGGAATTATTTTCTGAGGGCCTATTCAAATAAGCCTTCTCAGCCATACGATGTGACCGCAAGTGTTGAGAGCTCATGGACTAGGTATCAGCCGTCTTATGGAGGGAATTGGGTAGACTATTTTTCTGATTTGGTTGCAAGGGGGCAAGGCGATCGCCCTTTTTTCGAGTGCTTCGGCAGTCTTTTCTTTAGATACATGGGAACAGAGGAACGGCTTACAATTTGTAAGGCCCAGATGAGCTACGGATTGGATTCTCCGCAGGTGAATTACTTGTCTTCGGTCAAGTATCGAAAAACCCTTCTTGAGGCTTTGTCGGATAAAACGCAAGAATTATTTGGACTCGATGTTTTTCTAGACAGCCAAACATTGGGTAATAGGCTTGTTTTTAGATGTGCAAGCGAGAGGGGCGCGGGCGATCAAGGTTTGGCGCTTGACGAGACAGCCGCAAAGAATCTTTTCGAATGTCCGAGGCTCGACGACCAAGGCGATGGTCTTAAGAGTTTTGTGTCCACATTTCTTTCGCTTAATGACGGGCAGGCTGATTATCTTTTCCTCGATGAGCCTGAAGCCTTTCTTCATCCTCCGCTCGCTCGTCAGTTGGGCGAAATTATCGGAGAGTCCTCCGATGGCGCTAAGGGAGTATTCGTTGCAACGCATAGCGTGGAAATCCTAAAGGGGATTTTGTCGAAATGCGATGATGTTAATGTAATTAGGGTCGTTAGGGGTGAAGGGGGTATGAATGGGTTCAGGCTACTGGAGCCCGATCTTCTAAAGACGACTCTCGAGACGCCGCTGTTGAGGGTTTCGAGAGTCCTTGAAGGTTTGTTTTGCGATAAAGTTGTGCTGACAGAGGCGGAAGCTGATGAGCTGGTTTATCAAGAATATATCGAAAAGGCATTTCCCCATTCTGGGCTCTATTTTGCGCACGGGCAAAATAAGCAGACCTTGGCTTTGATTGCCGATATGTATCGTAGGATTGGTGTTGGATTTGAAGTCGTGGTCGATTTTGACATTTTTAGGATTTCAAAGGAGTTTCGCGAACTGCTGGTTGCCGTTGGCGTCCCCGAGGCAGAGATAGGCAAGTTTATTTCATATACCGATAAAATGAGAGAAAAGATCGATTCTTCTGTCGAGATGGTTGGTGGGGTTCCTGATGAGCACGAGAAAGACAAAAAGCTCGAGAGGGATCGCGTTTATCATGAGATGGGGGTAAGGCACTTCGACGATGATGTTCGTGGAAAGATCAAGGGCTCGATAGACGTTTTGAGGGGCTACCATCTTCATATTCTCTCAACAGGTGAACTAGAAACTTTTCTCGAAGATTATGGTTTGGAATACGGCAAAAACAAAAGTGAGTGGGTTGTAAAGGCGGTTGAAAAAATATCGCATTTGGGCAGTGAAGATTTTAAGATCGATAATGCTTCATACCGTTTTGCGAAGGGTATCGTTAGCGCATAGCTCCATTCGAACCAGTGCTATTAGCTGCCAGATGAAAGGACCGTTTAATGAAAATAGCTGTAGCAGGATGGGATATGTCGGCCTTTCCTTGGCCATGCTGTTGGCGCAGCACAATGATGTGCGCATCTTTGACGTTGTGCCGGAAAAAGTGACGCTACTGAACCAAGGCAAAAGCCCCATTGCGGATGAAGAGATCGATTGCTTTCTGCGCCAGCGTAGCGAAGGGGGCCTTCAGCTGAACTTTGCGGCAACTCAAAGCGAACGCGAGGCATACGAAAATGCGGACTTTGCCATAGTTGCCACTCCGACCAACTATGATCCGCAAAAGAACTTTTTCGACACATCGAGTGTCGAGGCAGCTATCAGCGCGATTCGCGCCGCAAATGAAACCGCATGGATCGTGATAAAATCCACCATCCCTGTTGGCTATACCCAAAAGCTTTCCGAGCGTCTAGACGACGAACGCATAATTTTCTCTCCCGAATTCCTGCGTGAAGGCAAGGCTCTTTACGACAATCTCCACCCTTCGCGCATAGTTGTTGGTTCGCCAAGGGGCAATGAAGCGCAGCAGGCAGCGGAAGCTTTTGCGGATCTTTTGCGGATCTTTTGCTGGAAGGCGCGGCAGCTGGGGAGATGGAGCGCAGAAACGCTGATGGCAGCATCGGCATACCTGTGCTCTTGTGCGGGGTGACGGAGGCTGAGGCAATAAAGCTATTCTCCAACACCTATCTCGCCCTCCGCGTTGCATATTTTAACGAGCTCGATACCTATGCGCAGGTTCGGGGGCTTGATGCCGCCAACATCATAAAAGGCGTTTGTCTAGATCCGCGTATTGGCGACCATTACAACAACCCGAGCTTTGGCTATGGCGGTTACTGCTTGCCGAAGGACACCAAGCAACTTTTGGTGAATTATCAGGACGTTCCTCAAAACCTCATCTCTGCAATCGTGGAGGCGAATCGCACTCGCAAGGATTTTGTGGCAGGAAGTGTTAGCCCGTGTCGATGAGCTCCGCACCAATGGCACTGAAAACCCGATAGTCGGCGTATACCGCCTGACCATGAAAAAGGGCTCCGGTAATTACCGCGCATCGTCCATCCAGAGTGTTATGAAGCGAGTAAAAGCCAAGGGGATTACGATGGTCGTCTACGAGCCGACCCTCAGCGACCTTGTCTTTTTCGGAAGTGAAGTCCAGAACGATCTCGAAAAGTTTAAGAACGATTGCGATCTGATCATCGCTAATCGCTGGAACGCAGACCTGGTTGATATTGCTGAAAAGGTTTACACCTGTGATTTGTTCAAATGTGATTAAGCGAGCTGCGCGTGAGTCCATATGTCTCTTGTCCGGAAGTTGTCGTAATTGCCTCCTGCATTCAATTTCTTGCCGTGCCTAGAAGATCTTTGCGAGTCTTTGTCCTGGCAGGAATACCAGGGAAGAAAATGGGTCGTTTTTGTTGATGATGGGTCGAGTGATGGGCCCGTCGAATTACTTGAGGAAACCCAAATAGAGGGTTTTGCGAAAACGGCTCCGGCCCAGAGGCAAAGGGGCTTATCTTTCACAAGGAATCGTGGGGTTCTGGATATCCCGGATGCGGAATTGGAGATTCTTTACCGTCAAAACCGTTTTGACTAGAGCTATCGACCGGAAATCAGCGTCTAGATTTGCGGAAAACGCAAGGACGGAAGGTCGTTCGGGGGGGGGTACGAGCAGGCGAGACTCGAGCTATCGCAAAGCAAATCTTTCAAGATAGGTAGGGGCAATAACGGCTATTCCCAGAAAGATGTTGGGAGGTATCTGTCCAACAACCCTCCGGATCGAGCGATTCTGTATGCGTGATGCCCGTATTTCCTTAGTGTTTTTTCGGTGGCGTGTGGCGGCGGTTCAAGAGTGAAAAGAAAGAGAAAACGGCGATCGTCTTCATTTTCCGCAAAAACCGTGCAGGCTGGCAAGCGTGCGCCAATACCCTTTACAATGAAACATCGTGATTATTTAGGTCGTGTCGAGTGCCAACCGCAAAGGCACCGGCCCCTGCGCAACCACTAAACGATAAGGAACTGCATTAATGCCAAATATGCTCTCAAGCGCTAATGCCAGAAGGAATTGGTTCACCATAACGTCCCTTGTATCCAGGGATTTCAAGCTGAAATACCGTCGCAGCGCCCTGGGCGTTTTGTGGTCGGTTCTGAACCCTTTGCTCATGATGATCGTGCTTTCTGTTGTGTTCAGCACGTTCTTCAAGTTCAGCATCGAAAACTATCCGCTGTACGTAATCCTGGGCAACGTCATGTTCGCCCTCATGGCCGATTCCACTTCGGGCGCCATGAATTCAATCATCGAATCTTCTTCGCTTATCAAGAAGATCCGCATTGAAAAGCTTATCTTCCCGTTGGAAAAAGTGCTGTTCCAGCTGGTGAACTTCTGCATTTCGCTCATTGCTGTGGCTGCGGTAATGATCTTCTTCCAGGTTATGCCGCACGTTAGCCTGCTTGCCCTGCCGCTGCTGCTCCTGTACGTGGTGCTGTTCAGCGCGGGCGTGGGCATGGCGCTTTCCGCCCTTTCGGTGTTCTTCCGCGACGTGTGCCACCTGTGGGGCGTCGTTATCACCGCATGGACGTACGCCACGCCGCTGTTCTACCCCGTAGAAATCCTGCCCGATTGGGCGGCGCCGCTTATGCAGTACAACCCCATGTTTCACTACGTAAGCTACTTCCGCGACCTTATCCTGAGCGGCACGGTGCCCGGCTTGCAGGAAAATCTCCTGTGCCTTGGCATGGCGGTAGCTGCATTCGCCATCGGTCTGCTTATTTTCAAGAAGACCGAAAAGAAGTTTATTCTCTACGTTTAAGGAACAACCATGCCCGAAAACGTGAACACCAGCGTTCTGGAAATCGAATCTGAGCTCGTCGACGACTCGTCGAAGAAAACCATGATCAAGGTCGATCATGTGTCCATGATCTTCAACATGGCAAGCGAACAGCTGAACAGCATCAAAGAATACGTGATTGCTGCCGCCAAACGCGAGCTGCGCTTCAAGGAATTCCACGCACTCGACGACGTTTCCTTCGAAGTGAAGCAGGGCGATGTGTTCGGTATTCTGGGTACGAATGGCTCTGGCAAATCCACCATTCTGAAGATCATCGCCGGCGTGCTAGAGCCCAGCAAAGGATCGTGCACGGTTAATGGCAACATTGCTCCGCTCATCGAACTTGGTGCGGGTTTTGACATGGAACTTACCGCGCGCGAAAACATCTACCTGAACGGCGCGCTTCTGGGCTACTCGAAGCAGTTCATTGAAGAAAACTTCGACGACATCGTTGAGTTTGCCGAGGTGGAAAAGTTCCTGGACATGCCCATGAAGAACTACTCTTCTGGCATGGTGGCGCGCATCGCCTTTGCAATTGCTACGGTTATCGTGCCCGAGATTCTGATCGTTGATGAAGTGCTTTCCGTGGGCGACTTCATGTTCCAGAAGAAGTGCGAAGACCGCATTACGAAGCTCATCAAAGAGCATGGCGTGACCGTGCTTATCGTTTCGCACAACAATGACCAGATCGAGCGCTTGTGCAACAAGGCGGTATGGATCGAAAAGGGTCACCTGCGCATGGCGGGCACGGCAAAGGAAGTGTGCCAGACGTATCGTGTGCTGGGTGGTCATGTGGGTAGCAGGGAATCGGAGCAGATCGTGTTCGAAACCTTGCAGGATCCGAAGAAGCCCGACATGAACGGCATCGAATCCATCGAAGCAGACACGCGCTATGGCATTGCGGCGAAGCTTTCAAGCCGTTGCTATCCTGATGGGGCAAAGGCGGTAATCCTGGCTTCGGGCGAGCACGAAATGGTGCCGCTGATTGCAAATGGCCTTGCGGGAGCATTGGATGCACCGATTCTCCTTACACAGAACGAAAGCGTGCCCGATATTACGGTGCAGGAGCTGACCAGGCTCAACCCCCAGACGGTGTACGTGCTGAATGGCGGTACGCTGGATGTGGATGCGATAACCAAGGAAGCAGCTTCTTCCGTTCCTTCCGCTTCGGTGGAAGTGCTGGAAGGCGAAAACGCCTGCAGTCTTTCGTGGTCGATTTTCCAGTACGGCGAAGAAAAGGGCCTATGGGGCTCCGACGTTGCCCTTACCTACGATGGCTGCCTGGGCGATTTGGTGTCGCTTTCGCCTTATCTTTTCACGGAAAAATGCCCGGTGTTGGTGAAAGACGCTCACGATGAAATTCCTTCCTGGATGAAGGAAGCATCGCTCAGGTCAAAAAATGTTCTTGTGGTGAGCGGGTACAAGTCTTTCACCGAGGAATCGTTAACGTTTGTTGGGGAAAATGGGGTAGCAATGACGAGGTTTGTCGGCAACGACCCTTATGACGCTAACGAAAAGATCAACATCTGGATAAACAGCCACAAGAAAGAGGAGTCTCCTCTTTTGCTTGTTGTTTCTATCTGGAATCCGCAGGACGCCCTTGCCATTGCCTCTTATGCGGCAAAAACCAATGCCTGTATTATGCTGGAGGACCCTCAAAACCTCGACAGCGTAGCCCACGGCATTCGCTATTTGAAGCGTTTCACGGGAAAGATCGGATTCGTTGGAGACAAATCGCGCTTCAACGATTTGGACAAGGGGCTTCTCGCGAAAGCTTGCTTAGGTAGCTACTAGTCTGAGATAAACGCCTTTAATGCATCGCGCACAGCTGGATTGCTGAAGGCGTCTTCAGTGAAATGGTTATGGCCCAGAATGTCATTCGGAAGATACGGCCATCCAGGATAGCACTCGTCGGCTACGGCTATTGCGTCGTTTGGGACATTGATGCTGCCGCCCTCAAACGGGTGCGGCTTTGCCGGAAGCATCATGGATGATGGCCATAAGGTCCTTCTCCAGGGTGCGTCGTAGATATTGTCTATGCCGTAGGCAACAGCGGTAGCATCCTCCCTGCTGCACAGGATCCCATTTTCATATGCCATGTTGCGGTATTCCCGGAACAGCCCTTCGATTGCCTCAATTTCAGGGTGGGCCAGGCTGTCGTTTTGATCTTTCCTGCTAATGGATATTCCTTGGGCTATCTCGCCACTCTCCGTAGAGTACAAAAGGCCCCTTTCCCTCCAATAGGGAAGTGATTCCATCTTTTCGCCGAAGGCGCCCATCAGCTCAAGGCGAAGGTTTCTGTACTGGTCGTCGTTTTTCTTGCTTGACGACGCTGCCCAGTCCCATATCGAAACATCAATAAAGCAAGGAATGTTCTCATTGCGACTGCTGAATCTAAGCTGCCTGCAAAAAACATAGCCGTCGTAAACGAGCGTTAATTGGTAATTAGGGTCTGCGTCGCATAAAGACCGAAGCTTTTCAACATCTTCCCTCATCATGCAAATGTCGATGTCGTCATCCCAGGGGATAAAGCCATTTCGCGAAAGCGTGCCAACCAGGGAGCCATAGGCTGTCCAGTACGGCAAACCGGCCTTTTGGCAGATGGAATCAAGCTCAAACATCAATTTTGCATTTGCCTGTTGCATGATGCGAGCATCGCCTTCGGCTTCAGGCATCAGGGAAAAAATCCTGCGGCGAATTTCTGCAGGGGAGTCTTCCGGGTAAGCTTTTTTCATCAGCGCTTCCATGCGCAGCTTGTTGCGCTCCGCTTCGGTCTTTAGGGAGGTGTCAATAGCGTCGTACTTTGCATTAAGGTTTTCATTGATCCCATTGCCTGCTTGCTCGATGCGGCGAAAGAGCTCATCTTGCTTCGATTTGATATCGAATAGCTCGTTTTTGATTAGATTATTTTGCGTCACAAAGTGCTTTTCTGCCGCATGAAAAGAGCGGGATGAGATAGGCAGAAGGCTTTTGAATTTGTTGATGAGAGACATGCGACCTCAAGTTCATATTTGTTTTTACGTTTTTGTCATTTTACATTGGAAATGATCTCCTTTAGCAATACTTGCCGCTGATGCATATTTGGCGATTGGCTTAAATAATGTTTCGTCTGACGCTCTGAGTCCGATCTTGCGTGAATCTTCTGTATGATGTTTAAAACGTGTGTTTAACGAAAGGCAATTCGTATGGCTGTCGGAAAAAAGCTACTAAGCATATTTTTCTCTTTCGCTCTAGTTGTGGGTCTTCTTCCTTATTCGGCATTCGCGGACCCTTTGGATTCAAGCTCGAATTCAACTGAGTCTAGCTCCGGCATGGCGACTTCAAATGAGTCGGAATTTGCGGATGACGGGGTTGCCTCAAAGCCGGATCCCGCCGATTCTGAAGGCGGAATGGACTCCAATGGTTCTGTCCCTGCTGGGGAGGATACTGAATTTGGTGCCGATGATGAATCCGCCGACGAGCAGGAGTTGTCGGCCCCTGATTACGCCGATGGCAAGCTATCAATTTGGGCTGATGGACTCGATGACCCTTCCGATGTCACGGATGTTTACCCGCCCGATACCAACGAAATCGAAGCATACGCTAACGGTTCTAACCTTCAGCCGATGACTTTCAGCTCTGAAATGCTGTACTTCTGCAAATATGAGAGCAGCTGCAATTATGACCAGGGCCTTAGCTCGGGCGATGGTTATCACGCCATGGGCTATTTCCAATTCGACAACAGGTATGGCCTGGGCAGCTTCCTGAAGGCCGTGTATAACTACAACCCTTCAACTTATAGTGCTTTAAAGGTTATTGGCGATCGATACGGCTGGAATGTGACGGGCGCAACCCGCTCCAACGGCTCATTCACCCAATTGGGTAATGATCTCAATACCGCGTGGCATGCTGCATACAAGGCGAACCCCACCGAGTTTTCAAACCTGCAGAATGGCTGGGCATACATTGATTCCTACAACGGGTCGTTAGGTGCTCGTGGTTGCCTTAAGGCATTTGGAATCAACCTGGACAACCGTCCCGATTGCATTAAGGGCCTTTGCTGGGGCATGGTCAACCTGTTTGGCGCAGGAGGCGGTGCCTCGTATATCAACAATGGCAATTACTATGGTGCAAATTGGTTCTTCAAGAATTCTGGCATCAATGACTCTATGTCGGACGAAGCTTTTGTAACTACCCTCTGCGACTATGTCGTCAATAACGTTGCGAAGCGTTATCCCAAGCAATCCGTCTACTGGACCGGTTGGCAGAATCGGTACAAGAGCGAAAAAGCTGACTGTCTTCGTTACATTCAGTCGAATATCTATCCAATAGAAGATAATTTCGTCTCAATTAATCAAGCACCGAATTCGGTTTCGGATGGGCAGTATTTGTTTAAATCGGAGCTGGATGGAATGGGCGTTCTCCAGGTCGGCTCTAATGGCTCGGCATCCGAAACTTCGCTGAAAATCTGCTCTTCAACTATGGGCGAAGAACAAAAGTTTGTGCTTGAGCGCGATAGCGGTAGTGGGTACGTAAGAATCAAAAACATGCAGAGCTCTCGCTATTTGGGCTTGGTCGGCTCGAGTGGGCGATACAGCCAAGCTGTTGTTCAGAAGGGGTATTCGGTAGATGACAAGACGCTGCTATGGCAAATTGCCGAGAGCGGTGGTGCTCTTGTTGTTAAACCTGCAATTAATACCGACTATTGTCTTGATGTGACCGGTGGCTCATTTTACGAAGGAGTGAGTGTTTGCCTGTATAAGGTGAACGGCGGCGCCAACCAGCGCTTCAGCCTGGTCTCGACCGTCGCGCCCGAGGTCGAGGGCGGCCGCACGGTCGACGACGGGGTCTACTCGGTGTCGCTGGGCTCCGACGGCTCGGTCGCCCTTGGCGTATCCGGCTCCGCGACCGGCGACGGCGGCAACGTGCAGGCGACGGCCTCGGCTGGCCTGGCCTCGCAGAAGTTCCGCTTCACCCTGAAGGAGGACGGCTTCTACGAGGTGCGCAACCTCAACAGCGGGAAGGTCCTCGACGTCGACCACGGCAACATAGTGCCCGGCACGAACATTCTCCAATGGTCCGACTACGCCTCGGACAACCAGCGCTGGGCGGTCCAGCGCTGCGAGGGCGGCTACCGCCTGGTCTGCAAGGCCAACGGGCTGGCGCTGACCCTCGGCGCCTCCGCCGGCCCCGGGTCGAACGCTTTCGCCTCGACCGTCGCCGACGGGCGGGGCCAGGTGTTCTCCCTGGAGCCCGCCGCGCTCGAGCGCGTGGTGTCCGACGGGGAGTACGTCGTGTCCTCTCAGGTCGACCCCATGCAGGTGCTCGACATCGCCGGCGCCTCCACCGCGAACTGCGCCCGCCTCGAGGTGTACGAGTCCCACATGGCCGACAACCAGATATTCCGCTTCGAGAGGGACGACGACACCGGGTTCTACAAGGTGACCTGCGTCGGGTCGGGCAAGGTCCTCGACAACGACAACCGCAACGTATCCAACGGAGCGGCGGTCCTCCAGTACGACTCGACCGGGGCGCTCAACCAGAGGTGGATCGTGCAGCGTGAGGGCTCCGGCCTGAGCATCCGCTCGGCCATCGACCCGTCCTACTGCATCGACCTGGCCGGGGGCGGCGCATCCAACTGCACCAAGGCCGAGATGTACCGCTACAACGGCGGCGCCAACCAGCGCTTCAGCCTGGTCTCGACCGTCGCGCCCGAGGTCGAGGGCGGCCGCACGGTCGACGACGGGGTCTACTCGGTGTCGCTGGGCTCCGACGGCTCGGTCGCCCTTGGCGTATCCGGCTCCGCGACCGGCGACGGCGGCAACGTGCAGGCGACGGCCTCGGCTGGCCTGGCCTCGCAGAAGTTCCGCTTCACCCTGAAGGAGGACGGCTTCTACGAGGTGCGCAACCTCAACAGCGGGAAGGTCCTCGACGTCGACCACGGCAACATAGTGCCCGGCACGAACATTCTCCAATGGTCCGACTACGCCTCGGACAACCAGCGCTGGGCGGTCCAGCGCTGCGAGGGCGGCTACCGCCTGGTCTGCAAGGCCAACGGGCTGGCGCTGACCCTCGGCGCCTCCGCCGGCCCCGGGTCGAACGCTTTCGCCTCGACCGTCGCCGACGGGCGGGGCCAGGTGTTCTCCCTGGAGCCCGCCGCGCTCGAGCGCGTGGTGTCCGACGGGGAGTACGTCGTGTCCTCTCAGGTCGACCCCATGCAGGTGCTCGACATCGCCGGCGCCTCCACCGCGAACTGCGCCCGCCTCGAGGTGTACGAGTCCCACATGGCCGACAACCAGATATTCCGCTTCGAGAGGGACGACGACACCGGGTTCTACAAGGTGACCTGCGTCGGGTCGGGCAAGGTCCTCGACAACGACAACCGCAACGTATCCAACGGAGCGGCGGTCCTCCAGTACGACTCGACCGGGGCGCTCAACCAGAGGTGGATCGTGCAGCGTGAGGGCTCCGGCCTGAGCATCCGCTCGGCCATCGACCCGTCCTACTGCATCGACCTGGCCGGGGGCGGCGCATCCAACTGCACCAAGGCCGAGATGTACCGCTACAACGGCGGCGCCAACCAGCGCTTCAGCCTGGTCTCGACCAATATCGCCCCGGTATCCGAATCGGAAGATTTTGGGTTTGAAGGATGGTACGAGATTTCGCCTGTCGCCGATTCTTCTCTATGCGTTGATATTTTCAATGCCTCTTCTGACAATGGCGCTAAATCTCTTCTCTACAACAAGAATTCGAACCTCAATCAGCTCTTTAAGCTGGAATACCAAAATGGCTTTTACAGGTTGATATCTGCATCTTCAGGAAAGGCTCTTGAGCTCAAAGACGGTAGCGTTATTCCGGGCGTACCTGCTCAGCAAAGAGCCATTTCAGACTCGATGAGTCAAAAATGGAAAATTACGAAGAACCAGGATGGCTCGTACTCGTTTGTGTGCGCGGCTAATGGTTTAATGCTTGGTTCTGCTGAAGTTGATTCGAACGTTTCTCTTTCTGGTAGAGACGGGGGAGCAGGCGAGAATATTTCTTTTTGCTTGACCAAGAGGACCGACCTTCTTAAAGAGGGAGTATTTAAAATTGCATATGGAAAAGATCAAGGCAAAGTAGTCGATATCGATAATGCGTCAAGGGCTGATGGCGCAAATGCTCTTATTTACAGCTCCAATTCGAATCTGAACCAGAAATGGAAAGTCAAGCTTGTTTCCGGGATGGAGAATACTTATACATTTGAATCTCTCTGCTCGGGTAAATACCTGTCCGTATCGGGAAGCAATGTGGTCCAATCTTCTTTCAGCGATGGATCCGGGGAGCAGATGTGGACGCCGGTTGATATTGATGCTGGGGCGGTTGTTCTCCAGAACATTGCTACAGGAAAGGTGCTTGACGTTAAAGGGGGCAGCAGCTCAAACGGTACGAATGTTCAGGTTTACGAGAGGAATAACTCCACTGCTCAAAAGTTTATTTTCGAGCCAACAGAATTAGTGAAAACGGCAACGTACGTATTTCACTCCGGTGCGAACTATGGACAGGTCGTAGATCTAAATAACGCTTCAACGCAGGATGGGGCAACTGTTACCACATGGACGTCAAACAATGGCGGAAACCAAAAATGGAATCTAAGTGGTAACGGAGATGGCACGTATCGCATTAGTAATGCCGCTAATGGCAAGGTGCTAGATGTTAGCGGGGGAACGGTGAGCGACGGCACACGGGTCGCTCAGTATTCTTGGCACAATGGGTTGAACCAGAAATGGTATGTCGCTTATGACAAAGAAGGCGGTTTTGTTTTCGAGTCCGCTCAGAACAGAGATGTTGTGCTTGCTGTTGGATCCCCTTCGCCCTCTGACGGCGCAAGTATTCGTGTTGAAAAAAAGACTGGTGCGGCAAACCAGCGCTTCTGTTTGGAGCAAACTGTCTATACGCCGCCGATGCCTTCTGACAGGCAGGCAATGCAAAATAAAATCTGGGGATATGGAAGCGGTACTCAGTGGCTTATTGGCGTTGACCGCTCTACCCACCGTGTTGGCGTATTTCGTGGGTCTGCCAACAACTGGACTCTTCAGTATTGGTGGAGCTGTGTGACTGGCGCTCCAGGAACTCCAACAATAACTGGATACTACCGAACGACCGGTGGCAAGAGGATGTCGTTGAGCACCGATAGTCGCGCAAAGTGGTGTACGCAAATATGGAACGGGTATTTCTTCCACACTATTCTGAATTCAGATGCGGAGCTCGGTAACAGTCTTTCTCACGGATGCTTAAGGATGTCGTATCCGAGTGCACAGTGGATTTATAGCAATATTTATGCTGGCACAACTGTAGTTATCTATAATTAATTAGTTAGCGCTTAGGCTCGGTTGTTGGACCTAAGCAATTTTGGTAGTTATTGTTGCAAAAATGGCTTTCGGGGTGCGCCTGTTTTCCCGCGATAGGCATTAGCATTGATTTACTGTTAGGGTGCTTTGTTGATGGAAGAAAAGCCAGCTTCGGCTGATAGCTTACCCACACTGTGGCTCGTGATTCCCTGCTATAACGAAGAAGATGTACTTCCTATTACAGCTCCTATGTTCAAGGATGCCGTTGCGGGTTTGATGGATGATGGTCTTGTTGGCCGAGAGAGCAGAATTCTGTTTGTCAACGACGGATCGAGTGATAAAACCTGGGAGATAATTCAAGAATTTGCGAGAGAGTCAATTTTCGAGGGCGTTTCCCTCAGCAGAAATCGTGGACATCAGAATGCACTACTTGCCGGATTGATGGAATGCCGCAGTAAATGCGATATTTCGGTGTCTATTGACTGCGATGGGCAAGATGATATTTCAAAGATCCGCGATATGGTCCTGAAATTCAATGACGGTTTTGACGTGGTGTATGGCGTGCGTAGCTCGCGTGACACGGATGCCGCGTTTAAGCGATTTACTGCCGAGAGTTTTTATAGAGTGCTGAATCGCATGGGCGTAGAGGCTGTATTCAACCATGCCGATTATCGTTTGATGAGCGCACGGGCTCTCGATGGCCTGTCCCAATTTAATGAAGTTAACTTGTTCCTTCGTGGCATGGTGCCCTTGGTTGGCTACCCTAGCAGCACCGTGGAATACAGTAGGGAAGAGCGCATCGCTGGTGAAAGCCATTACCCTCTAAGTAAGATGATCCATCTGGCTTTCGACGGAATAACTAGCCTATCCGTTAAACCCATTCATCTTATAGCGGCGATCGGCATTATGTTTAGCCTTGTTGGACTTGTTGGCGTTGTTTGGGCGGTTGTTTCCGCTTGTATGGGCGCAACGGTTGCCGGTTGGTCGAGCTTGGTTTGTATAATTTGCTTGCTTGGCGGATTGCAGCTTCTTGCCCTTGGTGTGATTGGCGAGTACATCGGGAAGCTGTACCTTGAATCGAAGCATAGGCCGCGTTTTATTGTGGCGGAGCGTACTTGGAAGGAATAGCGTGGCGGCGCGATTTTTCGGTCAAATTTCAAATGAGACAGAGCTATTTAAAACGATAAGAAATATCGCTGTTGTTGTTTTTGGAATCATCCTTTTCGTCGTACTTTTTCTTTCGGAGTCGGTTGATTATGCATGCAAGCAGCCGTATACGGCAGATAGGCAGTGGCTCTTTTTTGCTATTGGGATAACTGTAGTTGCGACTGTATTTGTTGTAGCCTTTTTGATGCGAGGGAGATTCGCAAATGTCAGAAAGCTGCTCGCGAAAGAATCAACTTTTGCCTTATTGATATCGCTATGTACGATTGTCTTGCTATTTGTTCAGTGCTTTATCGTGCGATCAACGTGGTTTGAAACCGATTGGGATGTACGCATAATGGCGAGGGTTGATGCTCCTGATACATTATTCCCCTATCTTTCCCAGTACCCTAACCAAGCGTTTCTGTATGGCTTGTTCCGCATCGTTGCTAAGATGGGGCTATTACTCGGGCTTCAATCTAGCTATCTTAGCCTTGTGCTTGGAGGGTGCATTTGCGTAGCCCTGGCAGTATGGTTTTCTTCTCAGGCCGCTAGATCTATATTCGGATATGTGGCTGGGTACTTGACGTTTGCCATCTCTTTCTGTTTTGTGGGTCTGTCCCCGTGGATCTTGGTGCCTTATTCGGATTCATATGGAATCCTGTGTCCTTCTATTGTCCTGTTTTGCTATTGCTGCTTGGGCAATAGAAGAGCCAAATGGGCATTGATAGCTTTTTTTTCGTTTATAGGCTATTCAATAAAGCCAACGGCGATTTTTATCCTGTTTGCATTATTGTTTGTTGAATTGTGCCTTGCCGTTTTCCGCGGGGATGCCGTAAGGGGAAGACTTAGGGCAGTATGCGATGCTGCGCTTGGCGCCTTGTTGCCATTTGCTCTTGGGCTTGCGTTGGCTTTTGGAGCGATTGCTGCCGTTAAGAGCCTGGGACCTGATCTGGATCCCGAGAAAGCTTATTCGATGACTCATTTTTTGATGATGGGTGCAAACACCCAAACAAAAGGCGTTTATTACGAAGACGATGTTGTCGCATCGCAGTTGTGCCCTGACAGGGCGAGCCGGCAGGCTATGAATATTCAAGTATGGGAGAGCCGAATAGCCGAAATGGGCCCATTGGGTTTGGTCAATCTATCGTTGGAAAAGACGTTATGCAATTTTGCGGATGGAACACTTGCGTGGGCTTGGGAAGGGAGCTTCTGGGTTACTTTGCATGGCGATGGCGGATACTTCTCTGATTATTATGGAATTGGATCCTTCTCTTATTCAGATGATGGAACAGCGAATGCGAAATTGTTTCAGGATCTGAGTCAAATAACCTGGCTGTTGCTTCTCTACGGTATGGCACTGGGATTTTTGCGAAAGAAAGCCGAGAGAGGTGAACTGGCAGCTTATCTTGCGCTGGTTGCCTTGGCGATATTCTTGATGGTATTCGAGTGTCGCGCAAGGTATTTATACCTATATGCGCCTTTCTTTATTATGCTTGGTATTGCTGGATGGATCGGATTGTATCGACGAGCTGAAACGGCTGCCCGTAGTGGTGGCGGACCTTATCGTCGAAGTTCTCGTTTGGTTGCAAAGCATGTTGCTAGAAGCTAATGCTGAGAATGCCGTTATGATCGACAAAGGATCTGTCTGGATAGATAAATTCGAAATGTCGTTTTTGCAGATGCGCGATTTGCGATGGCGCTTGAAGGAAAGATAGCATATGTCAGATAGGATCTTGGTGACTCGCTCGTCGATGCCGCCCTTTGAGGAATACTGCGAAGAGATATCGTCTTTGTGGGAGAGCCACTGGCTTACCAATATGGGGGTTGAACATAAGAAGCTGGAGGCAGCGCTCAAAGAAAAGCTGGGCGTTGAGAACCTGGCTCTGTTTACCAATGGGCACAATGCGCTCGAGTGCGTTCTGGAGGCTATGGAACTTCCCGCTCATGGCGAGGTTATCACTACGCCATTCACGTTCGCTTCAACCACGCATGCAATTGTACGCAAGGGCCTTACGCCTGTGTTCGCCGATATTCGCTCCAGTGATTTGACGCTCGACCCAGAGTCGGTAGAGCGTTTGGTCACCCCGCGCACTTGCGCTATTGTGCCGGTGCACGTGTATGGCAACCTTTGCGACGTGGACGCCATCCAGGAAGTCGCCGGCCGTCATGGGCTCAAGGTGATTTATGATGCTGCCCATGCTTTTGGCGTTGAGCGCGAGGGCGTTTCCGCAGCTGCCTTTGGCGACGCATCGATGTTCAGCTTCCATGCTACGAAAGTGTTCAACACTATCGAGGGCGGCTGCGTGTGTTTTCGCGATCCTGCTCTTTATGATGCTTTAAACCATTGGAAGAACTTCGGAATTGCTGGACCTGAAGATGTAGTTTATGTTGGCGGTAACGCCAAGATGAATGAATTCTGTGCAGCAATGGGGGTATGCAATCTGCGTCACCTAGACAGCGAGATTGCCAGGCGCCGCATTGTGGCTGAGCGCTATTGGGAGCGTCTGGATGGCATAGCTGGCGTAAGAGTTTTCAGCCCCGCTGGTGGCGTGAAGGCCAACTATGCATATCTGCCCGTATTATTTGACCCTGAGGTTTTTGGTGCCACGCGCGATGACGTGTTTGATGCGCTCGATGCCGCTGACGTGGGTGCCCGAAAGTATTTTTACCCGCTGGTTTCTGATTTCGAGTGCTATCGCAGTGTGTACTCGTCTGACCGTACGCCCGTTGCCAAGAAGGCGGCATCACAGGTGTTGACTCTGCCAATGTACGCCGACCTATCACTCGAGGATGTTGACCGTATCTGCGATGTTGTGCTGGCGGCAGGGAAGCGAAATGATTAGGAGAGAGAAATGAGCAACGTACTTCTCACGTCGATCGGTTCAGTGGCGGCCGATATAGCAATAAAATCCCTCAAGCGTTTAGGGCATCGGGTTGTTGGTGCTGATATCTATCCTCGCGAATGGGTGGCGGATGCCTACAATGTTGATGTTTTTTATCGCGTTCCTCTCGTGAGCGATGCCGACTCTTATTTGTCGGCAATTCACGATATTTGCTTGAAAGAGGGTGTCGATTATTTTATCCCGCTTATCGATCCGGAGGTTGACTTGCTCAATGGAAGTCGTGGATGGTTCGAGGATCACGGTGTGACGCTGTGCATCTCAACGAAGCGCTCGCTTGACATTATTCGCAATAAGAAGAGTTTGCAGGATTTTATAGAAGCGAATGTGCCCGAGGTGAATGGTATTCCGACTCTTATGGTCAATGATGTCGATAAGCTCCCATGGGATTATCCTGTTGTGGTGAAGCCTTACGACGGGCGTTCAAGCCAGGGTCGTGAATACATCAACTCCGACGAAGAATGGGAGACATACAAGGAGAAGCGTGCGGATGCCAAGAGCATAGTTGAGCCCTTTGTGGGTGGGTGTCTTGTTATGGTGGAAGTTGTTCGTCAGGAGTCTACCGGCAAATGCATCTGCATCCCCCGACGAGAGCTCTTGAGTACCCCACATGGCTGCGCGACCACAGTGCGCGTCTACGCTAACCCTGAGCTCGAGACGGCTAGCTGCGTGCTTGCAGAACGTCTAGGGATAAATGGTTGTGTCAATTTCGAGTTTATCGAGCATGAAGATGGCCGGTTCTTTTTGGTAGAGTGTAACCCCCGCTATTCCGCTGGGCTGGAGTTCTCCTGCCTTGCTGGCTATGATTGCGTTGCTAACCACCTCGACTGCTTCGGCTGCCGCGAGATTGACGATTTCGATATGGGATCACCCATCATCGTTGCGCGTAAGTACGAGGAGTACGTGACCTCGGTAGAAAGGGGAGAGCAGTGGAGCTGCATGCGGTAAATCTTCTGTATGACTTTGCCGTTGCGGCAGCGCTGCTGTTTGTGGCTAAGATAATTCGTTGCAAGTTTCGTTTTATCCAGCATGCTTATATTCCAGCTGCGCTCTTGGCGGGTTTTCTCGGCTTGTTTCTGGGTCCGCAGTTTCTAGGCATTCTCCCTTTTAGCTCCGAGATAGCCAATTACCCTTCGATTCTAATTGCTGTGCTATTTGGCTCGATGTTTGTAGGCACCCGGGGGAAGATGTCAGTCAAATCGGTGCTGAAGGGCGCTGGCGACACGATGCTCATCAACGGGGCTTCCGAAATGATGCAATTTGCCGTGTTTATTCTGATAGGCGTGGCGGTGCTTCCTGTGGCATTCTCAGGTATTAACAATGCGTTCGGGTTAATGCTTCCTGCGGGATTTGTGGGCGGTCATGGCACGGCTGCCGCCATTGGTGGCGTGCTGGGTGATGCCGGATGGGCGGACGCTTCAACAATAGGGCAGACTTTCGCTACTGTAGGTTTGCTCGGTGGCATTTTGCTTGGTGTGGTTCTTATTAATTTTGGTGCGCGCAAGGGTTGGACCAAGGTAATCAGAGGCATCAACGAGTTGCCCGAGGAGATGCTGACAGGGGTCGTTCCCGAAGGAAAGGCGGCGTCTCTAGGCAGAAGTACCACTAATGGCGTGAGCATAGATTCGCTGACGTGGCACGCGTGTCTGGTGCTGGTTTCGGTAGGAATGGCATATCTGGTTAACGAAGGGTTGAAAATTGTTATGCCAGGCATCTCATTTCCGACCTATGGTTTGGCGCTTCTGTGTGGCGTGGTAGTTCAGCTGGTATTGAAAGCCGTCAAGCTTGATAGCAGCGTTGACAAGGATGTGATCACTCATATTGGCAGTTCTGCGACGGATTTCTTGGTAGTGTTTGGCATTGCCTCGATTAAAGTAAGCGTCGTGGTTCAATATTGGGTCCCCATTGTCGCTCTTTCCGTGCTGGGCTTCCTGTTTGTGACTGCATGGCTGCTGCTGGTGTCTCGGCGCTTCTTTTGCAACTACTGGTTTGAACACGGTATCTATATCTTCGGCATGTCTACTGGCGTTCTTGCTACGGGTGTCATCTTGCTGCGCATTACCGATCCCGAGTTCCGAACGGGTGTGCTTCAGGACTTCGGGCTGGCGTGGATTGTTCTGTCGGTGATGGATGCGCTGCTGGTGGCATTTGCTCCGGTGTTTGTGCTAGCGGGGCAGGGTGTCGCTTTTTCGGTGACGTTGATCGCGGTATCCGTCGCGGCGCTAATAGCTTGTAAGCTCATGTTTGGCCGAAAGGCTGAAGGGTAGGAGGGCACTCCATGAAGGGCATAATACTTGCGGGCGGATCGGGGACCCGTCTTCATCCCATAACTAAGGCAGTGAATAAACAGCTGCTACCAATTTATGATAAGCCTCTGGTGTACTATCCGCTGAGCGTGCTAATGCTGGCAGGTATTCGTGAGGTGCTTGTTATCTCTACGCCGCGCGATCTATCAGCATTTCAGGAGTTACTTGGTGCTGGTACAGAGCTTGGCATGCGGCTTGAATATACCGAGCAGGCGGAGCCGCGCGGTCTTGCTGAAGCGTTTACCATTGGACGCGATTTCTTGGCAGGTGAACCCTGCGCATTGGTGCTAGGCGATAATATGTTTCATGGTCAGGACCTTACTCGCGTGCTTGTCCGCGCAAAAGAGAAGGTTGAGGGCGAGGGCGGTGCCGTGGTGTTTGGCTATCCTGTACAGGATGCTAGAGCATTCGGTGTAGTGGAGTTCGATAAAGATCGGCGTGTTGTGGGCATTGAGGAGAAGCCGGAATGCCCTAAGAGCAATTATGCAGTGCCGGGCCTGTACTTCTATGACGGCCAGGTCTCCGATATAGCCGCTGGCGTTAAGCCCAGCGCGCGAGGCGAGCTCGAGATCACAAGTGTGAATAACTCCTATTTGGAGCGTGGTCAGCTCTCGGTTGAACTGATGGGGCGCGGTATGGCATGGCTGGACACAGGGACGCCCCAAGGTCTTTTGAAGGCTGCCGAGTACGTTGAAGCCGTTCAAAGTAGGCAGGGTTATTACATTGCTTGCCTTGAGGAGATCGCATTCCGTCGCGGATTCATCAATAGTGATGAGCTGCGTAACTTGGGCGAATCGCTCAAGAAAACCGACTACGGCAGATATTTGCTGTCGATTGCCGATGAGGCGGAAAGGGGATAGGCGTGACAGACGCTTTTACGCCCAAGAACATCATCGTAACTGGTGGTTGTGGCTTTATTGGGAGCAACTTCGTGCGATACGTGGTGAAGAACCATCCCGACGTGCATGTGACGGTTCTTGACAAGCTGACCTATGCGGGAAATCCAGAGAACATCGCAGGACTTCCTTCTGATCGTGTGGAGCTTGTGGTGGGCGATATTTGCGATGCGGGTCTGCTAGACGAGCTCGTACCTGGTCACGATGCCATTGTGCATTACGCTGCCGAATCCCACAACGACAACTCTATAGCCGACCCACGGCCATTCCTTCATACGAACGTTGAGGGCACATTTTGCTTGCTTGAGGCCGTGAGGAAGTATGGTGTTCGCTATCATCATGTGAGCACCGATGAGGTCTACGGTGATTTGGCAATCGACGACCCCGCTAAGTTCACTGAAGAGACGCCATACTGCCCCTCCAGCCCATATTCAAGTACGAAGGCCAGTTCCGATATGCTCGTTCGCGCCTGGACGCGCACCTACGGTCTTAGAACCACTATTTCGAACTGTTCGAACAACTATGGTCCATACCAGCATGTGGAAAAGTTTATTCCTCGTCAGATCACTAATATTATTGATGGCGAACGCCCAAAGCTTTATGGCAAGGGGGAGAACGTTCGTGATTGGATCCATACCGATGATCACAGTTCCGCAGTTTGGTCCATCTTGACCAAGGGTCGCATGGGTGAGACCTATCTTATTGGAGCCGATGGCGAGAAAAACAACATCACGGTGCTACGAATGATCCTTGAGCTAATGGGCAAGGATCCCGATGACTTTGATTGGGTTCGCGATCGTCCTGGGCACGACCGTCGATATGCAATTGATTCAACCAAGATTCAGCGCGAGTTGGGCTGGAGGCCAACTCGCAACAACTTTGCTGAGGGCTTACGCCAAACTATTGAGTGGTATCGCAACAATGAAGCGTGGTGGCGTGCGGCGAAGGAGATGACCGAGGCAAAGTATAGGGCTCAAGGGCAGTAAGTGAGAGCGACCAAGCAAATCTGCTTTGCTCTTAGGGGCATTATGCTTTGATGGGTGTGGCGATCGTTCTGGTGATTAAGAGGCGTGTGTTTTGCCTTTTAACGATGTTCTATCGGGACTGTGTTGAAAGAAATTTTAGATTTTCAATCAGAAAGCTCATTAGTTCGATTTTGATTTTTTGATACGTCCTAGCTCTTCTCGTATGAATTGGAGCGTATCAATCTTGAAAAGGCAGGAAAGTAGAATAAAGACCCCGCTCATGATGAGTAATTGGGCCATTGCGCAAAATAGTGGATGGGCTTCTGGAAAGAATATGATCGGGGTAGCCAGTCCGGTAAATGCTGACATACCCGTACAGAGAACTATCGGCAACAAATCCGATAGTTGCTCTCTGTACGGGTAATGGAGCAGCGTTCGGTTTGGGTATCCGTTAACAAAGGTCGAGATAACATCAGTTGCAATGAGCCCAATGCAGATAGCGTTGATGTCTTTGATAATAAATGCCGTGAAAAGCAGCACTATTAGTCCGTAGCTTTTTTTAATTATTTCAAGTTTAAGAAACCAGTCTGGTCTGCCTAGTGCGTTGATTGCTTGCAGGTTGGTTGAATGAATGGGGAGCAAGGCATAGATGATGCAGAATGCCTGGAAATACGGCACCGCCGGTAACCATTGGTCTCCCAGTATTAGAGATATAAGCGAAGGTGCGGCAATTGCCGCATACGCCATTATTGGCATGATTACGAAGGAAGCAGACTTGATCGCTCTCCGAACTATGCCCTTAGCGTCCTCGACGCTCGACTGAACTCGCGATACGGTTGAGAGCATTATGGGCTGAATAGTTGCGTCAAGGGTGGTTCCAAGGGCCTGTGGGTATTTTTTCCCTTGATTAAAGAAGCCAAGCTGAGCTACCGAAAATTGCTTTCCGACGATAAGATCCGAGGCCGAATTGTAAATAGTGTCTATCAGCCCCGACACCAGAAGTTTCCATCCAAAACCGAATAATTCCTTTGCGCTATTCGGCTGAAAGAAAAAGCGAGGAAGCCATTTGGTCTGAAATGTGATCGTAATAGCCGAGATAATGCTATAGAGCAGCTGCTGTGACACCAGCCCCCATATTCCACCGCCTAATGCGCTTATAGCTATTCCGCTGGCGCCGGAGATGGTAATTGCGGTGAGGGTGGCCTTGAATATTTTTTTAAATTGGAACTTACGTGTTATTAAAGCAACTTGAATTGAGTAAAGAGAATTCGTGATAAACACCAAACAGAGGACTCTTAGCGGGGTAACCAATGATGGTATGGAGTAGAACTCCGCAATTAATGGTGAAGCAAGAAAGAGAACAATATATAGGACTGCTGCGATGGCAAAACTTATCCAAAAAGCCGTGCTTAAATCATCGGCTTCTAACTGTTGTTTCTGGATGATTGCTGTATTTAAGCCGGATTGAACAAGCGTATTGCCGATATTTATAAAGACGACCATAATTGCCATCATTCCAAAATCTGATGGCGCAAGAAGTCGCGCTAACACAATCTGGACGATAAGCGCTATGGCTTGACCGCCTCCCTTTTCGAGAAGGTTCCAAAAAAAAGATGAAAACACCTTGCTCTTTAATTCGTTTAGCTTGTTTTGTTCCACCGAGTTCACTGGACTTTCGTATTTATGGGACGTTATGAGAAGATGCGCCTAGCAACTATTATCATTCTGACACTGTAGAAGAAAGAGCCCAAAATTTTACTATTAAAGCGATGAATACCAAGAGAATATCGATTCCTGGTATTCATGGGGCGTATTCGAATAATCCGTATACGCCCCATGAATTTGCGAAGTTGGTGTTTGGCGGGCTCCGTAATGCCGCCATCGTGCAACCCGCCGGGCAAGGATGCGGTGATTAATTAATCGAGATTTGAAGGCTCTTGGTTTCTCGTGCAACAGAAAGGAATAAATGCTTGCGCGACTAGGCTCTATTGTCTTCTCAAACAGTAAAAGTGCATCCTGTCGTAGCTGGCTGTCCACGTCAAGAAAAGAATAAAGTCATCATCGTGCATATAAGCATCGGCTCTGGTTGCTTCTCAAGGGACTCCTGCTTTGCGTTTGATTGAATCTCGGCCGCTGCAAGCAGGGGCAGCAACTGAAAAGGCGTCAAATGGAGCCTTACCGTTAGGAGTAGAAGAAGTAATACTCCTTTTATTTTAAACTATGGTAGGCTAAACGAAAATCGTTGATAGATAGCATTGCTAAGGTGGTCAATTGTCTAAGCTGTACCTTTTTATTACGCCAACGTTAAGAACCATGGGTGGTTCAATCCTGTATGTATCAGCAAAGTCAAAGCAATTAAGGGAAGATGGGTGGGCTGTTTCTGCGCTTACCATCGATGACTACCTTTGGAACGACATGAGCCAACCTATCATCGACGATGTGGAGTTTTCGTTTTACGAGCTCGAATATGATCCTGTTTCCTATAGGAGAAAAAGGTGCGAGAGGGTCTGTCAAAAGGTCGTAGACTATATTAATCAATTTGACTATTGCGTTCTTGAATCTCATTTTCCTACTGCGGCAAAATGGGGTGAACTAATCGCAAGCAAAACAAACGCAAAGCATATCGTTTATCTGATAAATGAAAGGTATAAAAAGCCATCAAAGAGAGACATTGCCTTTTACAAATTCAAACTTGCTAGACGCGAGCTAACGTGCATCCAGAGAAAAGGCCTCGAGGAGGCGATGGGCGGAGGTGGAGCTGCAAGCCTAATTGAGCCTGTTGAAATTTTGAACGCATTTGGCGCTTCGGACTGTGTGGCGAATGTCGAATTTGATGATAGTCTAGTTCGGGATGCGGAATCATGCGATTTGAAATTAGGGAGTCTGGGGCGTCTTGATAAAGACTATATCCCAGAGATGGTCGACTCGCTTGTGCGATATGCCTCGCAGAATAGTGATTTGAGTATCTCCATATGCATCGTGGGAGACACCAAGGATCCCAAAAGAGCTTCGTACATAACGAACTCTTTGAATCGATGCAAGAATGTGAGTTATTCCATGCTAGGGGTATTGAGCCCAGTTCCTGAAAAGCTAATTCAAACATGGGATATCGCGATTGCCAGCGCTGGTGCTGCTTGCGCGCTTGCTGAGCATGGCGTTCCAACCGTTAAGTACAGTGCCGACGGTCAACCTATGGGGATCATCGGAAGCATTGGCAACACGGACGGTCTATTTCTTGCAGAAGGAAACCGTGGGTATTCACTCGAGTTTCTGCTTGATAGCGTTCGTTTGGGAAATGCGGAAGCGAAAGATGGGCTTAGCGATTCGGATCATTCCGTAGATTACTCTCAGCATATGGCATTTATCGATAAGTCTTCATCGAAAGAAGAGTATTTTGACGTAATGCGCGGGTTTGCAGATCGTCTTCCTCGAGCATGCTTTGCTATATTGTGCCACTCGATTCGACCCTTGAGAAATAAGGGAATCATATAACCGCTGCCGGCTCTTGTTGCCTTATAGCGCCATACTTCGCGTAATTCAATTGAGGGTTGAGACTGATGGGCAAGATCTCTCTGCTTCTTTGCGCTCTTGGGGCAGAGAAGCAGAGAGATCTTGCGCTAGTGAACTGTCATATGTTTGATTAGAGAAGGGCGGAAAGATAGAACGGGAGAGCATCGAGGTGTATCTTTTTAAGGAACATAGTTGCGCCTACCCCAAGACGAATTTTGAGAGTTTGTCCTTTTGGTTTTAACAGTCCAATATACGGATTGGATTTATAATCTGGGAATTTTTCTTGTAAATCCCTGCGCACAAATGCCAGTTTTTCTTTCATGAGCTGAACGCCGCAGCCTCTGTTGAACACAAAGAGCGCATTAATCATGTTCGCTAAGTAAGTGTATTCAATCACTCGCCGCTTCTCTTCGGGAAGGGCATCAAGGTTGTAATTTTCTAGAAATGTTGAGAAAAGCTTGGACATGATTCTCTCTTGGCTTTTTTTGTAGTTCATGGACCCAAGAATCGAGTCGCGATTGTAGTAGTAATAGTAGCCAGCATAATCGATGACCTTCGTTTGAGCTCCGCAATAGTAGGCAGACAAAGAGAAATAAATATCCTCGCCGCATGCCACTTGGGTAAATTCGAGGTTATTGCTAGTGATAAAGCTTTTCTTAAATAACTTAGCCCATGCCATTGGGTACGTCACGGTACTCCAGACGCTATTGCTCGGCAGTTGAGTAGTTTTCTTATCGGAAGCGTCGCGGATATAACCCCCTATGATGATGTCGTAGTCGCCATCATTCAGCGCTTTTGTGTAGTTTGAAATGTAGTCGTTTTTTACATAATCATCGCTATCTATGAATAATATATAGTCACCTTTTGCAAAGGTTAGCGCTTTGTCCCGAGTTTTGCCCAAGCCCATGTTCTCTTCGTTGTGATAAACCTTGATCAAATCAGGGTGCTCGAGTTGGTAATCGCGGAGGATATCTGCGCTATTGTCTGGGCTGCAATCATTGATGCAAATGATTTCGTAATCGCTAAAAGTCTGATTGATGAGGCTGTCGAGGCATCTGCCCAAATAATCCTCAACGTTATACACCGGAACGATTACTGAGACTTTCATTAAATCCTACTCTCTTTTGCCGAACGAACAGTTCGATTACTTGTTGAGAAAAGCAGCTGACTTGCGAAAGGGTTCGCCCGTCTCCTTAAAGTGATAAAATAAAATAGCATTTGTACAGTATCAAGGGATAACATTGAGAACTCTTTTAATAATTCCTGCCTACAACGAAGAAGGGTCGCTGAAGAAGACGGTTGACGCTGTAATAGAAAAAGCCCCTCAAGTTGATTTTCTTATTGTCAATGATGGCTCAAAAGATGGTACCGCTCAAGTCTGCAGAGACAACGGCTATCCTTTTCTTGATTTACCAATCAATCTTGGCCTTGCCGGAGCTTTTCAGTCAGGAATGAAATACGCCTATAGACATGGTTACGATTGTGCAATCCAATTCGATGCAGATGGGCAGCATCTCCCAGAATATATTGCACCAATGGTCCATGCAATTTCTGATGCCGATATTGTAATCGGCTCAAGATTCATAGATTCGAAGAAGCCTCATTCGATGCGCATGCTGGGCAGCAATTTAATCAGTGGGGCCATTAGGCTAACAACAGGTAAGTCGATCAAGGATCCAACTTCGGGTATGCGCGCTTTCAATTCGAAAATGATCGCTTATATGGCTACTGGTCTTAATTGCGGCCCAGAGCCTGATACTGTTTCCTATTTAATAAAACGTGCTAATGCGAAAGTGGTCGAGGTTCCCGTAAAAATGGCCGATAGATATGCTGGTGAGAGTTATCTAAATCCATGGAAATCAGTTGTTTATATGGTTCGCATGACGGTTTCTATCTTCTTTATTCAGCTCTTCCGTAAACGCCTCGGCGGTGGTTGCTAAATGACTTTGACGCTACGTATTGTTTTAGTTTTTGTCTCCCTCATGACTCTTTTGTTCGTTTTGAGAAGGGTCAGAAGCTCGAAGATTAGGCTCGAGGATTCGATGATATGGATCTTGTTCTCTGGAACGCTTATCGTATTAAGCATTTTTCCGGGGATCTTCGATTTTCTTGCTGAACTCGCAGGAGTGTATTCGACGGCTAATTTTGTGTTCCTCTTCTTTATTTTTGTATTGCTAATCCTGTGCTTTAACTTGAGCATGAGGGCTTCTCAGGCTGACACAAAAATAAAAGAGCTTACGCAGCTTTTGGCCATCGAGAAATTCGAAAGGCATTCAAACGACCAAGCAGATGCTAAGGGTTCCGTTGAAGGTAAAAATGCTACTGATCAAAACGAAGCTCTTTAATGGTATTTGTTCGTAATTCCTGCTTTGGCAGGTCTGCTTTGCATCGTAGTTTTTGCCGAATGCGCATGCGGGCACGATATGCCTTGATTTGTCAAAATGAGGCGGGGTGTCGATATTTGTTTGCAGGAGGGGTCTCGCAGCAAGTTTTGCATGCTAGTCTAAGTGAGACACGGGAGCTCAGAATGCACTGGTGGCCTTATGGGCTGGTTAACGGTAAATGGCAGGTTGAGGCTTATCGGTTTGGCGAACGTTGCGCTTCAGATGATGCGGCCAATGCATAGCTGCGCCTTTTGATCGATATTCGGCTGCGACCTTTGCCACGATTTGCAGTCTGCTAGTGTTTGTTTGGCGGTTTGGAGATGCTTTGAATAAAGAAAAGCCCCTCGTTTCTGTTCTTATGTGCTGCTATCAAGAGCCAGAAGACTATCTTAGGCTAGCAATAGAATCCATTTTAAATCAGACATACGAGAGCCTGGAATTGCTTCTCGTCGTGGACGACCCCCGGAATCGGATGGCTAGGCAAATTGTTCGCAATTATTCCTTGGCCGACAATAGGATTGTGCCGATTTTTAACGAGGAAAATATCGGGTTAACTTCATCATTGAATAAGGCAATTCATTATGCAAAGGGTGAGTACTTTTGCCGCATGGATTCGGATGATATTTCTAATAAGGAGAGAATCGAAGAGCAGCTTTCATACTTGCTAGCCAATAGATTGGATCTAGTTGGATCGTTTCTTGACGTGATAGGAGAAGATTCGGAGTTTTTGTATCAGGTGGCGAACATTCCGACGCAATCACGATCTGTCGAGAAGGCATTGCGGTACAACAACTGTGTTCCGCATCCTTCTTGGTTTGGCAAAGCAGCCGTTTTCGAGGGCGGGTATAGGCAAGTTCCATACGCGGAAGACTATGATTTTTTAATAAGAACAGTTTTGAGTGGGTTTGAAGTCGGCAACGTGCCAAAGAATCTTGTCGAATACAGGATGAGCCCAAACAGCATTTCTAGGTCAAATATGTATAAGCAATACTTGGTGCAAAAATATCTCTCGCGCTTGTTTTCTCGTGGAAAACAAGCTGATATTGATGGACTGAACTGCTACTTGGATTCAAGGTACAGCGATAATAAAGATAAGCGTTATTCTGAGGCAAACCGACGTTTTAATTTAGGATTGGCCTCACTACGCCAGGGCTTTAGCATTTCGGCGGTGAGAGACATTGTTATTGCCCCTTGTTTGTCGCTGTCGTATCTGGCCAAATTGATTCGAATGGTGCGTGTCTCGATTTGCTAGGATCAAAAGGGGCTCTGGCTTCATTGTTGCTTGAAACGAGCGTTGGGGCTTCAGTACCTAAATCGCAGCTATTATAGGCTCTCGCTGCTGGTTCCGATGTGCGCTTCGTTTTGCCGGTGGGAGCCCTCTGGCGATTTCCAATCGGGTGATTTCTTTGAACGTGATGTTTGGCCTGCCGAAAGGCATCTCTCGTTGCTTGTTTTGGTATTGAAGCGGTGCGTTGTCGAGTGTCTTTGATATTCTGTTCTAATCGGCGAAAGGCATTATTTTTTACCATCCTTTCGCTGTCTGAGGAAAGCGAAAGGAAAATTGATACATGTGGATTCTATTTGCGGGGGATATTTTTCTCTCCGTGCTGATTCTTTTTGTTCCTGGGTTTCTATTCGTCAGAAGTTTTAGGTTATCAAAAGCGGAGTCTCTCTGCATGGCACCATTTGTTTCATCGCTTATGGTCGTTTTGCTCTGTTATGTCTATTCGAAGATCGGAATCTCTGCTTCGTTTGTTTCCCTCTTTCTTCCAATTGTTTTTTTTGCGTTCGTGTGCTTCTGCCTATCAGGTTGCCTGAGGCGCATCGGGCTTATTGCGGAAACCCAAGAGCCATTGTCTAAGGTGGAGTGGAAAACCCTTGCGGTGTATATTGCCGTTGCGGTATGTGTAGCGGGTTATGTGTTCGTAAAAACCCTGGATGGTGCCGGGTCCTTCAACCAGCAGTATGACAACTACTCGCACTTGAATACGATTAGAGCCTTTATTGATAGTGGCGTGTATGCCTATAACGGGCTGCTTGATTATCCATTCTCTTGGTATAGCATTGCCGCTATGGTCGCCGGACTTGGTTCTGGAGAGGTTACTGTTGCGGTAAATGCCTTCAATTTCGTTATCGTGTCCATGGTCTGGCCAGCCTCGATGTGCGTATTGTTGAGCTATCTATTTCCCTCTAATCGAGCTGTAGTATTGTGCGGCTCCCTGTGTAGCGTTGCTTTCGTTGAGTTCCCATGGGGCTTGGTGACGTTTGGCCCCCTCTACCCCAATATGTTTGCTTACTCGGTTCTGCCTGCTGTTATGGCGGTCTATGTTTCTCATTTTGAGATAATGCCTGCGAGAGTCCTTGCTTCCCGAGCGTTATTGTTTGTATTGGGGTGCCTCTCCCTTGTGTTTATACATCCGAATTCGATATTTGCAGGAATTGTCTTTCTTCTGCCATTTACTGTATCCCGCATCTTCTCTTTTGGATTTTCATTGCGCGCAAAAGTTATTGCTTCGGTCTCATTCGTCGCGTTTGTCTTTTTTGTCTGGAGCGCCTTATACTCTTCGGCCATGTTCCATGGTGTAGTTTCGTTTGAGTGGCCTGCATACCTTTCTGGTTCCGAGGCTATTGGGGGATTGCTTGTCTATAGCTTGACGAAATACAGCTTGCCGCAGATTGCTATGGCTGTGCTTGTATTCGTGGGCTGCTGTATCTGCTTTGTGAAAAGGAACAATCGCTGGATCGTTGTTTCTTTGGCTGTTTCGGCTGCGATATTAGTATCAGCCTCTTCCTCTGAGGGCGATTTGAAGCATCTCCTTGCTGGCTTTTGGTATACGGACACATTCCGGATTGCTTCAATGGTTGTTATTGCTTCAATTCCCCTTGCCTCGATAGGTCTGAATGGGGTTCTTGGTTTTGCGAAGAGCCTGGTACAGTCTCTTGGGTGGGACGAAAGGGAGGAAAAGGCATCAGTCCTTTGTCTGCTGATCGCCATCTCGGTATGCATTTATCTGCCAAATACCCAGCCTTCTCAGACTCCATTCGGTAATATGAGGGGTCTTTTGGGATCATTTAACAGCCAGGCTTACGGTTCTGTGTTTGAAAAAACTGAAATCGACTTTATTGAAGAGGCTAAAACAGTTGTTCCGTCGGGGTCTCGGGTTGAAAATATCCCGTTTGATGGCAGTTACCTTGCTTATGGGGTGAGCGGCTTGAAAGTTATGAATTCCGACCTAGAAACCCCAGCTTATTGGAAAGATGGGATTGATGACGAAGGGAAGTTGATCCGAGCGCGATTGTGCGATTATGCAATTGACGATGAGGTTAAAGCTGCTGTTGAAGACCAAGGAATTCAGTATGTCTTGCTTCTCGACAAAGACGATTTTGCTGGAGAAAGAATGGAAACATGCACTAAGGACCTTGACGCCTGGAGGGGGATCATGGGCATTACTGATGAAACAAAGGGGTTCGAGGTAGTTTTGGCGCAGGAGGACATGCGACTTTACCGTCTGACTGATGTTTAGTCTAGCTCCTTATAAATATGCTATGGAATTGAATTTGTGCCTTCTGCTCTTGCCTGCGGAGGATTGTGCCTGGGCAAGATAAAATAGATTGGCTAAGTGGAGTTTTATTGATCGGAGGGACATAATGTCCGACGCATGTGCGGTTAGCGTCATAGTTCCCGTGTGCAATGTTGAGCGTTATTTGCGGGAATGCCTTGAGAGCCTTGCTGCTCAAACACTCGAGGATATACAGGTTATTTGCGTCGATGATGGTTCTACCGACAGCTCCCTTTCTATTCTTCGAGAATTCGAGAAGCGTGATCCTCGTTTTGAAGTGATAACGAAGCCCAATGCAGGCTATGGTCATACCATGAATATGGGGCTCGACTGCGCAAAGGGCGAATATGTTGGCATTCTTGAATCTGACGACTTTGCTGAAACTGATATGTTCGAGTCGTTGTATGGGATGGCAAAGAACACCGACGTCGATGTTGTTAAAACCGATTTCTTTTACCATGCAACGGATTCCGATCCGAAGTTCGATGATCTGGCGTGCAACATGGCGGGTTGCTACTGCGATGAGCCGTTCAATCCGCTCGACCATCAGGAAATGTTTTTGATGCAGCCTGCAATCTGGAGTGGGCTCTATAAGCGATCGTTTTTGACCGAAAAGGGCATTCGTTTCCTCGAAACTCCAGGCGCTTCTTTCCAGGATACTTCTTTTAATTTCAAAGTTTTTGCGATGGCGAAGCGCGTCTACCTTACGCATGATGCCTTTCTGCACTACCGAATTGATAACGCTAATTCATCGGTTAAATCTCAGGCAAAAGTTTTTTGTATTTGCGACGAGTACAAAGAAATGTGGTGCTTTGTGCGCCAAAGCGATGAACTGATGACCGCTCTCTCTAAGAGGCTTTGTTTTATTCAGTTTGGCGGCTATATGTGGAATCTTGGCCGCCTTACGCCCGCATTGCAGCCAAGCTTTTATGAGCGTGTGGTTGAGGACTTTAGTGCTCTAGATAAAGAAGGGCTCCTGGAAGAAGAGTACTTTGATGAGCCTTCTTGGCGCAAACTAACAGAGATGCTGGCAGACCCGCTTTCGTTTTTTGCGCAATATTTCGGTCCCAGCGAAGTTGAAACAACCTATCTTCTTTATGCTCCCCAAATGGGATCTAAGTCTATTGAGCGTTCCGTTAATGCAATTCTTAGTGTAATGGGGCCAAATGATGAGCTTCTGTTTGTTTCGGATCCATGTGATACGAAACAAGAAGTTGATTATTCTTCATTGCGAGAAAAGGACGCGCGCTTCTTCTATAGCGAAATCCTGAAATGCATTACAATGACCGAGCTCGACCTCTCTAGAGTTCGAGGTGATTGTTTGGTGCTTATTGGGATCGAGAAAACGCCAGCAGCTAGTGAGTTCGATGCGATAACTAAGGCGATTGCGCAAAAGTCGGATTGGCAGGGTCGTTGCGGAAGGGTGCGGCGGTTTAATTGTGCCAATGGTGAAATCGGGCCCCTTCCGTCGCTGCTGCCGCTGATGCTTCATTGGAATGGGTCCGATATGGATGCGCCTTTGGGCGTATCGGAATCTCGTAAATGTAGCACTATGGAAGATTACCATCGAGCCATTGATGTTGTTGAACGCTGCTTCTCTTGGTGTTCTGCGCTTGCTCAGGCTCAAGGCTATTCTTCGGCTTTGCTCGCTTATAAGAAGGTTCTAATCCCTCTTTGGGATAGGTTGAAAAACCAATATGAGGGCTTTTGTTACAACGACCGCGTGAAGCTTGTTGGTAAAGACCCGGATACCTTGTCTTCGGGCTTTGCTCTTGAGGAATGCGGGAATAGAGCTGCCGCTGACGGCAATGGTACGCCTCAAATATCGGTTGTTATCCCTATTTACAATGCTGAGCAATATGTAAAAGAATGCCTGGATTCGGTTTTCGCCCAGAAGAACATTTCGTTTGAGGTCATTTGCATCAACGATGGGTCAACCGATTCGTCCCTTGAATTGCTCGATGCATACCGGTCTTCGCATTCGAACCTTCGGGTTGTTTCCAAGGTAAACGGGGGCGCAGCGAGTGCGCGAAATATGGGCATGTCCATCGCTTGCGGCGAATACGTTGCGTTTATCGATCCTGATGACCTCTATCCCTCCGAATGCACATTGTCCCATTTGCATGATGCCGCTGTTGCTAATGGGGCATGTGTTTGCGGTGGATCGTTTAGCTGTCTAAATCCTGATGGTTCGCTAGAAACCAAATTTGATCTTGAGTCTTCCGCCTACGAAGTGAAGCAGGAGGGCTATAGGTCTTTCGAGGATGATGCGTTCGATTATGGTTGGATCCGCTTTATCTACAAAAGGTCATTTCTCGTCGAGCATGAAATTAAGTTTCCCAGTCTACGATGGTATGAAGACCCTGTCTTTTTCGTTGATGCAATGAGTCGTGCAGGGGAGTACTATTTGATCCCTGAGGTGGTTTATTGTTATCGCGTTGACTATAAAGAACCAGATTGGACCGCCAGGAAGACGCGCGACATTCTAAAGGGGATTGCCCGCAATATCGCTTTCGCGGAAGAGCGGAGGATGGGGCTTCTGTATACGCGTTTGGTCAATAGGGTCGAAGGCGATTATCTTGCTGCAATCGAGCAAAATCTCGACGATGAAGAAGTGATGTTTGAGTTGGCTAAAATGCAATCGAGTCTCGATCCGTCCCTGATTTCGTTCGATAAGGAAAACGGGAACGCTGTTCATTTTCTGACTCCGCTGAAAACGCTGATGGAGGGTGGTCGACCTACCGCCGTTGTGCGTCTTGCGAAAAAAGCGGAATCATCTCGTTTTTACAAGTCTGTTCAGCATGTTCGTGAAAAATTCAATTAACCGTAAAAAATCAGGCGCGCTTAAGTGGTTCTGGTTGTTGGTTGGCTAGTCCATGCGCCGGGTTGCTTCGTCTGCCAAGTGCCAAGAATGTGATTTTGGTGCCGATAAAATCCAGCTTTAGATCGAAGGGAGGCTGTATATGTGGGGAAGCTTTGTGCTTGCTGCCATGTTCGCTCTGATCTTGCTCTATCTTCCTGGTTATTTGCTCGGTAGGGTTTATTTTTCTTCTTCGGCAAACTCGCTTGCTTTTGCCCCTGTATTTACGCTTGCCTTATTGGTTTTGCTGGGTGTAATAGCTTTCCCGTTGAGTGTCTCCTGGTTTGCTCTTCCTTCTCTTGCGGTATCGGTAGGCGTCATCGTCTTTTTGATTTTCCGTAAGCCTTTAGCTCAGGGGGCCCGAGGGAGTTGGTTCGGTTTCGGCGCTTATGTTTTGATGGGCGCTCTGACAACAGTTGTTGTTTTTCTGGCGAACATAGATGGGGCAACTTCGTTTTCTGCCCAGACCGATACCACCTTTCATCTCCAATGCGCTCAGGCAATGCTGCAGTCTGGGCATTATTCCGTACTGTCCGCATCCGTGTATCCCGACATGATCGCTAATGGGGAAGGTGGTTTTTATCCTGCAGCTTGGCACATTGTTACAGCATTGATTTCGGGAGCGGCCTCCGTCCCGGTCACTGTTGCCTATAACGCTATAAATTTTGTGATTTGCGCAGTGACTTTCCCTTTGTCGTCGTGGTTGTTTATGTCTCGGCTGTTTGCGAATGACGAAGTAAATATATTGGCTGGCGCCATAGTGTGCAATCTATTTGCGTGCTTCCCTTGGATTTTTTTTGTTTATGGGCAATATGATGCAAATCTGCTTTCGTTCGCTTTGGTTCCTTCCTTTCTTTATGTGATGCTTTGTGCTCTTGATCCACAAAGCGAAAGGTCCTCCGTTCTTGGCTTGGTGGCCATGCTCGTGGTTGCTGGTTTCTGTCTTGCGGTATGTCAAACCAATGCATTGTTTACTGCTGGTGTTCTTTGTGCTCCTCTTTTGGTCCAGTTTGCTTGGAGGAGAGCAAACTGTTGTGGGATCGTTTGTGGGGTGCTTGCATCTCTCGCTGTATGCTTTGCGATAGCGGCAGTGTGGTATTTCGCCTATTCCCTCCCGTTTATGCAATCAGTTGTGCAGTGGCAGCGCGATGTTTGCGCAACGCATTTCCAAGGGCTTATTAACATTCTCCTGCTTTCTTTTGGTTCGGGGGCATTCGCGCCGCAGCCGGTTTTAGCTGCTCTGGTTTTTGTTGGTGCGCTATTAATCGTTTTTAGAAAGAGATCCTATTTATGGATCCTTTTCTCGTATTTGATCATCTGCTTCCTTTACTTTGTGTGCGCTTCTGTCGATGACCCTATAAGGCAGTTGTTATGCGGCTTCTGGTATGTAGGGGTGAACAGGATAGGAGGTATGGCAATACTCGCCGCAATACCCATTGCCTCAGTTTCTTTCGGCTGCGTAGTCTCGCTCTTGACGAAACGCTTTTCAATTTCGGCATTGAAAGCCGGATGCTTTTTATGTGCATCGTTGCTTGTGCTCGGTATTCTCTCAGACGCCATCCTTGGCCAATTTGGCTTGAAATCGGGTATGAGGTCTGTCTCGGATAAGATTGATGCGGATTACAAGTATTCAAATCCCGTTGCATTTGACCAGGCGGAACGTGAATTTATTGAGAGGGTAAAGCCATATGTTGGCGATGATTTAGTGGTTAACATCCCCTCGGATGGGAGCGTCTGGCTGTATGGCACTGAAGGCATCAACACTCAATGCCGCACCTTCTACGATTCTCCTAGCGATGAGTATTGCTTGTTTAAAACATCCCTAAACCAAGTTGCGACAGATCAAGATGTTGAGCGGGCTGTGAAGGAATCTGGCGCAAAATGGTTGCTCTATCTTGACGAGTCTGTCCATGCAGGTTCGTTTGATGTTGACGAATGGGAGGGGATTCTGTCCGTAACCGATGATACCCCCGGTTTTGAGGTCGTATTGGCCGATGGCAATATGAGGCTATATAGGATCGTGGCGTAGCCCGACCTTGTTCAATTCATCCCCAACACTTTGCCCACAACGGCTTTCGCTCCGTACTTCTCCAGGAACCAGCCTGCTCGCAGGCGTATTGCTTGGGCATTGCTTACGGTGTCTCCGCTTAGGGCAACTTCCAGCAGCTTGCGGTCGTGCTTTTTCAGCTGCAATGCGCTGGTGCTTCCGTTGCCCCAGAACTCGCGGAAAATACGGGCGTATTCGGGCAGCAGTTCATTGCGTACGCCTTCTGGCAAGCAGAACAGTCCATACAGCACGAACTCGATGGACCAGCTTACAATCTCGGAGCTGTACTCTTTCAAGCCAAAGCGCTTCTTCCAGGCGCCGAAAATACATCGGGTCATGGGCAAGTGCTTGCGGCTCTTTGCTTCCAAGTCGTCATTGGTTTTCGACGTTAGCGACCCTTCGCGTTCAATGCGGTACTCGTACAGCTTGTCGCTTATCAGCGCCGTTTTCCTTGAATTGAGGTAGATGTCGAAGAAAAACACCTGATCTTCGCCAAAGGGCAGCGCCTCTTCGAAGCGAATGTCACATTCGTCTAGGAACGCTTTGCGGCAAGCGGTGCGAATGTAGGGGGTGCTCTGCTCTTCGAACATCAAGGCAGGCTGGAAGCCGTCATACACCACATCTCTCGGGCTAAGCTTCAGCGTAATCCAGGGAGTTGCGGCTTCTGCGGGGTTGCAATAACCGCCAAAGGTAACCACGTCGGCATCGGTTTCGGCGAATGCTTCGGCAATACGTTGGCAGGCATTGGGCGTGAAGCGGTCGTCCGCATCAAGAAAGCCAATGTAGGTTCCGCATGCCGCATTAATTCCGGCGTTGCGCGCAGAGGAAAGGCCGCCGTTTGGCTTGTCCACGATGACGATGCGTGCATCTTCCTTCAGGCGCTTTGCTAGGATTTCGCGTGAGCCGTCGGGACTGCCGTCGTTTACGCAGACCATTTCGATATCGCCGAAGGTCTGTGCCTGCAGCGAATCAAGGCAGGCATCCAGATAGTCCTCCACGTTATATACGGGCACGATTATGGAAAGAACGGGGTGCCCGGGGGCGCCTTCAGCGCGGATGACCATTGGTTCTTCGACCGACATTGCTATTTCGCCACCTTACTCTTCAGCAGCTTCGCAATAAGCGGCAGGCCGCCAATGCGGTAGTAGTGTTTGAAGGTGTTTAGCTTGCCGGGCGCTGCGTATTCGGTGCGGCATTTTGCAAATGTTTCGGGATCTTTGATGAGCGCGCGAAGGTCGGCTTCGGCCCAAGGCTCAAACAGCGCCAGGTCAACGCGGCCAGCGTCCAAATCGGCCTTCAGTTCCTGCGCGGCGTGCTTTAGGAATTCAGCGCGCAGTTCAGCGGAAAGGCGATCGTAGTTCCATAGATAGCTGTTGAATTTCATGCGCTCCAACACGCCTTGCAGATGCTGCCTCTTTGCCGGGCGCTCATCAAGCCATCGCTGCATTTCGGCGTATTCGTCGCATACGCAATACACCTTGCCGGGGGAATTAACCGATGAGGCTTCGTTGTCCTGACGATATTTCAAAATCTGTGTAGAGCTAAACGCAGCGCGCTCTGCTGCTGCCCATACCTTAAAGGCAAAGCCAGCGTCCTGGTACGATGCCCCCGGCGTCTCCAGGAAGCGAATGTCGTTTTCCTGCAGGAAGGCGCGGTTGTACATGCCCGACCAAATAGAGGGCTTTGCGTAGAAAGGTTCGAACTCCTTTTGGGGGTTAACCAGCTTGCCGCAGAGCCCTTCGCTTATAACATGGCAGGGTTCCAGCTTTTCGTTCTTGCTCCAGTAGAACCAGAAGTCGGCCTTTACCGCTTGTGCGTTGTGCGTGGTTGCCAGGTCATGCAGCACTTCCAGTGCATCGGGCGTGAAGGCGTCGTCGGATTCCAGTATGGCCACGTATTCGCCCGTTGCGGCATCAAGCCCTTGGTTCATGGATGCTCCATAACCAGAATTATCCTTGTCGATCACGCGAAAGCGGCTGTCCGCATCAAGGTATTCCTGCACGATGGCGCGGGAGCTGTCGGTGCTGCCGTCGTTAATGCAGATTGCCTCGAAATCGGTGAAGCTTTGGGCCAGCACGGAATCCAGGCATTCGCGCAGGTATTTCTCCACGTTGTAAATAGGTATAAGCAAGCTAATTGCGGGCACGGCGGATCCTTTCGCTATTGCTGCGCAGCGTGCGTTTTTGTTTAACATTTCTATGATAAAGGTTATGGATCGGGTTGCCTGTTCCGTCGGTGCGTCTTTGGCAAAAAGAGATAAAACCGGGCTAGGCTTGATGGGCTTATGTGCCGGTGGCTTGTTTGACGAATGATGTTTCACCTGTTGCGTGTAGATGCTTTGTTGGTAACGGGATTTGAAACTCGTGGTGAAGAGCCTTGAAGGGGAGTAGACTTTCAGCCGTGGGAAAATAGGGACAGGTACCAGATTCCCACTTACGGTGTGACAGTTAGCTCTATGCTCTGTATGCAAGCCTCACTGCAGGCGTGTGCCAGCTCGAAAAGTGGGAATCTGGTACCTGTCCCTATTTTCCCAAAGCAGTGGGAGGTTACTTTGGGGCAAATAGGAGAATTATTGGCAGAAAAAACGGGGATTCTCAAGGTGAAGCTCTGGTTTGTCCGCAATGCAAAAGTGCTGGTGGTGTGCTTTGCGGTGGGTATGATCTGCCATGCCCAGATGTACTTGAACGGGCTTTCTAATCCCGATGCGGTTGTTTCTTTGAGCAATCCCAATGGGTACGGAAGCTTTACTCCGCACGCCTGGGATATGAGCCTGGGGCGTTGGGGTTTGCTGTTTGCTGCCTACGCTAAGTTTGGGCTGTGCTCGCCCGTTTTGACTTCCGCGATTACCATCGCGCTGTTTGCGCTGGGCATCGTTGCGCTGATAGACAAGCTTGGCGTCAGGAACGCTTGTCTGCGATATGCTTCTTCGATTCTGTTCATTGTTTCGCCCTTCGTTTCTTGCTGCATCACGTACTACTACTGCTCGAATTCGTATGCGCTTTCGTTTTTGTGTGCGGTGTTTGCCGCATGCCTGATCGGGCGCGTTGGGGCTGTTGGCAAACCGGTTGCTCTTGTTGGAGCGGTTGCGTTGCTGGCGTTTTCGCTCGGCTGCTATCAGGCGAGCTTGGGCGTGTTTTGCGTTGCGGTGCTGTTGGTGATGATTCGCGCCCTTATGGGTGGCAACTTCGACCCGAGGCCGCATGGCGCGTGTGGCGGCGAAGGGCGGCTCCCTTGCCGTGAAGAGAGCCGCGGCGGCGAAGCTCAAAGCCCTTATTGCGAAGAAGGCTGCAGCGGTGACTCCTTCAGCGCCAAGCAGCTTGCGGTGTTCTTTGGCGTTGCCGTAGTGGTGTGCGCGGCGGGTGCCGTACTGTACTATGCGCTTACCGAGCTTTCGCTGTTTGTGCTGGGCATTGGCCTTTCCGCTTATGGCGGAGCTTCCTCAGTTGGCGCCGGCAGCATTCTTGGCTCTTTGACGTCGTCTGTCCCCAGTGCCTACGGTGCCTTTTCTGACGGCTTGTTCAGCCACGGCATTTTCGGGAACCATTTCGGCTGGGTGTACGTGGCGGTTGTGGGCTTGATTGTTGCGGCAGTTGCGTTTGCCCGTCTTGTTGCGACCAGTGGTGCGAAGCGTTTGGGGGCGAGCGCTGTGGCGCTGCTCTGCGTTGTTCTTATTCCCTTTGCTGCCAACGTTATCCTGGTTATTGTGCCCAGTTACGGGTATCCCACCCCGCTTATGCTGGGCGGTTTCATGGCTTCGTTTTTGCTGCTGCCCCTGTTGGTGCAGCTTCTGCTCGATTCTCCCGAGCGGGGCAATGCGTGCTTGCGCGTGCCCGCGAAAGCAATGTCCGTCGGCTGCTGTTGCCTTCTTGCTGTAGGGGCGTGGTCGTATGCGCTGCAGTCGAATGCCGATGCCGAAGTTATGCAGGCGTGCCAGAATCAAACTGCTTCTTTGGCCACCCGAATTGCCGGTGCGCTCGACGCAAACCCCGATGTGCAGGCGGGCGCGAAGGTGCTGATTGCCGGAAAACCCGAGGCGGGAAACTATCCAAACACCAGCGATTCCTATGCTCACGCAAGCAGCTATGCGAAGTGGGGCATGGTTTGGGACAACCACTACCAGAACAACATGCGTTCTTGGGACGTGATAATGAAGCAATTCGCGGGTCAGAGCTTCAACTACTGTTCATTCGACGAATGCGCCAAGGTTATTCGTTCCAGTGAATTCGCGAGCATGTCGCTGTATCCTGCCAATGATTCGGTGGCAACCATCGACGGCGTTGTAGTTGCTAAGATATCTGACATAAGCAAGTATTCGGAATAGCGGCGCGCGCTGCAGCCGAAGCGTATAGAGTTCATGAGGGGCGCTGGGCATATGGGAAAACGACATCACGGCAAGGGCGAAGCGAACAGTGCATCCGCCTCGCGGGGGTGCGATGGCGCCGCTGTGAACGCCGGTGTCGCGGGCGTTGCCGCTGCGCATGTTGATGCTGTGCGTGACGATGCGCACGTGGCAGAAGCTACGGGCGCGGCGGGCTTAGCAGGCGCGGCATCTGCGGCTTCGACGGATGCCGCGCGCTCAGTAGATGCCGCGAGCGCCGCGCATGCCGCCGCCCAATCCTCCGATGCCCCATTCTTTTCGGTTGTTTTGCCCGCATACGGCTCTGAGCCCTACCTTGCCGCCGCCTTGGGCGATTTGCAAGACCAGCTCTTCACCGACTGGGAAGCCATTGTGGTGAACGATTGCTCGCCCGACGGCAGCCTGGCCATAGCGCGGCACTTTGCTACTGAAGATGCGCGCATTCGCGTTGTTTCACACGAAGTGAACCGAGGGCTTTCGGCGGCACGCAATACCGGCTTTACCGCTGCCCAGGGGCGCTATGTGTGGTTTCCCGACCCCGACGATCGCTACGATTTCACCTTCCTGCAAAGCGTGTTCAACTCGCTTCAGCAGCACGAGGCGCCAGTGGTTACGGTGGGGCATGTGGAAGAATTCTACGACGCCAACGGCAAGGTAGAACGTGTGCAGGAATTCACCTTCAGCCAGGAATCGGCGCATTTGGGCAAAACCAAGCTGCGCAAGCATGTACTGGAGTTCGAAAAGGGCACGCATTACGGCTACGCCTGGAACAAGGTGTACGAGCGCAGCTATCTGCAGCAGGGCGGCTTCACCTTTACCGAAGATTTGCCGCTTATCGAAGATATCGAATTCAACATCCGCGTGTTCCAGGATTTGCCTGGTCTGAATGTGGTGGGCGCACCGTTGTATCGCTATGCCAAGCGCGAGGCGGGCAACCTGACCAGCAAGTTTGTGCCGCGTTACTACGAGGTGCATCGCACGCGCATTGAACTGTTGCGCAACCAGCTGGATTCGTGGGGCTTGCTCGATGCCAGCGCCAAGGCCACGCTGGGCGCCTTGTATGCGCGCTATATCCTTTCTGCGCTGGAGCGCAACAAGCAGAAGGAAAGTGGCATGAGCGGCTCTGCTCAAAAGGAATGGCTGCAAGGCGTGTTTGCCGATGATCTGTTTGACGAATTGGTGCCCTGCGCTCAGGCCGACAGCCAGGCTTTGCGCCTATGCCTGAAGCCCTTGCAGCAGCGCAATGCGTCGAAGTGCCTGGCGTTGGGTGGTGCCATCCATGCTGCCAAGAACGGTGCCCTGCATAATGTGTTTCTGAAACTGAAATCTGGCAGGTGAGAAAATAGGGACAGGTCCCTATTTTCTCACTTTGCAAGCAGAGTTTCGTTTGCGATGAAGCGCGTACGCGAGGAGCGGTATCAATCGCTATGTCATAAGTGGGAATCTGGGACCTGTCCCTATCTTCTCACTTTTGCATAGCGGCTAACGTCGAACCCCGCGCGTAATCTCCATTGCGAGCAGGCACTAGCCCTCAAAGTGGGAAAACGGTACCTGTCCCTATTCTCCCAAGATGTTGCATTTCGGCAACACGCTGGGTTTGTTTTGCTGCTAGGCGTACAATCGGACGCGGTAATCAAGCGAAAAGGGGGCTTGCGGTGGATCTTTCCATTGTCGTGCCATGCTACAACGAAGAAGGATCGCTGCCGCTGCTGTTCAGCGCGGTGGATGATGCTTTTGCCACCTCGGGAGTGTCGTACGAGCTGGTTTTAGTGAACGACGGCAGCTCCGACGGTACGTCGCACCTGCTGCATGAGCTGCCCACTCCTGCATCGACCGAACGTATCGTTGTGGTCGATTTTTCCCGCAACTTCGGCAAGGAAAGCGCCCTGCTCGCAGGCCTTCAACATGCCGAAGGGGATGCGGTGGGTCTGATGGACGCAGACTTGCAACAGCCTCCTGCAACGTTGCTTGAAATGTACCGCATGCTGCAGGCCAACCCTAGCGCCGATTGCGTAGCCGCATTCCAAGAGCATCGAAACGAAGGCGCGGTGCTGAGCTTCTTCAAGCACGCGTTCTACAAAACGTTCGATGCAACTTCTCGGCTCAATGTCATGCCCGATGCCTCCGATTTTCGCGTGTTCCACCGCAGGGTGGCCGATGCGCTTCTTTCTATGCCGGAAAGCTTCCGCTTTTCGAAAGGCATGTTTGCCTGGGTAGGTTTCGAGACATTGCCGTTTCCCTACACGCCGGCAAATCGCGTTGAGGGCGAAACGAAGTGGTCGTTCCGGAAACTAATGCGCTACGGCATCGGCGGAGTGCTTTCGTTTACCACGTTTCCGCTGAAAATTGCCGCGGTGGCGGGTCTCGTTGCCACGCTTGTCGGGTTGGTTCTGCTGGTCGAAGTCATTGTCGAGCAATTTATCAACCCCGCCATGCCATCGGGCTATCCTACGCTTCTGTGCGTGCTCCTTTTGATGGGCGGGCTCATTTTGGTCACGCTAGGTGTGATCGGCGAATACATCGCACGCATCTACATCGAAACCAAGCGCCGCCCTGCCTATATCGCGAAATCGGTAGAAGTCCGAACTAGCACCAACCAGGCAGGAAAGTAAGGGTAGGTGCTCGATTCCCACTTTGCGAACTGAGCCGCGTTTGCAATGAAGCGTGCGTACGAGGTTCGGCGTCAGCCGCTATGCCATAGGCGAAGAGGACCGCTCTCCTTGCTTCCCGTGCCCGAGGAACAGGGAGAGCGGTTCAATACGGCACCTCATCTGAGTGCAGGTCTGTGTAAAACCATATTTCACATTTCAGAAAGGACGTATCTTTTATGACAAAACCTACGTATATCTTAATCCGTGAATCCAGCAACGAATCCGGCTACACAGCACATCCGTTCCCTACCGAAACGTCAGCATACACAGCCATGGACTGCATGGTGGAATCTGATACTGCTGCCATTGAAACGACATACCACTTATCACCCCGTGTGGAACAGGTATCGAGCTATAAAACACAGCTCATCTTCGATGCAATCATCGCTGAGTCTGACATGACCGTAACAATTACGTACAGCGTTTATGCAATCGAAAAGTAAATCTACTTATCGAAAATATAAAAAAATGGGGAACAATCTTTCATCTCGATTGTTCCCCATGCTATCTATTCGTACCACGGCTCGCTCGCAGTGGTATATTTTTTATTCTTTTTTGCTGATTTTCTCTAATTCGTTTGGCCCTCTTGGTAAGGGTACTTTTCCAGCAGCTCCTGCACGGTGATGAAGCTGTAGCCTTGTTCCTTCATCTTGGGGAGCGCCTGGCGAAGGCCTTCGATGGTCTGGCTGCGGTCGCCGCCGCCATCGTGCATCAGGATGATGTTGCCGGGGCCGGCGCTCTGGATGCGCTGAGCAATAACGTCGGCGCCGGGCTTCTTCCAGTCGGTGGTGTCAACGTTCCAGCCAATTTCTGCCGTTACAATGCCTTCAAGATCGGTGGCAACAGAAGTGTCGAAGTTGCCGCCTGGGCAACGGAAGATCGTGCTTGCTTCCTGGCCGGTGGCGTTCTTGATTGCTTCCAGACCCTTCTGCACTTCCTGCTTGCGTTCGTCGGTCGACATCTTGATAAGGCTTACGCCCTGGCCGCTGCCCTCTGCGTGGTCCCATGTGTGAGTGCCAATTTCGCAGCCCATGCTTGCAGCGCGCTGAAGTTCCTTTTCATGCCCGCTAATGCATTGGCCAACAGTGAAGAAGGTGGCCTTGGCGTCGTTCTGCTCAAGGATGTCAAGGATCTCGTCGGTTTGCTTGTCCCATGGACCGTCGTCGAACGTGAGCGCAATAACCTTGTCGCCGTTGCTGTTCACGTTGTAGTACTGAACGATGTTGTCGATCGGTTCTTTGGTGGTTACCGTGGCGGTGATGCCCGATTCCTTGCCCGTGCGCGTTACCTGCTCGCCGTCCTGCGCGTTATTGCTGTACAGGTGAACTGCGCCAACGCCTTTCAGCTCCGTTTTATGGGGGAGGGTTTGAGGGTCGCTGTCGGTATAGGGCTCGGTGATGTCGGTGCCGTTGGAGATTTCGATCTTGTCGCCGCCGTTCAGGTGCATGCCCATATTGTCGGTGTCGTTTCCGTTCACCTTCGCGGTGCAGCGGGTGCCTTCGCCTTGGCGGATGGTGCTACCGTCAACCGCTACGTAGTTGCCGGGCGTTACCGAAACCACGTTGTTGTCCAGAAGGCCGCCAATGCTGCGCTCGGCGCCCGAAATGGTTACTTGGTCGCCGTTGAGCGTGACCTCTACCGGCTTTGACCCCATCCAGCTGTTGAAGGCGAATATGCCAGCGACGATAAGCACCACAACAACGGCAACGGCGATAAGGCTGCCGCGCGTGAAGAAGTCGGCCTTCTGCTTGGGGGCATAGTTGTTGTTGCCCAGGTAGCGAGCTGCCTGGTAGGTGGATGCGTTGGTGGGCGAAGCCTTTTGGGCGCCTTCTTTGGTGCGCTGGTATTTAGCGCGCGAATAGGCAGACGGGTCGTTGCCGCGCATGTTTTGCACGACGGGCATCTGCTGCGAAGGCTGGCCTTGCTGCGGCTGCGCAGCCTGAGCGCGCATGCTCTGGCTGGGCTGCGAAGCTGCGGCACCGCGGCGAACAGGGCGCTGCTGGCGTTGAGCCGCAGAAGGGCGCTGGCCCTCAACACGCGGCATGCGCTGGCTTGCCTGGGCGCTGGGGCGCTGGCCGCGCTGGCCGTTGGCGGCACGGCGGGAAGGGCGTGCCTGCCCGTTGCCGCCCTGCTGCATACGTGGCATGCGCTGGCTTGCGGAAGGGTCGCCTGCGCCTACGTGTTGGTTGGCATCTTGCGGCATTGCAACGCGCGGCATGCGCTGACTGCCTTGCGTGTTGGGTCGCTGGCCTTCGACGCGAGGCATGCGCTGGCTCGCACCTGCAGAAGGGCGCTGTCCTTCAACCCTCGGCATGCGCTGGCTTGCGCTTGCGGAAGCGCGCTGATTCCAAGCCGACACGTTGGACATGTTGCCATTGGCAGTGTGTCCCTGGTTTGTTCGGGCGGGCTGGTTCGCGGCAACACGCGAATGGGCAATATGATCGTTGCCAGCACCTGCATACGCGGGGAATGCGGACGATGCGCCACGCTCCTGACCTGCTGGTTTGTTCTGCACGCGTTCGTGCATGAACGAAGCCGTGGGGTCGTGCTGACTATATAACTCGCGTTCGCGCTCGAGCTCGTCACGTGCGCTGGGCACGGAAGTGCGGGGCGTGGTGGAGCGGCGAGGTGGTTGGCGACGCGCCGGTCGGCGCGGTGGTTCGTTTGAATTGGTCATATGTATTCTAAACTCCCTAAAATCCAATCTCCTTATTGTACTCGGCTTGGTTATGGGTGAGGGCTTTATACACAATTGTTAGATGCCGGTTATGCAAGTTCTTCACTACTTGCCGGCGGGGGTGCCAGTGAACGCGGCTGCTTGCCTATGGGCGGCAGAACAGGGCGCGGGCGCTGGGGATGGCAAGATTTCGCCCTGATGCGTTCCCGGGCGGCAATCCGTGGCAAGTTTTTCGCTTCATGCATCCCAAAAGTGGCTTCGGACAGGAAAAAGCACCCCTTCCTGGCAACATATCGCCGCCGTGTATCCAAAACAAGCTGGCTTTGGCAAGATATGCGCGCCATGTATCCGAAAAGCCCCGCAAATCGCTGTTAGAGGATGCATCACGCGAATATCTTGCCAGGAAGGGGCCCTTTTCGCTGCACGGACCCCTCGAATCATGCATACCGCGCAGATCTTGCCATCCGTCGCCGCCGAACAGCGTGAGCGATCACAAGCACGGCGCCGCCCTTATGGCGCGGCAGCCTGCCTGGGGACGGCAGAACAGGGCGCGGGCGGCTTCTTGTCGGGCGGGGTGGGGCGCTGCCGAAGGAGTGCGTGGCGCTGTGGGGGCATCGAGCGAGCGGCCTCGCCGAGTGGGGCCGCTCGCTCGGCGCCTCCTTTTGTCGTGCGCATATTCTGCCTCGGCATATGGCTCGCTGTCCGCGCGCTCGGAGCCTCCAGCGTTCCGCTCGATGAAAAAGTTAGCCCGTTGGTACTTTTTGCATTGACAATACCCCCTAGGGGTATATAGTTGCAGCGTAAAACAAAGAAGGGGTAAACAAGATCCCCCAGTCTTACCAGCGAAAAGGGTCACTATGAGCGAAGAATTGCCCAAAGCGTGCTGCTCGGAAAAAGCGGAAGCGCCAAAACGTACGTGCGCGTGCCGTCATAAAGCGACGGAGCGCAGCACCGAATTCCAAAACGAATTGCAAAAGCGCCTGAACCGCGCCATCGGTCAGCTGAATGGCGTGAAAAGCATGATCGAAGACAACCGTTATTGCGGCGATGTGCTCATTCAGCTTTCTGCTGCGGAAAGCGCCGTGCATACCGTGTCTGAGATGCTGCTGCGCGACCACCTGGAAACGTGCGTAACCGAACGCGTACGTGAAGGTGACACCGAAGTAATCGACGAGGCAATGCGGCTCATCAAGCGCTTCGCCCGCTAAAGGCGGGTTTGCTCGGCTGTTTCCTGCCGCAGCCTGCCAAGCCGGGGTTCGCGTGGTCCGACTGCTGCCAGTTCGGCTGATGCCCGATCGGCACCGGACTCTCCAACTACCAAACCCCAAGAGGAGATACATCATGAAGATATCTTTCAACATCCAAGGAATGACATGCGCTGCTTGCTCGGCGCGCGTCGAGAAAGCCACCAGTGCGGTCCCTGGCGTGGCGAGCGTTGCCGTGAATCTGCTGAAGAGTTCAATGGAAGTGCAGCTTGCCGACGACGCTAATACCGCCGAAGTTACAGCCGCCATTGAGGCAGCCGTGAAAAAGGCGGGGTACGGTGCCAGCCCCAAAGGCCAGGCAGGCGCACCCGCTGGGCCAGGCGCGGCTGCTGCGGGCTCAGGCGTCGCTGTGGACAATCCGAATGCTACCGCCGAAGCCGAGCAGAAGAGCATGCTGCACCGCCTGATTGCCTCCCTCGTGTTCACGGTGCCGCTGTTCTACATCTCTATGGGCGATATGTTCGGCTGGCCGTTGCCTAGTGTGCTCACTGGCATGGAAAACATGATGGTGTACGGGCTTACCCTGTTTGTGCTGCTGGTGCCCGTTATTTTCATCAACTTCAAGTTCTTCCGCGTGGGCTTTCGCGCTTTGGCAAACCGCGCCCCTAACATGGATTCGCTCATTGCCTTGGGTTCGGGCGCCGCTACGGTCTACGGTGTATATGCGCTGTTCAGCATGGCATTTTTCATGGGGCATTCCGATATGGAGGCCGCTCATCATTTCGCCATGAACCTTTACTTCGAGTCGGCTGCCATGATCCTGACGCTCATCACGTTGGGCAAGTATCTGGAAGCGCGCGCGAAGGGCAAAACTACCAGCTCGCTTTCGAAACTCATGGACCTTTCGCCCAAAATGGCAACGCGTGTGGAAGACGGCGTTGAAGTGCAGGTTCCTGCCGCAAGCGTGCGCGCTGGGGATGTGCTCATGGTGCGTACGGGCGAATCGGTGCCGGTCGACGGCGTAGTGCTGGAAGGCGAAGGCTCGGTCGACGAATCCGTTATTACGGGCGAGCCTCTGCCGAAGAGCGTGCATGCCGGCAGTGTGGTGACGGGCGCCACCGTAAACACGGCGGGCTGGTTCACGATGCGTGCCGAACGCGTGGGCGAGGAAACCGTGCTCGCGGGTATCATTCGTCTGGTCGATGAAGCTACCAGTTCCAAAGCGCCCATCGAAAAGATGGCCGACAAAATCAGCGGCGTGTTCGTGCCCGTGGTTATCGCCATCGCGGTGGTGGTGTTTGCCGTGTGGCTCGCCGTGGGGGCGGAGTTTTCCGTAGCGCTTACCTACGCGATTTCCGTGCTGGTAATTTCGTGCCCCTGCGCACTGGGGCTGGCAACGCCTACTGCCATCATGGTGGGCACGGGCCGCGGTGCCGCGAACGGCATTCTGGTGAAGTCGGCCGAGGCGCTGGAAACGGCGCGCGGCGTGAAGACGGTGGTGCTGGATAAAACGGGCACCATCACCAAGGGCGCCCCGCAGGTGACTGACGTTTTGCCGGCAGAGGGCGTGCAGGCCGAAGAGCTGCTGCGGCTTGCCTATGCGCTCGAAAAACCTTCCGAGCATCCGTTGGCCCGCGCGATGGTGCTGTATGCGGCAGGTGGCATCGGCGCTGATGCGGTAAAAGAGTCCGCCGAGCTTGTTTCTGGATTCAAGCAGGTTCCTGGCCAAGGCGTTTCTGCCTGCGTTTCGGGTGTGGTGTGCCATGCGGGCAATGCGCGCATGATGGCCGAGTGCGGCATTGCGGTGGACGCTTCGCAAGCTGAAGGGTTCGCCGACGAGGGCAAAACCGTTACCTATTTCGCCTGCGAAGGGAAGTTGGTGGGCGTTATCGCGGTGGCAGATGTGCCAAAGGCAACCAGCGCTGCCGCCATTGCGCAGTTGCGGGCGATGGACATTCGCACGGTAATGCTCACGGGTGATGCCGAGCGAACCGCTCTTGCGGTGCAGCGCCAGGTGGGCACCGACGAGGTTATTGCCGGCGTGCTGCCCGCCGAAAAAGAGCGCATTGTGCGTCAGCTTTCGGCGAAGGCTCCCGTTGCTATGGTGGGCGACGGCATCAACGATGCCCCGGCGTTGGCTCGCGCGGATGTGGGCATTGCCATTGGCGCGGGCACCGATATTGCACTTTCGAGCGCCGATATCGTGCTGATGCATAGCGACTTGGCTGACGTGCCGGCTGCCTTGGATCTTTCGCGCGCCACCATGCGCAACATCAAGCAGAATCTGTTCTGGGCTCTGTTCTACAACGCCATCTGCATCCCTGTGGCTGCGGGCGTGTTTGCGTGGGCGGGCTTCAGTCTGAATCCGATGATCGCGGCAGCGGCCATGAGCGTAAGCTCGGTGTGCGTGGTGACCAACGCCTTGCGCTTGCGCGGCTGGAAGCCGCAGCGCTTGTCGGCGTCGACAGGTGCCGGTGCCGCGGCCGTTGCGGTTGCGGACGGCGGAGCTGCGAGCGGAGCGGCGGCAAGCGCTGATGCCGCTGGTGAGGCGGCGAGCGGCCCAGCCTCGGACGGTGGAGCTGCGGCTAGCAAGATTGCCGCCGGAGTAGCAACCGACGCAGCCCCTGCCAGTGGGATGCTTGCTGTCGGCGCTGTGGCCACCGCGACCCCCGCCGACAAAGCACGTGCCCTTGGCGCTGCGGAGGGCGAGGCAGCGAGCGGCCTCGCCTCAGCCAACGAAGTTGTCGGTGGCGTTTCCCCAAGCGGTGGGGCGCCGTCGAACCCGAGCGCGAACGCATTCGCTGCAAATTCGCGTCCCTTCGCATCCAGCGAAAGACACTTGCGCGTCGAAGGCATGAAATGCCACAAATGCGCAGGTCGTGTGCGTGGAGCGTTGGAGGCGGTGCCTGGCGTACAAAGCGCCGAAGTCGATCTCGAAGGCAAGCAGGCCACGGTGCATCTTAGCGATTCCGTACCCAACGAAATGCTCGTCGGAGCCGTGATCGAAAAAGGCTTCAAGGCAGAAATGCTGTAGTGCTAGCAAAACGGCACGGAGCCTGCCAGCTGGCAGGCTCCGTGTTTGTTCCTCGTATCAGGAGCAGGAGTAGTTGGCGCGTGAGGGCTATTCGCCCTTTTCCGCCTTGGCCTTGCGGGCCTTTTCCATGATCTGCGTTGGCGAATCGAAGTCGTCGGTGCTGGCGCTACCAGGCGCTACCCATTCGTCGAGATGCTTAACCACCATGCCGATGTTCTCTACGTAGGCGTAGATCTCGAACTCGCGCTTACAGCGGAAGGTGCACTGAACGCAGGGGTTCTTGTCGCAGTAGGCGAATGCGTCTTCATCTGCCAGGGCAAACACCACAGGAGGCCACTTCTTGGGAGTGACGTACTTGTACTGCATGCCCGTGAACGTTTTGAGTCCAAACCAGCGGGGCTTGCACGTGGAATCGATGGAACGCCAGTTCACGTTGATGCAGTTGTTGTTCATTCCACCAAGAATCTGGTAGGTCAGCTTGAAACGGTCTTCGACGTCGGCTGCATCTACGAGTTCGATGCGATCCATGGGCTTGCCGCAGCAGTTCGGCTTGAAATCGACATGGGCATACGGCGGTTCGAACAGAAGCGAACGCTCGCCGTCGTTGGTGCAGGTGATTTCAACGTTGCCGTCGATGCCAGCAAGGATGGCGCCGCATTCGCTGCAGCGATAGTAAGGAAGGTGCGCTGAGCTGACGCGCGGCTTCCAGGTTGCATGGGTTCGGGTCGGGCTAAATTCTGCCATTGTTCCCCCTTCTTTCGGCAGTATGAGCCAGTAAATACGAAGTTGAAAGCCCCTTGCTGTCCTTGACAAGGGACGCTTTGAAAAACTACGATTTATCTATCTTATACGAGATTTCCAATATGGAAGGGGAAGTGCGCATGAGCGTATATCAGGAGGCATACAAGTTGCCCGAATTCAAGTATGAGTATGAGCGCCTCAAGGTTGACGTCCGTGGCCCGATCCACGTTGTTTCCTTCGACGATGCTGCTAACTTGAATGCAATGTCTTACCAGCAGATGGCCGACTTCAACGACTATCTGAAGAAGGTCCGTATGGACCCCGAGTGCCGCGTAATCGTTCTCACCGGCGAGGGCAAGTCCTTCTGCGCAGGCTTCAACCTGAACGAGCTCAACTTCGAGCCCCCTGCAGACATGGGCCGCGCTCAGCGCGATCACTGCATCATGCAGACCATCTGCTCCGACCAGGCTGTTAACATGCGCAACGCTATGCAGCCCATCATCGGCGCACTCAAGGGCCATGCAGTAGGCGGCGGCCTCTCCCTGGCTTGCGCTTGCGACCTGCGCGTTTGCGGTGAGTCCTTCAAGATGCAGGCAGGCTACCTGAACATCGGCCTTACCGGTACCGACATGTCCGGTTCTTACTACCTCCCCCGCATCGTGGGCTACGCTCGCGCTGCTGAGGCTCTGATGACTGCTCGCCGCATTGGCGCAGAAGAGCTGAAGGAATGGGGCTTCGCCAACAAGGTTGTTGCTGACGAGGATGTTGTAGAAGAGGCCGTAAAGATGGCAGAGGCTATGGTTAAGAACTCTGCTCCTCTGGGTCTTCGCCTTACCAAGGAATCCCTGCAGGTTTCCCTCGACAACTCCTTCGAGTCTCAGATCAAGATGGAGAACCGCAATCAGGTTCTGGCTTCTCAGACCGAGGACAACCGTCGTGGCGTTCGCAAGATGAATCCGAAACTGCGCGACGAGGTTAAGGCTCATCCCGAGAACTTCGCCTTCTCCAACATGTAAGTTTTCTTCCGAAGGTGCTGCTATAGGAGCGGTGCTGAACGAAAGATTGCTAGCAGAGCGGCACCCAATTGGGTGCCGTTTTTTTCTGTTGGGGGAGACGTGGCGGCGCTCACGGGAGCCGCCGTGCTGTGCGGTACGCGTCGACCGACCGGCACCACGCTGTGCAGTACGCGCCGCCCGACCGGCACCGCGCTGCGCAGTATGCGGTTGCCGCGCATGGGAGCCGCCGAGAAGCTGATTACGATGCTAAGCTGGGTCCGCTCTGGCCAAATCGTCATCCCAAAGCTGTTCCGAGAGTCCAGAAACAAAAATCTCGACATTTTTGCAACTTTTTTGCGATTGCGGATTGTTGCGAGCTTCCCAATTGCGGATTGAGACGCAAAAGCGCAGGTAATCGGTTGCATGACGGCCTGTTTTCGCTTTGTGGGGACGGAAGAGAGTCCGTAATCGCAAAAAAGTTGCAAAAACGCCTCAATTTTTGTTTTCACGATGGGCGGATTGCCCCGACGGGTAGATATCGCAATGGGCGGATCGCCGAAACAGGGCAAATCATGCAGATGTGCGGATTCTCGTTGGCGGCATCGCGGCCTGGGTTAGGTTTACCGATCAGACGGAGCGGCAGCCTGTGCCTTGCCGCATCGGGAGGGACTGGCTAAGTAGAGCGGCGGCGCGAGCAGAGGGGCCTTGCGGCTGGCCGAGTAGAGCGGCAGCGCAGGCAGCAACGCCTAGGGCTATCGATCGGATGGAGCGGCCCCTGGGCCTTGCTGCATTGGGTTAGGCGGCGGCAACGCAGGCAGAGGGCCTCGCGTTGGCCTTACGCGGCGGGAAGTGAGGATTTTCAAGCTTTGGGCAGAGGCTCCCATAAGGCAAAAAATAAATCCGTTGAGATATGATTGAAAAAGATAATAACCCCTGTTGATCAGCTTGTTATTTGCAAACTGCGCATATTTTTAAAGACTATTTGACGAAAGCGCTTGCTGATGTTGAAATAGACGCACTTAGTCGTTATTGAAGTAATTATTGAGGCAGAGAAGAGGACACCCTATGGCCCGTAGGTACGATAGCGAAGCGGTGCGCAATCGCGTGCTTTCGGCGAGCGTTCGCCTGTTCTTGGAGCGCGGATACCGCGGCACTACCATGGCGGCCATCCTAAAAGAAGCCGATGTTTCCTCGAGCTCGTTCCAAAACGTCTTCGGAAACAAAGACGGAGTCATGTATGAATTGATGAAGCTTATGTTCTCGGGGCAGTTCTCGGTGGCTGATTCGGCTGCCGCCTTGCTGGGTCCCAATGCTAGCCCGGCTTTTACGTATGCGCTCGAGACGTCTATTCAGCTCACCATTTCCGAATTAAGCGAAATCATTCGCGATCTGTATTTGCAGGCATATATCAGCGAGCGTTCACTGGAGTACATTCGCCGCAATACCGCGAAGCATCTTCAAAAAATGTTCCAGCGGTACAACCCTTCATTCGATGAAGAAGATTTCTATCAGATGGACATCGGAACATCGGGCTTGATGCTTGGCTTCATGCTGCGCCCGTGCAGCGACGATTTTCCGCTCGATGTGAAAATCGAACGTTATCTGCAGATGAGCCTTTCCGTGCTGAATGTGCCGGCGGAAGAGCGCGCTGCCATCATTGGTGGCATAAAACAGCAAGATTTGCGTTCCATTGCAAAGGCTGCTGTGAAGCAACTTTTCGATGTGCTGTCCGACGCCTTTGATCTTGAGATCCAGGCGCAAATATTCGGCGAGGAAGAGTCCGCCGGGTAAAGAGCACCCCGAGGAACAACCCGAAAGGCGCAGGCTTGCTGCCCTCCTGCGGGGCAACAGAACCGCCAAGCGACTGCTTGCGAGCGTAATTGCTGCCCTCCTGTGGGGTGGTGGAATCAGATAGGTCATCCGTATCCCCCAATGGCGCAGTTGTTGCCCCTCCTGCGGAGTGGCGGGATGGATGCTTTGCTGGTTGCCCTAGAATGAAGAAGAGGAATCCGCCGAACCTTGGTCCGGTTTGCGCAACCGCTGGCGTGGTGGCGGCAAAAGGATTCTGCCATTCTTGGGGGATAGGAGCTCGCATGGGTGTTTTCGCAGGTAATTCCAAAACAGCGAAGGCGGGTCTGCTGTGTGCGGCGTCTGCCGGTGCGGTAGCCGTGGTTACGGTTGGGGCGTTAGCCGCTTCACGCATCAAGACGCTTTGTTCACTGAAGAAGTTGTCCAGTTTCGCCGGGCCGAACAATCTGTATGAGAGCGCGGTTGCGTATCGTTACGACCTTGATGCCATTATCAAGGCGGGGGTTGAAGGCGACCAAGCCTATATCGACGCGGTGTGCAAACAGGTATTCCCCGGCATTCCCGTAAAGGTTGAGGCGCCAAAATTTGCCTGCAGTGCATTTTGCGCTGAAGCTCCAGGGAGCGTTTTGATGGGTCGCAACTACGATTTCAAGGACGACACCTCTGCCCTTTTGGTCCGCACGCATCCGAAGAACGGGTATGCGTCCATTGCCTTTTCGGCGCTGAACAATTTGGGCACCAATATGCCCGAGGAAAGCTTGAAAGGCAAAATCGCGGCGATGCTGGGGCCCTTTGCAAGTCTTGATGGCATCAACGAAAAGGGCGTTTCCATAGCGGTGCTTACACTTGACAGCTCTCCTACCAGGCAAAACAGCGGCAAGCCGAAAATAAACACCTCATTGGCCATTCGTTTGGTACTCGATAGGGCGGCAAGCACGCAGGAAGCGGTAGACTTGCTGGGCTCGTACGATATGGTCGCCATGGCTGGCCGCGACTACCACTTTTTCATCAACGATGCTTCTGGCGACAGTCGCGTTGTTGAGTACGACCCGCAAAATCCCGCGCGTCCCATGGTTGTAACGCATGCGCGCGAAATCACCAACTACTACGCGTGCTACGCCAGCGAGGTTCTGCCGAATCAGAAGAACGGCGCTTTGGGGCATGGCAAGGAACGTGCGCTCGCCATCGCTGAGGTGCTTGATGGCATGCAGCCTCAAACGAAGGAAGTTGCCTGGAGGGCGCTGCGTTCTTCTTCGCAGGAACCGAACCCGGAAGACATCACCAGCAATACGCAATGGTCCATCGTGTATGACAACATCAACTGCACTGCCGATTTCGTCTTGCGGCGAAACTGGGGCGAAGTGTTCAGTTTTGTCGTGTAGCTGCGTAGCTGTGCAGCTGCAGGGCGCGTGGTGTGTTTTGCGAGCGGGCTCAGACGAACAGGCGTGCTTGGCTCGGTTGGTGGCGCCTCGATCTGGCGAACCGATCGTACGGCTCGCTAAACAGCGCCCAATAAAGCGCAGGCTGCCTTGTTTTGCTTGCTGGCAGCTCTTGCCTGACGGAGAGGGCCACCTGCTACCCTATCTGCTGTTTAGCCTATGCCGTGATGGTGGTTCTTGCCTGACGGGGCGGGAGAGCCCGCCGCTCCCGTCTGTTGCATCACGCGCCCAAAAAAGAATTCGTTTCCGTGCGTTTAATACGCGGGGAGCGTCTGCTTCCCTGTTTGCCGTTTCGCGCGAGGTTTGTTGATGTGGACCCCTCGCATCCTGATTCTGGCGTAAGGCAAGCGCGCACCGTATCATAGAAAGCGAACGATGCGCCGCAACGGGAAGCGGCGAAAAGGAGGGCGCTATGCGAGTGGATTTGCAGGGTGGTTCGGTGGAGTTCAAGGCGAGGGAAAGCGTGCTTTCGAAGATCGAGGCTTCGCTTCAGCCAGGATTCGAGCCGGTGCAGCCCAAATATGCGGCAACGGTAATGCTGGTGCGTGATTCGGCACCGTTCCAGACGGAATATCGCATCGAAAGCGATCATTTTCCGCCCGATTTCCCAACCGGCCAGGAACTGGAAGTGTTTATGCTTCGTCGCGTAAAGACGATGGAATTTGTTCCCGATGCCGTTGTTTTCCCTGGTGGTAGGGTTGACGATCGCGATTCAAACCCTAATCTCCCGTGGTGCGGGCCCGCTCCTGCCGAATGGGCTGAGCTCATGGGCTGCACTGAGGACGTGGCGCGACGCGTGGTTGTTGCTGCTGCGCGCGAAGTGTTCGAAGAGTGCGGCGTTTTGCTGGCAGGCCCTGACGAGCATTCGGTGGTGCAGGATTTGAGCGACCCTTCCTGGCAGGAAGATCGCACCGCTCTGGAAAACCACGAGATTGCTTTTGCCGACATGCTCATCCTGCGTGGATTGGTTGTGCGCACCGACTTGCTGGGCCTTATCTCGAACTTCTGCACACCTGAATTTGAAACGAAGCGATACGACACGTTCTTCTTTTCCGCTCTTATGCCAGAAGGCCAGGTGGCCGATGGCGAAACAAGCGAAGCGCAGATTGCCGACTGGGTAACTCCCGCGTACGCTATGCGCGCGGGCGACGCAGGCAATTGGCTGGTGTTGGCACCAACCGTCTACAACCTAACCTGCATTGCTTCGGCTCAAAACGCGAAAGAATTTGTCGAAACGCGTCGTCGACTTACGCGCTTCATGTCGTATCCCATCAAGAAGGAAGACGGCACGTTTATGCTGCATTGCGACTTCCCGAAGCGCAAATAGGCAACGCGGCAAAGCGGGCGTTTTCTTGCCGGCTTGCGAGAAAAGGAGTTGAGCGGTGGGCTTCGTAGAGGATGAAACGCCCTGGTGCGGTGGGTGTGTAAGTGCGCGCGTTCGGTGCGTGCGCGCGAACAACCCCAGCCCCATGACGTACGTGGGGACCAATTCGTGGATCGTGGCAGAGCCAGGTGCCAAGGAATGTGTGGTGATAGACCCCGCCCCTGCCGGCGAGCAGGTTCAGCGTATTCTGGCGACATGCGTTGAGGCGGGGCTGCGAATTGGGGCTATTGTTGCCACGCACGACCACCCCGATCACATCGAGGGAATTCCCGAACTTGTTGCGGCAACGGGCGCCCCGGTGTACGCGCCGCGCACGAGCCGTATCGAGCAGTTGCTGCAGAAGTATGCGTCTGCGAAGCGTGTTGGTGCGAAGCGCACGTGCTCGGAAGGTGCCGAGGACGCAGGTGCGGTCGAAGTTGCGGCAACGGCTGAATCTGATTCGGGGAGCTCGCCTCATTCTTGCGAGGAAAAAGCTGGCTGGGGCGCTGGCGTCCAAACGCTTCCCGAGGGTTCATTCCGTCCCTTTGAAGGGGCGCCGGAGTTTGAGGTAATCGCTCTTCCTGGCCATTCGGAAGATTCGGTAGGCTTGCTTCTTCCCGCAGAGCAATCCCTGTTCACGGGCGATGTACTGTTTCGTCATGGGCCCACGGTGGTATTCCACCCTGATGGGGTACTGGCCAGTTATTTCGCCAGCCTTGACGCACTAGAGCAGTTGGTTCGCGAAGGTCGGGTGCAGTGCTTCTATCCCGGGCATGGGTATCCCATCGACGACCCGCTGCCCATCATCGAAGCCACGCGAAAGCATCGCGTTGATCGCTTGGACCAGGTGAAGGAAGCGTTGAATGCGGGCACGCCCGCCGAACCCGATGCGTTGTTCGACGTGGTGTATCGGGGCGTGAACCCTGCTCTGCGCATGCCTTCCATTCGAAGCATCCGCGCGCAGTTGAAGTTTCTGGGAGTATAGGGACAGGTCCCATTTTCCCACTTAGCCATAGCGCATAAAGAAAGGGCCTTGCTTGCGAATCCAATCACAAGCAAGGCCCTGTTTGTTGGGCGGGAAATGGGATCTGTCCCCATACTCCCAGTTCGCAGCGTTATTCTGCAGCGGCCTTCTTCTTGCCGAAGATGGTCTTTGCGCCCTTAACGGCCAAGACAACAGCCAGTACGAAGAGCACGGCAGCAAGTACTGCCTGAACGCCAGCGGCGAACGGATCGCCGGCGCCAGCCATAAGTGCGGTGCACTTGGCCTGCAGCGTCATGACCAGCGAAGTGAGCGTAACAACCAGCATGAATACCATGGGGATGTAGAACATCTTGTTGTTGCGTCCTGCGTTGCCCAGCCATGCGCATACTGCCAGAAGGGCAAGAGCGGCAAGCAGCTGGTTGGCGGCGCCGAACAGAGGCCAGATGATGGTGTAGCCAGTCATGCCGAGGCCAACGCCCAGAACTACAGTAATGAGGGTTGCAACGAAGGGGTTGGTCAGAACCTTGCGAGCGCCCGTGGCTTCGTCCATGGACTTGCCGGCGGGAACCCACAGCTCCTGGAACATGTAACGGCCCAAACGGGTTGCCGTGTCGAGCGAGGTGAGGCAGAAGGCGGAAACAGCCAGGATCAGCAGGGTGTAGGCGATGCCCTCAATGTTTTCGAGGCCAGGGATGCAAGCCAGCATCTGGGAAAGGCCACCTGCAAAAACAGCGGTCGGGGATGCGTAGCCGCCCGCGCAGTACTTCGTCCAAACGAAACCAACGGCGCAGAGGGAGATGATTGCCAGCAGGCATTCGATCAGCATGCCGCCGTAAGCGATGGGGCGAGCGTTCTTTTCGTTATCCAGCTGCTTGGAAGTGGTGCCGGAGGCAACTAGGCTGTGGAAGCCGGAGATTGCACCGCAAGCGATGGTGATGAACAGGGCGGGGAACAGGAAGCCAGATGCGGCAGCCTTATTCATCATGGCCTTGCCGGTGGCGGGGTCGATGATGGCGTTGCCGTTTGCGTCAACTGCAGCGTTCGTTGCGTAGAAGTCGGTGAATGCGGGGATCTGCAGGTTGGAGGCATCGCCGGTGATGGAGGCGCCCACAATGCCGATGAGCGAAAGGGCGATCATGCCGTACAGCAGGAACGAGCTCAAGAAGTCGCGGGGCTGAAGCAGGATCCAAACGGGGGCAACGGCAGCAACCATGATGTATACGCCCAGCAGGATCATCCATGTGGTGTAGTCGAGCGAGATCAGGGGGAAGCTGTAGCCGACGGCAACCAGGACAACGATGATCGCGATGGCGATGATGATGTTGGCAGCGGTGGGGATCTCACGGCCGCGGGTAGCCAGGCCGTATACGATTGCCACAACGATGAACAGCACAGAAATCATTGCGGTGCGCTGATTTGCCAGGTTAGAAGCCTCGGTTGCGTTTGCCAAATTAACGGCGAAGGTATTGGCGACGATGGAAGCGAACGCGGCAACAACCAGGACCAGGGTCAGGTAAGCAAAGATGCAGAACAGCTTTTTCGCGGTATCGTCGATGTTTTCGGCGATAACCGTCGCGATGGTCTGGCCCTTATGGCGCAAAGATGCGAACAGAGCGCCAAAGTCATGAACGGCGCCGAAGAAGATGCCGCCAATCAACACCCACAGCAGAACGGGAACCCAGCCAAATACGGCAGCCTGAATGGGGCCGTTGATGGGGCCAGCGCCGGCAATCGAGGAAAAGTGGTGGCCAAGCAAGATGTAGGGCTTGGTGGGCACGTAGTCTACGCCGTCGTGCATTTCTTGCGCGGGGGTAGGGCGACTGGGGTCAACACCCCACTGCTTTGCCAGCCATCCGCCGTACAGCACGTAGCCGATTACGAGGATGGCAAGGCCGCCCAGAAGGACGATCATTGCGTTCATCTCTGAACCTTTCTTGTTATGGGACCTTACTTGATCAATGCCAAGTTGCTGGAAAGAACTTCTTTCAGCTGCTTTCCAGCGTTGTTGGCAACCACGCTTTTGTCCGTAGGCAGGGAAAGGTCTACCACGGCTAGGCGGAGGTCGGTCCAACCGCGAAACCCGAAGCGATATTCCTTGTGGAAGCGCGTTTTCTTTGCCAGTTTGCGCGCTGCTTCGGTGGTGCGGTTGGCGATGATCACGAGCGAAAGGGCAGAGGACATATGGTTCGGTCCAGCATCAACTTTGCGAAGGGCTTTTTCCTGCATGAAGGAAATCTCTTCAGCAAGCTGTGCTTCGTCGAGCTCGTCAACGCATTCGAAGAACATGAAATCGTGCGTGTTCACTTCCCAAAGCTTTGCGCGTTTTACCAGCACATATTTTTCGCCGTAGGTGTGGTATTCCGCGAAGGCGGGGAAGGTGCGACCTTCAAAAAGATAGTCTCTCCTGATGTCGTAAAAAGACTTGTGAGCTGCAAGGACGCGTTCCAACAGGTCTGTGCGCATGTCTTCCGCCGTCACAGCAAGCCTCCTTCCGCATCACGAGGGGCCATCAATTCTCCGAAAGAATCGATCTCCTCTACTTTTTCACAAGTGGGTTGATTCTAAAACTAATTATTTGTTGCGTAACAATTAATTTCGATAACAGCACCGTAGCGGGGAAATGTCGGAGTGAACGGGTTCATTAGTGCCCTCGCGGCGCAGTTGGCTCCGTGGCCGGTGTTGCCCGCGGCCGACGGCACCATCCCGTAGTCGGCAGGCAGCGTACCAACGCCGTCCCGCGCCCCGTGACAGAGCCCCGCAACCGACAGACCGCGCATGCCAATGCCGCCCTGCGCCCGGCAGGCCGCGCGCGCCTGGGGCTGACTGCCTCCGTGTTCCAACGGACGGCGCGCCCGAAGCTGGCGGCTTCGCTCCGACGCAGCGCATACCTGCACCAGCCCCGCGTCTGGCTAGCGGACAGTGCGGCGGTGCGTATGCGTGCCCGAGCCGTGACTGTGCGCACCAATGCCGCCCTGCACCCGGCAGGCCGTACGCGTCCACCGCCGACGGCCCCGCGCCCCGTGACAGAGCCCCGCAACTGGCGGGCCGATCGCCAATGCCGCCCTGCGCCCGGCGGGCCGCGCGCGCCCGTCGCAGCCCCCGCGTCTGGCTAGCGCCATGGCGGGAACGGGCATCCTGCACTCTTGCGCAGCTGAAGAGCGGCTTTGTTGGCAAGATGCGGCTGCGATTCGTCCTCAGGCGGCCAGGCATGGCAATACGCATCCGCGATGCGTTCCATGGAGGCCGGTGCCATGGCAACGCGTGTTCGCGATGCGCTCTCGGCCGTTCGGCAACGGCAAGATGCTCGCGAAATGCGCTCCTCAGCGTCCGGCAGTGGCAATATGTCGACGCTATGCATCCCCTAGCGCCTAGCGATGGCGATATATCGACGCTATGCGTTCCTGGGCGGCCATCCGTGGCAATTTTCTCGCTTCATGCATCCCTGAAGGGGCCTCGGACGGGAAAAGCGCCCCTCCCTGGCAACATATCGCCGCTGTGTATCCAAAACGAGCTGATTTTGGCAAGATTCGCGCGCCATGCATCCGAAAAGCGCTGCAAATCGCCTTTCGGGAATGCATAGCGCGCAGATCTTGCCAGGGAGGGCCCCTTTTCGCTTCACTGACCCCTCGAATCACGCATGGCGTGCGAATCTTGCCACGATTCAGCGCTCGTAAGGTCTTACGCGCGGAAGGCTGGAGGAGATGGGTCGTTGTAAGCGCGCTTTGCATTGAGGCCGACGGCCCCGCGCCGCGACCGGCAGGCAGCGCACCAACGCCGTCCTGCGCCCAGCGGGCCGCGCACGCCCGCGGCCAACGGCCCCGCTTTCGTGACGAAGCCCCGCACCGGCAGACCGCGCACGCCCGTTGCAGCCACCGCGTTTGGCGAGCGTACGGTGCGGCGGCGCGTGTGCTTACCCGAGCTGCGGCTGCCCGCAGCAGCCTCCGCGGTCGGCGCTTCTTGGCAGCCGCCCGCCCTATGGCGCGTCCCGTTTCGCAACTGTCCGCGCTCCCGCGGCACGCCTGGTCCCATAACCGCTCGCCCCGCAGCCGACGTTGCGGCGAATGGACGGTGCGGGCGTGCCCATCCCACTGCAACCGCCCGACCCATGGCCCATCCCACGGCAACCGCCCGCCCCATGGCGTCCCGTTTCGCAGCCGCCCGCTCCACGGCACGTCCTGCCCCCACAGTTGTCTATCCGCGCTCCTTTGGTCGGCAGCGGTTTTCCTCGACGCAGCGCACAAAAAAGCGACCAGCTGAACGCTGGTCGCTTTGGCAGTTTGCCACTTTGGCAGTTCGTGGATTATACGCAGATTATTCAGCGCGTTCCTTCAGGCGACGATCAAGCTCGTCGGCCAGCTGATGGCGCTTGACCTTGCCGGATTCCGTCATGGGAATAGCGTCGATGAACTCGATGTGCTCGGGACGCAAGCGCTTGGCTACGCCGATGGAGTCAAGATATTCCGCGATGGAATCGAGCGTGGGCGTAACGTCGCCGGTTTGCACGATGAAGGTGCAGATACGCTCGCCCAAGCGATCATCGGGCAAGCCGATAGTGGCATGGGCGCCAACGCCAGGGCAGCCGTCCAGGTTGTTGTCCACTTCGTTTGCGGAGATGTTGATGCCGCCGCGAATGAGGATTTCCTTCTTGCGGCCGTTGATCTTTACGCGGCCTTCTTCGTCCTGAATGCACAGGTCGCCCGAGAAGAACCAGCCGTCGTCATTCAGGTCTTTCGCGGTTGCTTCAGGGTTCTTCAAATAGCCGCTGAACATATGAGGTCCGCGGGAGATTTCTTCGCCCTGGGTGCCATGGGGCACCTCGTTGCCGCGTTCGTCGACAACCTTGACCTCGATGCCCTCAAAGGCAACGCCCGACCAGTTACCGTTCCATTCCAGGCAATGCTCGGGGGGAACTGCCAGGTGGGGGCAGCTTTCGGTAGAGCCGTAGCATTCGCACAGTTTCAGGCCGTGCTCGTGCGCGCGCTGGACCATAGTGCCCGGTACGGGAGCGCCGCCACAGATGTAGAGCTTCAGCGTTTCGAACTTCAGGTCGTTTTCCTCGGCACAGTTAAGCAGGTCGAAGATGAACGGAGTGGCGCCCATCGACCAGGTTACGCCTTCGTTGTTCATGATTTCGATTGCCTCGCGAGCGCGGAATTCTTGCTGCAGAACAACGCGACCGCCCAGAAGCAGCGGCGTGATAAGACCATGGTTAAAGCCAGTGGCGTGGTTCAGCGGTGCAGGCATGAACATGACGTCGTCCTGCGTAAGGTGCAGGCCGCGGCTAAACGTGGTTTCAGAGAAAATGAGTGCGTTGTGAGAGATCAGAACCGCCTTCGGACGACCGGTGGTGCCAGAAGTGGAAAGGATCAAGACCACATCGTCTGATTTGCTGCCAGGGTTTTCGCGATAGGGCTCATACGTTTCGCAGATCTGCTTTAACGTGATGGCGCCGTGCGATTCGACTGTTTTGTCGTGAACGCAAATAGCATCTTTGGAAAGCGTAGGAATGCGATCGACTGCGGAAAGAATCTGGTCTTCGAAGTTGGTCTTGTGATGGAAGGTGGGGCACATAAATGCTTTGCTTTCCACCAGATTCATGGAGTAGATCAAGTCTTCGTCGTTAAAAGTGACGGGAAGCGGATGGCTTACCGCTCCAACCTTCAAGCAGGCGACGTAGAGGATGCAGAATTCTGACCAAGGTGGCATCTGGTAGGAAACCACGTCGCCGTTTTTCACGCCAACTTCGTGGAGCCAAGCTGCCAGGCGCGATGCTTTGTCGTCGATTTCGGCGTAGGTGTAACGCACGCCTAGATTGTCGCTTACGTATTCGCGATCAGGGAAAGCGGCAACCTGGGTATTCCAGATGTCGTTTAAGGTACGTTCGGTCCAGTACCCCTTCTCGTAATACTCTTTCTTGTTCTTTTCGTTGACCTTCAAGTCCGTAATCATGATTCCTCGCTTCATGAGGCAGACCCACGGATTTGTGGCTGCCTGGTTCCTCGGAACGAACCTCCCCCTACAAGCGCGCGTGTAATCCAACGTAAATTCCTGCTTACGTGAGTAGGCGCGCTTAACCCAAAGTATAGCGCTAATCTTCAGGGGGTTGGGTGCTGTGCCTGGGTGCCTGAAATGGGCTTTAGGGTCTGTTTTGTCGCATATTTCACTCTGCGGAACACGAAACCGATGTTTTGTGGCATAAACTGTCGCGAAAGTGCGAAATGCAGTTCTGGTGCCGCTGCATTTAGATACTTTTATTGGACAGAATTTGACTTTTAGCCATCAGATTTCCATGCAATTAAAAACTAGTGAGTGCTTTAGGGCTCAGTTTTTTCCTTTAGGGTTCGTTTTTGCCAAAACGTCGGCATTTTGGCTCTGGCCGACACCTTCTCGCTCTCGCGATTCTCGCAAAACCGTTCAACATAGTTCAGCCAATCCATGCCGTTGGCTTTCGAGTTGCGCTTCGGCGTAGCGGTTGCGGGCGGTTTGGCGCCGTTCGGCGGAGCCGAGGTTGCGAGCGCTCGGGCGGTTTGGCGCTGTGTCGGGTGGCGCGTTCCGAAGGCTGCCGCGCCATGAGGGCGGCGCCGTGGTTGCGGGCGGCTCGCGCTGTTCGGCGGCATAGGGGTTGCGAGCGCCAGGACGGTTCGTCGACGCCGGATGGCAGGATTCGCGCGCCGTGCATGATTCGAGGGGTCAGTGCAGCGAAAGGGGCCCCTTCCTGGCAAGATCTGCGCGCTATGCATTCCCGAAAGGCGATTTGCGGCGCTTTTCGGATGCATGGCGCGCATATCTTGCCAATGCCAGCTCGTTTTGGATGCATGGCGGCGATATGTTGCCAGGAAGGGGCGCTTTTCCTGCCCGAGGCCACTTTTGGGATGCATGAAGCGAAAAAATTGCCACGGATTGCCGCCTGGGAACGCACCACGGCGAAATCCTGCCATTGCCAGGCATCCGAGAGCGCATAGCGTCGATATCTTGCCATGGCCAGGTGCTTGAGAGCGCATAGCGTCGCCATATTGCCGCGGTGCCTGCCGAAGCGCGGGGTGTCATTGGTGCGGACTGTCGGCTGCGGGGCGGGGATTGGTACGCGCGGCCCGTCGAAGCGTGGGGTGGAATCGGGCATTTCGCCTTCTCGGGGTTTAATTGCCAGGAACAGCTTCGAGTCTGCGCTGTTTCGGTGGGCAACCATGAGCCCACTTCGCGTTCTGCGAAGCCGTGCCGTATCATGGGCTGAAGCAAAAAGTGCTTTGACCTTTATATAAAGCGCGGCAAATGTTGTGGAAGGGATGTCATGGGCGTTCGCAAGGCAATGGGAAATATGGCAAGCTCGCTGAGTACGTGGGGTTTGCGTCACCTGGCGCACAGGCCTGCTGCTAATATGCCTGGCAAAGTTGCCCTGAAAATTGATCCACGTATTATCGCCGAGTCCATGGACAAGATCACCGAAGGCTCCATTGTTGTGGTGGGCACCAACGGCAAAACCACCATTACTAATATGATTGCCGATGCGCTGGAGCGCCAAGGTAAGAGCATCGCGTGCAATCGCACGGGTGCGAACCTTGCCTATGGCGTGGCTACCACATTGCTGCAAACCAGGGGTACCGTGGAATGGGGCGTGTTCGAATCGGACGAGTTGTGGCTGGCTCACACCTTGCCGCAGGTGCAAGCAGATTATGTTTTGCTGCTGAACCTCTTCCGCGATCAGCTCGATCGTTGCGGTGAAATCGATCGCGTGCAAGATGCCATCGCTACTGCTCTGGAGCAGTCGCCCAACACCACCCTGCTTTACAATGCCGACGATCCGCTGTGCGCCATCATCGCGCAGCGCGTGCCCAACAAATCTGTTGCGTTTGGCGTGGGCGAGGACATGCACCAGCGTCAAAACGTTGTGGCAGACGCCCAGATGTGCCAGCGCTGTTCGGCTATGTTCACCTACGGCTACCGACAGTACGGTCAGCTTGGTACGTATTCGTGCCCGAACTGCGGATTCAGCCGCCCTGATTTGGATTTCGCCGCCAAGAGCGTAGTGTTCGGAGACGAAATCACGTTTTCGGTTGAAGAAACGGCAACGGGCAAAAGCGTCGATCTTCACGCGCAGCGCGCTGGATCGTACATGGTGTACAACGTTATGGCCGCTTGGCTGGCCTCCCATTGCGCTGGCGTTTCCGACGCGGTGTTCCAGAGGGCGGTTGATCTGTTCGACCCCCAGAACGGACGCTTGCAGTCGCTTACCATCGAAGGACGCCCTGTCCTTTTGAACCTGGCGAAGAACCCGACGGGCTTCAACCAGAACATGAAGCTCATCACCCAGGCGCCGGGAAAGAAGGTTGCGGCTTTCTTCATTAACGACAACGAAGCTGATGGTCGCGACATTTCCTGGATTTGGGACTGCGACTTTGAAGAGCTAGCCAGCCAGGAAGACGTCATGGTGTTCGCTGGCGGAATCCGCAAAAACGACCTGCAGCTGCGTCTGAAGTATGCGGGCATCGATGCCAAGACCGTCGATAGCGTCAACGAAGTGGTGGATGCTGCGCTGAAACTGCCTTCCGAATGGAATATCTACGCTATTGCCAATTACACCTCGCTCCCCTCAGTGCGTTCTGCCTTGATGGCGCGCGCCGATAAGGCGGTGCCCGCCAACCCGACATCGGGCGATGCCAAGCCGAAGTGCAGTAAGAAGTGGGTTTCGGGTGCTTATGTGCATCAAGCCGAAGCTGCCAAGTTCGACGAGCAGCCCCTGCGCATCGTGCATCTGTTCCCCGACCTTCTTAATTTGTATGGCGATGGCGGCAACGTGCGCGTGCTTGCCCAGCGTTGCGCATGGCGTGGCATCCCCGCACAGGTGGAAGCAGTTCACTACGGGGAATCGGTCGATCTTTCTTCGGCCGACATCGTGTTCTTGGGCGGCGGCCCCGACCGCGAGCAGAAGCTGGCATCCGAGGTATTGCTGGGCATGCGCGAAGAACTGCGCACCTACGTAGAAGCCAATGGGGCACTTCTGGCTATTTGCGGCGGCTACCAGATTCTGGGTAGTAATTGGCTTATGGGCGATGAGTCGGTGGAGGGCCTTTCCATCCTCGACTTGAAGACGGTCCGTGCTGGCGTCGGCTTCGATCGTCTTATCGAAAACATTGCTTTGGAGTCCGAGCTTTCCCCGCAGCCGGTGGTGGGATACGAAAACCATGCCGGTCGTACGAAGCTCGGCGCGTCCTTGAAGCCATTTGGCAAAGTGGTTTCCAACGTGGGCCACGGCAACGACGACGATTCGGGTTGCGATGGAGCCCTGTATCGCAACTGCATCGGCACCTATCTGCATGGTCCGCTTCTGGGCAAGAACCCGGCCATTGCCGATCACCTTATTGCTGCGGCGATGGAGCGCCGTTTGGGCAGCAAAGTGGAGCTTGTCGCCCTCGAAGACGAAGTTGAGCTCGCCGCGAATGCGTATATGGCAAAGCGCCTTGATGTGCCCGGGGCATAAATAGGATGCTGCTGTTTGCGTGCATGCGCTAGGCGTGATCGCGGCATGCACGCATTCGGAAAAGTGCAAGCCGCTGTCCCCCTCGTGGTGGTTGTGGTTTTCCCGCTGCTTTTGCCGATGCCTTTGCCCCTTAGGTTGCTTGGGGTGCCGTTCCTCTTCCGTGTTGTGTCCGAGCTGAAGCGCTTCACGTTTTGTGCACAAAAACTCAACAAATAGTATAGGTTTGTACTAAAAATGCGTGAATTGCCTTGTTTTCATTCGCGCATACTGTGGTTTTCGCCGAATTAATTTGCATGGCATTAACGTTTCTTTCATCATTTATTGCATGTTTGCTTCGAATAACAAGCCATCAAAACGATCGGCTCGTGCTGAAAGGAAGGCGGCGCACGCTTCCTCCTCGCGCACGCCGCATCGCTCAGCGGGAAGTGCTTCTGACCCGTATGCTCGTACGTCTCGCGCGTCGCATGCTTCGCGCCGCCCTAGTGGTTCGAGCACGAATGCGTATGGAGCCAGCAACTATGGCTCGTCCACGCATGTTTCCCCTGTTCACACGCAGCAAAAGAGCAATTACCGCTCGGTTGGCGCTTACGGTTCGCCCACCAAGCGCGGCCCGTACACTCCTCGCAACGCACATGATCGCGAAATCCTTCGCGCTAAGCGCGAGCGCACGAAGAAGCGTCGCAAGCGCATTGCGCTTGGTGTGGTTGCCGTTTGCTTGGCTTTGGTTCTCGGTGGCGTAGGTGCTGCCTGGGCTTATCTCAATAATCTCGACAAGGCGCTGAACAAAGATGTTGATGCCGACCTTCTGAACTCGCTTACGGTTACCGATTCGGCATCCGACCCGTTCTACATGCTGCTTATCGGCATCGACAAATCGGAGCAGCGAGAATCCACCAACGAATATGGCGGTTCATATCGAACCGACTCGATGATTTTGGCGCGTATCGACCCAAGGGAAAAGGAAGTTACGCTTATTTCCATTCCTCGCGATACGCAGGTAACCATTGGCAACCACGGCACGCAGAAAATCAATGCTGCCTATGCATTTGGTGGTCCTTCCGGCGCCATTGACGCGGTTTCCAAGTTGGCAGGCGTCCCCATCAACCACTATGCGGAAATCGACTTCGATGGCTTCAAGGCCGTAGTCGACGCCTTGGGCGGCATTACGGTAAATGTGCCGATGGAAATCAACGACGACATGGCAGGTGGCCACGTTGATGCGGGCGAGCAGACCCTTAATGGCGAACAGGCTCTTATCCTGTGCCGCAGCCGCCATAACTACGACAACGTGGGCGATGGCGATGGCGACTCCATTCGCGCCGCTAATCAGCGCATGGTTATTTCCACCATTATGAAGCAGCTGATGAGTTCGGATGTAGCCACGCTTACCAACACGGTAAACACGCTTGCTCAGTACATCACTACCGACTATTCTGCGGCGGGTATTCTTGGTTTAGCGCAGGCCATGATAGGCATTGACGTTGACAACAACGTATATTCGGCTCAAGTTCCTACCACTTCAGTGTATGAAAACGATATTTGGTACGAAAAGGTGAATACTGAAGAGTGGCAAAAGATGATGAGCCGCGTGAAGCAGGGTCTTTCGCCTACGGAAGAAACCGTTGTTGACTCTGCGACCGGCACGGTAATGTCTTCGGCGGGAACAGGTGGCAGCGGTTCTGGCGATAGCAGCTCCAAGAACTCGAGTTCTTCCTCTTCGCTTTCTGGTGTGAAGATTGCCGTAAAGAATGGCAGCGGCATTCAGGGTTGCGCAAATGAAGCGGCTTCGAAGCTCACCCCGCAGGGTGCTGTTTGCGAAACGGGTAACGCCGACGATTACAACTACAAGAAGACGATCGTTGTATACAATGGCACCGATTCCACCCAAGCGCAGAAGATCGCCGACTTGCTGGGCGTTGGCACCGTTAAGAAGAATGACGGTACCTATTCCTTCACGGGTGACTATTTAGTAGTGGTTGGTCAGGACTGGAAATAGGATTCTTCCAGTTCCTTGAGCACAAATCCACCTGGTTGTTCTGTGGGTTTGGAGTTCGGGAAAGAGCTTTCCGGCGCTCTGAGCGCAAGCTTGAGGAAGTCGGAAGCCCGCAGCTTCTCGATGTTACTAAGTATTTCGAGCGCGCAATGCGAGATTGATTTGCATTGCGCGTTTTTCTTTTTTGGACATTAGGGCCTTTCGGGCTGAGGCGAAGCAGGCGAAAAGCGCGCCTGATTTAAGCCTGGATTTGCAGGCGTGCTACGAATGCGAGTCATTTAAAAAGCGGGTGGGATTGAGACGCTGGTGATGGGTTGCCCTATACCCCCCATTTTGCGGTATTGACTTCGTTGCTGTTGTCGGGAGCCTATCTTTCGCGGGATTCGTTCTGCTACGGCAGATCCGCCCGTTCTCAAAACAAAAATCCAGGTGCTTTTGCAACTTTTTTGCGATTGGCAACTCTCTTTCACCCCTGGAAAGCAGGAATCGGACGTTTTATGGCAGGTCACCTGCGCTTTTGCGCTGCGATCCGTGATTTGACGGCTCGGAACAATTGCCAATCGCAAAAAAGTTGCAGTCAGGACTGATTTTTTGTTTCTGGGCTCTTGGGATGGCTTTCGAGATTGTGCTAAAGGCGGGGTGAGCATTGATGTGGCGCTATGGGTGGGACGGCACGAGCGCGGTGTTGGACAGAATGAGCTTGGGTGTAGCGCTGAATGGACTTTGGGGATAGGCCCATGAGACAGAAGCATGGGGCAACGCGGTGCCACAAGTCGACGCTGGAATAGCGCTATGGCCGAATAGTGCCTAAGCCGCATTCCTGCCCATATTCCATACTTTTAAAGGAGCATGCGGCTTTCAGCGCGCCCTGCGATGCAGGCCATCGCTTCGCGTATCCCGCTTGTTGCCTCGATTCGCCCATCACGGGTGATAAGCACGGCTTCGAGGTTGGGGTGACCTTCTGCGTAGTTTTTTGCCCAATAGCTTCCCATAAGCAGAAGGGCCGTCGAAAAGCCATCGCCGTCTATCGACTGCTTTGCTATCACCGTTGCGCTTGCGAGGTCGCTGTCCGAGGGGTGCCCGGTGCGTGGGTCGACAATATGATGATGGACGTTTCCGTATTCATCGGTAAAGCAGCGCTCATAGATGCTACTGGTAACTATGGAGCAGTCGTTCAGCTCAAGAATGCAGGCGGGCTCTTCGTTGGGCAGCGTGTAGTTTCTGAGCGTTCGAAGGTCGGTCCCGTGGGGGCTTCGCGCTAAGGCGGCGGCGCGCTCTTCTGCGGCTTTTCTTTGCGAAGCGTGTTTCGGAGATCGAATGCCAACGCGCCAGTGCCGTTGCGGTGCCTCGGCTAAGAAGGGGCGCCCTTTTACCACGATATTTCCTCCAAGGTTGATAAGGGCATCGTGGACGTTGCGACCTTCCAGGAACTCGCTAACCTGATCGGCGATGTATCCTTTTGCGATGCCTCCCAGGGAAACCTTGCTTTCCGGGGTAGGGAGCTGGGCGTGGTCCTCCATTATGCGGAGGTGCCCGTTTTTTGCAATTTCAAGGGCGTGTGCTATTTCTGCTGGCTTGGGAACTTGGGCTTTGCGGAAGTTCCAGAGTTCTGCGACGGGAGCCATGGAAACATCGAACAGCCCTGCGGTTTCCTCGCGGTAGTGCCTGGAAAGCTGCAGAATCTTTGCGGTTTCGGTATCGATGGGAACGGATTCCCCCTGTGCGTGGTTCAAGCGCCAGATATCACTTCCTTTTCGGGTGTGACTCCAAAGCTTTTCGTAGCGGTAGCAGAGACTCACCGCATCATTGAGAGCCTTTTCCAGCAATTTCCCTGATGAGGGCTGCGTCCCATCGGTTTTGACCGCTGCCTTTATGCAGCAGTTTGTGTTGAAGGCGAAGAAGCTTCTGCTCCTTATTTCAAGCTCGGCGTGTTCGTTCGCGTCTGTTTTGAGGAGGCTTGTTTCCAGCTGAGCGTTTCTTGTGTTCACGGGTCCTTCTTCGCGATAGGGCGGGGGCGCTGCAGCCTGCAGATTGCCGAAAGGCGCATCCCCGAGAATTTGTCTGCAACTAAATTGTTACCTATGGTAAACTCCCGCATGTAAATTAGCCACGTCTAACTTTAAATGTGCAGAAATAACTTCGGAAAGGGAGAACATGAAAGATTCTCAGTCACTTCGTACACCCGCAGCCTCTGCGGCGAAGGTAGGCATGGCGGCTGCCTTGGCTGCTGGCATGGCTATAGCCACTCCGACTACCGCATTTGCGGCAGGGGAAGACCAGGACGTGAGCGTCGCCTCTGAAAACGCAACCGATAGCTACTACTACATCGGCGATAGTTCCTATGGGCTGAGCACCTATCTTTCTGAAGCCGTTGCCCAAGGGTGCACGAAAATTCATGTGGGAACCAGCTTTACCGACAAGGGCACGGCAACCATTCCGTCGTCCATCACTGAACTTTCGGGCTATTCCGAAGGTTGGTTTAGCTCCGGTCCGAAAACAGTCGATTTCGGCTATTCCTACAAGATGACGGTTGTGTTCCCCTCCGGTTCGGACATCGCGGTCGATCGCATTAACTTCTACAAGCGCAATAGCTCAGATGCCGAAGGTGCCTATGTTGAAGTGCAGAAAGGCGCTGTGGTTCATTTCTCGAATTGCTCGTTTTCCAATACGCCTGTTGTGAACGGCACAGCGGTGTTCGAAAACTGCACCTTTGCGACGGGGCAGATTGAAAACAATGGCTCTGTCACGTACATCGGCAGCACGAAAGAGCCCGAGAACATTGGCAAGCCTGCCGAATCCTATCAGGGTCTTGCATTCAGCTTTGCGTCGGGAAAGGAGTTCTCTGCTGCCGTTCAGGGCAGCCAGGTCAGCCAAACGCTGCCCTTTGAGTTGAAGGGAACGAAAGCTGCCGACGCCAAGGTTGCCGCCAAGGTTCTTAGTCAGGATGGCGCAGAAGTTGAGGGCTTGAACGCTTCTGTTTCGGACGGGAAAGTCTCTCTGACCGGAACGGCGCCTGCCGCTGGTTCGTATTCTGTTGCGGTTTCCGCCTCTACAGCCAAGGAGGACGGATCGGCAGATTCGGCAAGTGAAACGTTGAGCTTTGTGGTGCAGGAGCAGATTCAGGTTAGGCTTTCGGGCGATCTGCAGTGCTTCGTTGCGAACGGAACATCTGCCCAGAGCAGTGAATACGAGGTGATGGCGACCTCGACAGGTGGCGGCGGATCGTCGAGCGCGAGCCAGTCGAATTGCCTGAAGCCCGAGGTCAAAGAGGGAACCGGCGAATGGGAGGACTGGAACACCTTTGCAACCAGGAATTCTGATGCTGAAATCAGTTTTTCCATCAGCCCTGAAGGAAGCGGCATGGAGGTAAGCCCTGTTGCCTACGATACCGTCTACGTTACGGGAACGCCGCAGACCCCAGGCACCTACCATATAACGGCAACGGTAACCTCTGGTGCGCGCAGCCAGCAAAGCAGCCCGATGGAAATGCGCATCTATGCGGACGATCAAACCCTTCAGCAGCGGATGGATGCCCTTTCCGAAGGAACCAGCTCGTGGGATATGGAGCCCTATGAGATCTCTGAGACGGGAAATGCGGTTGTGCCCGTTGGCCTGCACGATATTTACGGCTCGCACGAATCGGGCGTGTACGGCATTATCGGCAAGGGTGAAAACGGCAATTTCGGCACTGAAACGCTCACTATTCCCGCAGGGGCGGATGTCACTCTTCACAACATGAAGATCTATTCGAGCGTGAAGATCGTTGTGGAAAAGGGTGGCAAGCTGACCCTCGACGATTCGGTTGCTTATGGCGCTGTGGAGGTAAACGGAGGTACTTTGAGCGCCCGAAATAGCTCTTCGTTCGTTAACCAGATCACGCTGAATGACGGGTCTGCCCTTGAAAATGCCAAAATCAGATCCCACGCTAACTACCTTACCGACGGAAATTACAAAGTCGAAGCGCCGATGGCTCCCGTGCAGACAAATGGCACGGTGACGGTCAAGGGCACGTGCTCCATTGAAGGTGAAGGCATCGTGTCTAGCAAAGACGCCCAAACTGGCCTGATCGTTAATGGGGGCAAGTTGGTTATCGACCAAGGTGCCACGTTGAAAGCGACTGGCGGCAGTGTTGACCTTGACAATGGAAACGGCGGTGCAGGCATCGTGCTTAACGGCGGCTCTATTATTGGCGACGGTCAGCTTGAGGCTCAGGGCGGCTCAGTTGGCATGGGCGGAGGAAACGGCGGCGCAGGTATCGCCGGCGAAGGCGTAGTTGCGGTTTCCGTGCTGAAGGCAACGGGTGGAAATACGGTTGGCGAAAACGATGCGGCTATGGGCGCCCCAGGCAATGCGGGTAACGGCATCGATCCGAAGGTTCTGGTCTCGAAGGCTACTCAGGTTGAATCGAAGGGTGGAACGGGCGTGAACCCAGGAAGCAGCGAGTACAACGTTTACGAAGAGAATGCTGGCGGCGGATCGGGTTCCGATGGCGATAAGGGGCCTGGTTCCGATAGCGGTTCTGGTAATGGACCGGGTAGCGGGTCTGATTCCGGTTCTGGCAACGGAACGGGTTCAAATGGCGGCTCTAATAACGGTTCCGATTCTGGTTCTGGTTCCAGCGGCGGTTCGAATGGTGGCTCCGATTCCGACAACGGTTCTGGTGAAAACGGCAGCGATACTGCTAGCGGTTCCGGCGACGGCAACGGCTCCAATGCAAGCAGCGAAGGCGAAAAGGCCAGCGGCAATGAAAACCCTTCGCAAACCGCCAATCTCCCTGCAACGGGCGACGCGGCTCCCCTTGGGGCGGCTGCTGCACTTGCGGTAGTGGCGGCAAGCGGTGTGGCGGTTGCGCGCAGGAAGCTCGATAGGTAGCCGCAGGAATCATCTCCCCGCGCAATATGGCTGACAGGGAAGGCGCCAAAGTGCGCCTTCCCTCAGGTGCGCCCGCACGCGCCCCCGTCGAAAGTAGCCGCTTCGTTTCAGGTGGCACGTCGTCCAGCGGAGCGTGCTATCCTTTCCTGCGATAAACAAGTTTCCGTGAAAGGTGGTTTTCTTGGAACGCAAGAACGCATGGGAGGGCTACAGCGCCGACCAGCTCGAAGAGCTCGACGGCTTGGCTTCCCGCTATATCGACTACATCTCTAACAACAAAACTGAGCGCCGTTGCTTTGCAGCCGCTGTTAAGCAGGCAGAAGCTGCGGGCTATGAATCGCTTGAGAATGTGGTTCGCGAGGGCCGCACGCTCGAAGTGGGCAGCAAGGTATGGGCTGGCGTGCATGGCAAGTCGCTCATTTTAGCTCACATCGGTACCGAGCCGCTCGAAGCGGGCCTGAACATCTTGGGCGCTCACATCGACAGCCCCCGTCTGGACTTGAAACAGAATCCGGTATACGAGAACAACGGATTCGCCTTCCTCGACACTCACTACTATGGCGGCATCAAACACTACCAGTGGGTAACGCTTCCCTTGGCATTGCATGGCGTGGTGGCCAAGACCGACGGCACCGTGGTTGATGTGAATGTGGGCGACGACGCCGGCGATCCAGTATTTTGTGTAACCGATCTTCTTCCCCATTTGGGCAATCAGCAAATGGCCAAGAAGGGCAGCGAAGTAGTTGAGGGCGAAAACCTCGATGTGCTTATTGGCAATCGCCCCCTGGTGGTCGAGCCTGCCGACGATGCCTCCGACGAGGAGAAAGCCGCCGCAAAGGAGCCGGTAAAGGCTTTCGCCCTTAAGCTGTTGGAAGAAAAGTACGGCATTACGGAAGAAGACTTCCTTTCCGCCGAAATCGAGGTAGTGCCCGCAGGTCGCGCCCGCGAATTGGGCTTCGACCGAAGCATGGTTATCGGCTATGGCCAGGACGACCGCGTGTGCGCCTACACCTCGCTCGAGGCTCAGCTCGCTATCGAGACGCCGAAGAAAACCGCCGTTACCGTGCTGGTTGACAAGGAAGAAATCGGCAGCGTTGGCGCAACGGGCATGGGCTCCCTGTTCTTCGAGAACACCATTGCAGAAATTGCCGCACTTACTGGATTGGAAAGCCCCTTGGCGCTGCGTCGCATTTTGGCTGCATCGCGTATGCTTTCCTCCGATGTGTCTGCCGGCTTTGATCCTGCGTATGCTTCGGTATTCGAAACGAAGAACGCTGCATATCTTGGCAAGGGCCTGGTGTTCAACAAGTACACGGGAGCGCGCGGAAAAAGCGGCTCCAACGATGCACGTGCCGAATACGTGGCATACGTACGCCGCGTGATGGACGACGCCGAGGTTTCCTTCCAGACCGCCGAACTCGGCAAGGTCGATGCGGGCGGCGGCGGAACCATCGCCTACATTCCCGCAAAGTACGGCATGGACGTCATCGATTCCGGCGTTGCGGTGCTTTCGATGCATGCTCCGTGGGAAGTTACCTCCAAGGCCGATATCTTCGAGGCGTATCGCGGATACCGCGCCTTCCTCGAGGCCTAGAGCGGAAATGGGAAACATTCTCTTGCAGGGCGTTCTGGCACAGAATTATGGGGCGATTTCGGCACCGAAGCGTGAGATTCAAAGGGGCTGAGTTTTCATCCGGTTGAAGCGCTCGAAAGCGAGCCATAAATCCTTTGATTTTCAGCATTTACGTGTGCACCAAGTGACAAAAAGGAGCCTCGCTCCTTTTTGTCACTTTTTTGTCGCGCACGTGTCTATAATGAATTAACCTCGCGGAAACCCTCCGGGTACGAAAGGGAACCGGCAAGGAGCGGGGGATCGGAAAATGAGACTCAATTCAAGGAGCGCTACATGGCACATTATTTCGACGAACCCTCTCGTACTTTTAATGAGTACCTGCTTGTACCGGGTTACTCTTCTTCGGAGTGCATCCCCGAAAAGGTTGACCTTTCCACTCCGCTTGTACGATACAAGAAGGGTGAAGAGCCTGCTCTGAAGCTTTCTATCCCCATGGTTTCTGCAATCATGCAGGCCGTTTCCGACGATGGCATGGCTGTAGCTTTGGCTCAGCAGGGTGGCGTTTCTTTCATCTACGGTTCTCAGTCCATCGAAGACCAGGCCGCAATGGTTCGCCGCGTAAAGGACCACAAGGCTGGTTTCGTACGCAGCGATTCCAACCTCACCCCCAACGCAACGCTTCGCGATGTTGTTGCGCTGAAGGAAAAGAGCGGTCACACCACCATGCCCGTTACCGAAAACGGTCAGGGCCAGGGCAAGCTGCTGGGCATCGTTACCGGCCGTGACTATCGCCTTTCCCGCATGGACCTCGATACGCCTGTATCTGAGTTCATGACCCCCCGCGAAAAGCTCATCGTAGGCACCGCAAGCACCACGCTGAAGGAAGCCAACGACATTATTTGGGACAACAAGCTGAACTCGTTGCCCATTGTTGACGACAACGATAACCTTATGTACATGGTATTCCGTAAGGACTATGAGCAGCACAAGTCCAACCCGCACGAACTGCTCGACGCTCACAAGCGTTACATCGTTGGTGCTGGCATCAACACGCGCGATTTCGCAGAGCGCGTTCCTGCTCTGATCGAGGCTGGCGCAGACGTTCTGTGCATCGACTCTTCTGAAGGTTTCTCCGAGTGGCAGTCCCGCACCATCGCATGGATCCGCGCTCACTACGGCGACTCCGTAAAGGTTGGCGCTGGTAACGTAGTAGACACCGAGGGCTTCCGCTTCCTGGCTGAAGCTGGCGCTGACTTCATCAAGGTTGGCATCGGCGGCGGTTCCATCTGCATTACGCGTGAAACCAAGGGCATCGGCCGTGGCCAGGCAACTGCGCTTATCGAGGTTGCAAAGGCTCGTGATGAATACTTCCGCGAAACGGGCGTATACGTTCCCGTTTGCTCCGACGGCGGTACGGTATACGACCATCACATTACCTTGGCACTTGCCATGGGCGCCGACTTCATCATGCTGGGCCGCTACTTCGCTCGTTTCGACGAGGCTCCCAACAACAAGGTTGTGGTAAACGGCCAGCATATGAAGGAATACTGGGGCGAGGGTTCCAGCCGTGCACGCAACTGGCAGCGCTACGACTTGGGCGGCAACAAGAAGGGCATGACCTTCGAGGAGGGCGTAGACTCCTACGTTCCCTACGCTGGCCCCTTGAAGGACAACGTGGATCTTACGCTTTCCAAGGTTCGTTCCACCATGTGCAACTGCGGCGCGCTCACCATCCCTGAGCTGCAGGACAAGGCAAAGCTTACGGTTATCAGCTCCACTTCCATCGTTGAGGGCGGCGCACACGACGTTCTGCTGAAGGACAAGACTCCTTTCGTTAGCAACACGCGCTAGAGTTTATACGGCGCCGTCGAAAACGTTTCGTTTGGCTTACCATTTACGGCTCTTCATAAAATCTCCCCGTTTCGCCCTGTGCGAATCGGGGAGATTTTTTATATTTGAACTGGTATAACGGCGTTCACAGGTAAAACGTGTTCCAATCCGAGAAAGCGGACGATTAGGTCAAAACTGACGGGTACGTTAAACTTCTTGCTATGGCTACACGAGTACATAAAGCGCTTACCGCAGTTCCTGTTAGCTTGGCACTGGCTCTTTCTATGGCCCTGCCGGCAGCTGGCGCTGTGAGTGAAGCACACGCAGACGAGCTTTCCGACGCCCGGGCAATGCTGTCCCAGGCTTCGGCTGAGCTTGATTCCCTTAATAAAGAATATGATGCCCTGCAGGCACAGCTGAGTGGTCTTGATTCGCAAATCAGCGAAACCACCCAGAAGGTGCAGGATGCTCAGCAGAAGATGCTTGAGGGCCGCGAAACGCTTTCCGACAGCATTCTTTCTCAGTACAAGGGGGATGGCTCCCTTTCGCTGGTGAACATCGTCCTTTCTTCGGAAGATATTTCAGAGTTCACGAAGAACCTGACGTACTACTCTTCCATTCAGGAAGACCAGGCGCAGAAGGTTGCCGAACAAGAGCAGCTGCGCGACACGTTTTCTTCGGCTCTCAGCGAGCTTGACGCCCAGCGCGACGAGCAGCAGAAGCTGATCGAAGAGGCCGAGCAGAAGAAGAGCCAGGCTGAAAAGGTGGTCTCTGACGCTTCCGCTAAGGTTTCTTCCATCAAGGAAGAACAGGCCCAGGCCCAGCTGGCAGCCTTGCAGGCGCAGGCAGCGGAAATGCAGAAGAAGGAAGATGCCAAGCAGCAAGCCTCTTCAAACGCATCGCAGCCCAATTCCAATTGGAACACCAACACCGACCGTAACCAGTCGGCCAATACCAATTCCAGTTCTTCCAGCAACAATTCTTCGAATTCCAATTCTGGCAGCGTAAGCGCTGGTTGGAGGACGGGCGCCGCTTCCGCTTATGGTGGCAGCAGCGATGCAAGCACTCCTAACCCAGGCACCACGGCAACGGGTGCGGTATGCAATGATTCTTCCATGGGCGTTGCTGTTCCCATGTCCTGGCCGAATTACCGCTCGTACCTTGGGCGCGCTGTCGAAATCAAATATGGTGGCAAGACAGTAATCGCTACCGTCAACGACTGCGGTAACATGGGTGGCGGTTCGCGCGCGCTCGACCTGCAGCCGGGTGTCTTCAAGGCATTCGGATTCAGCACCTGCCAAGCCTGGGGCGTCCGCACCGTAAGCTACCGCTTCCTATAAGTGGAAACATAGGGACAAGTATCATTTTCCTACTTACGCTATAAAGCAAAAACAGGGCCTCGTTTGCGAATTCCGTCGCAGGCGAGGCCCTTTTCGTTGGGCGCATGGAGGCTCAGGCGCCAGGCTCCTGTCTGGTTCAGGTATCGGATTTCCACCTGGCAGGCCAAGTTGCGCCTGCGATGCAGCTAGCAAGCGAGGCTCGGCGCTAGCTGCTATGACGCAAAGTGGGAATCTGGTACCTGTCCCTATATTCCCGCAACCGCTTAGGGGAAATTGTGCGTGGAAACACAGGCGCAACGCCAACACGATATAATGTCAAACCGTATGTATATTCAGCGCTCGAAGGTTCGTCTGTTTGGGCCAACGGGCTCTGCGCGCATGAAGTATCGGAAAAGGATTTTGCCTCATGAAAGAATACAATCCTCACGAGATTGAACCTCGTTGGCAAAAGGTGTGGGCCGAAACGGGCGCACATAAGGCAACGGAGGATACCAGCAAGCCGAAGCGCTATGTGCTCGAGATGTTCCCGTACCCTTCGGGCGACATTCACATGGGCCACGTTCGCAATTACACCATCGGCGACGTAACGGCTCGCTATTACGCTATGCGCGGTTATGACGTGCTGCATCCAATGGGCTGGGACGCGTTTGGCCTGCCTGCAGAAAACGCCGCCATCAAGCACAACTCCCATCCCGCTAAGTGGACGTACGCCAACATCGAAACGCAGAAGGCCAGCTTCAAGCGCATGGGCTTTTCCTATGACTGGGATCGCACCGTTGTTGCCTGCGACCCTGAGTACTATCGCTGGGGTCAGTGGATCTTCCTGCAGATGTACAAGCGCGGTTTGGTAGAGCGCCGCAACAGCCCTGTTAACTGGTGCCCTAACTGCAAAACAGTTTTGGCAAACGAGCAGGTAACCGAAGGCGAATGCTGGCGCTGCCATGGCGCTGTTGAAAAGCGCGATCTTACCCAGTGGTACTACAAGATCACCGATTACGCCCAGGAATTGCTGGACGATCTTGACCAGCTGGAAGGCTGGCCTGAGCCCGTTAAACAGATGCAGGCAAACTGGATCGGTCGCTCCGAAGGTGCCGAAGTTGATTTTGAGCTGATTCCCGCTGAGGGCAAGGACGACGGCCAGACCATCACGGTATTCACCACGCGCCCCGACACCCTGTTTGGCTGCAGCTTCTTCTTGCTGGCTCCCGAAAGCCCGCTGGTCCACGACCTGGTGTGCGGTACTGAATACGAAGCCGAGGTTATGGCCTTGGTTGAGGGTGCTGCCAAGGTAAGTGCCGTGGAGCGCGCCCAGGGCGACCGCGAAAAGCATGGCGCCTTCACTGGCCGTTACGTTATCAACCCCGTTAACGGCGAAAAGGTTCCTGTATGGGTTGCCGACTACATCGTTGCCGATTACGGCACTGGTGCCGTAATGGCTGTTCCCTGCGGCGACCAGCGTGACTTCGAGTTTGCTCGCAAGTACGACCTGCCCATCATCCCCATTATCTTGGGCGAAGACGATCCGCTGTATCCAGAGCTCAACGGCGTGCAGGAACGCAAGGTTACCACCGTCGATTGGGAAAAGCCCTACGAGGCTGAGGGCGTGTTGGTTCAGTCCGGCAAGTACACCGGTATGGTGGGCGGCAAGCATTCTCCTGCTGTTGACGCCATCATCGGCGACCTGGAAGCTCAGGGCAAGGGCAAGAAGTCGGTTCAGTTCCGTTTGCGCGACTGGCTTATTTCTCGTCAGCGCTATTGGGGCAATCCTATTCCGATTGTTTACTGCGACGACTGCGGCATTGTGCCCGTTCCCGAGGATCAGCTGCCCGTTACGCTGCCCAAGGACATCGATTTGGCCGCCGGCGAAACGCTTGCAACGCATGAGCAGTTCGCTCAGTGCACCTGCCCGAAGTGCGGTAAGCCCGCGCGTCGTGAAACCGACACCATGGACACTTTTACGTGTTCTAGCTGGTATTACATGCGTTATACCGATCCGCACAACACCGAGCTGCCTTTCTCTTCCGACCGCGTAAACCGCTGGATGCCGGTCGACCAGTATATTGGCGGTATCGAGCACGCCATTCTGCATCTGTTGTACAGTCGCTTCTTCACGAAGGTGCTGCGTGACATGGGCATGCTCGACTTTGACGAGCCTTTCACGAACTTGCTGTGCCAGGGCATGGTGCTCGACGAAAACGGCGAGGTAATGTCTAAGTCGAAGGGCAACGTTATCAGCCCCGAAGACATGATCGCCGGATATGGCGCCGACGCAGTACGTGCTTACATCTTGTTCATGGCTCCGCCCGATAAGGAGCTGCAGTGGAATGAAGACGGCCTGGCGGGCATGTACAAGTTCCTGAATCGTGCTTGGCGCATGGTGAACGATCTTGCAGGGAAGGCCGGGGAGGAAACCTCCTTCCAGGCTGGCGCAAAGGCGGAAGAGGCAAAGAAGGCCCATGATGAGCTTCTGCGCGAACGCCATCGCGTGGTTGGCAAGGTTATCGACGACTTCGCTCGCAACAATTTCAACACGGCTATTGCGGCCATTATGGAATTGGTAAACGCTACGGGCGATTACCTGCGTAAGAACTCCGCCGAGGATCGTGCTGCCAATGTCGAGCTCGCCGCCTTCGATAAGGAAATTGCCGAGGTTATCGTGAAGCTGCTGGCTCCGATGGCTCCCCATTGGGCCGAAGAGCTGTGGCAGGATGTCCTGGGCAACGAAACTTCCGTGCACAAGGAAGCCTGGCCCGAGTTCGACCCGAATGCCGCTAAGGCTTCCGAGGTTGAGCTGGCAGTGCAGGTTAACGGCAAGGTGAAAGCCAAGATCACCGTTGCTGCTGATGCTGCGGAAGATGCCATTCGCGAAACGGCTTTGGAGGCTATCGCCGATGCAACCGCGGGCAAGGATATTAAGAAAGTCATTGTTATCCCGGGCCGTTTGGTCAATGTGGTAGCTAAATAGCTGGAATACGCTTCTGGAAGGACCCGATCTGCTAAGCAGGTCGGGTCCTTTGCTTTATGGCGCATGCTGTTTTTGCTCGGTGCGCCAAGCGGGTGCAGACAAAGGCTCCAGATGAAGGGCCCTGGCGAAGCATGGCGAGAAACGAACATTCTGTACTTTTGCGCAGCTAAGGGAGCCTTTCTGATGGTATTCCGCCAGAAAGGTCTCTTTTGTTCTGCCTGAGGGCCCATAACGTGTCAGCCTTGCCATTCTCGTGCTCCGTTTTGCGGGGTCCATGCCCGCATCATCAAGAGCGTGGTCCTGTTGTGCCCCATTCTTTCGCGCGGTGAGAGGGGCGGAGGGGTAGGGGCTGTACGAACAAAACGCGCGGACAACGTGGAGGTTCCGAAACTCTTACGTGCGTTTGCTATGATCGATGCCTATGGGAACTAAACGTAAAAAAGGATGCCTCCGCCGTCTAATCGAAGCCGTTATCGGCTTCGTGCTGTTTGTTGCGCTTGTGGTGGTGGGTGTTCCTCTGGGGATTAATGCTTGGGTTTGTGCAAGTACGCGCCCTGCCTTTGAATCTCAAGCTCAGGCTGCCGCTAATGCGGATGCCTTCGAAGCCGATGCCATTGTGGTGTTGGGTGCTGGTATCAACTGGGACGGCAGCCCCTCGGCTGTTCTGAAAGATCGCCTTGACGTGGCTGACAACCTATACAACGCCGGGGTTGCCCCGAAGATCATCATGAGCGGCGACAACAGCGATTCTTCGTACAACGAGGTCATGGCTATGGCGAAGTACGCAAAGGCCAACGGCATTCCTGCCGAAGATATCTTCTGCGATCATGCGGGTCTTTCCACATACGACAGCATGTACCGCTTGAAGAATGTGTTCAACGTGCAGCGCTGCGTTATCGTCACGCAGGAGTACCATTTGTATCGTGCTGTGTACGATGCACGCGGTTTCGGCATCGACGCACGTGGTGTTGCAAGCGATCTGAGCGATTACTCCAATAAGGATTCCTACGAGCAACGGGAATTCTTTGCGCGCATCAAAGATTTCTTCGGCATCATCACCAAGATGGAGCCGCAAACGAAAAGCGAGCCGGTTTCCCTCAATCAATCGGGGACCGTTACCCAATGGTGGTAGAAAGGGGTAGCAATGCCGAAAATCGTTATTGTTGACACCGACTTCGAAAACAATGATTTCGAAGTGCGTATGGCGAAGGACGCAGGCGTTGACATTGCCCTGTTCAACGAGCGCGAACCCGAAGCCATTATTCGCAATGCCTCCGATGCCGACGGCGTGGTTACTTCCTATGGCGAGTTCCCGCCCGAGGTGTTTGAGGCGCTTCCGAATTTGCGCGTGGTAAGCCGAACGGGCATTGGGTATGACAGCATCGACGTGCCTGCGGCAACGAAGAACGGTACTGCTGTCTGCGTAGTGCCTGGTTACGGTACTGAAGTGGTGTCCGACCACGCTATTACGCTGGCGCTTTGCGTGCTGCGTCGCTTAAACGAAACCGATGCGGATATGCGCGCCGGTATTTGGGACTATACGCGCCATCGTCCTTATGGCCAGGTGTTCGGCCGCGTGTTCGGCGTGGTGGGTATGGGCGAAATCGGTCGTGCTATTGCCCGTAAGGCTTCTGGACTGGGCTTTAAGGTGGTGTGCTGTTCGCGTTCCCTTACGCCGGGTCGCCGCACGCCCGAAGGCTACGACATCCTGGAGTACGAAGAGCTGCTGAAGTGTGCCGATGTGGTCAGCTTCCATACGGCTCTCACCCCTGACACCCATCATCTGCTTGATGCACGCCGCATATCGCTTATGAAGGATAGCGCGGTGGTGGTGAACACTTCGCGCGGTGCGGTTGTCGATACCCTTGCCTTGGCCGAAGCGCTTGAGGAGGGCAAGCTGTGGGGTGCAGGCATCGATGTGTTCGAAGGCGAGCCAGTCGATCCTGGTCATCCGCTGATGAGGGCCCCTCATACGGTGCTCAGCCCGCATGTGGCGTATTGGTCTGAGGAATCGGGCATTGAACTGCGCACGCGCGCCATGCAGGCTGCTATCGATGTGGTTACGGGTGTGCGCCCGAAGGACTGCCTGAATCCTGAGGTCTTGTAAAGGACGGAGCTTCGTTCCGCCTGGCTTTCCCCGCATTTGCCGAGTTGCCCCGCGCCTTGGGTTTTGTCTTGAGGGCCGGGAATTACGGTCCTGCCAGCGGCAACTGCAATTCCGTTTGCGGCGTGGCAACCGCGGTCCCGCCCGCAGCGCGGACTGCTGCGGCGCGGCCTTATGCGCTGGTAGCTGCATCGTGGCAGGGCCATTTCTTGCCCTGTCTTTTTCTTGTCCCGCCCAGGGAGGGTGCTTTCATTCCCGTCAAAACGAAGGAGCTGAACATGCTTGTTGGCGTGATCTCCGATATTCATGGCCATTTGAGTGAGCAGGCCTACGATGCCTTGCAGCCGTGTGACATGATTCTGTGTGCTGGTGACGTTGAACGCCCGACCATCCTTATGGAGCTTGATGCCATCGCCCCAACGGTTGCGGTGCTGGGCAATTGCGATTCCAGTCTGCGGGGGATGGATATTCCCTTCACGGCGATTCCCCGTATTGGTGGGGTGCGCTTTTTCATGACGCATCGCCCCGAAGACATTGGCACCGTTGCCGAAGATGTGCGTGTGGTGGTGCATGGCCACACTCATATTCCCCGCGAAGAGTGCATAGAGGGAGTTCTGTACTTGAACCCGGGAAGTGCTAGCAAGCCGCGTGGCGGCAGCAAGCGGGGCATTGCTCGTCTTACCATCGATGTTGGCAAGGTTGCAGACGTCGAATTCGTAACATGGGAATAGACGAGGCGGCGCTCCCGTCTGTGCGGTTAGGGAATGGCAATAATAGGCGAAATGGCTAAAAGAGGCAGGCTCAAAAAATGGCAAGTTGACCCAAAGGGACTTGCCCGTTAGAATACATACTTGCATTTTATGCATGTGCGCCGTTAGCTCAGCTGGTAGAGCAGGGGACTTTTAATCCCAAGGCCGCGGGTTCGATTCCCTCACGGCGCACCACTTCGCAACTAAGGCCCGCCGCAAGGCGGGCCTTTTGCATGCAATGGGCGCAGCTTCGTTTTGGGCAATAAGCCCATGTCCCTCTGGCCCATGTCCCCCCCCCTCTCTCGGGTTTTGCCCCGTTGCTGCTGCTGGGGCTGCGTGTCTTTTGACGGAATTTGTCCTAGTGCCGCCGCTGAGGTCTTGCACGCTTTTCGTGGGATCCGTTCCGTTGGGGGCTGTCGGGTCTTGCCTGCCTTTCGCGGGATCCGCCCTGCCGGGGTCGCCGAGAACTCACATGTCTTTCAGGGGATCCGCCCTGTTGGGGCGATTCGCCCTTTGTTGGATCTGCCCTATTGCGACAATCGGTCCATCAAAAACAAAAATCCCGCCATTTTTGCAACTTTTTTGCGATTGCGGACTCTTTTCCGCTCCCTCTAAGCGGAAATATGCTGCTGTACGGCCGATCACCTGCGCTTTTGCGCCGTGATCCGCGATCAGAGGAGCCCATGACAATCCGCAATCGCAAAAAAGTTGCAATCTGAGCCGATTTTTTGTTTTCAGACTCCCCGCAAAGGGTTCGGGGCGGCATCGGGGATGGTACGGAGCAAGTCTGGCGCTGCGAGATGGTACGGGAATGGCGCAAGTCCGGCGTTGCGAGATGGTCCGGGTGCAGCCTGGGTCCACGCTGCGGAATGAATTCGGGGCGGCCTGGGTGTAGCACCGTGGAGCCCGCGTATTCTCTTCGCCATAGCGGTGTTGTCTGTATGGCGACACTTCGGGCGAATGCCGAATGCCGTACCGAACAACCGAAAATCCTCATCGAGTGCGCGTTCGGGATTGATCTTCGCTTTCCTATGTGTATCCCTTGTGCAACTCGTGAACGTTTGCGGGGCGCATTTGGCCCTGTGTTAAAGTCACCAAACATGACTTTTTCACCTGCAACAACAGCCAAAGCCTACTGCTCATCGCATCGCGAGGGCGTTCTTGCTGCGCTCAATTGGGCCTGCATTTTGTTGGTGGGCCCCTTGCTGTGTGCTGCTGTGGCTGAAACCCTTAGCCTTTCCGGTGTTTCGGGCCTTGAGCAAGGGTTTTTCCTGCTCAACGCTTCCATCTATCTGTTTATTCATCTCGTTGCCTATTTGATTATTCGCAACACACGCATCACCTGCTTGGCGGTGTTTCTGGTGGTGCTGGGCTTCAGTGTTGCTAATCACTACGTTATTGCGTTTACGGGTATCCCCATCACGTTCGGCGATCTTATGTCTGCGGGAGTGGGCATGTCGGTGGCGGGCGGCTATACGTATGCGCTCGATGCCCAAGTGGTCCAGAGCCTGACCGCTGCACTTGTTTATGTAATTGCGTTGCTTGTGATTCCGCGTTCGAAGCTGCGTGTGAATTTCGGAAGCAACCAGATGGCGCTTGCCGTTGTGGCTGTGGCCACCGTTGGCTTGGGCGCTTATTTGTATGGCGACGAAGAAGCGTGGAGTCATATCGACACGCACGAATGGAATCCCGCGTACCCCTATTCCCATTACGGTTTTGCGGCAAGTTTCGCATCGGATGCCGCCTCGTCTTCGACGGTGAATGCGGAAGGCTACGACATTGATGCCCTCTGGCAAACCGACGAAGCGTCGGGCGTAACCCAGGTCAATGTCGGACATGGGTATCTGACTGAGGCTGATGGCGTGCCTGCGTATACCCAGGCAACCGAAGAATCTCCCAATATCGTAGTGGTGATGAACGAATCGTTCTCTGACCTAACCACCTACTTGGATGGTTACGAAACGAGTACCGACCCAATGCCCTACGTGCGCTCGCTTATGAAGCGCGGCGATGTGGTTTCGGGAACCTGCACCGTTTCTTCGGATATGGGCACGGGCACTGCCAATTCCGAATTCGAATTTCTAACGGGCAATTCCATGTCCTATTTCAAGGGAAATACCCCGTATGTCCAGTTTATCGACGCGGAAACGCCCAGCCTGGCCTCGTTGCTTGCCGGTCGTGGCTACAGCACTATGGCCATGCACGCCTATGAGCGCGCTGGATACAACCGCGTGAAGGTGTATGACCGCCTTGGCTTCGAAACGTACAAGGGCATAGAAGATTTCGATGTTGATCTGGATTATGCCCGTGGCTATCCGACCGACGAGGCGAACTATCGTCAGCTCATCAAGGATTTCGAGGAAAACCGCGGCGGTGCTCCACAGTTCCTGTTCAACATCACGATGCAGAACCACGGCGGCTACTATGCGTCCGATTACGAATGGCCCGTTCGTGTTCGTGAGGTGTCGCCAGTAGATTCATACGACGAATCGGTTATCGCCTACGAATCTAGTGTTCATATGGCGGACGAATCGGTGCGCCAGCTCATCTCGCACTTTGAGACAGTGGACGAACCCACGGTCGTGCTTTTCTTTGGCGACCATGAGCCACGCCTTTCGAACGAGTTCTACTCAAGCTGGTTTACCGATGAGAACGATCTCGATTTAGAAACCACCGCGCAGCTCCATAAAACCCCTTTCTTTATTTGGGGCAACTACGATTTGAATACCGAATCGATCCAGAAGGGTTCGGCGGTTTCGTTGAACTACCTGTCCACCGTGTTGTTTCAAACGGCAGGGATGCAGCTTTCGCCATACCAGGAATACCTGGCGGATCTTCGCATGGAGCACCCCGTAATTACGGCTCGGTACTTTACCACCGCATTCGGCGACAAGGTCGGCACGACGCCTTCGGCGTTCACCGATTCGATTCGCGAGTATCAGTGGCTTCAGTACAACTGCGTATTCGACCGCGCTCACCGCATCCCTGGCTTCTATTCGTAGGGAAGCGAGTGGTCAGTATATGGTGGCCTTGTGATGGTGCCTTGCAAAGAGAATAGGTGTTTTGCTAAAATCTCCATTTGCGTTTGACTACCTATTTGCTTGAAGGAGCTACCTTGGCTAAAGAAGATGCAATTGAACTGGAGGGCACCGTACTCGAGGCTCTTCCAAACGCTATGTTTAAGGTAGAGCTTGAAAACGGTCACACTATTCTTGCCCACATTTCCGGCAAGATGCGTATGCACTACATCAAGATCCTCCCTGGCGACAAGGTTCAGGTTGAACTCTCCGTATACGACCTCGATCGTGGTCGTATCACCTATCGCTACAAGTAAGTAGCAAGCTAGCGTGCCTCACAGGGTGAAGTGCGCTTTTGTCGTTTGCGAGCCCGCGGCGCAAGCGCATTTAAGTGGGGAAGGGGAAACCCAAAGCCGCCCCACGAAGCGGAAACGAAACAAACTATCGCCTGCGGCTGGGCGTGGTAGATAAAAGAGAAACACATTACCGAAAGGAAATTGAAATGAAGGTACGTCCTTCGGTCAAGAAAATGTGCGACAAGTGCAAGATCATTCGACGCCACGGCAAGGTACTCGTAATCTGCGAGAACCCTCGTCACAAGCAGCGTCAGGGTTAAAGAGAAAGGGAACGTATTCATGGCACGTCTCGTTGGTGTCGACCTTCCTCGCGACAAGCGCATTGAAGTCGGCTTGACCTATATCTACGGCATTGGCCTCACCACCTCCAAGAAGATCCTCGCAGAAACCGGTGTTAACCCCGATACCCGCGTAAACGATCTTACGGAAGATGAACTTTCCAAGCTTCGTGACTACATCCAGGCTAACCTCACCACTGAGGGCGACCTGCACCGCGAAGTATCTCAGAATATTAAGCGCCTCATGGAAATCGGTTGCTACCGTGGCCTGCGTCATCGTCGTGGCCTGCCCGTTCGCGGTCAGCGCACTCACACGAACGCTCGTACGCGTAAAGGTCCCAAGCGTCAAATCGGTGGCAAGAAGAAGTAGAGGTGTAACTAGTGGCAGCTAAGAAAAACGTTCGCACGCGCATCAAGCGTTCTGACCGCAAGAACATCGCTGTTGGCGCTGCACACATCAAATCCACTTTCAATAACACGATCGTTTCCATCACGGATCCTCAGGGCAATGTAATTTCCTGGCAGTCCGCTGGTACCGTCGGCTTCAAGGGCTCTCGTAAGTCCACGCCGTTCGCAGCTCAGATGGCAGCTGAGGCAGCAGCAAAGACCGCTATGGAGCATGGCTTGAAGAAGGTTGCTGTATTCGTGAAGGGTCCCGGTTCCGGTCGCGAAACCGCTATCCGTTCCCTTCAGGCAGCTGGCCTCGAAGTAGCTAGCATCCAGGATTGCACCCCTATCCCGCACAACGGTTGCCGTCAGCGCAAGCGTCGTCGCGTCTAACTGAAAGGATCGATACACTATGGCAATTAACAGGACTCCGGTTCTCAAGCGTTGTCGCCAGCTCGGTCTGGATCCTTCTGTTCTCGGTTACAGCAGCAAGAAGGAATCCATCCGTCAGCCTAAGCGTCGTCGCAAGGAATCCGAATACGGTATGCAGCTGCGCGAGAAGCAGAAGGCCAAGTTCATCTATGGCGTTCTCGAGAAGCAGTTCCTCGGCTACTTCAAGCGCGCTAAGGCAATGCCCGGCATCACCGGTGACAACCTGATGCGTATCCTCGAGTCTCGTCTCGACAACGTAGTATTCCGTCTCGGCTTCGCCAAGACTCGCAAGGAAGCTCGCCAGATCGTTACCCACGGCCACATTCAGGTAAACGGCCGTCGCGTAGACATCCCGTCTTTCCGCGTTCGTCCCGGCGACCTTGTTGCTGTTACCCCCAAGGCTAAGGAACTCCTGGTTATCAAGAGCGCTCTCGTTTCCAACGAAGGTGTACAGGTTCCTGCATGGCTTGAGGTTGACATCGAAAAGCTGCAGGGCAGCGTTCTTGCTCTTCCCGAGCGTGAGCAGATTGACCTCGACATCAACGAGCAGCTTATCGTCGAACTTTACTCGAAGTAACGTACGCACTGCGGTTTATTAAGGAGGCTTATTCAATATGACAGAGTTCATGAGGCCGACAGTAACGATCGAAGAGGTCAACGACACCGTTGCCCGCTTCATCGTGGAGCCGCTAGAGCGTGGCTACGGTTACACTCTTGGCAACTGCATGCGTCGTGTTCTGCTTTCGTCTCTCGACGGAGCAAAGGCGACTGCAATTCAGATCGATGGTGTACAGCATGAGTTCACCACCGCTGAGGGTGTAATCGAGGACATCACCGATATCGTCTTGAACGTTAAGGGCCTGGTTTTCAGCGCCCTTAACGGTGACATCAGCGAGGCCACTGCGCATGTACATGCTGAGGGTCCTTGCACCGTTACTGGTGCCGATCTCGAGGTTCCCACCGAATTCTCTCTGATCAACCCCGAGCACGTCATCGCAACTGTTGCTGACGGCGGCACGCTTGAGATGACCGTCCGCATTGGCGTGGGCCGCGGATATGTATCTGCCGAGCGCAACAAGCGCACGGAAGATCCTATCGGCATCATCCACGTTGACTCGCTGTTCTCGCCGGTTCGTCGCTGCACCATGGGTGTTACCGACACCCGCGTTGGCCAGCGCACCGACTATGACAAGCTTGTTCTTGAAGTTGAGACTGATGGCTCCATCAACCCCACTGAGGCTGTGTGCCGTGCTGCGAACATTATTAACCAGTACATGGGCGCATTCCTTATGCTTGACGAGGTAGAGGAAGACGAAGAGGGCGAAGTAGTTTCCATCTTCGCTCCTGAAAACCAGGAGACCAACGCTGAGCTCGACAAGCAGATTGAGGATCTGGACCTTTCCGTTCGTTCCTACAACTGCTTGAAGCGCGCTGGTATCCACTCTGTTCGTCAGCTGGTTGAATATTCTGAGAACGACCTGCTCAACATCAGGAACTTTGGCGCGAAGTCCATCGAGGAAGTGAAGGACAAGCTCATTTCCATGGACCTCAATTTGAAGCAATAGGAGATTTAAAGATGAGGCACAACTATAAGGGCCGCAAGCTTGGCACTGACTTCAGCCATACCAAGGCCATGAAAAAGAGCCTTGTTGCTGCGCTGTTCACCAACGACCGCATCAAGACGGTTGAGGCGCGCGCCAAGGAAATCCGCCCCGATGTAGACAAGATCATCACCTGGGCAAAGAAGGGCGACCTGCATTCCCGCCGTCTTGCTATCGCAGCACTCGGTGACAAGGAACTGGTACGCGAGGTATTCGAGAAGGTTGCTCAGGGTCAGTTCGCTGATCGTCAGGGTGGCTACACTCGCATCATGAAGCTTGGCAACCGCAAGGGTGACAACGCTTCCATGGTAATCATGGAGCTCTGCACCGAGCCGGTACAGCCCAAGGAAAAGGCTGAAAAGCCTGCAGCTAAGAAGGAAGCTCCCAAGAAGGAAGAAAAGCCTGCAGAGGAGCCTAAGGCTGAAGAGGCAACCGAAGAGGCTGCTGAATAGTTCTAGCTTTATAGCTTTCAAAGGACCCGTTCGTAAGAGCGGGTCCTTTTTGCTTTTATGCGGCCAATAGGCTCAACACGCAGCTTTCGATATCCTATGCCTCATGCGGCGATGTTGCAGGAGCGCCATCTAAGCGCATTTCGCTGCCGTTTCAGCTCCATGGCGACCGCTGACCTTCAAGGCAGCAAACATAAGCCCATAGAGCCCTCAACAACGTTCTGCGAAATTGCGATGGATCAATTTCAACAAGACCGTGGCGAAAACGTGATGTTCCAATTCTGTTCCGCATACCCGATTACTATGGGTAACGCACTTTATGCTCTCATTGCGAATAAGAAAGTCGGGCTGATTTCTCATATGGCACGTTTTAGCGGGAACAGTAATTTTAAATATCGTATGGCTCAATGGATGATGGGTCGATATGGTATCGATGAGCTCACCCAGGCTCTGATGTTTTTGGGATGCGCCTTCGTTCTGGTGAATTTCTTCGCGCATTCGAGCATCTTGTCAACGCTTGCTCTGCTGCTCATGGCGTTGGGCATTTTCCGTTGCTACTCAAAGAACATCGCAGCAAGGGCGCGCGAGTTGGCCAAGTATCAAGAGCTTATGGTGAAGCCCAAGGCTTGGTGGCGTCTATTTAATAAGAAGTGGATCAATCGCAAAACCACGATCTACTTCAAATGTAAAGGATGCGGGGCGGTTTTGAACGTGCCAAAGGGCAAGGGGAAGATTCTCGTTACCTGCCCAAAATGTGGCGCTAAAGAAGAGAAGCGTTCGTAACCTCAATTCTCTTGGTGGATAGTATTATCACCATGTAATCCACATAATGTGTTCGTAATTATTCTTGCATACTACATATAGTATGTTTCCTGCCCAAAAATACTGTGCCGCTTAGAAAATCAAGGGGTTATTTATAAATTTCTTGGGCGTAATATAGCCATCGCTAGCTTAACCACTGCTAGCGCAGCGATCGCTATAGATACAAGAAGCGACCTTCAATAAGGGAAGCCACCTTCTCATCGGGGAAGCCATCTTTCCGCTTGGATATATTTTGTTAGGGGAGCGTATGAAAATCATCAAGCGCGACGGCTCCGAAGCTGTTTTCGATTTGAGCAAGATTGCCAACGCCATTAAGGGTGCAAGCGATGAATCGCCCGAAAGCGAACGTTTAACCGCTCGCCAAATCGATTACGCAGCACATAACGTTGCCGATTTATGTGAAACTGCGGGCCATACCGTTTCCGTTGAGGAAATCCAAGATATGGTCGAAAACGAGATCATGGCGCTTCAGAAGTTTGAAGTTGCCCGTCGGTACATCATTTACCGCTACGTGCAGAACATCAAGCGTCATTCCAACACTACCGATGACAAGATTCTTGCCCTCATCGAATGCAACAATGAAGAGGTAAAGCAGGAAAACTCCAATAAGAACCCTACGGTAAACTCGGTTCAGCGCGACTACATGGCAGGCGAGGTTTCTAAAGACCTTGCTACCCGTATCCTTCTTCCCGAAGATGTTGTGAAGGCGCATGAAGAGGGCGTTATCCATTTCCACGATTCCGATTACTTCGCGCAGCATATGCACAACTGCGACCTGGTAAATTTGGAAGACATGCTGCAGAACGGAACGGTTATTTCTGGCACGCTCATCGAAAAGCCCCACAGCTTTTCTACGGCATGCAACATTGCAACTCAGATCATTGCTCAGGTTGCATCGAGCCAGTATGGCGGTCAGTCCATTTCTCTTACGCACCTTGCTCCGTTTGTCGAGGTTAGCCGCAAGAAGATTCGCCGCGATGTGATTCGCGAGCTTAATGAAGTTGGCGTAGAGCCTTCTGCTGAGCAGCTTTCGCGCATCGTTGAAGGCCGCTTGCGCGATGAGGTTCGCCGTGGCGTTCAGACCATCCAATATCAGGTGGTAACGCTCATGACCACCAATGGCCAGGCTCCATTCGTTACCGTATTTATGTATCTCAACGAAGCACGCTCCGAGCAGGAGAAGCACGACCTTTCTATCATCATTGAAGAAGTGCTGCGTCAGCGCTATGAAGGCGTAAAGAACGAAGAAGGCGTGTGGATCACCCCGGCATTCCCGAAGTTGATCTACGTGCTGGAGGAAGACAACATCACCGAGGATTCCCCCTACTTCTACCTTACTCAGCTGGCTGCCAAGTGCACGGCAAAGCGCATGGTTCCCGACTACATCTCCGAGAAGAAGATGCGCGAACTGAAGCTTTCCAAGGGGGAAACCCCTGGTAACGGCGATTGTTACACCTGCATGGGTTGCCGCTCCTTCCTTACCCCCGATCGTTCGGGCAATGGATACGGCAATGTGGCAAATGCGGGCAACTACGAACCAGGCAAGCCCAAGTACTATGGCCGTTTCAATCAGGGCGTTGTTACCATCAACCTGGTTGATGTTGCTTGCTCTTCCTATCGCGACATGGACAAGTTCTGGAACATCTTCGAGGAGCGTTTGGAGCTTTGCAAGAAGGCTCTGATGTGTCGTCATGATCGCCTGAAGGGCACCCTTTCCGATGCCGCTCCTATTCTGTGGCAGTATGGTGCGCTTGCTCGTCTGAAGAAGGGTGAGCCCATCGACAAGCTTCTTTATGGTGGCTATTCCACCATCAGCTTGGGATACGCTGGTCTGTATGAATGCGTGAAGTACATGACGGGCAAGAGCCATACCGATTCCGAAGCAACGCCGTTCGCCATGGCCGTTATGCAGAAGATGAACGACAAGTGCACGGAATGGAAAGCTGAAACCGACATCGATTTCAGCCTGTATGGCACGCCGCTCGAATCCACCACGTACAAGTTTGCCAAGTCCCTGCAGCGTCGTTTTGGCAATATCCCCGGCGTTACCGACAAGGGCTATATCACCAACAGCTATCACGTTCATGTGTCCGAAGAGATCGATGCATTCAAGAAACTCGAATTCGAAAGCCAATTCCAGCAGCTTTCGCCAGGTGGGGCAATCTCATATGTGGAAGTGCCTGACATGCAGGACAACCTGAAGGCCGTTGTTCGTGTGATGCAGTACATCTACGACAACATCATGTACGCAGAGCTGAACACCAAGAGCGACTATTGCCAGGAATGCGGCTTCGACGGCGAGATTCAGATCGTCGAAGACGATGGAAAACTGGTTTGGGAGTGCCCGCATTGCGGCAACCGCGACCAGGAAAAGCTCAATGTTGCTCGCCGTACCTGCGGCTACATTGGCACCCAATTCTGGAACCAAGGTCGCACCGAAGAAATTCGCGACCGCGTTCTGCACCTGTAAACACCGTTGCGCCCCCTCCAGGGGGGGGCGCAACACACGGAGGTGCTGTACAACCTGAGCGGGAAGGGCTGCCCCCCTGGGGGCCAACTCTTCCTTGGGCGATTTCTTGCAAAAGAAATGTATGACGGGATGATTCATGAACTACGCCAACATTAAATATCGCGATATTGCTGATGGGGAAGGGGTACGCACCACCCTGTTTGTATCGGGATGCTCTCATCATTGCGAGAATTGCTTTCAGCCCGAAACCTGGAGCTTTTCCTATGGGCAGGAATTCACAACCGAGATTGCCGATGAGGTGCTGGCAACGCTCGACGATTTCTTCGTTGACGGCTTGACGTTTTTGGGTGGCGAACCTATGGAGCCGGAAAACCAGCACGGATTGCTTGAGCTGGCAAAACGCGCAAAGGCGCTGCACCCCGAAAAAAGCATTTGGTGCTATACCGGCGATGTCTACGAAGACTTGGTTGATGCCGCCTCACCTCGTCATACCGAGGAAACCGATGAGCTGCTAGGCTTGATTGACGTGCTGGTGGATGGTCCTTATATCGACAGCTTGCATGACATCACCTTGCGTTTCCGGGGTTCGTCGAATCAGCGCGTTATCGATATGAATGAAACGCGCAAGACTGGCGAAGTGGTGTTGTGGAAAGACGAAGAGGTGTACAGCACCCATTCGATGTAGCCGCTGGTTTTTATAGCGAGAATAGCGTCCGTCGGGATCGAACTGAAACGCTAACCATCCCGTCATAAAGAAACTAGTTTCTTTATGACATTCCAAGCTAAGAGAAGGATCGGCACTGCCGGTCCTTCTCTGCTTTGATGCAAAATAGAACGAGCAAGAAAGGCTGTGAAAAAATGTTCAGGGAGCAGTTCCACGGAAGCTTGGCATAATAATTCTTTGTTCTTCTAAAGTAAAGCCCCAGCTCAAATACGGTTCGTATTAACGAACCTATGCCAGATAAGGCATTTTGGACAGAATAAGATCCGCATGTATGCAAAAAGAAAGGTATTTCATGTCGGATCACGCACATAGCGCTTCTCCTCAAAAAGCTCTTCTTAGTTTTATTTTGGCGATCGTTTTGGTTGTGGGGTTGATTCCCTCGGCAGCATATGCTGAAGGGACTCCAGAGAAGAAAGAGGATTCCTCTTCGCTTTTAAACAAAGAAGCCACAGAAGCGGAATATGATGAAACGCTGCAGCTTTGGAAAACAACGAAAGGCGTTACGGGAGTAAAGACCGACGAGCGTGATCCTGCTACAGGGGAAGAAAACTTCCATGATTATGGCGCTGTGCTTGGTGAGACTATTCCTGCCCAGGTGTATTTCAAAATCGATGAAGTGGCTCAAGAGAATGGACAAACTCGTAAAGAGGTGTCTATTCTTTGCTTTGATCATGGAGTAAAGGAATTTGAAGTACCTGCAGAAATTGACGGAAATCCTGTGGTTTCGGTGGGTACGGTAAACAACGGAAGCTGGTTGCCAAGCCCGGCGAGCGATTATCTTAATGCGGGTCCAGGCCCACTTGAGCGAATCACCTTTGCAGAAGGTAACCAAATCAAATCCATTGGATACCTTGGGTATTCTCATATAACTGAAATTAGCATTCCTTCTACCGTTGAAACTTTAGGTGATTCTGTTTTCGACGAATGTGCCTATCTAAAAACAGTGAATTGGAATGATGCAAAAATTACTACCATTCCGCAAGAGGCGTTCCGGAATTGCTCTAGCCTTGACGATGAAGTAGCAGAGACCCTTCCTTCCTCGGTGACGACAATTAAGCACGATGCCTTTTACGGTTGTGGTGCGGATGGAAGTCAATCTGAAGAGGATTTTGGTAAGAGTTATTTTACTGATTTAGTTATTCCGGATACGGTTGAAACTATTGAGTCGGGTGCGTTTGAGCATTGTCCGTTTTTAACATCAGTCAAGATTGGTGCTAGTGTAAAAAGTATTGGCGATGGAGCGTTTGCTGCTAACCCTTATCTAACTGAATTGACCTTACCTCAAAATGTGCAAGTTATAGGTTTTGCGCCGTGTGATTCTTCGGCTACTTTTTCCATTCTTAATCCAAGCATTCAGTTCACAAGTTACGAAGAACCTCGCTACGACGAGAAAAAGGACTTTGCCGTTGACGGAAAAGTCTATTACAAACCTTTCGAATATGGGCAAACGATTATTGCCTATGCAAAGAAGGCAGATGGCAGTCCCACTATGGTAAGGCAATTTGCCGATTGGTATGAAAATGTTGCTGAAGATAAAACATATACCAGTAGCGACACAGGCGAAGAAAAGCCTTGCTACACCTTTTTGTGGCTCGATGAAGAACTGAAAGTGACCGGCTCGCTGCCTTCAGGAGCGAAAGCTTTCCTTACGCAAACTGGGACAACAAAAGAAATTGAAATAAATGAAGATGGATCATTTAGCGTTAATGCACTTGCTAATGCGCAGGCATCAATACGAGTATCGCTTCAAGGGTATTATGATAAGGAATTCGTTCGTAGTGCTGAAGAAATGACGAGCGATTGGGATATTGGCACGGTTGCGCTTGACGCATTTCATGAAGCGCCTGTTGATCGCTCAGTGGGCATTACCGCGAAATATCGAAAAGGGACAGATGAAAATGGCGATGACGTCTTTGTTTCGTTTGGCTCGCTAGGTCAATTTGACGTTACTTTAAAACTTAATGATGAAATTCTTGAACCCGAAAAAGACTATCAGTTAGCGGGTTTGGGAGCAGTTCTTTCGGAAGAACGAGCAAAAGAACTTCATTCAAATCTCGAGACTACAAAAATGACCTGCCAACTTTCTCCAAAGGAAGGATCTAAACTTAAGGTATCAGCAAGTCAACCTACCTTCCTCAACACCGAGACGGGCGTTTTTGATGTCACGCTTCCTTCTTGGGGGTCGGCTGAAATTACCGCAGTGAACAGCTCTGGAACGCGTAGTCGCGTGCTGGTTTTTAATGGAACGAGTGACAGCTCCACGTGTATCGAAGACAATTACACCGATATTGTTTGGCCTGATAGCCAAAACGATCCCTCATGGATTTATTCAACCAATCAGCTTGCTCCGGGGGATTATACGGCAGTTGCGTTTTTGGGCGATGTTGTTGACTTTAATGTTCGAACCATTGCGGGCCTCAACAGGATGGGAGTGCCTTATGCTAAGCAGGCATTTCATGTTGAAGATGGTGCCCAGCAAACAATAACGCTTGATGTGCCGGACTTCGATCCGTCGAGCATTCTTCAAGGCATGAATGTTTCATCACTTACAGGGAATGTTAAACCATCGCAGGTCGCTGTTGGCGTTGAAGCCATCATGGCGATTGACTACTCGTTTACGCGCGAACAAGCAGCTACGATAAAACTTGAACTACCCAGAAATTCCTACACTGATTTAGTGGCAGGAGCAAAAGAAGCTGACGGAAATTACGTGGCAGGAAAATATGCTTCTGTCACCGATGATACCGTCGAGTTTTCGCTGCCTGATACGTCAAAACAGGGGACTCTTTATATAAGCCTCAAGCCTGCGAAAGCGCAGCCTTATTCCTTACCCGTGTATCTAACTGTGGGAGGGAAAACAGCACCTGCTGCCAATATTTCTTTTGTTGCGTCTGATGCAACCATGGAATTGGGGTGCGACTACCTTGCAAGCGAAGGCAATACGGCTACGGTTTATGCGGAACCTGGTTCTGATGTTGCGGTAAAGATCGGAGATGTTCAGCTTGGTGGGGGAACAACGAACGAATTAGGCCGTTGCCCAATCACGTTCTCTGTTCCCGCCGAACTCTCCTCTTCGTATTTGACGAACGATCAAATAAAAGTTGAGGCAGAAATCACTAAAAAAGGAACAACTTCCAATACCTTTGCTTATGGAACATGGAGAGACTCTGCTCAATTGTGGCAGTTCAATATAACGAACCATGGAGTGACGCAACAGGTTATTTCTGATGGTAAAGAAACGGATGAGCATATCACTATTACCTATCAGCTGCGCAGGAAGGAAAATGCATGCTGGAGTTTTGATATCACCGTAAAAGGCAATGGGCAAGAAACCAACGCGGATGATACGTTGCTTATGTATGTAGACTGTGAAGGTGATTTCACGGTACCAATAACGTTATCTAAGGTGTCAAGCGAAAACGGGCTAACACGCTATGCGGGTGAATATGTGGATGAGCCGTATCTTGATTTACTGAACAGGGAAGGCGATAAAGTTGGCGCATTCTCAAAGGATGAACTTCTTGCACAGGAAGATCTATTTATTCCTAAGAGTTACCGCTTTGACATGTTCGATCTTGCCTATAAAGCAAATTTGGATGAGGAAAACCTTGCCAAACAAGCAAAAAAGCGTACGGAAGATGAACTCAATGCACAGCTCAGTGCTATGCGTCCGATCATTGCAGACTATACCGTCAGTGATGACACTAAGACGATATTAAAAGAGGGAGAGGATGGTCTGGATGGTTTGATTGGGAATATGCAAGCTATCTTAGACGATCCCGATGCGACAACCGAAGATAAAGCTGAAGCTAATGAGGTAATTAAAGAGCTGGAAAGCTACAAGGAAGAGCTGTCAGACCCTACCTCTTATTTTGAGGATAACCGATTCGAAAGTGCCGATGGACTCGATAACCTAAACTACTTTGAGGCATGGTTGTTCTCTGATGATGCTGACTTTTTTAACGATGACGAGCTTGAGAGTTGGATACCGCCCACTGATGATGAAATAGACAGCTTAGCGCCTGATTTGTCAGAGGCCGATAAGGCAAAAGCTAAAGAGAGCGTGAAGGTGGTTAATGATAGGATTTCTGGCACAATAGCACGATCGAAAAAGGCAACGTCAGCTGCCAATATGGTCCGCAAGGAAATTGCTAAAAGCGCAGGGCTTGACCACGATCTTTCCTACTATAAATCGCTTACAGGGGTAGGCAATGCTGCACTAAAGGAGCAGGCACAGGGGACGGTATCGATCTCTGATGGTAAAAACGCTTCAGGGGAAAGCGTTGTCAGTCAAACGATAAACGGTTTAACGGGTACTACCTATGTTTCACCTTCAGAAAAAGCAGACGGTTTATATTCGGGTTCAACATCGGTTGTTTCGGGCTCAAAAAGCGATGGGTCTTCTCGAGATATTACTTACAAATCTACGTATGATGGTAGCGACTTCAAGAAAGGCGCTTGGACTGATGCTGCGTGGTCGGCTGGTCTTGATTCGGCGGGTTTGTTAACAGATGCACTCGGAAGTTATCTTCAGCATGGTGCTGATGCGTATGAAATGAATGTTGTTATGCGTCAGCTAAGCCTTCTTCCTGTAAGACAGCAGCTTATTTTGGGTCGCAGTTGGATGAAAGCTCATTTAAACGATGCCTGCAAGAATGAAATAAATGTGGGTGTGGCAAAGTGCAAAGCAGCGAGTTATGCCATGAAGGGTTTGGGCATTGGGGGCGCTGCCGTAGGAATGACTCGCGCAACTGATTCGTATATCAAGTCTGAAGATGCCTATAGCATGCTTGAAAACGACATTGAAATTATTGACAAATGGATTGCGTATTATGAAGCGAAAAATCCCTGTGATAGTGATTGTTCTAATTGCCTCACTGCTTTACGTGCCGAAAAGAAAGCGGCTCAAAAATATCAGGAAGTGCTAAAGAAAGAACGCAATCACAATCGTTGGGATGTGGGAGTCGCAACAACAACTACGGTGCTTACCGTAGTGGGCGCTTTCACTTCATTTGGCACCTATGACAAAGCTGTTACGGGCGTTTCACTTGGTTATGATGCGGGTTCAACAGCTATTCATGTGGCACGCTCGACCACACTTGATATTCGTAAAAACGCCTATGATAAGGCAACGAAGTATCGAGAAAGCGTATGTAAGGGTACAAAGAAAAAGAAGGATAAAGACGAATCGAAAAACAACGGAGCCACGAATGGCGGCGGCTCTAATTTGGGTTCGTATGGGGAGCGCTCGGTTGATGCAAAATCTATCCTCGACCCATCAGGTATTGTGTATGAGGGCTTAGAAAACAATGTAGTAGAAGGCGCTACTGCTCAGGTATACATCAAAGGAATGCTTGGTCTTGGAGAAGAGGTCTGGGATGCGGAAGCGTATGAGCAGATCAATCCCCAGATTACGAGTGGCGATGGTGCCTTTGCTTGGGATGTACCCACCGGAGAATATAAAGTCAAGGTGACAAAGGAAGGGTACGAAGAGGCTTCTACTGACTGGTTACCTGTTTTGCCTATCCAAACGGGGCACAAGATTAGTTTGAAGTCAAAAGTTGCTCCTGAAGTGGTTCTCTCAAAAGCTAATCCAGACTGTATCGAGCTTGAATTTAGCCAATATATGAAAGCTAAGGATGATTTGGATGTCAGTGGGTTGGATGTTGACCATATAGAGTGGGTTGATCCTCAAGAGGCATCGGAGTCTGATGGCTACGGTATGCTTTCTAAGACGTTACGTGTGTATCCTAAGCAGGAATTATCACAAGGCTCGCAGATTGATCTTGGCATAAAGGGTGCTCAGAATTATGTTGGAGCACAGTTAAGCAATGGTAATTGGAAAAAGTCCCTTACGGTTGAAAAGTATCCAAGTAAATTGGTAGCAAATTATGAAAATGCTGTTGTTCTGCAAAACGGCGAATCGGTGCAAGTTATTGCGTATGTTCGTTATGGTGACGGCAGCGTCGTTTCTGGTCAAAAAGTTATCGCAAAATTAGAATCATCGAGCATCGCAACTATTGAGGGCGATTCTTATGCGGAAGCGGTAACCGATTCAGAAGGTAAGGCGCAATTTGCTCTTAAAGGAGGTCTTGTAGGTCTAACTAAACTTACCCTTGAAGCTGAAGGTACGGGTCTTGCAAAAACAATTATGGTTCGTATCACCAATGATGCTGCCCAGCCTTCTCGTCCCGTAGCGAGGATTGGCGACGTGGTGTTTGATGCTACTTCGCCTAAGGAAAACAGCATAACGGTGCCGAAGGGTGCAATTCTTGATTTGAGTTGCGCAACGCAGGGAGCAACTATCTATTACACCACCGATAACACCTGTCCTTGTAAGACCCCTGAAGAAGGGGGTACCCGTATGGAATATACGGGGCCAATAACGGTAACGGAAAACACGAAATACCGTATATGCGCCTACAAGGAAGGAATGTCATTTGACGGCTATTCTGAGCGCTTGAATATTGATGTTACTGTAAAGGAAGACGACACTCCTGTTGAGCCAATTGTTCCCGATAATCCATCAAGCCCAACTAGTCCTAACAGCCCAGATAACTCGGGTGCAGAATTAGACCAAACGAAAGCAGGCAATACGAACGACACCTCTGTTTCTGCAGCGACAGGTGATAGTTTGGTTCCTTATGCATTCACCGCCCTATTACTGAGTGTATGTGCAGGGGTTGTTTTGGTTGCATTGAAGAGAAGGAACCGGGAAATTTAACACTCTCTTTCTTATAAGTCATTGGCTTGGCTGGACATGGCCTGCTTCCTAGCATGATTGGATTCGACACTCAAATCATGCTGGCGGCACGCGCCATGTCCTTTCTTTTCTGGGCGTGTTCAGCTTTCAAAGTGCGCAAACAGTTTTGCGCTACCTCCGCAGGCGCACGATAGTTTCTTTTCGGCGATAACCCGTTGTGCGCGTTTGCCGTTAGCGCCGCATGGCATACTTGCATCATGGCGGCTTCATTACGCATATATATTCAGGGAGATACCCCCATTCATCGTGCCGATGCGCGCGTGAAACTTGTGCTGTTATTGCTGTTTTCGGTAGGAGTGTTCTTCGTCGATACCTGGCGGGGCCTTGGCATCTATTCGCTGGCGGTTGCCGCGGTGGTTGCGGCGGGTCGTATGCCGCTGGCGCGACTGGGCGCATTGTCGCTCCCCTTGGTGGTGTTGCTTGCTTTTATTTGGGTGTGCAATGCATTCGCCTTCGATGTCGGAAGCCTTGCCGAATCGGGGCTTAGCGGCGTTTCTGCTGGCTTTGCCGAAGGGTGGCAGCCCGTTGTGCTGGCTGGTACGTTTGGGTTCGTGCCGCAAGGATGCATGTTTGCCTTGTTCTACGCGGTTCGCGTCCTTCTTATCTTATGGGCGAGCTTCGCTGTTTCGTTTACCACTTCCGCCGAAGCGCTGACGGGCGCTTTTGCGTCGCTAATGCGGCCTTTGCGCGCCTTTCGCGTTCCGGTTGACGATGTGGCCACCATGCTCTCCCTTGCGGTTCGGTTTATTCCCCTCACTGCAGAGGAATTGGCATTGGTCCGCAGCGCCCAAACGGCGCGCGGCGCACGGCTGGAAAGCGGCAGCATCTGGCAGCGCCTGTTCGCTTATCGTACGGTATTCATCCCCTTGGTAGTGCGCTTGTTTCGCCGTGCCGACACCTTAAGCGTTTCCATGGTGGCGCGTTGCTACGGCTGCACCCAGCGAACCAGCCTTGAGGAGCCCCATGTATGCCCGCGGCAAGCGGTTGTTTTTTTGGCATGTTCGGCTCTGTTGGTGGTGGTAGCGTGCATTCTTTAGCTGTAAACGTTGCGCTTGCCTGCGCGGGGCGGGTTGAATGCGGGGCGCATGGTATCATTCGAGTGTTTGAACAAAACGTTTCCAAGGAGGAAATTACATGGGTACCATCATCGATGTGTTCGGTCGTGAGATCCTTGACTCCCGCGGCAACCCCACGGTAGAGGTAGAGGTTGTTCTCGACGATTATGCAACAGGTCGTGCTGCTGTTCCTTCCGGTGCATCCACCGGTGCTTTTGAAGCAGTGGAGCTTCGCGATGGCGATTCCGAGCGTTATTTGGGCAAGGGCACGCTGAAGGCTGTTGCTCACGTTAACGAAGAGATTGCCGATGCTCTTATCGGCATGGAAGCCGACGATCAGCGCGGTATCGATGCGATCATGCTTGAGCTTGACGGCACCGAAAACAAGGGCAACTTCGGCGCAAACGCCATTCTTGGTGCTTCTTTGGCTGTTGCCAAGGCCGCTGCAGAATCTGCAGAGCTTCCTCTTTACAAGTATGTTGGCGGCGCAAACGCCAACATGTTGCCCACGCCTATGATGAACATCTTGAACGGCGGCGAGCATGCAGACAACAACGTGGACTTCCAGGAATTCATGATCATGCCTGTTGGCGCAACCTCTTTCGCTGAGGCGCTGCGTTGGTGTGCGGAGATCTACCACACTCTGAAGAAGGTTCTGCACGAGGCTGGCCTTGGTGGCGGCGTTGGCGACGAAGGCGGCTTCGCTCCTAACTTCACCACCAACGAAGAGCCCCTCAAGTACATCGTTGAGGCATGTGAAAAGGCTGGTTACAAGCCCGGTTCTGACATCATGTTCGCTATGGACCCGGCTTCTACCGAGTTCTACAACGCTGAAACTGGCAAGTACGTTTTGGCTGGCGAAGGCCGCGAACTCACCAGCGCTGAAATGGTTGACTACTGGGAGGCTTTGGTTCAGAAGTACCCCATCATCTCCATTGAAGACGGCATGGCCGAGGAAGACTGGGATGGCTGGAAGGCCCTCACCGATCGCATCGGCGACAAGGTCCAGTTGGTTGGCGACGACCTGTTCGTAACCAACCCCAAGCGCCTTGCCAAGGGCATCGAGCTTGGTTGCGCTAACGCAATCCTGGTAAAGGTTAACCAGATCGGTTCCCTCACCGAAGCTCTCGAGGCTGTTCAGATGGCAAAGCAGGCAGGTTATGCTTGCATCATGTCCCACCGTTCCGGCGAAACCGAAGACGTTACCATCGCCGACCTCGCGGTTGCAACCAACGCTGGCCAGATCAAGACCGGCGCTCCTTGCCGCTCCGACCGTGTTGCTAAGTACAATCAGCTCCTTCGCATTGAAGAGCAGTTGGGCGATTCCGGTCAGTACGCTGGCATGAAGGCGTTCTACAACATCAATCGCTAGAACATCGGATTGATTATCCCGAAGGGCCCGCAGGCGCAAAGCTTGCGGGCCCTTCTTGTGTTTTGTCCTTTAATGGACTCATCCCATATTGTGCCCTTCTCCCAGACTCAAAAATAGTTTGCTGGGGGCTCTCGTCCCAGGGCTAAAAAGCTTGCTGGGACAAGGTGCAAAAGCCACACTCTGTCGAGGCGGCTTGTAAGGGAGCGCTTGCAGACACGTCGGGTGCAGCCGTCGAGGACGTGCCTGCTGAAGCGAGTTGCCCGGGGCGCCGGCGCCTCAAGGGCCTGGGCGAAGGCATGCGCTTCTGGGGCTGCTTACCCTTCGAAAGGCGTTACGTGCGCAACAGCTTCAGCTTGGGTGATTTCTGTTTCGTCGTTGTCCAGGTCGAGCAGACGATACTTCCAGTTGCCCATGCCCAGCTCGTGCATATACGAGAGCTGACGTAGGCCATGGCGCGTTTCGATTCGTTCGACAAGATCGTGGTTGTTGCAGAGTTCCGCTTCGGTCATGGCGTATACCAGATCGACGCAGGCAGAGTCGATGGCGCAGATGTCGGTCGATGCCAAAATTCCCACATTCGGTGTGACAACCGGCATAGCACCCGTGCCTTCGCAGTCGCAGGACACCGACATATTGCGCATAACATTGACGTACACAATGTTGTCCCCGAAGAAGTCGATGGTTGCCTTGGTAGATTCGGTTATGCGTTCCATCAGCTCTTCTTCGGCAATGGACCACAGATTGTCAGAGCCAGGCACGGTGTGGATTTCTCCTTTGCCGATGCGGCCGTCGGCGCAGCCAATGCCCAGGTTCTTGTTTGATCCGCCGAAGCCGCCCATGGTGTGGCCCTTGAAGTGGGTAAGCGTGAGCATCGAGTCGTAGTTCAGCATATGGGTGCCCACGTGCATTTCATCGAACCACTTGCCGCCGGCAACGGGCAGGGTAGCAACACCTTCTTCGTCCATGATGTCTACCGGGCAGAACGTCCAGCCGTTGTGGGCGATGGTTTCGCGATGCTGTTCGGTGGTGTAGCGGTCGCCTTCGTAATAGGTGTTGGTTTCGACGATGGTGGCATCGGGTAGGTCTTGCTGAACAAGCTCCTTGACCCAGTCGAAAGGGATGATGTTGGGGCCGTCTTTTTCGCCAGTGTGCAACTTGATAGCAATCTTGCCGCTAAGCCGCGGAGCAACTTTGGCAACCGCACGGCGCAGGCCTTCAGGTGAAAGATCGCGCGTGAAGAACACATCGGAAGTTGCGCCATCACGCTGGTCAAACGGCACACGAATGTTGCCGTTGGTTGGTGCTTGCGGGTTTGCTTTGGTCATAGCGGCTCCTCAGAACGGAGTTTTTTCTTTTTCACTATGGTATCGCAACGAGTTATTTAAGTGACGCAACGTTTCTTAAAATATGAAGCGAAGAACAACGACGAACGCGGCGCCAAAGATTGCGCTGAGCGTCACCAAAAGCATATCGTGCGCGGATTTATGTTTGCGTACGAAGGCATTGTATCGCGAGGTGCGGTTGGGCTCTTCGCCTGCGCAGAACGCCAGGATTTCCTGGTAGGTAAGGATATTATTTCGGACTTTTGTCTTGTTTACGGCAAAGCTAAGCCCAAGAGCAGTGGCGAAAGTTGCCAAGAAAACGAGCAGGCAGGCAAAGCCCGATGCGGTGTTTTTCTCAATAAAGCTGTCAAGCGCAAAGAACAAGGCGACTATCGCAATAACGGTTAGCATCATTTCGGCGACATACATCCAAATAAGGCTGTGGTCTGCTTTGCGGACGGATTCTTCCATGGTTTCCACGTCTCCTTTTATCAGTTCGTCGATAGAGATATCGAAGGCAACACTGAGCAAAAGCAGACTCTGAACATCGGGGTACGTGCGTGCTGTTTCCCAATTCGAAATGGTCTGGCGGGAAACGTAGATTTTTTCCGCCAGCGCTTCTTGGGAAATGCCCAGTGCTTGGCGGTGCTTCTTTATCTGTCCGGCTAGTTCCATTTCTGTGGCATCCACTTATTGCTCCTTGCTCGCATACGCAAGCCTGAGCTTGCCTTCGTATTCCAGGATGACGTGCTCTGAAAAACTCTACCACCCAACGATTTCGACATGGCGCATTATTGTTGGATTGATTGGTGCCAAAAACCTTTATCAAATCAATGATCAGCGGTTATTCAAAAGTGGCATGATAGATTTCGTCTTGTTTCTGGGCGAAGTTGAAGGGTGTGGGGGAAAGGCGTTTCCCCAGTCTTTTCGATGCTATTGTTGCAAGGTTAAATAGTTGGCCCCTGCTGAAAACCTGGTTTTTCGTGACGGAGACAACATGAATCCCTGCCTTTTCCAGGGTTGATCTTCTGCTTGAATCAAGGTGAAGCTTGCTTGTGTCCGAATGGAAGGTGTCGCTGTCGTATTCGAGTGCGAACTGCTGGTCGGGCCAGCATAAATCATATCGACGTATCGCGATGCTTCCCTCGTTGGTCTCAATAGGGTAGTTAAGCTCCGGGCGGGGCAAGCCAAACCCGCCCAACGAAGGAGGAAGGCAAAGAAGCATCGAAAGCAAGCTTTCCATTGGAGAGGCGGATCCTTTTACAAGGTAACTCGATGCTCGTTTCGCCGCCTTGACCCCGTGAATTCCTTCGCATTTCTCGAGATAACGTTCGATGAGCTGGGGGTTGCTGCGCGGATCTCTTCGGAGAAAGCCGCTGCTGGATTGAGCGCTAAGTCCGTAAGAACCGCAAAGCTCATATCCGACAGTGATGAGCTGTACCAAGCTTAGTTCTTTTCCGAGCTGCAGAAACGTTGCTTCTGGCGTGCTTACGTATAAGTCCTGCGCGATCTTGTAGAACGAACGGGAGGGATGTTTCCCCGACCAAATGCGAGGAGAGAGGTTTTGCGACTTTCTCATGTTTGCTTTGCAAGAAACCAAAATCGACACAGGCTTTTCGTCGATGCCGAATTTCCAGAGGATGCCAGTATCCATTTGGGAGTAATAAGGGGAGTTGTTTTCTTGTGGCGCTGCCTGTGAAATGGGTTGCGCCCAATTTCTATCATGGGTTCGCCAATATGTCAGGGCGGTTTTATGTCCGATGAAAATTGCCATGTTGGGAAATATGACAGACGTTTCTTAATTTCATGAGAAAGCGGTGTGAAGGATATCGAAATCAATCGCCAGCGTTGCCTTTGCGTGCCAGCTGTTCACGTTGTTTCATGGCGCTGAATCCAATAGTGCCGTTTCGGAAGCGTAAAAACAAAAATCTCGCCCTTTCTGCAACTTTTTTGCGATTAGGGGCTGCTGCGATTTCTTTAAATACTGATATTGGCTCAAAAGTGCAGCAAATTAACTGTTGGGAGGCTTTTTTCCGTCTTTTGCGGGTGGGCGAGGATTGCCAATCGAAAAAAAGTTGCAGAAAGGGCGAGATTTTTGTTTTCAAAACGAGCGGATCGCTGCAACAGGGCGGTTGCAGCAGCCGGCGGTGCTGAAACAGGAAGCTTGCCGCAGCTGGCAGTGCCGCGGCGAAGGAGGTGCCGCAGCTGGCGGTGCTGCAATGAGGGGCTGCCTCAGCGGGGCGATTTCTGCAGCTGGCAGTGCCGCAACGGGAGTGTGCCGCAGCGGGCAGGTGTCGTGGTGGGAGGGTTGGCGCAATGGGTCGTATCTTGCGGAGATCATGCGAAGCCCTCTTGCGGCAGCGGTGCAGAACGAAGGGCAGTATTGCTGTGCGGCTGAGCGATCCCGCCCCGCCGCCCCGGTCGGTCTGCGCCAGGATGGCACCGATAGGGTCTATATAGCGCGATTGCTGCAAGCCCCTTGCGTAGCGAGGTATACTCTTCTTTATCCTATACAACGAAAGAAGGGCTCTTCGTGCAAGACCTACCTAATGGCTTTACTGGCTTTGCGAACAAAGCCAAAGAGCAGAATACCAATCCGCTTGATGCTCTCCTTCGCGCCGAACATAAAGAGCCGAAGGAAGCCGACACTCCGACGCCTACGCTCTCCAAAGAAGAAGTGCAGGCAATCGCTGAATACGATAGGCGCTGGTCGTGGGTAGAGGTTGATCGAAGCGCTATCCAGTACAACGTGCTTCAGACCAAAAAGCAGCTGGGTAGCAGCTGTCGTCTTCTTGCCGTCGTTAAGGCCGATGCATATGGCCATGGTGCCGTTGAGGTTGCCAAGGCTGCAACTGCCGCGGGCGCATCTTACCTGGGCGTTGCTACGGTCAATGAAGGAATCGAGTTGCGCAACGCTGGTTTGCGCGAGCCCATCCTGATGCTGGCAGAACCTCCTGCCCAGGCCATCCCGCTGCTCCTGTACTACAACATCATGCCCGCGGTATACACGTCCGAATTCGCTATTGCCTATGCGGAAGCTGCTGATGCTCAGGGTTTGAAGGCTCCGTATCATCTGGCCATCAACTCTGGCATGAATCGCATTGGTGTCCATTACGACAGTGCGGTGGAATTCCTCCATCAGGTTAGCTTCCATCGCGCCCTGGAGCTGAAGGGCTGCTTCACTCATTTCGCTACGGCGGATAGCTTGGAAACGCTCGATTTCCAGATCCAGATCAAGCGCTTTGTCGAAGCCATGCGTTCCATCGAGGCGGCGGGCTTCGATCCTGGCATCGTCCATTGTGACAACTCTGCGGCAACGTATCGTTTCCCGAAGACGCATTTCGACATGTGCCGTTTGGGCATTTCCATGTACGGCTATCAGGCTGCGCCCGATACGCACAAGCTCATCGACTTGCGCCCCGCTATGAGCGTGCATGCGCGCATCACCAACGTTATGACGGTGCCCATGAGCGAAGGCGTGAGCTATGGCATGAACTACCGCAGCCCCGGCAGCGTGAAAATCTGCACAGTTCCCATTGGATACGCTGATGGCCTGATCCGTTTGCTTTCGGGCAAGATCGACTTTGCCTTCAATGATCGTGCGGTGCATCAGGTGGGCAACATCTGCATGGATCAGTGCATGTTCGAAGTTGATCTCCGCTCGCGCGTTTCGGCCCCCACGCTCGATCCGCACATCGGCGACGAAGTAATCATCGCTGGTCCTCATCCTGCGGTAGACTGCTCCATCACCACCATGGCGAAGCGCGCGGCCACCATCGAGCACGAGGTAACCATCGGCTTCTCGCACCGTATGCCGCGTTATTACCGTTAGGCGGCACCATGAAGATCGAAGCGGTTCCTCTCGACGAGCTTTCCCAGCAAGTGGCGGCGTGTCGTGCCTGCAGCTTGTGCGAAGGCCGAACCAATACGGTGTTCGGCGAAGGGGATCCGCGTGCGGGCATTATGCTTATCGGCGAAGCGCCTGGAAGAAATGAGGATTTGCAGGGGCGTCCCTTTGTGGGCGCCGCTGGCAAATTGCTCGATGAGCTTTTGTGGCATGCTCATCTTCGTCGCGAAGAGGTGTTCATTGCCAACGTGTTGAAATGCCGGCCGCCGTCGAATCGCAATCCTTCAGCGTCGGAAATCGAGGCGTGTGCGCCTTTTTTGCGCACGCAAGTGCAGACAATCAGTCCGTGGCTGCTCATAACCATGGGCAATTTTGCCACGCAGTTCATCCTGAAAACCGACATGGGGGTGAGTCATTTGCGTGGCACGGTGCGGCAAACCGGGCGCTTTTTGGTGGCGCCGGTATATCATCCCGCCGCAGCTCTTCATGACCCCACACGCATGGAAACGCTCGTGGCCGATTTCGAGCGAATCGGCCGCTTTGTGCATGATAGAATGACCCAGGAATAAAGCAGAAACGGGGCTCGCAGCTGCGGGCCCCGGCAAATGTAAGGAGAAAAGTATGGTAGAGAAGTCCGATGTAGCTGCAGTACTCGAGCTCATTCGCCCCTCCCTCCAGGCAGACGGCGGCGACGTTCAGCTGGTAGACGTTGACGAAGAAGGCGTAGTTACCGTTGAGCTTCAGGGCGCTTGCAAGGGCTGCCCCATGTCCCAGATGACGCTCGCCCATGGCGTTGAGCGCGTTTTGAAGGATCGCGTTCCTGGCGTAACCCGCGTAGTACCCGCATCCTAAGGAGCGCGCTATGCATTGCTGGGAACTTCGCGGTTGCGACGACGAAATGCAGTCGCGCTGCCCTCATAACGTACCCGGTGAGCCGTGTCCGGCGGACTGCCATTTTGCAGCCTGCGAACGTCCGACCCACAAGGTAACCTCGAACCTTGATTTGCTGTTCAGGTGCGACATCGACAGGGAGCAAAGCGTGAAGGACATCTGCCGTTTCTGCGAGTTCTTCCTAAGCAATGCGCCTTCGACGAACGCCGAAAAGTAATGCAAAAGCCGCCTTCCGGGGCGGCTTTCTTTTTGTGGTCGACTGCCGTAGCAAAAGATGCCGAAGGTGGCGTTGGCGTGGTGGCTTTCCTGTTTCGGCAACCTACTCGTGGCTTGCATGCCAAGGTGTGCTAGGGTAATCGCCAGTAAAACGAAAGAGCATTCCGCGTTCAGCGGGCGGACGAGATACGGCGTTGCGGCCTTTTGGATTGCATGCCTCCATCGGCCTTTCTGGTGGGATCGCGGTAGCGCTAGAACGTAGAAGACGGTTGCCTGTTAGGGCAGCGAAAGGGATACATGCTGAACAACCTTTACCAGAGCCTTGATCCTATAGCTTTCACCATCGGCCCCTTTTCGGCTCGTTGGTACGGACTCGCTTATGTGGCGGGTTTCATGTGCGTTATCGCCATCATGTATGCGGTGGGGAAGCGTTGGAAGATGCGTTTCGATTTCGATTCGCTGTGCACCATTATGCTGTGCGCTATGATTGGCGTTATTGTGGGTGGTCGCTTGGGCTATGTGCTGTTCTATAACTGGGATATGTATGCCGCAAACCCGTTGGCCATCCTTGAGTTCTCGCGCGGGGGGATGAGCTTCCATGGCGGCTTTATCGGTGCGCTCGTGGCGGGCATCGTGGCGGCGCGTATGGTGCGCATGCCCTACCTTTCCCTTGTCGATCTGGCAATAATCGGTGTCCCCATCGGCCTTTTCTTCGGCCGTTGCGCAAACTTCGTGAACGGTGAATTGTGGGGCGCGCCAACCGATCTTCCCTGGGGCGTAGCGTTCGGTGGCTCTGCCGGTATGGAGCTGCGTCATCCCAGCCAGCTGTACGAAGCCTTGCTGGAAGGTGTGCTGCTGTTTGCCATTTTGTTCGTGATGTCGCGTAAGCGTCCGCCGTTTTCGCGTGGCACATATTTCGGCGTGTTCATGGTAGGGTATGGCATCTGCCGCTTCCTTATTGAATTCGTGCGTCAGCCCGATGCTCAGCTTGGCTATTTGTGGGGCGGATGGCTCACTATGGGGCAGGTGCTTTCGGTGCCGCTTGTTGTGGCGGGCATAGCACTTTTGGTGTATGCGCTGAAGACCAAGCATCCTCAAGAAGGCCCCTGTTTGTCATAAGGAGATTGGGCGCGGGCGCTGCCTGCCGCAGAAAGATGGGAGGGCGCTGCCCTCCAGAAATAACAAGCACATGCATGCTTTCAAAGCGGGTTCTGGGTTGCTTCCCTTTCTTGAGCTTGTATCTCAGCTCAAGAAAGGGAAGCAACCCAGAAC
>CAKTTY010000007.1 GCA_934617065.1 uncultured Eggerthellaceae bacterium
GTTCTGGGTTGCTTCCCTTTCTTGAGCGTGTATCTCAGCTCAAGAAAGGGAAGCAACCCAGAACCCGCTTTTATATCTCAACGAAATACCTGATGGGAAAGAGGTTTTGACCGCCTGATTACCGTTCGCCGATTCTTATCTAGAAATGCTACTTCAGAAGTAGCATAATAAAGACATAGAAGTTAACTCGCTGCCGAAGAGCCCATGTATCGGCAGCGTCCCAAATGAAGGGGGAATATCATGAAACTCGAATTCTACAAATGCGCTCACTGCGGAAACGTTGCCGTTAAGCTGTTCGACCAGGGTGCTCCGCTTTCTTGCTGCGGCGAAGAAATGACGTTGCTCCATGCGGGCGAAACCGACGGTGCCGCTGAAAAGCATGTGCCGGTAGTTACGATTGGTGAAACCATCCATGTAGAGGTTGGCAGCGTTCTGCACCCCATGATGGAAGCTCATTTCATCACCATGATCGTGCTGGAAACCTCGAAGGGCTTCCAGGTGAAGCATCTTCAGCCTGGCGAAGAGCCCAAGGCTGATTTTGCGGTCGTTCCTGGTGAAGAGCCCGTTGCCGTATACGAGTACTGCAATTTGCACGGCCTGTGGAAGACGGACGTCCAGTAAGCGCTGCCAAGGTAAGCCTTCTTGTAACGAGGCGAACAGACTGAAGGCAAATTCTACAACGTTGCACCTGCTAGCTTGGGCGGGCAGAATCGTTGCTGAGTAATTCAAGCAAGCCCAAAAGCAGGTGGCACTTTGGCTAAAACGCTGGCGCAAAAATAGCTCAGAACTTGGACGGGCTGCACGCAACCAAGGAGTCAGACAAAGCTGACCCTGGGGTTAATTCCCGGGGTCAGCTTTTTTTGTGCAAGGGAAAATGAGGGGCAGGCGCATTATTCAATATGTATCGGATGCCGGCAACGCGGCTGCTGCGGTAGAGGAGGTGCCGGCAACGCGGCTGCCGCCGCCGCAGCGGAGACGCCGGCAGCGCAACCGCCGCAGCAGGGGGGATGCTGGCAACGCGGCTGCCGCCGCAGCGGAGGAGGCGCCGGCAGCGCAACCGCCGCTGAAGAGCCGATGCCGGCAGCCCGACCACCACTGCATAGGTGTGAATCGGTGGCAAGGCTTCTTTTGGACTTTCATGGCACCGCGCTCTTCAAGCGATTAATTGCCATGCGCTCACGTATTATGTGATGCATGAGCAAAAAGAAGAACACACAGCGCAAACGGCAGGCTGCCGAGCAGCGTAAGCCGTTTGCTTTCAAAGAATCGTACGATGTTGTTATCGTGGGCGGCGGAGCCTCTGGCCTCGCTTGCGCGGTTTCGTGCCTCTGGGAAGCCCGCACGGCGGGAACGGCACTGCCGAGCATCCTTCTGGTTGAGCAGGGGAAACGAATCGGCGCTCCCGTCCTGCGCAGCGGTAATGGTCGCTGCAACTTCTCGAATTCGCAGCTAGATGTTAGCCGCTATTGGAATAGCGCATTCGTGTCCCAGGCCCTTGGCTTTCTTGGCGGTGACCCTGTCCATCCCATTACCAATTGGTTTGAAGAACTGGGCCTCGTATGGGGAGAAGCCCCCGAAAGCGGCGGGCTGCTGTATCCCTTTTCGAACAAAGCCTCGTCGGTGCTGGAAGTGCTTATGGCGGCACTGCCGGCGCATGTCATCGATATCCACCCTTGCGTAAAGGCGCTCGAAATTCAACGCGGGCGTGATGGATTTGATGTTCTTCTCGAAGAGTCGCATCCCGTTGCAAGCAACGGACGTGCGGCTGTAAGCAAATCTAGCGGGACGCTGCAACAGGCAACGGTTCACGTGGGTCGCGTGGTTGTTGCCGCAGGTGGCGGCGGCGCGGAATCTCTGCTTACCGGCGTTATCCCAACACTTCCTGTTGCGCCGTGGCGCCCAACGCTCGGTCCGCTCGCTACGACATTTCCCGAAAACGTATCGGGCGAAGAGCTGGATGGTATACGCTCTCAGGTTTGTGTCTCGCTTCCAAGCAGCGGTTTTTCCGAAGAGGGGGAAGTGCTGTTCCGCAGCTATGGCATCTCGGGCATTGTAGTGTTCAACGCTTCTCGCTATGCGAACCCAGGCGAAATGCTTCTAGTCGATTTCCTTCCCGCTATGGAACCCCGCGAAGCCGAAAACGCAATCCATGCGCGTATCGAGCGCCTTCATGGCCAGCCAGCGCACACGTTGTTCCGAGGGTTCGTTCTGCCCGAGTTGGGCGCTGCTCTGTTGGCGGCATCTGGCATACGGCCTGATGAACTGCTGCAGCAGGAGCCGTGCTGTCATATAGCGCGCATCATGAAGGCGTTCCCCCTAACGGTTCAAGGTATCGCCGATGAAGCGCAGTGCCAGGTTCATCGCGGTGGCATAGCCCCCGAATCCGTCCGCCCGGAATCGTTGGAGCTGAAAGCTCAGCCGGGCTTGTACGTATTGGGCGAAGCGCTTGACGTTGACGGCCCGTGCGGCGGATATAACCTGCATTGGGCTTGGGTATGCGGCATCCTTGCAGGAAGGGATATCGCACAAAAGATAAAGAAGGAGTAATCATGCTAGAGGTTTCGGGCATTCGCCTTTCGCTGGATGCGGCGTTGCCGGAAAATGCCGAAATGCGAACGAACGAAGTTGCGCGCGCCTTGGGCGTTTCCGGGTGCGATATCTGCAGCGCTGTTCTGACGCGCAAAAGCGTGGATGCGCGCAAAAGGAACAACGTTCATTTCACCACTTCGTTTCGCGTCGAATTGCCGCAAGCTCAGGAACAACGCCTGCTTAAAAGGGCGCCAAAAGGCCTGAATGTTCGCATGGCAAAAGAATATGAACCCCTTTTGTGCCCTGACTGCTCCCATTCCAACCGCGATCAGGGCGGCAGAGTTGTGGTAGTGGGTTTGGGTCCCGCGGGGCTTTTCGCCGCGCTGTACCTGGCACGCTGTGGGCTTCGCCCCTTGGTGGTGGAGCGCGGCTTCGACGTGGAACGGCGCGCTGAAGACATTGCGGCATTCCACGCAACGGGCGCTTTAAACCCCAACTCCAACATTCAATTCGGCGAAGGCGGAGCGGGTACGTTTTCAGACGGCAAGCTCACTACCAATATCAAGAATCCTTTTGCAAAGCACGTGCTGCATTGGTTCGTTGATGCTGGCGCGCCCGAAAGCATCTTGATCGATGCCCATCCGCACCTGGGTAGCGATAACTTGCCCGGTATCGTGAGCGCTATGCGCAACGAAGTAATCGAGCGTGGCGGTGAAGTACGCTTCGGCACGCGCCTTTCTGGGTGGAGCTTTGCGGAAGGCAAGCTTGCTGCGGTGCAGTTGGAAAACGTGGAAACGGGCGCTTACGAAGAACTTGCTGCCAACGAACTGGTGTTGGCTTGCGGCCATTCGGCGCGTGATGCGTTCGAGCTGTGCCGCAACCAGGGCTTCGCCATGGAACAGAAGCCCTTTTCGGTGGGTGTTCGCATTGAGCATTCGCAACAGGCCATTAATCAGGCTCAATGGGGGAAGGCGTCGAAACACCCTGCCTTGGGCGCTGCCGAATACAAACTAGCGGTGCATTTGCCTACGGGCCGCAGCGTGTACACGTTCTGCATGTGCCCTGGTGGGGAAGTGGTGGCCGCCGCCAGCGAAGAGGGAGGCATCGTCACCAACGGCATGAGCCGTTATGCCCGCGCGGGAAAGAACGCCAATTCGGCAGTGCTGGTGAACGTCGATCCTACCGATTTCGGGAGCAGCGATGTGCTGGCGGGCGTTCAGCTCCAGCGTGAAATAGAGCAGGCGGCGTTTCGCGCTTCGACAGAACACGGTGGGAAGCCCTACGAAGCGCCAAGCCAGCGCGTGGGGAGTTTTTTGGGCGGCTCTGCTCCAGTGAAGGGCGCAAAGCCTGCGCCAACGTATGCCCGCGGCGTGATCGAAGCGCCCATTGCTGAGTGCTTCCCTTCTTTCGTGTCCGAATCGCTAGCGCAGGCGTTGCCTCTGCTGGGACGAAAGCTGAAGGGCTTTGACGATCCGAATGCCCTGATGACGGCACCGGAAACGCGGTCTTCTTCGCCGGTTCGCATTTGTCGTGGCCGTGATATGCAGGCGCGTTTTGCCAAGGAAGGCGCCGATCTTGAAGAGCTTCCTGGCAACGGCGTGTACCCCTGCGGGGAAGGTCCTGGCTTTGCGGGCGGCATCATGTCTGCCGCCTGTGATGGCTTGAGGATAGCCAGCAGGATTGCAGAGCGTTACGTTTAATCCCAGTTCAATGCCACTGGGAGCATGTGCTCCTGGTGGCATTATTTTTCATGTGCCGTTTAAGCCCAGAGGCCAACAAGGGACGTCGGGCTTGGGGCGGCGGTCGTTGCGAGTGGGTTTTCGGCTTGCGCGCCAATCGGATCCGTCTCATTTCCTGGCTGGAAAATCTGCGAGCACTCTGCTTGCGGCTCAGGCTCTTCCCCTTTGCCGGCGCAGGAATGCGGCGTCTGGGCCTGGGGGGCGTGAAGAGCGCAGCCTCTCCTTTCCCTTTAACCGCCACCGAAAAACAAGGTAACAATTCGCTGAAAGCGAACCATTATCCGCGGGTAATGCTGTGCCCCGCGCTGTGGGCGCGGTATTATTGAAGTCCTGAAACAAGGCTTAGTGCCACGCGCGAAACCGCATGGCGAAACGTTCCATAATCATGAAAGCTTTGATGAAAATGCCCCACGGAGAGCACACACACGAAGAGGCCCTGGAAGCGCTAAAGAGCGGCCAGCCCATCGTTTTCCCTACCGATACCCTATTCGGGTTGGGTGTTTCGGTGCTGCATGCGCCGAGCCCCGATATCCTTTATGCCATCAAGCATCGCGAAAAGAAAAAGCCTATCGCCTGGTTGGTGGGTGGTATCGAAGATCTCGAACGCTACGGCAAGATGGTTCCCGATTTTGCTTTTGCCCTGGCACGTACGTTTTGGCCTGGTCCGCTTACCATCATTGTGAAGGTAAGCGACGAAGTGCCTGCTGCTTTCTGCTCGGAGGAAGGCACCATAGGTTTGCGCATGCCCGCAAATGAAACAGCCCGTGCTCTTATCAGGGAATTAGGCTGTCCTTTGGCCACTACCTCGGCAAACATTTCGGGGCAGAAGAACACCATAGCCTTCAACGAAATCGATCCAGCAATATTCGCAGCAGCGGGTGCAGCGCTTTCCGACGAAGAGCCGAAAAGCGGCATCGCTTCCACTATCGTTAACTGCGCCTTGGGCGATCATCCTGTGTTGGTGCGCGAGGGGGCAATCACCGTCGCCGATATTCGCGCGCTTTCCTAAAAGGGGGCACGGCTATGGCTCGTAATACCTATCCCCTTGCGCAAGAAACCTCCACGCTTTCCGCCGACGGCAGGTCGTGGTTGCGCGTTATGGTGTGGCTGCCCGACCCGGTATACAGTCGCCGCGGCGTAGTTCAATTGGTCCATGGCATGGCGGAGCACATCGAGCGCTATGATTCGTTTGCCCGTTTTTTGGCTGGTCTGGGTTATGTTGTGTTTGGGCACGACCATATCGGTCACGGAAAAAGCGTCTCTTCTGCCGATGAACTGGGATGCATGCCTCTCCAAGGAGGAAAAGACATCCTGGTTGCCGATGTGCTGCGTGCACGTGAAGCCGCATTTAAGGCAAGCCGCGAAACGGGTGATCTCCCACTGTTCCTGTTCGGCCATTCCATGGGAAGCTTCGTGGTGCGTGCCTGTATTGCCCGTAATCCGAAGGGCCTTACAGGCGCCGTGCTGTGCGGAACGGGCAATCAGCCTCGTGCGCTTTCCCTGCTTGGTCGTACGCTTTCGCGTGTGATTGGCGCCTTGCGTGGGGAAACGTATCGTTCTCGCCTGCTTGATTCGTTGACAATCGGCGCGTTCTCTTCCGCTATCGAAGATGCGCGCACCGATTCCGACTGGATTTCCACTGACCCTGCTGTTGTGGATGCTTATTTGGCCGACCCGCTTTCCGGCCAGGCCTTTTCGGCCGGCGCCTATGCAACGCTCACCGACCTTACCGCAGAAGTGGTAACGAAAAAGAGCGCGGCGGCAGTGCCGAAAAATTTGCCCCTGCTGTTTGTGGCTGGCGCGGAAGACCCTGTGGGCGCGTGCGGCGAAGGTGTCCGTGAGGCAGCTGATCTGTATCGCAGCCAGGGCGTTGAAGATGTTCGCGAAATCATCTATCCGAACATGCGCCATGAGATTCTGAATGAGCCACGCCGCGTTGATGTGTTCACCGATGTTGAGCAATGGTTTACCGAGTGCGTGGTTATGAACGCCGTGGTGCGTACACGCGAGGTTGCGCGGCCCATTGTCGTCGAAAGCGATGAAGCGAACTCGCCGGCAAAAGAAGAGGTGGACGCAGGCGCGAACTGCGATGCGGGTGCAGGTGCAGGCTATGGCGCGAGTGGATGCACTGATGCGAGCCATAATGCGGGCCCGGGCTCGAATGCGGGAGCAAGCGTAACCGTAGGCCGTGATGCAAAGGTGAACGCAAACGCAGCCGCGGATTGCAGCATGAATGCGGGCGAAGGCGGCGCTGCTGCAGGATCCGAAACTTTCAAAAGCTAAGCAACACCAAGCACTCAACCCTCCGAAGAACAAGGAGAACAGCCATTATGGGTGAATATGTTATTGCTCTTGATCAGGGGACAACGTCTTCCCGCGCGGTATTGATAGATAGGCTGGGCCGCATAAAGGGAATGTCCCAGAGCCCCTTCCCCCAGTTGTTCCCGCAGCCGGGTTGGGTGGAGCATTCTCCGAAAGACATTCTTTCCAGCCAGCTTAAGGTGTTGGCGGAATTGCTGGTGTCAACAGGTGTATCGGCGGATCAGATAGATAGTATCGGCATCACTAACCAGCGCGAGACCACCGTTGTGTGGGATCGCGTTACGGGCGAGCCCATTCACAATGCCATTGTGTGGCAATGCCGCCGCACTACGGAAATCGTGGAGCGATGCTGCTCGGATGCGGAAATCGCCGCCGAAGTAACACGCAGAACTGGCCTGATTCCCGACGCGTACTACTCCGCTTCGAAAATCGCTTGGATTTTGGATGCGGTGCCCGGTGCGCGTGAACGCGCCGAAGCCGGCGAACTGGCTTTCGGCACGGTGGATTCCTGGCTTATCTGGAATTTAACCCAGGGCGAGGTCCACGCGACCGACCCCACTAATGCCAGTCGCACCATGCTCTTCAACATACATACGGGGCAGTGGGACCAATGGCTGTGCCAACTGTTTGGCGTTCCTGAGTCCATGCTGCCCGAGGTTCGCCCTTCTTCGGGCGATTTCGGAATGATGCATCATCCAGTAATCGCAGGTGCTATTCCGATTCGCGGTGTGGCGGGCGACCAGCAGGCGGCGCTGTTCGGGCAATGCTGCTTTAAGCCCGGTCAGGTGAAGGCAACGTTTGGCACTGGGTGCTTCCTACTTATGAGCACGGGGCAGCGGCTATGCGCCTCCACCCACGGGCTGGTAACCACGGTTGCTGCCTCTGCCCCAGGCTCGGCGGGTCTTGAATACGCGTTGGAGGGAAGCGTCTTCATGGCAGGTGCCCTTATTCAGTGGCTGCGCGATGGTCTGGGGATCATCGACGACGTTTCCCAGACCGAGGAATTGGCAATGAGTGTGCCCGACTCGGCGGGAGTGTGCGTGGTGCCTGCGTTTACGGGGCTGGGTGCTCCGTATTGGGACGCTAACGCGCGTGGCGCCATCTACGGATTGACGCGCGGTGCCACAAAAGCGCATGTGGTGCGCGCGTGCCTCGAGGCTCAAGCATTCCAGGTGCAGGACGTGCTACAAGGTATGGCTCGCGATGCGGGAATTCCCGTATCTGCGTTGGCGGTGGATGGTGGCGCCTGTCGCAACAATTTCATGCTTCAATGTTGCGCCGATATCGTAAGTGCTGCCATCCAGCGTCCTGAATGCGTGGAAAGCACGGCTTTGGGAGCGGCTTATCTGGCCGGTTTGTCTACGGGCTTCTGGCGTGGCACCGAAGAAATTGCGAGCTTGCGTGGCATCGAGCGCACCTTCATGCCGGATGTGAGCGCTGGCGCGCGCTCCCGCATGCTCGACTATTGGCATGAGTGCGTCGACAGGACGCGCTCCCGATAGCCTTCGGCCGCAGCGACCCTTTTCCGTTTCGGCGGCGTTAAGCTGGGTGAGCTTGCGCGCTTCTTCCGTATAATGTGGATAGATTATCTATAGCGGGGCTGTGCGGCCTTGCGTCTGTGTGCCGCCTTAGCGCGGAAAAGGAGAAGGCATCATGAAGATCACTATCGCATCGGATCACGCTGGCTTCGAGCAGAAGCAGCAGCTTGCTGCTTACTTGAAGGGCGAAGGCCACGAGGTTATCGATCGCGGTCCCGATAGCGACAACCGTGTAGATTATCCCGATTTCGCCGTTAAGGTTGGCGAAGACGTGCAGTCGGGCGCTGCTGAGCGCGGCGTTTTGGTGTGCGGTACGGGTATTGGCATGGCAATGGCGGCAGGCAAGATGGAAGGCATCCGCGCAGCCAATGTGGTTCGCCGCGATTTCGCCGTGCTGTGCCGCGAGCACAACGATGCCAATGTCATCACGCTTTCCGGCCGCTTCGTTTCCCTGGAAGACAACGAAAGCATCCTGGATGCCTTTATCGCCACGGAATTCGCCGGTGGGCGTCATGCTGGTCGCGTTGAAAAGATCAATGCGCTCGATTAAAGCACTTATCAGCTAATATGGCGTATTGCGCGATCCGCTCGTGTCGATAGCGCCCCTTTTGGGCAAATCTGTTTGGGACAAGCTCGTTTGAGCTTGAAAAGATATCTTTCTGCATTCGTGCGGAAAGACGAATGCAAGGAGGAAAAGATGGACAACGCAAAGACGCAAGCCCGCCATTGGCTTTTGGCGGCAGCCGTGGCGCTGTTCGCGGTAATTCTGTGCCTCGGTCTTGTAGGCTGTGGCCCGAGCGAAGAGGAGAAGGCGAAGCAGGCGCTCGACGGTGAGCTTTCCCAGTTCGTCAATCCCAGCGACGATGAGGCATCTAAGCTTGTTGGCGAAATGGGCGGTTCTGACTTGCAGCAGCTTGAGCAGCTGGGCATGGATGGCGAATCCCTGTTCAAGTCTTGGGTAAACGGCTTCGCTTATGAAATCGGCGATGTAAAGGTTGACGGCGACACCGCCAAGGCACCCACCAAGATCACCAGCAAGCAGCTCTATGTTGTTCTTACGAGCTGGGGCGACAGCTTTGCCGATGACGCTATGAACCAGGATTTCAGCACTACCGACGAGATCTACGCTTATGCCGGTAAGACGTTCATGGCAGCCCTCGATGCTGCAACTCCGGTAGAAACCGAAGTTACCTTTACCTTGACCAAGGACGGTAAAGACTGGAAGCTCGACATGGACAACACCGACAACCAGCAGGCACTTGCTGACAGCATGTTCGGTGGCGGCATTTCCGCTTCCGAGGCTTTCGGTAAATAAAGGGTTCGTGGCGGATTCATTTCGCGCACGTAACATTTGTCGAAAACAAGGAACCGTAGGGCCGCGGGAGCGGTGCTACGGCTCCTTTTCTTATGACGCTGTGCTATCTTTGAGAGCATTACAAAAGTGCTAAGCGCAGTTCGAAAGGAGCGCGGCATATGTCTTACGACTATCTCGCAGCAGAAGACCCTCAAATAGCAGACGCAATTGGGCAGGAGCTTTCCCGCCAGCGCTCAACTATCGAGCTTATCGCATCAGAGAACATTGCTTCACCTGCCGTAATGCAGGCAATGGGTACCGTGCTTACCAACAAGTATGCTGAAGGTTATTCTGGCAAGCGCTATTACGGCGGCTGCGAAAAGGTCGACATCGTTGAAGATTTGGCCATCGAGCGCGCCTGCAAGCTGTTCGACTGCAAGTTCGCCAACGTGCAGCCTCATTCCGGCGCTAATGCCAACCTTGCTGCCTATCAGGCTCTGATCAACCTGGGCGACACCGTGCTGGGACTTTCCCTCGACCATGGTGGTCACCTTACCCATGGTTCTCCCGTTAATTTCTCGGGCAAGAATTACAACATCGTCTCTTACGGCGTTAACCCCGAAACCGAGCTTATCGACTACGACGAGATCGAGCGTCTTGCCAAGGAGCATAAGCCCAAGCTCATTGTGGGTGGCGCTTCTGCATATCCTCGCGTTATCGACTTCAAGCGTATGCGCGAAATCGCAGACGAGGTTGGCGCATATCTCATGATCGATATGGCGCACATTGCCGGTCTGGTTGCTGCTGGTTTGCATCCGAGCCCCGTGCCCTATGCTCACGTGGTAACCTCCACCAGCCATAAGACCCTTCGCGGTCCTCGTGGCGGTTTTATCCTCACCAACGACGAAGCTCTGGCGAAGAAGATCAATTCCGCGGTATTCCCTGGTACGCAGGGCGGTCCTCTGATGCACATCATCGCAGCAAAGGCCGTTGCTTTCGGCGAGGCTTTGAAGCCCGAGTTCAAGACGTACATGGAAAACGTGGTTAAGAACTGCGCATCCATGGGTGAAGGCATGGTAGAAGGTGGCCTGCGTCTGGTATCGGGCGGTACCGACAATCACTTGGTTTTGGTAGACCTTACTCCCGCCGACATTACCGGTAAGGATGCAGAGAAGCTTCTTGAATCCGTAGGCCTGACGGTGAACAAGAACACCATCCCCAACGAAAAGCGCTCGCCTTTCGTGACCAGCGGTATTCGTGTTGGTACGGCAGCAGGCACGACGCGTGGTTTCGATGCCGATGAGTTCCACCGCATCGGCCAGCTTATCGCCGCCACGGTATTCAACGCTGAAGACGAGGCACGCCTCGCACAGATCAAGGAAGAAGTTGCGGGCCTTATCGCCAAGCATCCTCTTTATCCCGAGCTGTAAGTGGGGACATAGGGACAGGTCCCATTTTCCCGCTTAGTCATAATGCATAAAGAAAGAACCCCGCTTGCAATGCGTCGCAAGCGGGGTTCTTCTCGTTGGGCGGGAAAATGGGGTCAGCCCCTATATTCCCACGCCATTTCACCTCACCTATTTCAGGTGATATCTTGCCATGAGTGCGCAAACCCTGCCTTTTCCCTGTTTTGATTCGGCTAAAAGCAATACACTGTTCAGCGAAGAAGTGCGCAGCAGTAAGGAGAAACGCATGGACTTCGCAAGCGAAGAGCGTCTAACCGTTGTCGATCATCCGCTTATTAAGCATAAGCTGTCGGTAATCCGCAATGAAGATACGCCCGATTATCTTTTCCGCCAGACCGTGCGTGAGATTACGCTTTTGGAGGGCTATGCAGCCACCCAGGATTTAGCAACGCGCTCGGTCGAGGTGAAAACGCCTATCGCCACGTGCGAATGTGAATCAATCAGGGGCATCGAGCCGGTGGTTGTTCCCATCTTGCGTGCAGGTCTTGGCATGCTCGACGGCATGTTGGATCTGATTCCCACTGCTCCCGTTGCCCATTTGGGTATGTATCGCGATGAGGTGACCCACGAACCTCACGAATATTATGCAAAGATGCCCGACTACATTGCCGAGCGCTCGGTGCTGCTCGTTGATCCCATGCTTGCTACGGGCGGATCCCTTTGCGCGGCAATCGATGCGTTGCGCAAGCGCGGCGTGAAAGATATCTCTGCCTGCGTTATTGTCGCATCGCCCGAGGGCGTGCAGGCCGTGCTCGAGCATGATCCTTCCGTGCGCCTATTTACCTGCGCTATCGACGAAGGTCTTAACGAGGATGCCTACATCGTCCCCGGCCTGGGCGACGCAGGCGATCGCATTTTCCGTACCGAAGGCACGCCGGTTCAAAGCGAACTGGTTTAAGAGGGGGGGGGAGGGAGTTTGATGATCAGGCAAGAGCGCCCTTCATGGGACGAGTACTTTATGACCTTGGCCGATGAAGTTGCCACGCGCACAACGTGCTTGCGTCGCGCAGTGGGGGCTATCATCGTAAAGGAGAAGCGCATCCTGGCTACTGGCTACAACGGCGTGCCCACGGGGCTACGCCATTGCTCTGTTACCGGATGCCTGCGAGAAAAGCTCGGCGTTCCTTCGGGCCAGCGCCACGAAATTTGCCGCGGACTGCACGCAGAACAGAACGCCCTTCTTCAGGCGGCGCGTTACGGTATCGATATTGAAGGTTCTTCCATATACATCACCACGCAGCCCTGTGTAGTGTGTGCGAAGATGCTCATAAATGCTGGAATCAGTGAGATTATCTACCGCAATCCGTATCCTGATGAACTTGCAATGGAGCTTTTGAATGAGTCAAATATCAAAATTCGCATATTTGACGGACAGACTTCAAAAAGTGAGTAGCGTGTTTTCCACAAATGACCATGTTTGCTTTATAGAACGTGTTTGAAAACTTTGAAATGTTCAAAAATGTAGGACAAAACAATAGTATTGGCCGTCAGATTGCCAAATTGAGGTTTCAGATAACGGGTTAGTACGCTATTGTAATCAACTGGGTTTGTGGGCAGATACCACTCGCCCAAATTTATTGCACGTTATCGGAAACACTGGTAGCAACCACGTGATGGCGTTTATGCTGCATGTGGTCAAAATTGGGCTTTGGACCCTGAACACGGAAGAAAGGAAGAAATGCTCGCACCAGTAGCAGCAGGAATCGCAGCAGGAATCATCGGGTTTCTCCCCTTGTTCATTTCCCTGCGCCTTGCACGCCGCTCCACGAGCCTTTCTGCCATGAGCGCTGGTTTGTACGGTTTGACTGGTACATTTGTATCGCTCATCGTGGTTGCCGTCGCTCTTATCGTGTGCGCTATGGTTGCACGCGATGTGGTTCTTCCCTTTGGTGTGGCTGAGATCGTGGCGCTTATCGTGTCCACGTCTGCATATGTCGTTTATAAGAACGTCCTTGCTAAGCGCAAGAAATAAGTAAGTAACGGAAAGGTAAGGAATCCTGATGGGTGAAGCTCTTTCACAGTTCGTCGAGGAGGCACAGCATCTCTCGTCTCAGTTCGACTCGACGACGGTCTTTTCCATTGCGGGTTGGAACGTGTCCCAGTACGTCCTGTACATGCTGGTCGCTCTCGTTCTGGTAGCTGCATTGGTTCTTATCGCGGGTCGCAAGCTTACGCTCGTACCTCACGGTAAGTTCGCACACATCTTCGAGTTCGGCTACAACTTCATTTCTGAAGGCGTTGGCGCCGACGTTATCGGCGAAGGCTTCAAGAAGCACGTTCCCTTCCTGGCTACGCTGTTCTTCTTCATCCTTACCGCCAACATCATCGGCCTCATCCCTGGTGCGAAGGCCGCTATGGGCACCATCTCCATCACCTGGGCGCTGGCTGCTATTTCCTTTATCTACTTCAACTTCTGGGGCTTGAAGGAGCTTGGCTTCTTCCATTACTTCAAGTCGCTGTGCCCTTCGGGCGTACCGGCGCCTATTGCCCCTATCATTTGGTTCCTGGAGTTCTTCTCCATGGTGATCCGCGTTCTGACTCTTGCCGTTCGACTTTACGGCAACATGCTCGCAGGCCATATGGTTCTCGCCGTATTCTCTCTGGCAACCACCATCTTCCTGCAGACCGCCATCTTCCAGATGGACATCGTTGCGGGTCTGCCTGCAATCGCATGGTTCTTCTTGCTGTTCTTCATGTATGCGCTCGAAACCCTCGTTGCTTTCTTGCAGGCATACGTATTCACCATTCTGTCTTCTTCCTACATCGGCATGGCAATCCATCCTCACTGATAAGAAGAAACAGTTTTCGGCCTGCGCCCCTAGCGGCGCAGGCGGCCTAGAGGCCGCCACCTAACTTGTGTACTACAGCTGGTACAAGAAAAATTTCAGCTGATTAAGTAATAGGGACGAGGGAAAGGCTCTTGTCCAACTAAAGGAGGTAATCGTGGAACTCACTCTCGCAATCGCTGCGTTGAAGGTCGTTGGCTATGGCCTCGCAGCAATCGGCCCTGGCATCGGTATCGGCGTTGCTACCTACGGCCTGTGCGTGTCTGCTGCTCGTCAGCCTGAGATGAAGGGTCAGCTCATGGGCTACTTCTTCATCGGTGCTGCTATGTCTGAGGCACTCGCACTGCTCGGCCTGGTTCTTTTCTTCATCGGCTAGAACTTCGCGAAGTAAGTAACTAACGAAGAAACCGAAAGAAGAGAAGGAGGCACGCGAATTGAACGCACACGTACGTAACTGCGCAAGTGGCATGATCGCCTTTGCGGCTGCGTCTGCGGCATTCCCGGTATGCGCGTTCGCTGACGAAGGAGCAGGAATCAATGCAATTCTTCCTCAGATGGAAGAATTCATCCCCATGCTCGTCGCCTTCATCATCTTGTGGATCGTTCTTGCCAAGTTTGGTTGGCCTCTGTTCGAGGGCATGCTGAACAAGCGTGAGGAAACGATCAAGAACTCTTTGGAGAAGTCCGAAGAGGCACGACAGGAAAGCGAACGACTTCTGGCTGAGTATCGTGAGCAGCTCGAGGGTGCAAAAACCCAGGCTCAGCAGATCCTCAACAATGCCAAGCTCACCGGCGACGCTCTCGAAAAAGAGATCACCGCTAAGGCTCAGGCTGAGGCAGATGCCATTGTCGACAAGGCTCGTGCGCAAATCGAGCAGGAGAAGGAAAACGCCATCAAGGAGCTTCAGGCTACTATGGCAGATACTTCTATTGCCGTTGCATCTCGCCTGATCGGTGAGGATTTCAGCGACGATGAGCACCGTAAGCTCATCGAGCGCTACGTGAAAGAGGCAGGTAGTCTAAATGGCTAATCGTCTTGTCATCAATGAAACGATTGCAGCCTACGCCAACGCTGCCATCGATGGCGCTAACGCCACCGGCGGTCGTGACGCTGTCGTTGAGGTTCGCAACCAGATGCGCCAGATCCTTGGGTTCATGGCAACCAACATCGATTTACGTCTCTCGTTGGACAACGAGGCTTACACTGCCGAAGAGCGCCAGGCGCTTGCAGGCAACGTTTTCGATGGCTACAACCCAGTGGTCAAAGAGCTTCTTGGAGTTATGGCTTCTCGCTGTGATGCAGCGCTGTTCCGCCGCGTTGTTTCTCTGTACGAGGATCTCATCGAGAGCAAGCTTAACTTCAACGTTGTTGATGTGACGACGGTTGTTGAACTTGATGACAACCTGCGAACCGTAATTACCAATAAGGCCGAATCTGATCTGGGTCGCGACTGTGTTCTTGTTGAGCACATCGATCCTTCGATCCAGGGCGGCATTATCCTGAGCACTGGCGACCGTTATGTCGATGCGAGCGTCCGCACGCAGTTCGACAAGGCTCGTATTGCTCTGAAAAAGAAAGATGGAGGTGAATGCTAGTGACTGAAATCACCGCACAGTCTATCGACGCCGCACTGCGCAAGCAGCTCGACGCCATCAACACCAGCGTTGAGTCTCGCGAGACCGGCACGGTTGTACAAATTGGCGACGGTATTGCGCGTATCGACGGCCTTAAGGGTGCGATGTCTGGCGAGCTTCTCGAGTTCGTCGCTTCCGATGGACGTATCGTTTCCGGTTTGGTGCAGAACCTCGAAGAAGATGAGGTTGGTGCCGTACTCCTCGGTGACGTCACCGCAATTAAGGAAAACGACCAGGTACGTACCACTGGCAAGATTCTTGAGGTTCCTGTTGGCAAGGCTATGCTCGGTCGCGTTGTTAACGTGCTCGGCCAGCCTATCGACGGCAAGGGACCCATTGAGACCACTGCTACCCGCCCGGTAGAATTCAAGGCTCCCGGCGTTCATGAGCGTCAGCCTGTTGAAGAGCCGATGCAGACCGGTATCCTCGCAGTTGACTCCATGATTCCGATTGGCCGTGGCCAGCGCGAACTTATCATTGGCGACCGTCAGACCGGTAAGACCTCTATTGCCGTTGATGCCATCATCAACCAAAAGGGCAAGGGCATGGTCTGCGTATACGTTGCTGTAGGCCAGAAGGCTTCCACCGTATCCGGCATCGTTGAGACCCTCGAGCGCTTTGGCGCTATGGATTACACCATCGTTGTTGCTGCTACCGCATCCGATCCTGCTCCTCTGCAGTACATGGCTCCTATGGTTGGTGCTGCAATGGGCGAGTACTTCATGTACAACGGCGAGGACGGCAAGCCTGCTAACGCTGAGAATCCTGGCGGCCACGTACTTTGCATCTACGACGACCTCACCAAGCAGGCCGTTGCATATCGTCAGATGTCCCTGACCCTGCATCGTCCTCCCGGACGCGAAGCATATCCTGGCGACATCTTCTACCTGCATTCTCGCCTGCTCGAGCGTGCATGTAAGCTGTCTGATGAAAACGGTGCAGGTTCTCTTACCGCACTGCCTATCATCGAAACCCAGGCTGGTGACGTTGGTGCGTTCATTCCTACGAACGTTATCTCCATTACCGACGGTCAGATTTACCTCACCACCGACCTGTTCTATCAGGGTCAGCGTCCTGCTGTTAACGTTGGTATCTCCGTATCCCGCGTTGGCGGCTCTGCTCAGGTGAAGTCCATGAAGTCCGTTGCTGGTACGCTGCGCCTCGACCTCGCTGCATATCGCGAGCTCGCTGCATTTACCCAGTTCGGTTCCGACCTGGACGCTGCAACCCAGCAGCAGCTTACCCGTGGTGCTGCAATGACTGAGCTTCTTAAGCAGGGTCGTTACACCCCGATGTCCGTTGAAGACCAGGCAACTGCTATCTGGGCTGGCGCTCATGGCTTCCTGGATGATGTACCGGTTAAGAGCATTGTTCGCTTCCGCGCTGAAATGCTCGACTACCTGCATCACTCCGGCAATGGCGTTATGGACAAGCTTGCTGATGCAAAGAAGTTCACCGACGAAGTAGAGGCTGAACTGAATGCTGTTATCCCGGCATTCAAGGCTCAGTTCATCGCGTAAGGTAGGTCACTATGCCCAACCTTCACGATATTGAAAGGCGAATCAAGTCCGTCGAATCGACGAAGCAGATTACGCATACCATGCAGATGGTTGCTGCTGCAAAAATCCGTCATTCGACCGAGCGTGTCGAAGCTGCTACGCCTTATGGCGAGGCTGTGAAGGAGATGCTGGCCAACATCGCACGCATGGGCGGTACTACTGCACCGCTCGCGACGCCGCATGACGAGGTTAAGAAGACCCTTATTGTGGTCATCGCCTCTGACCGTGGTTTGGCTGGCGGCTTCAATTCCAGCGTGCTTCGTCGTGCCGAGCAGATCATGAAGGAGCGCAAGGCAGAGGGCAAGGAGATCGCTGTTGCCGCTTGTGGCAAGAAGGCGATCGGCTACTTCAAGTATCGTGGTATCGATACAGTGCTTGCCTTCCGCGACCTGTCCGCTGATCCTCGCGTCGAAGAGGCCGATGCTCTGGCTGACTATGCTATAGAGCATTACCTCTCTGGCGAAATTGACGAGGTGGTCGTTCTTTACAACCATGCGAAGAACGCAGGTGAGCAGGTTCTGATCCAGCAGCCTCTGTTGCCGGTAAACCCGAAGGCATTCCTCCCCAAGGGCGAGGTATTTGTCAAGGGCGGCGGCATCACCGAGCCGACTCCCGATAACCCCGATCTTCCGGGCGCTATCGATTACGAGCCCAGCGAGGAAGATGTCTTGGATCACTTCCTTCCCGAGTATATTGCAGGTCATTTCTACTATATGCTCATTGACTCAGCAGCAGCTGAGCAGGCTGCTCGTCGCAATGCTATGAAGAATGCGACGGACAACGCCAATGACATGATTGAGACTCTCAACCGTGTCTACAACCGTGTACGTCAAGGCGCTATTACGACCGAGATCAACGAGATCGTCGGTGGCGCCGCAGCTTTGGAGGACTAAATGGCTGAAGAAACCAATACTGCTTCTGCGGCCACGCAGGGTTCCATCGGACACATTGTCCGTATCGTTGGCCCTGTTGTCGACGTTGAGTTCGCCCCGGATCATATGCCGGCGATCTACAACGCTCTGACCGTGAAAGCTACTACCCCCGTGGGCGACATTGATGTCGTTCTCGAGGTTCAGATGCACCTCCCTGGTGACCTGGTTCGCTCCGTTGCCATGTCGTCTACCGACGGCCTGGTACGCGGCCTGCCCGTACAGGACACTGGTGCACCTATGAAGATGCCCGTAGGTCCTGAGACCCTCGGCCGCATCTGGAACGTTATGGGCCAGCCCGTTGACGGTATGCCCATGCCCGACGTTAAGCAGTGGGCACCTATCCATCGTCCCGCTCCCGCTTATGAAGAGCTCGTCAACAAGACTGAGATCTTCGAAACCGGTATTAAGGTTATCGACCTTATCCAGCCCTTCATTAAGGGTGGTAAGACCGGTCTGTTCGGCGGTGCAGGCGTTGGCAAGACCGTTATCATCCAGGAGCTCATCAACAACCTGGCTCAGGAGCATGGTGGTACGTCCGTATTCACCGGCGTTGGCGAGCGTACCCGTGAGGGTACCGACCTGTTCCTGGAAATGACCGACGCAGGCGTTATCAACAAGACCTGCTTGGTTTACGGTCAGATGAATGAGCCTCCGGGAGCTCGTCTTCGCGTCGGCCTGTGCGGCCTGACCGAAGCAGAGTACTTCCGTGACCAGGGTCAGGACGTTCTGCTGTTCATCGACAACATTTTCCGCTTTACCCAGGCAGGTTCTGAGGTATCCGCACTTCTCGGCCGTATGCCTTCCGCAGTAGGCTATCAGCCCACCCTCGCTACCGAGATGGGCGACCTTCAGGAGCGCATTACCTCTACCAAGACCGGTTCTATTACGTCCGTACAGGCCGTATATGTTCCCGCCGACGACTTGACCGACCCCGCGCCGGCCACGACGTTTACCCACCTCGACGCTAAGACGGTTCTTAACCGTTCCATCGCCGAAATGGGCATTTATCCTGCTGTTGACCCGCTGGAGTCCAGCTCTCGCGCTCTCGATCCCGAGATCGTTGGCGAAGAGCACTACCGCGTTGCTGTTGGCGTTCAGGAGATCCTGCAGAACTATAAGGACCTCCAGGACATCATCGCAATTCTTGGTATGGACGAGCTTACGGAAGATCAGAAGGTCATCGTTAACCGCGCACGTAAGGTGCAGCAGTTCCTCGGCCAGAACTTCCATGTTGCTAAGCAGTTCACCGGCCAGGATGGCGTCTATGTAAAGATGGAGGACACCGTTCGCTCCTTCGACGAGATCCTCAAGGGCAACTGTGACCATATCCCCGAGGTTTGCTTCCGTACTACCGGCTCTATCGAGGATGTTTACGCAGCCTACGAGAAGCTTCAGGCAGAGGAGTAAGTCATGTCGGTGATCAGGTGTGATGTCGTAGCAAAGAACAAGGTGCTCTTCTCAGGTGAGCTCTACAATGTCATGGTTCCCGGCACCGAAGGTGAACTGGGTATCATGGAAAACCATGAGCCATTTGTATCCGCCCTTAAGGACGGCGTCATCTGGGCCCGCACCCAGCAGGAGGGCGGCGAAGTTTTGAGCGCTGCCATCATGGGTGGTTATGTCCAGGTGTTGAAGGACCGCGTCATCGTTATTTGCGACAAGACGCGCCAGATCCAGCGCATCAACGTCGACAGGCTTAAAAAGGATATTCCTATGCTTGAAGAGAAGATCGCTAACCTCAGCGAGACGAGCATCGTTTCTCGCTCTCTTCTGACGCGTAAGCTGCGCTGGTGTAAGGTTCAGCTTGCTGCAAAGGAAAAGGAAGACCTGTACAAGTAAGGATCATCCACGATTACCTTCAGTTGGTTTTTCTGATCTGTGCCAGAATTGAAAGGCGACCCTACGGGGTCGCCTTTTTTGTTGTCGATGCATCTAACGTTTTCTCGGTGCAGCTGGTTATCGATCCAGCAGGCTTTCGATCCAACAGGTTTTTGGCCCAACAGCCCCTCGATCAACCAAGCTTTGGGCCCAACGGGCCCTCTCTCCAACTAGGTTAGGCTCCATCGGGAGCCATCTCCATTGAGTATCGTCCCCAGGGTAATACTTGGATATGTTCTGTTGTATCCTCGTTCCAACGATGCTGGCTCCCCTTGGTCAGCTGCGGGCTTTTCGGGAGGCATGGGGTATGACTGGGTTGGTGCTGCGGCATTCTTCGGCTTGCTATTCGTGAGGCACTTTCATTCGCCGTGCTATTTGCTCATGAGGCGTTGGCTGCGTTTGATCGTTCGGGGTCTGGTATGCTGTCGGGCATTGCCTTGCTCCCCGCTTTCGAATTCGCCGCTCATTAGAACGCATTTTTAGGGTTGATGTCCATAGCGGCAAAAAAGTAGCGCCCCTCCACGGCGTTCCGAGCTGCTTCCATGAGACTCGGGCGGTTTGGTGCCTCTGCAGTTGGCAAGATATGCGCGCTATGCATGATTTGGGGGTCTCGGACGGGAAAGGGAACCCTTCATGGCAAGATTATCGCTCGGTGTATTACCAAATGGCTGTTTGCAGGGCTTATCGGATACACGGCATGCAAATCTTGCCAAAACCAGCTCATTTTGGATACACAACAGCGATATGTTGCCAGGGAGGGGCATTTTTCCTGTCCGAAGTCCAATTTGGAATACATCAAGTGAAAATCTTGCCACGGATGAGTGCCTGGGAAAGCTTTGGATGAATATTTTGCCATCGCCGACCGGCGGAGAGCGCTTCACGGCGAGATCTTGCCGTAGCCGACCGTTAGAGAACGCTTCACGGCGAGATCTTGCCATCGCCGATCACTCCGGAATATGCCTTGGCAAGATAACGTTGCAGCCATACCCTCCAGAGGTAGCGAGCTCCAGCTAGAGGCAGTGAGTTTCAATTGCTGAGGACGGGACCGCGCCCCAGGAGCAAGCTCCCCGCGGGCAGGTCTGTCTACCAGTACGTTGACCGCGAGCGGGCAAACCGCTGCAAGCTCCCCGCGCGCAGCCCCTTTAATTGCGTTTGGGCACCCTCGTATCTTTCGCCTATTTCGCGCCTGAGGGCGCTTTCATTTCTCGGCTCTTGTTCATTAACCGAACAAGAACTGTTGATTTGATTGCAAGTCTGCCTTTTTGAGCATTCGATGGCACAATAAGTGCGATAAGTGTTTCGAGGTTGCGCATTTGCGCACAGCATAGGAGACGTACATGGCATTTGCTCATTTACACTGCCACACTGAGTATTCTCTGCTTGACGGTGCTACCCACATCTATGACATGGTTAAGCGCGCAGCCGATTTGGGCATGCCTGCCGTAGCTATCACCGACCACGGTGTTATGTCTGGCGTTCCGGAACTCGACGAAGCTTGCCGCAAGGTCAAAAAAGAAACTGGCAAGTGGGTTAAGCCTATTTTTGGTTGCGAGATCTACTTCACCACCGACAGCGAGCTGAAGAAGCAAAAGCAGAAGCTTCACCATATGATCCTTCTGGCCAAGAACAATACGGGTTATCACAACCTGTTGAAACTGGTTAGCGAATCGCACGTAGACAATTTCTATTATCGTCCGCGCACCACATTTGAGATGCTCCAGAAGTATTCTGAGGGCATTATCGCTACCAGTGCGTGCATCGCAGGTATTATTCCTCGCTGTATCGATGACGGGGCGTTTGCTGAGGCCAAGGAGTGGGCGCAGAAATTTGCTGCACTCTACGAGCCCGGTGATTTTTATATCGAGCTTCAGGATCAAGGCATTACCACCAATGCGGGCATGTCCCAGTACGAAATGAACTGCAAGCTTACCCAGCTTGCTCGCGAGCTAGGCCTGCAAACTATTGCCACCAACGACTTCCATTACCTTACGCAGGAAGACGCAATGGCGCAGGACGTTATGCTCTGCATCGGCACCAACGCCACGATCACGCAGGAAAAGCGCTTCAAGTTCCCGAACGACCAGTTCTACATGAAGACCGAGGAAGAGATGCGCCAAGCGCTGAAAGACTTCCCCGAGGCGTGCGACAACACGGTTCTGCTCGCCGAAAAGTGCAATGTTGAACTGGAGCGAGACGAAATTCTCCCGCGTTTTCCGTTGCCCGAAGGCTATACCGAAGAAATGCTCTTCCGCGAAGAGATCGAAAAGGGCCTCGAGCATCGCTATGGACCCGATTGGCGCAATGTCGTTATTGCCGACAACACCGGCAAGGAAAAGTCGGTTCTGGAACAGTACGAATACGAAGCCGACATCATCGTTCAGCAGGGCTTCCCAGCTTACTTCCTTATCGTTCAGGAGTATATCCGCTGGGCTCGTGAAAATGGCATCGGCGTAGGTCCCGGTCGTGGTTCTGCAGCAGGATCGCTCTGCACGTACGCTATGGGTATCACCGACCTTGACCCCATCAAGAACGGCTTGATGTTCGAACGCTTCCTCAACCCCGAACGTGTTGAGATGCCCGATATCGACGTCGACTTCGACGATCAGCATCGTCAGGACGTTATCGAGCATATTCGCGAATTCTATGGCGAAGACCATGTTGCAGGCGTTATCACGTTCGGCAAGTTGCAGGCGAAGAACGCTGTGCGCGATGCTGCACGTGTTCTGGACTATCCCTATGCTGTGGGAGACCGCATCTGCAAACTTATCGGCGGCGAGCTGGGCATCACCATCGATGGTGCGCTTGAGACCAACCCCGACCTGAAAAAAGCCTACGATACCGAAGAAGACGTTAAGCGCGTTATAGACGCCGCGAAGTCTATCGAGGGTCATGTGCGCGGCGAAGGTGTGCATGCATGCGCAACCATCATCTGCCGCGACCCCATGAGCGATCATGTTCCCATGAAGCGCGATACCAAGGGCGGCGGCATCATCACCCAGTACGATGGCCACTATACGCCCGACCTGGGCCTGCTCAAGATGGACTTCCTTGGTCTGCGTACCTTGGGCGTGCTTTCGCGTGCCTGCAACAATATCGAGGCAACCACGGGCGAAAAGCTTCTCCCGGAAGAAATTCCCATTGAAGATGATCGCGCGTTTGCATTGATGCGTGGCGAGCTTCGAAAGAACGGAATGCCCCTCAACATGGATGGTTTGTTCCAGGTTGAAGGCGCGCTGTATGTGAGCTTGTTCGCTCAGATTCCGCCAGAGCGCTTCTCTGACGTTGTGGCTTCTATTGCTCTTAACCGCCCAGGCCCGCTCGAGTCTGGCATGGTCGAAGACTACGTAAAGGTTGTACAAGGCAAGAGCCCCGTTCACTATTACGACGATCGTCTGCGTCCTATCCTGGAAGAAACCTACGGCACGATGGTGTACCAGGAACAGATCATGCAGGTGTCCATGGTCATGAGCGGTTTTTCTGCTGGCAAGGCAGACAAGCTGCGTAAGGCAATGGGCAAGAAGAAGCTCGATGTTATGCGCGAGCTTCAAGAAGACTGGAACAATGGCGCGGTAGAAAACGGCTATTCGCTCGACATTGCCAAAGAGATTTGGGAAGACGCCGAGAAGTTCGCAAAGTACGCGTTCAATAAATCGCACTCTGCGGCATATGCACTGCTCGTTATGCGTACGGCATATCTGAAGGCGCATTATCCGAATGAGTACATGGCTGCCGTGCTGTCCAGCTACATGGGCAACAACGATCGCCTGATCAAGTACATTGCGAGCTGCAACCGCAGCGGCATTCCCGTTTTGCCGCCTGACGTTAACTCGTCCAACCTGGAATTCACCCCGCTTGAAGAGGGGATTCGTTTTGGCTTGGCGGGCGTTCGCGGCGTAGGCGAAAAGGTGGCTCAGTGCATCATCGATGAGCGAGAGAAGAACGGCGAGTTTACCTCATTGCATGATTTCGTGAATCGCGTCGACTCTTCGGCTTATAACCGCAAGACGCTCGAGGCATTGGTGAAATCAGGAGCGTTCGACTCCACTGGCTATACGCGCAAGCAGCTGATGTATTTTATCGACGAGACGCCCCTCCTTGAAAGCGCAGCGAAGCGTCAGAAGGACAAAGCGGCTGGTCAGCTTGATATGTTCAGCATGTTCTCGGATGTAGATGAAAGCTTTAAGGATGATATCCCCGAGCCCGATGGTGTGGAGTGGGACAAGAAGACCTTGCTCGCCTTCGAGAAGGACATCTTGAAGATGTACGTTTCCGACCACCCGTTGCGACGCTACGAGAACTACCTTTCGCGCACCATGAAATACACCTTGGGCGAATTGAGCGAGCGAGAGCAGGGCATTAAGTCGGCAACGTTCGCGGGAATGGTTTCCGAGACGAATGTTCGTCGAACCAAGCGCGGCACGCTGATGGCAAGCTTCACGCTTGAAGACACCTCGGGGCATGTTGAATGCGTTTGCTTCAACTACGACAAGTTCAAAGAAGCCATTCAGGAAGATGCGATTATCACCTGCAAGGGCAAGTTCGAAGTAAGCGATCGTGGCAGCCAGATCATCGTGTACGAAGCTGCTCTTCTGGAGCTTTCCGACGAAGACGCCAATGTTGCCCCGCTTCAGCTTGAATTGAGCATCGCGACGCGCGAGCTTGATTCGGTGACGTCCGATAAGCTGATGCGCATCCTGAAAGATCACCCAGGGAAAGACCCGGTAGTGCTCTATGTGCGTCAGGCCGACGGACGACGCATGCGCGCCGAGCTGCCCATGACGGCCGATTCGGGCAACCAGCATTTGAAGGCGCACCTGTACGACTTGTTCGGACGCACGGTTTGGAGGGCTTCTTAGTGGAACCCGGTAACAACGGCAATGCAATGCAGCAGGCAGCCGAAGAGGGGAAGGGCGAGGTAATCCTTTCCCTCTTGGTTTCGTACAACGGGGAGCCCTTTGCTGGTTTTGCGCGTCAGCCTGGTCAGCTTACGGTTCAGGGGAGCATCGAAGAGGCGCTGGGACTGGTGTTCCGTCGCCCTATCGAAACGGTATGCGCGGGACGCACCGATTCGGGCGTTCATGCGCGTGGTCAGGTGGTGAGCTTCTCTCTTTCGGAAGAGGAACTTGCTTGTCGCAGCGAGTTCAAATTGCTGCGATCTCTGAACGCTCTGACCCATGAGGATATTTCGATTAAGTTGGTCCGCCGCCAGGCAAACGATTTCTCGGCGCGCTTTTCCTGCACGATGCGCGAATACAAGTACTTCATCTGCACCGATGCTTACAAACCTCTTCTGATGAAGGGGTTCTGTTGGCATATTCCCAAAGAGCTCGATCTTGAGGCCATGCGTGCAGCGGCTGCTTACTTGATAGGCGAACACGACTTCAAGAGCTTCTGCATGGCGGCATCCGCCGAAGGCAAGTCAACCATGCGCAATGTGTTCAGCGTCGACGTGTCGCGCGAAGATGCGTGGGGCGAAAACTTGGTGGTTATCACGGTGAAGGGCAACGCCTTTCTCCACTCGATGGTGCGAACCATTGTGGGTACGCTGGTGGCGGTTGGCCTTGGGCGGCGCAGGCCGGAATGGATCGCAGAGGTGCTCGAGGCGCGCAATCGCGCGGCGGCGGGCGAAAATGCGCCGGCGCAGGGCTTGGTGTTCTGGAACGTCAGCTACGAAGGTGAGCGCGTGCATGACCCACTGAAATGAGCGTTATAGACGAGAGAGGCAATGAGGAGTTTTCGGTACCGTTAGTTCGTTAAGAACGCCGCCCGTCCTTCTCTCAAAACCTCTATAAACGTTTACGCTATAGTAGCCACTATTACAATCATGTTTCATAAGTGTCTAAGGCGCATAGCGGCGCCTAGTGGGCGTAAAGCCCATGTATGACTTCCCGCATGCGCGGGATAGAAGGAGAGTGTATGTCAACCTCAACCGAGTCTGCTCAGTTAGCCGGTCGAGCCTCCTGGTCGGGCAAACTGGCGTTTGTTCTTTCGGCGGCAGCATCAGCTGTTGGCCTGGGAGCGATGTGGCGCTTCCCGTATTTGGCGGCCAAGTACGGCGGCGGCATGTTCCTGTTTGTATATTTGGTCTTGGTATTCACCATCGGCATTTCTTTGCTGCTTTTGGAAAATGCTCTTGGTCGTAAAACGGGACAGAGCGCTATCGGTGCCTTCAAGGCGTTCGGCAAGAAGTTTACGTTCATCGGCGTTCTTATGTCTGCCGTGCCGTTCATCATCGTGCCGTACTACTGCGTAATCGGTGGTTGGGTAACGAAGTACCTTGCAGCATATGCAGGTGGCGAAGCGGGTGCTCTTGTTGATGGTGGCACCTATTTCACGAACTTCATCAGCAATGGCCCTGAAAGCATTCTGTTCATGCTTATCTTCATGGTCATCACCTACTTCATTGTGGGTATGGGCGTTAATAACGGCCTCGAGAAGGCAAACTTCATCATGATGCCCGCGCTTATCGTTGTAGCAGCAATTCTTGCGGTGTATGCGCTTACCATGCCTGGGGCAATCGACGGTCTTGCTTTCTACCTTGTTCCCGATTTCAGCAAATTCTCTCCCGAGCTCGTAATTGCGGCATTGGGTCAGACGTTCTTCACGCTTTCGCTGGCAATGGGCATTATGGTTACCTACGGCTCCTACCTCGATAAGGCAACCAAGCTCACTTCCAGCGTTGCCCAGATCGCGGGTTCGACGTTCGGTGTTTCGCTTCTCGCTGGCTTCATGATCATTCCTGCAACGTTTGCCGCTATGGGCTCTGGCGAAGCGGTTGCTCAAAACTCCGGCCCCTCTCTTATGTTCATCGTTCTGCCTCAGGTGTTTGAGGGTATGGGCAGCTTTGCCCCTGTTGTGGGTGTCGGCTTCTTCGTCTTGGTTTTGTTTGCTGCACTTACTAGCGCTCTTTCTTTAGTGGAAACCTGCACTTCCATCATTCAGGACGCAACCCATTGCTCTCGTGGCAAGGCCCTTGCCACGGTAATCGTGTGGACTACGCTTATGGGCCTCTTCGTTACTCTGGGATATAGCTCCCTTTCGTTCATTGAGCCTCTGGGCGCGGGAACCTCTATCCTCGACTTCCTCGACTTCATCTCCAATTCGGTAATGATGCCTATCGTGGCATTACTGACCTGCATCTTCATTGGCTGGATTGTTGGCCCGAAGATGATCGAAGAAGAAGTTATGCTTTCCTCTCGATTCAGGCTGCGTAAGGTATGGGTCTTCATGATCAAGTACCTTGCCCCCGTTGCGCTGGTGGTTATCCTGGTGGCCTACGTGGCACAGACCTTCGGCTTCTTCAGCATGTAAGTGGGAATATAGGGACAGGTCCCATTTTCCCACTTTGGGAATCGGCGGCCCTTCCTGCATTGCCCTCGCCTTGTTTCCGGAAGCGGGAACATAGGGGCGGGTCCCGTTTTCCCGCCTGGTAAACAGAGCCCTGCTTGCGACTAGCATCGCAAGCAGGGCTTTTTCTTTGTGTGCCATTTCTGGGTGGGAAAACGGGACCTGTCCCGAAAACTGGGAAAATGGGACCTGTCCCTATATTCCCAGTCATTGAGGCTGCGCGACTTATGCCCCTTTCGGGTGTTCTCTCTTTGGGTGGTATGATGGAATGCGTACAAAAATGAGAACCCTATCAAGGAGCAAACGTGTCCCTTTCCATTGGCATTGTTGGCCTGCCGAACGTTGGCAAGTCTTCTCTGTTCACCGCCCTTACGAAGAAGAGCGGATTTGCTGCAAACTATCCTTTTGCAACCATCGAGCCCAATGTTGGCTTGGTTCCCGTTCCCGATAAACGCCTTGACGGCCTTGCCGCCATCGATCACCCGGCGAAGATCATCCCTGCAACGGTGGAGTTCGTTGATATTGCAGGTTTGGTTGCCGGTGCTTCTCAGGGTGAAGGTTTGGGCAACAAATTCTTGGCGAATATCCGCGAAACGGACGCTATCTGCGAAGTGGTTCGCTTCTTCAGCGATCCGAACGTAGAGCACGTATCCAAGAAGGTTGACCCGCAAAGCGACGTTGAAACCATCAAAACCGAACTGATCCTTGCCGATATCGCCACCATCGAAAAGGCGCTGCCTCGCTTGGAGAAGGAAGGTAAGCGCTATAAGGAAAAGGCCATCAATTTCGAAGTTGCCCAGAAAGTACTCGAGGGCCTGAACGAAGGCAAGCGCGCTTTGCAGCTCGACCTTTCCGAAGAAGAGCAGGATGCCATTCGCGAGCTGTGCCTGCTTACCATGAAGCCCATGCTCTACATCGCCAATGTGGACGAAGATAAGGTTAATGCCGAACTTCCCGAAATCGATGGGCAGCAGCCCGTGCCCATCAGCGCGAAGATCGAAGCCGACTTGGCCGAGCTCGATGCTGAAGAGGCTGCCATTTTCATGGAAGAGCTTGGCTTGGACGAGTCGGGCCTTTCCCGCCTTATTCGCGAGGCATACAAGCTGCTGGGTCTTCAGAGCTATTTCACCAGCGGTGAAACCGAAACGCGCGCCTGGACCATTCCCGTAGGCGCGAAGGCCCCTCAGGCTGCTGGCGTTATCCATTCTGATTTCGAGCGCGGCTTCATCAAGGCAGAAACCGCTTCATATGAAGACTACGTTGCCCTTGGCGGTGAAAAGGGTTGTCGCGATGCCGGCAAGCTTCGCCAGGAAGGAAAAGATTACGTCGTGCAAGATGGCGATGTAATGCATTTCAAGTTCAACGTGTAAGCGCTTTTTACGCAGCGTGACCAAAGGCCTCCCGGAAAACTCCAGGAGGCCTTTTTACGTGCGCGTAGTTTTGCGATACCCTGAAATCAACTGAATCAAAGCACGTTGGCTTTATGCGGCATAGGGGACAAAGCGTCGTAGCCAACGAAGACAGGAGGGGTGTCATGGAATTGCGTGCTTTCGGCAATACGGACATGAAGGTTTCGCCTCTGGGGTTTGGCGTTATGCGCCTTCCCATGAAAGATGGCGGCAAAACGGTAAACAGCAACACTATCGATCAGGTTGATGTCGATACATCGATAGCGATGATCCGTGCTGCCATTGATGGCGGGGTCAATTACTTCGATACGGCTTATAACTACGTAAGCGGCTATTCGGAACGAATTTTGGGTGAGGCCCTTAAGGACGGCTATCGCGAAAAGGTATATGTGGCCACTAAATCGCCCGCATGGCTTTATAAATCGTCTGAAGATTTTGATCGCTTCCTCGATGAGCAGCTCGACCGTCTGGGCCTCGATTATGTCGACAATTATCTCCTGCACTCGATGAATGGCGGTAGTTGGAAAAAGACGGTACGTAACAATGCAATCGACGGCATGAAACGCGCCAAAGCCAGCGGGAAAGTACGCAATATCGGCTTTTCCTTCCATGACGATCTGGAGCTGTTTGAGGAAATCCTGAATGCTGCCGACTGGGATTTCTGCCAAATCCAGCTGAATTACTACGACCGCGATTATCAGGCGGGTATCAAGGGTATGAAGATGGCTGCCGAGCGCGGTATGGCTGTAGTGGTTATGGAGCCGTTGCGTGGTGGGCTGCTGGTTGATTTGCCGAAAAACGCCCAGGCGGTATTCGACGAATCGGGCATCAAGCACAGCAATGTCGAATGGGCCTTTGATTGGCTCTGGGATATGCCCGAAGTTTCTTGCGTTCTTTCGGGCATGAGCACGCCTGAGCAGCTCCAGCAAAACGTAGGGTATATGCAGAACGCGCATCCGGGCATGCTCTCCGATGAAGAGCGCAAGGTTCTTGACCAGGCAAAAGCCGCGCTCGATTCGCGCGCTGCAATTCCCTGCACCGGTTGCAACTACTGCGTGGATATGTGCCCGAATAAGATTGCTATCCCGTATAACTTCCGCGCCTACAACATGGGTACGCTGTATGACGATATGGAGCTGGCGAAGGATTTCTACCAGAACGAGGTTACCAGCTATGGCCGTCGTGCCGATTCGTGCACAAGCTGCGGATCGTGTGAAGAGATATGCCCGCAGCATATCGCCATCAGCGAGTGGCTTCCGAAGGTCGATGAACTGCTGGGAGAATAGGGGCAGGTACCGTTTTCCCACTCAATAAACAGAGCCCTGCTTGCGACTGATAATGCAAGCAGGGCTTTTCTTTGCGTGCCATCCCTAGGTGGGAAAATGGGACCCGTCCCTATATTCCCACTTTGCAAAATTAGTGACGCGGTGTCGCTTATGATACCATGCTGTCGAACAACAATGCGTCGTTACGCTGTAATGAATAAGTGGGAAAATGGGACCTGTCCCTAAATTCCCATTTGATCGGAGGAGTGCATGGAATCCGATGCTATAGAGAAGATCCTGGAAAGTGTTGCCGCAGGTGAAACCACGCCTGCCGAAGCGTTGCTTTCCTTGAAGAAGGAGCCCTTTACCGACTTGGGATATGCCAAGGTTGATCATCATCGTGCCCTGCGCCAAAATGCCACTGAGGTTATCTATGGCGAAGGAAAAACCCCTGATCAGATTCGCGGTATTGCGGAATCTCTGCAGCAGGGTGGCGCCGAAACGGTGCTTATCACCCGCATGAAGCCCGAAGCGGTAAGCCTTATGGTCAGCCACTTCGCCGATGAATTCACTTACTTCGACATTCCGCGTGTGGGGCTGCTTGGGCGCATGCCCGAACCGACGGGCAATGGCACTATCGTGGTAGCTGCCGCCGGTACCAGCGACATGTATGCTGCCGAGGAAGCGGCGCTCACCGCCGAAGCCCTGGGCAACCGAGTGCAGCGTCTCTACGATGTGGGAGTTGCGGGGCTTCATCGCCTGCTTGCGCACATGGACGACATCATGCAGGCGCAGGTTATTATCACCGTTGCCGGCATGGAAGGCGCTCTTGCCAGTGTGGTGGGCGGCATGGCTTCATGCCCAGTTATCGCGGTGCCCACCAGCGTGGGCTACGGGGCCTCATTCGGTGGCTTGTCGGCCCTGCTTTCCATGCTCAATTCCTGCGCAAGCGGAACCAGCGTTGTCAACATCGACAATGGCTTCGGCGCCGGTTTCCAGGCCCATCTCATCAATCATCTTCCGGGCGCAGCGCCCGCACAGCAGTAAGGAGCGAATATGGTGCTTTCCTTCGACTTCACTGAAAACGCCACGCGCGGCCAGATCTTCGACGCCCTCTTCAACGCAATGGACGAATCGCAGCACAAGCGTTTCTACGAGATAATTGAACGCGCCGAAGTGCCAGAAAAGCATCACCACGACATCGGTGAAATCAATAAGACTATCGATGCGCTCGATGCTCCTGATCAGGTTAAAGACGATTTGCGCAGCGTGTATGCCATTCTTGCGGCTGCCGAGGCGAAGGTTCATGGGTGCGATGTGTCCCAGACCCATTTCCATGAAGTGGGGAAGGCGGGCGGCATCCGCAACGCGCTGGCTATCTGCGCCGAATTCTATGTGCTTGCTCCTGAAGAGGTTGTGGCTACCCCCATTCAGCCCGGCGAAGGCGAAATCGAATGCGCTCATGGTGTGCTTTCGCTGCCCGCGCCCGCAACTGCCGCTATCCTAGAGGGTATGCCGCTCGCTGAGCCGCGCATGGGAGGCGAACGTTGCACGCCAACGTCTGCCGCCTTGATTAAGCATTTTGTAAAGACCTTCAAGGAATAGCGTTTGCAAAAGCCCGAGGGCAAAACACCAGAAACACGCCGCGTTGGCTGGCTTACCTTGCCAGCCCGGCTTTCTGCGCCCTTGAACCGCGATGTCGCCGATGCTGCGGATGCCGATTCACTGTCGCGCGACGATCGGCTGGTGCATGATGCTCAGCCGCAAAACATCGAGCAGCTGTCCAGCCAGGAAAACCTGTTGTTGGGGCGTTATCGCTTGGAAGGGGAGGCTGGCCACGGCGGCTTTGCCTCGGTGAAGGTTGCATGGGACACGCGCATACAGCGTCGAGTTGCCATTAAATGCATGCCCCTTGAAGAGGCTGCTGAAATGTTCCCCGAGGGCGGAAGCATTCTTTTGGGGAAGGGCGCCATCGACACTTCTGCGGTGCCCGGGTTGGAAGAGGCTCGTACTGCAGCAAAACTTTCGGATTCTTCCATCGTTCAGGTGTACGACTTTGAAGTGCAAGATGGCATGGCGTATCTCATTTTGGAGTATGTCGATGGCATGACTCTTGCCGAAGTGCTTCACGCGTACCCCGACGAAGTGGATCCCGATATTGTTTCCGCCGTATTCAAGGCAGTGGCAAAGGCGCTTCAGGTTGCTCATGCCCATCAAGTGCTTCATCTCGATATCAAGCCCGAAAATGTGCTGATCGATAAACAGGGGCACGTTAAGGTGACCGATTTCGGCCTGGCACGCTTGGCTGGAGAGGCTGGTTATGGCGCCGCGGAGGGCGGCACGATCGGCTATATGCCGCCCGAGCAGATGGAGCAGCGCAATCTGAGCGAGCGTTGCGACGAATGGGCCCTTGCAAGTCTGGCTTACGAAATGATTTCGGGCGCCAATCCGTTTTTGGCCAATAGCATTCCTGAAGCCGAAGATGCAATCTACGATGCTGAACTGGTCATTCCCTCCCTATGCATGGAGGGGCTCGACCCCGCAATAGATGATGTGATGTTCTGCGCTCTTTCACCCGATCCCGATGAGCGTTATGCGTCGATAAAAGAGTTTGCCGATCAGATGCAGCCTTGTTTGGGCGGGCCGCGTAAAGGCGCCAACAAGCTAAAGCGCCTGGTGGGGGACGAGCTTGAAGAAACCGCAGAAGAGGAACCCGAAGAGTTTGAGTCGGAGTTGCCCGAAGAGCCGCGTGAGCCTTGGCGTCCCACGTCGCGGATGAAATCAGTATTTGCCCGCATATGGGCGGCAGCGAGCGCAGCGGTTCTGGGCTTCTTGACGCTCAATTCCGTCGCGGCTCCCGACGCGTGGGACAATCCTATATCGTGGGGCGTTTTGGCGGCGTTCGCTCTGCTTTCCGCCTTGTTGCCTTCTGTTGGTGCCCTGTTTGCCTGCGAAGCGCTGGGCGTTTCGCTGTGCGTGTTCGGCTCTCTGATTCTGGGCGTTGCCTTTATGGCCGCAGCGGCATGCTGGTGGTATTTCACTGCTCGTCATTCGCGCGAAGCCGCTAATGTTGGCTTGCTTCCGGCGCTTATCGGATCGTTCGGATTTGCGCCGCTTGCTCCCTTTGCGGCTGGTTATTTGCTACGCCCTCGCGATGCGGCGGCAACCACGTTGTTTGCAGGCGTTCTTGCCCTAGTGCTTTCAGGCTTGGGGTCGCATGCTCTTTCGGGCTGGGATGCGGTTTCCTATGCCCTGATTCCCCTTGCTGGCAACGTCCAAGATTTGGTTGCTGCCTTGCTTGTGCTGCCTTCGACGTGGATAACCTTGGCGGCTTGGGTTGCCGCTGCCGCTGTTTCATCGGCTTTGTGCGGTACGGGTAATCGCGTTTTTTGCACGTTGGGCATGATACTTGCCGGAGCGCTGGAAATAGGCGCCATTGTGGCTGGCTCGTTGGCCGATTCGGCTGGAACCACCTTGCTTGCCAACCCGCTTGCCTTAGTGCCGGTAATTGCCGCTTTGGTGGTTGCCATAGCGCTCACCTGCACCTCCGCGCCCTCGCGTGCCTTCGTCGACGAAGGGGAGTAACGGGGACAGGCGATCTCGCTTTTTCCGATATGATGAGGGCGGCTATCCCGCTTTATGCGGCATAAAGCGGGAAGTTGCCTAAAGAACATGACGATGTTCAAGCTGCTTAGGCGATGGAGCCTGGAGCGTTCGCCGAAGAGCGGAGTGGGGCATTTTGCGAAACGGTTGCGCAAGCGAGTTCGGGCGGTATTTTACGTTACCAGCGGTCAATACGATCGCGAGAGTCCAATTCTTCGAGCGCGTTGATGAGCTGCTGCTGGAGCTGCGCTTTCCTCATTCTATTTTAGAACCGCTTACGAGTGGTCTGAGGATGACCTGCCGTCCTGATCCGGTTGCGTTGATTGCGAAATCCTGTTCATCGAGCATTTGCACGCCCGATGAACAGGATCGATTTCACTACCAGTAAGGCAAATGAGAAGATGCCAGCATACGGTTGCCTTGCCGCGATGAAAACCGCGACGCAGACAACCGACAGAGCAATCCCCATGGCCAGCAGGGCCCTGCTCCAGTACGACTTGTCGTAGTTGGAGACGAACACCTCGCAGAGTCCACAGATTATTGTCGCCGCGGCGACGGCAGCGAAGACGGCCTTAAGCCACGGGCTGACACCTGACAGGGAGAGAAGCGAGACCGCCGACGGGTCGCCTGGCCCGTTCCCGAACGCCGGCATGAACAGTAGCAACACCAGCATGACGTCGAGCATGCCGCATATCAGCGACGTGTGCCTGCCAACGAACTCCTTTTTGTCCCTCTCTGCCGCAATTACGACTTCGTCCGGTCTGATCAGTTCGTCAATGCTCACGGAAAAGAATCGCGATAGCTCCTTGAGCGAGTCGATGCTGGGGTAGCCCCTGCCCGACTCCCACTTGGACACGGCGGTCCTCGACACAAAGATGGCCTCGGCGAGCTCTTCCTGCGTGAGATTCCTCGTCTTCCTCAGCTCCTGCAGCTTCTCATTGAACTCCATCTTCATCCCTCCGTTTGCGTAATGGACAGCCTTTCATCGATGCAGTCGACGGCAAAACAGTACATCGCGAAGAGGCCGAAAGCCAAAAGCACTGCACCGATGATGTCCGTCACCCAATGCACGCCCGCGACCAGCCTGCCCAAGACCATGAACACCGAGAACGCGATGACGAATGTCGTCACGGCTTTCCTGAGCGACGGGTTGTTCAACCTGCGTCCGACCTGGTAGCACAACGTCGGCATGACGCTCAAGACCAAGAGCATCGTCGAGGACGGGTAGGACGCTTCCGTGACGTCATCTATGAGAATCGGTCTGTAATTGATCGGAACGGCCTCAAAGAGCAGGTAGAAGAAGACGACCGCTACGTAGTAAGCGCCCAGAAGCAGGATGTCGGGGTCGACCCTGAGCAGGCTTCCGCGTGCGATAAGCTGCGCAGCCCCGAGCGCCGCGAATCCCAGGCAGACGGCTATCGGCACGAGCCCGAGCCAGTCAGTGATTGTGTAGAACGTCATGTTAGCACCGGTGAGTCCGTGGAACCACGTATTAAACGTCGCGAATCCTATATCGGTTCCGTTCTGGCCGACCGGCCGCACGTCCACAAGCTGGATCAATGCTGTCCACAACGCGAAGGCGGTGAGCAACGTCGCGCCCGTGAGTAATTGTCTTGTCTTTTCCGAATCGCTCATTGGCGTCTTCCTTTCCTCGAAAACTCGGATGCCCCGAAGGTGGCCTCCGATCGGTGCGAAGGAAAGAGCCGCACCGTCACGTCAGCGATACGCTTCGCGTCATGAGCAGATGAGCAGGTACTTTTCATGGGGACGGCCCGCGTGGGCAGAGGCAAACACCTCGCCCGCGCGGGCACTCGGGCTGTAAGCAGATGCTGACCATGAGGTCGAGTGCCTGCTCAACGATATCCTGGCCATTGCCGTGATAAAGCTTCATATCGTCGAAGGATTGGAAGAAGTTCAGATGTTCAACCATGGCGAAGGAGATATCGCGTGAGTTTCGAAACCGAATGGGTATAGAACATCCGTTCGATTTATGATATAGTATCTGGCTGCAGGCGCGGTTTCTTCCGAGGCCGCGCCTGCAGTTGTGCTTAAACCGATATCGGCGGGAAGCCCAAACCCTGGGAGGGCGGTTGCGATGGCATACGATTTCAAGAAGGAATTCAAGGAGCTCTACAAGCCGTCGTCCAAACCGAGCATCCTGACCGTTCCGCCTATGAGCTATATTGCCGTGCGCGGCAAGGGCGACCCCAATATCGAGGGCGGCGAGTACCAGAGCGCCATGCCGCTGCTCTACGGCGTGGCCTACACCATCAAGATGTCGAAGAAGGGCCCGCGCGAAATCGAAGGCTATTTCGACTTCGTCGTGCCGCCGCTCGAGGGCTTCTGGTGGCAAGAGCGCACCGACGGCGAGATCGACTATGCGCGGAAGGAAGACTTCAGCTTCATCTCATGCATCCGTCTGCCCGATTTCGTCACCCGCGACGACTTCGAGTGGGCCGTTGCGGAAGCTGCCGCTAAAAAGAAGCTGGATTTCTCGGCGGTCAAGCTGCTCAGGGTCAACGAGGGCCTGTGCGTTCAATGTATGCATACTGGACCCTACGACAGCGAGCCGGCGACCATAGAAGTCATGCGTGCATTTGCGGCGGAGCAGGGGTATGCGCCTGACTTCTCCGAAGCTCGCCTACATCACGAGATTTACCTCTCCGACCCGCGCAAGTGCGCGCCGGAGAAGCTCAAGACCGTGGTTCGCCATCCTGTTAAGCCAATTTAGCGAAACGAAGCGCCCAGCGTGCTCCATGCTCCCGCTTTTGCGGCTTCGCATTTGCCGGTTGGCGAGGATTGCGTAAGCTGCCGCGAAACGCAAGCCTTCTGGCCGATTTCTTTCGAGATCGGCTCTTGGCTCCTTTTGTGTCGCGGAGTTGTGATGCTCCTTAAAGTGAAACTGAATTTGAGTTTTAGGAGCATTTCTTGAAAGGCAATAGATTAAAAAGCCGCGACAGATACCTCGAGGAGGCGATGCTTTTTTGCGACACCGACCTCGTCAAGGTGATCGCAGGCGTGCGCAGGTGCGGCAAGTCGAGCCTTCTCGACCTCATCGGGATTGCCATTGAGTCCGAAGGGGTTGCCGGCCGCGGCTCCGTGAGCGTCGGCTTGGAAAGCAACGGCACGGGCATATGGCGAGGCAAAGGGCGGCTCTATTTCGAATCGCTACCGCTCCACCTGTTCCCCCGAGAAATTCAGCCCCTGCGTAAGCTCGCGCGCCTGTTCCATGGTGAAATTGCCGGAAACAATTTGGGGAATGTATTCGGTTGCCTGCTCGAGTGCCTGGTTGAACAGGTCCTGGAAGCTGGCGGTGCTCACTGTTTTCGTGAAGGGATTGATCCACGCAGCGCGCTGATGGTTGTCGAATTCGCTGGCGGTTAGCTCAACGGCACGATGGCTCATGGCCTGCACGAACGAATGCTTACGGAACTTGCGCTCGATATTACCCAGCGCGGTGCGCTTGATGCCGCGTGGCGAATGGAACACATGTTGGATACGGCGGAACCCCAAAACGCTTTTCGTGAACAAATCGGGGCTTACCTCTTTACCGTAGGCGTCGTGCACCGCCATGCTAACCAGGTAGGAAATGATGGCAAGCGTTTGCCTATCGGCTTTCAGGATTTCTTTGTGCGGGTTGAACGAGGCAACGGTTTTGCCTTCGCAGGTCCAGAGCACCATTTCGTCCAAATCGCTTTCGATGATGGCGTGCACTTCCGACCCATCCTTGTCGCTCAGCCCATCGATGCCAGCATCGCACAGAGCATACTGCTGCGCGTACACCAGAGGATGCTCGGCTCGGTCGAGCAGGTAATGGCAAAGAAAGCCCGCGATATAGGCCTTCGCCAAAGGGTGGGCGGCTTCTGGCAGGTAGACTAGGCTCTGAGCGAGCGAAAACAGCAACGCGCTAGGATCGGCGTGATGCATCAGGTTTCCCAGCTTGTGGTATTTGGCGGTAGTGGGGTTTGCTACACAGTAAAACAGCGGGTCGGGCCCCTGGTTTCCCAGCAAAAAGGCATTGCGTTCGCGTTCATTGGAAACAACACCAGCGGCCGCTTTAGCAAGAGCTTTGCGACCGAATTGATCGTGAGTGATAATCGCTGGCATATATACCCCTTCGTTTCTTTACGGATATTTTAGATATCCCGTATACATGCACCGTATACTGGTGTGCGTTTTATGATGCGTCCAAACGGGCGTGTGTTCAAGGACGAAAGGGTAACGATTATGGCGTTTGGGCTCACTAAAAAAGAGCTGAGCTGGGTTCTTTACGATGTGGGCAATTCGGCCTTCGTCATGCTTTCCACGGCGTTGATTCCCGTGTATTTTGCCTCTATCGCCGACCCGGGTTCTTCGGTGGTGGTTGCTTGGGGCTATGCCGAAACGGTTGCCTCGTTGGTTCTTGCCCTGCTCATGCCCGTGCTGGGCAGCCTTGCCGACTTGGCAGGCAACAAGAAGAAGTTTTTGGTTGGCTTTGCGGGTACCGGCGCGGTTGCCTGTGCTGCATTGGGCATTCCCGAACATGCGCTTGCTTTTTTGGTCGTATATGTAATTGCCGCTATTATGCTGAACGGCTCAATGGTGTTCTACGACGCTTTCCTGGTGGACGCCACCACTGAAGAGCGCTACGACAAGGTCTCTTCCCACGGTTACGCCTGGGGTTACATCGGCTCGTGCATCCCGTTCATAGCATGCTTGGCAGTGGTTCTGGGGGGATCGAGCTTTGGCATCGATGCGAAGCTCGGCATGAAGATCGCGTTCATCATCACCGCCGCATGGTGGGTGGTCTTTACGGTGCCCGTCGCCAAGAACGTGAAGCAGTTGCACGGCAAAAAGCGCTCCGACCATGTGCTGCGCACCACTATTTCCGGCTTGAAGGGAACGGTGAAGAGCATCGTGAAGGACAAGCGCCTGTTGTTCTTCATGCTGGCGTTTTTCTTCTACATCGACGGCGTGCATACGGTAATCAAGATGTCCACCAGCTACGGCACCGATTTGGGCATCGACTCGACGCAGCTGGTGTTGGCGCTGCTGGTAACCCAGTTTGTGGCGTTTCCTTCCGCAATCGCTTATGGCAACCTGGCGAAACGCTTTGGAACTAAGCGCATGCTGAAGGTGGGCGTGCTCGCGTACTTCTTTATCGTGCTATTTGCGGCATTCTTCTTGAAGAGCGCGGTGGAATTCTGGATCCTGGCAATTTGCGTTGGCCTGTTCCAGGGCGGTATCCAGGCGCTTTCGCGTTCAGAGTACGGCAAACTCATTCCAAAGGAGCGTGCCAACGAGTACTACGGGTTCTTCGACATCTTTGGCAAGTATGCTGCCGTTATGGGCACTTTCCTGGTAAGCGCCTTTACCCAACTTACGGGAAGTTCTTCGCTGGGCGTGCTTTCCATCGCCCTGCTGTTCATTGTGGGATTCCTGTTCCTGCGCGCTATGCCGCCCATGCTGGGGGATAGCTAGAAAACCTTTCGGCGTCGGATCGGGGGCGCTATTCCTCGTCGAAAAACTCCGTATCGGTATCCTTCTCCCCGCGATCTTTGAAGGTTTTGCGTGTGCGGTATTCCAAAATTGCCGCAATGATGGTGGTAAGAACCAGGCATGCCACAATAAGGCAGCCGATGCCTTCGATGGTTTCAAACAGGAAATGATAGAGCTCGGCGAAGTCCATGGGTTCCTCTCACGGATTTGTTCATTGCGCGAACGGGTAAGCCGCCTGCGCGTGCTAGGTGAATAAGAGTATACTAGCGCTACTGTTTTCAAACGGAAACATACCGTATAAAGCACGTCGAAAGGGCAGTCATGCTAGACATTCGGTTCGTCCGCGAACATCTTGATGAAGTCGCTACTGCGATGCAGAATCGCAATCATACGTGGGATTCTGCGCGCTTCCAGGAATTGGACGAGTCACGTCGTGCTTCAATTGCTAAGGAAGAAGAGCTTCAGGCAAAGCGCAACGCTATCTCCAAGTCCATCGGCAAGTTGATGGGCGAAGGCAAGAAGGAAGAAGCCGAGGCTGCTAAGGCTGAGGTTTCCGAGCTCAAGAACCAGATCGCTCAGTTTAGCGCTGAGCGCGCTGCAGCTGACGAAGGCCTGCGCGATATGCTCATGTCCACGCCGAACATGCCAGCTGATTCCACCCCAGTTGGCAAAGACGAAAACGACAACCCCGAGGTTCGTCGCTGGGGCACCCCGCGCAACTTCGAGGCGGAAGGCTTCGAAATGAAGCCTCATTGGGACTTGGGCGCAGAGCTTGGCATCATCGACGCCGAGCGTGCCGTAAAGCTCGCAGGTAGCCGCTTTGTGCTGCTGGGCGGCTTGGGTGCTCGTCTTGAGCGCGCGCTCATCAATTTCATGGCCGACACGCACACCTCCCGTGGTTACAAGGAATGGTGGTGCCCGGCTATGGCCAATGCCACCACGCTTACTGGTACCGGCCAGCTTCCTAAGTTCGAAGACGACCTGTTCAAAACCCGCGAAGGTATGTACCTCATTCCTACGGCAGAGGTGCAGCTCACCAATATCCATTCTGGCGAAGTGCTTGAGGCAAGCGAATTGCCCCTGAAGTACTGCGCCTTCACGCCTTGCTTCCGTGAAGAGGCTGGTTCTGCTGGACGCGACACCCGCGGCCTTATCCGCGTGCACCAGTTCGACAAGGTGGAAATGGTTAAGTACGCAAAGCCTGAAGAAAGCTACGACGATCTGGAGTCCATGGTTGCTGATGCTGAGAATATTCTGCAGCTTTTGGGCCTGCCTTATCGCGTAATCAGCCTTTGCACCGGTGACATCGGATTCTCCGCCGCCAAGACCTACGACCTGGAAGTTTGGTTACCTTCCTACAACGCCTACAAGGAAATTTCCTCCTGCTCCAACTGCGAGGATTTCCAGGCACGTCGTGCCAACATCAAGTATCGTGACCCTGAAAACTTCAAGGGTTCGCGCCTTGTTCACACGCTCAATGGCTCTGGCTTGGCGGTTGGCCGTACCATGGCTGCCGTTATCGAGAACTATCAGCAGGCAGATGGCTCCATCAAGGTGCCTGATGTTCTGGTTCCCTACATGGGCGGTATTGAGGTTATCCGCTAAAGGATAGCCCGAAGGCATGGCGGAAAAGAACACAAGCAAGCGTCCCTCAGTGGTAGGGCGCAAAACGAAGGCTTCAAACGCTTCGGTGCCTAGCGCTTCCGCGGGCAAATCCGAAGGCTTGCTTCAAGATTCTTCGAAGGGCGCGGCACATCCCATGCCGCGTCCTTCTATTCCCGAGGGCAAGAAGGCAAAGCCTTCCCTGAACGTGGAAACCGATTCGGTTTCCGAGAAGACGGGAACGCCTCGCATGAGCGCCAAGGCGAAGAGCCGCAAGCGCCGTCTTTCACGACGCTTTGTCATAATTGGCTGCTCCATCGTTGCGGTGCTGGCAATCGCCACGGGGTTGCTTTCATGGAATCAGTGGCTCCGCTACGACGATGCGGCCGATATCCAGGGAACGTGGGTTATCGACGGTAGCAGCGCAACCATCACCGTTACCGATTCCGAGATCAAGATGAGCGACGACGTCTCGTATTCGTATTCCCTTGATACGTTCAACAAGACCATCAGCTTTTCATTCGGCAAATACACAGGCTCAGGTTCGTATGCGTTTTCGCCTGAGCGAGATACGCTTGTCATCACCGAAGAAAACCCTGATAGCGAACAGGGAAAAACCTCGACCAAACTGGTGAAACAGTAATGTGCCGGTCGGGGTCGAACGAGGGGGCGTGCTCCGAGGAGCTGCCCCTTCGTGCTTTACGGGTGCGCGTGCGCCCCGATAGGGTGGAGGTTGAAGTGGCGGTGGCAGCCGGGCGCTATGCGCAAACAGACTCCGAGCTGATAGCGGAGTGCATGCGCTGTGTGCCAACGCTTGGGCAGCACGCGTGTCGTAATAGCGTGGGCCCCGTGTTTGCTTCGGTAATGAGGAACACCTCCACTCCGCATCTTCTTGAGCATTTGATCATCGATGCCCAAACTCGAGCCGCAAAAGACCCCAATAGGGTCTTTACGGGCACAACGCAATGGAGCGCGGGGGATGATCTTGTGGCGCATGTTGCTTTTTCCTATGAGGACGATTTGGTGGCGCTCGATGCGCTCAATCAATCACTCACATTCTTAAATGGCGTGCTTATCCGCCAACGTGGCTGATATTGGCCCCATTTCTCCTTTAAGATAATAAAGTGAAGCGCATGTTGGAGCTGATGGCTGGGGCATCTGCGAATGTTCTGTCCGCACGCTCTTCGCTGCTGTGGCTCCGGTTCCGGAAGCTTTATGCGCTTCGTTTCTTGCTCCATTGGCGAAGGCTCGTTTTGCCTGTTGGGCAAGAAGATACATCGAAGTTCGCATCGCGCCTATGGGGCCTGCTGCTGGTGGGTTTCCAATCGGCCTGTTGAAAGGACGAAAATGAAAATCGCGGTACTTATGGGAGGCTCTTCTGCTGAGCGAGACGCCTCATTGGAAAATGGCAAGCGTATCATTGCCGCCTTGGAAGAGGCCGAGCATACTCCCGTTGCCATCGACGTGTCGGAAGACTTGGTGGCAACGCTTCGAGCCGAACGCCCCGATGCTTGCATCGTTGCAGTGGCGGGCAAAATGGGCGAAGACGGCACCTTGCAGAGCTTGCTGGATTTCTTGGGCATTCCCTATGTGGGTTCTGGCTCCGAGGTGTGTCGATCGGTTGCCGATAAAAGCCTGCTTTCTGCCCATATGCAGGCAGCATGTGACTTTTCCGGCGAGCAAACCGTAGCTTCATGGCCGCAGGGCTTCTGCTTTTCGAAGGTTGCGTTTGACGAACTGGGTGCATTTGGCGCCGTCGATCTGTTCGAGGACCGCATTCCCGGCGGTTATCCTTTGGCGGTAAAGCCCGCATGCGAAGGCCTTGCTTATGGCGTGCACAAGGCAAACGACAAAGAGGAATTGCGCGATGCTCTTCGCGATGCGTTCACTTTTGACGATAAGGTGATCGTCCAGCAGTGGGTTGAGGGCGTTGAGCTTTCAGTGTGCATTTTGGGGTCCGGCTGGGATGCTCATGCTCTGCCGCCTGTTGAAATCGTCCCGCGCAAGGGGCTGTATCTTACCGATGCTCGTCTAGGCAGCGATGCGGTCGATTTTTATGCACCTGTACGCTTGGAATCGCTTTCCCATGACGAATCGACGGCCCAGGCTATCCGTTCTGAAATCGAGCGTGCGGCGCTTGAGGTTTACCGCGCGTTTGGCATGGAGGGCTATGGGTGCGTCGACCTTATCTGGGACGGCGCTCAAGCGCAGGTTCTTGAGGTTAACGTAACTCCGAGCCTGGCAGAACGGTCCGTGTTCTCCGCTGCCTGCGAGGCGTCAGGGCTTTCTGTTCCTGCTGTGCTTGACAGGCTGATAGAGGAGTAACGGCGTAATCTATATTTCACCTCGGCAACAAGAGTGCCAGGTGAACGGTTCTGCCGCCTGAAGGCTGGCAGCGCCTTTATAATGACGGTATTGCAACCAATCTTTTGGGAAAGGTGTTCTATATGGGCAAGTTCGCAACATTTCTTATCGGTGGCGCTGTTGGTGCTGTAGCAGGCCTGCTTCTTTCGCCCCGTTCCGGCGCGGAAAACCGTGCGCTTTTGAGTGAAGTCGCAAACGAAAAGTGCGGCACTGTTTCCTGCCCGCCTCAGCTGCAGGAAAAGGCTGGTCAGTTTGTGGAAGCTGCTGCATCCACCTCCACCAAAGTAATCAATACCGTGGTAGACAACGGCGCTGAGGCTCGCAAGGTTGTTTCCGATCGCGTTCAGAAGTTCGCTCCTGCGCCGGTTCAGGCGTTCGACACCAATGGCGACGAGCTTCGTCAGAAGATCGATGCTGCTCGCGAGCGTATTGCAACCCAGGTTGCCAAGAACGCTGAAGCTGCGCGTGATGCTGCGGTAGACAAGGTTCCTGCTGTGCTCGATGCCGCTGCAGTGGCAAAGGAAACCGCTACGGGCGCTGCTCAGCATGCTGCCGAGGCTGTTCAGGGTGCTGCTGCAACCGCAGCCGATGCTGCCAAGGAAGCTGCCGGTACTGCTCAGCATGCAGCTGCCGCAGTGGCCGAAAAGGTCCGTCCTTCCGACAAGTAGTACACGGTTCGGTGACGCTTCGTTTGCTGCAAGGATTTGCGATTACTGTAGAACAAGAACATGCGGTCCTTCGGGACTGCGGGAACGGCGGTTTGCACCGCCGTTCTTTATACCTGCGGGTTATATACGAAAGGAATGCTCGGTGAAGAAAAGCGAATATCTTATCAGCGAGCTTCGTGGTGTGCCGGTCTACGAGCCGGGGAAGAAGGGAAAGCCTTCTAAGCGTGTGGGCAAGGTGCACCATTTCGTATTTCACCCGAAGGCACGTCGCGTGGTCGGATTCACGGTAAAGCGTCCCGATATTGCGCTTATGGCCCACAGGTCCGACCTTTTTGTGGCCCTCGATGGCTTCGAAATCGAAGAAGGCCATATCCTTATCGACCCTAAAAGCTCTTCTGTTGGCAAAGCTGCCTGCAAACATCTGGGCGTTTCCTGGGATGAATGCATTATGTGGCAGGGTCTCCCGCTTCTAACCGAAGCGGGCGATCGTTGCGGGTTCGTGGGCGATGTTCGTTTTGCCAGCGCCGATGGTGCCGTTAAGGTCGTTTCGGTCGATAGGGGCAAAACTGCCGATATCCTGTTGGGCTACACCGATATCCCTGCTTCTCTGGTGAAGGGTTTCAAATTGGGGGTCGGCGATAGGCTCAACAATGAAGATGGCGAAGATTTCCTTCGTGGTGCCATCGTCGTTTCGCCTGAAGTACTCGATATGGCGCCCGAAGGCGGCCTGGCGGAAAAGGCCGGTTCGGCAAGTGCTGTGGTGAACGACGAGGCCTCGCGTGCTGCGGCAAATGTTTCTGCCAAAGTGAAGCCCGCCGCAGCGGAGGCAGCCCATAAGGCGGGCGAAGCGGTTAACGACGGCGCTTACAAGCTGGGCGTTCAGCTTTCCAAGACCAAGGGTATGTTCTCGAATTTCAAAGAAGAGTATCGTCGAGCTCGCAATGGCGAGGATAGCGAGGAATAATGGGCGGCGTTTCCAAGGAAACCGTTTCCGCATTCGGACACGAAATTAAGAAGAGCGATTTGTTCAAGCTTGTTGGCTTGGTGTGCTTTATTGCTCTGGTGTTTGGCGTTGTGGCTGCGTTGTGGCCAAGCCTCTCTCTTATTTTCGAACCCGACGGCCTTGATCAAATGATCGAGAGCATCCAGAGCCAGGGTCCTGTGGGCGTTTTCATCTTGCTCGGCCTTCAGTTGTTGCAGATCATCGTTGCATTCATCCCCGGCGAAGTGGTGCAGGTTGCTGCGGGCATGCTCTATGGCCCCCTGTTCGGCACGCTCATCATATTGCTTGGCTGCGTCATTTCCAGCTCTCTTATCTACATGTTGGTTCACAAGCTGGGAGCTCCCTTTGTTCGGGCCATGGTGGACGAAAAGCACTTGGTGAAGTTCTACGAGTTTGAGCGCTCGGGGAAATTGAATCTTATCGTGTTCGTGCTTTTCCTTATTCCCGGCATGCCAAAAGACGTGTTCACGTATCTGATTCCCCTAACCAATATGCGCATGCGCGCGTTCTTGGTCCTTTCGACCGTGGGGCGAATTCCCGGCGTTATTATCTCCACGTATGCCGCTGCCGGCTTGGCGGAGGGCGATATTACCACGAGCCTTATCATTTTCGGCGTTGCTGCCGTGCTCATGATCCTGGGCATTCTTTTCCGTGACAGGATTATGTGTGTGCTGGGTACCCAGCGTGCGCTTCATAAGATGGATAAAGAACGCGAAGAAAAGCAGGTAGAGGAAACCTTGCGCGAATCTCTTCAGCAGGAAGACGAAAAGAGAGCAGAGTAGCATGGCCGGCAGGGAACAGGAGCCAATTGCGTATTCTTCGGAATCGCAACCAGGGGGCTCTGCTCAGGCCGCTGAAGCGTTTCGTGCTTCCCCCGTGCAGCCGCACTATGCCGCCCCGCTCGCTTCGCGTGACCATGTGGCGGCTGGGTTTCTGGCGTTACTCCTTGGCGTTTTCGGCGTTCATAAGTTCTATTTGGGCTACAATGCCCAAGGCTTCACGTTGCTTGCCCTTACTGTTATCGGTGGGCTTTTCACCTTCGGAATAGCCACGGGGGTTGTTTGGATTGTCTCGGCGATAGAAGCTATTGCTTATTTCTCGAAAAGCCAGAGTGAGTTCGAGCAAATTTACGTGTATGGCAAACGTGAATGGTTTTAGCCCTTTAGGCTTCGCTGAGCGGCCTTCTGTTTCTTGTACGGCGAGAAATGATTGAGAGTTCGTTCATATTTGCGAAGCTTTTTGCTTGGAAGATGTTGCCTATGGGGTTTATCGCGCGATGTCGCTATGTCTGCGTCGATAGCACGATATAATAGTAACATCGTGTGTATTCATGCCTTTAAGGAGGAACATTATGCCCACCATCACCCGTGATCAGGTTAAAGTCCCTGCGGACGTTATGCCTGAAGCTCGTGAGACGTACATCGACAACTATATGAAGGCTACTCGCGGCACGGGTCGCCTGATGCTTTTCGCTTGCGACCAGAAGGTTGAGCACCTGAACAAGGATTTCTACGGCGAGGGCATCGACATTTCCGACGCTGAGCCCGAGCACCTTTTCGAGATCGGTTCTCAGGGAACCATCGGCGTTCTGGCTGGTCAGCGCGGTCTGGTTGCCCAGTATGCTCCCGACTATCCGGAAATCAACTACCTTATCAAGATGAACTCGAAGACCAACCTGGTTAAGGGTTCCCAGGACGATCCCTACAGCCCCCAGCTCTACGATTTGGAAGCCGTTCTTGCTATGCGCGAAGCTGGCGTGAACATCGTTGGCTTGGGTTACACCATCTACCTGGGCTCCGAGTATGAATCCACCATGATGGCCGAGGCTGGCGAGCTCATCGCCGAGGCTCATGCTGCAGGCCTTCTGGTAGTGCTGTGGATCTATCCTCGCGGCAAGGCTGTCACCGACGAGAAGGATCCCGATCTGATCGCTGGTGCAGCAGGCGTTGCTCTGTGCCTGGGCGCAGACTTCGTAAAGGTTAACCCGCCTCACGAGGTAGAAGGCCAGACTTCTGCAGAGGGCTTGGCCATTGCTTCCAAGGCTGCTGGTCGCACGGGCCTGGTTTGCGCTGGCGGTTCCAAGGCAGACGCTAACGTATTCCTTACCGAGCTGCACAACCAGATTCACATCGGTGGCGCTTGCGGCAACGCTACGGGCCGCAACATCCACATGCGCTCCACCGAAGAGGCAATCCGCCTGTGCAACGCAATCTCCGCCATCACCCTGGGCGACTGGAGCGTTGAAGACGCTGAGGCAGTGTTCAAGGGCGAAAAGACCTTCAGCCTGTAATAAACGCGCTGACGCTGCGCGCCGTTCTGGCGGCACAGGGAAACCTCAAAAGGCGAGGCATGGCACAAAAGGCCAATGCCTCGCCTTTTCGCTTCCCCTACACTCGCCAGAATGGCGCTCGCTGATTTACTGGCGAACCTAGGGCTTTCGCATCGAAATGCCGCATCCGTTTGGGTGCGGCATTTTTTTGTGCTTGTGACAATGTGGGCATGCGAAAGAAATGCGAAGGCGAAAAGAAAGTGACGCGAAGCTCGTCACAGGTTTTTGCAAATCGCAAAATACCAGATAAATAAGCTGTTTTATCCATCATAGTGCCAATAAACCAATTGACTAAAAGGCGGGTGAGGCAGCTTGGTTGTGTTTCAAATGTTGCTGTTCGCGGTGTTCGCATCCGTAACGGTGCGTGACATGCGGACCCGACTGATTCATATCGGCGATCTGCTCTTGCTTTGCGCAATTCGCATTGCGCTGTTCGCTGTATCCTTGACCCCACTGCTCGGTATCAATACCGAGCAGTGGGGCGCGAATGCCCTATTCGAATCGCTTCTCTTGGCAGTGGCGCTAGCAGGCGCATTCTATCTGCTAAGCGCACTAATCTCCAAAATCACCAAAAGCCCCGCACTAGGCAAAGGCGACATTCTGCTGCTAGCCACTTGCTGCCTTTTCTTAAGCCCTCAAAGCATTGATGCGTATCTCTTCCTCGTAAGCATTTTCGGCATAGTCCTGAGCCTCATATGGCTCATAGCCAAAAAAGACAAAACCTTCCCCTTCGCTCCAGCCCTGGTGTGGCCTTGTTGGCTGGTGATGCTTATGACGTAGTTAGATAGGTATATGGAATATACCCTATAGGTGTAGTAAGCTATAAAAGGAGAGAGAATGGGGTTTGAATACGATCCAAATAAGAGCGCAATCAATAAAGCAAAGCACGGGATTAGCTTTATTGAAGCCCAGGAAATTTGGAATGGGATTTTCGTTACCGTCTCGCTTGGCAACAGACATGGTGAAGAGCGACAAGCGGTTTTAGGGTTGATAGATGGAAAACATTGGACCGCTATTATCACCCAGCGAGGAGAGAATACCAGAATTATTTCCGCCCGAAGGTCCCGCACGAAAGAGGAGGCGCATTATGACCGCGAAAAAAGAAATCAGCGTTGAGGAATTCGACAGAATCTTTGATGAGGGTAAAGAAGACATCATGGACTATCTCGACCTGGATACATCGGAGGTCCATTATCCTGATACGCACGTCCGTCGCGTGAACGTCGACTTCCCAGAGTGGATGATTCAAGAGCTTGATGCCGCCGCTGAACGTCTTGCCATCAACCGTCAAGCCGTAATCAAAACTTGGATTGCCGATAGGCTGAAACAGGAGAAGATTGCTTGAGTTCAACGTCCGGCATCGGATTTGACGCCAGACGATTTCCCGGGTCATGATTGCAGGGTAGGTATTTATATATCGTGTAGCTTCGGGCTGTCTGGGCAGCCCGAAGCTAACGTCAAGACCTCGAGGCTGAAGCAGGGCCTTAGTGCTAAAAACGATGGGGCATTGTTAGAATTGCCTGAAGGACATAAATAATCGAGAGAATTAAAACGATTGCCAAAATAGCAATTGCAACAATTTTGCCAATCTGACCTTGCCGCTTCCTTATGGCTTCAAGCTCTTCTTTGAGTGCTGTTTCTTCTTCCGCGCTAAGGTATATATTTGAACCGCTAGCGCGGATAGCCTTCTTTTCATTTGCGGTTTGGTTGTAAGCGTAATCAACGAGATAATCGCAGATTCTTTTTGTACTTAGATGCAGACTATCTGCAAGGTTGTTATCGGAATTGATTTCCAGAAACGTAGATCCGTCCTCTTCTACAAGGGACCAGACAAGGGTTTGAACGTCTGCCCTTGCGTGGCTACGGATAGTGAGGAGCATCCTTATTTCATTGTCCGCGCAAGGCATATTGAAGCAATCTGGGAATGCGGGTTGCACTTGCCTTTCGGGGTCGATGCGTAAAGCAAACCAAAAATTTTCAGGGCAGGCTCTGCCTTTGCTGACGCTGCAGGCTTCGAGTTTTTCTGTCGCTTCAGCGTACTGTTCCCTGTAGCCTTCAAGAGCCTTCTGTGCTTTTGAAGCTGTGACTTTCGCCCCTTTGGCATTTGCCCTGTTAATCTCTGCTTCTTCTTCGGAAATGCTTTTACGTGTGTGCTCTTGTTTCTTTTTGAGGTCTATGTACCACTCTACATCTCTTAAGCCTTTGATTAGTGTCTTGCGTGCTTCCTTGAAACTGAGTTCGATTTTATAGGTGAAACACACCTCGTGAAACTCTTTTGTCATTACTTATCACCTGGAAAGAGCTCTATAGCCGTTTTGTTGAATGCCCTGTTGTAAACAAAATCAACCAGGAAATGAAGGATGTCCGTCGCGCTATCCTCGAAGATTGTTTTTACTTCCTGAAAGGGGAGGTTGGATATCTCAGAGTGGTCATCTGGTATGAACGCATTGATTTGGAGCTTGCTATTGCTTCCATTTGGAAAGAATGTCCACGTTGAAACAATGAAGGCTTTGTCTGAGTGACGAGATATATTTGCTAGAAGCCTGAACTGGTTGTCTTGGCATGGTGCCCAGAATTCTCGAGGCGGCTTTTGGTCTGGATTTGCTCGGTTGTTGAGTAGTACTAAATCGCCAAACCCTTTGAATGGAAGCCAATCAGGGGAGAGCCCCTGTTCTTTGATGAATGGTGTTTCTTGGACTCTGTTTCGTATATCTTTGGCTTTTTGAATCGGCCTCAGTAGTCCCTCGAGCTCTTGCTCGAGATGTTTTGCCTCAACATAATCTCCCAGGCTGCGCGCTTCGCTTACGCTTTTGCTGAGGGCGTCTGCCCTTTGGAGGTTCGTTTCGAGCCTTGAAAGAAACAAGGCTCGGCCGTGCAGGTCCCTGATTTCATCTTCAGCAGTGTCCAGCGCTTCTTCGGCTGGCATATTGATGGAATACTGAAGCCGAATTGGCTCGGTGCCCATTTCTCCTCCTTATAAACGTTCAATGTAATAGCTACCGCAATATGGGCAGGAGCTATGCTTCTTTTTCTTGCCCATTGTTGCGCCGACTACTGCTCCGGCGGGACCGGCAATAAGCGTGCCAATGGCTGCTTTGCCAGCGCTCAAGCCCTCGGCCTCACCATATTCTTTGAACCATTTGCCGCATTGGCGGCACCTGAGTGTCCCATTCTTAGCCATTCTTGCTCCTTGCTCTAGATGCCCTTTTTCTCGAACTCGTATATTGATGTAATGATTTTGCGGAGACGTTCTTCGGAGATGACCATTCGCGCTGAGATGAATCCGTATTGGTTTTCATCCTGAAATGCATATAGAGCAGAAGGGGTATTGTCCATTCGCTTAAATGCGCCGTGCGCCAATGCGTTTCGGATATGCCTGAAAAAGGTGTCGACTTTTTCGTATTTGCGGAGGACCAGCTTTGCCTTTTGTTCGGCTCGTGCGGTTCTGCTTTCTTCGATTTCTTTGAGTAATGGTTTAATTGCTGGAGATGCTGTATGCGAAATAACCATTGAAGCGAATTCGCCATATTTCCAGAAATCATTCCCAAGTCGATCGAGGGCAGTCAGATTGTCTTCTAATTTTTCGGCTGTTTCGAGCCAATAAATTTCCAGCCCTTGAGTTATGTCGTCGAGCAGAACCTCTGCGTCAGCAACCTTATCGGCGGAAAAACGAGAGATAAACCCAGATGATTGTTTTGATAATTCAAGTGCCGGTGTGCCAATTAGGAGCTCTTTGATAAGGAGAGTATCAAATTTCGTAAATGAGCGGAATTGTGTGTTGACCCACCCTATATGGTCAGATGCTTTCGCTCCTTTTGGCTTTTCCGATTCCATAAATTTCTCCAAAAATAATGCAAAACAGCAGTTGACAGTACTGTCAACTGCCTCTAACAGGTTAGAGGCAGTTGCTCTATTCAATGCCTTGCTTGGAATTTTGATACTTGCGAGGAGGGGGCTTAGTTGTTTTTTTGCTTGGTTGATTGAAGGAAGTCGGGCCTTATTGAGGCCGCAAATGAGCACCTGATAAAAGAAAAGGCGAACCCCTCCCAATAGCGCAAAAATGAAGAATTAATTTTGGGTGACGGATGGGCGGTTATTCGGTATAATGCAATTCCGCGCCCGAGTGGCGGAACGGCAGACGCGGCGGTCTCAAAAACCGTTGTCGAAAGACGTGCGGGTTCAAATCCCGCCTCGGGCACCAGTTTGAATTTCGAAAGACTCGCTTCGGCGGGTCTTTTTGCATTCTGAGCAATTTGCCGCATCGGCCTGCGTGGCGTAACCAGCTATAGGCAACCTCTTGAGCGGTTGTTCTTGCGGCACATACGCGCGCGGGAGCATAATAATCTTTTAGCCAGTTTTTGGCTCATGTTAGGAGGATTAAATACCATGATCAATGAAACCATGTACGGTTTGGGCAACGCCCCTTCTGCAATCCGCGAGCTTTTCGCGTACGGCCTTGAGCGAAAGGCTCAGATTGGCGAAGACAAGGTTTTCGATTTCAGCATCGGTAACCCCAGCGTCCCGGCTCCTGACAAAGTTGCAAAAACCATGCATGAGTTGGCTGACATGCCCCCTGCTCAGCTGCACGCGTATTCTCCCGCTTCCGGCTTGGAAGAAACAAAAACGGCGATTGCGAACAATCTTAATCGCCGTTTTGGCACCGATTACGCTGCCAAGAACTTCTACCTCACCACAGGCGCTGCTTCCTGCCTTTCTTGCTGTATCAAGGCAGTTATTGTCGATCCTGGTGACGAAATCATCGTTATCTCGCCTTATTTCCCCGAGTATCGTGTCTGGATTGAGGCTGACGGCGGTACCTGCGTAGAGGTTCCTGCACGCAAGGACAACTTCCAAATCGACTTAGACGCACTTGCGGCGGCTATCAACGAACGTACTCGTGCTGTCATTATCAATTCGCCCAACAATCCGGTAGGCGTGGTCTATACGCGCGAAACCCTTGAAGGCTTGGCCGAGGTGCTGCGCACGAAGCGCAAGGAATTCGGCAGCTCGCTGTTCCTGATTTCCGACGAGCCGTATCGCGAGCTCGCATATGGGCCGGAAGTTTCCTGGGTTCCTTCCATCTACGACAACACTTTGGTGTGCTATTCCTGGTCGAAGTCCCTTTCCCTTCCGGGCGACCGCATCGGTTATGTTTTGGTCCCCAACGAAGTTGAAGAATCTGAACGAGTGATGTTTGCCGTTGCTGGCGCAGGTCGCGCATTGGGCTACATTTGCGCCCCCGTGTTCTTCCAGCGCGTGATTGCCGCATGTGTCGATGAACCGGTGAACGCATCTGCCTATGCCGCTAATCGCGAGCTGCTCACTCAAGGCCTCGATGAGCTGGGCTATCACTACATTGCCCCCGATGGAGCCTTCTATCTGTGGATGCAGGCTTTAGAGCCCGATGCTCAGGCGTTTTCCGACAAGGCGAAGGAACACGAGCTGTTGCTGGTTCCTTCCGACAGCTTTGGCGTTGGCGGCTGGGTGCGCGTAAGCTACTGCGTCCCCGCCGATGTTATCCGCAATTCCATGCCTGCCTTTGCAGCACTTAAGCGTGACTATGAATAGGGAACTCGATCCCATCAAGGGTGCCATCTTCGATTGCGATGGCACCCTTCTTGATTCCCTGGGCGCTTGGCGCGGCTTGGAGGATGAGGTGTCCCGATTGGCGGGCGTTACGGTAACGCCTGAAGAGCACAAGATGTTCACTACATTCACCATCCCCGAAGTAGCGCGTTACTTCCATGAGCAGTATGGACTTGCATCGAGCATGGAAGCGGTTATGGGCATTATGGACGAGTACATGATGTCTTACTACGAGCGCGCCCATCTTATGCCTGGTGCCGAGGCTATTCTGGAATCGTGTGCACGAAACGATGTGAAGATGAGCATGGCCTCTTCCAGCAAGCCGCAGTTCCTATGGGCGGGCGCTAGGGCGACAGGCATCGCCGATTATTTCAGCGCTATCGTTTCGGTTGAGGAAGTGGGCGCCTCGAAGCGCGAGCCCGCAGTGTACGACCGTGCTCGTGAGGCTATGGGAACGGAAAGGGCTCTTACCTGGGGGTTTGAGGATGCCCTATATGCTATGGACACCCTTGTGAGGGCAGGCTATCCCGTATTCGGCCTCTACGACGAGGCACATGGTGTGCCTCAATCTGAGGTGGAGAAACGGGCTCGATTGGCGGCACCGACGCTCGAGAGCGTTGCCGTTCGTGAGGGAAATCTTGTTGTAGGCTAGCTTTTGCCCATCCCGTTTATAGCGGGAAGGCAACTTGGGTTAGCGAAATGCCGCAAGTGTGGGTTTCTCCCGTGTGGTGGATTCCGTGGGGAACGCGCGCCTAGTGGTTGGACCGTGTGGATTCGCCCACTAGGCGGATGTCGCAAACAGTGCTTTAACGGGGCCATTTCGCTGGAGCGGTATCGACTCCTGTTGCTTGAAGGAACGTTGGGCGGTGCGCTATTGCTTGCCCAGTTCGTTTTCCAGCTTGTAGTAGAGACGTCGGCCCTCGATGATGGCACCTTCGAGCTCGGAAGGGTTTTTCATCAGGGAGGGCAGAATAGATTCTCCTGTCATGGAGGCGATATCTTCCGGCGTGTAATCACGAACCGAATACCCGGACGCTTCCAGGATCAATTCTTTGCGATGCTTTGCGTGGTAATGGTGCTGCAGGCCTTCGTTGGTGGACAGGATGACGACCGTTTGCTCATCTGCGGGGCGTTCGAAAAAGGCGCCTTCTTCGATGCCGCGATCGATGATGGTAATCAGCGTTCGGTAGAGCTTGCGATAACGGTCGAAGAAAACCTCAAACCCGGAAGGGTTTTCGTTTGCGATGGTCTCTAGTTCCCAAAAATCAAAGGGAAGTTCGCATTTATGAACGATGTCGAAAGCGATAAGGGCGTAAAGCTGCGCTGCGCGATTTGAACTATGCGCTTCAAGCTCTTCGGCGGTAGGGATGGCCTCGTTAGGATTCAGAATGCTTTCAATAAGCGCTTCTTTCGAAGCGAAATAGTAGTAGAAAGATGAAGGATCAACTCCGGCTTGGCGAGCAATTTCGCTCATGGAGGTGCGCGTATAGCCTTTGGTGCGGAAAAGCCCAATGGCAACGGCAATAATATTACTGCGGGTCTCCTGGCTTTTCGCGCGCGTTTTGGTGCGTGAGTTTGCCATGATTCCCCTTTCTCAGCTGTGGCTTCAGTAAGTTTCTATTATGCCAAATCGCAGAAGAGGTATCTAACGTTTTGGGGCAAAGGCCTGTTTTTGATTTAAATGGAACAGGAAAGGTTCCATTACTTGAATTAATCGGTTCCCAAGATGGAATTCATGATGCCCGAGACGATGGAGATAACGATGGAGGCAACAAATCCTGATCCAAACGAATCGATAACGAATCCAGCACCGAACAACGTATTGCCCATAGAGGCGGCAACATACAGAAGAATGGTATTGATTACCAGGTAGAACACGCCCAGCGAAAGCACGGTTATAGGGAGGCCGATAAGCTGGAGGAAAGGCTTTATGGTCATGTTCAAAAGGGCAATGATGAGCGCCATTACGGCAATGGAGCCCCATGAGCTTCCCACTCCAACGATGTCGATGCCGGGAACAAGCCAGACGGCAACGCCGACCGCAATGAAAATCGCAATTGTGCGCAAGATGAACTGCATGGCAAAGCTCCATTCCCCTTGTGGGCATCATTTACAATAAACACGCTAGCAAAGCATCTTGCGGCAGCGCAAGGCGCGCTGCCTCTTTGTTTCCCTCGGGTAGGAATTGGAAGGAAAGCCTTTGATGATAGACGCAATAGAAAAGACTATTCGTACCCAGGGCCTGTTCAGTGCTGCAACTCCCGTGATCGCCATGGTTTCGGGTGGATCGGATTCGACGGCATTGGCATACCTTATCAGCGACCTTTACAAACGCGGTCTTGTGGGGCAGCCCGCCATCTTGCACGTCAACCACCTTCTTCGAGGTGAAGACGCCTATGCCGATCAGAGATTCGTGGAAAAGCTTGCTGCCCGTTTGGAAATCCCGTTCTTCTCGTGCGAGATCGACGTGGCGGCTTTGGCCAAAGCGACCGGTGGCAATGAGGAAGCGATCGGCCGAAATGAACGCTACCTGGCAGCGCATGAAGCCCTCGAAAGCCTGTGCCGTCATGTGATGATTCCCATTTCGGAAGGGCGTATTGTTACCGCGCATACCCAAGACGATAGGGTGGAAAATTTCTACATGCGATCTATTGTAGGCACGGGTCCTGGCGGTTTTCGTTCTATGCTGTACGCCAACGGGCCGGTGGTGCGCCCTCTGTTGGACGTATCACGGCAGGCGCTACGCGATTTCGTGAACGATATTCCTGCCGGCGAGGCAGTACTTGACGAAGAGGGGAACCGTTGGCGCGAAGATGCCACCAACGCCCACACCGATAGGTTCCGCGCATTTGTGCGCCATGAGATAATCCCGAAGGCGAAGGAGCGCAACGGGCAGCTGCTCGATACGCTCTGTCGCACCATGAACCTCATTGCCGACGAAGACGATTTCCTTGATTCTTTGGCGAGCGAGGCAACTGAGAGCAACTTGGAGTGGATTGGCGGCGACGGGGAAGGCTCGTTCGATGGCTGCCGCCTGCTTCCCTCTTTCGGTGCGGTTGCGCGTCCGCTGCAACGCCGTATGGTGATGGCGGTGCTCGAGGCGTTTATCGGAAACGAGGGACGCATTGAATCGGCGTCGGTTGAGGCGATCCTTTCTGCTTTCGATGAAGAAGGCGCTCCCATCAGCGGTTTTGTTGCCAATGTGCAGGGGAATTTGGCGGTAAGCGCTAACAAGCAAGGCGTTTTGATAGAGCCGATGGCTGTATTCCGCGCACGTCGGAAGCCCAACCGCGCATAGCGAGCGTCCGGGCGCTGAAGCGTATCGCTTGCCTGAAATTGCCCGAAGCTGCGCCAACCGCAATTAACGTACTGGTCAAACCTATGTGCCTGATTGGCCTAAAAGGAGAATTACATGCCTGATACAACCACTATTCCCGTAAATGTCATTCTGGCTTCGAACAGCCCTCGTCGAAAGCAGCTGCTCGAAGAAGCGGGCGTTAAGTTTACGGTGTATACCGGCTCCACCGAAGTAGACGAATCGCTCGATGCTGATCAACGTTCGCAGCCCTCTGAGGCGGTAAAGAAGCTTGCAGAGCGCAAAGCGGGTTCGGTTATCCAGGACATTTTGGCTGAAAACCCCGTGGGCTTAGGCATTGTTATCGGCGCCGATACCACGGTGGTGCTCGATGGGGAAATGCTGGGCAAACCCTACAGCGCAGACCATGCACGCGAGATGTTGGGCCGTCTTTCGGGTCGAACGCATGAAGTGATCACGGGCGTTTCCGTGTGGCTCGTTATGCTCAACGAGTCGGAGGAAAAAGGCGGCGACGGCAATGTTTCGTTGGCCTTCCGCTCATTCTCCGAAACCAGCACGGTAACCTTCAAAGAGCTTTCGACCGAAGATATCAACGCTTATGTTGCCACGGGCGAAACCATCGATAAGGCAGGCGCCTATGCCATTCAGGGCAAGGGCCGCAGATTGGTGGAAAGCTACGACGGCGACTTCAACAACATTGTCGGCTTGCCCGTTGATACGCTTCTGAAGAACTTCCCTGAAATCATGCAGGAAACCATCGAAGCTGAGGTTAAGCCAAAAGAATAATCGCAGTTGATGCATAGCTTGCGCGCCGCCATTCCCTCCAAGAGGGGTGGCGGCGCTTTAGTACAGTGAAGATTTATTGCAAAACAGCCACAGGCACCTTTCCGCAAATGCGCTTAGGAAAGCTTTTGTTACACTGAAATACTGTCTATACCCGTATTTACTCCACCTAGCGGTGGGAAAAGAGGCTTTCGTGGAGAAGCATCCCAATCTTGAGCGCATCCTTTTTTTCGAGGATGAGATTCGTACGCGTGTAAAGGAAATGGGCGCACAGATTACCGAAGATTATGCAGGTAAAAGCATCGTGGTGATTTCGGTGCTGCGAGGAGCGGCTATCTTCATGGCTGACTTGGTTCGCGAAATCCACCTGCCGGTTGAAATGGACTACATGGCCATTTCTTCTTACGGCAACGGCATGAAGAGCTCCGGCGTGGTTCGTATTATCAAAGACCTCTCCAGCCAGATCGAAGGCCGTCACGTGCTTATCGCTGAAGACATCCTGGACAGTGGCCTTACCCTGCGCTACCTCATTAAGAACCTTGAGTCGCGCAACCCTGCTTCCATCGAAGTGGCAACGCTTCTTCGCAAGGACACTCCCAATCAGGCAGATATCAAGTGCAAGTACATTGGCTTTGAATGCCCCGATGAATTCATCGTTGGCTATGGCCTCGACTACGCCGAGCGTTATCGCAACCTTTCATGCATCGGCGTGTTGAAGCCCGAAGCAACTCAGGAATAACGTCCGCTGGTTCGATAGAAGAACATAAGGAACTAATAACCTATGGCACAAACACCCAATCAAAAGAAGCCCAATCACAGCAAGCCCCCCTTGCCCAAGCAGCCCAATCGCTCCAATATCGTTACGTTGGTCGTGTTCTTGGCCGTTGGCATTTTCTTCGCCGTGATGATGACCCGCACCATGACGGCAACGAACGGTATTACCCAGACCGACGAATTGGTAACGTCTGAGTTTACCCAGGCTGTCGAGCAGGGCCGCGTGAACACTGCTGTTTACGACACCGGCTCCTATACCATTACGGGCACCTACTACCCTGCCGCTACGGCAGGTGAGGCCACAACGGATGCGTTCAACACCGCATTCAACGCGTTGAACTCCGGCATGGCAAGCACCACGGGCGCTCGTCCCACCATCGTGCAGACGCAGGAGCTTGCTGCCTCCAAACTTGGCTCCGAGCATAACTACACCTGCACATGGGTTGGCTCCGATTCGCTGGGTCAACTTATGGCGGCGCATCCTTCCATTCAGTACAGCGTGCGCTTGGCATCGCCTTGGGGTTCCATCCTGGCATCGATTCTGCCCATTTTGATCATTGCCGGCCTTCTGCTGTTCTTCTTCTCCCAGATGAACAAGGCAAACAACTCGCAGATGTCATTTGGCAAGGCAAAGGTGAAGAAAAGCGTTGAGGAGCATCCCGACGTTCACTTCTCCGACGTTGCCGGTGTTGATGAAGCGGTTGAGGAAATGCAGGAGATCAAGGACTTCCTGGAAAACCCTGCAAAGTATCAGTCTCTTGGTGCAAAGATTCCTCGCGGTTGCCTTTTGGTGGGCCCTCCGGGTACTGGTAAAACCCTGCTTGCGCGTGCCGTTGCCGGCGAAGCGGGCGTTCCGTTCTTCAGCATCTCTGGTTCCGACTTCGTGGAAATGTTCGTAGGCGTGGGCGCTTCCCGTGTGCGCGACCTGTTCAAACAGGCAAAGGAAGCTTCTCCCTCGATCATCTTTATCGACGAAATCGACGCCGTTGGCCGTCAGCGTGGCGCCGGCTTGGGCGGTGGCCACGACGAACGTGAGCAGACTTTGAACCAGCTGCTCGTTGAAATGGACGGCTTCGAGGCAAACGACTCCGTTGTTCTTATCGCGGCAACCAACCGCGCTGACGTTCTTGACCCCGCCCTGCTTCGTCCGGGTCGTTTCGACCGCCAGATCGTCGTTGACGCTCCTGACGTGAAGGGTCGCGAAAAGATCCTGAACGTTCATGCCGCTAACAAGCCCCTTGCCGATGACGTCGACCTTGCCAGCATCGCCAAGCTCACCCCTGGCTTCACGGGTGCCGATCTGTCCAACTTGCTCAACGAGTCGGCAATCCTTACGGCTCGTCGCAACAAGCACATCATCACCAACAAGGAAGTTCAGGACTCCATGGAGCGTGTTATCGCTGGTCCTGAGCGCAAGGGCCGTGTTCTTGACGAACGTACGCGCAAGACCATTGCGTACCATGAGTCGGGCCATGCTTTGGTTGGTCACATGCTTGAAGGCGCCGATCCCGTTCATAAGATCTCGATCATTTCTCGTGGTCGCGCCTTGGGTTACACGCTTTCCATTCCCGACGAAGACAAGGTGCTCAACAGCCGCAACGAAATGCGCGACGAGCTGGCTGTGTTCCTTGGCGGTCGCGTTGCCGAAGAGCTGTTCTGCGACGACATTACCACGGGTGCTTCCAACGACCTTGAGCGTGCAACGAAGATGGCTCGCGCCATGGTTACCAATTACGGCATGAGCTCCGACTTGGGCGTGCAGGTGTTCGGCCAGCCCAATCACGAAGTGTTCTTGGGCCGCGATTATGGCAACACGCAGGATTACTCCGACGATACGGCTCGCCGCATCGACGACGAGGTTGCTCGCATCATGAAGGAAGCCCACGATCGTGCGGTGGAAATTCTTTCCTCTAAGCGCGACCAGATGGACCTTATGGCTACCGTTTTGCTTGAGCGCGAAACGATTGACGGCGATGCTTGCCAGGCATTGCTCAACAACCGTTGGGCAGAGTACCTGCAGGAAGAGCAGGCCAAGGAAGCTGAAGGCAAAAAGCCAGAGCTTGAAACCGCCGAAGGTGCCTCCGCTGATGCGGCAGCGCAGCAGGATCAGCAGGCCTCTGCAGTAAGTGAGGCAACACCCGTAAAGCCTGAAGCCCCTGATGGGGGAGCGTCGGGTCCCGAATCGGGCAACCAACAGTAATGGTTAGCAACGCCCCGGGCCATACGGCCTGGGGCGTGGTTTATAAGGAGCAAAACTATGATTTGGCGCTGTGGACGCTTTCCCTTCGATTCCCGCACTCCCGTTATCATGGGCATTTTGAATGTGACCCCCGATTCGTTTTCCGATGGTGGCTCGTACGCCAACGTCGAGGAAGCGGTGGCTGCCGCCCAGAAAATGGTTGAAGAGGGCGCTCTTATCATCGATGTGGGTGGTGAGTCTACGCGCCCTGGCGCAAATCCCGTCTCTGTTGAAGAAGAGCTTTCTCGCACTATCCAGGTAGTGAAGCAGCTGGCTGAAAAGGATATATGCGTAAGCATCGATACCCGCCATGCCGAGGTGGCAAAGGCGGCAGTTGAGGCGGGCGCAAGCATTATCAACGATGTAACGGGTTTCCGTGATCCTGCCATGGTTGAGGTTGCCAAGGGATGCGATGCCGGCTTGGTCGTAATGCATATGCTGGGCGACGACCCTCGCACCATGCAAGATGAGCCTCAGTACGATGACGTGGTAGCGGAAGTATGCGAATATCTCTCCAAGCGAGCTGCTGAGCTCGAGGCGGCCGGCATTGCCCACGATCGAATTTGCCTTGATCCTGGCCCTGGCTTTGGCAAAACTGCCAAGCAGACTATCGAGCTTATGCGCAACTTCCAGGAGCTAGTGCATCTGGGGTATCCCACAATGGTTGCCGTTTCCCGAAAGAGCTACATCGGCTACGCCTATGACATCGACGATCCCAAGGAGCGCGATGCCGCGTCTGCCGCAGAGGCGCTGATGGCATGCGAATTGGGCGCTTCGGTAATCCGAACCCATAACGTGGCACTAACCGAAGAGTCGCTGAAGGAAAACCTGCGACCCTATGCGTTTATCGGCCTTGGCTGCAATGTTGCTTTGGTTGCCGATGAGGGCGAGGAGCTCGAGGGCAAGAAGGCGATGCTCAGCCAGGCTATCACCGATATGTGCCTGTTGCCTGATTCTCAGATCATCGATGTTTCCAGCTTCTACGAAAGCGAGCCTGCTTATGTGGAAGACCAGGACTCATTCGTTAATGCCGTGCTTATCTTACGTACGGGCTTGCCCCCGCAAGAGCTCCTGCGCTATCTGAATATCATCGAAGACAGGCTGGGCCGCATCCGTGAAAAGAAGAACGGCCCGCGCACGTGTGATCTGGATATTCTTGATTACCAGGGCTATGTGTCCGACTTGGAAGTACTGACTTTGCCTCATCCGCTCCTTACCGAACGCGATTTCGTGGTGAAGCCGCTGCTCGAGATCGCTCCCAACCATGAGCTTTCCGATGGCACGAAAGTCACACTTGACACTGTTACGGTGGGCAAGGCATGGAAGTGCTAAGCCAGTCCGAACATCAAACCTGCGGCCGTGTTGCAAAAGGTGCCCCCTCGGTGGCGCCTTTGCGTCCGGCTGTTTCTTCTTTTTGGGATTTGCGCGCCTATGCATGTGTCCGTTCGACGAACGAACTTGTGAAAGAAGCTCTTCGTCGGGGTGTGCCTGAGGGGTATTGTGCAACGGCCCTGGAGCAAGAAGGCGGCTATGGACGTCAAGGGAGGGTTTGGACCAGTCCTTTGGGCGGTGTGTACACTTCGTTTGCGTTGCGACCCAACGTGCCGCCGCAAATGCTCCCCACTTTGAGTTTGGCGGCCTCATTGGCGGTAGCCGATGCCCTTGAGCAGGTGCGTCCAAGCTGTAACCCGCTTATCAAGTGGCCCAATGATGTGCTTTGCCCGCAGGGGAAACTCGCAGGCATTTCGCTTGAGGCTTTAGCTGGCGGCGTGTGCGTTGGCGTGGGAGTCAATGTGTATGAGCCTTTCGCCAAACGCGAAGTCGAAGGGAAGTACTCCTTGGCGTATCTGCAAGATGGCGTTGTGGAAGCGTGCCTTTCCGCGGAGCAGCGTTCCGTCATGACCCAGTTGGTTGAAAGCATGCTTGAAGCGATGGAGAGCCGCTACGGGCGCTGGCTCCAGGAAGGCTTCTCGGCTTTTATCGATGAGTACAGCCAGCGCTTCGCTTACCGCGATAAGCGGGCAGCCCTTGCGCTTATCAATGGAGATGAGACCATCGAGGGAATAATTCGTGGCGTCGATGGCTTAGGGCGCTTGCTTGTCGAAAACGATGGTGGGGCGATTGTCCCCATGAGCTCGGGCGAAGTGCATGTGACTTCGTTCCAAAGTTAGCCTGGAGCTGTTGGCCTAAAGCAGCAGAGACTTCAAACCGATAAGAATGAGCACGGCACCGCCAATGATGGTGGCTTTTTCGCCGAGTGCGTTACCGAAGCGCTTACCGATAACCAGGGCAACGATGCAGGTAAGTGCCGTAGTGATACCGATGATGCCCGAAGAGGTGAGTACGTTTACTTCCAGGGCGGCAAAGCTTACGCCAACGGCCAGGGCATCGATGCTGGTGGCAACTGCCTGAAACAGCAGTACGGGCATGGTGAGTGTTTGTTCGGATGCCTCTTCACCCTCTTCCTCATGGAAGGCGTCCCAGATCATCTTTCCGCCGATGAATCCCAAGATCACAAAGGTAATGATGCCGGCATATCGGGTGATGAAATCGCTTACCAGCTGACCCAGGACAAACCCTGCAACGGGCATGAGGAACTGGAAAAAGCCGAAAGCAAGGGGCATGGAAAAGCTGCGGGCGCGTGAGATTTTAGGATAGGCAAAGCTGTTGGAGATGGTAACGGCAAACGCATCCATGGAGAGTGCTAGGCCAAGTATGACGATTTCGACAATGCTCACGGCAGTCCTTTCTTGTGTGCAAACCTGTATTTTCCCTCATGGCAAGCCGCTTGCTGACTAGGCGGTCAACATGACACACATTTGATAAATACATGCATTTTGCCTAGGGGATATGGCGGTATTTAAGCTGCGTTATCAGAATAGGCAGAGCAACTGATTGGCTGCGTGCTTTAAGGCGGGCAGTCTGGAACAATAATGAAACATGAGCGAAAGGTATCGAGCCCGTATGGCCGAAGAACAGATTCGGGGAGAACAAAAAGAGCATCAGGGGGCACATTTCGAAGAGGGCACTATGCGCAAGCATGTTGCTGGGGGAGCAGCTGCTAAAGGCAACGAACGTACTGCGCGTATGGGAACGGGCCCCATTCCGAAATTGGTGTTGGAATTTGCCATTCCCTCTATTGTGGGCATGCTGGTTAACGGTGCCTACAACGTAATCGACTCCATCTTCCTTGGCCAGGCCATGGGCGAGATTGGCCTTTCGGTGGCAACTGCCGCCATGCCGCTGATGACCATCTTTATGGCGTTGGGCATGCTCATTGGCAACGGTGGCAATGCGCTTGCTGCACTGCGCTTGGGCGAAGGCAACAAGCAGGCTGCTGAAAAGAGCCTGGGCAATACAGTGTGTCTTGGAATCATCATTGCGGTTGTGGTGGCGATAATCGCCTGTATTCCGCCCTGCATGGAGGCGCTCCTCTCTCTTTCGAGCGCTACGCCTGAAATCCACGATTACACCTACTCGTTCATTCAGATCATCGCCTTCGGTGTTATCTTCCAGATCATCGGCATGGGTGTGAATAATTTCATCCGTACAGCAGGCGCACCAAACCGTGCCTTGCTTACCATGGTTATCGGCACGTTTTCCTGCATCATTCTGAACTACCTGTTTGTGTTGGTTTTCGGATGGGGCGTTGTGGGCAGCGCGTTGGCAACCGTGCTTGGCCAGGGCGTTTCCTGCGTTTCTGTTTTGTGGTACTTCCTGTTTACCAAGAACGTTGCTTTCAAGCTGTACGCACGCAACTTGAAGCTCGATGCCGAAGTGGTAGGATTCATTTTCTCTTTGGGCGCTGCCAGCTTCATCATGCAGATGGCTATGTCGGTCATCAATTTCCTTGTTAACTATCTGTTGGTGTTCTATGGTGCGCAAAGCCCCTTGGGCGCCGAGGCCGCGCTGGCGTCTATCGGCGTTGTACAGCGTTGCGCCATGTTTACCGTGCTGCCCCTTATTGGTACTGCGGTGGCGATTCAGCCGCTGCTGGGATTCAACTACGGAGCGGGGCTTATCCCGCGCGTGCGTGAAACCGTGCGTTTCGGCATCCTGATGGCCACGGTTATCGGCACCTGCATGTGGATCATGATTATGCTGTTCTCGGGCGATATCGTAAGCTTCTTCGGTATTCGCGCTGATGGTCTGCGTGACTTCACCGCTTTTGCGCTGAAGATTCAGTTGCTTGTGCTCCCGGTTGTTGGCTTCCAAATTGTGGTGGGCAACTACTTCCAGGCAACGGGACAGCCGATGAAATCTATCATCCTTTCCCTTACCCGTCAGGTTCTGTTCCTTATTCCTTTGTATATCGTGCTGCCCATCGTGCTGCCTATGCTGGTGCCTGCGCTTACCGGTTTGGACGCTCTGTATTTTGCGGTGCCGATTTCCGATTGCCTATCTGTTGTTACTGCGGCGGCATTCCTCGCATTCGAGATGCGCCGTTTGAAGCGCGTTGAGGCGGGAGAGGAAACGTCTCGTTTTGGCAAGGGCTCAAAGCACTCGTAGACGCTTCAGATTCCATGCGGGTTTCGCTTGTGGGCTGGTTGGCAGCCTGTGCTAGTGGATGGTTGTCATGCGCAGCGCCGAAGAACGCGATGTTGAGCACGCCTGCCCGTAGGCAGCGGCGGCTGTTCGGCTGCCTGTAGGCGGAGCGGCGGCTGTTCGCGAAAGGGTGCACGCTCGAAGGGGATTATTGCCGGCTGCCTGTAGGCGAGCGGGGCTGTTCGCGACAGGGCGCACGCTCGAAGGAGTTATCGCCGACTGCCCGTAGACGAGCGCCAGCTGTTCGGCTGCCTGTAGGCGAGCGGCGGCCGTGATTCGCAAAGCATCCGTGGGTGTTTGTATTAAATGCCCGTTAACGTTGAACTTCGGCCGCTTGTGTCGCGTTGCCACTAAAGCCAAACTGCATCGGAGGGTCTGGTTGCATCCATGCCGCAATTTTGTGCCGCATGGCGCCTAACGCGAAACTGCACCGAATTGAATTGGTTTGGGTAACGTCTGGTTATTTATAAAAGGCAACATATCATACCGATTTGTGTATTAACGTAATTTGAAGAAGTGCGTTATACTGCCCGATCATGGCACAGTATGCGCCTGTTCAAATCGAGGAAGGAATAAATAAATGTCCGAAGCAATGACGCAGCACTCCACCGCTCGTGCTCGTTCCGTCGCGTTCTGCGGCTTGTCCATCGCTCTTATGGCGGTTGCGGCATGGGTTACGGTTCCCTTTGGGCCGGTTCCCTTCACCTTGCAGACGCTGGCAGTAATGTTTGTGCTGTTCGCCTTGCCCGCTAAGCAGGCGCTGATCGCAATTGGCGGCTATATCGTTCTTGGTGGTCTGGGTCTTCCGGTGTTTTCTTCTTTCAAGGGCGGTTTGGCTGCCCTGATGGGCCCCACGGGTGGTTTCATCGTTGGCTTCTTTGTTGCCGCCGTGGTTGCTATCGCCGTTGCTGCTCTGCTGAAGCGCATCCCCTTGTTTGCTTCCGAAGAGCAGAAATCATTCTTTGGTACCCACATTGCCGCTGGCGCTCTTGCCCGTAACGTGGTTATGGGCGTGGTGTTCCTGGCGGTTCTTTATGTGTTTGGTTGGGCATGGCTCATGGTGGCAGGTCATCTCAGCGCCGAGGCTGCTTTTGCCGCTGCAGTTGCGCCGTTCGTTCTGATTGATGTGATGAAGATGGTTGCCGCTGTGCTGATTGCCCAGGCAGTAAGCGCCGTGGTTGCTCGTTAGATTTGCAGGCGCAGCTATCGAAGCTGTATTACGGCCCGTGAGGTTGTCGTTTCATCTAAACACTCGGGCGTAACTATCGAAGTTGTATTGCGGATATCGGATTGACTTTGACGAACCCGGATGTCGAACTGACTTCGATTAATCCGGGTATCAGACAGGTCCAGTTCGACCTTGGCATCGGACTGGCCCAGTTGGATCTGGATATCGGATGGGCCTGATTGACCATTAGGCAGGGGGATCGCATCATGCGGTCCCCCCTTTTTTTGTCCTACAACCCCTTTTTGCGCGTAAGCATCGGGTGAAGCCTGGCAAGAAACCGCCGTTGTGTATTCGCGCGCTGCCAGAAGGCGCCTTCCTTGGCGAGATCTAGCCGCAGTGCATTCCTGAGGCGGCAAGTCATGGCAATATCTCGTCGCGATGCATTCCCAAAGGGGCCCCGGACAGGAAAAAGGCCCTTTCGTGGCAAGATATCGCCGCCATGCATCCAAAATCAGCTGATTTTGGCAAGATATGCTCTCCATGTATGCAAAATGCCCTGCAAAATGCCGTCGGGGAATGCATTTCGCGAGTATCTTGCCACGAAGACCCTCTTTTTCCGTCCGCATCCCTCAAATCATGCACAGTGGGCAAATCTTGCCACTCTTTTTCGACTTGTCTTTCGTGCGGGAGCTTTGCGATTCCTGCCTGCGCGGGAGCTCAGGGCGCGACCAGCATCGCGGCTCGACCTTCACTGGGATATTAGCGTGTCCCCTACGTGAAGGCGCAAGCGCTGCTGCTCGTCCTTTATGTGGGGGGGTGTTAGCGTCGTGGGTCATCCTCTACGTGGAGGTGCAAGCGTCGTGGTTCGTCCTCCGTTGGGGCGTTAGCGCTGCGGCTCGTCCTCTACGTGGAAGTACCAGCGCCGTGATCTGTCCCCTACGTGGCGGCACCAGCATTGCGGTTCGTTCTTTGTGCAGGAATGTCAGTGGGGCAACGAAAAAATCGCGCGCCGTCGAAAGGCGCCCTCCTTGGCAAGACCTAGCCGTAGTGCATTCTTAAGGTGGCAGGCAATGGCATTATTTCGTCGCGATGCATCCCCGAAAGGGCGCATCGGTGCGGCAACGGAAAGCTACAGGGCGGGGAACGCCATCACGAACACGGCGCCGCCTTCGGGGGCGTTGAATGCGGTTACCGTGCCGTCGAAGCTCTCTACAATTTCCTTCACGATTGCCAGTCCAAGGCCTGCGCCTCCGCTGTTGCGTGCACGCGAGGTATCGCTGCGATAGAAGCGCTTGAACAGGAGGGAAGGGTCATCTTCGATGCCGCAGCCATCGTCTTTTACAGCAACTATCGCTTGGTTGTTTACGCCGGAAAGCAAGACGCGGACATGGCCACCTTCTTCAACATGTCGAATGGCATTATCGACCAAATTGATGATGGCCTGTTTGAGGCGATCGGTGTTGCCTAGGATATCGGGGGCAGCGCCCTCTACGCTTAAGGTGACGTTCTTGTCTTGAGCGATGGGCTCAAGCATTTCGATGACTTCTTGGGCAACGGGTGCGATATCTAAGCGCTTCAGGGCCGCTGCGGGAACGCCTTCTTTTGCGTGCTGCAGCGCCAAGAGCGAATTGGTGAGCTTTTTCAGACGTTCCGACTCGCTCAGGATGATCTCGCAGAAATGCTCGCGTGTTGACTGGGGCATATCGGGATCGAGCATCAATTCGGCATTGCCGCTGATGGCGGTGAGGGGCGTGCGGAATTCGTGGGCAACATCGCTCACGAAAGAATCCTGACGGTCCTGCACTTTGGAAAGCTCGTTGAGCTTTGCCTCGTAGGCGCGGTTCAGCTCGCGGAAATCTTCGGACAACTGGTCAACTTCGTACAGCGCGCCTGTAGGCTCGAACACGATGCTCTTATCGCCTTCGCGGTAGGCGCGCGTTTTCTGGGCCAATTCAGTGAGCGGTTGGGCGATGAAATGCGCAATAAGCAAGCTCAAGAAATAGCAGAGGCAGGAAACAGGGATGATAAATGCCAAGATGAAGTGCGAACAGCCGAATGCCAGCACGGCAATGGCAGCCGTAACAGAGCAGCCGAAAATAGCCAGCAAAGCGGTTAGAAAAGAAATATTGGTAAACAGCCTCATTGAATCCCCTCGAAGCGGCAGACAGCGTATGCGTCAGCCTGCAAGCCTGCAGGCTGCTCAGCACCACGATGCCGGCGAAGCGGCAGATAGCGCATGCGCCGGTCTGCAAACGCCCCCTTATTTCTTGAAGCGATAGCCGTATCCGCGCACCGTTTCAACAAGCTTCGGATCGTATCCGGCTGCTTCGATCTTATCGCGAAGGCGCTTGATGTGCGTATCGACCGTCTTTGTTTCCGTGATAAATTCCCATCCCCATGCATCGTGGAGAAGATCTTCGCGGGAGACTACCTTGCCGGCATTGTGCATAAGGCAGCTTAGCAGCTCGAATTCACGCGGGGTGAGGTCGATGGGGCCCTTTTCGCCTTGGGCAACATGCGTGTCTTCGTTCAGGGTGATGCCGCTTGCCGTTACTTCATTCGTGGGCTGCGCACTTTCCAGGCCTTGGCTGCGACGCAGGAGGGCGCGGGTGCGCGCAAGAAGCTCGCGCACGCCGAAGGGCTTTGCGAGGTAGTCGTCGGCTCCAAGCTCGAGTCCTACGACTTTGTTCAGTTCGCTGTCGCGCGCAGAAAGGAACAGGATGGGCGTGGTCATCTTCGCGCGGATGCGGCGGCACAGTTCGTATCCGTCGATACCGGGCAGCATAATGTCTAAAATGAACAGATCGAAGTGGTCGCTCTCTATTTTTTCGAGCGCTTCTTCGCCGTTGGAAGCCACCTCGGTGAGGTAACCTTCCTTCTGCATGGCATAGCTTACAAATTCAGTGATGGAAGGCTCATCGTCTACGATGAGTATGCGAGCGGGATTTTCCATTGCGCCACCTTCTGCGGATGCGTTAATTACGGTTACGGCTAAGGGATTGCCGTCCAAAATCGATAGTATGGTAGCATTCGCTCGTATCGCTTAAACCTGAAGGGATTGTCAGAAACATGTTACTTGCGATTGACGTGGGAAATACCCAAACCGTGCTCGGTGTATACGATGGCGAGCATTTGGTTCATATGTGGCGCGTGGCTACCAACGTGGACCACACCAGCGATGAGCTTCGAATAAAACTGCATGTTCTGATGGCTGCAGAAGGCGTTGATCCCAAGTGCATCGACGGCGCCATTCTGGCATCGGTGGTTCCCGCCCTTACCCACAATTGGGAAAAGGCATGCTATCGCTCGTTTTGCGTCAAGTTGCTCGTTATTTCCGCTCAAACGGTGGGGCATCTTATCAACATGGACCAGGAGAAGTTTGCCGAATTGGGCGCCGATCGCGTAGCAGATGCTGCCGCCGCGAAATGCCTGTACGGTTCACCTGTCATTGTGGTCGACTTCGGTACCGCTACCAATATCGAGATCATCGATAAGACAGGCACGTTTGTGGGCGGCATTATTGCCCCCGGCGTCGATTCATCCATGCGCAGCCTGCTTTCCCGCGCAGCGTTGTTGCGTTCCGTAGAATTGGAAGACCCGGGCACGGCAATCGGAACCAATACGGCCGACGCGCTCAAGGTTGGCGTGGTGTACGGCGAGGCGGCTCGTGTCGACGGCTTGGTTGAGCGCGTCTTCGATCAGTTGGGTTATGAAGCCAAGGTTGTGGCAACCGGCGGCTTAGCTCACCGCATCGCCCCCGCAACGAAGCACATCGCCGAAATCAACCTTGAACTCACTTTGCAGGGTTTGCGTATGATCTACGATGAGATTGCCCAGTAAAAACCAGTAGGACAGAGCAATAAGCCAAGAAGAGGAAGCGAACTGTTTATGCTGACAGATATCGAAATCGCGCAGGCGGCAACGCCTTGCCCCATTACCGAAATCGCTGAAAAGGCAGGTATCTCGGAAGAGTACCTCGAGTGCTACGGCAAAACCAAGGCAAAGGTTGACTACAACCTACTCCGCAATGAAGACCACAAGCCTGGCAAGTTGGTGCTGGTTACTGCAATCAACCCCACCGCTGCAGGCGAAGGCAAAACCACCACGACGGTCGGCTTGGGCGATGCCCTTTCCCGCTTGGGCAAGAAGACGGTAATCGCTTTGCGCGAGCCTAGCTTGGGACCGGTATTCGGCATCAAGGGCGGCGCCGCAGGCGGCGGCTATTCCCAGGTAATCCCCATGGAAGAAATCAACCTGCATTTCACAGGCGACTTCCACGCTATTGGCGCGGCAAACAATTTGCTTGCCGCTTTGCTTGATGCCCATATCCACAATGGCAACGAGCTTGGTATCGACGTTCGCCGCATTACGTGGAAGCGCGTTGTCGACATGAACGACCGCCAGCTGCGCAACATCGTGTGCGGTTTGGGCGGCAAGGCTAATGGCGTTCCTCGTGAAGACGGCTTCGATATTACGGTTGCTTCCGAGGTTATGGCCATCTTCTGCTTGGCAACCTCCATCACCGACCTGAAAGAGCGCCTGGGCCGCATTGTTGTTGGCTATACCCGCGACGATAAGCCCGTTACTGCCCATGATCTTCATGCTGAAGGCGCTATGGCGGCGCTTTTGAAGGACGCGCTGAAGCCCAATCTGGTGCAGACGCTCGAAGGAACCCCTGCATTCGTGCACGGCGGCCCCTTCGCCAACATCGCACACGGCTGCAATTCCATCATGGCAACCAACATGGCTCTTGCTCTGGGCGATTATGCGGTAACCGAGGCTGGCTTCGGTGCCGACCTGGGAGCCGAGAAGTTCTTGGACATCAAGTGTCGTCTTGCGGGCTTGAAGCCTGATGCTGTTGTAGTGGTTGCCACGGTTCGTGCGCTGAAGAACCATGGCGGCGTTGCCAAGGCAGATCTGAATGAGGAAAACCTCGAAGCGCTGGAAAAGGGTCTTCCCAACCTGCTTCAGCATGTGGAAAACATTACCAAGGTGTTCGGCCTTCCATGCGTTGTCGCTATCAACGAATTCCCCACTGACACCCAGGCGGAAATCGACTTGGTTCGCGCCAAGTGCCAGGAGCTCGGTGTTAACGTTGCCCTTTCCCAGGTTTGGGCAAAAGGCGGCGAAGGCGGCGTAGAGCTTGCCGAAGAAGTTATGCGTCTGTGCGAGCAGGAAAGCTCTCTCACCTTCACTTATGAAGACGAGATGGGCCTCGCGGAAAAGATCGAGGCAGTTGCCAAGCGCATTTACCATGCGGATGGGGTAGACTTTGCTCCGGCTGCGAAGAAGGAAATCAAGCAGCTCGAAGAATTGGGCTTCGGATCTATGCCGGTTTGTATGGCGAAAACCCAGTACAGCTTCTCTGACGATGCTGCACTGCTTGGCGCTCCGCGCAATTTCCGCATCACGGTTCGTCAGGTCAAGGTATCTGCAGGCGCTGGCTTTGTTGTTGCCCTTACTGGTAATGTCATGACCATGCCAGGTTTGGGCAAGGCTCCTGCTGCCTTTAAGATCGACGTTGATGAAACGGGCAAGATCTCTGGCTTGTTCTAAGCTGTTAGAAAATAGCTGGAAATACTGGAAAGGTATTATCGGGCTGGCGCAGGTGCGCTGGCCCGTATCATTGTTGTAGGCAATAAACGATTAGGAAACATCTTGAGCGAGTGGACATTAATTGACGAGGTTGCTGCTGGCACCCCGACTCCTGGTGGCGGCGCAGCCGCTGCATATGTGGGGGCCTTGGGATCGGCGTTGAATTCCATGGTGGGAAACCTGACGGTTGGCAAGAAAAGCTACGCCGACGTGGAAGACCAGGTGAAGGAATGTCTGTCACAGCTTCAGCAGGTGCGCGAAGAGCTTCTTGCCTTGTCGAAGAAGGACTCCGAGGCATTTGCCCCTTTGGCGGCATGCTTCAAGATGCCCCGTGCCACCGAAGAAGAAAAGGCGCAGCGCGCCGAAGCAATGCAGAAGGCGCTTATCGATGCTATCGAAGTGCCCTTGTCGATTATGAAAGCATGCGCTCGCGTTATCGATCTTTCCGATTTTATGGCTCATAATGGCTCAAAGATGGCGCTTTCCGATGTTGCCACGGGTGTTTCCTTTGCGAAGGGAGCGCTTAAGGGCGCTGCCCTGAACATCTTCGTCAATGCGAAAATGCTTGAGGATCGTGAGCTTGCGAAGCGTTACACTGACGAAACGGAATGTCTCATTATTGAATGGGGCAAGCGTGCCGATGATATTTACGTATTTGTGTTGGAGGGACTCAGATAAGTATGACCCGCATTTTGAAATCGAAACCAGTTACCGATGCGATTGCCGCTGATCTTGCTCATCGTGTTGAGCGCCTGAAGATCTTGGGTATCGAACCTACGCTCGCCATCGTTCGTGTGGGGTCTCGCCCCGACGACCTGAGCTACGAGCGAACCGCCTGCAAGCGCGCAAAGGCTTTGGGCCTGACCACGCGTGTGTTCGAGCTCGATGAAAAGGTTTCTCAGGAAAAGCTGCTCTTGCAAATCCGCCGCATCAACGCCGATTCAAGCATCCACGGCTGTTTGGTGTTCCGTCCCCTTCCCTCTGAAATGGAAGACAAGCTTGTTTGCGATGAGCTTGCTATGGCGAAAGACATCGACGGCGTTTCCACGGCATCGCTCGGTGCGGTTTTCACCGACGCCAAGGAAGGTTTCGCTCCTAGCACTGCAGAAGCTTGCGTAAGGGCGCTCGACTTTTACGATATCCCCGTAGAGGGCAAGCATGTGGTTGTTGTTGGCCGCAGCCTCGTGGTAGGCAAACCCGTTGCTATGTTGCTGCTTCGTCGCAATGCCAGCGTGACCATCTGCCATTCCCGCACGGAAGATCTGCCCAAGATCATGCGCACGGCGGACATCGTTATTTGTGCAACAGGCCGCGCACGCGCCTTTGACGCATCCTGTTTCCGTGAGGGCCAGACGGTTTTGGACGTCGGCATCAACTTCGACAAGGACGGCAACCTGTGTGGCGACGTTGACTATGAATCGGTGGAGCCTATTGTCGATGCCATCACCCCGGTTCCCGGCGGCCTCGGCTCTGTTACCACCTCTATAACGATGGAACATACGGTTTCTGCCGCAGAAAAGACCATCAGGTAGTTCCGCCCGCCATCAAATGCGCATGCATGGGCGCTAAAGTGCCAAACCGCCCAATGGGGGTTGTCCTCATTGGGCGTTCTTGTTAGGTCTTGCTTTCCGGAGGGAATATTTATGTCCGACAAATGGGTTGAAATAGCGCGCAGCTCTTCGGTAGAGAATACGCAGGCTTGCGCGGCGGCGTTGGCTGGCGTGCTTGACGCAGGTGCTGTTGTGACGCTTGACGGCGACCTGGGCGCGGGGAAAACGCACTTTACCCAGGGGTTGGCGGCTGCCTTGGGCGTTGCGCAGGCGATAACGAGTCCCACCTTCAATTTGGTGGTCGAATACACCGATGGACGTATCCCCCTGTATCATTTCGATCTGTATCGCCTCGATTCTCCCGATCAATTGGAAGACTTGGCGTTTTACGAATACGTCGAAGGCGATGGCGTTTCCTGCATCGAGTGGGCTTCGAAGTTTCCCGAAGAAATGCCGGAAGATCGGCTCGAGGTGTATCTTTCCGTCGAGGGCGAAGGCGTTCGGGCGATCCGGGCATGTGCCCACGGATCGGCCGAAGCAATGCTTCAGGGCTGGCAGGCTGCGTTGGCTTAGTTTTTGCCAGGCGCGTTCTTTTCGGAAGGATTGCGCCTGGCTTTTCTGTTTTCAGGGGCATGCGCTAGGATAGCTAGCGAAAGAAAACCAGCATCAAGCGTCGCTCGCTCATCCCGTGTCGCCTCCGTTGCTTTTGGGGAGGCGTTTTCGGCGGCCGCAATGCAATAAGAACAGGATTCGCATGAACAACTACGTAGTTGCTTTCGACACGGCAAATGAAATGATCTCCTTGGGGATAGGTCTTCTCGATCGTGCCAAGAAGACTATCGAATGCGTCGCCTCGCGCGAGGTTGGTGCGTTTCGCGCATCGAACGTTAAGCTTTTGCCCGAAATCGATGCCCTGTTGGCGGACACGGGCATTTCGCGCGGCGACGTTTCATGCGTGGTGTGCGGTCGTGGCCCCGGTTCGTTTACTGGTGTGCGCATCTGCCTTGCCAGCGCCAAGGGTGTCGCCATCGGTTTGGGCGTGCCGTTGTTCGGCGTTTCCACCTCAGACGCTCAGGCATGGCAGCAGTGGGCCAGCGGGGTTCGCGGCTCGGTGGTGGTGCTGGGTGATGCGATGCGCAAAGAGGTCTATCCCGTTCGCTACCACGTCTCCGACTGCGGCATTGAGCGCCTGAACTCCGATACCGTTATGAAGGCGGCTGCTCTGCCCGAATGGCTGGGAAGCGGAAGCGATCAGCGCATCGTGGGTGATGCGCTGAAAAAATACTCCGACCTGTGCGAAGACTGCGGCAGCGTTGCGGGTGAAGAAGAGCGCTACCCAACAGGTGCCGGCCTTCTTCTTGCGGCACAGGAGGCTTGGGCGAAGGGCTCGTTCGACCCCGACGATGGTGCACTGGGTGACCCTTGTGTGCTTCTTCCCGTGTACACGCGCCTTTCTGATGCCGAAGAACATGAGCGCATCAAATTTGCCAAGCAGGATGCCGAAGCCAACGCCGTTGAAGCGAAGGACCTTGAGTCGGGCGTGCAAGGCGGATCGGTGATTCGCTATCAGCCGCTTGAGGCAGCATGGGTGCCTGCGGTTGCTGCCATGGAATCGCAGGTTATGGGCACCGATGCTTGGAACGATGCCCAGATTCTCGACGAATTGCCCCGCCCCGACCGTACGTGGTGGGCGGCGTTTGAGGTTGCCGATACGCGTAAGCGCACGGTGAACGTCGGCGAAGCGAAGCTGGTGGGTTATGCCGGTGGCTGGATAAACGATGGTCAGGTGCAGTTGCTGAAGGTGGCGTCCGATCCAGCTTATAGGCGTCAAGGTATTGCGCAAGAGCTTTTGGCGCACATTGCCCTTGATGCGCGCGATTTGGGCGCAAAGGAAATGACCCTAGAAGTTCGCGCGTCGAATACGGGCGCGCATGCCTTCTATGAGCGTTTGGGCTTGAAAAATATCGGTATTCGCCCGCGTTATTATTCCGATGGGGAAAACGCCTGCATCTACGAAGGGCCGCTCCCTCTTTCCGAGCATGATGTTGCCGGTATGGAGTTGCGTTTGAATGCTGCAGCTGCACACGCGGGCGAAGCTGCGGGAGATCGCGTGCCACTTGAAGGCAAGCTCATCTTGGCTATCGAATCTTCGTGCGACGAAACGGCAGCAGCGCTTATCGACGAAGCGGGAACCATTGTTTCTGATGTGGTTGCTTCTCAGATTGATTTTCATTCCCGTTTCGGCGGGGTAGTACCTGAAATTGCCAGCCGCAAGCACATCGAAGCTATCGGTGGAGTGGTGATCGAGTGCTTGGCCCAAGCGCGCGAGCGCACAGGCAGGGCCGATCTTTCTTGGGGCGATTTGGCCGCTGTTTCAGTAACCTATGCGCCTGGTTTGGTTGGTGCCTTGGTTGTGGGTGCGGCATTCGCGAAGGGTTTGGCCTGGGCTTGCGATGTGCCGCTTATCGGCGTGAACCACCTGGAGGGTCATCTGTACGCGAACAAGATCGCCTGCCCTGACATCAAGCCGCCCATGGTGGTTTCGCTCGTTTCGGGCGGCCACACCATGTTGGTGCATGTGAAAGATTGGGGCAGCTATGAAACCATGGGTTCAACGCTCGACGATGCGGTAGGAGAGGCCTTCGACAAGGTGGCAAAGGCAATGGGGCTGGGGTATCCTGGCGGCCCGCTCATTTCTGCTTTGGCCGAAAAGGGCAACCCTAAGGCTGTTCGCTTCCCTCGCGCGCTGATGCATTCGGGCGATTTGCAGTTCTCGCTTTCAGGCTTGAAGACCTCGGTTATGACCTACTTGCAAAAAGAACAGCAGGCGGGCCGTGAGATCAATCAGGCTGATGTGGCGGCAAGCTTTCAGGCTGCAGTTATCGATGTTCAAGTGTCCAAGGCCCGTACAGCGCTTCGTCAGACGGGCGCAAAGGAGTTTTGCCTGGGCGGTGGCGTTGCCGCCAACCCTGAACTGCGTCATGCTTACGAGGCTATGTGCCATCAGCTTGGCGTGCGTTTAACCATGCCGCCGCTTTCTGCTTGCACGGACAACGCTGCCATGATTGCCCTGGTGGCGCTCGACCGCTATAAGCAGGGCAAGTTCTTTGGCTTGGATTGCGATGTGAAAGCCCACGCTCCGCTCGACGAGGCGTACTAGGTTCTGTTTCTTGGGTCCTGGTTGACGGGACATATTAGTCAGGGCTCGGGACTGCCCGTCGCATACGGGGAACGCAACGTGTTCGCAGCCTCGGTGTCCTCTTCGGTATAATCGATCGCGAAAACACGCGTAAAGGAGATTGGTATGAAGCGCTCTATCGATGCAATTGAACATGCTGGCGAAATCATGAAGAAGGTAAACGATGCCGTCTTGCTTACCACCAAGAAAGATGGTCAGGTTAACACCATGACCATCAGCTGGGGCGGCATGGCTATTGAATGGGGAAAACCCCTGTTTATTACCTACGTGCGCGAAAGTCGTTTCACCAAGGAATTCCTGGATGCTACGGGCGAGTTCACGGTGAACCTGCCTATGGGCGAGTTTGACAAGAAGATTACTGCGGTATGCGGCGCGAAGTCGGGCCGTGATATGGACAAGATTGCCGAGCTGGGACTCACGCTTGAAGAGCCCGAAGAGATAAATGTGCCGGGCATTCGCGAACTTCCCCTTACGCTGGAGTGCCGCGTCCTGTTCAAGCAGGAACAGGATCTTGCCAATCTTGATGCTGCTGACGCGGAAAAGTGGTATCCCGTCGACGAAACGCTGGGCGGCCCCAATAAGCACACGGCCTATTACGCCGAAATCGTGGCGGCATACGTCATCGAGTAGTTCTGGCTACAGTGCACCATGCCAGGGGCGCTGGACGGGTCGGCTTGGTACAGGTTCGGGTTGCTGTATGGCGCGCCATATGCTGGGCGCTTGGGCGAAGAACGCCGTCGCGTAGGAAAGCTACGAGCATAACGCACCCTATGCGTGCGCCTTGCCCACTATTCCTTGTACGCGATATGAACAGCGGCAACGCCAAACGTTACATTGGTGTATTCGACACGGGAAAAACCCGCATCCTTTAGCATGCGTGTGAAGCCCTTTTGATCGGGAAAAGCCTTGATAGACTTCGCCAGGTACACAAAGCCCGAAGCGTCGCCTGTGACGATCTTCCCCCAGGCGGGAATGCCCCAGCGCAAATACAGGTTGTAACCCAAGTGCATAAGGGGGTTGGGTGGGGTTGAGAACTCCAGTACGCACAGCGCGCCGCCTGGCTTCAGCACGCGATACATTTCAGAAAGCGCACGTTCACGTTCGGGCATATTGCGAATGCCATATGACATGGTGATTACGTCGAAAGACTCATCTTCATAGGGGATGTCCTGCCCGTCAACCACGGCAAGCTCGACCGGAACTCCGTTTGCCTCACCTGCATCAAGTCGGCTCTGGGCAACTTCGAGCATGGCGGGCGTGTAGTCGGAGAGGATGATGTGCTTGGGTTGCTTTCGGTCGCATGCCGTAAACGTCACATCGCCTGTACCGCCGGCGATATCCAGCATCAGCGTTTGGTCGGTGATGGGCGATTTGTCGATAAGCGTGCGCAGCCAGCTGCGGTATTGGCCGAAGCTGGAGAGCTTGTTGAAACGCTCGTACTTCCAGGCGATATCGGTGAAGATTTTCTTCACGCGAGCAGAAGAAATCTCGGCAGGGGCTTCCTGACCCGTTGCGGTATCAATGGAATGGTCTGCCTGCTTTTCAGGCGTTTGGGAGGTGTTGCTCATGCGCTATCGCGTCCTTAGGTACGAGTATTGCCGTCTGCGTTAGCTGATTATAGACAAGAACGGCACGCTTGCGTATCTGGCTCGTTAGGGGTCTGTGAAAAACGGCAAGATATAAACGCCGCAATGCTATCATTGCAAAGAATTACTCTATCGGGAGGATGCGCATGCTACTGATCGCTGAATACGTTGTTCCGGTTTCATCCGAGCCCATCGAGCACGGTGCGGTTTTCATTAAAGATGGTGCTATCGCCGACATCGGCGATGCAGAAATGATGCGCTTGCGCTACCCCAACGAAGAGGTAAAAGACTTCGGTATGGCTGCGCTTACCCCGGGTTTTATCGACCTTCACGCTCGCATGGAAGACGCTGTGTTCCGCGGTTTGGTGCACGACCTGCCCTTTGTTCAGTGGCGCAAGGAAATTGCTGCGCTGCGTAAGCGCATTTCCTATGCAGAGGCATTTGACTCTGCATTCCTGGGCGGTCTTGAGGCGCTTTCCTCAGGCGTTACCACCGTGGCGGACATCACATCTACGGGTGCTTGCGTTTCTGCTGCTCAAAAGCTCGGTTTGCGCGGTATGTTCTATCGCGAAGCAGGAGCAATCGACAAGCGCTTGGTTAACTACGCCATTAAGAAGGCCGATAGCGACTTGGAAAAGTGGTCGCAGACCATCGACCCCGACCGCATCACCCTGGGCGTTGCGCCAGATCCGGTGTACGAATGCCATCCCGAGCTGTATCGCAGCGTGGTGAAGTACGCCTCCGATAACGGCGATCTGCCCATCGCACTGGATTTGGCGGGCAGCAGCGAAGAGTACCGCTTCGTGAAGTACGGCGCTCCCTCTGGCTTGGACGAAGATCTGGGAATGCAGGGCTTCATGGAGGTTCCGCCATGGCTTCCCACTTCCGCAACTCCCGTCAACTATGTGTTGAACTGGGGTTTGTTCGAGGCGGAGAACGTGATGATCGTCTATGGCGTACGCGTAAACGACGAAGACATCAGGCACTTGAAAGAATATGACGTTGCCGTATGCGCATGCCCCAGCTTGAATGCTCAGTTGGGCATGGGCGTTGCTCCTGTGAGCGAGTACCTGCGCTCTGGCATGCGCGTGGGTCTGGGCACTGGCGCTCCGGCTTCTATCGACACGATGGACATCTTTAGCGAAATGCGCATGGAGCTGCTCATTCAGCGTGCTGTTACTGGCGAATTCCTCGATTCCCGCACGCTTATGGAAATGGGCACCTTGCGTGCCGCCCAGGCGCTGCGCATCGACGACAAGGTAGGCTCGCTGGAGGTTGGCAAACGTGCCGACATCGTTGCTGTCGATCTGTCCGGTTCGCACTCTACTCCCACGTCAGACCCTGTTTCTGCCCTTTTAGGTTCTGTGGGTAACGGCGATGTTTCGATGACCATGGTAGACGGCAAGGTCCTCTACGAACGTGGACGCCTGCACGTCGCTGGTGAAGTGGCGAAGAACATCGCGCACGTTCTTGAGATTCGCGGTCGCCTCCGCTCTTAATGCCTATTGGCACCAGTAAGCCCCTCTTGTCGAAAAGAGGGGCTTGTTTTGCGTGCCGTGCGTTAAGGTGACCACACGCTTACGGAAAGAGATTCAATGGCTAACGGTAAAAAGCAGAAGATGACAGCAAAGCAGCTGAAGGAGCGCGAAGAGCGTGCCCTCGAGCGCCAGCGTCTTGCCGAAGAAAAGAAGAAGCGCGATGAGCTTCTCAAGCGCATATTCGTTATTGCGGTGTGCGTGATTTTGATCTTGGCCCTTTCTCTTCCCACCATGGGCCTTATGTTCCTTGGCGGAAACCAATAAAGGCTCCAAGCGGCAAAACCACTAAGCGCTGCCTGCTGTTATGCGGTTTGGTGGCGCTGAAGAGATAAGGAAGTACCAGTTGTTCGGCATTGGCGGATTTGAGCTATTCATAATCCTGCTGTTCGCGTTCTTGATTTTCGGCCCCGACAAGTTGCCTGAAATGGCAAAAACGTTGGGTGCTGCGCTCAATAAATTCAAGCAGGCGCAGGAAGAAATGAAGGCGGTTATCAACGATGAGGTTTTGGATCCTGATGCGGGCAAAAAGGCCGCGTCTGGTTCTGGCTCGAAGCCAGCCCCGCATGCAACCCAGGAATCGTTTGCTGAGCGCAAGGCTCGCTACGACAAAGAGCGTGCCGAGCGTTTGAAGCGCCAGCAGATCGACGCCAACCGCACCGCTATGAAGGCGGAGGCGGCAAAAAAGGCCGAAGAGCTCGAAAAAGCTGCGGAGGGCAAGTCCGAAGAGGCTGCGGCGAAGGCGGCCGATCACGCAGAATCCGCACCCAAGCCCACCCCATCGGCAAAGCCGGCACCGGCTTTTACCCCCGACGAGCTGTTTGGCACCAAGCCAGTGAAGCCCGCTCCTCGTGCTGCGCAAAAGGAAGCAGCGGTAACGGAAGGGGGCGAATAGCGTATGGCAATCGGACCGGCGCGCATGTCGCTCATGGAACATTTGGGCGAATTGCGCATGCGCCTTGTGCGCGTAATTGTTTGCCTCATTGCGGCAACCTGCGTTTTCTACCTTTCCACGGGTACCGTAGTTCAATTCTTACTGGCTCCCGTGGCAGAGTTCATGCCCACTGATGGCAACGGCGACGTGATGCTCAATGTCTTAGGCGCTTTCGATGCCTTTTCGGTGCGCATTACCGTGGCATTGTGGACCGCTGTAGTTGCAACTGCCCCTATCACGCTGTGGCAGATCTTGGCGTTTTTCCTGCCAGCGTTGAAGCCGCGTGAGCGTAAATGGTTCCTGCCTACGTTTATCGCCGCTCTGGCCCTGTTCATCATCGGCACGGTATTTTGCTACTGCATTATCCTGAACCCCGCCTTTCAGTGGCTCACCGACCAGGCATCGGGCTTTGCAACCATTCTTCCCGAAGCTGGCCAGTGGGTAGACATCATTATCAAGTTCGAGCTGGGCTTCGGCATTGGTTTTGAAATGCCTCTGGTGGTGTTCTACCTGGTAATGTTCGGTGTAGTGCCCTATAAGAAATTGCGTGCGAGCTGGCGTACGGTATATATCGTCCTGCTGGTGTTCTCCGCAGCGGTAACGCCCGATGCTTCTCCTGTAACCATGGGCCTTATGTTTGCCGCGATGGTGGTTTTGTATGAGATCAGTCTGCTTGCCGCGCGCATTGGCCTCAGCCGTCGCATTAAGCGCAAGGAACAAGCGGAAAAGGCTGAAGAGCTTGAAGCCCAGGAAGCTCGTGCTGAGCTTAAAGACCTGAAGCAGCGCTATCGCGAGCATTTGTGGGGCGAAGAAGAGAGCGAAGGCAAGTAGCCATGCACGAGCTAGGCATTATGACAGGCGTTATGGAGTCGGTCGAGGAAGCGGCTCGCAACGCTGGCGCCACCAAAGTTTTGGAAATCGATCTTTCCGTTGGAGTGATGACTGAAGCCGTGGAAGACGCCCTTCGCTTCGCCTTCGAGGCGCTTTCGGAAGGTACCATGTGCGAAGGCGCCGACTTTAAGATCAATATGATCCAGCCGGTAAGCGTTTGCCTGGAGTGCGGAAACGAATTCGAACACGACCGCTACCACGTAACGTGCTCCCAGTGCGGAAGTGGGTTCACACAGCTTATTGCTGGCAAAGAAATGCAGATCGACTCAATCGAGGTCGATATTCCCGATGAAGATGATTCCGCCGAGGAGTCGTAGCTTCAGTCAAACGAGCACTAGCAAACTGGCGTCGGTGCGACGCTTTACCATTCAGTAGGTAACTCCCCAAAGAACATGGAGGCAACCAATGCAGATCGATATGAAACAACCCATCCTTGACAAGAACGACAAGCTCGCAAAGAACAATCGTGAGCTGTTTGCCGAAAAGAAGGTGTTCGTGCTCGATCTTTTGGCATCGCCTGGTTCCGGCAAAACCTCAACCATCCTTGCCACTATCGAGGCATTGCGCGATGAATTCAACATTGCGGTTATCGAAGGAGACATTGCCTCTTCGGTTGACTCCGAGAAGATCAAAGCCCAGGGCATTGCCGCTGTGCAGATCAACACGGGTGGGGCATGCCACCTGGAAAGCGATATGATTCGTCGTGCGGTTGACGTGCTTGACTTGGACAAGCTCGACCTTATCATCATCGAGAATGTGGGCAATTTGGTGTGCCCAACCGATTTTGACCTGGGCGAAAACATGAAGGCAATGATCCTTTCGGTGCCCGAAGGTGACGACAAACCGTTGAAGTACCCGGGCGTTTTCCAGGCAGCTTCCGCCATCGTGCTGAACAAGGTTGACACCTTGCCCGTGTTCACGTTCGACAAGGACCTGTTCTACAGCCATATTGCCAACCTGAACCCCCAGGCTCCCATTTTCCCCATTTCCGCCACAAGCGGCGATGGCGTGGAAGAATGGGCCAACTGGCTGGCTGAAAAGATCCGCGCTCTGTAAACCCTGTATGCTCGGTTTTCTTTTGCTGGGCCTAAGCTGACGCATCTGAACAGTGCAAGCCGTCCTCTACGTTGCATCGAATTGTTTCCTCCTATGCGAGGATACGGTTTGCTGCAACGCGGGGGCGGCTTTTCTTTTGCCTTTTTAAGGGAGCTGCCAACTGGTTGATGCTTGAAATTGCCTTCTACTCTACGGTCGACAGGGGTCGATGGTGGTGCCTGTTCTGATTTGCCCTATACGAAATGAGCCAGTCTCGTGCAGTTCGGCATACTCGGTGTTTTCGCGGCAAAAAACCGCGTGAATGCTACTGATCTTCGGGAATTCGCCCCGCGAAAAACGACAGCGCGCATTGAGCCGTGGCGAGGGCCGCCATAAATACCAAGGGCGCTTCGAATCCCTGCGTTGTTTCCGTAAGTGCGCCGAACACAAAGGGTCCGCATGCGGCAAGAAGATAGCCAAGCGATTGAGCAAAACCCGAGAGGGCAACCGTTTCGGCGTGGGTTCTTCCGCGCAGAGAGATAAGGGTGAGCGCCACCACCAGCGAAGCTCCTTGCCCCATTCCCCCAAAAATACTCCAGAGAAGGGAAAGGTGCGGGCTCAGGAGCCATCCCAATGCGGCGACTAGCAGCGGCGCGCTTGCCAGGAGCCCCGCGCACACCTGATTGCCGCGAAGGTACATGAAACGCGGGATTAGAAGGCCTGATACAATGCCGAGCGCCTGGAATATGAAGAGGTGCACGCCTGCTTCGCCGGAAGAAAAGCCCGCAGCTTCAGCAATGCTGGGTAGCCAATTGCAGAAGGTGTAGAACGCTGCCGACTGGAGCCCCATAAAAAGCGTAACAAGCCAGGTCGATGGTCTTTTCAGCAGCGCATGAAGTGGAGATTCTGCCTCTGTGCTTTCACTGATGGGGCGGGGATTCTCTGCGCTTTCGAACTGTTGTTCAAGGCGCGTTTCGGCGACGCTGTCCTTTTCGTCAGCCCGAATGCTATCGGCGCCCTTGGCGGGTTTTGTGCGCAGCAGCCACAGAAGGGCGGCGAGCAGTGCGGGAATTGCCCAGAACGCCAATGCAGGTTGCCAGCCTCCGAGGGCGTCGGCAGCTGCCGAGGCGGTTAGGCCAGCAAGCGCTGATCCTGCAGTGACGCAGGCGGAATAGGCTCCGGTTGCAAATGAGATGTTATCGATGAAGTCGCGCTTAACGATGGCAGGCGCCAGCACGTTGCCTACGGCAATGGATGCGCCAATTACCAGGGTGCCTAGCCACACCATGCTCTCGCCCGAGAGCGAACGCACTATGCATCCACTGGCAAGGGCGATAAGCGCCCAAAATAGCACCTTGTTGCTGTCGAGTTTTGCGGTCAGCGCACCAACGATCAGGCTAAACAGCGCAAAAGCAAGAAGGGGCAGGGAGCCTAATAGCCCCTGTATCGATTCACCCCAGTTGAATGTGACTCCAATGCTGGAAAGCAAGGGGCCTACTGCAACGATGGCAGGGCGCAGATTCAACGCAACCAGGAAAATTACGCAGCTTGCCAACAAAGGTGCTGCTTTGCGCCGTTCCTGCGTTTGGGCTTTTGGTTGGTCCATGCTTTGCTTGCAGCCTTCCTGGTTTTGCTTCTGTTTCTAGTCTGTCTATTATGCGCTGCCATTTTTGCTTTTCGGATTAAATGCCGGAATTGGCTTTGTTTGTTGTCGCTCTTTGCATCGCTTCTTTTTTTGCAATTGTCCCGACGTGTTGCTCCCCGGTGTCCATTTCGCCGCCTCCCTCGCGATTTTTACACGCCCTATAACGACGGGGCCTGCCCCTGTCGCACGTATTCCCGTTGTTATGGAGGCAAAAATGGAGTACCTAGCTGGGGACATCTCTCCTCGCCAAGCTGCAGCTTCCGCTTGTCGCGCAGAAGAATGGTTTGTGCTTGCTGTTCAACAGTTGAACAGCTTTTGTAGAGACGGGGAGGTGAGAGAACCTGAAATGTCAAAAGCAGAATGGAAGATTTCCCAGGTTGAAAAGCTTATTGGACTATCGAGGCGCGATATCCAGAGGGCGTGCTACAAAGGGCGCGGCGGCGTTGCCATCTTGCAGCCGAAAGACAGCTCATGGGGAAGGCGCAACTACAGCCTTGAAGATGTTGCGACTTTGTTTGTGGTGAAGTGTCACAAAGAGCGTGGCCTGAGCCTGGTTGAAATCAAGAGGGTGTTCGAACGCTCCGATGCGAGCGAAGGCGGTTGTGCGATGCTTGAAGACCAGGTTTCTCTCATGCTCGATCGGCGCGATGAGCTGGAGCGGCAAATTGCCTGCGGAAGGCTGTTGGCGGCTGCGGTGAAAGGCAAGGCATCACTGCGCAAGCTGGTTCGCTCGTATGTGATGAAAGCTGTTGTTGATGCTGCGAGCGCACAGGAACAATCGGATACCAGCGTGTATTTTGCCTTGCTCCAGCGCTGCGTCTTGATAGGCGCGGGCGAAGTTGACGAGCTCGAAAAGAGCATTAGGAAATGGCTGGACAAAGGAGAAAAGCCCGATGCGGAATGCGTGCAGGGCTTTCTTCGCGAAGAATTCGAACGCACTGCCCGGCTTGTTGAAGGGTCGACGCAGGCTGGCGTGGCAAGGGCGCTCGGTGAAGTGCTCGATTCGTCCAGCATGGAACCGTCTCTTGAACTATGGCTTGGTCCTGGATCCTACGAATTCATAGATGAAGCGTTAAACGTGGCATTGGCAGCGAAAGCCTAGCCTGGGCTGCGAGAAAAGGCCGCAGGCGGAATGTGCCTGCGGCAACGAAAAGAAGGAGAAAGAAGATGAAGAAAATAAAGTGGTTGGCGATTATTGTTGCAGCGTGTGCTCTGGCATTATGCCTGGTAGGGTGCAGCGGATCTAGTCAAGACGCCCAACAGCAAGAAGCCAAGGACAACGGTTTGTCGACGGCAAAAACAACGGACGGAATCATTGAGGACATCCAGAACGATTTTAAGACAACTAAGGAAGGCATCCTGAGTGAAGAGTCGAAGGCTAAAGAGGCTGCGGGCGACTCATTTGATAGCTATGTTGCCGGAAAGGCAGCGATAACTGATTGGTACGCTTCGACGCAGGATGCTTCAGAAAAGTTGTTCGAACGGACTAATCAGAACGCTGTGAGCTACTACAAGCTCGTTGCCGCACAGGGAAAGAGCAAAGACTACAGCGAGCTTAAAAATGAAATGACAAAGTTCTATCGAGCTGTTTACGAAGACGAGATGACGGACTTCTATCGTGGTATTTATCAGGACGCAATGTCCGACATGTATGACACTTACTATGCTGGCGTGCTGCAGTCTTCATCGGGAAAGGTCGCTTATAAGACGCTCTCTGATGAATGCACAGAGTTCTATCGCGCCTATTCCGATGCGCATTCTGATCTGTATCGCGCCTATTCCGATGCACATTCCGATATGTATAGGGACTATTCCGATGTAGTGTCTGCGTTCTACAACAAGGAATATGACGTAGATAAGACGCTGGGCAACAAATAGCTACAGCGGATAATCGCATTGCTGTTGGATGTCTGTCGCTTTCTCAGTGAGAAGAGTCTGATTCGCTTGGAATAAAGGGCTCGTGGCGGACTATGCATAGCCGATGACCGTCGATGCCCACCGTCTCAACAGGGACGATGGGCATTTCGGATAATGTGATAGGAAAAGCAACAGAGAAATGGAGGCGTGAATGTTCGGCAGGGAAGAGGCGGAAGAGCTTTTCGAGGAAAAACTCTACAACGATGATGAGAGGGGCGAAAAGAAGAAGCACTGGTTGCCTAAATTGGTTATCGTTCTGGTTCTTATTGCCTTTATCGCTGGCATTGTATTTGCGACAGTGCCTCAGGCTCGTGGCATGCTTACGGGTGAAGATTACGTAACGTCGACCCAGCTAAAGAAAGCCGTAAACATCGAAAACCTTTCTTCTGCTGAGTTTGTATATAACGGTATTGCCGAAAAGCACAAGGACAATAGCGACGAGATTGAATATCGCGTTGCGTATGAAGCAACGGTAAAAGTTGGCGTAAAAATGAGCGATATCGATTTCGACATCGACCAATCGAACAAGGTTATTGTTCCCCGCTTGCCCGAGATTGCCGTGAACAGTGTAGCGGTTGACGTGAATTCATTGAGCTATATGCCTAAAAACCCAGATGCGGGCATGAAAGAAGTTCTTGATCTGTGCGAAGCCGATGCGAAGAACGAAGCAAACAATTCGGATAAGTTCTATCGGACCGCAGAAGACAATATGAAATCCGTTGTTGAGGCGCTTACCCTTCCGCTGGTTAAGGGTAAAGGCTATTCAATTGCATGGGTAGAGAGCAAATAGGAGGATAGCAGTGAAGAAGACAATGATTGGTGCTACGTGCGCATTGACGCTGGTTTTGGGCTCTTTTGCTCTTGTTGGCTGCTCGTCTCAGGAGCAGAAATCTGCCGACTTTTCGGGAGTTCAATCGGTGGCGGAGTTGGCAACGTTGAAGTGCTATTACCATAATGTTGCAAAAGCCGAGCAGGATGGCGGTTTATTTGATATTGGCTACAAGAAGGTGTGGGTCGAGTACGACGGCATCGTTGAAGTTGGCGTCGATGTTAGCCAGGTCACAATAAGTGAGCCCGATGCAGAAGGAAAAGTTCGAGTTCATATCCCTGATGCCAAGATTCTTGGGGTGAATGTCGACAAAGACTCTATTGGCGACCCCTTGATTGACCGAGGACCAATTACTGATGTGACTGCGGATGAAAAAACCGCAGCTTTCGCTGCTGCCCAGAAGAACATGGAAGAAGCCGCTCAGAAGAATAGCGCGATAATGGCCCAGGCTCGCGAACGCGCGAAGCAAGTTATTGAGGGCTACGTGAAAAACGTTGGAACGGAAATGGGCAAAGAGTACACCGTTGAGTGGGTATAGCAGTTTTGCGATTCGTTTGGCGATTAGCGGACGCTAGTCGTTTATGTCTTTTTTTAATTTGGGAGTGGTTTCAGTGGGGAAGAATCCTTTCGATATGGTTGGTGGTTTTGTGGCTGGTGCCGCCAAGGCAGCAGCCGATACGGCTGGCGATGCCGTAAATGCAGCAGCAAAAGCAGCAAATGACGCAGGGAAGGTTGCTGGAGGCGTAGCAAACGCAGCAGGAAAAGCCGCTGGCGATGCTGCGAATGCTGCTGGAAAGGCAGCGCATGATGCGGAAAAGGTTGCTGAAGGCATTGCCGGTGAAGTTGGCAAAGCTGCCGAAGGTGCCGCCTGCGTTGCTGTTGGCGCTGCCGAAAAAGCGGGGGGAATGGCAGCGGATGCTGCTGGTGCGGTGGCGAAGGGAGCCGCTGGGATGGCGGTGGCCGGCGCTAAGGCTGTTGTGTATGTTGCCCAAAAAGGCATCGAGGACCTTAACGAATTCATTTACAAGCCCGTCTTTCCAGATGAATACAACTCTCCAGACTATAAAATCCCGAAGATGATTGTCGTAAAGGATGAAGCATCTCGAAAGGGTATTGATGTTTGCAAGGGGGCAATAGGCTGGGCCGACAAAATAGGTGAGCTGGAAGCGCTGTGCATGTACGACGATTGGGCTAAAACATGCGGGCTGTCATTTATGCCCACCCTGACCCTTGACACCGCCTATTACGTGCATCCGTTTGATTCATCGAAATATGTTCGTGTCGAGGATTACATTACAACAATGAAAAAAGATATGGATGCTGAACTTGCAGATGTCGCATATTGTCTTGGCGCCAAATCGTACAAGATTGAACATACGGAAAAGAAAAGCAGGTCTTTTCACGTAAAAGGGCACAGCAAGAACTCAGGGTCTGCACCTCTTTTAGTCGATGGCGATCCTGTTCAGGCATCTTTAGATGGCAAGGGAAAAGTCTCGTTTGGGTATGCGCATGAAAGCGAATGCCACGAATTTCTTCAGCAGACCTTTACCGGAGAGGCGAAAGCTTCGGTTCCGGAATTGCGTTGGTATAAGGATGACAGCTCGGTCAACCAGCTGATCAAAACTCGCTGCAGCGAGGGGATGAACGTTTCGAAAACGTATCGCTGCGAAATCACAAATACCTATTCCGCGTGCGTGGGGATGGGCCTAGCGAAAAAGCTCGATGGCGCTCTTGCTGCGATAAAAATTGGGCAAAAGGACAAGCTGCAAAGTGAGCTTAAAAAAGACTCGAAAATGGAATATGTATATGAGGTCAACTTCTGATTATTAGAAGATCTCTATTTTCATGCGCTAGCCGCTTGATTGTCTAAAGGGAAGGTTGTGTTATGTCAGGCTTTGACCCATTCGCATTTGTTGGCGACGTCGCTAAGGGCGTTGGCGATGTTGCCAAAGGCGTTGGCGATGTTGCGAACAATGCTGCAAAGATTGCTGCTGGAGCCGTTGACGGTGCCATAAAAGCGATGGCTCCCGAGGGCAATGAGGAAGAGCAAAAATCCTTTGAAGATCATCATGACGAGCCCCGCCCCATCCCCGAGCCGCAGTACCGAGATTGTGAAATCGACGCATTCTACGTTGAAAAGCGCCACGTTGCCGTAAGGCAAATAACGGTTGGCGCAAACGGGGAACCGCTGGAGGGCTACCGGCATTACCTTCGCTTGTCGCGTCATGGCGTCGAGCGCATCCAAACGGCGGACCTGTTCGCTAAGCCCATGGAACGTATTCGTGTGCGCAACTGCACTCTATTCAAGAACGGTGAAGCCGCGGGTGAAGATGCTTTGAAGAAAGGCGCGTTTTTCGGCTCTGTTGCAACGCTGTTTTCGTTCCATCCTTTGGCAATTGGCTTTCTGGCTGCAATGACGGCGCGGGGCAACAAAGATCTTTGGGCGTTGGATATCCTCGACTACGACGAAAAGGAATGGCTTTTCATGGTGGAGTCAAGAGAAGAGGGCGAAGACCTTCTGAAGTTTTTGGATCGCTACTATATGGCCTAGCTGCCTATTTGCGGCTCCGACTTTTGGCGGCAGTAAGATGCCTGAACTGCAAGAGGGCTGCTATAAACTAAAAAGCGAGCATGTTGGTGCTCGCTTTTTCATGCATGCAAGGGGGCTTGTTATGGGGAGTTTTAGGGAAATCGATCCAGCGCAGTTCGCGCGCCATTTTCTGAACGTTCCGTATGCCGACGAAGATCCTCGTCAGGTGATGGATATCTGGCTGCCGAATGAAGGGGAGGGGCCGTTTCCCCTTATCGTGTTCGTGCACGGTGGTGGTTGGGTTTCGGGCAACAAGCGCGAAAACACCATGCCGGGAGTATTCAAGTTCCCTTCTCAGGGATATGCCGTTGCCTGCATCGAGTACCGCCTGGTTCCCGACGTTCACTGGCCCGAACCGCTCGAAGATGTTCGCGCGGCGATTCGCTTTTTGCGCGCTCATGCTGCCGAATATAACCTGAACGCTGAAAACATTGCCATTATGGGCAATTCTGCAGGTGGGCATCTTGCCTGCATGGTGGCGGCGCTCGCCGGCCGCCCCGTAATGAACGGGCGTCGCTACGGCAATCTCGATCAATCCGATGCTGTGCAGTGTTTGGTGGCGGTATATTCGCCTACTGATATGTACCAATTGGACCTGTGCGATCGCACTACTGCCGAAGACCAAGCTGCCGCAACCGACGGCAACACCGTGCGTGGCGATACAGGCGAAAAGGGCATGGGCAAAATGCACAATCAGCTTATGGGTGTGAGCTGCATGGACAACCCAGAAATCGCAGCAACGGCCAGCCCTATCAAATTCGTGAATGGGAATTTCCCGCCAGCGTATTTCCTCCAAGGAGTGCAGGACCGGATCATTCCCTACACGCAATCGGTTTCCATGGTGCGCATGGTCAACGAAAAATGCGGAGAAGGGCATGCGGAGTTGAAACTTTTCCCGAATGCCGATCATGGCGCTGTAGAAATGAAAACAGATGAAGAGGTCAACCTTATTCTCGATTTCATAGATCGCCATATTTGGGAGGGGGAGCATCTGCGTACGCCCCTCCCGAAGGAGATAGCGCTGCTGTAGTATCTCGCCATTTCGATAAGTATCTTAGCCAAATATGATAAAGTGGCTAAGATACTTATCTCATTGGCTAGGATACTCGCATGGATTTCGACTACAGCATTTCGCTGCCAAGCATATGTACGCCCGTAACCATGGGTACGGTTGCCGCCATCCATGAATATAAAGGCAAGCAAGAGCTGTACCAGGCCTTGAAGCCTGAATCATTCGAAAAGCTTGCTGCTGTGGCTCGCGTGCAAAGCATTGGTTCTTCAAACAAAATTGAAGGCATCGAAACCACCGATGCTCGTTTGGAGGCGTTGGCAGCAGGGAAAGTTGCACCTCGGAATCGCGATGAGCGCGAAATTGCGGGATATCGCTACGTACTCGATCTTATCCATGAACGGTATGCCCATATCGCGGCAACGCCGAACGTTATTCTTCAGCTGCATCGCGATTTGTTCGATATGGAGCGAGCTTCGTTTGCTGGCAGGTGGAAAGACTCCGACAACGCTATCGTTGAGCGCTTGCCCGGTGGTCGGCTCCGAACGCGTTTTGAACCTACCAGCGCTGCCGCCACGCCTGGCGCCGTAGAGTCTCTTTGCCGAACATATAACGAATCAATTGAGCAGGGGGTGTTCAGCCCGCTGCTTTGTGTTGCCCAATTTGTGTTTGACTTTGTGAGCATTCACCCGTTCGCAGATGGAAACGGCCGGATGAGCAGGCTCCTTATGCTTTTGCTGCTGTACCAAAACGGTTATTTGGTTGGAAAATATATTTCACTTGAGGAGAAAATCGAACGAACCAAGCAAACCTATTATGAGGTTTTGCAGAACAGCTCCACCGGTTGGGCTACACGCGAAAACGACTACCTGCCGTTCGTCACCTATTTCTTAGGCATTGTGCTTTCCTGCTATCGGGAGCTTGATGAAAAGCTCAGCACCATCAATGCTTCGATCGGCAATGAAGGTCTAATTCGGGATTGCTTGACAAAGGCTATCGTGCCCATTTCGAAACGAGAAATAGAAAGATCATGCCCTACGCTTAGCACGCGCACTATCGAGCGAACCCTGCAGAAGATGGTGAAGGAAGGTGCAGTGCTGAAAATCGGTGCTGCTCGCGCAACATGCTATCAGCTTGTTCGATAGGTGAATGGCTTTTAGAGATTGCTCAATCTTTTTGTTAACTGCGCAAAATGTCGCAGGCTGTCTGAGCGATGCAGATGCAAGCACTCAAGCCCTTTGAGTGCCAAGAAATTTGGCAACAAGGCGGTAACGAAACGGTGCAACCTTTGTAATTCCGTGTGAAAAATCACCTGAAATTTACCTATAGGATTCTTGAAACACCAGGTCAAAGGCTCATATATCGATCGAAAGAGCTTTCTGAATATCTAAGTGCCGTACACTCAAGTTTTCTTCACGGATGGTTGCATTCTTAGGTCAACTTGCTAGTATGTATATCCGTTAGCACTCCTAAAAGTTGAGTGCTAAACCATGGTAACAACCGCGCTTGCAACTAAGCGCGAATTGAATGGCGAAAGGAAGCACGCTATGAATCTTAAGCCGCTCGGTGATCGCATCATCGTCAAGCAGGACGAGGCTCAGGAAACCACCGCAGGTGGCCTGTACATCGCTGCAGAGTCCAAGGAAAAGCCCCAGTCTGGTGTTGTTCTGGCTGTAGGCGAAGGCAAGGTCAACAACGAAGGCGAGCATCTTCCCATGCCTGTTAAGGCTGGCGACCATGTTCTGTATGGCAAGTACGGCGGAACCGAAGTTGACGTTGAAGGCGAAAAGGTTCTGATCCTTCGCGCAGACGACATTTACGCTGTTTACGCAGAGTAAGTAGGTTCTGGTTTACCGCATAACTCGGAGCGGCAAGCGCAAGCGCTTTTGCGCTTCATTCGGTACTACTTCATTTGAAAGGAATTTCAATATGGCTAAGGAAATCAAGTTTGAGGCCGATGCCCGCGCAGGCATGGCTCAGGGCGTAAAGAAGCTCGCAGACGCCGTAAAGGTAACCCTTGGACCTAAGGGTCGCTACGTTGCTCTCGAGCGTTCTTTCGGTGCGCCGCTGGTAACCAACGACGGTGTTACCGTTGCTCGCGAGGTTGAGCTCGAAGATCCTGTGGAAAACATGGGTGCTCAGCTGGTAAAGGAAGCCGCTGTTAAGACCAACGACGTTGCTGGTGACGGCACCACTACCGCAACCCTCCTTGCCGACGTTATCGTAAGCGAGGGCCTGCGCAACGTAACCGCTGGTGCTGACGCTCTTGGCATTCGCCGCGGTATCGATAAGGCAACTGAAGCCGTTGTTGCTGCTATCAAGAACGATGCAACCGAAATCTCCACCAAGGAGCAGATCGCAAACGTTGGTACCATTTCTGCCGGCGATGCAGTAATCGGCGAAAAGATCGCTGAGGCAATGGACGAAGTTGGCAAAGACGGCGCTATTTCCGTTGAGGACAGCCAGACTTTCGGCATCGACATCGATGTTGTTCAGGGCATGCAGTACGATCGCGGTTACATTTCTCCTTACATGGCAACCGACTCCGAGCGCATGGAAGCCGTTCTGAACGATCCTTACATCCTGCTCACCGACCTTAAGGTTACCTCCATCCAGGATATGGTTCCCCTGCTGGAAGGCATCATGAAGGCAGGCCGTCCGCTGCTCATCGTCGCAGAAGACGTTGAGGGCGAAGCGCTGGGTACTCTGCTGCTGAACAAGCTGCGCGGCACCTTGAACGTGGTTGCTATCAAGGCTCCCGGCTTCGGCGATCGTCGTGCTCGCATCCTCGAGGACATCGCAGTTGTTACGGGCGGCAAGGTAGTTTCCAAGGACTTCGGCATGACGCTTGCCGATGTTACCGTTGACGCTCTTGGTACCGCCAAGACCGTTAAGGTTTCCAAGGACGCAACCGTTATCGTTGACGGCGCTGGCGACAAGGCGGCAATCGATGCTCGTGTTGCTCAGATGCGCAACGAGCTGGAGCATCTTACCTCCGACTTCGACAAGGAAAAGCTGCAGGAGCGCCTGTCCAAGCTTTCCGGTGGCGTTGCTGTTCTTAAGGTTGGCGCTGCTACCGAGTCCGAGCTCAAGGAAAAGAAGAGCCGCATCGAAGACGCTCTCCAGGCAACTCGCGCAGCAGTTGAAGAAGGCATCGTTGCTGGTGGCGGCGTAGCTCTCATCAACGCAATCAGCGCACTTGATGCGGTTGAGGTTGCAAACGCAGACGAGCAGGTTGGCGTTGATATCATCCGCAAGGCCCTCGAGGCTCCTATGCGCGCTATCGCAACCAATGCTGGCTATGAAGGCTCCGTTGTCGTTGAAAAGGCCAAGGCATTCGCTAAGGGCGAAGGCTACAACTTTGCAAACGGCGAAGAGGGCAGCATGATCGAGATGGGCGTTTCCGATCCTGTAAAGGTTACGCGCACCGCTCTGCAGTCCGCAGCATCCGTTGCTGGCCTGATCCTCATTACCGAGGCAACCATCAACGAGATTCCCAAGGAAGGTCCCGACCTGTCCGCACTCGCTGGTGCAGGCCAGGGCGGCGGTATGGGCATGATGTAAGTTCGGTACGTCCGCTCGTGCACTGAAAAAAGCACCCTTCGGGGTGCTTTTTTTGTGCACTCGCTCCATACGGGATGACGCTGCGCGGCGCCCTGGCGGCACAGCTGGCTTTCAAGCGCTCAGCATGGCCATGAGGCCTATGCTTCGTGCTTTCAAGTCAGCTGCACTCGCCAGGGCACCGCTCGCTGATTTACTGGCGCATGCCCCGAGCTCCGTTTAACGCCCTTTGGGCGTTTGCTCAAATTCGCTTTGCTCTTTGAGCATTGGGTTCGGATTCGCTTCGCTCTCCGAGCCTTTGGTGGGTTTCGTTCTGGGTGGTTCGATAGCTTTGGTGAATGATTTTTGATTCTATTGCTATGGTTTTGTGAAGAATCGACCTTGCGACATTCTCGTTTAGCGGACAGGAGTACCCTCGCGTGCGGGCCTTTGGCCTATTGAGCATATTCGTTAGTTATTTTGCATATCAATCAGGCATGCGTAGGAAGAAGGAATTACTCCCATGGAGGTTTTTCAGCACACGTTCACCCAGATGCTGATGTTGTTCGCGATCATGTTGTGCGGTTTCATCGCGAGGAAAAAGCGCATGACCGACGATCTTTTCGATGGGAACCTTTCCAAGCTGGTAATGTCTATTACCCTTCCCGCGACCATTTTGAACTCGGTGCTCTCCGACAGTCAGCTGCCACCCGATGAGGTTATCCTTACCATGTTTGGCTATGCGGCTTTGTATTTCTTGTTTGCCGCAGTTTTTTCGTATGCCGTTGCTCATCTGGTGTATCGCAAGCTCAACCGTCCAGCACGTGGAGCACATGCTTTCATGATGATGTTCGGAAACGTGGGCTTTCTGGGCTTCGCGGTACTTGCTGCCATATTTGACGACAACGCTGTATTGTATGCGGCGGTATTCAACATCGTGTTTAACGTGGTGCTGTTTTCGCTCGGCGTGTTCTTCGTCGCGGGCGATGACGAGCAAACGAGGGAAAAGCGCAGTGTGAAAATGCAGCTGAAAGCACTGGGCCACACCCTTACCAAGCCGGTGATGCTTGCCTCGTATGCTGCGATGGCTTTGGCGTTGCTGCACATAACCGACAACGGCCCTATTGGGCAAACGTGCAGCATTTTGGGTGGAATGACGGTTCCTGCCGCAATGCTTATCATCGGCTCGACCTTGGCTAAGATGCCTGTGCGCGAGATGCTGTTCGACGGCTGGAGCTATCTCACTACGCTTATTCGCCTTATTGTGGTTCCGGTAGGTGTGTACTTTGTTTTCGGACTGTTCGTGAGCGATCCGTACCTTCTTGCCATTCTGGTGCTTCTGGCTGCCATGCCCGCTGCTTCGAATGGCACCATGTTGTGTTTGGCCTATGATGGTGACACGCGAACTATGTCGCGCGGAACCTTTTTGACCACGGTGTTCTCCCTGATCACGTTGCCGGTTATTGCGCTTATTGTGGTGTAGCGCGCTGAGCAACGCCGTTGGGGCTTTGGTTTTCACGTTCGCGTTTGCGCTCTGTGCCTTTTGTCGGATGCGTGCTCATTCGTCGAGCGCCAGGCGCCAAAGGCGCACCCGTTGCCATTGCGCGCACTTGCCGCTTTTCCTCTTCATCGACCGCGTTGCTGCCACCTTTGCCCTGCTTATTCATTCGCATACTTCCCTTACCCTATAATTGCCTTGCGCCTCAAAGGCGCAATCGGTAGCTAAATAAGGGGTTGTTCGTGGGAGTTCTCGCACACGCTGGATTGCAGATGCTCATTCTGTTCACCGTGGTGCTGCTTGGCGCGGTGGCGCGCAAACTTCATTTAATGAACGATACCTTCGATGCTCTGCTTTCCAAGCTTGTCATGACGGTAGCGCTTCCTGGCATGATTCTTAACTCGGTGTTGAGCAACACGAATTTGCCTGATTCCAGCACCATCCTGATGTTGCTGGTGTATTCGACTGTGCTCTACTTTTTCATCTGTTTGTTTGCGTGGGTCTTTGTGCGTGTGGTGTATCGGGGTGTGCCTAAGCCGGCGCAGGGCGCGCATGCTTATCTCATATCGTTCGGCAATACGGGCTTTATCGGTTTCGCGGTTTTGGGTGCGATCATGGGGAACGATGCCGTGCTCTACGGTGCTGTTTACAACATTCCCTACAATGTCTTTATGTTCTCAGTGGGAATGCTGTTTATTGCAAGCACGGGAACAGAAGGCGTGGCGGCTAAAAAGCCGCTAAAAGAACAGGTTAAAGCTATCGGCAAACAACTGGTAAGCCCCTGCCTCATCAGCTGCTTCGTCGCCATGTTCCTTGCCTTGTTCGGTATTACCGATTCGGGCTATATCGGGCAGACGTGCAACCTGTTGGGGCAGATGACGGTTCCGGCGGCCATGCTGGTAATCGGATCGACGCTTGCCAAGCAGCCCCTGAAGCAGATGGTGAACGACGGCTGGAGCTATCTCACTTCGTTTATGCGTTTGGCAGGTGTGCCGCTGCTTATCTTTTTCATAGGCGGCATCTTTATCTATGATCCGTATATTCTTGCGGTTATCGTTATCGAGTCGGCAATGCCAGCAGCTTCGTCGGGCATTATGATGTGCTTGGCCTATGGCGGCGATACTATGACCATGTCGCGCGGAACCTTTATAACCACCATCCTCTCGATCGTTACTTTGCCTCTGTTGGCGTTGTTGGTGGTGTAGCTCCTGCTGCGTGGCGGCTGGTGGGTGCGTTGGCCATAGGGAAAAGACAGCTATTGAAAGGCTTTCAATGATTGAGTATCCAACTTCTTTGGAGGACCCGCGACTTGATGTGTACGCGCGCCTGACGGAGCTTCAGTTGCGCAATAAACTTGAGCCGGAAAAGGGGATTTTCATCGCCGAATCGGACAAGGTTATCGACCGTGCGTTGGCGGCGGGCTATCAGCCGATTTCTCTCCTGGTACCTGAGCATCGTTTTGAGCGCATGGCTGGCCTTGTGGATCGCATGGGCGGCAATAAGCCTGCCGAAGAAGGCGGCCTTACCGTTTTCGTTATGCCCGCCGAAGAGGTTGAAAAGCTGGCGGGTTACGAACTAACCCGTGGCGTGCTGTGCGCAATGCGCCGCAAGCCTCTGCCCTCGGTGGAAGAAACGGTTGCCAATGCACATCGTATTGCCATCCTGGAAGACATTACCAACCACACCAACGTGGGCGCTGCCTTCCGCAGTGCTGCGGCGTTGGGGGTGGATGCGGTTTTGTGCACGCCCGCATGCTGCGATCCTTTGTACCGCCGCGCGGTTCGTGTTTCTATGGGCACGGTGTTCCAGGTGCCTTGGACGCGCATCGGAGATCAGCCGGGGGAGGAATGGCCCCAGGGTGGCATTGCCAAGTTACGGAGCCTAGGATTCAAGACCGCGGCCATGGCGCTTGACGACAATTCGGTAAGCCTCGACTGCCCTGAGCTCAAAGAATGTGAAAAACTTGCCATCATCATGGGCACGGAGGGCGATGGTCTGTCGCAGCACACCATAGCTGCATGCGACTACACAGTGAAGATCCCTATGGCGCATGGAGTTGATTCGCTTAACGTTGCTGCCGCAAGTGCCGTAGCGTTTTGGGAGCTAAGAGCGCGATAGGCTCGCCTTTCTCTGTACATGGCGGATGGTGCTCATATTGGGTTGTGGCGTTTTGGCGAATCTGCTGCTTGTTTGGCTTGACCATGTCAGATACGTTATAATCACAAAACGCCTTATGGCATACGCTGGGCCATCGTCCAATGGCAGGACCCTGGTTTTTGGTACCAGTTATGTAGGTTCGAATCCTGCTGGCCCAGCCATATATTTGAGAACGAAAACCGCCTTCGGGCGGTTTTTTGCTGCTTTGCCGGATGCGAAGGATTCGAACCGATGAGGTGAAATTCCGTAAAGAAAACGTGCCTGCGGCACGTTTTTAGGGATTTGCCCGCAGGCGCTTGCGCCAAGGGGGAGAGCGCTCGCAGAGCGCGGGAATCCTGCTGGCCCAGCCATACATTTGAGAACGAAAACCGCCTTCGGGCGGTTTTTTGTTGCTCTTCTGGTGTATGCCCTGATTTTGGTGCGTGAGCGACTCGTCCTTGGCGGGATTCGCCCCATCGCGGCGATCAGCCAATCGCAAAAACAAAAAACCGAGCTATTTTGCAACTTTTTTGCGATTAGGGACTCCCCTTCGCTCCTGCAAAGTGGAAAAGAGCCGTCATATAGCCATTTTTGCTGCATTTTTGGGCCTTAATCGGGGATGCGGACAATTTCCTGGACCGCTCACTAGACGTAGCCCAGGCTCCTGCGGTACTCGTTCGGGCTCATCCAGC
>CAKTTY010000008.1 GCA_934617065.1 uncultured Eggerthellaceae bacterium
ATCAACTTGGAGACCTGTTTTCGATGCTCGACGTGGCGATATGGTCGGAAATTCACACACTTTTTGAGCCATTACCCACGAAATTAAGCTTTTTCTTTAATGGAAACTGAGTTGACGACGACGTAACGTCATCGGTCATACTGGTTGGTTGACATTCCGAACCCGCACCACAAGAAAGACCAGCACATGACGGCACCCGAAGAAGAGCTCATGACCGTTGGCGCGCTTGCCCGTCGCGTAGGCGTGACCGTGCGCACCGTCCAGTATTACGACCAATGCGGCCTGCTTCATCCCACCAGCAAGAGTTCGCAGAACCAGCGCCTCTACTCCCCTGCCGATGAAGAGCGCCTCTACCGCATCCTTACCCTAAAATACTTGGGGCTCTCCCTAGCTCAAATCAAAGAAGGCGCGAATTCCGACGACTATCAAAGCCTTTCCGATGCGCTCGATCACCGCATAGACGAACTCGAGCGTGAAAGCGTCGAGATACTGAGGAACATCAGCACGGTCAATGGCCTTCGTAGCCAGCTTTCCGCGAGCGAATGCGTGAACTGGAGCGAATTCGCCCAAGCCATCAGCGACATGCAGAACCGTGAAGACGTGCTGTGGATGGCAATCAATGGAGAAGAATACGAAGGAAGCAATACCTCCGAACTCTCCCACGAAGAAATCAGCCACTGGCACCGACTCATGGGAGACACCATCGAAGCGATGCATGACGGAGTGCAGCCTTCCGACGAACGCGCGCGCGACCTGGCAATTCGCTTCGAAAAGCTTGGTGGCATGGCTAGAGCTCTAGCTGGCCTCAAGCGCCTTGCCAACCAACGAGCTCAAGGTCCCAAGCAGTATGGGCGCGATTTCTATGCCGGCATCCAGCGACGCACGCTTGGCTTCCTCAAGGACGCCCTGGAAGACTACCACGGCAAGACGGCCTCTTTCTGATTTCGCTCATCCGCAAGAACGACTCGCACCCGAGCGGCAGCCCCTTTCCTGCGCCCCTACCCATACTAGAGCGGAACGTCGCCCCACCCGTACCCGAACAGCGGCCCTGCCTGCGCTCGCGCTCGCCGGTGCGGCGCGCCGCTCCCCTGTTTTGTGAGCCCATTCGCCCGCCAAATTCCCCGCTCACCGCATCCCTGACCCATCAGCTGCTTGCCCATGACGTTGCGTCACCTCCTATCATCCTCCCCATCTGAAGGAAGGGATGACGATGATCGTATCGTGGATGACAACCAACCGGTGCAACCTTAGGTGCAAACATTGCTATCAAGACGCGGCCGAATGCGACAGCCGGGAGCTGACGACGGCCGAGGGCAAGAAGATGATCGAGGAGATCGCACGCGCCGGCTTCAAAATCATGATTTTCAGCGGTGGAGAAGCACTCATGCGCGACGATATCTGCGAACTGGTGGCCCACGCCACCGCGCAGGGACTTCGTCCCGTGTTCGGCAGCAACGGCACCCTCATCACCAAAAAGGTGGCGCAAAGGCTCAAGGACGCTGGCACCTGTTCGATGGGCATCAGCATCGACAGCCTTGACGCAGCAAAGCACGATTCCTTTCGCGGCGTCGAGGGTGCCCATGCGGCAACGCTCGCGGGCATAGAGGCATGCAAGAGCGTGGGGCTCCCCTTCCAAATTCACACCACCGTGGTCGATTGGAACCGGGGCGAGATTTGCGACATAACCGATTTCGCCCAGGAAATCGGTGCCGTAAACCATTCGGTCTTCTTCCTCGTTCCCGTGGGACGCGGCAAGTTCATCAAGGAAGCCGGCCTTGAGGTGCTGGAAAACGAAAGGCTCCTGCAGGCCATCATGCGCAAATCCGCAGACGTGAACATCGACGTCAAGGTTACCTGCGCTCCCCAATTCACACGCGTTGCCGACCAGCTCGGCATCCCAACGCGCTACACCCGCGGGTGCCTTGCCGGCCTTACTTACTGCGTCGTGGGCAACGAAGGCATCGTGCGGCCCTGCGCGTACATGACCGAAGACGCCGGAGACGTGCGCACCCAGCCCTTCGACGAAATCTGGGCCAACAGCCCTGTCTTCAGGCGTCTGCGCACGCAGGCCTACGAAGGCAACTGTGGCACCTGCGACCACAAGGAACACTGCGGCGGCTGCCGGGCACGCGCGGCGTACTACCACGACGGCGACTACATGGCCCAGGACGACTACTGCGCCTACGGGCAGAATCTCAAACTTGAAAGCGTGTAACGAGGGGCGCCATTACCTATGAATCGGGTGCCCTCTGGGGCACCGTCCAACAACCGTAAGGAGAGACCGAACTTGATCGCAACGAAAACAAAGACGAAGGTATGCGCACTGGCTTGCACACTGGCACTCATGGCATCGGGCGGAGCACTGGCGGGCTGCTCGACCGATAGCGGCGACAAAGCAAACGAACAACAGAGCGCGACTGCGCAAAAGGCCGGATACACCTTCACCGATGACTTGGGCAACCAGGTAACCGTAAGCTCGCACGAACGCGTCGTGGCGGGCATGGGAAGCTTCGCGGACATCTGGGAGCTTGCCGGAGGAACGCTTGTCGGCGCATCCGATGACGCATTTGCCGACTACGACATCGACTCGAAGGCCGAGAAGGTCGGCGACTTCTCTTCGCTCAACACTGAATCCATCATTGCCCTTGAACCGGACTTCGTCATCCTGACCGGTAACAGCACGGGTCGTGGCGGAGGAGTGGCTCAGACCGACCTGAAGGACACCCTGCAGGCCTCCGGCATCACGGTAGCCTATTTCAACGTCACAGTCTTCGAGGACTACCTGCGCATGCTCAAGACCTGCACCGAAATAACGGGTGACAGCGCCGCTTACAAGGAAAACGGAGAAGAACTTGCCCAGGAGATCGACGCCATCAAGAAGAAGGCCCAGGGTAAGGATGCCGGAAGCGCCGCCGTACTAACCACCTATTCCGGTGGCACGCGCATGCAGTCGTCATCCTCCCAAACGGGCGCCATGCTCGCCGAACTGGGAGCGGAAAACATCGCAGACACGAACAAGAGCTTGCTTTCCGACTACAGCCTGGAGTCCCTGGTGAAGGCCGACCCCGACTTCATCTTCCTGCTTCCCATGGGCAATACCGAGGAAGCAGCAAAGAAGGCACTGGAGGACCAGACCACCTCAAACCCAGCATGGCAGGACCTTACCGCGGTCAAGAAGGGCCACGTGGTCACGCTTGACCCCGAGCTATTCCTGTACAAGCCCAATGACCACTGGGCAGATGCATACGAAAAGCTCTACGAAGCCCTCTACAAGTAAGGAAAGAACCCGCCGTTGAATCTAATCACAGGAAAGAAAAACGGACGCAAGGCTCCCTCCCTCCCAGCTCGGCGGCTGGAAGGGAGTCGCTTTGCCCTCGCCCTGATGGCGGCAGTAACAATGCTCGCCAGCGTTGCCGTGTTGGGCGTCGTCGTTGGCTCCACGTCCGTCGGGCTGGATGAGGTGATCGCCGTCGCGCTTGGGCAGCACACGAACCCAACCGCGACAAACATCGTCTACAACGTCCGCCTGCCCCGCGTACTGGCAGCCCTTCTAGCCGGAGCCGCACTGGCACAGGCGGGCGTCCTGATTCAGGCAGCGCTCGACAACCCCCTGGCCAGCCCCAACGTCATAGGCGTAAACGCGGGGGCAGGCTTTTTCGTGCTGCTCTTCATGTGCCTCTTCCCCAACCTGTTCGCGCTGGTTCCCGTGGCGGCGTTCTTCGGCGCCCTTGTCGTGGCAGGCCTCATTTTTGCCATTTCGAGCCTGGCCGGCTCTTCGCGTCTTACCGTAGTGCTCGCCGGCATGGCGTTCACGGCAATCTTCACTGCCGGCATGAACACAGTGCTCATCGTTAACCCCGACGCCTACGTAGGCGCCTCGGGCTTTCTGACCGGCGGCCTGTCTGGCGTCAAGCTGAGCGACGTGATTCTTCCCGGGTGCGCCATCTGCGCCACGCTCGTGCTGGGACTGCTGCAGGGCAGGCGTCTCAACCTTCTTTCACTTGGCGATCAGCAGGCACATTCCTTGGGCCTCGACATACGAAAAACGCGTCTTATGGCCCTGGCAACCGCCGCGGTCCTTGCGGGCTGCGCAGTAAGCTTTGCGGGCCTCGTCGGGTTCGTGGGCCTAATCGTCCCCCATGCGGTGCGGTCGCTCGTCGGACATGACAACCGCCGCGTCCTGGCAATGGCGCCTGTACTGGGGGGCTTTCTCGTATGTCTGTGCGACTTGCTTGCCCGCACGCTGTTCTCACCGTACGAAATCCCCGTCGGTATCGTGCTGTCGCTGTTTGGCGGGCCCTTCTTCATCTACCTCGTGTTGATCAAGGGGAAGGTCGGACTCAATGGATAGACTTCGCTTCGACAACATATCTTTCGGGTATGGCGACCGCACCCTTTTCGAAGGGCTGTCGCTGGACATCAAAAAAGCCCGGATCACCAGCATCATTGGCCCGAATGGATGCGGAAAGTCTTCCCTTCTCAAGCTTGCAAGCGCAATCCACAAACCCTGGGAAGGAGAGATCAGCGTTTTCGAGCGCAAGGTCGGGGAGCTCCGGCCCAAACAGCGCGCCCAACTGATCGGCCATCTTTCCCAAGAGCACTCCATGCCGCCAATGAGCGTACGTAAGCTCGTAGAATGTGGCAGACACCCCCACCAGGGGCCCTTTGCGCAGATGGATACATCAGACAAGGAAATCGTGGAAGAGGCCCTGTCCACCTGCGGACTTTCGGCATTGGCAGAACGACCCGTGCCAGAACTTTCAGGAGGACAGCGGCAGCGCGCCTTCATTGCCATGATCGTTGCCCAAGACGCTCCAGTAATGCTCCTTGACGAACCTACGTCGTTCTTGGACGTTTCGGCATGCTACGAGGTCATGGACCTGATGCGCCTGCTCAGAGACAAACACGGAAAGACCATCGTCACCGTGCTGCATGACATCGACATGGCACTGCGGTATTCGGACGAAATCTGCGTGATGCGCGAAGGAAGGCTGCTGGCCCAGGGAACCCCCTGCGACCACGACGTGCTTGATGGGATCGAGGCAGCCTTCGACGTGCGCATCGAACACCTGCACGGCAGGCTTGGCAGCGCCTATGCGCTGTTCAGCCAAGCCTGAGGCGCCTCGAACCCCCGCACCCACACAAGCTAGTCGAACAGGCTCGGCATGTCGTCTTCCTTCATGGGCGCACCCGAAGAAGGCAGGCTCTGGGCCGTGAACTTGCCTGCCGACACGCTGGCCCCCAGGAAGTCTTCGGTGATGCCCACATTGGTGATGATGCGGTTGGCCTTGGACGTGAAGGCCTGAACACCCTGCGTGCTGGTGGTCGTCTTGGTCTTGAGCAGCGAGGTGTTGAAGTTCATCAGACGGTAGTCGCTCGACACCAGCGCAAGGTCGCGCTCTTCCTTGAGCACCTGCGCATACAGCAGCTTGCTACCCCCATAGATGGCGTTCTTCAAGCGCTTGCGGTTGGTCTTGGTAACGTAGCCGGCAAGCGCGATGCGGGCAACGCGGCCGTTTTCGAAGACGAACAGGACATCTGCCTTGTAGTCCTCGGGGTCGATCACCCAGGTAACCACCTCATCGGGATCCATCTCCAGGTCAGTGGGCAGGTACGAACCCAGCTGGGCCGACTTGGTGTCCTCGAACGACGCCACCTTGCACTTGTACACCTGGCTCTTGTCGGTAAACACCAGCAGCTCATGCGTGTTGGACGAAGGGAACTCGATGAAGGGCTCGTCGCCGTCCTTGTACTTAAGCGAGTTGGCCTTCTTGAGCACGCGGTCGGTCATCTTCTTAAGGTAACCACTTCGCGAAAGCATGATGGTGACCGGGTATTCCTCCACCTCGGGCTCCAGGCTGACCTCGACGACGTCGGAAGGTTCGATCCTGCCCGTGCGGCGGGGCATCACGTGCTTCTTGTTGATAGCCGCCAGCTCGTCGCTGATGACACCTTTGATGCGGTCCTCGCTCGAAAGGATCCCCTCAAGCTCGGCAATCTCGCCTTCAAGCTTCTTGATGTCCTTGGTGCGGTTAAGGATATATTCCTCGTTGATGTTGCGCAGCTTGAGCTCGGCGACAAATTCCGCCTGAGTCTCATCAATGCCGAATCCTTCCATAAGGTTGGGCACGACCTCGGCTTCCAGCTTGGTCCCGCGGATGATGGCGATGGCCTTGTCGATGTCGAGCAGGATTGCCTCAAGGCCATGAAGAAGATGCAGGCGCTCGGACTTCTTACCCAGGTCGAAATTCACGCGACGACGCGTGGACTCGATGCGCCACGAAACCCACTCATGCAGAATCTGGCGGACACCCATGACGCGGGGATAGCCATCCACCAGCACGTTGAAGTTGCACGAAAACGAGTCCTGCAGCGTAGTCATGCGAAACAGCTTGGCCATGAGCTTTTCGGGGTCGACGCCACGCTTGAGGTCGATGGCAATACGCAGGCCCGAAAGGTCGGTTTCGTCACGGATGTCGGAAATCTCGCGGATCTTACCTTCCTTCGAAAGCTTGATGATGCGCTCGATGATGACATCGGTCTTGGTGGTGTAGGGAATCTCGTAGACCTCGATGATGCGCTCTTCGGGAATCCAACGCCAGCGCGAACGGATCTGGAAGCTGCCCAGGCCCCGCTCGACGATGCGCTCCATTTCCTCACGGCGGTAGATGATTTCACCGCCGGTGGAAAAGTCAGGCATGGGCATGTATTCAAGCAGGTCACAGCTGGGGTCTTCGAGGTAGTGCATGGTGGCAGTGCAAACTTCGTTGAGGTTGAAGCCGCAGATGTCGGAGGCCATGGCAACGCCGATGCCCTTGTTGGCAGAAACCAGAATGTTGGGGAAGGTAGTGGGCAGCAGACGGGGCTCCTTCATGGCGCCGTCGTAGCTATCGACGAAGTCCACAGGGTCCTTGTCGATGTCCTTGAAGATCTCGGCGCAGATGGGGGCCAGCTTGGCTTCGGTATAACGGGACGCAGCGTAGCTCAGGTCTCCCGAATAGTACTTGCCGAAGTTGCCCTTAGATTCCACGAACGGCGCCAGCAGGGCTTCGTTGCCTGTGGCAAGACGCACCATGGTCTCGTAGATGGCAGCGTCGCCGTGCGGGTTGAGCTTCATGGTCTGGCCCACGATGTTGGCACTCTTCTGGCGGTCGCCCTTGAGCAGGCCCATCTTGTACATGGTGAAGAGCAGCTTGCGGTGCGAGGGCTTGAAGCCATCAATTTCGGGGAAGGCACGCGAGACGTTGGTGCTCATGGCATAGGGCATGTAGTTGGACTCGAGAGTCTCCGTGATGGGCTGTTGCGTGACCTCGGAATGCAAGCCGATGACGTTGGCGTCGTTGACCTGCTTCTTCTTTGACTTGGTGTCGGTTTTCCTCTTTGCCATGGATTCCTCTTGATGCTTCTTTCTGGGGCTTCTCGATATGCCGCACGCAAGACGGCGGCGCGTAGACACCGCTTGCTGCCGCAGGATCACTTCCTGGTGAAGGGCTTCCTGCTTGAGGGCCTGCTTCCTCTTACGGATGCGCTCCCTGTAGCAGGGCCGCCTTCTACTGCAGGTCCAGCTGGTCTAGGTACTCTTTGCCATGCTCGGCGATGTGGCGCTTGCGTCCCGCCTCGTCGTTGCCCAGCAGCAGATTAAACATAGCCTCCATCTTGGTGACCTCTTCGGGCTCCACCTTGATCAGGCGGCGCGTCTCGGGGTTCATGGTGGTGAGCCACATCATGTCCGGGTCGTTTTCACCAAGACCCTTGGAGCGGTTGATGGAGCACTTCTGGTCGCCGATTTCCTTCAGAATGCCGTTCTTTTCGAGCTCGGTGTAGGCGAAGTAGGTCTTTTCCTTGCAGTTGATTTCGTACAGCGGCGACTCGGCGATGTACACGTAACCCTCTTCGATGAGCGTGGGCACCAGACGATAGAGCATCGTCAGGATCAGGGTACGGATGTGGTAACCGTCGACGTCGGCGTCGGTACAGATGATGACCTTGCTCCAATTCAGGTTGTCCAGGTCGAAAGCGCCCAGATTCTTGATGCGCTTGTCCTTGATCTCGACGCCACAGCCCAGCACGCGCATGAGGTCCATGATGATGTCGGACTTGAAGATGCGCGGATAGTCTTCCTTGAGGCAGTTGAGAATCTTGCCGCGAACGGGCATGACGCCCTGGAACTCGGCGTCGCGCGAGGTGCGGATGGCGCCCGCCGCCGAGTCGCCCTCTACGATGTAGACTTCGCGACGGGTCTTGTCCTTGGAGCGGCAGTCGATGAACTTCTGCACGCGGTTGGCCATGTCGGTTTTCTGCTGCAGGTTGGTCTTGATGCTCTGGCGCGTCTTTTCGGCGTTTTCGCGCGAGCGCTTGTTGATGAGCACCTGCTCCACGATCTTGCCGGCGGCGTCCTTGTTCTCGATCAGGTAGGTCGAGATGCGCTCCTTGAAGAATGCCGTCATGGCCTGCTGGATGAAGCGGTTGTTGATGGCCTTCTTGGTCTGATTCTCGTAGGAAGTACGGGTAGAGAAGCAGTTGGTCACCAGCACCAGGCAGTCCTGGACGTCCTGCCACTTGATGGAACTTTCGTTCTTGTTGTACTTGCCCTGCTGCTTGATATAGGCATCGATTGCGCTGGTCAGGGCGCTTCGTGCCGCCTTTTCGGGCGATCCGCCGTTTTCGAGCCACGACGAATTGTGGTAGTACTCCTGCATCTGGAAGGTACGGGAGAAACACAGGCACGCCGTGATCTTGACGTTGTAGTCAGGCAGGTCGTCGCGGTCGCGGCCACGACGGTCGGCCTCGACGAAGAAGGGCTCGGTAAGGTAGTCGGCGCCTACCTTTTCAAGGACGTAGTCCTCGATGCCCTTGGGATAGCAGAAGTCCTCCTCGGTGAACTCGCCCTCTTCGCCTTCGATGCGCAGACGGAAGGTCACGTTGGCGTTGACCACGGCCTGGCGGCGCATGGTGTCACGGTACCACTCTTCGGGAACGTCGATGGAGGTAAAGACCTCCAGGTCGGGGCGCCACTTGATGGTGGTGCCGGTGCGAACCTCGTCGGTGGGCTCCACCTGGAGGGCCTTCTTCTTGGCACCCACCACCTTGCCCTTCTTGAAGTGAAGGGAATACTTGTTGCCATCACGCCATACCGTGACGTCCATGTATTCGGAGGCGTACTGGGTTGCACACGAACCTAGGCCATTGGTGCCGAGCGAGTAGTCGTAGTCGCCACCCTGGTTGTTACTGTACTTGCCGCCTGCGTAGAGCTCGCAGAAGACGAGTTCCCAGTTGAAGCGCTTTTCGGACGGGTTCCAGTCAAGCGGGCAACCGCGACCGTTGTCCTCCACCTGAATGGAGCCGTCACGGAAGGCGGTCAGGGTGATCAGGTTGCCATAGCCCTGACGTGCCTCGTCGACCGCGTTGGAAAGAATCTCGAAGGCAGCATGCGCGCAGCCATCAAGACCGTCCGATCCGAAAATGACGGCAGGACGCAGACGGACACGCTGCTCGTCCTTAAGCTGACGGATGCTGTCATTGCCATAGTTTGTGGTGTTCTTTGCCATGCTCGCTCTCTCGGTGCTTGCTTGCCATTCTTGAGAAGATCTAAAACCTGCCTTGTACCCGCCCGAAGCTGCGATGCCAAGAGGTTCTTCCCTTTGGGCGGCGAACTTCGGGCCTCATGGGGCGCATGTCAGGTGTCGAAAAAGTCAGTCTATTAACATCGCACAAACCATGCGAACAAAACCCCAGACAACCCGAAATTCATCGAAGAAACGCCGAACGCAAAAAGCAGCAGGCCCCGCATTCCCCAGTGCAAGATGCAAAGCCGCATCTTCAGAGCCTGTAATTTCAGCGAACACCGACGCCATGTATTCGATGGGGCTGCCTTCGAAATTCCAACCTGCTTCGCGATATCGCTCAAAGACGCGCCCAGGTGCCCCTTTTCAGAGAACAACCGAAGCGTCCCTTGGGTGGCAATCTGGGTACGGGCCTTACCCCGTGTAGGCGTCATCCTTGCCGTTGGTGAAGTCTTGCCTGACCAGCCACTCCGCTTCCTCGTCTGTCTCAGGGACATCAATGCGCTCGATCTTGAAGACGACGGGCCTCGTGCCGTCGTTGCAGCAGGCGATCATCATGCGGTTGTCGTTGGTCCAACTCTTCATAATGGAGCCGCCCTGCAGCGCCGCATAGACGTAGCGGCTCACCGCGTCCCACGCCTCGCCGCACGGGAAGTCCCCGCCGCCGACGAGGGTATCCTTACCCAGGTGGTAGAAGCTGTCGTTTTCCGGTGTGCGCTCAAACTCGAATACTTGACCCGCCGCGAAGCAAGGGCACGGGCCGCTCTGTGGGTTAGCCAGGTACTTCTCCTGCAGGTCCGGGAACACCTTTGTCTCCAAGACGGTGATTTTGCACTTGTGCTGCATTTCTCCTCCTAGTATGTAAAGCGAGCCTTCCAGAGCTCGTACTCATCCTCCGTGACTTTCCCCGCCACAAGTTTGTCGTGCATGCGCTGCCAGGCCTTGAGGGCATGCACGTTCCGTGTTGCGCGGCACGGTCCCGTTTCTTGCGTCAGGATTCCTATAAACCGACGCGCCCCTACTTGCCCTGCAGGCGAAGCTGCTCCTTGTAGCCCTCGCCCCATGCCCACATCGCGTCTATAACAGGCCTCAGGGTCTTCCCCAGGTCGGTGAGAGAGTACTCCACGCGAGGCGGCACCTCGGCATACACCTCGCGATGCACGATGCCGTAGTCCTCAAGCGCGCGAAGGTTTTCTGTTAACACCTTCTGCGAAACCTTGCCGATGGACCGCCGCAGCTCATTGAAGCGCATGGTGTCGTTAAGGAAAAGGTCGCGCAGGACAAGCACCTGCCACTTGCTTCGAATGAGGGTCAAGGTCGTCTCCACGGGGCATGCGGGAAGCTCTTCAAGTATCGGTGAAGCCATCTCGGAAAACCTTTCGTTGCATACATGCAGGTAAAAGCCATTGGTTACTAAAAGCTACCTACACCACAATATTGTGCCTACTTTCTAAAAGATACCATCAACGCCATAGTTTGCACTGTAAGAACCACAGAAAAGCGGCGCAAAGCCGCTCGGCAGAAAGGAATCCACATGTCCGTACAGATCCAAAACGCTCTCGCACTCATCGAGACCTTCGCCACCGGCGACGCCGAAAAGGCAGCCTCCCTCCTGGCTGAAGGCTACATTCAGCACAACCTGGCCTACGGCACCGGCCGCGACGCCTTCGTGGGCAGCGTGCAGTACCTGGCCTCGGCGCCCGCAAAGACGACGGTAGAGAACATCCGCGCCTACGAGGACGGCGACAAAGTTTTCCTGCACACCGTGTACAACTTCGCTGGAGCCGGTGAGCAGGTGGCTTTCGACGTGTTCCGTTTCGATAGCGATGGCCTCATCGCCGAGCACTGGGACAACCTTGCCTCCCTCGCAGAGGAGCCCAACCCCTCCGGACACACCCAGATCGACAGCGTGACCGAGGCAAGCGACCTTGACATGACTGAGGTCAATCGCGAGACCGTGCACAACTTCCTGGTTGACGTGATGCAGAACCACCACCCCGAGAAGACCCCTGAGTACTTCGATGGGGACGCCTACCTCCAGCACAACACGCAGATCGCAGACGGCCTCTCCGGCCTTGGCGCTGCGCTTGCGGCAATGGCCGAGCAGGGCGTTGAAATGGTCTACGACACCGTGCACATGGTCCTTGCCCAGGGCGACATGGTGCTTGCCATCTCTGAGGGAACCTTCGGCGGCGCTCCTACCAGCTACTACGACCTGTGGCGCGTAGCCGATGGAAAGATCGCCGAGCACTGGGACGTCATGGAGACCATCGCGGACAAGAGCACTTGGGCGAACGACAACGGCAAGTTCTAGCACGCGATTCCGGCAAACTATACGCATGCATGGGTGGCGCAACGCCACCCATGCCCATCTTGAAGGAAGGCGAAGATGGCGATGAGCGCATATGAAGACATAGGCATGTTCGCAACAGGCGAAGGGCTTGACCTGACAAAAATCCCCAACCCGGAGGAAGTCGACGCAGCATGGTGCCTGAGCTATCTGCGCGCAATCCGCGACGTAGCATTCGCGACGGTTGATGACGCAGGGCTGCCGAGTGTGCGCATCATTGACGTTATGGCCGTCACCCCCGAGCGGCTGTACTTCCTGGCGCCGAGAGGCAAGCAGTTCCACACTGACGTGATGCGCGAGGGGTTTGTAGCCATCGTTGGGCAGACCCCCGATCTGCGCACCTGCCGCCTGCGAGGGCGAGTGGAGCGCCCAGACGACGAAAGGACACAGCATGCGCTCGTAGACGCAATCTTCGCGCTGAACCCGTCCATGAACCAGATCTATCCGGGAGATGCCCGCTACATATGTGACGTGTTCTGCATCGATACAGCGCAAGGTGAGTACTTCGATCTGAGCCAGAAGCCGATTTTCCGCAAGCCGTTCAAATTGGGCGAAGAAGCCGAGCGCGAGCACGCGTTCCTAATCGCCGACACGTGCATCGGATGCGGAACGTGTGCCGAGAAGTGCCCCGAGCGATGCATAGAACCTGGCGAACCCTACGAGATAAACCAGTTGCACTGCCTGCGCTGCGGCATCTGCCAGGAGGCGTGCCCTGTTCAGGCGATTGTCAAGAATTGAGGGGGACAAGTATGTTCGAAAGGGACTACGACAACGAGATCGCGCGCCTGCGCGAGGCAATCGGCAGCGCGGACGCCATCGTGGTCGGCGCCGGGGCCGGCATTTCCGCCGCCGCGGGGCTCACGTACGCAGGCGAGCGCTTCGAACGGCTGTTTGCCGACTTCGTTGCCAAATATCGATTCAGGGATATGTACACGGCTGGCTTCTACCTGTTCTCTTCGCTGGAGGAGCACTGGGCATATTGGAGCCGCCACATCTGGTGCAACCGCTACGTCAAGCCACCCAAGGATACCTACGGCAAGCTTTTGCGGTTGCTCGACGGGAAGGACTTCTTCGTCATCACCACGAATGTGGACCATCAATTCCAGCTGGCGGGTTTCCCCAAGCAGCGCCTTTTCTACACGCAGGGCGACTACGGCCTGTGGCAGTGTTGTGAGCCTTGCCACCCCGAAACCTACGACAACTACCAGTTCGTGAGGCGGATGATCGAGGCCCAAGGATTCCATATCGGCGACGATGGCACGCTGAAGGTGCCCGAGGGGGCCCTTAGCATGACGGTGCCCCGTGAGCTGGTGCCCCGATGCCACGTGTGCGGAAATCCCCTGGTCATGAACCTGCGCGTCGATGGCACCTTCGTCGAAGATCGGGGCTGGCACGAGGCTGGCAAGCGCTACCAGCGCTTCATCGATGAGCATCGCCGCGGCAAGGTGCTCTATCTGGAGCTTGGTGTGGGTCAAAACACTCCAGTCATCATCAAATACCCCTTCTGGCGCGCAACACACTCCAACGCGCATGCTACCTACGCCTGCATCAACCTGGGCGAATCCTACACGCCCGCCGATATCCGCAAGCGTTCCATCCTTCTAGATGAAGACATCAACCACGCGCTTGCCGAACTGTTGGACACGATAGAAATGGAGCCGTAACGTGAACACAGAACGCAAAGCAGACCTGCTTCGCCAACTCGTGGCCGAGCTGTGCGGCGAGCGCGGCGTCAAACCGCCCGCCACCACCGACACCAACAAGCTGTGGACGACGTTTCGTTCCCTGGTGAACACGCGCCCGCCGTGGCCGGCAAAGCCCACCTGGCTCGCCCTGCAAGACGAGCTCCTTCAGGGCATGATTGCCGAGGCGGGAGTATCGACACTTGACACCGCAAAACCCAGCCCGCTGGACGAGCATGTTTTGCTGTGGCGCGGCGACATCACAACGCTGGCCGTTGACGCCATCGTAAACGCGGCCAACAGCCAGATGCTGGGCTGCTGGGTGCCGGGACACCACTGCATCGACAATGCCATCCATACCTATTCGGGCGTGCAACTGAGGGCCGAATGCGCTCGTCTCATGGAAGAACAGGGCGCCGAGGAACCGACTGGCATGGTAAAGATAACGCCCGCCTACAACCTTCCCTGCAAGCGCGTCATCCACACGGTTGGCCCCATTGCCAACGGCAACCCGACCGACCTGCATCGCGCCCAGCTGGCTTCTTGCTACACGAACTGCCTCGGCCTTGCAGCCAGCGAAGGCCTGGCCTCCATCGCCTTCTGTTGCATCAGCACGGGAGTATTTGGCTTTCCACAAAGGGAGGCCGCCCAGATAGCCGTACGCACGGTGAAGGAATGGCTCGGATCGCACGACAGCGAAATGCGCGTCGTTTTCAACGTGTTCTCGGAATCCGATGAGAGGATGTATCGGGAGCTGCTAGGACTGCAGTCGTAGCAGCTCTTCGGCGACCGTTTCTCGATGAAGACTGACGCTCCTAGAGGAACTTATCGAGCTCGCGATCGATCGCGGTCTTGCGTTTCACTCGGGGCTTGACGATGAGCCGCCCTCGATGAATGACGTGCTTTACCGTGCGCAACGCTCGTAGGTCATCTAGCGGGTTGGTGGCTGCGACGATCATATCAGCCTCCTTCCCTACCTCTATTGAACCCGTAATATCGCCGATGCCGGCAAGTTGGGCATTGCGAAGTGTTGCGGTATGAAGAGCAAACGAGCGCGACACGCCAACATACTTCTCGAAATAACACAGCTCGCGCCAGAAATCATACTGGGTGATCCAGGGACACCCAACGTCATTGCCAAGTGCCACAGGAACCCCCTGCTCAAGGGCCGCCTTGGCATTCGCGATAATGCCCTCGAAAACCATATTGCCGTTAAACTGCTCGACCTCGCTTGCGCAAGAGACTGAGCGATCGAACAGAGCATACGGAAGCGCGGGAGAAAGAGTAGTGCACAGGAAGGATTTCCTCTCCTTGAACAGGCGCATCACCTCGTCCGTCGGAGCGGCGCCGTGCTCGATCGAATCTACGCCACACTCGAGCGCCACGCGCACGCCTTCAGTTGACTCGACGTGTGCAGCAACGACGAAGCCCAGCTCGTGCGCCCTGTCACAGACTGCACGCACCATATCCGGTTTCATCTTGAGCTCGCCGGGCGTGCCCTTTTCCTTGGCGTCAAGGACGCCGCCGGTAATCATGAGCTTGATAAGGTCGACGCCCTGCGCCTTGACAGCCTCGACCTGCGCAAGCGCTTCTGGGATGCTATTTGCCGCGATAGCAACCGACCCTGCCATATGGCCTCCCGGCACCGATATGCCCATGTTGGCCGCAAGAATGCGCGGAGCCTCCAACCTTCCCGCCGCGGCGTCATCACGCACGCGCGTGTCGAAGTCAGCCAGACCACCGACTGTGCGTATGGTAGTGACGCCGCTGTGCAGCTCCAGGCGTGCGTACTCTGATACAAGACGATATGCAACGGCTCGCGTGAGGCCATTTGCCATGATCTTCTTTACCAGCGCCTCGTTATCGCGCTGCTTCTTCTGGGGTTTGCCGTTGCCTGCCAGGTGCACATGCATATTTATGAGGCCCGGAAGCAAATAGGCGCCCTTGAGGTCAAAGGTCTCGCAGCCAGACAAATCGGCGTCGGTTAGGGGTGCGACATCAGCGATATGCCGTTCCTCGACCACGACCACGTGATTTTCAAGCACATCCATACCCTGGGTTCCGTCGAGAACGTTAGCATTGATATACGCTGTCCTCTTGCCCTGGGCAGCGGCGCCGGTGCCGATCTTCGCCATATGCGATCCCTCCACTTCTTTAGCCTTACCTCGACCTTAGTTGGCTTTGTGCCAACATACCACAAAGGCCTGCAAATGAAGGCACCCCTCAGTTGCCCGGGATTATCGCAGCCCGCTCGCCCGATGGTCTTGAGGTTGACGCATGCACGCCAATGACAACCGAATGCGTTGCGCATTACGGCAGGTTGGGAAGTTGGTGGATATCAACCGGACAATTGGGGCGAACGATCAGCATGCTTGCGTTGGGGCCCCACTGGAACAGCCCTTCTGCTGAAGCAAATTCCCGAAAAGAGAAGCGGCCCAGTCGAATGACTGGGCCGTTATTGCTGGAGCTTTGCTTCCTGCGCGAAAAGACGTCTTCGACGCTAACTAGCGATTGCGACGTCGCGCCCCGACAACGGCAGCAGCTGCTGCAGCGGCTGCGGCTGCGGCGCCAAGGGCGGCTGCCATCGCGCCGCTGTCGCCTGTCGCAGGCGTAACGGAATCAGCGGGCTTAACGACCGCCGCGACAGCGCTGGAGGCAGGCTCCGTAGCTGGCTTTTGCGCGTTGGGCTGTGGAGCAGAGCTGGGCTTTACTTCCGGATCCGGTTTAACCTCGGGGTCCGGCTTGACATCCGGATCAGGCTCAGGGTCGGTCGTATCGGTTGCAATCAAATGCACGCTACTTCCAAAGATGCAGCGGATGTAGTACTCGTGTCGTGTCTCGAGAATGGTCCTCTCTCCGTTTTGGGAGTTGAAGTTGCTGAAGTCGAACTCGGCGTTTGCGCCAATGTGGATCTGATGGAGCAGATTCAGGCTATAGGAAATCAGAGGATCGGCGCCACCGCCCGTAAAGACCAAAGTCGCCCTTTCGTGATTGTCAATGCCCGTCTCGTGATTGTCAATGACTGTCAGGCTGATCAAAACGTTTGCCTCTTCGGGGTTCTCCGTTTTAATTAAAGCCTTGGCATCGGGGTCGATCTTGAAGAAGTGGACAGACTCGTTACGCCAGAGGGTGAAATCCTCAGGCGCATCGGGAAAATCGTATACGAACGCCTCGCCCTGAATTAACGTGAAAGCAGGGGGCAGCTCCAGGTCATAAAAATGATTTTTGACGGTAGTTTTGATTGTAGGTCCGCTGCCACCTGGTACGTCGCTTGCGCCGCGGGAGGTAGGCGCTGCGACAAGCGTGGGAGTCGGAGATGATGCGGCTGCGGACCCGGATGTCGGCCCAGGCTCAACGGCCGGTTCACTGGCGAGCGCGACAGCTGCTGCAGGTTCGGAGGTGTCAAGGGCTGCTGCAGGAGCAGCTTCGTTGACAGGTGCGAAAGCAGGTGCCGGTTCGGCTTCCGCTGCAGTAGGTACGGCTGCATCGGGAACTGCGGCTGGGGCAGCCAAGGTTGATGCCGCTTGCCCCGCAACGCCGGACTCGGCTGAACCCACGACTGACGCGGCAGCAACTTCTTGCCCCGCAGTAGGCTCAGGCGTTTCGGCTGCCAATGCTGCGCTGGGCAGCAAAAGCTGCCCAGCCATAAGCACGCTTACGCCGAAGGTGGCGATTCTGGCGCCCGTAAGACGCTTCGCTCCGCGGATAAGCGAGCTGGTTCGTTCGTTTTGAGTTTGCGGTACAACATGCTGTCTGCACATAAGGCGCTCCTTGTTCGTAGGTCGGCTTCCGTTGATCTACATTGCGCCCACCCGATTCGCCCAGGCCAATACACACGAACACTTACGCAAGCCAGGTGATAACGTAAGCTAATTATCTCACGTGCACCACTTCACGAACAATGATCTGGTGTCCAATTCTCGGTAGAATAATCTGCCGTGCTGGCACATGACTGGAATCGATAATTGCAGCAAGCGGTGGCGACGCATACGGCCAGAATCGACAATCAATATCAAAACCCTGCTTGGTAAAGTCATCGGCTAAGCAGATTCCCAATGCCAGGGCAACAACCATCAGCCCCATTAGCCTCTCCATATACCCCTTGCACCGCAGGCGTATAATCCACAGCCATGATAACTCTCCTGCTTATAGAAAAAATCGCTTCGCTGTTCCTTATCATGGCGGTCGGATTCGCGTTGGTGCGCCTTCGTCTCCTAAAAACGGGAGACAGCAAAACTCTCTCTGTCCTGTCCGTATATGCCATCTGCCCATGCGCGTTCATTTCTGCAACGCAGGTTGATTTGACTCCAGATGTGCTGCAAGGGTTTATATTCGCGATCGTCTGCGCTATCGTGCTCCAGGTTGGGCAAATACTGCTAACGAAGATCCTGGCAAAGCCACTTCACCTGTCCCCCATTGAGCGGGCAGCAAGCATTTACTCAAATTGCGGTAACCTCATCATCCCGCTTGTCGGGTTCATCCTGGGCGACGAATGGGTGGTCTACTCACTTGCCTACATGAGCGTTCAAACTATCCTGATTTGGACACATGGCAAGTCCCTTATCAGCGAGAATCACCACATTGACATCCGTGGCGTTCTGTTCAATATCAATCTGTTGGCCGTAGCCGCCGGCATCGTGCTCATGGTGCTCGGCATCAAGCTTGTTGAACCCTTCAATACCTTCACCTACGACATGGGACAGATGATCGGCCCTGCTGCCATGCTGGTAACAGGTATGATCATCGGAGGCATGGACTTGCGCCAAATCGTAGCCAACAAGCGCGTCTGGCTCGTCGCCTTTATCAGGCTAATGCTGATACCTGCCATTGTCACGCTTGTGCTGAAGTTCAGCGGCATAGTCACATTAGTGGCAAATGGCGAGTCAATACTGCTCATTACGCTTCTTGCCACGATCACGCCATCTGCCTCAACAACAGTGCAAATGGCGCAAATTTACGAGAAAGACGCGCCCTATGCCAGCGCCATCAATGTAATTACCACGTTCGGCTGCATCCTAACGATGCCGATCTGGGTGGCTCTGTTCATGGCTTAGTGCTAAAACCGGTCACCAAAACAAATCACTTACCGCGAGCTACGCCCTTTCGCCTCCGCAGTTATGCTGAGCGATATCTTGGAAGAACGGGACAGGCGTCTCGCCAAAGAACTAGAGGAACACTCTGCAACACAAAGGACTGGTGCACTGAGTTCTCGAGCGAAAGACTGAACGCATAACGACCATATGCGTATAAGGAGGGCTGCTGCCACCGGGCAAATAGCCCCTCCACTCATCCAATTACCTTTAAGGCGTAACACGAATTGCTGAATCGTGTTACGCCCCCACTCAATGATCCTGATATCAACAACGAGGGAGAATCAATCATGCTAACCCAAGAACACCTAGACAAGGTAGCTGCCTTCCATGAGCACATTTGCCCGGACATGCTGATCGGGTTCAAAGCCGTCGGGGGCGCAATCGCGCAACTCGGCCTTAGCGACGAATCCCTGCCCGCAGTCGACGAAGAAATCGTTGCCGTCTTCAATACGAAAGGGGCCGAGTCTGGACTATCTCCAGGCTCGGCCCCTTCATCAAGCAGCGCTATTTCAGCATCACCGTGCAGCAAACGGTGATAGACAAGCTAAATAAGCTAGTTCATCTTCTTACGACGAAGCGCGAATACCGCAATCCCGCCAGCGGCAACAGCAATCAGAGCAAATGCGCCGCCGATAAGAGCGAGGTTGTCGCCCGTCTTCACGGTAGCCGTCTTCGCTTCGCTTGCCGCGTTGTCGCCGTTGTTGTTAACGGTGTTGACGTTTACGTTCGCATTGGCAGAGGAGTCGTCGCCGTTGCTACCGTTGTCGCCAGCACCGGGCTCAACGGTAGCGGGAACCGCCTTCCAGCCGGCATACAGAGTGAACTCAGGCTGTGTGCCGTCTACATCAGCATCGAAGTCATAGGCATTGGTGCAGTCCTCGTCAGTGAACCATCCGGAGAAGGTATAGCCTTTCTTGGCAGGATCTGCCGGCTTTGCCACTTTGCCACCGACGGCAACAAGCTGAGAGTCGACTGCCGTGCCCTGGTTGGAATCGAAAGTAACGGTAACCTTCAAAACCTCAGGAGCCTGAGCGCCCGATTCCTTAGCATAGTCGTTTGCAGCCTGAGCATCAGTGAAGTAAACAACTGTTCCGTCGGTATTGGTTACGGAATGGGTCGCATCGCCCTTCACGGCTTCCTCGTTACCGACAGCATATTTGCCGTCGTTGAACAAAACTGCCTTGCCGCTCTTGAGGTGCTTGGCAACCTCTTTGTCTGTGAATTGACCGCCGCTAACTTCAATATTGTCAAGATCAAGACTGCCGTTAAATTCACCGCCGGAAACGGTGACCTTGTTATCGGCATTATCAAAAGGCGACTCCTGCTTCGACGAGGAATCCCAGCTGTAGGCCTTAAGTACCGAATTTTCATCCTTCGCCGTGAAGGTGCCGCCTGTGATAGCTACCTGGTCGAGGCCCTTGTAGCCGGGGCGGTTGACGATGGAGATTGCCGCGCCGTCCTGGATAGCGCCATCGCCCTCAGTCTTTGCAACCGGATCGCCCGACACGGTAATCGTGCTGCCAGGGTTGACGTTCAGGCTGCCCGAGCACACCTGCACGCCCATCGTCTTCGCGTTGATTGTGGAGTTGTCGATGGTCAGCGTTCCGCTGCTGGGGAAGTAAATGCCGTAGCCATTGGGAACATTGAGCGTACTGTTCTTCAGAGTAACGGCGTCGTTGGTGTTGTTGCCGTTCGTCTCGATGCCGCTTGCAGCACTCGTAGTGGCCTCAACATTTTCGAACGTAAGGCTGGAATTGTCGTACGTGATGGTACCGCTCATAGCAGACGGAATCAGACCGATAAGCTGAGAGCTCACGATTTTGCCATTCTTCACCGTAAGCGATGCATTGGGGTAATTGATCTCGAACGCCGCGGAGTTCGCGTCGGTTCCTGTGCACGTCCAGGTGTGGCCGTTCAGGTCAACCACGCGAGCAACAGATCCAGAGTTGAACGTGCTACCCGTGGTGTAGTCGCGCAGCAAGGTGATGGCTTCGCCGCTTGCGGTCTGAGCCTTGAATGCCTCATCCATGGTGTAGTAGCTGGTTTCGCCAACCTGAGCAAGGTAAGCCTTTTCTACGCCGTACGTACCGTCGCTGTTCTGAGTAGCGGCGGAACCTTCGATCAGATAGCGGGACGGATCGGTGCTAAACGTACCGTTCGTGACCTCGATCGTCGCCTTTGTGGGGTCGTTGGAAGTGGTACCCGTGCTGTAGTCAACCGTGTTCAGCGTGCCATTGACGGTGCCGCCCGTGATGGACACCTTCGCCGGTTTGCCCTCGACGCCGTCGTAAGTCACTGACTCAACATTGCCGTTTACGGTGCCGCCCTGGATCTCAAGGTCAGAGCCGCCTCCGCCGTACGTCCACGTCGAAACATTGCCATTGATGACCGGGCTGCTCTTGCCATCTTTAGGAATCTTAATGGTAGTGTTCTTCCAGTTTTGAACTGCGTAGCTGTTCTTAGAGTTGATTTCGCCGCCCGTAACGAAAAGGTTACCGTGGTCGCACTTAAGGACGATGAAGTTATCCTGCGTGAATGTGCCGCCGCTAATAGTCAAACCAGGTACGCCGGGCTTGCTGTCGTCGCCAACGCGAACAAGGGACGCGCCCTTCGTTCCGCCTGCGCCGCTATCGTTCTTGACGTTACCGCTCTGGAAGAACAGCCAGCCGCTATTGCCGCCTTGAACGTCGATGACGTAGTGGGAAGAAACGCCGGAGTTCTCTGCGGTGTCCTCACGCATGATGGTACCGGTCTGGGCCGCGCTGGAGTCCATGACGTAGACCCTGGCCGTAACCGTCAGCGCAGGCTTGCGCTCGCCCGTGCTGCCATTGAGGGTGTAGCCGTTCAGGTCGAGCGTGACATAGTTCGTGGAGATTGTGACGTTCTCTTTCGTATCGGTCAGCAACTTCACCGTTGCCTTACGCGGCGCAGCGTTAATAGCGGCCTGCAGGTTGGGATATGTCTTGCCGTTCACTTCCGCAACCGCTGCCGTAGTACCTTCCCCGCCAGTTTCAGCTGCAGGAGCTGCCTCTTCATTAACTGCTTTGGCGGTCGTATTGGCCGCTTCACCCGTCGATTCGGACTGTGCGGCAGGCGCATCTGCCGAACTTGCGCCCGTATCGGCGCCTTCCGACTGGTCAGAAGACTGAATCAACTCGGTCGGGGATGACGAAACCCCCGATGCTGCGCCGTCATCAGCCGCGAATGCTGCGGTTGGCAACATCATGGGGCACATCGCAACACCCACCAGGCCCGAAATAAGTTTGTTTTTATTGCTCATTTTCATTACTTGCGCAACTACTTCCCTGTTTTCTATGCTGTCAAAACTACTTTTGTATCTTAATCCCCATCGTTGTAATTGCTACCGAAATTGTTTGCTAAATAAAAATTTTTAGGCTTCTGTGCTGCGCATAAGCTGCACCAATATCAAAATGCACAGACAGCAGAAACCGAGTCATAGCGCCAATTTCATAAAGCGGCACACAGTAATTTCGCTAAGCGCGACCAGATTCGCTTGCCAATTCGCTTCATAAATAAAGGGTACCTTCACTGCAGTGAAGGTACCCTGCTGCTAACACGGTCCAATCCAAATTAAAGGGTGCAGTACGCTACCGGCAATATAGATAGCTTCACCGTACTTTGAAACACCAAACTCCCCCATTTTCAATTCAGCCATACTATCTTTGCGCACCTCAAGCTCATTCCTTCCTTCGACGGCGGCGAATTGCAGCCACAACGAAAATCACAGCACCGCAACCAAGGGCAAGTAACACGGCAATCAGGAGCTGAGCCTTCTTGTCCGTAGGCAATACGGTCTGCTGCTCTACAGTTTTGGTTCCGGCTTCCTCACTCGAGTCGGACAAAGCCAAGGCGCCATCTTCGTTCAACTCGCCCAAACCTTCCCTGGAAGGTGATCTGCCTAACACGCTGTAAGCTCCCTGATTTTTCAACGAATCGGAACCTGCATTCTGCCCACCATTCGAAGCCCCCGTACCACCGGACTCGCCCGAACAGTTGGAGTCGCTTGGTTCTTCGGGGCTCGGCGGGCCATCTGCATCGCCAGGCTCCGACGGATTGCTTGGGTTACCAGGATCGGAAGGGCCACTTGGTGTATTGGGGTCATCAGGATCGACAGGGTCAACGGGCCCCACAGGCTCCTTCGCCTTCACCGTAAGCGTGCCCGGCTTAGCAGTTACCGCAAAATTCGAATTGGATACACTGGCACCAATTTCGTATTCTCCCGCAGGTGATGTGGTATCTGCCAAGCACGAATAACTTACGGCAACACCCGCCGTCGACGCAGGGCTTATCAGGCTCGATGTAAACGCCGGGTTTTCCTCCCCTTCAAAGCGTTCGGCATCGTCAACAATAACGAGCAACGGAGCAGGAGAAACGTCAATGGTAAGCTCAACATCTTTCGCCGCTGCATAATTTCGACTGGCCGCCGCATGCGCCACCACACGCGATTTACCTGCAGAAACAATGCTCGCATTGCTACCCTGAATCGAAATGGGACTCGGTGAGCCATCCTCATTGGGGACAACCTCGTAGCTGACAGGCGTCTTAGCCGTGTTCTCAAACACAATGCCTGCATTACCGTACGTAGCCGTATAGTCGGTTTTTCCTTCGATCACCTGTTCAGCAGGAGAAATGGTGTAGGTAGCCGTCTGAGAACCCGTCATATTCGGGTTCACCAACTTCACTTCCGCCGTATAACTGCCAGCATCAGTGGGCGCCTTGCTGGTGGGGCCGTATTCCGTGCCATTCGCACCGCGGTACGTTACCTCGTAATCTTCAGGCACAACATCCTGAGCACTAACGGTTGCCGCGTGTGGACTGCCGTCGTAGGTAACATCTTCGGCAGTTAGCTCAAGATGCACAGGCTTCTTCACAATGGTGTACTTGATGGTTGCAACACCTCTGTATCCACCGCTGTTCAACGTCGCCGTTGCACGGTAACTGCCCGCATTAGTAGGCGGCTGGCTGCTTGAGTAATGGGTTTCCCCTATTCCCGTATACGTATAGGCAATGGCATCATCGAGATTCTCGGGGACACCCGAGAGCGATGGGCCTTGCGGTTGTCCGTTATAGATGAACAAGCTGCCCGAAAAAGCCAGGTCAGCAATCTTCGGCGTTACCACCAGCGTAAAGTGAGCTGCTGCAGATCGCCCCGAATGGTCGGTGCAATCAATGTCGAAAGCAAAAACTCCCGTTGAATCCGGCGTTCCCGAAACCATCAGGCCTTCTTCGCTGGCTGTAAAAGTAACGCCATCGGGAAGTTTGGAACCCTGGGCAAGCGCATACGTGTAAGGGCTCGTCCCTCCCGTTGCGGGATTGATAGAAGCGTTATATTCAGCGTGGGCGGTAGCTGCAGGCAGTGCGGTAGCATTGAATACCAGTGCTTCGGGCTCAACACGAGACACAGTTGCATGGTTTGATTCGACTGTCGTTACGGTGCCCAGATACAACTGCGTAACCTGACAGTAATACTCCCCTGCATCGCCGTCTTGCACTTCCAGCGTTGCAGAATTCGCGCCTTCAACGGGCGTGCTCTGCCCGTTTTCGCCAACGCGGTACCACTGATAGGTAAGCTCATGGCCAGCTGACGCGCCGCTCGATATCGCCTCATGATCACGCACGCTTTGTGCCGCATCGGCCGCAACCGACAAGGTAGCGCTCTCCCCTTCGCGCACGGAGGTGTCTTGCGGCTGCGCATCAATCACGGGCGCCTCAGCTTTCACAAACGCAAACGATAACGTCTGCGAAGACGTGACGTTCTTCAGGTCAAACTGGTAGGTGCCGCCTTTGTAGTCGGAAATATCAAAGCTTCCCTGCGAAGCACCCGCGCCAGCGCCTTCGCACATCGAGGCTAGCGTGGTGCCTACGTGGTCAAGATAGCAGTTTTCATTGGGCGATGCCGTAAAGGCGAGGCTCCCACCAGGCATAACGCTTGCAGATTCAGGGTTAACCGTGCCATTTTCGGCAGTGGCTGCAACCGCGTATTTCTGAACTTCCTTAAAGCGCGGAACCACCTTCATGTCGGCTTCAGGGTAGAACGTCCAGTTAGCATCGGCACTCAAAGGCCTTGCGTTTTCGGCATCCCTGTCAGCATAGTCGTACCAACCAACGAACTCGAACCCATCGTAGGGCACGGCAGAAAGCGTAACGGTACTACCCGTATCAACCGAGCGAACCAGGGCATAACCGCCTTCGCTATACGTATCCGAACCATCAACGCAGCCACCTTCACGCGGATCAACGGCAACAACCTCAACTTGCTCCTTTACGTAGTAAGCCGTAAAGGTCCTGTTAGCATAGGCCGGTCGTGCCATAACAGGGCTGAAACCCACTGGCACGCCCGCTTCGTCTGCCCAGTACTTGAACTTCCAGCCAGGGAAAGGAATAGTGACAAGCACCGATGCCGACTTATACGAGGTACCCGTTCCAGGAACCACCATGCTGAATCCTGCATCCGCAGGATATGTGGCAACTTGGGCATCGAAGCCCGTCTCGTAGAAAACGGCAGTAAGCCTCATGTTCTCACGCGCAACACCCACATGTATGGCGCTGTAGCTCACAATAGCTCCCGCATCGTTCACCCAATGCGAAAAGTGCATGCCAGGGTACGGAACAGCCATGGCCACAAAGGGGTCTCCCTTATCAACCTCAACCGAAGTAGCTGCCCCGAACGAACCAACCATGAACGCAAGGCCCCTGAACATTGAGCTTTGCGTTACCGCAATTTCAACCGGATCATCTGCCACAAACTGTGCATAGTAAGAAACGTCGGCACCAGCTTCGAATTCAAAGATGGCGTCGTTGCTTTCAATTACATTTCCCGCTTCATCGAGGCTCCACCCCATAAAACGGTAACCCTCGCCAGCAACGGCTTGCAGCGTAACGTTGTCACCCGAAGAATACGCGCCCGTGCCAATCACCCTACAACCACGCGCGCCCGCCTTGCCGGAAACAACGGCCTTCGCAGAAACCGACACCTCGTAAGGGTCGGCAAAGCGCGCCTCAAGACTGAGTTCGCCGTTGGTGATATCGCGAATCAGATCCTCATCGATGGTAAACCAGCAATGCGCGTCCTTACTGAAAAGCGTAGCGGGAGCGTTATCGCTAACACCATTACCACCAGCGCCATTGCTACCAGTGCCCGAATCGCCACCAGCACCATTGCTGCCAGTGCCCGAATCGCTACCAGCTGCAGCTTCGCCGCCTTCGGACCCTACCAAATACCAACCCACAAAGCGCTTACCGCTTGTAGGCTGAGCGTTCAACTCAACCGTATCGCCGAATTTGTAGGTACCCGCGCCCTGCAGCGCGCCTGAAGCATCAGGGTTTGCGCGCAAACTTACCAAATAGGAATCGGGCGTAAAGAAGGCAACGTAAGCAGTACTGTCTGAAGCATCAACGGTACATTCAGGCAGTTCACTCACCGTATTGCCCTGCGAATCTTTCCAGCAATAGAAGGTATAGCCAGGCTTGGCAACTGCCGAAAGCGTAGTGCGGTCGCCATTGTTGAAAGTGCCAAACCCGCTCGTGCAGCCCGAATCTGCAGGAGACGCAATGGCGCTCACCACGTACGGGTCTGAGCCAAATACGGCAGTCAGGGCAGCGTCGCTGCGAACCGCAAAGGTATAAACAGTATCTGTGCTTACGCATAAGCCTTCGGAATACCATCCAACAAAGGAAGCGCCTTCGCTCGGGGTTGCTGTAACCGTTGCCTGCTGACCTGCTGCATAAGTGCCTGCACCTTCAACCGTACCAAAGCCCTCTGCCGCGTTAACAGCAACCGTAAACTGCTTCGGCTCGAAGACGGCTCGAATTGTCGTGTTCGCCCAGGGAACGAACCGGTATTCCGCATCGGTGCTTACCGTTGCGCCCGTTTCGTCTACCCATCGTTTGAACACATAGCCTTCGTTGGCGTAAGCAACAAGCTGCGCAGATCGTCCCGCACCAATTGCTCCCGCACCTTCAACCCTACCAGCGGCCGCGTCTTCAACCAGAGCACCCGTTGCATCGGCAACAACAGCACTCGCCTCAACGGTAAAATCCTGCTGTTTGAAGCGCGCAACATGAACATGGCTGCGCTCTTCCTTGCAGGTGAACTCGGCATCTCCTGACACTAATTCGTCGCCCACATACCAGCCCTCAAACACATAGCCAGGCGCAGCGGTTGCCTTCAGCTGCACATCGGAGCCGCGATCGGCGAACAAGCGGCTTGCCGTAACCGTGCCGCCCTCTGCCGGGCTTGCCACGGGCAAACACACCACATCAAGAGGCTTGAAGGCGGCAACAATCGAACACTTTCCCGAAATGGGCGATTCCTTAGCGAAAAGCGTGCATTCCTTTTCCGTGCTTACCAGCAGCCCGTTTCTGTACCAACCCCAAAAAAGGAAACCAGGATTCGGCTCGGCAGCAAGATGAAGCGTATCATCCAAAGCATACTTGTCGGTATCAGGCTTCACTTCTTCGCCATTGCAGGTTACCTTGCCACCCCAATACGTATCAGCCGTGATAATAACGTCAGGGCCCTTCTTGAACACAGCTGTGTACGTTTCGTCCTTCGTCACGCATACGCGCAGTTCAGGCTCGGGATAGCGCTTCCCAGAAGCATCTTCCCAATAGGCGAACCAGTACTTGTCGTTGGGCGTTGCCTTTATGGTGACGTGACGGCCGTAGGGCAGTTCGACCGAATCCATGCCGGGATACCCAACAATCTCAACTTCACCGTGAGGGTTTATGCCAGGAAGCAAGCCATCGATTTTGACGCCGACCTCATATTTCTTCGCTACGTACACCGCGCGAACAACGGTGTCACCTTCGGGAACAAACTCAAGATGCGATTCATCGGTGCCCATAAGCACATCTGATTCGCCGCGATACCAACCTTTGAAGGTGTAGGCGTCGCGTACGCTTTCATCTAGGCTAGCGGAAAGCACGGTCGGCTTGCCCACGACGCATTTCCCATCACCGACGATGGTGCACTTGCCCGCCAAGGCACTTGCAGGTTCAACCTCTACGCTAACCGTGCAGGTACGATTAAACCTAGCCACCAGATGCCTATCCGTTTCAGCAACGAAGGAATAGGTAGGGGTTTTCGAAATCTCGACAGCACCTTCAAACCACCCAACGAATTCATACCCTTCCCCTGGGGTAGCAACCACCGTGGCCTGTTCGCCATTTCGCACTGTCTGCCTGTCAGGCGCAGAATTGCAACCAGTCACATCATCGGCTGCGCTACCCTCAACATCAACGGCGGTGGTGATGGTCACGTCCTTTTCGAACTCGGCTGTCAGCTTCACCACATCGGGCGTAGCATCGGTGATGGCCATCTGCATATGCGGCAGCGTGGAGCGCTCGATACCGTCTTCCTTCCAACACGCAAAGTGGTAACCGGGGTTGGCAATGGCGTCAAACTCGGCAATGGTGCCCTCGAAGTGAACGCCCCCGCCTTTTACGATACCGCCAGCCTCAGGCTGTGCGGTGGCGATGATTTCAGCAGTATGGTCACCCTTGGGCTTATCGGGGTCGCGGTCGTGCTTGTGCTTCTCGAAAATCTCTTCAATTTCTTTGAGGGCCTTACCCCCTACTTCTACGAGTTCTTCGATAGTTTCCGCTTCGCCGACTTCGATGATGGCCGGAACCGCGATTGGGTCGACGAACTCGCCGAAGCCACCAGCCGTTGAGGCAACAATCGCCACGCCAAGTGCCGCGATCAGGGCAGCCTGTAGCGCCTTAAACGCTTCATCCCCGTCCGACGCAGGGCGGAAATGAGCGGTAAGCTGGGTATCTCCCGTAAGCGTGAAGGTATAGGATCCGCTTTCTGAAACATTCACTCGGTTACCCGCCGCATCGGTAACGTAGTCGAGCACATAGTACGGCTCAGGAATGGCAACCACCGTAACACTCGAACCAATACCGTAGAGCCCTGTTTTAAGGAACGAGCCTTGGGGGCTGCCTTCTTCGGTGGTGCCGTCAACGTCAAGCACAACGCTTGCCTGTTGCGCGCAGTACCACGGAGTTATCTCAACCTGCGCTTGGCCGCTAGAAGGAACCACATAGTCGCAGGTCAAGTTGTCGCTGATTAAGCTTTCGTTATCGCTTTCCCCTTCGTACCAGCCACGGAACTGCGCGTTGTCGGTGGTAGCAGAAAGCGAAACCACCTCCCCAGTATCACGATAGCAATTGCCCGTGGTAGGCGTTACATGAGCATAATCTTCCGAAGCATCGGTCGATTGCGCCGAGTTGA
>CAKTTY010000009.1 GCA_934617065.1 uncultured Eggerthellaceae bacterium
TGGAACGAGTTCCATATGCCCACCGAGTTCAGGCGGTAGCGGAAAGACCCCTTACACACTTTTTGAGCCATAACCCCAGATTGCTGTAATAGGGCAAATCATGCGAAAAACGCGCGAAACCTCCAGCGAGGGCAATGGGGAAAATCGCGTTAAAGAGGAGCGTAGGCAAGGCCGGACACTCATTTGCGTGTGCCCTTGGCAGGGCCGACAAAGTCTAGACCCGTGCAGCAAAAAGCCGGTCTCCAGATGAACCGCCACATATGGGCATAATTCTGAACTGAAGACCGGCCTTGTTTTTTCTTCTGGAGCGGGTGACGGGACTCGAACCCGCGCATGCGAGCTTGGGAAGCTCGTGCCTTACCACTTGGCGACACCCGCGCAAGACCTAATGCTAGCACAATGCTCGTAAGAAATGTCCGCGACTAAGCTACGCATCCACTCAAAACGCAAAGCCCGTTCTCGCCGAATGGCGCCCCGCCGCCTTTTGGGCGGATGGCATCGACGCCGCCCAACAGCGCGACCCCTAACGGTTGGCGCCGCCGCTCGGCGGCCTTGCGACTTCCGGTGGACAGCGCCGCCGCCGCTCAGCAGCCCCGCGATTCCCAACGGACGGCGTCTCACCGCTCAACAACCCCCGCGATTCCCAGCGGACGGCGCTTCACCGCCCAACAGTCCTGCACCCCCCCCTAGCGGATGTTGTCGACACTACCCGGCGGCCCTTTGACCCCCCCCGGCGGACGCCGACATTATTGTCGCTGGTTGTACCCGTGGTGCCAGCATACGTGCTACCGGCGCCTTGCATCTCGCTGCTGCCCCGCCGAACAGCGCCTTGCCAGCTGCGCGTCAAATGGCGCGCGGTGTGTTCCCCTCGGCGTCTGAACATGGCAATGAATCGCCGTCGTGTATTCCCTGAGAGGCCCCGGACAGGGAAAAGGACACTTCGCGGCAATATATCACCGCTATGTATTCAAATAAAGCTAATCATGGCAAGAATTGATCCCCATGTATTCGTTTTGCCGTGCAAAATGCCGTTAGGGAATACATCGAGCGAAGATCTTGCCGCCAAGGGGCGTTATTTTCGTCCTGAGCCCCCAAATCATGCATAGCGCGAAGATCTTGCCACTCCCCGCCACCCCTCCGATCGCGGCCATTCAGCTTCGCAGCCTCGTCGACCCCTTGCCGCCTCGTCATCGTTATTCGCCATATCGGACGCGGTTTCTTGCCACCCTTGTCGCCCCGTGCAACCCCCGTCGCCCCCCATCCTGGCCCTTCAGCCTCGCAGTCTGCTGCAGCTTCCGCGCTCCCGTGTTGCCTCTTTAGTCCCACAGTTCGTCGCTGCTTCCGCACCCCCCGTGCCGCCTTGTCGGCCTGGAACTTCCGCATCCTGCGCGCCGTTATCGTGATTCTTATGTTGTGGCTGGTGCGAGAAACGTTCAGCGGTCTTTTGTTGGGGTAGGCTGGAACCGTTATTGTTGCGCTGCTGCTGAAGCGCGTTTTCCGATTTGCCAACGAAAGGGGCAGGCTATGAGTGCCAAGGCAGGTATGCCTGAAATCGACGGATTCATTTTCGATATGGACGGAACGCTCTTGCACACGCTTCCTGATTTGGCGGCGGTCACCAACAAGGCTTTGGAGCTGGAAGGCTTTCCTCCCCATACCGAAGAGCAAATCCGTACGTTTGTGGGTAATGGTGCTTTGGCTCTAGCGCGCTTGGCAGTGCCCGATGGGGCTACCGAAGAGCAGGTCGAAAAGGTGTTTCGCAATTTTAAGGGCCTGTATGGCGAATTCGGTTTGAGCCTGACGAGCGAATTCGAGGGGATGACGGAAACCCTCAAAGAGCTCCATGCTCGCGGGAAGAAGCTGGGTATCATGTCCAACAAATTTGAAGGCGGCGTGAAAGACGTGGAGGCGAAGTTCTTCCCCGGCTTGTTTGATGTTTCCCACGGTGAAACCGACACTATTCCGCGCAAGCCCGATCCTGATGGGCTCTTGCTGTGCGCAAGGGAAATGGGCCTCGACCCTGCTCGCTGTGCGTATTTCGGCGATTCGCACACCGATCTTATAGCAGCGCATAATGCCGGCATGCTTGCGGTTGGTGTTACATGGGGCTATCAGCCGCTCGAAACGCTCAAAACGGGCAACCCCGACGTGCTTATAGACGCACCTGTCGACATCCTGCAATTTGCCTAGAGCGTAGTTTGGCGGGAAGAATGCTCGTGGCGCGTTAATTGGCTAATGCCCGCATGGCGAGGAGCGAGGTCTGCTACATTTCGGTCAGCGTTCGGTTGGCATGGGGCTGAGCTTGGCTGCTTCTGCCTTGCATTCAGTTGGCGCGTGACGGCGCCTGACACCATCTGGCTGGCGCCCCAACGGATGGGTGGAACTGGCTTGTTTTGGCTAGTGCTCGGTTGGTGAAGGAGGGACCTGGTTCGTTTCGGATGGCGCGATGCAGGCATGCACCTTAGGCGCTTTCCTGTTCGGCATGGGCAGGCTCGGCATGCCCTAGTTAGCGCCTAGGGAACCTCGCCGTTTCGTGAGCGGTTGGCGCGTTGAAAGCTTTAAAGATCAAACACTTTGAAAGGATCCCTTGGTGGACTCTGCAGAATTTGAAATAGAGGAATCTTCCGAAATCGATGAATCAAGCAGCGATTTCGGCTCATTGGGCGCATTGGCCCCTGCTTGGCGCGAAGGCGATGCGATCAGCGAGGAAGAAGCTCTCGAGACGTTTTATGAATGGCTCGCCGATCACGACATCGACTTGTGGCCCCACCAGGATGAGGCGCTGATGAGCCTCATGGTGGGCGATCACGTTATTCTGGGAACGCCAACCGGCTCAGGAAAGTCGATGGTCGCCATCGGCATGATGTTCATGGCATTGTGCTCGGGCAAACGCGCGTTCTACACGGCTCCCATCAAAGCGCTCGTAAGCGAGAAGTTCTTTGGTTTGGTGAATATGTTGGGGCGTGAAAATGTGGGTATGATCACGGGAGATTCCCAGATCAACCCGCAGGCTCCTGTCATCTGTTGTACGGCTGAGATCTTGGCAAACCAGGCGCTTCGCGAAGGCGAATGGTCGGATGTCGGTTGCGTGGCAATGGATGAATTCCATTTCTACAGCGATCCCGACCGCGGTTGGGCTTGGCAGGTTCCGCTGCTCACGCTTCCCCATACGCAATTCCTTCTTATGAGCGCGACGCTGGGAGATGTTTCTCAGATTGCGCAGGCCCTGGAGTCGAAAACGGGAACGACGGTAGATGTGATTGCCGATGCTCCGCGCCCTGTTCCCCTGGAATACAAGTACGAGCTTATGTCGCTTGAGGGCACGGTTGAGCTGGCCTTGCGTAACAACGAAGGCCCCCTTTACATAGTGCATTTCTCACAAGATGCCGCCCTCGCTTCGGCGCAGGCACTTTCGAGCTTCGGCGTAACCAGCAAGGAACAGCGCGAGCAGATCAAGGCCACGCTGGGGGCGGGCAAGTTTACCACTCAGTTCGGCAGAACGCTGAAGCGCTTGCTGCTTAGCGGCATTGGCGTGCATCACGCCGGAATGCTGCCGCGCTATCGTTTGCTGGTGGAAAAACTTGCCCAGCAGGGGTTGCTGCCGGTAATTTGCGGCACCGACACGTTAGGTGTTGGCATCAACGTGCCCATTCATACTGTGGTACTTACGCAGCTCACCAAGTTCGATGGCCATAAAATGCGTCGTCTGCGTAGTCGCGAATTCCACCAAATTGCAGGGCGTGCTGGCCGTTCCGGTTTTGACACCGAGGGCGTGGTTGTTTCCTTGGCGCCGGAGTTCGAGATTGAGAACGCCAAACTTCTGGCAAAGGCAGGAGACGACCCCAAGAAGCGCCGCAAAGTGAAGCGCAAGAAGCCCCCTGAGGGTTTTGTGGTGTGGAACGAAGACGCCTTCAACCGCCTAATTGCTGCTGCGCCTGAAACGCTGACTCCCCGTATGCGCATCACCCATTCGATAGTTTTGGCTGAAGTTGAACAGGGCGGCGACGCCCGTGCTCGCGTCGACCAGCTGATCGACGACTCGCTCCAAAAGCCCGAAGACAAGCTGAAGTTGAAAGTGCGCGCCAGCGAGGTATTCCGCACCCTTATCGATGCGGGGGTTGTTGAGATAGAAGAGGATGAAAATGGCGATCCCGACTACTACGTAACTATGGATTTGCCTGAAGATTTTGCTCTTGACCAGCCTCTTTCTCCATTTTTGCTTGCAGCGCTCGAACTGCTCGACCCAGAAAGCGAAACCTACACCTACGACATCATTTCTATGGTCGAGGCAACGCTCGAAGACCCGCGTCAGGTCCTGCGCGCGCAGGAACGCAAAGCGAAAGATGCCGCTATGGCAGCTATGAAAGCCGATGGCGTTGAGTACGAGGAACGCCTTGATCGCATTGCGGAGGTAACGTATCCGCGCCCCCTGCGCGAACTGCTGTTTGCCGCTTTCGACAAGTATTGCGAGTCGGTGCCTTGGGCGCGCGATTATTACGTGCGTCCGAAATCGGTTTTACGAGACATGTTGGAATCAGCTGCCGATTTCAAGGGCTATATCCAGAAGCTGGGCATTATGCGCTACGAAGGTGCGCTGCTTCGCTATCTTTCAGAAGCGTATCGTGCGCTTGATCGTACCCTTCCGTTTGATAAGCGCAGCGAAGAAATGGAAGACATTATCGCTTGGCTCGGTTTGGTGGTGCGTTCGGTCGACTCCAGCTTGGTGGATGAATGGGAGCAGGCGGGCCAAGAGCTCGATGCCCGTCCGCCCGAGGCAAAGGATGCCGTGGTCCACGATCGCCGTGGTCTTACCGTGCTGGTGCGCAACGCTCTGTTCCGCCGAGTGCGCCTTGCTGCGGCAGACGATCACGAGGCTTTGGGTGAGGCCGACGTTGATAACGGGTTCCCTGCTCACAAATGGCGTGCGGCATTGGACGAATACTACGATGCTCATGAAGACGTGCTTATCGATGCGGATGCCCGCTCAATGGCATTCTTGGCTATCGATGAATCCGACGAGGATGCGGAGCACGTATGGCACGTGCAGCAAACCTTCAGCGATCCTGACGGCGATCATGATTTTGCCATCCGTGCCGATGTTGATCTTGACGCAACCCAAGAAGGCGACGGTGTGGTGTTCGAAAACTACAAAGTCGGCTTCATAGAGGACTTGCTGTAGTTCGCCCCCCTCTGCCCGCTCGGCAAGGACGGTGCGGCTACCGCTCAAGCCACCCATTCCGCTGTTCGAAAAGGCTCGCCTTGCGCGAGCCTTTTCTCATGCGCTGCATTGCTTCATGCCTTAGAAGAAGATTTGCTTCGCAAATCTAACAGGATGAGTGTCCAGAGAGGTACCCACAGCAACCGCACCGCCCTTACCGAGCTCGATTCCCTCAGCCCAGCAGAATCCAGAACTACCCTAACGGGGGCGGCCCGAGTCGGGTAGTTTGCGAGCGCTGGTGCTTACCTATCCGGTAGCCTTCAGGCGGCGGCTAGTCTGCGAAATGCACTCTGAAAGCATCTCCTGAATGATTTTCCGCAGGAAAATCTTCTTCAAATGTATGAAGCAGCGACCGCACGAAAAAGGCCCCGTCAAAGACGGGGCCTTTTGAGCAGGGTAGCGGGTGCGTTGAGCAGACCCACCGCCGCCTGAAGGCGGACGAGCCGAAGCAGCCAGCGCCCGGAAGCGGACGGTCGGAAAAACCTACTCGTTGTATCCGTTGGGATTGTTTGACTGCCAGCGCCAGGAATCTTCGCACATGCGTGCCAAGTCGTATTCGGCAACCCAGCCCAGTTCTTCGCGTGCCTTGTCGCAGGCAGCGTAGTTGGTGGCAATGTCGCCGGGGCGACGGGGGCAGATCTTGTAAGGGAGTTCCTTGCCGCATGCCTTTTCGAAGGCGTGGATAACATCAAGAACGGAAGAACCCGTGCCTGTGCCCAGGTTGAAGATGGCAACACCGGTGCGGGTGCCGTCTTCGGTGCTTGCGCCTTCGATGGAACCAAGGCCGATGGCCTTGCCCGTGCCAACCTTACCGCCCATGAAATCGAGAGCCTTCACATGACCGCGTGCCAGGTCAACGACGTGGATGTAGTCGCGTACGCCGGTGCCGTCGGGGGTGGGGTAGTCGTTACCGAACACCTGGATGCATTCCAGTTTTCCGACGGCAACCTGGGCAACGTAGGGGAGCAGGTTGTTCGGGATGTCTTTCGGATCTTCGCCGATGCGACCGGAAACGTGGGCGCCGATGGGGTTGAAGTAGCGAAGCAGAACAACGTTCCATTCGCTGTCAGCGCGGTAGAAGTCGGTCAGGATGCGCTCGAGCATGACCTTGGTTTCGCCGTAAGGATTGGTTGCTTCGTGAAGCGGGCACTCTTCGGTGATCGGAATCATCTCGGGCTCGCCGTAAACCGTTGCGGAAGAAGAGAAGATGATGTTCTTTACGCCGTGGCTGCGAGCTACGTCAAAGAGCACCAGCGAACCGGCTACGTTGTTCCAGTAGTATTCGAGCGGCTTCTGCGTGGATTCACCCACAGCCTTGAAGCCGGCAAAATGGATGATGGCGTCGATGTCGTTCTCGGAGAACACGCGCTCGCATGCTTCACGATCGAGGATGGAAGCCTCGACGAACTTCAGCTGTTCGGCGTTGGCGCCGGAAAGCTCGCGAATGCGGTCGACCGCGGTAACGCAGGAATTGGAAAGGTCGTCCAGGATGACGACGTTGTAGTTTTGCTCAAGCAGCTCGACGCAGGTGTGGCTGCCGATGAAGCCGGCACCGCCGGTAACCAGGATGGTCTGGGCGCTGTGCTCGCCGGCAAGGCTTTTGTTGGACATATGCGTTGCCTTTCATTGGTATATAGACACAAGAAGGATACCACCAGCGGTTGCAGCGCGCGGTGCGCGCAGGAATTCAACAGAAGCCGAGGTTTGTTAACTCTTGTTTCATGGCTTGGCATTGCGCAATGCTCGGCAAAGAAAGGGTTGTTGGCTTTTAGCGTGCTAAGTGCTCGATTGCCATTGCTCTTCGTTTCGTGCAGTACCTCGATAGATTGTTGGGTGTTAGAGTCCGCTACATTTTAGGCAGCGTTTTCAAAAGCCCCCAGGCTTTGTGTTTGCCCGCTTCGGTGGAAATAAGGGCATCAAGGTCTTCGAAACAGCGGCAATCGCGGCCTAGCAGAAGCGTTTTCGCCTCAATGGCAAGGGGCGTGTTGTAGCAGCGCGAAAGCGCCTCGGTGCTGGCATGGCTCGTGGAGACAACGCAGAACGGGTCGATGCCTTCGATAAGGGTGAATAGGTCGCCAGAAGCATCGGGTTTGCCTGCGGCGGCGGTTTGGGCCCAGCCGATCGCCTGCGGTGCGTACCCAAGCGCCTTAAAGCTTGCGGTAAGTGCGCGCTTTGTTTCTTCGGTGGGTTCTTCGACGGAGACGATAATCGCCGCAGCTCCTATGGGGCCATGATACGTTCCCTGGAACGAATCAACATGGCTTTGCACGATGCGCTCGTATATTGTTGGCTGCGGCGTGGGCATGGCGTCCTCCTTCACTGCTTAGGATGATAGCGAGATTCGTTGCTGTTGAGGGCGACGAGCTGCTTCAATGTCCCCAAAATCAGCCAGTCACACAAAATGTGAAAAAATTCACACCGTTGAACGAAAACGGTGATAACTTCATTCCGACAGCACCATAATAAGAAGACGCAGCGCATCGATTGGTGTCTGCCAAAGAGGCTTCGCCTCAATCGATAACCAAAGAAAGCAATGCTTTCCCCCAATAAAAGGAGTCGCTATGTGCACCAATGGTATCAACACGGGTCAGTTCGAGCAGATGATCGACCAGATCGACGATCATATTAAGCTGGAGCGTCGTTGGGCTCACAACCTTGCCCACAATGCTTCTGACGCTGGATTCACTACCGTGGGCGAAAAGCTCCACGCTGCAATGCAGCTGCTCGACGAGGTTCGCGCAACGCTCGATGACGCTAAAGATGCGCTTGATGAAGATGCCGAAAACGCAAGCGGCGTGACGGTTAACCTGGTATAAACCCAGTTTGCATCGCATAAATACAAGGAGCAAAGCATGAGCAATGACTTAATGCGCTTTTCTGTGGCGATGCCCGAAGACCTGTTGGTCAAGTTTGATCACCTGGTGGCGCGCCGCGGTCTGGCTAAAAATCGCAGTGAAGTGGTACGCGATTTAGTGCGCGAAGCGCTGGTGGAAGATGAGTGCTCCGTGCCTGGGCGAATCGTTATGGGTACGCTCACTATCGTGTATAACCATCACGCCAACGACTTGCAGGAGAAACTGCACCATATCCAGCACACCTATTTGGACATGGTGGTAGCTTCCATGCATGTGCATGTTGATCAAGACAACTGCCTCGAGGTAATCATCCTCAAGGGTGAGTCTGGTGAAGTCCAGGATGTTGCTAATCTCATCATCGGCACCAAGGGCGTCAAAACGGGACGTCTTAACATGACAACCACGGGCGACTTTATCTAGCCCTTTAGAACGCCTCATTGAAGGCGTTCTTTTCTAGAGGAACGCAGCGCTCTATTGAGTGCTGCATGAACGAAAGAGACAAGATGGACGAAACGGTATTGCTGGGTCATGGCAGCGGCGGCACCATGATGAAGCGCATTATCGACGAGGTATTTTTCGAGGCGTACGCAGATGAAGAGCTGCTGGAGGGGAACGATGCGGCGTCGCTTCCTGCGCCAGCTGCCGGTGAGCGCATTGCCTATTCCACCGACAGTTTTGTGGTGACTCCCCACTTTTTCCCTGGCGGGGACATTGGCAGATTGGCAGTGTGCGGCACGGTTAACGACGTTGCCACCAGTGGTGCTGTTCCCAAGTACCTCAGCTGTGGGTTCATTCTGGAAGAGGGTTTCCCCGTTGCCGATTTGAAGCGCATCTGCAAAAGCATGGCCGAAATGGCCAAGGAGGCCGGCGTCCATATTGTCACGGGCGACACCAAGGTCGTTAATCGCGGCCACGGCGATGGCGTGTTCATCAATACCAGTGGTATCGGCTTCATCCCCGAAGGCGTGAGCCTCTCCGGTGCTTTCTGCAAACCGGGCGACAAGATCCTGGTTACCGGTACCATGGGCGACCATGGCATCACCATCATGAGCTGCCGTGAAGAGCTTTCGTTCAATGCGGACATCCAGACCGATGCCGCCCCTCTGAATCATTTGATCGCCGAGGTAATTGCTGCAGCGCCCGATACCCGCTGCTTCCGCGACCCAACGCGTGGAGGCCTTGCCTCGACGCTCAACGAGCTTGCTGCTCAGTCGGGTGTCGACTTCATTGTTGAAGAGGGCGCAGTTCCCGTTAAAGATGCCGTATTGGGAGCTTGCGAAATGCTTGGCTACGACGTGTATCAGGTTGCCAATGAGGGCAAAATGGTGTGCGTGGTCCCTGCCGAGCAAGCCGAGGCAACCTTGGCCGCAATGCGCGCGAACAAGTATGGAGCCGATGCCGCTATCATTGGCGAAGTGGTGGAAACGCCCGAGGAGCGCGACCCCCGTGTTTCGATTCGCACCGGGTTTGGCGCTCTGCGCATCATGGACATGCTCGTAGGCGAACAGCTGCCCCGCATCTGCTAGGCACGTGTCGCAGTCTGTGCCTGCTGCATCGGCCAGGTGCCAGTAGCCCCGCGTCTGCGCCGGTGCATCGGCCCTGCGCCTGTCGCGCCAGCAGCTCCCGCGGCTCTGCATCAGCTCGGTTCTCGTGTCGGCAAGGCGCTTGCGCCCGCCGACCGCGTGTGTCGTGCGCTTGCGGTCTCGCCCCCGACCCCGAAAACGGGCATTTAGCGCCGTTGTGCGCGCGGCGCTCGTTCGCTGTCGTCGCTTTCGGCGCCCCGCCCGCAATCAGCGTCCATGCGCTCGTGCTCATCGCTCCGCGGTGATCCCGTCCCGCGCTTGTCAGTCGCTTGTGCCCTTGCGCCCCGCGGCGATCCCGTTCTGCGCTTGTCGGCCCTCGCGCTCCTTCGCCCCGTGCTGTCCTGCGTCTGTGAGGTTTTTGCATCGGCGAACGGCAGTAGCGTGGCAAATACGCAACGCAATTTAGCCGTTCTTAGAAAAACCGCGCAAGGATCTTGCATATTGGGGTCGCTATGGTATTTTCCCGTTCAGGGATTAACCGAAAAGGAATTGTCCCCGAAGTATGACAAAGCATCTCTAAAAGCCCAAGAGAGAAGAGGTTTTCATGTCTCATCCAGTAATCATTGACGATGAGTGCATTGGCTGCGGCATTTGCATCGACGCTTGCCCCCAGGAATGCATCGAGGTTGTAGACGGCGTATGCAAGGTTGTAAACGAAGAGGCCTGCATCGCTTGCGGCGACTGTGTTGAAGAGTGCCCCATGGGCGCAATCGAGGAGATTGTTGAAGACTAACAGTCTGCTCGCGACGAGAGTCTAGTCAATGCGCGCAAGGATTTTTGCGCGCTGACTGGCTATCAGCAAATCGGACGGGAAGCACAATTCCGCCGAACATGGAATCCCCAACCGAGGGGGATCCCTAAGGTGGGCGGCTTGTCACTTCGAAGGTCCTGGCCACTCGAGCCGTAAAACTAAACAGCGAAAGAAGGCGAGCAAAACGCTCGCCTTCTTTTGTCTTGGTGGGGGCGTTCCCCGGATCCTGCCTTTGGCGTTGTTTTGCGGGAGAGCGATCGTTATTCGCCGCGATGCGTCCCCTAACGCTCGTCGATGGCAAAATGCTCGCGAGCTGCCCCACCCAACGTCCGACGGCGGCAAGATTTCTTGCCCTGGTGCGTTCCTAGGCCGCCATCCGTGGCAATTTTCTCGCTTCATGTATCCCAAAAGCCCCCTCGGACGGGAAAAGCGCCCCTCCCTGGCAACATATCGCCGCTGTGTATCCAAAATGAGCTGGCTTTGGCAAGATCTGCGCGCCATGTATCCGAAAAGCCCTGCAAATCGCCTTTCGGGAATACACCACGCGAAAATCTTGCCAGGGAGGGGCCCTTTTCGCCGCACTGGCCCCTCGAATCACGCATGGCGCGCGAATCCCGCCATCCCGCCGACGCCTCCGAACAGCGCGAGCGCCCGCAACCCCTGCGCCACGGCCCCATCGGATCACAGCGGGCATCGGCAGCAGCATCAGCGACGACATCCGCGCCATCACCGTTTCGCTGGTTCGCCATGCTGGCTGCGTCCAATCGACAGGCTGCCTTCTTTGAGCGCGGTGCCTCACTCGCACCCGTTGCAATTAAGGTTGCCGTGGCGTTCCGCCTCCCTTACGCGCGGCGCCTCACTGCGCCTGTATTTTGTGCTTTCGACAGCTGCGATCGGCGTATAAACGCCAGGCAGAGCCCCTTCTACGCATTTATTTCGCTATGGTTGCGTAAGAATCGCCTTCCATCTGGTAAAACGCAAGCACTACCTATACAATGGGTCGGGTGTTCCAGGGGCCACGTGCCCTATAGGACTATAAATAAGGAAAAGAGGTTACGATGGCAGTTGTTGCATATTGCGTTAAGTGCAAGGAAAAGAAGGAAATGGTAGACCCTCAGGAAGGCGTCACCAAGAACGGCCGCGTTATCACCAAGGGCACCTGCCCCGATTGCGGTACCAAGATGTCTCTCATCGGTGGCGTTGCTAAGAAATAGCTTGCTGCGTCGGTTTTCATAAGCAGACACTTTGCACCTAAGCCCGCTTGGCTCATGCCGGCGGGCTTTTTGTTTGCCAGCTTATCCTCGTTGGGGGGTCGGCATCGGCTGGCTATAGGACAAAAAGTGTGTCTGTATTTGGGCATCGCCGCCTTGTCTGTGTTCAGGTAGGCAGAAGCCTGGTAGTTTTCGGCGGTTAGTTTGCCTGTCACCACATTTGCGCCCAGGCTGGCGCGACATCGACGAGTTCGATGCCGTAGTCCCGGCTGTCACCCCGCTTGCACTCAGATAGGCGTCCCGGATGCCCCGACCATGTTGCTTTTCGCCGCCGCCCCTTTTTGCGCGAGCGGGCCAGACGCTGGATGCGGCTTACTCCGGATCAGCCTTGAGTGTGCTGTTGTTAGATCTTACTAGCCGAAAATGACAAGCATACGAACCTGTCGGTATGCTACTGACCTGGGGAAATAGATGTAGCTCAGGTAATCTTCAACAGGAAGGTTACAAAACTTGACAATGAAGCACTTAGATTTTATTATTCCAATTGTCGAAAAGGTCCACGCAAGTGGGCCTTACTGGTATCCGTAAAAGCCTACGGGCTGAAGGCATCGAAGGCAGGACCGCAAGCCTGCGAAAGCGGGCTGCAGCCGCAATGGTGGCCTCAGCCGCAGCCCCTAGGGCTGCTGCAGTAGCCACAAGCCTGCAAGGCAAAACCGGCAGCGCCGCCTCGGCGGGGTCGGGGTTGCCGCAAAAGCTGCAGCAGCGAAGGCAAAGCGAATACCTCGGCTCTAACTTAGGTAAGAACAGAATGATCGCACCGCACAACTCGGCAATAGCGGGCGGTCGCAACTGAAAGGACATAGCAAGATGGCAAAGATCATTGGCATCGACTTGGGCACCACCAATTCGGCAATGGCAGTGATGGAGGGCTCCGAGCCTGAAATTCTGGTTAACGCAGAGGGCGACCGCACTACGCCTTCCGTTGTTGGCTTCGGCAAGGACGGCGAGCGCACGGTAGGCAAGGCCGCAAAGAACAAGGCTGTAACCAATCCTGAAAATACCATCGCATCGGTAAAGCGCTTCATCGGTCGTTCTTTCGCTGAGACTGGCGAAGAGCAGAAGACCGTTGCTTACACGGTAAAGAACGGCAATGGTGGTCGTGCTGTTGTGGACATCGACGGCAAGGACTACATGCCCGAAGAGATTTCCGCAATGGTTCTGCAGAAGATCAAGTCCGACGCTGAGAAGCGTGTTGGTGAGCCCATCACTCAGGCTGTTATCACCGTTCCTGCTTACTTCAACGACGCTCAGCGTCAGGCAACTAAGGACGCAGGCAAGATCGCTGGCCTCGAGGTTATGCGTATCATCAACGAGCCTACGGCAGCGGCTCTCGCTTACGGTCTCGACAAAACCAACAAGGACGAAAAGGTTCTGGTCTTCGACCTTGGCGGCGGTACGTTCGACGTTTCCGTTCTTGAGCTGGGCGACGGCGTATTCGAGGTTTGCTCCACCGCTGGCGACAACCACCTGGGCGGCGACGACTGGGATCAGCGCGTAATCGACTGGATGGCAGACAAGTTCCAGGCTGAAAACGGTATCGATCTTCGTGCCGACAAGATGGCTCTTCAGCGTCTGAAGGAAGCAGCTGAAAAGGCAAAGATGGAGCTTTCCTCCACCACCCAGACCAACATCAACCTGCCCTTCATTTCCGCTGGTGCAGCTGGCCCGCTTCACTTGGACTACACCCTTTCTCGTGCAGAGTTCGAGCGCATCACCAAGGATCTGCTCGACCGCTGCAAGAAGCCTGTTGAGCAGGCCCTGCGCGACGCTGGCCTTTCCACGGGCGATGTTAACGAGGTAATCCTTGTTGGCGGCTCCACCCGTATGCCCGCTGTTCAGGAACTGGTGAAGAACATGACGGGCAAGCAGCCCAACATGTCGGTTAACCCCGACGAGGTTGTTGCAATGGGCGCAGCTGTTCAGGGCGGCGTTCTTGCTGGCGACGTTGAGGGCATCCTTCTTCTTGACGTCACCCCGCTTTCCCTTGGTGTTGAAACCATGGGTGGCGTAATGACCAAGATGATCGACCGTAACACCACCATTCCTACCCGCAAGACGGAAATCTACTCCACCGCAGCTGACAACCAGACTTCGGTAGAGATCCACGTTCTGCAGGGCGAGCGTCAGATGGCTCAGGACAACAAGACCTTGGGCAAGTTCCAGCTCACCGGTATCCCTGCTGCACGTCGTGGCGTTCCTCAAATCGAGGTTACCTTCGACATCGACGCAAATGGCATCGTGAACGTTTCCGCTAAGGATCTGGGCACTGGCAAGCAGCAGCAGATCACCATTTCCGGTTCTACCGCCCTTACCGACGACGAAGTCGATCGTATGGTCAAGGACGCTGAGGTTCACGCCGAGGAAGATAAAGTGCGCAAGGAAGAGGTCGAGGTTCGCAACAATTGCGACTCTCTGATCAACGCAACCGAAACCACTTTGGGCGAAGTTGGCGACAAGGTAAGCCCCGAGGTCAAGCAGCAGGCAGAAAGCGCTGTTGCTCAGGGCAAGGCTGCACTTGAAGGCACCGACATCGAAGCTATCAAGGCGGCTATTGAGGCAATGCAGCAGGCAGGCTACAAGCTGGCCGAGGTTGTATATGGCAACCAGGATGCAGCTCAGGCAGCCGCTGGTGCAGCTGGCGCTCAGCAGCCCGCTGACGACGACACCATCGAGGCAGACTTCGAGGTTGTTGACGACGACGAGAAGAAGGACAAGTAATCATGACCGCGCCTGAAAAAGACGAGGTACGCGAGGATCAGGAAGCAGCCGAGGCCAAGCCCGAGGCTGCTGCCCCCGAAGAGGTCGAAGCGGAGACCATCGAAGATGACACCGAGGGCGAAGAGTCCGAGGAAGATCCGGTGGAAGCAGCTAAGGCTGAGGCGGATGCCTGGAGGGATAAGTACTTCAGGCTTCATGCCGAGTGGGACACCTATCGTCGCCGTATGAACGAGCAGCGTGAAGAGGAAAAACTTCGCGCCACCGAAAAGCTGGTTGAAAGTTTGATCCCCGTGATCGACGACTTCGAACGCAGCATCGCTTATGCGGAAGGCAATGGCGAAGAGGGTCTGCTCGGTGGCATTAAAGCCGTTCATAACAAGATCGGTGAGGTGCTGAAGAAGGAAGGCGTTGAGATCATCAATCCTGAAGGCGAAGCATTTGATGCCCTTGAGGCTCAGGCGGTAGCCACGGTTGACGATCCTTCGGTTCCCGATGAAACGGTTGCCCAGGTTTACCAGAAGGGTTACCGCATGGGTAACAAAGTTATCCGTGCTGCAATGGTAACGGTTACCGTGGGCGGTCCGAAGCGCGAGACCAAGTCAGAAGAAGACGAATAGCAAACGCAAGGGCGGGCTCGCAAGTCCGCCCTTGTTGTAAGCAGTCTGAGGGAATTGGGCAAGAATGTCCTGCCGGTCAAGGCGGGCATGCAAACGGATTTCTTTCAGGCTGATCAATTATTACAAGAGAAAACAGGGGTATTGAAGCAGGTTGCCGTTCCGCCGCAGCGGCTGATCTTGAAAGGCTTTTGGCTTTTCGAGTATGCCGGAGCGAATGAGTCGCTCAGCCGGAAAAGCAACCGCATCGCTATCCCGTCTAAATAGGAAAGGTGGGGCGAATGGCAACTCCCGACTACTACAAAACGCTAGGCGTTCCACGTGACGCCGATGCCGATGCCATCAAGAAGGCATTTCGCAAACTGGCCCGCAAGCACCACCCTGATGCGGGCGGCGACGAGGCGAAGTTCAAGGAAATCAACGAGGCGTACGAGGTCCTTTCCGACGAAAAGAAACGTAAGCTCTACGACCAGTATGGAACTGCCAACGAAAACCAGATCCCTTATGGCGGAGCATGGCAAGGCCAGGGCGGCAACCCCTTTGCTGGCGCGGGCTTCGGCGGAGCATCTGGTTTCGGTAGCTGGGCGGATATCCTCGAGAGCATCCGCAACGGCGAAGGCGCTTTCGGCGGGAACTGGGATTTCGGCGGAGCGGGTGGCTATGCTCAGCCTCAACCGCAGAAGGGCGCCGATAAAGAAGTGTCCATGACGGTAACTTTCGACGAAGCCTTCAACGGATGCGAAAAGCGCATCCGCATTGGGCGCTCGGGAACGGGCGAAAAGGAAACGCTCACCATAAAGATTCCCGCTGGCGCCATCGACGGTGGTCGTGTTCGCTTGAAGGGCAAAGGCGGCCAGGGAGTAAACGGTGGCCCCGCAGGTGACTTGCTGGTGAACATCAAGATTGGCGCTCATCCGCTCTATCGGCGCGATAAGGCGGACGTTTTGATGGACCTGCCGGTAACGTTTGCCGAAGCGGCCCTTGGTGCTCAAGTGGTGGTCCCCACTCCCGATGGCATGAAAGTGCGCTTGAAGGTACCTGCTGGGTGCCAAGACGGAACGGTTCTTACGGTGCGCGGCAAAGGCGCCCCCAGGTTGGGTAAGGGCTCAACAGGCAACGGCGATTTGCGCGTGGCCATCAAAATAGCGGTTCCGAAGACGTTAAACGATGAACAGAAGAAGGCCCTGGAGGCATTCCAGGAAGCTACTAAGGAAGAGGTGAGGGCATGGTAATGGAAGACAAAGACAGACCGCTGTATATGATCAGTGTTGCTGCCGAACTTGCTGGCGTTCACCCGCAAACTCTGCGCATCTATGAGCAAAAGGGTCTGGTTTCCCCCCAGCGCACACGGGGCAACACGCGTATGTACTCGCAGGCTGATATTGAGCGTTTGCAGTTGATCAATGAGCTTACCGACGAAGGTATCAATCTTGCGGGCGTTATCCGCATCCTCGACCTTAAGGGGCGTTTGGATGAGCGTGACGACGAGCTTGATGCTTTGCATCGCCGCGTACGCAAGCTCGCCGACCGTGTGCATGAGCTCGAAACCAGGGAAAGCGTCAATTCCTTGGTAACCGATACCAACGCAATCGTTTTGCGCAGGTTGATGTAAGACACCAACCATTTCTTTTACGGCAAGTAGAAGAAAGGAGACTTATATGTGGATTGAAAAATTAGCAGTGACTGCCCAAGAGGCATTTAAATCTGCAATGGACATCGCATCTAAGCATGAAGCAGCCACCACGGAGCCGCTTCATCTGCTGGATGCCATCCTTTCTGCGGACGAGAATAACCTGAAGGCCATCATTACGCGCATCGGCGCTGATCCTGCTGTATTGAAGCAGCGTGTCGATGCGGAGGTGGAGCATCAGCCGAAGGTAAGCGGCCAAACCTTTATGGGTATGGTGGCTCCCTCAAGGGAATTTGATGCCCTGATGAACAATGCCGAGAAAATCGCTGGAAAGCTGGACGACAACTACATCACCACCGAGCATCTGCTCATTGCCCTTTCCGAGGACAAGGGGCAGGCGGGCCGCATCCTGAACGATGCCGGTGTTACACGTGAAACAGTCGAGGCAGCTTATCAGGATCTTCGCGGCGATACCCGTGTAACTGACGCGGAGTCGAAAACCGAGTTCGAGGTGCTGGAGCAGTATGGCCAGAACCTTACCCAGCAGGCACGTGACGGCAAGCTCGACCCAGTAATCGGCCGCTCCGAGGAGATTCGTCGTACGGTTCAGGTTCTTTCCCGTCGTACGAAGAATAACCCTGTGCTTATTGGTGAGCCCGGCGTAGGCAAGACGGCAATTGTCGAAGGTTTGGCCCAGCGAATTGTTGCGGGCGACGTTCCTTCCAGCTTGAAAGATCGCGAGCTTATTGCGCTCGATCTTCCCGCCATGCTTGCCGGCGCTAAGTATCGTGGTGAATTCGAAGACCGCTTGAAGGCTGTGCTGCGCGAAGTGAAGCAGTCCGACGGGCAGATCATTCTGTTTATCGACGAGCTGCACACCATCGTAGGTGCTGGCTCCACGGGCGACAGCTCCATGGATGCGGGCAATATGTTGAAGCCCGCTTTGGCCCGTGGCGAGCTTCATGCTATCGGCGCAACCACGCTCGACGAATACCGCAAGTACATCGAAAAGGATGCTGCGCTTGAGCGTCGTTTCCAGCCGGTACTGGTAGGCGAGCCTACAGTCGAAGACACCATCGCAATTCTGCGTGGCTTGAAGGAAAAGTACGAAATCCATCACGGCGTCCGCATCAAGGACTCCGCCTTGGTTGCCGCAGCCGAGCTTTCCAACCGCTACATCACCGATCGTTTCCTGCCTGATAAGGCAATCGACCTGATGGACGAGGCTGCAAGCCGTTTGCGTATCGAAATCGACAGCATGCCCGAAGAGGTCGACCTGGCTGAGCGCAAGCTCACTCAGATGCAGATCGAGGAGCAGGCTCTGATGAAGGAAACGGATGAGCCAAGCCGCGAGCGCTTGGAGGCTCTCCGCAAAGAGATTTCTGCCGCTCGCGAAGCGTTGGATTCGCAGAAGGCGCTTTGGAAGAACGAAAAGGACGTCATCGTCAGCGTTCAGAATCTGAAGGCTGATATTGAAGCTGCCCAGATCGAAGAAGAGCAGGCTACCCGCGAAGGCGACCTGGCCCGTGCTTCCGAATTGCGTTACGGCACTATTCCTGCGCTGCAGCAGAAACTCACTCAGGCTGAAGAGGTTCTGGAAAATCGACAGCAGGACGGCGCGATCCTCAAGGAAGAGGTTGGCGAAGATGAAATCGCCGAGGTTGTTTCCACCTGGACGGGCATTCCTGTTACCAAAATGATGCAGGGCGAAATGGCCAAGTTGGTTGACCTGGAAGACAAGCTTCGCGAACGAGTGGTTGGCCAGGACAAAGCTGTGGCTGCTGTAGCCGGTGCGATTCGCCGCAACCGTGCAGGTCTTTCCGACCCGAACCGCCCCATTGGCAGCTTCCTGTTCTTGGGTCCCACCGGTGTTGGTAAAACGGAATTGGCCAAGGCTCTTGCCGAATACCTGTTCGACACCGAGCGCGCTATGGTCCGTATCGACATGTCCGAGTATATGGAAAAGCACTCGGTTGCTCGTTTGGTCGGAGCGCCTCCGGGATACGTGGGCTACGACGAGGGCGGTCAGCTTACCGAGGCGGTACGCCGTAAGCCGTACAGCGTGATTTTGCTGGACGAGGTTGAAAAGGCTCATCCCGATGTGTTCAATATCCTGCTTCAGGTTTTGGACGATGGCCGACTTACCGATGGCCAGGGTCGCGTGGTGAGCTTCAAGAACGCTATTATTATCATGACGTCCAACATCGGTTCGCAGTCGATTCGCGAATTCGCTGGCGAAGAGCAGAATCAGGGGTCTGGCAATTCCATGGGCAAGGTCATGGAAGACCTCATGACTGCAGATGTTGAGGTTGCGGCAAAGCGCCTGGCTGAGCTGAACAACAAGATCAACGACGCCTTGCGTAATACCTTCCGCCCCGAGTTCCTGAACCGCATCGACGAAGTAATCACCTTCAACCCGCTTTCCATTGCCGCAATGGAGCCCATTGTCGGTTTGCAGTTGGCTGATGTTCGCGATCGTCTTGCCGATCGTCGCATCGATCTGGTGGTTACTCCTGCCGCTATGGAGCATCTTGCGATTGACGGCTACGATCCCGTCTACGGAGCACGTCCCCTGCGCCGCCTGATTCAGCGTGAGGTGACCGACCGTGTTGCCACCGAAATTATCAACGGCACCGTCCACGATGGCGCAACGGTAACGGTTGATATCGATGACGAAGGCCAGTATTGCTCTACGGTTGAAAATCGTCACGAACTGAACGCTGGTGACGATGACATCGTTGCCCAGGCCGAGCGATTTTTGAATGGCCAAGAATAGGGCAGAGCCTAGCTGCCTCGAGGGCGCCTTCCCCTTTCAGGGGAGGGCGCCCTTTCTTTTTGTCTTTGATGTAGCTGCGAGTCCGTTTGCGGTCCTGCTCGTCAAGGATGAATGGCGTATGAACGCCGTTCATCATCCGTGGGCGGCGATTTTGCCCAGATTTTCCCGTTGTGTAACAAAGAGGTAACGCTGGATTGCGACCATTCAAAAATCGTTTCCCCCTGACGCGGGAATGAGCCGCTTTGCGATGGCGCATGCCGAAGGCTTTCATTCTCCCCTGAAGCAGCGGCTTCGTTATCTCGTGTAGATACGAAGCCGCCACTTCGCAAGCCGGCTGAGCCAGCGGAGTACTTCCTTTCCGCGTCAAACGAGCAGAAAGGAAGTAGCCATGGAAGCATTCATCGAATCTTTCTCGGCTGGCGTCGATGCCGTCGATAGCTTCGTATGGGGCTGGGCCCTTATTTGGTTGTTGTTGGGCACCCATCTCTTCATGACCATCAGAACCGGCTTCATTCAGAGGAAAATCCCCACGGCGATAAAGCTCTCGGTTTCCAAGAACGACCCCTATGCCGAGGGCGACATTTCGCAGTTCGGCGCTCTTACCACAGCGCTTGCAGCAACTATCGGTACGGGCAACATCGTCGGTGTTGCTACGGGCCTTCTGTGCGGCGGTCCAGGCGCCATTTTTTGGATGTGGCTTACTGGCGTTTTTGGTATCGCAACCAAGTATTCCGAAACCTATCTATCCATGAAATACCGCGTGAAGGACGCCAATGGCCGAATGCTTGGCGGTGCTATGTATGCGTTGGAGCGCGGCTTCAAGCACAAGGGATTGGGTAAGTTCCTTGCTGTGCTGTTTGCTCTGTTCACCGCCATCGCTTCCTTCGGTATTGGCGCTTCGGTTCAGTCGAACTCCCTGGCAGGTGCCCTTACCTCTTCAAGCTTGATTCCCGGTGCCTCCGAAATCCCCACGTGGCTTATTGGCATTGTGGTTACCGTCTTGGTCGCCATCGTTATCATCGGCGGCTTGAAGAAGGTTTCCAAGGTGTGCGAGAAGCTGGTTCCCATCATGGCTATCTTCTACGTTGCCTGCTGCCTTGTGATCATTGGCATGAACGGTGCCTATTTGTGGGACGCCATCGTAACCATCATTACCTGCGCGTTTACCGGTCAGGCCGCTTTTGGTGGTGCAGTTGGATCGGGCATCATGCTGGCGCTTCAGTACGGCTTTAAGCGAGGCCTGTTCTCCAATGAATCTGGCTTGGGTTCTGCTCCCCTGGTTGCTGCTTCTGCAATCTCCAAGAATCCCGCTCGCCAGGCGCTGGTTTCCATGTCCGGTACGTTCTGGGACACGGTGGTTATCTGCCTGATTACTGGCTTGATGCTGGTAACCTCGCTGCTCGCTAACCCCGACCTTGCTGCTATTTACAACAACACCATGCTGGCAAGCAATGATCTTTCCATCGATGCTGCTGTTGGAATCTTCTCTGGCGGCGCCGCTTTGGCGACGGCTTGCTTCGAGAGCATTCCTGTGTTGGGCCCCTTGGTGCTGGTAGTTGGTCTCTTGTGCTTCACCTATTCCACCATGCTCGGTTGGTCCCAGTACGGCGATCGCGCTATTACGTACCTGTTTGGCACTAAGGGCATCCGTCCTTATCAGGTGGTGTTCTTACTCTTTGTATTCTGGGGCTGCATCGGCGGCGGCGACTTGGTATGGAACCTCTCCGATATCTCCAACGCTCTTATGGCTGTTCCGAACTGCATAGCGGTCTTGGTTCTTTCCGGCGTGATTGCCAAAGGAACCAAGTATTGGATCTATGAGGGTCGTTTGGAGGAAGAGGACACCACGCCAATTCCCACGGTTGGCACGGTCGATCACCCCAACGTTTAACGAAGGCTCGCCCTTGTCCCAATGCTCGCTGCGGAAAAGCGGGGCATAGCCGCCTGGAACGCTGCTTTGCTGCAAGGGATGTTGTCGGGCACTGTCGGCAAGTGACGCCACCGACCTGAGCCAGGCACTTGGCGGCGACGACGTTGCCGGGCGTTATCGGCAAGCGAACCCCCCTAGTCACGGTCCCGGAATGAGAGCATTCTGGGACCGTTTTCGCTAGCGGGATGATGACGCGGGGGCTAGCGCGAATCGCCGATCCTCGTTGTGCCCTGTAAACATACGGCTGGAAACTCCCACAAGTGGTAGGGTGGGAAAGCACGACGCGAACGCTTTTATTGACAAAGCGTGAGCTTGGTCTTGTGATCGCCTACTAATTAATGAAGGAGTTTCCAACGTGGAAAACTTGGGCTACTACAACGGGAAATTCGGCCCCTTGAATGAAATGAGCATCCCAATGAACGATCGCGTTCATTGGTTTGGCGATGGCGTGTACGACGCTGGTCCAGCGCGCAACTATAAGATATTTGCGATCGACGAGCATATTGATCGTTTCTTCAACAGCGCTGAGCTTCTGGAAATTGAAATGCCCTGCACCAAACAGGAATTGAAAGATCTTCTGAACAAATTGGTGAAAGAGGTAGATACGGGTAGCCAGTTCGTCTATTACCAAGTAACGCGTGGCACGGGCATCCGCGACCATGCGTTCACAGAGGGCCCCGGCAACTTGTGGGTGATGTTAAAGCCGGCCACCATCTCCGATGGCATTGAGCCTATAAAGCTGATTACCGAGCCCGACACGCGCTTCTTCCATTGCAATATCAAAACGCTCAACCTTATTCCTTCGGTTATGGCATCGGAGAAGGCCAAGCGTGCCGGCTGTCAGGAGACGGTGTTCTATCGCGAAGGTGGCCGCGTTACCGAATGTGCGCACAGCAATGTGCACATCGTCAAGGACGGCGCGCTGTATACAGCACCGCTCGACAACCTCATTTTGCCGGGCATTGCGCGCAAGCACCTCATTCAGGCGTGTGATCGACTGGGCATTGCCGTGCATGAGGAGCCGTATTGCTTGGAGGATCTGTTCGCCGCCGAAGAGGTATTGGTCACCAGCTCCAGCAATCTGTGCTTGCATGCTCACGAGATTGACGGCAAGCCCGTCGGGGGAAAGCAGCCTGAACTGATAGAGGCGCTGCGCAAGGAAGTAATTAGCGAATTCCTTAGCGCAACTGAAGCCGATTAAGCGCTATTTACTGCGTTCCGAGCTCGTTGCGAATGAGATCACGGGGCGTTCTGCATGCGTTCGCCATTGACCGCGCCTGGATGCCTTTCGTCAGGGATGTGCGTTGCCTCCCTTTCGTGGAAGCGCGATGAGCGCTAGTGTCAACGCGGTAAACCAGTATTATCCAACGTCCACAGGAGCGAAAAGTTAGCATGACTGAGTACAACGAACTCACTCCCGAATTGATCAGCCAGCTCCAGGCTATCGTCGGCGAGGAAGATTGCCACGTTGGCGAAAACATCAGCGAGGATTACTCTCACGACGAAATGCCCATCTACGGCACTAGGATGCCCGAGGCGGTTTGCTTCCCCAGCAACACCGAAGAGGTTGCTGCCATCATGAAGCTGTGCAACGAGAGCAAGATTCCCGTTACGGTTCGCGGTGCGGGCACTGGCCTGGTTGGCGGTAGCACCCCGCTGCAGGGCGGCGTCGTATTGTGCACCATGCACATGAATGAAATCCTCGAGTACGACATGAACAACCTGTTCGTCCGCGTTCAGCCCGGTGTTCGCCTGTGCGATCTGGCCGCAGACGCCCTCGAGCATGATCTTATGTACCCCCCTGATCCTGGCGAGAAAACCGGTTCTTTGGGCGGTAACGTAAGCACCAACGCTGGCGGTATGCGTGCTGTTAAGTACGGCACCACGCGCGATTACGTGCTGGCAATGACCGTGGTTCTTCCCACGGGCGAAATCATGGAAATTGGTCGCGCGGTATCCAAGACCAGCTCTGGCTACAGCCTTCTCCACCTGATGATCGGCTCTGAGGGCACGCTGGGCGTTATCACCGAACTCACCCTTAAGCTCATCCCCGTTCCGAAGGAAGACATCAGCTTCATCCTTCCCTTCGAGGATCTCGAAACCGCCATTAGCGCTGTTCCGAAGATTAAGCTTGCTGGTCTCGATCCGCAGTCCATTGAATTCATGGAGCGCGACATCGTCGACTCTTCTGCGGACTACACCGGCAATAAGATCATCCCTACTAATGTAGATGGCCATGAAGTTGGTGCGTATATCCTGGTAACCCTTGATGGCAACGACCAGGACGAAATCTTCCAGCGTGCAGAAACGCTGGCAGAAATCGGCGACGAGCTTGGCGCATTCAACACGCTGGTTCTTTCCCACCCCGACGACAAGCGTGCCGTATGGGCTGCCCGTAGCGCATTCCTTACGGTAATTGAGGCCGACACCGAACATCTCGATGAAATGGACGTGGTTGTCCCCGTAGATAAGGTTGCTGAATTCCTGGAGCACGTGCATCAGATCGGCGAAAAGTACGGCGTTGGCATTCGCTCCTTCGGTCATGCTGGCGACGGCAACCTTCATATTTACGCTTCCGCAAATGGCGTAGATCAGGACGTGTTCTTGGAGAAGTCCCAGAAGGTTATGAAGGAAAGCTACGAAAAGTGCACCGAGCTTAACGGCCAGGTATCCGGCGAGCATGGCATTGGTCATGCAAAGAAGGAATATCTGCATGATTCCGTAGGCGACACGGCCATTGGTCTCATGGCAGGCATCAAGCGCGTGTTCGACCCGAACTACATTCTGAACCCGGGCAAGGTTTGCAACTAAATATCAACCTATATATAGGTATCAAGGGAGTCGCAATAATGCGGCTCCCTTTCTTTATATATAGACGTTGCATGTGCGACCCGGCAGGGAAGAAGAGAGATGCGTCGAGAGTTCGTCCTCAAACGGAGCCGCACACCGTCCGCGCACAATTGAGAAAAAGAAAACCCAGTAATTTGATGACCTTATGGAGGCTAAAAGCAAAAGGCACCTGAAAAAGGAGTTGCCGAGCAATGGGCAAGGTGCCCGAACGCCCAAAATGTGAGCAGTATCCCTGAATAGGGTAGGAATGAGGCTTGCTAGCAAAGTTATCGAATAGGGAGAATTCGAAGGCGAAGGAATATTAAGGAGAGGCTTTCGAATTCATTAAGGAAGCTCAATTGCCAACAATGTGAAGAAATTGAGAACGAGCGAAACCATCTGACCTGGGGTTATTCAAAAAAGTTGCCACTCAATCGGAAAAAGTCGGGGAAAACGCTTGCAAAGCGCCCAGGGCGGGGTATTATAGCTAAGCCTTCTGACGAGGGGGCGCCCCAAAAGGGCGGCACCGAGTCGGCGAGCGGCCCGCAAT
>CAKTTY010000010.1 GCA_934617065.1 uncultured Eggerthellaceae bacterium
ATTGCGGGCCGCTCGCCGACTCGGTGCCGCCCTTTTGGGGCGCCCCCTCGTCAGAAGGCTTAGCTATAATACCCCGCTTTAGGGGGATTGCAAGGGGGAAATTGTAATTTTTTTCAACTTTGCTTCACTTTTTTGCAAAACCCCAGGTCAGCAAAGTGCCGTTCGCCTTAAGTTGTGTGCATTTACACATACATGACACTTCGTAGGTTTATCATTGTTGCAAAGTTGTTTTAGAAAGAAGGCGACCGTATGCCTTATGAAGTCGGCGAATACGTCATCTATTCATCTCTGGGAATCTGCCAAGTAATTCAAAACGATGCTCACGTTTCTCTCGCCGGAGACGAAAACGAGCTCTATTACATACTTGCCCCGATAGAAAAACGCCTCGGAAAGGCCTATGTGCCCCACTCGCGCAGTGCTGAATTACGACACACCCTTAATAAAGAAGAAGCATTACGTTCGCTCGACATGGTTTTCGACCTTGAGCCGGATACCTTTCAGGACACCAACTCGCATTTGGTCCAAGAGCACTTCCGCGAACTGATTCGCTCGAACGACTTTCTTTCGCTTTTATTGGTCTGCAAATCGATGCACGCACGCATACAGGAGCAAGAAAGCAAGAAACATGGGGCTTCCTTAACCTATAAGAAGTTGCTCGATGACGCCCAAAGACGTATTTACGGCGAACTATCTATTGTTCTCAATATAGAGATTGAAGAAGTTCCCGCTTTTATAAAAGACTATTCTTTACAGCACGAGAAGCATCAGAATTAGACTTCCTGTCTTTTTGCTGCAAGTGTGCTGGAGCAGAGCAGATTTCCTCCGGTTGCAAATGCAAAGAGAGCTCCTTGGTACATTCCCAGGAGCTCTCTTTATTTCTTGCCGTACTTGATGCCGACGGCAGAATTCAAACGTTGCCTACGCGAGGATGCCGTGCTTGGCCGTTTTCGATAAGGCGGCTCGACTTCTGCCTTCATTCGATGCAGCGCTCTTCCTGGCACTATAGTTCCAATCGGGACTCGATTGCCCTACCAAGTGTGACCTCATCCGCAAATTCAAGATCGCCGCCAACAGGCAAACCGCTTGCCAAGCGCGATACCTTTACACCTAAAGGCTTAATTAGTCGCGCAAGATAGCTGGCCGTTGTTTCACCTTCAATATTTGGATTCGTTGCAAGGATAACTTCTTTAATCGAGGCGTCCGTAAGGCGAGCCATAAGCTCAGCGATATGAAGACGCTCCGGACCAATGCCCTCAAGCGGCGAAAGGGCACCGCCAAGCACATGGTATACGCCCGAAAACGTACCCGTTCTCTCTATCGGCGGGATATCTCGCGGCTCCGATACCACGCAAACGATGGAATGGTCGCGTTTTTCGGAAGAGCAGATATCGCAAAGATCTCCTTGAGCATAATTAAAGCATCGAGAGCAAAAATGGACGGTGTCCTTCACTTCGATGATGGAGTTGGCCAAACGAAGAGCATCCGCTTTTTCTTCGTTCAGGATCCAATACGCAATTCGTTGGGCGGATTTAGGACCTACCCCAGGAAGGCGCTCGAGTTCATCGAGCAGCTTCTGTATTGCCGATGAAGCGTTCACGGAATCGCAATTACCTCATACCTGGAATATTGAGACCGCCGGTAACGGAGCTCATGCGGGCAGTGCCCATCTGGTCGACGCCACGAAGCGCCTCATTGACCGCCGCGCATACCATGTCCTGAAGCATTTCGATATCTTCGGGATCAACCACATCGGGGTTGATGGTAAGGGATTCGATGGATTTGTCGCCACGAGCAACAGCGGTTACCATGCCGCCACCAGCGGTACCCTCGAACGTCATTTCAGCGATTTCCTGCTGAGCCTTCTGCAATTCTTTCTGCATCTTCTGCGCCTGGCGCATCATCTGCTGCATATTCATTCCCATAATTCTCCTTTGTTAGGGGTTGGGCGTTTCGTTCCAATTAGCCAAATGGCCACATATCTTTGCATTGTACCGAAAGGCTGACACTATTCGGGAAGCTCCTCAAACTTTATCCCCTCGCCAAAACTCTGAGTGAGGATACTCTTGATCTGCTCCGCCTCGTCTTGCCCCGAAACAGATGGAGCTGCGGCTTGCGCCGAAGCAGCAGCGACAATGTTAGCAACGCCGCCAGCCTGGGAAGGTGCCGCCGCAACTGGCGTTGCGGCTTGGACGGAACCTGCAGACGCTGGAGCTGGGCCGCTAGAAGGCTGCGCATAGGAAGCCGATGCCGAGGACTGCTGGCTTGGCGAAGATACATACTGCCGAGCGTATGGATCTTCGTCGTATTCAGCAGAAACACTTGCCCCATACACATCGAGGGGAACCTGATCGTCATATGGTTCGGGCGCAACGGACGCTGAGGGCGTTACTGCAGAGGCCTGCTGTACCGCCGCGGAACGCCTTGGCATGGACGGCGTCTGAAATTCGGACGATGGAGAAGGAGCTGCGCTGCCACCCATCTGCTGAGGAGCAGGGGAAGCCGCATAAGAAGCGGCGTTTTGGGGCGCAGACTGAAAGCCCTGCGTCTGGTTCGCCTTTGCTGCCGCCTGAGTCGCTGGTGCCTGGCTTGCCTTTGCCGCCGCCTGCGCCGCACGCACTGCGGCAACCGCCTTGGCGGCATAAGGGTTCTTGACGGCAGGAGCCGCGGCATTTGACTGGGGAGCCATTCCAGATTGAGCACTCGCGGGCTGCGCGGCAACAGGCGCAGCCGATGAGCCACTACCAGCCAACGCCAAACGGTAGGGCACAGTTCCACCTGCGACCGTCTGAATGGTTTTTACGAGCAGCTCTTGGACTTCGGCTTTTTGGGCTGCGTTGAATGCAAAAGCGCTGTCTTTTCCGAATTCGACCACTATCCCCTGGCCATTTGCCTCGGCGAAAACCTTGGCATTCATGAACAGGACGCCACGCGCAGGATTAACTTTCCTGAGCGAAGCGGTGACCGAGTGCCACAAGCGCTGCACGGCAGCAGGATTGGACAGGTCAACCTGAGCGGTAAGCACTGCTGCTTGGCGCGGCTGAACCGCTTCGGGCGCCTGAGAAAATGACCCGACAGACTGAGCAGCGGGAACAGGTGCCGGTGCTTGAGGCGCCGGCGAAGCTGCAGGTGCTGGTGCTTGCGATGCCATCGGAGCGGGAGGCATCGGTGTTTGCGGCACTGACGAAGCAGCAGGCGTCGAAACGGCAGCCTGGGACCGAGCGGCATTATGGCCAGGCATTGCCTGCGTCGCAGGAGGCTTTGGCTCTGCAGAGGGAGCAGGCTGGCCGAACGAACCAGCTGGCGCGGGCATCGGAACAGAGGGTGCATGTGTTGCGGGCTGAGTGGGAGCAGGTGCATATTGAGCAACACCACCAACACAAGTTGACGCCGCCGGGGCAGCCACAACCGGAGAAGAGCCGTTCCCCAACATCGACAAACGTCGCTCCAACTCTTCGACCCGCTCCGCCAAGGCTTCGAGCGTTAGGTCCGATTCAGGACGAACCATACGAGTAAGAGCAATCTCAAACGTTAAGCGAGGATTACTCGAAACGCGCAGCTCCTTCGACACATCACCCAAAAGAGCAAGCATACGACTAAGGCGATCTTGACCAAAGAGCTTCAGCTCTTCGATCATTACCGTGCGCATCGATTCGCTGATTTGCAGCTCTACATCAAGGCCCGCCATAGACATCAGGTACAACGTGCGCACATGCTCTGCCAAATCATGGACGAACTGGGCAAGGTCGGCACCGGTTTCTACATACTGAGCAACCCAATTGAAGCATGCTGCCGCATCTCTGCGGCCAATAGCCTCTACGATCTCAGAGAGATCGGCATTATCGAGCGAGCCAAGAAGGCTTTGCGCTCCTTCGAGCGTTGCCTTGCCTCCGCAGTACGCAATGAGCTGCTCGAGTGAAGTAAGGGCATTACGCATTCCTCCCTCGGCACGATGTGCAATAAGATCGAGCGCTTCGGCCTCAAACTCAACACCCTCTTCGGCGCATACAGCGCCCAAACGCGCCACGATAGATTCGATCGATATGCGATGAAAATCGAAACGCTGGCATCGCGAGAGAATGGTTTCTGGAACCTTCTGCGGATCGGTGGTACAGAGAATGAAGACTACATGGCTCGGCGGCTCTTCGATAGTTTTGAGAAGTGCATTGAAGGCCGCCGTCGAGAGCATATGCACCTCGTCGATGATGTAGACCTTCCAGGTGCCGCGGGTTGGCGCGTAGCTTACGCGGCTGATAATTTCCTCACGAACATTTTCAACGCCCGTGCGACTTGCGGCGTCCAGCTCGTACACATCGGGATGGGTGCCTTGGGCGATAGCCTGGCATTCCTCGCAGGTTCCATCAGGTTCAATGGTAGGACCTTTTTCGCACATCAAAGCCTTGGCAAGAATGCGCGCGGTGGTTGTTTTGCCGGTACCACGCGGACCGCAGAACAAATAGGCATGGGAGACCTTATCCTGCTCGATTGCGTTTTTCAGCGTACGCTCGATATGCTCCTGGCCCACGACATCAGCAAACGTGGACGGACGATATTTGCGATACAGCGCCTCCATGCAGAGCCTCCTTCGCGGACGGCCAAGCCTCCGCTTCACATCCGCATAAGCGGATCCCGCCCATACGCCCTTATGCATATGGGATGTTACCGTGCCTTACCGATTTTAGCGGGCGTCCTCTTCGGAACGAGCGTGCTTCGCGCGAGCTATACGCTCGGCATCAACCGCCGCTTCAACCTCGAAATCGCGTTTTCCGCTTTTACGAGAGGAAATAGCCGCCTTAACAGCACCAATGAAGGCAGGCGCAACAGAAACAGCCACGATTCCCAATACGATGATTTCAAAATGCTCCTGCACGAAGGGCACGCCACCAAAGAAGAAGCCCACCAACACGAACAGCGAAACCCACGAAATGCCGCCAATGCAATTGAACAGCGTGAATTTGCCGAAATTCATATGTCCCGTACCAGCAATAAAGGGAGCAAAGGTACGGAAGAACGGCATAAAACGCGTAATAACGATTGTGAGCCCACCGTACTTTTCGAAGAAGTGGTCGAGCTTCGCCATACGCTCAGGCGTAAGGGCCTTGATCTTGCCCGAATCGATAATGCGGGCGCCGAAGAAACGGGCAATCCAATAGTTGGAGGTGTTGCCCAGAATAGCTGCGGCATAAAACACCAACAGCGTTGCCCCAAGGTTCAAACCACCGCCGTCAGCAGAGAACACACCTGCTGCGAACAAAAGGGAGTCGCCGGGAAGGAAGGGGAAGAACACCAAGCCCGTCTCAATGAACACAATGAGAAACAGCGGGGTGTACACCCAAACTGCACCCAGCGTTACGATCCAGCCAGCAATTGCGCCACGCGGATCGTGAAGCAAGCCCAGAATAAAATTGATGATTTCCATGCGATCCTTCGTCTTGATTGTTGCAAATGCGCCCATATACACGTTTCGCCGATCAAATTGATCGGCGAAACCAAGTATCCCGAAAAGGCCCGGGCGCTCGTCAGAGGCCCCTTATGGCTGCTTCCTCCCGGACCTGACCAGGTTCAGAACTTGGCGCCGCCCAAGCCCTTTCGGGATACTTCAACAGTGGTTAGTATAACCCACGCAATGCCGCTGCCATCCAACAGGAACTTTGACCATCAAATGCGCACAGGTTCACTACCTGGTGTTCTCGAAGTGATGCCAAGCCTTTTTGATGGAAGCGATTCCATAGAGGCTGCCGCAGAAGCAAATGGGCAAACTACCCTCGGAAAACTCAAGGGCATGCCCTACCGCACTATGAGGCGTAGAAGCCGCCACCACTTCCACAGGATGGTTTCCTACCGCAATTTGAACCGCATCCGCCAAATCGGATTCCGAAAGCGCACGGGGGTTATCGGGGCGGTAGCACACAAACGCTTTGGCCAATGGAACCAACAGCTTCAACATTTCCGCATAGTCTTTGTCGGCCATAACGCCCATGCAAAACACCACGCTCCCCTGGTCGTAGCGAGATGCTAGCTCGGAACTGAGAGCACGCACGGCATGGATGTTGTGAGCACCATCTATAAGGACATCGGGACTGTGGCGCAGAAACTCAAAGCGACCCGCCCAAGAAGCTCGAGACAAACCGTTCCGCATCGCCCGCTCGTCGATGCTCCAACCGCGCTGAACAAGTACCTTACACGCTTCCAAAGCTACCGCCGCATTGATGCGCTGGAACGATCCTTGCAGCTGAACAGACAAATGGCTGAACCCGCCGTACGAGAAATCGGAAGTATCGCCAACAATAGACGCAGCATCAACGTAGCGAATGGATGTCGCACAACGATCTGCTTCTTCATTCAAGCGACGTTGGGCCTCTTGCTCTTGAGGCGCGCTCACTGCAGGAACGCCCGCCTTCAGGATGCCCGCCTTCTCGCCTGCAATCTGGTAGAGCGTGCTTCCCAGAAGCGCGCAATGATCGTAGGAAATGGGAGCAAACACGCAAACCTCAGCCGTGCGGATAACGTTGGTGGAATCAAGCCTTCCACCCAAACCGACCTCCGCAACGACAATGTCGCACTCCTCTTCGGCAAAATACGTGAAAGCCACAGCCGTCATAAGCTCGAATTCAGTCGGATGACTAGCCATAGCCTCTGCCGCATCCTTTACCCTCAGCGTTACCTCTGAAAGACGCTGCAGGGAGATGTTTTCGCCATTGATTCGGATGCGCTCTTCGAAACGCTCAATATAGGGACTGGTGAACAAGCCGACCTTATAGCCCGACTCTTTCAGGATGCTTGAGACGAACGAACAGGTTGAACCTTTGCCGTTAGTGCCCGCAACATGCACAAAACGAAGGGCATCCTGCGGATTTCCCAGCTTGGCCAACAGTTCTTCGATCCGTTCAAGGCCCAAGCTCATGCTTCGCCAACGCGGTTCATTGATATAGGCAACTGGATCAAACATGGCTGGTCCAGTCTTTGCCAACTACCACTTGGATATTGGTCGAGAGGTTGTAATACACGCCTGCAGCAACAGCGCGTCCTGTTCCAAGATCCTGGACGATAGCCTCGGCGGCAAGCTTGTCGTCGTCGGAGCGGTAGATTACCAAGGTTTCGTCGTACACGAACGATTCTGCGTTACCCGTATCTTTGATGGTATAGCCAGCATTGGTAAGAATCTGAGCCGCCTGCGCACTGTAACCATCAGCGCCTGCGCCATTCAGAACCACAATGGAAACCGAGCTCTTGTTAACACCGCTGGTATCTACGGAGGTATCCATGTTCTGGCCGCTCTTAAACTGATCGCAAATCTGAGAGAACGAAGAAGAGGCTACCGACCAGGAAACCTTGTCGCCCGAAACGGACTGACTTCCCGGCACCGTATTCGAATAGAACGTTGCATTCGGGAACAACGAGGCAATCTTGCCGATTTCGTCGTAGCTCATATCCGTTTTAATCTTGCCAGCGATATCGTCTGCGCTCATGGCGAAATCGAGACCGCCCTTGTCTTCAAGAGCCTGCACGAACGCAGTAAATACCTGATTTTGAACATTGGCACGCTGGCCGTATCCGTCGGTGTAGTTTTTGGCACTTACATAAACGAGTGCCTGCTCTCCGTTTAAGGTCTGCTGACCGGGGTCGAGCACTGCAGTTCCCACCGTTGGATCATCGACATATTGCTCCACGTTAACGTTTAACCCGCCAAGGGAATCAATAAGCGAGGCAAAGTCTTCGCCCGTAATCCTTACATAGTGATTGATGTCCTGGCCAATAAGCGAAGAGACCTGCTTTACCAGTTCGCCCTCATCCTTGATATGGGGAGCATCTCGCAGCATAGTCCCCTTGGAGTCGGCATCGGAATAGGTGACGGCAATATTGCTGGGTATATTCAACAATGAAACCGTGTTGTTCTGGTAATCCACGCGCAAAACAGCCAAGTAGCTGGCGCACTCGTTTTCGCCGCTTCCGTTAAGGCCAGCAAGCAGCGTATAAGTGGGCTCATCGTTCTTTGCCGAAACGAGCGCGCTGGATACGCTGCTGTCGTCAAGCGCCATCGAGGAAGAAAGCGAATTGCGATAGGCGCATGTACCGAGATTCAGCGCGATGACCACAATCAGGATGATGCCGATGATCAACGTGATGCGGCTTACATTGTCGCGGTGGCGCATAAAGCTTTCGGTTCGCGACTGACCCACTTTTCGACGCGACGTGCGTTCATCAACCGAGCGCGATTGGATATGGATCTGACGCACTTCGCCAGTTCGGCGGCTCGGCACCGCTGAGGTACGAGAACGGCGCGAATGGGCAGAGGCTCGGCGTTGAGGCTGAGGCCCGCGAGAACCTGACGCGTGAGATCCAATTACCGACGAAGACCAGTCGGCTTTATTTCGAGACGAGGAACGGCGACGGCCCGAGCTGCCACCATGCATTCCCTTGTTGTTCCTTATTGCCATCGCACCTACCTACAGCGTTTTGCGTTCGACGTTTGCACCGATGGCATGCAGTTTACCAACGTAGTCTTCGTAGCCGCGATCGATATGGTGAATGTCATGCACAACTGTTTCGCCTTCTGCTGCGAGGCCAGCAATTACCAGAGCGGCACCGCCACGCAAGTCAGGCGAGGAAACAGGAGCGCCCTCAAGCTTGCTGACGCCTTGGACCAATGCATGATGGCCCTCAACCGCAATACGGGATCCCATACGGTTGAGCTCGCTGGCAAACATGAAGCGATTTTCGAAGATATTTTCAGAAATGACGGAGTTGCCCTCGGCAAAAGAGGCCAAAAGCATGAACTGAGCCTGAAGATCGGTGGGGAACCCAGGGTGAGGAAGCGTCTGAATGTCAGTAGCACGGAGAAGCTGGGTACGCGAAACAGTGATGGAATCTTCCGTAGTGGAGATATCGCATCCCATATGCTCGAGCTTCATAAGCGCCATGCGCAAATAAGACGGATCTATCCCCTGAACAGTAACGGGACCGCCGAGCAGCGCACCCGCTGTTAGGAACGTGCCTGCCTCAATGCGGTCGCCCACCGTAGTGTGCTCGCAAGGATGCATCTCGGAGAGAGCAACGCCCTTTACCGTGATGGTAGGCGTACCCGCGCCCTCCACATGAGCGCCCATGGCATTCAGCATATTGGCGAGGTCGACGATTTCAGGCTCACGCGCAGCATTGTCGATAACTGACGTGCCAGGAGCAACCACGGAAGCCATAAGCATGTTTTCAGTAGCGCCAACGCTCGGGAACTCGAGCAATACATCGGCAGAATGCAACCCGTTGGGGGTGGAAGCGTAAAGGTAGCCGTGGCTGTTTTCGAATTCAACACCCATAGCCTCGAGCACCTTAAGATGCATATCGATTTTACGGGCACCGATTTTACAGCCGCCCGGCATTGCAACACGTGCGCAACCAAAGCGACCCACAAGCGGACCTAGCACAGAGATGCTAGCGCGCATCTTCGAAACAAGTTCATAGGGGGTATCGTGGCCTTCAGCATGCTCGGTATCGATGATGAGCGAATGGCCATCCCATTCAACCGTTGCGCCCAAGCTGCGAATTACGTCGTTCATGATCTCGATATCGGAGATATGGGGAATATTGTGGAGTGTGCTCTTGCCTTGGCCCAACATTGTTGCCGCAATGAGCTTCAACGCGGAGTTCTTAGCACCGCTGATCTGTACCGTACCTGAAACGTTTTCGGTTTCACGCGCAATAATTACTTCTTCGGACATATCTCATGCACCCAATCTACTTGATGCGGATTCTTCATACCCATGCCAAATCGAAACAAAGCATGCCTACTCTATTTATAGCCCTATTATGCAGACAAGCCCTCCCAGAGAAGGGTTTTACCCCAAATCTCTGGAAGGGCTTGCAGAAAAAGCGTTGTTAAGTTCGCTTACTCGCCCAGCATGAAGCGGGTGAAGGAAACGATCTCGATGGTGGTGCCAAGAGCCTTGGCAACCTCAGCCGTGTACTCGTTTACAGACTGATCGGGATTCTTAACGAAAGCCTGCTCGGTGAGGCAGTTCTCCTTGTAGAACTTCTCCATACGACCGGTAGCGATCTTTTCCTGGATGTTCTCGGGCTTGCCGGACTCTGCAGCCTGTGCCTTGTAGATGCTCATCTCGTGCTCAACAACTGCGGGATCTACCGATTCGCGGGTTGCGGATACGGGGCTTGCAGCAGCAACCTGCATAGCAACGTCGCGGCCGTACTTCTTGAAGTCGTCGTTGGTTGCGAAGGAAGCGTCGCCCAGCTTGAACTCAACCAGAACGCCGATCTTGCCGCCGCCATGAATGTAGGAAGCAACAGCGCCTTCGGGCTGCTCAGCGAAAGCAAAGCGGGAAAGCTGGATGTTTTCGCCCAGGGTGTGGATAGCGTCGGTTACGACAGCCTCTACGGTTTCGCCTTCAATTTCGGAAGCCTTGAGAGCCTCGAGGTCGGCAGGCTTGTTAGCGAGGACGGCCTTAGCAATCTTCTCTGCATATGCATGGAACTTTTCGTTCATGCCTACGAAGTCGGTTTCGCAGTTGAGCTCTACGAGAGCGCCATCATGGCCGCACTCGGAAACGAGAGCCAGAACGGTGCCTTCGTCGGTTGCGCGGCCAGCCTTCTTGGCAACAGCAGCGAGACCACGGGTGCGGAGCACGTCTACGGCCTTTTCGAGTTCGCCTTCAGCCTCAACCAGAGCCTTCTTGCATTCCATCATGCCAGCGCCGGTCATCTCGCGGAGTTCCTTAACGAGTGCTGCGGTGATTTCTGCCATGGTAATTCCTTTCAGATAGAGCCCTCGCCCACTAGACGGGCGAGGGAGAAATTGCAATGGATTCGTTTAGTGCTTATTCAGCAGGGGTTGCCTCTGCAGCAGCTTCAGCTGCAGGCTCTGCGGTCATGTCCTCAACGGTGACAGGAGCGCCAGTGCCAGCGATAACAGCATCAGCAACGAACTCTGCGAGCAGGCGAACGGAGCGGATTGCGTCGTCGTTTGCGGGGATGCCGAAATCAACGTCGTCGGGATCGCAGTTGGTGTCGAGCGTGCCAACAACGGGGATGTTGAGGCGGTGGGACTCGTGGATAGCGATCTGCTCACGGTTGGTGTCGATGATGAAGATCATGTCAGGGGTCTTCTTCATGTTGCGGATACCGTTGAGGTTGGTCTGCAGCTTAGCGAGTTCCTTCTTCAGCAGGATCTGCTCCTTCTTGGGCAGAAGCTCCATGCGGCCGTCAGCTTCCATAGCCTCGAGCTCTTCCATGCGCTGAACGCGAGAGCGGATGGTGGTGAAGTTGGTGAGCATACCGCCGAGCCAACGAGCGTTTACGTAAGGCATGCCGCAACGGTTAGCAGCTTCAGCAACAGATTCCTGAGCCTGCTTCTTGGTGCCTACGAACAGAACCGTGCCGCCCTTTTCAGCGCAACGGGAAACTGCAGTGTAAGCAGCGTCGAGACCGTACATGGTCTCCTTGAGGTCGATGATGTAGATGTCGCCACGGTTGCCGAAGATGAAGGGCTTCATCTTGGGGTTCCAGCGACGGGTCTGATGACCGAAGTGGGTGCCTGCGTCGAGCAGGGTCTGTACAGTAATCTTGGACATTCTTTCTCCATTCGTTGTGCCTCTGCGCGAGATCATTCCTTTGTTCGCAACCGCCGTGGCGGCCACTAGCGAACGCAAGTCCTTCACGCATGTGTATTAAAACAGCCTTTGCAGTATAGCAGCCTTATTAATACGTGCAACAAAATGGAGAAAGAAGACACATTCCTTGCCGAGCGCTTGTAATTTGCGATTAGAGGCGAACTGCCCTGCCGACCGATGGTTCCACTTACGTACTCGCCGACGCCCAATCAAGATATCCTAGCCAAGATCTAGTATTACAGTTACGGGAAAGCACCATTCTGCGCGCGTGCCTTCCTTATCCATACCATCGCGCGTTTTCTGCACCAACGGCGCTCGCGCCTTCCGCTCGATGCATACCCGCCCAAGGCTTCTGCGGCCTGGGTCATTTTCCTGTTTCCCGAATCCGTTGCCCCGAACCTTTATGGGCAACAGCCCGTAGAAAGAAGACCGTATGGCCAATTACTTCGCGCACCCTGTCACGAATCGAGTAATCAAGGCGCAGTCATGACCTATCGCGTAGGAATAGATATCGGATCCACCGCAACCAAAGCTGCAGTTCTTAAGGACTCTCAGCTTCTCTACACCCTGGTTATCCCAACGGGCTACAGCTCCGTCGAAGCCGCCAACACCGTGCTGCAAAGGCTTGCCGAAGAAGGGTTTCCGAAAGAAGAATGCGTATACGTAGCTACTGGTTACGGGCGCATCTCTGTTCCCTTCGCCGATAAAACCGTAACGGAAATCACCTGCCATGGAAAAGGAGCAGGTTATCTGTTCGGCCCCGATTGCACGGTGATCGACATCGGCGGACAGGACACGAAATCGATTCTACTGAAAAATGGCAGGGTTCAGGACTTCCGCATGAACGACAAATGCTCGGCGGGAACGGGAAAGTTCCTGGAGGTCATGGCGAATCGTTTGGGCCTAACGCAAGATGAGCTTTCCGAACTCGCAAAGAAAGGGGCGCCTACCAGCATCAGCTCCATGTGCACGGTATTCGCTGAGAGCGAGATCATTAGCCTCATTGGCCAAGGCGCCGCACGAGAAGACATCTGCAACGGAATAGTGGAGAGCGTCGTGGCGAAGGTAAAGCCCTTGGTGTTCAAGAGTGCTAACAACGAATATGTGCTGACCGGCGGCCTCTGCGATAACGCCTATGTTGCTGAACGCCTTGGAGCGCACCTTGAAGGCAGCATCCTAACCTGCCCAGAAGCACGGTTCGCCGGTGCCATCGGAGCGGCCTTATGCGTCCCTGAAGACGCCAAGCCCACGCCGAAAACCGCGCCCGCAGCGCCTACCAGCATCAGCGAAAAAGACATGTCGATGCACGCACAAGGCCTAGCGGCAGGCGCCGCAGCGGGAAGGGCGGCGGCCCAAGCCGCTTCCGAGCAAGCCGAACCCGATTCTGCCGTGTTTGCGTTTCGCACTACCGGCGACGCACTGGGTTTTGAAAGCTTCTGCAAAGAGCAAGGCCTGCCCGAGCGCCTGATCCCCATCCCCCGCAGCATAACCGCAGGATGCGGATACGCCTGGCGAGCACCCCTAGCGGAAAAGCAACGCATCGTAGATGCCGCCCAGAGCCTCGGCGTCCCCTACGAAAGCGTTCACGACGTTGCGCTTCCGCATCACTAAACAACAAACAATGGACAAAGCAGCCCTGCCGTAGAACGAGCATTCTGCAGCACCCGAAGAAAGGAATCCCCCATGACTGCACCAATCGACTTGCCCTCAAAATTCGATGAGCTCGACGAGGCCCACCGCAATGGATTCATGGGCGTAAAAGCATTCAAGGAAAATGGTGGCAAGCTTGTAGGCTATCTATGCTCTTACAGCCCGCTTGAAATCGCCGATGCAGCTGGAGCAAGCGCCGTTGCCCTCTGTGGCATGAACAACGCCTGCGATGCGGCAGCAGAAGAGCATCTCCCGAAAAACATCTGTCCGCTTATTAAAGGCACCTACGGATTTGCCGTAAGCGAACACTGCCCCTTTACGTACTTTGCCGACCTGATCATCGGCGAAACCACATGCGACGGCAAAAAGAAGATGTACGAGCTCCTCAACGACATCAAAGACGTCCACGTCATGAACCTTCCGCATGCCCGCAATGTCGAATGGGCTCCTCGCGTATGGCGCGAGGAATGCGTTGCTCTCAAGGAAGAACTCGAGCGACGTTACGATATCGAGATCACCAATGAAATGCTGCGCGATGCCACCCGTGTACGCAATCGTCTTCGCAAGGGCATCTGCGAGATGTACGAGTTGCAGATGAACGAGCCTCCTGCCATGTGGGGCGTCGAAATGATGACCACGCTTGCGCAAAACACCTTCAACTTCGACGTGAACGCTTTTGTCGACAATGTTGAAAAACTCGTCGAGGAGCGCAAGGGCGCTTACGAAGCCGGCGAGCGCCCAGTGCCCGCAACGGCAAAACGCATCTTGCTTACCGGTTGCCCCTCTAACGGCGTTATCCAGAAAGTTGGCATGAGCGTCGAAAAGAACGGCGGCGTTATCGTTGCCTTGGACGACTGCGGCGGCGAACGCACGCAGAAAGCCATGGTCGACCCTGAAGCCGAGGACATCATGGGCGCGCTTGCTCAGCGCTACCTTGACATCAACTGCTCGGTCATGACGCCGAATTCCGGCCGCATGGACAATACCGCAGAGATGTGCCGCAAATACAAGGTAGATGGCGTCATTGACGTGGTGCTCACCGCCTGTCACACCTTCAACGTGGAAAGCGAGCTTATGCGCCGCAAGATGGACGAGATGGGCATGCCCTATATGAAAATCGAAACCGACTACGCTCCCAACGACCAGGGCCAGATCGATACCCGTATCGCTGCATTCATCGAAATGCTGTAGGTCGGTCGGCGGATAGCTCCCCCTCTTTGCGGGGGTGAGTCTTAGCCGTCAGCCCCGTTCGCGCAAAGAAAAAATGCCGAGCCGCTTTTGCGGACTCGGCATTTTTTGATAGCGAATTGGCTACGCGGCGTTATTTGCCTGCCAAAACATCGAGATCGATGGGGCCGGAAACGGAGCCGTCTGCCTCTGCGGCCTTGATCTGCTCGTCGGTATAGCCCAAATCACGCATGATTTCCTCGGTTGCGCTGCCCAGCTTATCGGAAGGCGTATAGTTGGGAGCTTCCTCGGACTCGAACTGAATGGGAGGAGTGGGAACCCAGCGCTCTGCCTCGGGATACTTGATCTTAACCAGATAATCGTTCACCAGAGCGTTCTGGTCTTCATAGACATCGAGCGGAGTCTGGCACAACTCGCAAGGAATGCCTGCATCCTTGAAGATCTTCAGGGCTTCGGCAGCGGTCATCTTTGCCAGAGCCTCATCCAGAATACCAACCACTTCAGCGTTCAAGCCATCGGCGTTCATCTTGTTGCAGTTGTTCAAGCGCTCAGAGCCGATAAGGTCTTCGCGGCCGATAAGACCCATGATCTTGTCGTAGTCGCGATCGTATTCAGGGTCGCACATGGCGATGGACTTGCCGTCACCTGCGGTGTAGACGTTGTTGAAGGGGCAGATAACCTCAAGACGGCTCTTGGGGTACGGATTGCCATACTGAGCAGAGATCATGCCCGTCATCAAAGCATAGATAGCAGCATGCTGCAGTGCGCACGTTACGTACTCGCCTTCGCCGGTCTGGTTACGCCCGATAATTGCAGCGCAAACGCCAGCAGCAAGGAACATAGAAGCCTGAAGGTCGCCATAGCCGTTGGTGGGGATCATCGGGGAATCGCCGCGGTTTACCGTAGTGCCGAATACGCCGCCACGAGCCATGTAACAGGTTACGTCAAAGCCGGGATCGTCCTTTTCGGGACCCTTCTTGCCGTAGCCCAAGCCGTGAGCCATGATGAGCTTCGGATATTTTGCATGCAGGGTTTCCCAGTCGAGACCCATTTTCTTCAGGGACTTCGTACGGGTGTTGGTCAGGAACACGTCGGCATCAGCGAGGAGCTTGTCCATAACCTCAGCGCCCGTTTCGCTCTTCAGGTTCAGAGAAATAAAGCGCTTGTTCAAGTTGCACATATCGAAAGCGAGGTTCTCTTCGTCCGACATGGGCATGTTGAATACCGCCGCCTGGGTTACGCGCAGCGGATCACCCTTGGCTGCCTCGACTTTAATGACGTCGGCGCCCCATTCGCCCAATACACGACCAGTCGCAGGCGTTGCCATGTACGTAGTAAGATCGACGACCTTGATTCCCTTAAGTGGTTTCATTGGATCTCCTTTCCCCCTCCCCGGGCGGCTTTTTCGCGTGAACATTGCACGCATAGCGCCCCTGGTGCGCATACAGCACCCGGAGAATCACAAACCAATGAACCCATTATAGGTTAGCAACGGCAAAGCTATAGATCGAAGTCATTGCATTCAGTAATAATTCCAGTTGAAACTTATAAAAAACTAATCGGGCAAACAACAGATCCATCGGGGTTGCTGCAATAAAAATTAATAAGGACAAGCCAAACGCAAAAAAGCGAGCTCCAATCGCCTAAACAGTGACTGGAGCTCGCTTTGGTAAGCATAGGTCCCTTTTGCCGCCCCGACAGAAGCTCATCTGGGTTAACGCAAGGCCCCGGATCTCTTGGGGCCCGAACAAATGCAAGTATCCCTTTATCCGGTTACTTCCCGTCGCGCAAAGCCTTGAGCTTCGCCAAGGTATCGGGGTTGATCCTGTCTGCAACCGTGGAACGACGATGCACTTCAAGGGTACGATCGCGCTTGGCTTCGTCGCCCAAATCCTCCATTTCAAGGCTGAAACCATTGGCGCTCATGCGATCGACGCCGCCGCCAAACACCGTATCCTGGATAGTGGCATCAGAGGTTACCACCATCACCTCCAAACGGTTTTCGCGCGCATCATATGCGATTTTCTCAATGACCTTATCGGCAGAAGAGCCATAGGGCGAAAAGACCACCTTCACACCGCCGATACGCTCAGTTTTACCTGCCGATTCAGGGTTATCGGCGCCATCAAAAACGATAATCGCCTTGTACTCAGTACCCGCAAAAGCCGCAACGTCGCTGATCAACGCCTCGCGAACCTTGTTGAACGTTTCGTGGGTGTAGTCTTCTTCACGCCTCATGTGCACATAGCGCTGACCGCTTCGCAGCACGTTGTACCCGTCGACGATAAGAAGCTTGTTACGTTTTTTAGCCATGAGAACCGCTCGATTCAAACTAAGGTCGGAATAACACGTTTATGGGATAAATTGATATCCGCCCTGCACGCAAAACGAAGCTCCGCGTTGGGACCGCTACAAGCAGAGCTCCGACGCAGGCATAAAGCAGGCAGAGAAGAGGCGGGATGCCGACTCTCGGCTATCCCCTACATTGCCTCATCCACTCGTACATGCAGGCAGTAGAAGCCTGAGCCACATTCAAAGAGCCAACCTCTCCTGCCTGGGGCAAAGAAACCAAGAAATCGCAGCGTTCCTGGGTAAGACGAGCAAGGCCCTCGCCTTCGTTGCCCATTACCAGCACCAAGCGGCCCGCCAGGGGTGAATCCCAAATGCACTGCTGCGCCTTTTCGGAAGCGCCGGCAACCCAGAAGTTTTCCTTTTTCAGGTTTTCGATGGTTTGCGCAATGTTGCTAACCTGGGCGATTTTGATATGGGAAACCGCGCCGGCAGAGCTTTTGTACGTTGCTGCAGTTACATGGGCCGAGCGCTTATTGGGAATAATGATGCCCGATGCGCCCACCACCTCTGCCGAACGAGCGATAGCGCCCAGGTTGCCCGCATCGGTGATATGGTCGAGCACCACAATAAGCGCCTTGCCGTCATTGGCTTCAGCGCGCTTGTTGGCAGCGATAACGATTTCACTCACATTAGAATACTGATATGAGCCAGTTTCCAGCATAAGCCCCTGATGGGAACCACGTTCAGAACGCTCGTCCATTTCATGGCGCTTGATCTGCTTCACCGAAATCTTCATTTTGTGAGCACGACGAACCACTTCGTCGACCGCCTTGTCGCCCTTCAGTCCTTCAGCGACATACAGGCGCTTAACGGGAACGCCCACCTTCAAAGCTTCCAGTACCGGACGCTTTCCTTCAATATATTCAGCCATGAACAAGCCTTTCAAACGAAATAATGTGTCCCGCTATGATAGCGCACCAGAATATGAGAACCCGCATGCCGAACCGAAGAGCAGAGCGAATTCGCGAATCGGCGACACGTCAAAAGCAGAACGCAAACAAAGCAACACCAGGCTGAAAATCAGCGAGTCAAATTTCAGATTGAGAGCACGCACCAAAACAATTAAGGAATGCGCCAACGAAGAGACGACCCGAATCCTAAACCAGAGCATGCGCCCGTAATTTAGAGAGCGGTCGGGTACCCCCCAGCGCCGTCTTGCGCAGTTTCTGTGGGCAGGTGCTAAGGCAAAGCGGTTGGGTAACCCGCCCCCCCCAGAACCGTCCCGAGGCTGACCCACGAACCAAAAACAAAAAATCGGCTCGGATTGCAACTTTTTTGCGATTAGGGATTGTCACGAGTTCCTCAATCGCGGATGGGGATGCGGACGAAAAGTTGGACCTTGGAGGGTCCGGATTGGAGTTCGCATGTACAGCAAGGAGTCCGTCGAGCT